>JAJZES010000035.1 GCA_021845985.1 Pseudomonadota bacterium | reverse complement strand
TTCGCCAAGCTCAAGGACTGGCGGCGCATCGCCACCCGCTACGACCGCTGCGCCGACCTGTTCATGAACGCCATCACCCTCGCTGCCATCGTCATCTTCTGGCTCAAGTGAATGAGTCCTGACCCTAGATCTTCTCCGGCGAACGGCTGTCTAATTCGACAATACTTTCCAGGTCGGAATCGTCAGGTCCCATGTGACAGCCGGATCGCCACGAGGTGGCATCGAATCGGCTTGGTCATCCTTCTACTTCCTGTGTATGGCTACCAGCAGTTGGTTCTGATCATATGATCTTGCAACAGTTCTGGTTGAGTCTCAAGCCCGACACACTCCTGAGGTAGCCGTAGGTCAGCGGCGAATGCCCGGTATCCGCCTTCCTCGGCAGTAAGGTGACCGTCTGCTCCCCACCCATGTCGGTCGGCTCGGCGTCAGAACGCGCTCCGCTTTCGGGAAGCGGATAAGGTGATGCTGACGACCGCCCTGGGCGCAACCCGATTGCCGAGAGCGCAAATCTCCAACACCCGCACCCCACCCCAAGGGGACATCCAAACAGCCCCGCCGCCAATCGCCCGCCCTACTGGCAGGCGAGGCACTCGTCGTAATCCAGCGGCTTGGCCGGCGCGCGCATGGTCAGCGGCAGCATCGGCGACTCCTCGGGGGGCGGCGGTGGCGGCGGCAGGGCGGCTTCGATCAGGTTTTCGATCAGAACCGCCTTCTCGCTGACATTGTCGGCGCGCTGGATGGCGAGGCTGCGGCAGTAATACAGCGACTTCACCCCGCGCTTCCACGCCATCATGTGAATCTGATGCAGGTCGCGCTTGTGTACGTCGGCCGGCACGAACAGGTTCACCGACTGGCTCTGGCAGATGAACGGCGTGCGATCGGCCGCATGCTCGACCACCCAGCGCTGATCCAGCTCGAACGCGGTCTTGAACACCGCCTTCTCCTGCGCGTCGAGAAAGTCCAAATCCTGCACGCTGCCCTTGGTGCGGGTGATCAGCGACCAGGTAACCTCGTCGTCGCGGCCGTATTTGGCCAGCACCGGCTGAAGAAAGCGGTTGCGCACGGCGAAGCTGCCGGACAGCGTCTTTTGCAGAAACACGTTGGCGGCGATCGGCTCGATGCCAGGCGAGGCGTTGCCGGCGATGATCGAAATCGATGCCGTCGGCGCGATCGCCAGCTTGTTGGAGAACCGCTCCATCACGCCATATTCGGCGGCATCGGGGCAGGGGCCACGCTCCTCGGCCAGCATATGCGAGGCGGCATCGGCCTGCCGGCGGATATGCGAAAACATCCGCCGGTTCCACACTTTGGCAATGACGCTCTCGAACGGCACGCCCTGCGACTGCAGGAAGCCGTGGAACCCCATCACGCCGAGGCCGACCGAGCGCTCACGCATCGCGGCATAACGCGCCCGCTCCATCCCCTCCGGCGCGCGCTGGATGAAATCCTCCAGCACGTTGTCGAGGAAGCGCATCACGTCCTCGATGAACAGCGGATGGTGTTCCCATTCCTGCCACGTCTCAAGGTTGAGCGAGGAGAGGCAGCAGACCGCGGTGCGCTGGCGGCCATGCTGGTCGATGCCGGTCGGCAGCGTGATCTCGCTGCACAAATTGGAGGTCTTGACCTCCAGGCCGGCGAGTTTCTGGTGCTCCGGCCGGGCGTTGTTGACATGGTCGCTGAACACCAGATACGGCTCGCCGGTCTCGATCCGCGCCGTCAGGATGCGAATCCACAAGGCGCGCGCAGAAATCTTGCGCACGATGCTGCCGTCCTTGGGCGAGGTCAGCGGCCAGTCCTCGCCGGCCTCCACCGCACGCATGAACGCATCCGGCACCAGCAGGCCGTGATGCAGGTTAAGCGCCTTGCGGTTCGGGTCGCCGCCGGTCGGGCGGCGGATTTCGACGAATTCCTCGATCTCGGGATGCGACACCGGCAGATAGACCGCCGCCGAGCCGCGCCGCAGACTGCCCTGACTGATCGCCAGGGTCAGACTGTCCATCACCCGGATGAACGGGATGACGCCCGAGGTCTTGCCGTTCTGCCCGACCTTCTCGCCGATCGAGCGCAGATTGCCCCAGTAGCTGCCGATGCCGCCGCCCTTGCTGGCCAGCCAGACATTCTCGTTCCACAGCCCGACGATGCCCTCCAGACTGTCGGAGGCCTCGTTGAGGAAGCAGGAGATCGGCAGGCCGCGGTTGGTGCCGCCGTTCGACAGCACCGGGGTTGCCGGCATGAACCACAGGCGGCTGATGTAGTCGTAAATGCGCTGCGCATGCGCGGCGTCGTCGCCATAGTAGCTGGCGACTCGGGCGAACAGGTCCTGAAACGATTCGCCGGGCAGCAGATAGCGGTCGCCCAGCGTCGCGCGGCCGAAATCGGTCAGCAGCGAATCGCGCGAGCGATCCACATGGACCTGGTGGCGACCTTGCATCTGGACGGCGTCGAGCACGGCAGAACTCCCAGCAAACACGTTCGAATCGCCCGGAATGCTGCCTGATCGAGAGCCGGCGTCAACGGCAATTTGTCAACATGTGGCGGTGAGGCAGCAGGGCAACCACAATATAGCGGCGCCAGCCGATAACGGCAACAGCAATGCCCGGCCGCAAACCGCACCGCGGCGTGTGCCGCGGTGCGCGTCAGATCACGGGGTCACCATGATCGGGGGTGTATAGGCATAGGGGTAGGGAGCGACATAGGGCGTCGCATACGGCGCCGCGTATGGCGCGGCATACGGATAGGCATAGGGCACCACCGGCGCAACATAGGGCAGGCCGCCATAGACCCCGTAGCCGCCCCAGCCGCCACCCCAGCCACCCCAACCGCCACGCCAGCCGTCGCCACCCCAGCCGCCACCCCAACCGCGGCCGGCCCAGCCGCCGCCCCAGCCGCGGCCGCCCCAGCCGCCGCCACGCCAGCCACCACCGCCGCCACGCCAGCCACCGCCACCACCGCGCCAGCCGCCACCGCCGCCGCGCCAGCCGCCGCCACCACCGCCGCCGTGCCAGCCGCCGCCGCCGCCGCCGCCGTGCCAGTCGGCGCGCGCCGGAGTGGCCAGCATCAAGGCCGCCGCCGCCGAAAGCGCCAGCAGCCGAACCGTCCCCGTCCCGAGCGCGCGCATGAAAAGGATCCTCCTGAAGTTCAAGACGTTGGCAGGCCGAGATGGCGGGGCAAGGCGTTGACAAAGGTTTTAGCCATCGTGGAACCGGCGCACCGACCTCAGCCGCGCCGGCGGCGGCGCACCGCGTGCAGCACCAGCGCCACCACCGGCACGACATAGGGCACCGTCTGCATCAGTTCGCTCGGCAGGCCGATGCCCTGAAGATCGGTGGCAAACGCTTCCGCCGCGCCCAGCACCAGCGCCGAGACGAAGGTGCCGAGCGCCAGCCCGCCGCCCATCACCTCAGCGGCAATGGCGATGAAGCCGCGCCCGGCGCTCATCCCGCCAGTGAACCAGCTCACATAACCCATTGACAAAAAGGCGCCAGCGACGCCGCCAAAGGCGCCGGAGAGGACCAGGGCGGCGAATTGCACCCGCGCCACCCGCACCCCGGCGACCGCGGCTGCCTCGGCGTTTTCGCCGACCGCGCGCAGCCGCAGGCCGAACGGCGTGCGCATCAGCAGCAGCCCCACCACCGGCACCGCCAGCAGGCTGGCCCAGGTCAGCACATGCAGATGCGCAAATGCCGGGCCGAGCAGCGGCACGCCATCGAGAAACGGCAGGTCGATGTTCGGCAACACCTTGCTCGGCAGGCTGCCCGACATGCCCTTGTCGCCGGTCAGCGCGAACAGCAGCAGCACCGTGCCGCTGCTGCAGGCGAGGTTGAGGGCGACGCCGCTCAGCACCAGATCGGCGCGCAGCCAGTGGACCGCGCCCGACAGCACCGCGCCGAGCGCGCAGCCGACCAGCACCGCGGCCAGCAGCCCGAGCCAGGCATTGCCGGTGGCGGCGCTGCCGACGACGCCGGCAAAGGCGCCGGCCAGCATGATCCCCTCGATGCCGATATTGATCACGCCGGCGCGGTCGGAGATCAGCGCGCCGAGCGCGGCGAGCAGGATCGGCGTGCTGACCCGTAGCACCGCGCCGACAAACCCGGCCCCGCCGAGATGCAGCAGCAGATCATGCCACATCAGGCCGGCGCCCCGTCGCGCCGCGCCGCGAACAGCCGCAGCAGGCGGGGGTTGCGGGTGATCGCGGTGGCGGTGGCGAACAGGATGACCAGCGCCTGCACCAGCCCGACCAGTTCCGCCGGCACCGAGGTCGTGCGCGACAGCATGTCGCCGCCGACCTGCAGATAGGACAGCGCCAGGGCGGCGAACGGCACCAGCAGCGGGTTGTTGCCGGCCAGGATGGCGACCACCAGCCCGTTCCAGCCGGCGCCCGGCAGCGCCTGCCAGGTGAAGCGCAGATAGAGGCCCTGCAGCTCGATGGCGCCACCGGCCGCGGCGATGAAGCCGCCGAGCGCCTGCGCCGATGCCGCCACCAGGGTAATGCGCAGCCCGAGATGGCGCGCATAGCCCGGATTGGCGCCGACGATGCGCGCCTCGTAGCCCCAGCGGGTGGCGAACAGCCAGACCCCGCCGAGACCGCAGGCGGCCAGTGCGATCAGCACGCCGAGATGGATGCGCGTGCCGGCCAGCAGCCGCGGCAGCCGCGCCTCGGCGGGAAACCTGAACGACATCATCGCCCCGGCATTGGGGTCGCGGATCAGATAGTTGACGATGTAGAGGCCGAGGAACAGCGCCGCGTAGTTCAGCATCAGCGAGGAGACGAGTTCGGAGGCGCCGAAACGCGCGCGCAACACGCCGGGGATGAGACAGCCGACGCTGCCGACCGCGCCGCCGAACAGGATGGCGACCGGCGCGACGGCCCAGGCGGGCAGCGGAAAGGTCAGAATGGCGAAGGCGGCGAACACGGCGCCGAGGAAAAAACTGCCCTCCGCGCCGAGATTGAACATGCCGGTGCGGAACATCAGCGCGATGGCCAGCCCGGTGAACATCAGCGGCGTCGCCGTCTCGACGATGTTGCCGAGATGGCGCAGATCGCCGACCGGGCCGAGCAGGAACACCGCGATGGCGCCGCGTGGATCGGGCAGCGCCAGCGCGATCGGCACCAGCACGATGGCAACGACGACGAGCAGCAGCGTGACGGTGATGACGGTGGAGACGACGGCGGCGCGGATCATCGCGCACCCTGGCGGCGGATGGCCGGCTGACGCGGCTCTCCCGTCATGCGCGCCGCAGCAAGCGGCGGTTCGCCGGTCACATGATCTCGTCGTACAGGTCGCGCCACTCTGGATTCCCGGTCATGATCAGCCGTACTTTCCAGGTACGCCGCCATCCCTTGATGGTCTTCTCGCGCTGGATGGCCATGCCGATATCGGCGTGCCGCTCCACATAAGCCAACCGCTTCAGCCCATACCGCCGGGTGAATCCGTCCACCAATCCCTCGCGGTGCGCGTACGCCCGCCGCGCCAGATTGGCGGTGACGCCGACGTACAAGACGCCATTCGGACGGTTCGTGACGACATAAATCCACCCTCCGCGCTCCTTCACGCCGCCGTCTGCAGCCCGAGCATGTACGGCCCCAGCGCCTCGGGCGTCAGCGCCGCGTCGTTTTCCAGTCGGGCGACGATGCGCCCGGCATACATCACCACCACCCGATCGGCGAGCGACAGCAATTCGTCCAGATCGGCGCTCAGCAGCAGCACCGCGCAGCCCTGTTCAGCGAGCGTGATCAGCCGGGCGCGGATGAACGCCGCCGCCTGGATGTCGATGCCGCGCGTCGGCTGATCGGCGATCAGCAGCTTCGGATCACCGGAAAACTCGCGCGCCGCGATCAGTTTCTGCGCATTGCCGCCCGACAGCGACGCCAGCGTCTGCCGCGGCGTCTGCGTGCGCACGTCGTAGGCGCGGATCAGCTCCGCCGCGCGCCGCTCCGCCCGCGCCCGGCTCAGCCACGGCCAGCGCCCCAGCGCGCCCGAAAGATGCGCGATGCCGACGGCGTTGTCGGTCAGCGACAGGGTTCGCGCGCCGCCCTCGGCATAGCGGTCGGCCGGCAGATGGGCGAGGCCGGCGCGGCGCCGCGCGGCCGTGGTCAGGTGCAGCGCCTCGCGCCCGAGCATCGTCACCGTGCCGGCATCCGGCCGCGCCAGCCCGGTGAGCACCGAAACCAGCCCGCGCTGGCCGTTGCCCTCGACCCCGGCGACGCCGAGAATCTCGCCGCCATGCAGCGACAATCCGACCTCCTGCATGCGGTCGGCCGGGTCGGTGGCGGCAAGCGTGAGATGCGCCACCCGCAGCGCCTCCGCCCCCTGCGCCGGGCGCGTCTGGCGCCGCACCGCGCGCACGTCGCGCCCCATCACCAGCCGCGCGATCGTCGCATCGTCGAGCTGCGCGATCGGCGCATCACCGGTCACCCGCCCGTCACGCAGCACCGTGACATGCTCGGCCAGCGCCCGCACTTCGCGCAGCTTGTGGCTGATGAAGATGATGGTCAGCCCCTCGGCGCGCAAATGGCGCAGCCGGTCGAACAGTTCCTCGGTCTCCTGCGGCGTCAGCACCGCGGTCGGCTCGTCGAGGATCAGGAGTCGCACGTTGCGTGCCAGCGCCTTGAGAATCTCGACCTTCTGTTGCGCCGCCACTGACAGCGTGGCGACGCGCACATCGGGTTCGACGGCCAGGCGGAAGCGCTCGGCGAGCCGCCGCACCTCGGCCCGCGCCGCCGCCCGGTCGATCAGCGGTCCGCGCGTCGGCTCGCGCCCGAGCACCACGTTTTCCGCCACCGTCAACGACGGCACCAGCGAGAAATGCTGATGCACCATGCCGATCCCGGCCGCCGCGGCGGCGCGCGGCGAATGATCGGGGCCGGCGGCAACGCCGTTGATCGTCACCGTGCCCTGGCTCGGCGCCTCCATGCCAAACAGCGTCTTCATCAGCGTCGATTTGCCGGCGCCGTTTTCGCCGCAGATGGCGTGACAGGTGCCTTCATGCACCTCGAAACTGACGCCGCGCAGGGCGACGACGCCGTTCGGATAGGTCTTGGCGACGTCGTGGAAGCCAACCAGCGCCGTCATGCGCCCGCCCCAGGCCTGCGGAGCGGGCGCATGCCGGCCAGACTCAGGGCCGCACCTTGTCGCGCAGCGCGCCGAGCTGCGCCGTGGTCATGCCGAACGCGGTCGGCACCACCACCTTGCCGTCGGCGATGCTGGTTTCCGCCGCATCGACCTGCGTTTGCACCGCGGCCGGCACCAGCTTCATGTACACCGCGTTCTTGACGATGCCGACCGAGCCTTCCTTGAGGCCGAGCGACTCGGTGCGGCCGACCGGCAGCTTGTCGTCCATCAGCAGGTCGGCGGCGCGCAGCAGGCTGACATCGACGCGCTTGAGAACCGAGGTGACGACCTTGTCGGCGGTTGCCGGATCGGTCTTGCGGAAAATCGCCTCCTGATCGGAATCGACGCCGATCGCCAGATGATTGGTGTCCTTCGCCGCCGCGAGCTGGCCGAGGCCGGCCTGTCCGGCGACGTTGAAGCCGATGCCGGCGCCGGCACGGTATTGCGCCAGTGCCAGTTCCTTGCCCTTCGCCGCATCGGCGAAGGAGCCGATATAGGACACCGCGACCTTCGCCCCCGGCGTCACCGACTCGGCGCCGGCGACATAGCCGGCCAGGAAGTCATTGATCACCGGAATGTCCATGCCGCCGAGGAAGCCCAGCACCTTGCCGTTGGCGCTCGGGATGGCGCCGGCCTTGACCATGCCCTCGGCCATCACGCCGGCGAGATAGGAGGCCTCGTTCTGCTTGTAGGTGATCGAATAGACGTTCTTGTTGGCGCCCTTGGCGTAGTCCATCGCGCTGTCGAAGATGACGAACTTTTTGTCGGTATGCTCCTCGGCGACCTGGCTCAGGATATCGGGCATCTGATAGGTGCCGCAGATGATCATGTCCCAGTTCTGCGCCGCGATATCTTCCAGGCCGGGCTGCCATTTCGCTTGATCGTAGCCCAACTCGATGGTGCGGACCTCGACCTCGTCGCCGTACTTCTTCTTGATCAACTGCATGCCGACATTGGCCGAGTCGAAGAACGACTTGTCGCCCAGGGTGCCGTTCACCACCAGCACGATTTTCTTGGTCGCCGCCTCGGCGCCGGACGCGCCGAGCGTCAGCGCGACCCCGAGAGCGGCGGGCAGCGCCGCGGACAGAAGCCATCGCCTGCTGATCATATGGGTGCCCCGGAAGTTCAGGTTGCATCGGCGCGGCCGTGGCGGCGCGCGCGGCGAGCCTAGTCGCTATTCCGTGTCGCGCACCAGGGGGCACGCAGCACACCGCCGGGCGTCTCGCCGAGCCTTGCGCCAGCCGCCGGCGCGGCGCATCTCATGGCAAGGTGACGCGCGGTCGGGAGACAGCATGGGTCAGATGGTCAATGGCGCCTGGGTCCGTGAAGGGGCGATGCCGGCGGCGGGCGGCGCCTTCGTGCGTCCGCCCTCGACCTTCCGCGACACCATCGCGCCGGGCGGCCGCTACGCCCCCGAGGTCGGCCGCTACCATCTCTATGTCTCGCTCGCCTGTCCGTGGGCGCACCGCACGCTGATCTTCCGCCGGCTCAAAGGGCTGGAGGGGATCATCGGCCTGTCGGTGGTGCACTGGCTGATGGGCGAGGACGGCTGGAGCTTCGCCGACGGGAAGGGCGTGATAGCGGACCCGGTGATGGGCGCGACGCTGCTGCATCAGCTCTACAGCCGCGCCGATCCCGAGGTCTCCGGCCGCGTCACCGTCCCGGTGCTGTGGGACCGCCACAGCGGCGCCATCGTCAACAATGAATCCGCCG
The DNA here is from genome assembly GCA_021845985.1 of Pseudomonadota bacterium. Lineage (GTDB taxonomy): Bacteria > Pseudomonadota > Alphaproteobacteria > Acetobacterales > Acetobacteraceae > JAFKFJ01. The sequence continues at coordinate 1,173 of JAJZES010000035.1, read as the reverse complement.
AGATCATCCGTATCTTCAATAGCGCCTTCGACGGCATCGGCGCGCGTCCGGGCGACTATTACCCGCCGGCGCAGCGCGATGCGATCGATGCGGTCAATGGGCGCATTTACGCGACGCTCAACAACGGCGTCTATCGCGCCGGCTTCGCCCGCAGCCAGTCTGCCTACGAAGACGCGCTGTGGCCGCTGTTCGACACGCTCGACTGGCTGGAGCAACGGCTTGCCGCGCAGCCGTTCCTGTGCGGCGACACGGTGACCGAAGCGGACTGGCGGCTGTTCACCACACTGGTCCGCTTCGACCCGGTCTATAACTGCCACTTCAAGTGCAATCTGCGCCGGCTGACCGACTATCCGGCGCTGTGGGATTACACGCGCGCGCTGTTTCAGGTGCCCGGCGTCGCGGCGACGGTCGATTTCGGCCACATCAAGCGGCACTATTACATGAGCCACCCATGGGTGAACCCGAGCCGCATCGTGCCCGCCGGACCGCTGCTAGATTTCACCGCGCCGGCGCGGCGGCTCGCCGTGTTGCCGCGCTAGCGCCAGCCGTTCGCGCCGGCGTTCGGATGCCTCCTCCTGCGCCAGCACCTGCGGTTCGACATCGGGAAACATCAGGCTTACCGGGAACCCTGTGACCGGCGTTGCAAAACACGCATCCAGCATCTTCGTGCCTCCACTCAACCACAACCAGAACATCGCTGCCTGATTTACGTGCCAGCGGCGAAAATGGATGTGGCCGATGGGCCGGAATCTCCGTCCACTTAGTAAATATTCCGTGAAGACAATGGCCGCTCAGCGCCCGATCCACACGTCCAGCGTGCCGTGTGGGGCGCGGGCGGCGTCGTCGCTGCGGTCGATGACGCGCAGCGGCTCGGCGCCGCCCAGCAGCGCCGCCAGTTGCTCCGCCGCCGGGGCATCCTCGGGGTGGAAATAGCGCACCGCCGAGGCCGCCGGCGCGGCGCCGGTCGATCGCGTATCGGCATAGGTGAAATCGGAGAACATCAGCCGCTGGGCGATGTCGGCCGCCGCCTGCGCCCCGGCGGACGATCCGGCCTGATAGTGCAGAATCACCCGCGGGTGCGGCCGGCTCGGCGCCGCGGTCTCGGGGGCGGCGGTGGCGAGCGCGACCGTTGCCGGCGCGGCTGCCGGCGGCGGGGCCGGCGGGCGCGGCGCG
>JAJZES010000043.1 GCA_021845985.1 Pseudomonadota bacterium | reverse complement strand
GGGTGGTCGGGGTCCACATAGGGCGTCGGCTTCCAGCAAGGCTTCGAACACCTGCCTGGAATCACACCTTGCCCGGCCATCCAACCCCCGTCGCGAACCGTTCCACGTCGATTCTAAAATGGCCTCTAAAATACCGCAGCCGGGCGATGCGCCGGCTCGGCAGCGGGCTGCGGACTTCCCACAGGCCCCCGCCCAGGGCGCGGCAGAGCGGCATACCGATCGGCCAGCCACACTGCACCGTCGCCAGGTCGGTGCCGATGGCGCGGCGATCCTCGGGCGGCAGGCTGCGCAGCCAGTCCAGAACGGGTTCCGTGCCACCTGTCGTCCGCTAAAAACAGCCCGGGATGTCCGGCGGGTGCGTCGGCGTCATTGTCGCCCTTTCATCCACCGACGTATCATATGAAATACACTTTTGGCAAAGCTCATGACGTCCATGCCGGGCATCGCCGCGCTCAGCGACCGCTTGCGGCGACGGCTTTGCACAAACGGCTTTGCACAGACTGCTTTGCACAGACTGTCGGGAATCCCGTCCCTGTGGGCGGCGCAGACGATCGCCCTGCGCGTGCTGCTGTCCATCGTCCGCGGCCGGCTCACGCTCGACACCCTCACCGCGGCCGATGCCGGCGTCCACCTGCGCGCCCCGAAAAAGAAGGCCGCACATCAGGTGCCCGGTTCGTGACCGAGTTCAGCCCCTACGCCTCCAACCCCGCCAACACCCCCCGATACCGCTCCATCACCACATGCCGCCGCACCTTCTGCGTCGCCGTCAGCGTCCGTTCCTCGACCGTGAACGGCGCCACCACCGCGTGCCGGCGGATGCGTTCGGTGACTGACAGCCGCTTGTTGACCGCGTTCACCGAGGCCGCCACCGCCACCTCGTCGAACCCCTCGGTCGCCACCACCAGCGCCGACAGGCCGGGCTTGCCCTCGCCCAGCACCATTGCCTGGGCAATCGCCGGCTCGGCCATCAGCAGGCCCTCGACCCTGGCCGGGGAGATGTTCTCGCCGCCGGACAGCACGATCATGTCCTTCTTGCGGTCGGTGATGGTCAGATAGCCGTCCGCATCCAGCGCGCCGATGTCGCCGGTGTGCAGCCAGCCGTCGTGCAGAACCGCCGCCGTCTCCGCCGCGCGGCGCCAGTAGCCGTCCATCACCAGATCGCCGCGCACCAAAATCTCGCCGTCCGCGGCAATCCGCAGCTCGACCCCGGCGAGCGGGCGGCCGACCGTGCCGACGCGGGTGGCGCCGGTGGTGTTGGCGGAGATCACCGGGCCGGCCTCGGTCTGGCCGTAGCCCTGCAGCAGCTCGATGCCGAGACCGAGGAAAAAGCGCCACACCTCCGGCTCCAGCCTGGCCCCGCCCGACATCGCCGCGCGCAGCCGGCCGCCGAAGCGCGCCCGCACCTTGCGCCGCACCAGCCGCTCCAGCAGCGCGTCGGTCAGCCGCTCCATGGCGCCGAGCCGCTGCCCCTTCGCCCGCCGCTGGCCGAGCGCGATGGCGCGGGCGAACAGGCGCTGCGTCGTCGGCCGCTGGCGCGCCACATTGGCCAGGATGCGGGCGCGGATCACCTCCAGCAGGCGCGGCACCATCAGCATGATGGTCGGGCGCACCGTCAGCATGTCGGCCGACAGATGCTCGACGCCGCGGGCATAGACCAGCTCGGTGCCGATGCTGGTCAGGAAGAACTGGCCGGCGGTGTGCTCGAAGGCGTGCGACACCGGCAGGAACGACAGGCAGACCTCGTCATGCAGCCGCAGCGGGCGGACCAGCTCCACCGCGGCGCGGCAATTGGCCAGTATGGCGCGGTGCGGCAGCATCACCCCGCGCGGCGCCCCGCCGGTGCCCGAGGTGTAGATCAGGCAGGCCAGCGCGCCCGGCGGGATCTCCGCCGCTTCGGCGGCGATGTCGGCGAAATCGGGCAGCGCGGCGATCATCGGCGACCAGCACAGGCTGCGCACCCCGGCAACCGCGGAATCGTCGAACGTCACCACCAGATCGAGCGTGCCGGCGGCGGCGACGCGGGCGGCGAGCTCGGCGTTGGCGCAGATGGCGACGCGGGCCAGGCTGTCGGCCAGGATATGCGCATGGTCGGCCACCGTGTTGGTGACATAGGCCGGCACCGGCACGGCGCGCAGCGCCAGCAACGCCACCTCGGCGATCGGATAATCCGGCCGGTTCTCGGCGACGATCAGCACCCGGTCGCCGGCCGCCACCCCGGCGGCGCGCAGCGCCCGGGCGGCGGCGGCGGCGCGGCGGGCGAAGCCGTCCCAGGTGATGCTGTGCCAGGCGCCGTCGCGAAAGCCGCGCAGCATCGGCCGCTGTGGCCATTGCCGGGCGCGGGCAAACATCATCGCGGCCAGGTTCGGCCACTCCGCATACTGGTCCAAGCCTGCGTTCCCCCCAAAGCCCTTTGACGCGCTGCGGCGTGACCTTACATGGAGGCTGACCGCTCAGACAGGATACCGCGCGCATGCCCGACGGACAGGACGAAGCTGCCGCCGACCTTCCCACCTGGAACCTCGCCGACCTCTACCCGGCCCCCGACAGCCCGCGTCTGGCCGCCGATCTCGACCGTGTCGAGGCCGAGGCCCGCGCCTTCGCCGCCGCCCATGCCGGCACCCTGGCCGCCCTCTCCGGCGAGGCGCTGGCCCGCGCCATCGGCGACTATGAGCGCATCGAGGAGGTGATGGGGCGGGTGCTGTCCTACGCGCAACTGATGTTTGCCGGCGACAGCACCGATGCGGCGATCGGCCGGTTCAGCCAGTCGATGACCGAGCGGGTCACCGCGATCAGCAGCCATCTGATTTTCTTTACCTTGGAGATCAACCGGCTGGACGATGCGGTGCTGGAGGAGAAGCTGGCCGCCCCGGCGCTGGCGGCGTGGCGGCCGTGGCTGCGCGACCTGCGCGTGTTCCGCCCGCATCAGCTCGACGACGCGCTGGAAAAATTGCTGCACGAAAAGGAAGTCACCGGCCGCAGCGCGTGGTCGCGGCTGTTCGACGAAACCATCGCCGGCATGCGCGTGCCGGTGCTGGGCGAGGAGCTGACGGTCAGCGCGGCGCTGAACAAGCTCTCCGACCGCAACCGCGATGTCCGCGAGGCGGCCGGGCGGGCGATCGGCGCGGCGTTCGGCGACGGCATCAAGCTGTTCTCGCTGGTCACCAACACGCTGGCCAAGGACAAGGAGATCATCGATACGTGGCGCCACTTTCCGCGCCCCGGCAGCTACCGCAACCGCTCCAACATGGTCGAGGACGAGGTGGTGGACGCGCTGGTTGCCGCCGTCGTCGCCGATTATCCGCGGCTGTCGCACCGCTATTATCTGCTGAAGGCGAAATGGCTCGGCCTGCCCAGGCTGCAGCACTGGGACCGCAACGCGCCGCTGCCGCAGGACGACGACGCGCAGATCGGCTGGGCGGAGGCGCGGGCGCGGGTGCTGGCGGCCTATGGCGGCTTCGACCCGCAGATGGCCGAACTCGCCGACCGCTTCTTCGCGCGGCGATGGATCGACGCGGCGCTGCGGCCGGGCAAGGCGGGCGGCGCGTTCTCCCACCCCACGGTGCCCTCGGCGCATCCCTATGTGCTGATGAATTATCACGGCCGCACCCGCGATGTGATGACGCTGGCGCATGAACTCGGCCATGGTGTGCATCAGATACTCGCCGGCGAGCAGGGCTATCTGCGCTCTGGCACGCCGCTGACGCTGGCCGAGACGGCGAGCGTGTTCGGCGAGATGCTGACCTTCCGCGCCCTGCTCGACGCCGAGCCGAACCCGGCGCGGCGGCGCATCATGCTGGCGTCCAAGGTCGAGGACATGCTCAACACGGTGGTCCGGCAGATCGCCTTCTACCGCTTCGAGCAGATGCTGCATGACGAGCGCCGCGGCGGCGAGCTGGTGCCGGAGCGGATCGGCGAGATCTGGATGCAGGTGCAGACCGAAAGCCTCGGCCCGGCGTTTGAATTCACCCCGGAATACCGCGTGTTCTGGTCGTACGTGCCGCATTTCATCCATTCGCCGTTCTACGTCTATGCCTATGCGTTCGGCGATTGTCTGGTCAACGCGCTGTATTCGGTGTTCCAGTCCGGACATCCGGGCTTTCAGGCCAAGTACATGGCCATGCTGCGCGCCGGCGGCACCAAGCGGCACAAGGAGCTGCTGGCGCCGTTCGGGCTGGATGCGTCCGATCCGGGGTTCTGGCGGCGCGGGCTGGACGTGATTGCCGGCTTCATCGACGAGTTGGAGGCAACAGGCTGATGGCCGTCTCGGAAGACCACTCGTCGCTGTTCGGGGAATTGCGGCGGTTCGCCCGCACCTCCGGCGCGGTCGGCGGGATCGCGGCGCGGGTGGCCGGGGAGCGGGTGTTCGGCATCCGCAGCGACCGCACCGCGCATGCCGAGGATTTGCGGGCCATCCTCGGCGGGCTGAAAGGGCCGCTGATGAAGGTGGCGCAGTTCCTCTCGACGGTGCCGGATGCGCTGCCGGAGGAATACGCGCTGGAACTGGCGGAGCTGCAGTCCAACGCCCCGGCGATGGGCGGCGCCTTCGTCCGCCGGCGCATGGGCAGCGAGCTTGGCCCGGAGTGGCGCAGCCGGTTTGCCACCTTCGACGAAACCGCGGCGGCGGCGGCGAGCCTCGGGCAGGTGCATCGGGCGACGCTGCCGGACGGCACGCTGGTCGCCTGCAAGCTGCAATATCCCGACATGGCCAGCACGGTGGAGGCCGATCTGCGGCAGTTGCGGCTGGCCATGGCGGTCTATCACCGCATCGACAACGCCATCCAGCAGGACGACATCTACGACGAACTGGCGGCGCGGCTGCGCGAGGAACTCGATTATCTGCGCGAGGCCGCGCATATGCGCCTCTATGGCATCATGCTGCGCGATGAGGCGCTGGTGCATGTGCCGGTGCCGGTGATGGCGTTTTCCACCCGGCGGCTGCTGACCATGTCGTGGCTGGAGGGGCGGTCGCTGATGCGCCGGCTCGATGAAGCGCCGCCGCAGGAGGAGCGCGACCGTCTGGCCGAGGCGCTGTTCCGCGCCTGGTACGTGCCGTTCTACCGCTACGGCGTGATCCACGGCGACCCGCATCTGGGCAATTATCAGGTGCGGCCGGATGGCAGCGTGAATCTGCTGGATTTCGGCGTGGTGCGCATGTTCGGCGCCAAATTCGTCGGCGGCGTCATCGACCTGTTCGAGGCGGTGCGCGACGGCGACGACGACAAGGCGCATCACGCCTATACCACCTGGGGCTTCACCGACATCACCCGCGACAAGCTGACGGTGCTCAACGAGTGGGCGCGCTTCCTCTACGAGCCGCTGATGCAGGACCGGCCGCGGCTCATTCAGGAGACCAACGACGCGACCTTCGGCCGGGCGGTGGCCGAGCGGGTGCATGCCGGGCTGAAACGCACCGGCGGGGTCAAGCCGCCGCGCGAATTCGTGCTGATGGACCGCAGCGCCATTGGCCTCGGCGGGGTGTTCCTGCGGCTCGGGGCGAAGCTCAACTGGTACCGGCTGTTCCATGAACTGATCGCCGATTTCAACCAGGAGGCGCTGGCCGCGCGCCAGGCGGCGGCGCTGGCGGAGGCGGGGGTGCCAGTCTGACGGTGCCGGTCTGACGTTGTCGCTGGCGCGCCTCCGGCACTATGATGTCAACAGTGATTGGAGGGCACCGATGGCGGAGCAGGCAGTCTCTGGGCGGACAGTCTCTGCTGCCATTGCGCCGGATTTGCAGGAGTTGGCGCAGATTGCCGCGGCTGATGACGCGACCAGCCTGAGCGCCGTCGTGTCGTCGGCGCTGCGGCTCTATCTCGGCCTGTCCGCTGCGGCGCGGCGTACGGCGCGATCGGTGCTGGCCTCTGGCATGCCCGAACCACAGCAGACGCTGCTTGACAAATGTGGCCGGGCCATCGCCCGCGCCGGTGATCGCATGCTGCGCGAGCAATTGGCCGAGCGAGGCCGTGCGATGGGAATGACCCAGCCCTTTTCCGAGGACGCTGTCGCGGCAGAGGCCGTGCAGGCGGTGCGGGAGGCGCGGCGCGAGCAGCGGCGGGTTGCGGCGGAGGCCATGCCGGAGCCGTGAGGTGCTGCGGCTCTGCCTCGATGTGTACGTCGTCGTCGCCTATTATCTCGGTGCGGCGCGGGGGCGGACGGCCGATACTGTCGCGGGTCAACTGGTCGGCGCGGCGTTCGCCGAGACCTCCCGTCTCGGCCCGATACAATTGATCGTCAGTCACGCCATGCTCGACACGCTTGAACTGGTATTGCGCCGCCTGCCTGTCACCGCGCCGCTGGCCGGGTTGGCGTGTGACCAGATCGAGGCGGCGGTGGGGGCGGGATATATTGGCGATCCGCCGTTGCTGATCCTCGGCGGCATGGCGGCCATTCCGCTGCACGACCAGGAAGATGCCGCCGTGCTGAATGCCGCGTTCGTCGGCCGGCGCGCACCGCCGCTGGAGCTTCTGACACCGCCTGACCCGCCGATATGACCGCGGCTGGCGCTGTCGGCCAGCTTGCGCCTCGGCCCGCATCTGGCGCGCGCCGCATCCGCCCGCCCCGGGGCGCCGTAACGTGGTGCAGATGCCCGAGTCAGTGGGGTAAGGATCGATCGGGGGCGGGGAGACAGGCGATGCGTGGTGGCGTGGGAATGGCGGTGGCGGCGATGCTGGCCCTGGCCGGGCCGGCGATGGCGCAGGACATGGCGTTCAGCCAGGCGCAACTGGTGCGCAGCCTGCTGCCCGAGGTGGTCAACATCACCGCACGGGCGGAAATCTCCGAGCCGCCCTCGGCGGTCATGGCCAGCAGCAGCGGCAACCCGGCGCCGGCCGCCAATGCGATGATCCGCGTCAATGCCGGGTCCGGCTTCATCATCGACCCGTCCGGCGAGATCGTCACCAACTGGCATGTGGTGGTCGATGCGTTCGAGATTTTCGTCACGTTTTCCGACGGCACGCGGGCGCCGGCCGAACTGGTCAACGCCTCGCCGCTGGTCGATCTGGCGGTGATCAAGGTGCATACCACCCATAAACTGGTCCCCGCCCACTGGGCCGACAGCAGCAAGGTGCAGGTCGGCGACCCGGTGCTGGCGATCGGCAATCCGCTCGGCGTCGGCCAGTCGGTCAGCGGCGGGCTGGTCAGCGCGCTCAACCGCAACATCATGGACACGCCCTACGACGACTTCATCCAGACCGATGCGGCGATCAACCACGGCAATTCCGGCGGGCCGCTGTTCGACCTGAAAGGGCAGGTGATCGGGGTCAATTCGGCGCTGATCTCGCCGACCTCGGGCAATGCCGGCCTCGGCTTCGCCATGCCGGCCAACGACGCCCGCTTCATCATCGAGCGGCTGACCCATCAGGCCTGGGCGCGGCCGGGCTATATCGGGGTGAAGCTGCAGCCGGTGACGGCGGAAATGGCGCAGGCGCTGGGCATGGCCGAGCCGCAAGGCTCGATCGTCGCCGGGCTGGCCGAGGGTGGCCCGGCGGCGCAGGCGGGGTTGCGCACCGGCGACGTGCTGCTGCGCATCGGCGCGACAACGCCGAGCGATGAGCGTGCCCTGTTGCGCGACATCGCCCGCACCCCGCCGGGGAGCAGCGTGCCGTTCGGCGTGCGCCGGGCGGGTGCCGAGGTCACCGTGGCGGTGAAGGTGGATGAATGGCCGGTGATGTGGTGGGAACACCGCTCGGCCGCCAACGGACCGCCGCACTGGAGCGTGCCGGCCGATCTCGGCATCGGCGTGGCGCCGCTGTCGGAGGAGATGCGCATGCACTATGAAGTGCGGCCGGAAAGCCGCGGCGTGGTGGTAACGGGGGTGCTGCCGGGCACCGATGCGGCGCAACGCGGGCTGTCGGCGGGCGATGTCATCGAGCAGGTCGGCGACGCGGCGGTCGGCTCGGCGGCGGAGCTGCAACAGGCGGTCGATCAGGCGCGGGCCGAGAAGCGCGGCTACCTGCTGGTCCTGGTGATGCGCAAGAACCAGCCGGTGACGGCGGCGCAGTTGCCGGGGACGAAATGGCTGGCGCTGCGGGTTGGCGCCATGTGAAGGAGCGGATGCGATGAGGGTAGTTGCGATGGTCGTGATGGCGGCGCTGATGGCGGGCAGTGCCGCGCAGGCGCAGGACGCGGTCAAGCCGTGCAAGCCCTCGCCGCAGGCATCGGCCGATCCGGCCGGCAAGGTGCCGCAGGCACAGGTGGCGGCCGGCGCAACGGCCGCCGATCCGTCGAAGCAGGACGCCGCCTCGGCGGCCTGCGACGCGGCGCCGTCGGATACGAAATAGCCGCATCGGTCGGTGCAATGGCCGAATGGAACCGCCGCCCCGTCGCGCACAGGGGAATCGCTTGACGCATCGCATGCGGCGCGACGGCGGACAGCCTCCAGGTATTCGCTGTCCCAGCCGGCGGATTTCCGGCGGACCTTGATTCTGTGCGTGCCGTTTGCCGCCCGCAGGAGGTTCAGCGCGATGTGTCGAACGGTGGCCATGTTGTCGGGGCCATGGCCGGAGCGGAGCCGGTTGAGGTCTTCGTGAAAGGCCACATCGAGGACCCAGTACAGGCGGTTTTCGATGTGCCAGTGCGGCCGGACGGCGCTGGCAAACAGTGCGGCCTCCAGCGCGGTTTCGATTTCGGCATGCAGTTGCGGCCAGTTCTGCTTTACCGCGAGCCGGTAGCCGGCGTGCTTGTCGAGGATCTTCTGGGCGATCCTGGTCTGTGCCCGATCGCATCGATGGTGACCAGTGCGCCGCAGATCGCCAGCCTTTCGGGCAGCAGCGGCAGGGCGGTGATCTCGTTGGACGTGGCGGCACGGGCCTGCTGGCCGGGCACCAGGCGCTGGCCGCTGGCCCAGGCGGAGACCAGGTCCGGCGGATGGCGATCGTGCGCCCGGTCGTGGCTGCGCCGCGAGGTTTTGCCGTCGCTGGCATTGACGATGTCGTTGAGCGTGTCATGGCCCGGGATGCGGTGGGCGAACGGCAGGCAGCGGCGCAGAAAGTCGCCAGGTTGTGATTCAATCAGACGCTACGGGCAGATGGCTGATTTTGGCGAGTGCGTCGATCTCCGGATGCAGCGCCCGACGACGGTCCCGTTGAGGACATTGAGGGCGGCGAACAAGGGGGGGGTGCCGTGCCGTGGCGAAGGTCGGATCGTTGGATTTCTTGAAGGTTCTGATGCGGTGCGGCTGCAGGCGATGGGTGCGGACGATGGGGCCGACGGTCTGTGCCATGCACACCGGCTGGCACAAATCCGCCCCACCGTGAAGCTTCCGTCTGGTTCAAGACACGACAGTCAGCTCCTGGACTGCGCGCGCGCCGGGCTGGCGGCGATTGGCGCGTCTGCGGGATCGACGACGTAGCGCAGCCAACTGGCCAGATGCAGCGCCACGCTGGCGGCGCCGCGCACGTCGATGGTGCCGGCGCCGTCGCTCCAGCGCCATTGCGGCTCGGCGGGGTGCCAGCCGGCGGCGAGCCGCGCATCGTCCGTCGCCAGCGCCGCCCCGTCCAGCCGCAGCCCGCGCAGCGCGACGCCGAGCCGGCGGCGGTCGTCGCTGCCGGGGTCGAGATCGGCCGGGCTGGTGGTGCGCGAGCGCACCACCAGCCGCCGGGCGCCGGCCGGCAGGGCCAGATGCAGCAGCGTCCCCGCCGTGACGGCGGCGAGCGGCCGGCCGTCGCAGGTGACGTGCAGGCCGGGGTCGGCGGTGATGCGCCAGCCGAGCGGCAGCAGCCGCGCGATCAGCCGCGCCCGTGCCCGCGCCAGCGCCGGCCCGGCCATGACCAGCGGCGCGCAGCCCGGCCGGTCGCCGCTGCCGCGCGCGAAGTCGGCATGCGCGTCGATCAGCGTGCCGGCAGCGGCGAAGGCACTGCGGTTGCCGGTGTCGAGATAGCTTTCGCAGGCCAGGTTCTCGGCCAACAGCACGTCGTGGCGCGCCAGTTCGACATGCCAGTAGCGGACCCGATCTGCCGCCACCTGCGCGATCGAGGCGCCGTTGAGCAGATAGCGCACCGGGATCAGCCCGCCGCCGACGAACACCGCATGGTCGGGGGACAGCGTGAGGGTGCGCCGCGGCCGGTCCGGCCCGAAGGCGTGCGGGGCGATGCGCACGGGAAGCACATCCTGCGGCCGTGGATGGCGCCGGCAATCGACCGCGCGATGGCCCAGCCAGACCACCGGCTGCATCCGCCCGCCGCGCGTGCGCACGCGGTCGCCCACGCGCAGCGCCTCGACCGCCACGCCACCGCGGTCGGTGGCGATGCGCGTGCCCTCGGCGAAGCAGGCGACCCGGATGATCGTGCCGCTGCCGACGGCCGTCGGGACCATGTCCAGCGGATTAGCGCCGATCCCGGAGGAGAGCAGGTTGAAGGTGTAGGTCTGGCCGTTCTCGGTGGCACTCAGCACGTTGCCGGCGCTGCTGATGCTGCCGCTGGGGTCAAACGGAATGTCGGGCAGAAGGACGGAATCGCCCGGCCCGAAGCTGACCAGCGGCACGTTGGGCAGCGTGGTGCCGCTGATCTCGATCACCCCGCCGAAGCCGGCGAAGGCCAGCCCGCCCAGCACCACGGCACCGGGATCGATGACCACGCCGTTGTTGCCGCCGGACACGCCGGCGCCATCCACTGTTGCCCCGCTCTCGACCAGGGCGATGCCGCCCGGTCCGACCGCGACTTCCTTCGCCGACGCCCCGCTGCCGAGGATCAGCCCGCCGCCGGACAGCACGGGCAACTGCGCGAAGGCGCCGGCGCCGAGGGAGAGATTGCCGCCCGAGGAGATTGTGACGGCGTCCACACCGCCACCGGCGGCGACGTTGACCAGGCCGCCGGCGTCGAGCAGCATCCCGAAGACCGCACCGCCGCTTTGCACGGTCAGCGACGCTCCGCTCTGCACCGTCACCACGCCGGCACTGGCGCCATTGGCGACCGTCATGCTGGCGCCGTCCTGCAGCGTCACCACGGCGGCGGCGAAATTGACGAAGGTGCCGCTGGTGGTGCTGACCGTGATGCCGCCGCCCGGAACGGCCTGCAATTGCCCGCCAGAGGCCACGGTGACGCTGCCGCCAGCGCTGCCAGCCGCATCGATCGCGACCCCGCCCGAACCCACCGTCATCTGGCCGCCTGACACGACATAGGCATCCGTGACGCTGCCGCCGCCGGCGACCCCGAGCGAGCCGCCGGCCATGATCAGCACCCGGACGGCGGAGTCCTGCGCGGCCAGCGACATGTCGCCGCCCGAGAGGATCAGGGCGCTCACCGTGCTTCCGGCGGTCACCGATTCGACCGCGCCGGAGCCGATGACGGCCACCGCCGGGGCGGTCGGCGGCCCCAGCGTGTCCACCGCGACGCCGCCGGCCAACACCTGGAACGCGCCGTTGCTGGTCAGCGTCGCGCCGCTGTCGATGCCGCCGGACAGCACGGTCTCGCTGCCGCCGACGATGCTGACGCCACTGGCAAGGCCACCGTCGGAAACCGTCAGGCTGCCGCCCAGTTCGGCGCCGTTGACGACCCCGCCGGATGCAACCACCAACCCGCCGGCGATCACGGCGGTCAACAGTCCGAACATTTGCGACCCGCTGACCTCGCCGCCGCTTGTGACGCTGACCACGCCGCCGATCTGCTCCACCAGATTCTCGATGGTGCCGCCGGCAACCACGTCCAGCGTGCCGCCGGCCGAGACGGCGATGCCGGAAATCAAGGTCGATGCGACGAAGCTCTGGCCACTCGATACGATCTGCGTGCCCATCATCGGCTCCCCACGACACAGCAACGATTCTTGCCACGCATCGGATGCGCTGCGCCAGTAAATCGTTCGCTATGGAATGGTCAGGCGTCCGCGTGCGTCCGGCGGCGCGCCGGGCGGGAGGCGATCGGCGCGTCGGCGGGATCGATGACGGAGCGCAGCCAACTGGCCAGATGCAGCGCCACCGTGGCGGCGCCATTGGCGAAAGTTTTTCTCTGGACGGACGTCTGACGCGGCACTGCTTTGACCCCCATCGCCTGGGTGTGTCCGAAAATGCCGATTCTGGCCGACCTGTCCGAGATCCGTGTCGGCGCCTCTCCCGGAGGGCGCCTGGAGGCTGTCGCCGCCGGCGGCGAGCGGGTTGTCCACGCCAAAGACCTCGGATCTGCCCGCGGCGGTAAGGGACAACCCGGTGGCCACTGCATTCTTTGGTGTCGGCCTGGAGGTTGTTCGTCAGGTCGGCGGACGGATCGAACGCCAGCTATCCGACATCGCTGCCGCCTTCGCGGCCAATGCCCTTACGATTATTGCGCAGCACAGGATCGCGGACTGGATTGGAAATCTTGGCGTCCAGAAGGCCATCGTCAACGACCTCGATGATTATCTCTGCGACGTCGTCAAGGGGAAGCATGGCGGTCCCTGACGCCCGCGATCATGGATGATTTGATAGAGCGGATTATGCGGATCGCCCGCCATCGTCTCCCGCGCTGACATGCACGAGCGGCAGGTCGTCCATCGCAGCGGAAGCCTTGCCTGCCGCGTGAGCTTCGCCGACCGCAAGACCCTCACAAGATCGGTGTTGCCGGACGGCACGGTGGAGGTATCGGCGCCGCATGACACGCCGTTGGCATAAATCGAGCAGCGGATTGTCGCCCGCCTGCCGTGGATCGACCGGCAGCAGGCGTATTTCGCCCAGTTCATGCCGCGGTCTCCGGCCCGTCAGAATGTTGGCGGCGAAACCCACCTGTACCTCGGCCGCCAATATCGCCTGCGGCTGGCGCAGGGCGAGGATCGTAACGTGCGCCTCTGCACCGGTCGGCAGGTAATGTCGGTGCGAGAACCCGATCGCCCCGATCGGGTTCGGGAGGCATAGGAGGCTTGGTACGCGCAACGGGATCGGATCAGGTTGCCCGAGCGCATGGCGCTGGCGCAGACTAAGCTCCGCCACCTTGGATTGTCGCACTCTGATCTGACGATCCGCACGCTGCGGAGACGGTGGGGGAGCATGAGTCGGGCTGGTCGCTTGACCTTGAGGTGACAGTCCAGCCGGCAACGATAAAGCAAAATCCTCCGTTCCGTTCGGCGAGCGGGCAACGCGCCAGAGTCAGACGTCCGATCGACAGACTTGGCCTCTGCGGCGTTACCGGCCCTGCCGACCATTGCCGAGGCGATTTTCTCTGCCACGGCGACCGCGGCGGCTTTCACGGGGTCGCGCGCTCAATGTGCGTAGCGTGCAGTGCAGCGAAAACGGTACGGCGGTCCTTCGCGACACCTGGCGTTTCTGAAACCCTGGCCAGGCACCGCCCGATCGGAGCCGCGTTACACCTCCGTCGAGGCCCGCACGGCTTCGTCGCGGATCAGCGCCCTGATTTGCGTCTTCATCTCGCTGAACCCCGGCAGCGTCGTTACCGCGACCGTTCGCGGCCGTGGCAGATCGATGCTCAGCACCGCTTTGATCCGGCCCGGCCGCGCCGTCATGATATAGACGATGTCGGCCAGCAGCAGCGCCTCGTCGATGTCGTGGGTGACGAACAGCACCGTCTGCCGGTTGCGTTCCCAGACCTCGAGCAGCAGTTCCTGCATGAGGCTGCGGGTCTGCGCGTCCAGCGCGCCGAACGGCTCGTCCATCAGCAGCACCTGCGGGGCCATCAGCAGCACCCGGGCGAGGCCGACGCGCTGCTTCATGCCGCCCGACAGTTCTGCCGGGTAGTGGGCGGCGAAGGCGCTAAGGCCGACCTGCTCAAGGATCGCCGCGGCCTTGGGCAGGTATTCGGCCGGCCGCCGCTTCTGCTGGCGGGCGCCGAACGTCACGTTGTCCAGCACCGAGCACCACGGGAACAGCGCCGACTCCTGAAACACCACGCCCCGGCGCGGCGACGGCGCCGTCACCGCCTCGCCATTGACCCTGACGGCGCCGCTGGTCGGGTGGTCGAAGCCTGCGACCATGTTGAGCAAGGTGGACTTCCCACAGCCGGACGGACCCAGAATCGCCACAAACTCATTGGCCTGGATGGTCAGAGAGATCGCCTGCAGCGCATCGACGTCGCGACCGGCCCGGTTGAACCGCTTCCACACCTCGGCGATCTCAATGGCGGCGGTCATCGGCTCGCGCCAATCCGCCGCCATGGCGCGGCATACCGCCAGCACAGCAGAATCAGGCGATCCGACAGGAAGCCCAGCAGCCCGAACGAGATCATGGTGGCGACGCAGATGTCCATCCGGCCGACGTAATAGGCGTCCCACAGCGCATAGCCGAGGCCGGACTTCACCGCGACCATCTCGGAGATGATCACCGCGGTCCATGACACACCGACGCCGAGCCGCAACCCGGTGAAGATGGAGGGCATCGCCGCCGGAAACACGATGCTGCGCAGTTCGACTGCGCGGCTGGCGCCCATCATCCGCCCGGCGCGCAGCAGCAGGATATCGATGTCGCGCGCGCCCTGCGTGGCGTTGACGACGATCGGAAAGAACGCGCCCAGGGCGACAAGAAAGATGGCGCTGGCGTCGTAGATGCCAAAAAAGGCGAGGGCGAATGGGATCCAGGCGGTGATCGGCACCGGGCGGAACAGTTGGATGGTCGGGTCAACGAGGTCAGAGGTCCGCCGGCTCCAGCCGATCAGCAGTCCCAGCGGCACGCCGATCAGCGTGGCGAGGCCGAAGCCCTCGATCACCCGCTCGGCGGAATGCAGCACCGCGCCGGACCAGGTGCCGGAATAGGGCGACAGGCTGCGTGTGGCGGCGCCGAAAATCCAGGTGCGCCATGACCGCGCCACCGCCTCCGGCGACGGGACGATGCCCTCGGGCAGCCAATCCATCGATGACCCGACCTGCCAGAGCGTGAACAGCAGGACGGGCAGGGCAAGCGATCGCGCTCCGCGCAGCCGGCGCGCGGCGCCTGCGATCACCTACTGCGGCCCGGCGCTCAACTGCGCCTCGGTCTTGCCGGTCGCCTTCATCAACGGTCCGTAGTCGATGTATTGCGGCAGTTCGGCCGACACGTCGCGCGCGGCGATACCGCTTGCCGCCAGGAACTTCGCCATCTTCACCATCTGCGCCGCAGAGAACTCGTATTGCAGGCGCGAGTTTTGCACCGACGCCGCCGCCAGCTTCGGGTCGATGCCGGCGCGCTGCGCATAGAGATCGGTCCATTTCTGCTTGTCGGCCTGGAAGGTCGTGACCAGCTCGACATAGGCCTGCATGAACCGATCGGCCACATCCGGGGTTTTGGTGACGAAGCTGCGCGTCGCCGCGATCACCCCATCGATGTTGCCGAAGGCCGCGGAATTATGGTGGTTGATCGTCGGATACTGGGCGAACCCTGCGTTGATCGCCATGGCGCAGAAGGGTTCCCACACCACCATCATGTCGATCTGCCGGTCCTGCAGCGCCTTCACATAGGTGGTGCCGCCGCCGACGATGTTGACCGTCTTCAGCGTGGCGTAATCGACGTTGTTGTCTTGCACCGAGGCGGCGAACATCAACCATGAGATCGAGCCGGCGCCGACGCCGATCGTGCGGCCCTTCAGCGCCGCCCAGTCGGCAACGTCTTCGCCCTTGCGGACTGCCATGCAGTTGCCGCCGGATGCGACGCCGGCCAGTGCGACGATGCTTTTGACACCCTGGCTGAGCGCCAGCACAATGTCCTGCGGCCCGACATTGGCGACGTCGATGTCGCCGGCGGCAAGCGCGGTGCGCGCGTCGGAGTAGCGCTGGAACGTCGCCTCCTGCACTTCAAAATTGTATTTCTTCGCCAGCGTCGGCAGCGCCCACAGCGTCGCCGACGACGCCGCGTTGATGATCCCGACCCTGATCAGCGTCGGCTTCGCCGGCTCGTCGCCCCAGGCCGTTCCCGGCCTCCCGGAGGCGGCGGCGATGCACCCCAGCATCACGACGACGGCGACAACCCTGTGCAGGCGCTTCATGGCGTGCCCCCCTGTGCGTCGCCGGCTACTGCGACTGTGTTTGCGTGATCGGCCCGTACAGTTCCGCACGGCGGTCGCGCAGATGCGGGATCACCCGGCGCGCGCGGTCGATCTCGTCGAGGTCAATATCCACCAGCAGCAATTCGGGCACGCCATCGGCCGCCCGCGCGATCACCTTGCCCCACGGGTCGGTGACGAAGCTGCGGCCGATGAACTCCATATCGCCCTCATGGCCGACCCGGTTGACGACCACGCTGAAGAACTGATTCTGGAACGACGCAACCTGCAGCTCCATCTCGAACATCGCCCACTGCTCGCGCGACGTCGCGGCCAGCGGCACCAGCAGAATCTCGCAGCCACGCAGCGCCAGGATGCGGAGCTGTTCCGGGTAATGTCGATCGTAGCAGATGGCGACACCGAGTTTGCCGGCCCGGGCGGAAAACACGCTGAACTCTCCGGGGCCGGGCCGGTAGTAGAATTTCTCGTTGAACTGCGGTGCCTCGGCGATATGCACCATGCGCGTACGGCCGAGCAGAGTGCCGTCCGCATCGATGACCGGCGAGCAGTCGTAATACACGCCCGGCGCGGCGCGCTCGAAGATGTTGGCAACGATGGCGATGCCCGCCTCACGCGCCGCGCTGCGCAGACGCTCGACGGTCGGGCCGGGCACCGGCTCTGCCAAATCGAAGAAGCGCGGGTCCGCCCGGTGCTGCGGAAAGAACCGGTCGAAGCCCATCTCCGGGAAGCAGATCAGCGACGCGCCCTGCTGCGCCGCATCGGCGATCAGGCGCAGCGCCGCGACCACGTTGGCCTCGCGGTCGGTGCCGGATGTCGTTTGCGCCAGGGCTATTCTGGTCATGCCGGCAGCGCCGTCAGGTACGCCCGCGCATCCTGCTGCGCGACCACGTCGCAGCAGCAGGCGCCGATGTCGGCGCGTTGCGGGGCGTCGATGGAGGGGTCGAAGTCTCCGATCACCTGGGCCTGCAACGCGGCGTGCCGGCCGGTGGCGAAGAATGCCGAGGGATATTTCCTGGTGACGGCGCGGCCGACGTCGATCACCGGCACGGCCGGTCGCCGCCCTGCGCCCACCAGACGGTCATCGCCGCGACGATCGTAGGAGCGCAGAACGTCATCGACTTCCATGCGATGTCCGAAATTGACTACAGGGTCAAAATAGCCCAGGCTGACGTCGAGTCAATGAAAAGCTCGGGGGGCGCGACCATGCCGGCCTATATCCTGGCGATCATCGAGGCGCATGACGAGGCGGCTTTCGAGGCGTATCGGCGCCAGGCGCTGCCGATGGTTGCGGCCTATGGCGGGCGGTCGCTGCTGAACGGGACGCAGTACGAACGGCTGGAAGGCACCTGGGCGCCAAAGCGCGTGGTGGTGATCGAGTTTCCGTCGATGGCCAAGGCCAGGGCGTTTTATGGATCGGCGGAATATGCCGGGCCGATGGCGTTGCGGCGACTGGCGGCCAGTACCGAGTTGCTGCTGTTCGATGGACGGGGCGAGGCGTGATGCGCCTGCGCACCCCGCTCTGCGATAGGTTGGGCATTGATCTGCCGATCATCCAGGCCGGGATGGGCGTCTATCGCGGCCTCGTCACCACGCCCGCGCTGGTGGCCGCGGTGTCGGAGGCGGACGGCATGGGCTGCCTCGGCGGCAGCGGGTTGACGCCCGAGGAGTTGCGCGACGCCATTCGCCAGGTGCGCGCGCTGACGGCAAAGCCGTTCGGCGTTGACCTGCTGCTGCCCAGCAGGCTGGCGCAGAACGACGGCAGCCGTGACGCGATCCGGCAGGAGATCGCCGCCCGTTACCCCGCGCACCGCGCATTCGCCGACTCGTTATTTACACGATACGGGTTGACGCAGAGTGTGATTGACATGATCCACGCGCTGACGCCCGAGTTGACGGACGCGCAGACGGCGGTCGTGCTGGAGGAACGGGTGGCGTTGCTGGTCGTGGGTCTCGGCGATCCGGGGCGCGTCGCCGCGGCGGCGCGGGCGCGGGGCATGCTGGTGGCCGGGTTGGTCGGGGCCGTGCGGCATGCACACCGGCATGTGGCGGCGGGGGTGGATTTCATCATCGCCCAGGGCAGCGAGGCCGGCGGACATGTCGGCGCCGTCGGCACGCTGCCGCTGGTGCCGCAGGTGGTCGATGCGGTGCATCCGTGCGCGGTGGTCGCCGCCGGCGGGATCGCCGACGGACGCGGCGTGGCGGCGGCGCTGATGCTGGGGGCGCAGGCCGTGTGGTGCGGCACCGCCTTCCTGTTCGCGCGTGAGGCGGCGATCCATCCGGTGCATCTGGCGCAGTTGCAGACCGGCCGATCGGAGGATTTCGCCGCCAGCCGCATCTTCACCGGCAAGACGGCGCGGACCTTCCGCAACGAGGTGCATCGGCTGTGGGCGGAGACCGGGCTGGAGCCGCTGGGCATGCCGCATCAGAAGGTGCTGATGGACGACTTCCTCGACGCCGCCCGCCGCGGCGGCTGTCTGGAGGCGGTGAGCAACCCGGCCGGGCAAATCGCCGGCATGCTGCATGCGACGCGCGGCGCCGCCGAAATCCTGCACAGCATGGTTGACCAGGCGGCGGCGTCGCTGCATCGGGCTGCGGCGTTGGTGCAGACCGCCTAACGCAGATCGACGAACCGGCGCAGCTTGGCCTGTTTCAGCGGATCGTAGATCTCCGCCGCGGCGACGAACTCCACCCGTGGCCGCACGCCGATTGCGCCGACGGTGCAGGCGACGACGCGGCGCGCCAGCGCGTCGGTATCGGCGCCGATCGTCGCCACGCGGACCAACAACTCGTCCATCGAGAATGGATCGCTCGGGTCAAGCCGCTGCACGACCACCTGGAACTCGTCGAGGCCCTCGACCGTCGGCAGCGTGGCGAGCAGCAGGTCGGGGTTGATCAGCATGCCCTTGACCTTGATCAGGTCTTTCGTCCGCACCACCGGGCCGACCACCCGTTCGCCGGCGCGGCCACAATGCGGGCAGGCGGAGCGCTCCACGGCGACGGTGTCGCCCACCAGGAACCGCAGCAGCACGGTGCCGCGCCGGTCCAGATGGGTGATCGACAGCGCGCCGCGCACGCCGTCCGGCAGCGCCGCCCCGGTCTCGGCATCGACCGCTTCGAGGTGCAGGATCTCGGGCGCCGGGTTGTGCCAGTCGCCGTCCTGGCGGCATTGGGCGAGGCCGCCAATCTCGGTCGAGCCGTAACGGTCGAAGACGATGCTGTCGCGCGCCGCCAGCGCCCGCATCCGCTGTCGCAGTTCCTCGCGCATCGCCGGGGAGGAGGCCTCGCCGGTGACGGCGCACATCCGCAGGCTGGTGAAATCGGCGCCAAGCTCGGCTGCCCGCAGCAGAACGCGGCGGACGAAGCTGGTCACACCCCACAGCAGCGTTGCCCGGTGGCGTTCGACCAGACGCACCGCGTCGTCGAGCGAGCGATGAACGTCGAATGCGCCATGCGGCGCGCCGCTGAGCGCCGCCACCACGGCGGCGCCGGAGGCGAAGGCGTTGGCCGATGTGCGCATGAACGCGCCCATCGGCGCCGGGGTCAGCGGAAACAAGTTGGCGATCACGTCGCGGTCGGTGATCCCGGAAATGTCGGCGACACGGCGCGCCTGGAACAGATAGGCGTGATAGTCGTGCGTGGTGGTGTAGATCGGCGTCGGATCGCCGGTGCTGCCGGTGGTGTGGATCACCTCCCAGACCGCCCGCTGCTCCAGCGGAAGCTCCGGGACGCGCAGCCGGAAGGCTTCCGGCTCGGCCATCAGTTCGCCTTTTTGCGTCAGGCCGAGCAGCGGCAGGTCGTGCACCGTGTGCACCAGGGTCGGGTCGATCGCCGCTTCTCGCCACTTGCGCCGGTAGTGGTCGTGACCGCGGGCGCAGAGCGACAGCATGTGGCGCAGGCGCGCATTCTGCACCGCCTCGATCTCGGCCGCAGACTGGCGCAGCAGGTCGGTCATGCCGGGCGGCGGCGCAGCAGCGTGACCTTGTCGATCTGATAGACGGTTTCATCGCGCTGGTTGAGCAGATGGTCGCGGAACACGACGATCCCGCGCGCGGCATCTTTGGTCGGGCGCTTGGAGATCACTTCGACCTCGGTGCGGACCGTGTCGCCGTGCCGCACCGGGGCCAGGAACCGGCCCCGCTCCACCGCCAGCAGGCCGAGGATGGTGGTGCGGAACAGGCCTTCGGTCATGCCGGTCGAGATCGCCATGATCAGCGCACTCGGCGCGATGCGGCCGCCGTACTGGGTGGTTTTGGCGAATTCCTCGTCGATGAACAGCGGCACATGATAGCCGACCAACGCGCAGAACAACGAGATGTCGCCCTCGGTGATGGTGCGGGCATAGGTCGGATGCCGGCTGCCGACGGCGAAATCCTCCCAATATCCGCTCACTGGGAGCGCCCGCCAAGGATGGCGATTGCGGAGATTTCGATCAGCGCGTGCGGGCGCAGCAGCCCGGCGACCTTGACGCCGGTGGAGGTTGGCAAATGCCGCTTGAAAACCTCACGGCGGACCTGGGCGGTGCCGCGGTAATTTTCTTCGGTGACGTAGTAATCGGTGGTCTGCACGATGTCGTCGCAGGTGCCGCCTGCGGCGTTCAGCAGACGTTCGAAGCGGCGATAGATCTGCCTTGTCTGCTCGACGATGTCGCCGGGGGCGGTGATGGCGCCCTCATCATCGGTGCCGGTGGTGCCGGACAGGAACACCATCTCCCCCACCCGCAATGCCGGCACATAGGTCATGCGCGGCGACCACGGGGTCACGGTGATCGGCTCTCGGTCGGTCGGCATCTGTCAGGTCTCCTGCGTCTTGACGCTGTACACCTGGAAGCCTTCGAGCACGGCCTCGTGGCGCTGGTTGGTGATCCGGGTGACGAACCGCACACAGGTACGGCGGCCCTCGACCCAAATCCGCTCGACGGTCAAGGTCGGGGTGATGGTGTCGCCAACAAAGGCGGGCTTGAGGAAGCGGCAGCCCTGCTCGACGAAGACGAAACCGTCGAGCAGCGGCGACAAGGGCGATGCGCCGGCGGCGGTCATCGCGGCCAGCAGCAGGCCGTGCGCCAGCGGCCGCCCGAACGTCTTGGTCTTGGCGTATTCGACGTCATAATGGATCGGGTGGTTGTCGCCGGTCAGCCCGGCAAAAAACAGGAAATGCGCGTCGGTCAGGGTCTTCGACGGGCTGGCGATGACTTGGCCGACGGCAAGCCCGGTCATCATGCCAGCACCGATTGCAGAAAGAACATCGCGAACCGATCGGCGGCCTCAGTCGGCGACCAGCGGCCCTCCGGCCGGTACCACTTCGGCATCCAGTTGACGCCGCCCAGCATCGCCAAGGTGGCGACGCTGGGGTCGGCGTCGCGGAATTCGCCGGCCTTCATGCCGGCGACCAGGATCGCCCGGACGCCCTGTTCAAACCGATCGCGCAGGGCGACGTATTCCTGCCGATGCGCGGGTGCGAGGTCCTCCAGGTCGGTCAGCAGTACGGCGCCATTCGCCTCCTCCAGCACGCCGGCGATGTGCCGGCGCAGCAGCGCCTGCAGCATCCGCGCATATGGCGGCGTTGCCTGTTGCGCGTCGGCCAGCGCGGCAAGGCTGATCGCCATGCACTTCATGTGGCCGTGAAACAGCAGGTCCTGCTTGCTGGGGAAATAGTAGTACAGGTTGCCTTTGGTCATGTTCAGCATGTCGGCGATGTCCTGCATCTTCATCGCCGCGAAGCCGCGGTCGCGCAGCGCCAGGCCCAGCTTGCGCAGGATCTCGTCGCGCCGATCTTCGACGCTGGTGCGATCTCCCCAGCGCTCCTCCCGGGCGACGTTGGCCATCGTTTGCGTCCCAATTGGTCAGTTTGACCGTTGGGTCAAATTATATGAACGCGCCGCAGAGAGGTCAAGGCGCCGTCGCCCCCGGTGTGGTTAGCTCGTCATGCGCGCGGCTGCGTCCGCCGGCCATATATTCCGGCGTCGCCGTGCGCGTCGTCACCTCAAGCCGCAGCCCGTTCGGATCGAAGAAATAGATCGACTGAATGAAGTGGTGGTCGGTAATCTCAAGGACGTCCACCCCGGCGGCCTCGAGCCGAGCCTTCATCGCCTTGACGTCCTCGATCGAGTCGACTTCGAAGGCAAAGTGGTGGTGCCATGTTGGCATGTCGGCGGACAGCGTCGCACCGCGACCGTCGCCGACGTCGAAGAAGGCGACGCAGGAACCATCGCCGAGTTCAAAAAACAGATGGAAATGCGGCGCCGCTTCGCCGGTGGACGGAACAATGTCGGAGGTAATGGTGTGTGCGAGAGCCAGCCCGAGAACATCCTCGCAAAACTGCCGCGTCTGCTCGGCACTGGCGCACCTCCAAGCCACATGATTCAGCTTTCTCAATGCGACGCTCTGCGACATTCGTGATCTCCCTCGGTGTTCCAGGTCGCCTCGGGGCAGACCGGGCGGCCGCCGTGCGAAGTCAGGTGCTCGCTTGTAATCCGCACCTGCGCGGCGTGCTGTCCCCTTCGAGAGGGGCAGTTGCGAGGCTTCCGCTAGACCGGCCGACGTCGGTTCATGCCGGGTTCTGCCGCGGTGACACGCGGGGCGCGGGTATGTCTGTCGGATTTGTCCGGCCGCGGTTGACGCGCATAGGTTTCGAGCACGCGTTGCCAGTCGGAGTTCTCGCCGAGGACCAGGGACGCGCGATCCACAAGAACCTTCATGATCCGGCGCAGGGCATCCGCGTCAACATCCGGTATCCCGGCCAACAACGCGCTCTCACAGGCTTCGAGAACCGGCACGACCCGATTATAGACCTCTTTGCCGTCTTTGCTCAGCCGCAGCGCAACCCTTCGCCGGTCAACCGCGTCCACCCGACGTGACACGAGTTTGAGCTCGACCAATTGTTCGACCGCCCGCGTAATGTTGACCTGGCTCATTGCCGTCAGCTCGGCCAGCGCCTTCGCCGACAACGGGGCATGCGCGCCCAACATTGCGATGACCCGCCAGCCGACGACCGACAGCCCGAACAATTGGCTGTACATCTGTTCGAGAGTCAGGCTGACGCGGTTGGCCACCACGCTGAACGCGTGGGGCAGCGATTGTTCAGGCGTGAATGCCGCCGGCGGCGGCGCAGCGAGCGGTTCGATCTCGTCGGCAAGATCGCGTTTCGACTTCATCAATTCACCAGCCTGACACATGGCATGAGGTTCCGCTGCACCTTGTCTTGACATCCGAACCTCAGCCCACGAGCACCCTGACCGAACCCGGCCGCCGCAGCGGCGGCATGAGCTTCTGGTGCCAACTCCTCCTGGCTCACCGCACGCCCGTCGTCCCCTTCATGAGGGGACACGGATGAAACGGGGCGGACGTGTAGCGGGATTTTGACTGTGCCGGCGTGCCGGTTTTGACCCGATCGGCGTCCAACCCTGCCGCTGACGCATGCTTGATGCAACCGCCCCCTGGCTTGCCAGTGGCAGGAAGC
Organism: Pseudomonadota bacterium; assembly: GCA_021845985.1. GTDB lineage: Bacteria > Pseudomonadota > Alphaproteobacteria > Acetobacterales > Acetobacteraceae > JAFKFJ01. The sequence continues at coordinate 235,488 of JAJZES010000043.1, read as the reverse complement.
GGCCGGGCGGCAGGCGATGCCACCCGCCCGAGTTGCGCCCCAAACCCGTCAGGCTGCGGCGGATGTTGCCAATCCGACGGTCACCCAAGGCTGCCCCCTTCTCCGGGTTGGTATCCCGCCCGGCGTTTCGCGACGGCCAGCCGGGGCGATGGCGCGAGGCGGTCGGACGGCGGGCCAGCGCTTCGGCACCGCCCCGGCCGCCGCGATCCGCCGTCGGCTGGCGCCGGGTCAGGCCGGGCGCAGGACGTGAATGATGCGGCTGGTAATCATCTCCTTGGTCCGCGCGCCATACTCGACCATGTGCGGCGTCGCGACATGCGCCCGCAGCGCCTCCGCGCTGGCCCATTTTTCCACCACCGCAAAGCTGTCCGGCCCGAGCGGCTTCTGAAAGCCGCCAAAGCCATCGACATCGGTGGCCGGGGCGTATTCGATGCAGCCCTCCTCGGCATGCACTTTCGGCATCAGCGCGTGGAACTGTTCCAGCAATGCGGCGCGTTGGCCGGGCCGGGTGACGATGAAGGCGAGAACATGGATCATCGGGATCGCTCCTCCCATTCGAGCCTGCCGACCATAGCCGTTGTCGGCCGGCACGCCAGCCCCGTATAACGGCCGCCTGAGTTTGCAGACCGCGCATGGAGCACCCCCGATGGACCTTGGCATTGCCGGCAAGACCGTGCTGATCACCGGCGCCTCGCAGGGCATCGGGCTGGCCGCCGCGCATGGCTTTGCCGCCGAGGGCTGCCACCTGCATCTGGCCGCGCGCTCCGCCGAATTGCTCGGCGCGGCGGCGGCGGCGATCCGGGCGCGCCATCAGGTCAACGTCGCCACCCATGCGATGGACCTGTCGAGCGATGCGGCGATGCAGGCGCTGGCCGAACAGGTCGGCGATGTCGATGTGCTGGTCAACAACGCCGGCAACATTCCCGCCGGTCCGCTGGACGCGGTCGATGACGCGGCGTGGCGGCGCGGCTTCGATCTGAAGGTCTTCGGCTATATCAGCCTGACCCGGCTCTATTGGCAGCGCATGAAGGCGCAGGGCCATGGCGTGATCATCAACGACATCGGCAATGCGGGCGAAACCGTCGATGCCGGCTATATCGCCGGCGTCACCGGCAATGCCGGCCTGATGGCGTTCACCCGCTCCCTCGGCGGCATCTCGCTCGATCACGGGGTGCGGGTGGTTGGCATCAACCCCGGCCCCGTCGCCACCGACCGCATGGTTCGGATGATGAAGCGCCGCGCTCTCGACCGGTTCGGCGACGAGGCGCGCTGGCAGGAAATGTCGAAATCCTATCCCGCCGGCCGGCCGGCGAGCGCCGACGACGTTGCCAATCTGATGCTGTTCCTGGCCTCGCCCCGCGCCGGCTATATCAGCGGCACGATCGTCACCATCGACGGCGGCATCGCCGCGCGTGGCGCGGTCAACCGCTGAACGCCAGCAACCGGCGCGCCGCGGCGATCACCCGCCGCGCCTCCTCCCACAAGGCGAAGCGGTCGAAATCATCGAACGCCGCCCAGGCGATTTCGGTGATGTCGCCGCCGACGCGCGCGGTGCCGCCGGCATGGTGGGCGGCGAAATCCAGGATGGTGTAGTGGTAGCGCACCCGCCCGTCGTCGTCGCGGTGGATGCTGTCCACCGCCCCGGCCAGCACCAGGGCGCCGACCGTCAGGCCGGTTTCCTCGAGCAATTCCCGCCGCGCCGCCTGCTCGGCGGTTTCGCCGAGTTCCTGCGCCCCGCCGGGCAGGCTCCAGGCGCCGAGACTGGGCGGCTGGCCGCGCCGCACCAGCAGCACCGCATCCGGCCGCAGCACGGCGATGCCGATGCCGACAATGGGGCGGGCCGGATAAAGGCGGCTCATTTGCCCGCCGCCGCCGGCGCGCCCGCCGCCGGTTCGGCCGCCGCCAGCCCGTCCGCCGTCGGCAGCAGGCCGGCTTCACGCCACGCCTCGAGTTTATAGGCCCAGCCCTGCACCTGCGGCGCCGCCGCATCGTCGAACGTCGCCCACAGGTTGGCGCCGTCCTTCGACACGGCGACGCTGATGCGGCTTCCGTCGGTGGTGGTGAACACGCTGCTGCCAAGCGCGGTGCCGGGCGCCGGCGCCCGGCGCACATCCTCGAAGGTCAGACCGTCGAGCGCGCGGCCGACCGCGTCCAGCTTGACGCTGTCAAGCTTCGGGTGGTCCGCCGGTTCGCTCATCGTCAGCGCGTCGCCCTGCCGCGTCAGGCGCAGTTGCGCTGTGCCGCGCGTCACCGTGACGGCGGCGATCCCGGCCGGCGACACGCTGATGATGTCGTGGACCAGCCAGTCCTGCGCGTCGCTGCTGGCATCGACATGTCCGGCGGCGAGCCAGGACTGCGCCGCATCGGGGCGGCGGACATACACCCCGCTGCCCTGCGGATGGCCGAGGATCAGCGCGGCGATGCTGTTGCCCTTGGCGTCGAGCACGCGCAGCAGCGTCGATTCCGCGTCCTTGCCGGCCGGGTCTTCGACGCCGAGCCGGGCATAATCGGCCGGCGCGGCGGTGCGCGGCTCGTCGAGCCGCAGTTCGCTCAATCCGCTGAGCAGCGCATGCACCTTGTCCTGCTGCACCGGATAGAAACCGTGATCCGGCAGCGTCCACATCGCCTCCGGCGCCGCATCCTGGCGCGCCACGGTCAGCGTCGCGCCGTGATGCAGCAGCACGATTTGCCTCGCCTGGGTCAGCGCCGCGGCGAGACCGGGAAAGGCCGGCTGACCGTCCGGCGCGTCGCGGGTCAGCTCGCCCGGCCGCGTGCCATAGATCAGTCCGAGCGCCAGCAGGACCATGCCGAGGACGGCAAGCAGCGACGCGGTACGTGCGCGCATCAGGATGTTTCCTTTCAGACCCGCGCCCGCCGGCGCCGGCGCAGCAGGCCGAGCAGCATCGACAGCAGCACCAGCACTGCCGGCACGGCGACGATGTCGGCGAGCCGCAACGCCGTCTCCAGCCGGTCGATCTCACGGCGCAGATTGAGCTGCACCGCGCGCAGTCGGGTGCGCGTCTGCACCATGTCCTGCTGCAGCCCGTCGATGGCGCTGCGCTGCGCCTCGGTGACGACAGCGGATTTCTCGCCCTTGCCGCTGCGCAGATCGGCAAGTTTCTTCTGCGTCTGGTCGAGATGGCTCTGCAGCGCGGTCTCCGTCTTTTGGTATTGCGCCTGGGCCTGATGCTGCATGCGATCGACCACGGTGAACGGCCGACTGCCGGCGCCCTTGCCGCGCAGGCCGATCAGATCGTCGCCGCCGGCCAGCGTGCCCAGCACATTGGCGATGAACGGGCCGTTGTCGGTGAACGGCTCGGCCTCCTGCTGGCCGAAGAAATCCTGCACATGCACCCAGAACCGGTCGGCCAGGAGGTCGGTATCGCCGACCACCACCAGCGTCGCCGGCCCGTCGCTCTGCGCCCGGAAGGGCGGCGCACCGGCTGGCGGTTTGAGTTCTGCCGGCGGGCCGCTGAAGGCCGATTTGAGCACGCCGTGAACCCGCGCGGCGATCACCAGCGGCCGCCCCGCCGGTTTGAAATCGGCCAGGATCTGCGCCGGATTGGGCTGGTCACGCACCGCGCCGACCGGGATCATGGCGCTGTTCTTGCCGCTCGACAGCAGCGGCGTGAAGTCGATTGCCGCACCGGCTTTGCGGGCCAGCGCGCCGGCGGAGGCGACACTCACCTGCGTCACGTCGGCCATTGCCGGATCGTCACCGGCGATGCCGGCGCCGGAGATGGTGAACCAGGGCGGATAATCGACGAGCTGCGTGCGTCCGCCGCTGCCGCCGCGAACCCGCCATGCGCCGTCGAGATCGCCGACCACCTGCGACGGATCGAAGGCGATGCCCCAGGCATCGAACAGTTGCGCCAGATTGCTCGACGTATCGTGTTGCGGCATGCCGTTCGGGTCGGGCTGCGCCGCCTGCGTTTCGCTGTGCGGATCGACCATCGCCAGCAGCCGGCCGCCGCGCATGACGAACTGGTCGATGGCATAAAGGGCGGCGGGCGCGAGGTGCTGCGCCTGGGCGACGATCAGCACCTGAATCGCCGGGTCGATCGCCGACACATCGAGCGGCACCGGCCGCACGGTGAAGGACTGCTCGATCTGCTGCATCACCACGAACGGCGCGCCGCCGCGCCCGGACATCATCAGCCGCGGATCGCCGACGATCGGCAGCGACGACATCAGCCCGACCACGCTGCGCGTCGGGTTGGACAGCTCATAGACCAGCCGCGTCAGATCGTATTCGAGGAAGCGTTCGCGCTCGGCCTGGAAGAAGCCGATGCTGCGCTGATCGTCGAGCAGATTGGTGCCGGCGAGACCGAAATAGACCTGTTCGCCGGACGTGTTCAGCGGCACCCCCTGCAGCCCCGCCGCCATCGCCCGATCCTCGGTGTTGCTGAACGGCTCGGGATCGAGGAAGGCGAGATGGATGTTGCCGTGCGACAGGCTGGCATATTGCCGCAACATCGCCCGCACGCGGTCGGCATAGGCGCCATAGGCGGGCGAGGCGGCGCCGAGCGCCTGCGAGTAGAACAGCCGCAGGGTGATCGGCTGTTTGAGGCGGGCGAGGATGCGCCGGGTGCCCGGCGCCAGAGTGTAGAGCCGCGCCTGCGTCAGGTCGAGTTGCGCGTCTGGCAGGAAGCGGTCGGTCAGAAGATTGATCCCGAGCAGGATTGCGGCGACGGCGATGACGCCGACGATGGACGACCAGAGCTTGCGCATATGCCTCAATCCGCCTTGCGGTGCTCGATGATGACGGTGTTCAGCACCAGCCAGAACAGCATGAACGACGCAAAATAGATCACGTCGCGCGCCTCGATGACGCCGCGGGTGAAGTTGGCAAAGCGCTCGCCGATGCTGATGCGGCGGACGAATTCGGCCAGCGCCGGCGAGCCACGGGCGATGAAATCGGTCACCAGCGGATAGGCCGCGGCAGCGAAGACGAAACAGATGGCGAGCGCCAGCACGAAGGCGATCACCTGATTCTTGGTCGCCGCCGACATCGCCGCACCGACCGAGAGGAAGGCGCCGGCGACCAGCAGCGCGCCGAGATAGCCGCAGGCGATGACACCGTTGTCGGGGCTGCCGAGCAGGTTGACGGTGATCCAGAACGGAAACGTCAGCGCCAGCGCGACGGCACAGAACGCCCAGGCGGCGAGAAACTTGCCGAGCACCGCTTCTGATTGCCGCAGCGGCAGCGTCAGCAGCAGTTCGACGGTGCCGAGCCGGCGTTCCTCCGCCCACAGCCGCATGGTGATCGCCGGCACCAGCAGCAGAAAGACCCAGGGCAGGAAGGAGAAGAACGGAACCAGATCGGCCTGGTCGCGGGCGAAGAAGCCGCCGAGGTTGAAGGTCATCACCCCCTGCAGCAGCAGAAAGATGACGATGAACACGACGGCGACCGGCGTTGCCGCATAGCTGGCGAGTTCGCGCCGGGCGACGGCCAGCGTGCGTCCGATGCCGCTCATGCGGCGAGCGCCCGCGCTGCGGTGATGTCGCGGAACATCTCCTCCAGCCGGCCGGAGGGATGGCGGCGCGCCAGCTCGGCCGGCGTCGCATCGGCGACGATGCGGCCCTCGGCGATGATGATGGCGCGCGAGCACACGGCTTCGACTTCCTCCAGGATATGGGTGCTGATGACGATTGCCTTGGCCGGCGCCATGCCGGCGATCAGGGTGCGGACATCGTGTTTCTGATTGGGGTCGAGGCCGTCGGTGGGTTCGTCGAGCACCAGCACCGGCGGATCGTGCAGCAGCGCCTGCGCCAGCCCGACGCGGCGCTTGAACCCCTTCGACAGCGTCTCGACCGGTTGGAGGGCGACGGCGCCGATGGCCGTCAGTGTCATTGCGTGTTCGACGCGACGGCGCAGCTCGGCGCCGTGAAAGCCGCGCACCCGGCCGACGAAGGCGAGGAAGCCGGCGACCGTCATCTCGGGATAAGTCGGCGCGCCTTCCGGCAGAAAGCCGAGATTGCGCCGCGCGGCGACGGGATCGTCCTGCACGTCGTGGCCGCAGATGCGGGCGCTGCCGGCGCTCGGGGTGATGAAGCCGGCGAGCATGCGCATGGTGGTCGATTTGCCGGCGCCGTTCGGCCCGAGGAAGCCAAGCACCTCGCCGCGGGCAACGGAGAAGCTGACCGCATCGACGGCGGTGAAGCCGCCGAACCGCTTGCTCAGCCCGGCAATCTCGATCAGCGCCGCCATTGCGTTCCCCCCAGGTCCGACGCCGGGGAATACAGCAGTTTCCGCGCCGTGCAACCCTGTGCCCGCCGCAGATGTCGCGGGTTTAATCGCCCGGTAAAAAGGCCCGGCGTCAGCGGCCGATGCTGCGGGCGAGGGCGCGTGCGACCGTTTCGGGATCGCTGGCGATCACCAGCAGCAGGCTCGCCGCCGGCCCGGAGGGAATTGCCCGGCTTGTGGCATCTACCCCGACTGCAACGTATCAATCGCTGCACCGCTCTCGAACACCTCCAGCAGCATTCGTACTGCGCGTCCACGCTGCCCGGTCAGCTCTGGGTCCACGTCCAGCAGCACCGCTGCATCGCGTCCGGCCATATGCAGCAATCCCTCGTCGTCAACTGGATCGGCCAGCCGCCAGCCCGGCCCGCCCGACTGTTTGGTGCCGAGCGCGTCGCCGCTGCCGCGCAGGCGGAAATCCTCGTCGGCGATGCGGAATCCGTCCTCGGTGTCGCGCAGCAACAGCAGCCGGGCGCGCGCCGCCTCGCTCAGCCCGTCTTCATGCAGCAACAGGCAGAAGCTCGTCGCCGCCCCGCGACCGACCCGCCCGCGCAACTGGTGCAACTGCGCCAGCCCGAACCGCTCGGCATGCTCGACCACCATGACGCTCGCCTCGGCGACATCGACGCCGACCTCGATCACCGTCGTTGCCACCAGCAGGCGCGTCCGCCCGGCGGCGAAATCGGCCAGCGCCGCCTCGCGCACCGGGCTTTCCTGCCGGCCATGCGCCAGCCCGACGACGGCGCCGAAATGCCTGGCGAGGACGGCATAGCGCGCCTCCGCGGCGGCGAGGTCGGCGGTTTCGCTTTCGGCCACCAGCGGGCACACCCAATAGACCCGCGCGCCGCCATCCAGCGCGCGCGCCACCGCCGCTACCAGGTCGGGCAGCGTCGCCATGCCGTGCAGCGTGGTGCGCACCTTGGTCCGCCCGGCCGGCTTGTCGGTCAGGCGGCTGACCGCCATTTCGCCCCAATGGGTCAGCAGCAGTGTCCGCGGAATCGGCGTCGCCGTCATCACCAGCACGTCGGTTGCCGCTCCCTTGCGACCCATCAGCAGCCGCTGATCGACGCCGAAGCGGTGCTGCTCGTCGATCACCGCCAGCACGAGGTCGCGATACGACACCGCCTCCTGAAACAGCGCATGGGTGCCGACCACCAGTTTCAGCTCGCCCTCCGCCAGCCGGCGCAGGATGCGCGCCCGCGCCGCCCCCTTGACCGAGCCGCTGAGCAGCGCCGCCGGCACCGGCGCCAGCCGCGTCAGCGTGCGCAGATGCTGCTGCGCCAGAATCTCGGTCGGCGCCAGCAGCGCCGCCTGTCCCCCGGCCTCCACCGCGCGCAGCATCGCCAGCAGCGCCACCAGCGTCTTGCCTGAGCCGACATCGCCCTGCAGCAGCCGCAGCATGCGCGTCGGCGCCGCCAGATCGGCGTCGATCTCGGCCAGCGCCGTCGTCTGCGAGGGGGTCAGGGCGTGGCCGAAGGCGGCCAGCGCGGCGGCGCGCAAATGCCCGTCGCCGATCAGCGCCCGCCCCGGCTGCGCCCGCACCCGCCGCCGCACCAGCCCGACCGCGACCTGCTGGGCCAGCAACTCGTCATAGGCGAGCCGCCGCCGCGGCGCCGGGCCGGGCGGGGCAGGGGGGGCATGCAGCGCCCGCAGCGCCGCGGCAAATCCGGGCCAGCCTTCGCGCGCCAGCAGCGCCCGGTCGTGCCATTCCGCCAGCGCGGGGATGCGGTCGAGCGCCTCGGGCAGGGCGCGGCGCAGATGCCAGGGGAACAGCCCGGCGGTGAGTGGCCATACCGGTTCGACCGGCGGCAGCCGCTCCGCCTCGTCGAGGGCGACGATGTGCTCGGGGTGGACGAAGCGGCGCTGCTCATCGGCCTTGCCGGAGACCACGACGCGCCCGCCGACCGGCAGTTTGGCGGCGGGAAAGCCGCGGAAGAAGCTGATCTCGGCGAAGCCGGTGCCGTCGGTGACCACGGCGCGGGTCGGCTGGCGGCTGTTGGCCGGCGGCTCGATGCGCACCACTTCGACCACCACCGTCACCACCTGCCCCGGCCGCACCTCGCGCAGGGCGACGCGGGTGCGCCGGTCGATGAACGACTCGGGCAGGTGAAACAGCAGGTCGATCACCCGCTCGCCCCCGCACGCCCGCGCCATCAGCCGGGCCAGGGCCGGGCCGACGCCGCGCAGGCTGGTCAGGGGTGCGAAAAGGGGAGCCAGGGCAAAATCGCGCACGGCTGACACTGACCAGCCCGGACGCTATATGGCAACCCGCCGATGTCAGACCCCACCCCACCGCCGCGGGATGCCCGCCGGCGCCGCTTGCTGTTCCGCGCCACCCATCGCGGCACGCAGGAAACCGATCGCCTTGTCGGCGGCTTCGTCGCCGCCCGGATCGACATGTTCACCGAGAGCGAACTCGTCGCGTTGGAAGCCGTGATGGACCTGCCCGACCCCGACCTCGCCGACTGGCTGACCGGCCGGCTGCCGATGCCCGACGATGCGCCGGCAATCCTGCGCGCGATGGTGTGCCGATGACGCCCACCGTTTGGGGCGCCCCGGAGGGCTGGGACGCGCTGCTGCTGGCCCGCCGCGCCCGCGAGCATCCCGGCCCGCTGCTGCATGTCGCCCGCGACGACAGCCGCATGGCGCGCATGGCCGAGGCGCTGGCCTTCTTCGCCCCGCAGACCGAGCGGATGCGCTTCCCCGCCTGGGACTGCCTGCCGTATGACCGCGTCTCGCCGGCGCCCGACCTGATCAGCCAGCGCGTCGCCACCCTTGGCCGGCTGCTGGAGCCGGCGGCGGCACCGCGCATCGTGCTGACCACGGTCAACGCGCTGGTGCAGCGGGTGCCGCCGCGGCATGTGTTCGCCGGCGCCAGCATGACGCTGACCAGCGGCGGCACGCTCGCACCCGACCGGCTGGCGCGCTTTCTCGACAGCAACGGCTATGGCCGCGCCGGCACGGTGATGGAGCCGGGCGAATACGCCATCCGCGGCGGCATCATCGACCTGTTTCCCGCCGGCCGGCGCGAGCCGGTGCGCATCGACCTGTTCGGCGACACCATCGAGAGCATCCGCGCCTTCGACCCGGCCAGCCAGCGCAGCGGCGGGCGCGTCGAACGCCTCGTGCTGCGCCCGGTCAACGAGGTGTTCCTCGACCCCGACTCGATCGCCCGCTTCCGCACCGGCTGGCGCGAGGCGTTCGGCCAGGGCGCCGCCGCCGACCCGCTCTATCTCGCCATCTCGGAGGGCCGCCGCCAGCCGGGCATGGAGCATTGGGTACCGCTGTTCCACGACGCGATGGAGACGCTGCTCGACTATCTGCCCGGCGCCTCGGTCAGCCTCGACCATCAGGCCGACGAGGTGCTGACGGCGCGGCTGGAGATGATCGCCGACCATTTTGCCGCCCGCAAAGTGCTGCCGCGCGACGGCGAGACGCCGTACCGCCCGCTGCCGCCGGACCGGCTCTATCTCGACCGCGCCGGCTGGGAGGCGATCCTGGCGCGCGGCCCGGTGTTCGGGTTCAGCCCGTTCGCCCGGCCCGACGGCACCGAAGGCATCGACGGCGGCGCCCGCCCGGCGCCGATTCTGGCCAAGGAGGGCGCGACCGTGTTCGACCAGCTCCGCCCGCTGGCCGAACGCTGGCGCGCCGAGGGCCGCCGCATCCTCGTCGCCGCCTGGACGCGCGGCTCGCGCGAGCGACTGTCGCATCTGCTGCGCGAGCACGGATTCGCCGCCGAGCCGGCCGATGACTGGGCGCAGGCGCGCCAGCTTGGCGGCACTGCCGAGCCCGGCGGTATCACCATGATCACCCTCGGGCTGGAGCGCGGCTTCCTCGCCGAGATGGCGGAGCTCGGCCGCTTCGCCGTGCTCTCCGAGCAGGACCTGCTGGGCGAGCGTCTCAGCCGCCCGCCGCGCAAGCGCAAGCGTGCCGACCAGTTCATCGCCGAGGCGACCGAGATCGCCGAGGGCGACCTCGTCGTGCATCAGGATCACGGCATCGGCCGCTATGCCGGACTGATCACGCTGACCGTCAACGACGCGCCGCATGACTGCCTGCGGCTGCTCTATGACGGCGACGACAAGCTGTTTCTGCCGGTCGAAAACATCGAGATGCTGAGCCGCTTCGGCAGCGAAGGGGCGGGCGTCGCGCTCGACCGGCTCGGCGGCGCCGGCTGGCAGACGCGCAAGGCGCGGGCGAAGCAGCGCATCCGCGACATGGCCGGGGCGCTGATCCGCACCGCCGCCGAACGCCGCCTGCGCGACGCCGACATCATGGCGCCGGCGGAAGGCGCGTGGGACGAGTTCTGCGCCCGCTTCCCTTTCGCCGAGACCGACGACCAGACCCGCGCCATCGCCGATGTGCTGGAGGACATGGCCTCCGGCCGGCCGATGGACCGGCTGATCTGCGGCGATGTCGGCTTCGGCAAGACCGAGGTGGCGCTGCGCGCCGCCTTTGTCGCCGCCATGTCCGGCTCCCAGGTCGCCGTGGTGGTGCCGACGACGCTGCTCGCCCGCCAGCATTACCGGACGTTCTCGGCCCGCTTCGCCGGGCTGCCGGTGACGGTGGCGCAGCTCTCGCGCATGGTCACCGCGAAGGAGGCGATCGAGGTGCGCCGCCAGGTCGCGGCCGGCGAGGTGCAGATCGTCGTCGGCACCCATGCGCTGCTGGCCAAAAGCGTCAGCTTCGCCGATCTCGGCCTCGTCATCGTCGATGAGGAGCAACATTTCGGCGTCGCCCACAAGGAAAAGCTGAAATCGCTGAAGGCCGACGTGCATGTGCTGACGCTGACCGCGACGCCCATTCCGCGCACCCTGCAACTGGCGCTGACCGGGGTGCGGGAGATGAGCCTGATCGCCACGCCGCCGGTCGATCGGCTGGCGGTACGCACCTTCATCATGCCGTTCGACGCGCTGGTCATCAAAGAGGCGCTGCAGCGCGAACGCTTCCGCGGCGGGCAGATTTTCTGCGTCGTGCCGCGCATCGAGGATCTCGGGCGGATGGCCGAACGCCTCGCCGAGATCGTGCCCGACGCGCGCATCGCCCAGGCGCATGGCCGCCTGCCGCCGACCGAGCTGGAGCGGGTGATGACCGAGTTCGGTGACGGCCGCTACGACATCCTGCTGTCCACCAACATCGTCGAGAGCGGCCTCGACATGCCGGCGGTCAACACGCTGATCATCCACCGCGCCGACATGTTCGGCCTCGGCCAGCTTTATCAGTTGCGCGGGCGGGTCGGGCGCGGCAAGCAGCGCGGCTACGCCTATCTTACGTGGCCGCCGACGCATGTGCTGTCGGCGGCGGCGGAGAAGCGGCTGACGGTGATGCAGACGCTCGACAGTCTCGGCGCCGGCTTCACCCTGGCCAGCCACGATCTCGACATCCGCGGCGCCGGCAACCTGCTCGGCGACGAGCAGTCCGGGCATATCCGCGAGGTCGGCATCGAACTCTATCAGCAGATGCTGGAGGACGCGGTCGCCGAACTGCGCACCGAGCGCGGCCGCCGGAAATCGGAGGACCGCGACTGGACGCCGAACATCGCGCTTGGCCTGCCGGTGCTGATCCCGGATACCTACGTGACGGACCTGCCGGTGCGACTCGGCCTGTATCGGCGCATCGGCGCGCTGACCAGCGATGGCGAGACCGAGGCGATGGCCGCCGAACTGGTCGATCGCTTCGGCAAGCTGCCGGCGGAGGTGGAGAACCTGCTCGCCGTGGTGACGCTCAAGCGGCTGTGCCGGGAGGCGGGGGTGGAGAAGGTGGATGCCGGGCCAAAGGGCATGGTCGTCGGCTTCCGCGGCAATGCGTTCTGCAACCCGTCCGGGCTGGTGGCGTGGCTGGCCGGCAAGGGCGGACAGATCCGGCTGCGCCCGGATCATAAACTGGCTATCGTGCGGGAGATGTCGGTGGCCGAGCGGATGAAGCTGGCGCGCGACATCGTGCAGAACCTCAACCGCATTGCGCAGCAGGCCAAAGCGGCGTAGCGGGTCGGGACAGCGAACGAGAGGGTGGCGTGGTCTTCAAGCCGAACTACAATCAGCAGCGGGCGGAACGCAACCGGGCGAAGCAGGCCAAACAGGAGGCCAAGCGCGCGGAAAAGGAAGAAAAGGCCAAGCGCAAGCAGGTCGAGGATGCGGACGGCACGCTGCCGGCGGAGGCCGAGGAACCGGCCAGCGATTGAGCCGCCGCCGCGCCCCGTGTCCGCTGTTCTGTGGCGGGCCTGGGCTGCGCGGCAGGCTCGGCCTGGGCGGCAGGCCGGGGCAGGGGAAGCCGGCGCAGCGGCGCCGCAACACATCCTTCATTCCCGGCGCGCAGGATGGCCTTCTTTGCGAGGTCACTCATGCCCTCAGGGGCCGGCCCTGCCGCCGCGCTGCCGCGACCGATCGAGGGCTGGCAGCCCGCGAGCTTCCTTGAGCGCGGCGTGGCCGTGCCGTTCACCACGCCGCAGCTTGCCGGCGCCCGGCTGCGGGCCAGCGAGCGTGGCGGGCTTGAACTCGTCGTGCCGAATATCTCCGGTGCGCTCGGCGTCTATATCCTGCCATGGGAGGGCGTGCCGGCGCTGTGCAGCCCGACGCTGCATGACCGGCGGCTGACCGAACGCCTCGCCGCGGTGCGCCGCGTCAGCCCCGCCGCGGTGCGGCAGGCGGCCCGCGATGTGGCGGCGGAGGGACTGGCCGGACGCGAGGCCGCCGCCGCCGCCGCCGCCGCGCGGCTGCGCGCCGAGGAGCAGCGGCGGCTGGCCAATTACGAGATGCTGGTGCTGCTGGTGCAGCAGACCGAGCCGCAAGAGCCTGGCCGGGTGCCACCCGAGCAGGAGGCGCGGGCGGCGCTGGAGCAGCGCGCGCGCGCCGCGCTGACCGGGCTGGCGCCGCGGTTTGGCCGTTCCACCGAGGCGCTGACCATCATGCTGGAGGAATTGGCCGCCCTGTTCGGCCCGATCGGCATTGGCCGGCAGGCGGCGGCGGCGCGCCTGCCCCTGGCGATGGCGGGGCTGGCGGCGCTCGCCGACGGGCTGCGCGTCTGGCAGGAGCAGGCCGGCGCGGGCGACGGGGTGGACGCGGCGCGGGTCGAGGCGGCGGCGCGCGCCATGCTGCCGCTGGCGGCGGCGGCGCTGGCCGAGGCCCAGGCGCTGCTGGACAATCTGCCGGCCCTGCTGCGGGACTGGGCCGCCGACCCCGCGGCGGTGACCCGGCGCGCCGGCGAGGCCGACTGGCTGCTCGACGGCTGGCAGCGCATCTGCCTGCTCTGGCAGCATGACGACGAGCGTATCAGCCGCGCCGCCACGCTGGCCGAGATGGTCGAACTGGTGCCGGTGCTGCCGCGCGCCGGGGTCGGCGACGGCGCGGCGCCGCGGCTTTGTCGCCGCTCGCCGCGCGTCGAGGGCTGGCGCAGTGCCCTGGCGTTTCAGGATCTGGTTGCCCGCAACGAGATGCTGCGCACCCTTGCGCCGGACGGTCCGGGATGAACCGGCTTGGTGCGCTGCGCCGCGATCTGCTGGACGCGGCCGACGGACAGGTGGCGCGCGTCGTCGCCATGGTCGATCGGATGACCGAGCGCGGCGCCGCCGATGCGCTGATCGCGCCGCTGCGGCCGCGTCTGGCAATGCTGCGGCCGGATCGGGCGCTGAGCCTGACCCGGCTGCTGTTCCTGCCGCTCGATCGGCTGATCGTGCCGGCGCCGGCGTGGCGGCCGGGCGAGCCGAGCATCCCGCGTTCGGTGCTGGTGCCGCTGGCGGCGGCGCTGCGGGCGGCGTTGCCGGCGCAGGCGCTGGCGCTGGATGCCATGCTCGACGGCCACACCACCGCCGATGCAACGGTGCTGATTGCCGCCGGGGGGCTGCTGTGGCCGGCTGCCGCGGCGCTGTTGCGCAGCGCGCCGCCGCCGCCGCGCTGGCACGAGGCGACCGGGCTGCCGGTGGCGCTGCATGACCCGCTGGTGCGTCCGATGGCGGCGCTGCTCGCCGAGGGGATGGCGCTGCACCAGCTTGCCTGCAGCGAGGATGCCGCGGCGGCGGCGGCGCTGCTGCGGCGCGTCGCCGCGTCTGGGCCGGCGGTGCTGGCGATGGCGGTGGCGCTGGTCATGGCGATCCTGCCGGATGCTGGCGAGGTGCTGCGGCTGGCCGAAGAGCTTGCCGGCCAGGGCGGGGCGGAGGGGCGGGCGGCGGTGGACCGCGCGCTCGACTTTTTGATCGAGGGCACCGCCAAGAGCAGCGCCGAGCCGCTGCCGCTCGCCCTGCTGGCCGATCAGATGCGCCGGGCGACGCTGCTGCTGGACGGGCTGGCGGCGGAGTCGGCGACGACCCAACGTCCCGGCCGCCGCGCCCGCATCGTCGCCGCCCGCCGCCGCTTGGACGAGACCTGCCGGGCGCAGTTCAGCGATGCCGCCGCGCAGCTCGCCGTGGCGGCGCCGGAGGCGGCATTACGCGACCTGCGCCGGCTGGACGCGGTCGGACGGCGGCTCGGCGATGCCGGCGCCTATGACCGCGGGCTGCAGGCGCTGGCCCGGCGCATGGCGGGGGAGGCGCAGATGGCGCCGGTGGAGCGGCTGCGGTCGCTGGAAATCCTGCTCGGACCGGAGGCCGCGCTGGCCTGGGGATAGGCCGGCCGGGTGCTGGCCGCGGCGCGGCGTTGCCTCCCGCCAAGGGAGGGGAACGAAAGCAGCCCGCCGGCGTGCGCCGTGCTGACCCGCAGCCAGCGGGTTTTGCGCCGCCGGGCGGTATTCTACGATGCCGCCGCCCACCCGCGCGCCTTCAGCCGTGCGCGTCCGGCAGAGATCTATCTGCACATCGCAGGAGCGCGACATGACCGCTGACGCCGGCCGGCCATCGGCCACCAGCCTTCGGACCGAGACCGCCACCATCCTGGAAGGGTTCGGCATTGCCGGATCGGCGCTGGTCGGCGGCGACCTGACCGTCCGCTCGCCGATCACCGGCGAGGTCCTGGCGGCGCTGCCCAGCACCGACGCCGCCGGCGCCGCCGCGACGATCGAGGCGGCGGCTGCCGCGTTCCGCGACTGGCGCACCACCCCGGCGCCCAGGCGCGGCGAACTGGTCCGCCTGCTCGGCGAGGAACTGCGCACCCACAAAGCCGCCCTCGGCCGGCTGGTCTCGATCGAGGTCGGCAAGATCACCTCCGAGGGTCTCGGCGAGGTCCAGGAAATGATCGACATCTGCGATTTTGCCGTCGGCCTGTCGCGCCAGCTTTATGGCCTGACCATCGCCACCGAGCGCGGCGAGCACCGGATGATGGAGACGTGGCACCCGCTCGGCGTCGTCGGGATCATCTCGGCGTTCAACTTCCCGGTCGCCGTCTGGTCGTGGAATGCCGCGCTGGCGCTGGTCTGCGGCAATGCCTGCGTCTGGAAACCGTCCGAGAAGACGCCGCTGACGGCGATGGCCACGCAGGCCTTGTTCACCCGCGCGCTGGCGCGCTTCCGCGCCGCCGGCGGCACCGCCCCCGATGGGTTGTCGGCGCTGCTGATCGGCGGGCGCGATGTCGGCGAGGGTCTGGTCGATGATGCCAAGGTGGCGCTGGTCTCGGCCACCGGATCAACCGCCATGGGCCGCGCCGTCGGCCCGCGCGTGGCGCGCCGCTTCGGCCGCGCGCTGCTCGAACTGGGCGGCAACAATGCCGCCATCGTCGGCGCCTCCGCCGATCTCGATCTGACGCTGCGCGGCGTCGCCTTCGCCGCCATGGGCACCGCCGGTCAGCGCTGCACCACGCTGCGCCGGCTGTTGGTCCATACCAGCGTCTATGACGCGCTGGTTGACCGCCTGAAATCCGCCTATGCCAGCGTCGCCGTCGGCAATCCGCTGGCCGCCGGCACATTGATCGGCCCGCTGATCGACGGCCATGCCTTCGCCGCGATGCGCCGGGCAATCGCCGCCGCCACCGCCGCCGGCGGCCAGGTCACCGGCGGCGAGCGGGTCATGGTCGAGGGGGCGGCCGATGCCTTCTATGTCCGCCCGGCGCTGATCGAGATGCCGGCGCAGACCGGCCCGGTGATCGAGGAGACCTTCGCGCCGATCCTGTATGTCATCCGCGTCACCTCGTTCGAGGCGGCGCTGGCGCTGCACAACGACGTGCCGCAGGGTCTGTCGTCGTCGATCTTCACCAATGATCTGCGCGAGGCGGAGATCTTCATGTCGGCGTGCGGCTCGGACTGCGGCATTGCCAATGTCAATATCGGCCCGTCAGGCGCCGAAATCGGCGGCGCCTTCGGCGGCGAGAAGGAGACCGGCGGCGGCCGCGAGTCCGGCTCGGACGCATGGCGCGCCTATATGCGCCGCGCCACCAACACCATCAACTACGGGCGCACCCTGCCGCTGGCGCAGGGCGTCCGCTTCGACGTGGTGTGAGGCCGCCGCGTCACTTGCTCGGGCAGCGCACCAGCGGGTTGGGGAAATCGGTGCAGCCGGGGAAGGAAATCTCGTTGTCGCCATGACGCTGCACATGCAGCACGTCCGCCGCCTCGCAGCCGAAGCCGCCGCCCGGCGCGGCGGACAGCGCCGTCAGCGGATTGGCCGCGTCGTCCGCCGCCGGCGGCGCCAGCGGGGCGAAGGTGAAGTCGGTGCGGCCGGGTCCGGTACGCGCCGTCGCCACCACCCGCTCGATATAGGTCGGCTCGGTCAGCGTCGCCCGCATCACCACGTCGCGGGTGAAGATAATCGTCGGCTGGCCGAGGCAGGCGGCCGCGGTCAGCGGCGAGGGGGCGGGGAACAGGCCGCCGGTCCAGGCGCCGAACAGCCAGGCGTGCGGTGGCGGCGCCGCCTCGCCCGGCAGCGGCAACATGGCGGCGAGCGCCACCACACAGGCGAGCATACGGCGCATGATCGGTCTCCCGTCGTCCTGGACCTTGGCGTCCACGACCGCGGACGATAGCGGCAGCGGCGCCGCCGTGGCCAGCCTGCCGGTGGCTCACTGGTTGCCAGACGTGCCGGCGCCGTGGCATGGCAGGGGGATGTTGCGAACCCTCTATGGCCGCGTGTTCGCCCTCGCCGCCTCGCCGCATGCGGCGTGGTGGCTGGCCGCCATCGCCTTTGCCGAAAGCAGCATCTTGCCGATCCCGCCCGACGCGCTGCTGGTGCCGATGGCGCTGGCGCGGCCGGCGCGGGCGTGGCGGCTGGCGATGATCTGCACTGTATCGAGCGTCGCCGGCGGCGCCCTTGGCTACCTTATCGGCTACGCGGTGTTCGACCGCCTCGCCGCGCCGCTGCTCGCCGCCTATGGCTATCACGACATGTTCGCGCGGTTTCAGGCGACCTATGCGCGCTGGGGCGTGTGGCTGATCCTGCTGAAGGGGCTGACGCCGATCCCCTACAAGCTGGTCACCATCGCCTCCGGCGCCGCGCATTTCAATTTTGCGCTGTTCATGGCGGCCAGTCTGGTGACGCGCGGGGCGCGCTTTCTGATGCTGGCCGGGCTGGTGCGGCATTTCGGCGCGCCGCTGCGCGATTTCATCGACCGGCGGCTGGCGCTGGTGACGGCGGCGCTGGCGGCGGGCGTGGTCGGCGGGATCGTCGTGCTGCGCCTGTTATAGGCGGCGCCGCCGGCGGCCTCATCCGACCGCTTCCGGCCGCCGCCGCCGCGCCAGCCGTGCCACCACCTCGCGCAGGTCGAAGGCGCCGAGGCCCTGGCCGGCGGCGCCATAGGCCAGCATGCCGCCGCCGACCAGCAGCGCCAGACCGAGCCAGCGCAGCCCGTGCCCGCCGCCGGTGTCGAGCGCGGCATAGACGCTGCCCGTCATGCCCCACAGCACCGCCGCCATCACCCCGCCGGCCAGCACCATGCGCGGCACCCGCCGGCGCAGCACCGGGTCGGGGGCGAAATGCCCGCGGCGCAGCAGAATCATCCCGAGCGCCGCGACATTGGCCCAGGCCGCCACGGTCGAGGCCAGCGGCGGCCCGAGATAGCCGAGTGGCGTCATGAACAGCAGGTTCAGCGCCAGATTCAGCGCCACCGCCGCCATGCCGACCTTCACCGGCACCCCGGTATCGCCGCGGGCGAAGAATGCCGGCACCAGCACCTTGACCAGCACGAAGGCCGGCAGCCCCGCCGCATAGGCGGCCATGGCGTTGGCCGATTTCACCACCGACGCGGGGTCGAAGGCGCCGCGGCCGAACAGCACGGCGATGATCGGCACGCTGCACACCGCCAGCGCCAGCGCCGCCGGCAGGGTCAGCAGCAGCGCGAACTCGATGGCGCGGTTGAGCGTCGCCACCGCCTCGCGCGGGGTCTTGCCATGCACCTGCCGCGACAGCGCCGGCAGCAGCGCCGTGCCCACCGCCGCGCCGATGGTGCCGAGCGGCAACTGGTTCACCCGGTCGGCATAATAGAGCACCGAGACGGTGCCCGGCGGCAGCAGACTGCCGATGATGACATCGACCGACAGGTTGAGCTGCGTCACCCCGGCGCCGAGCAGCCCCGGCAGCATCCGGCGCAGCAGCACCCGCACCTCGGGCGTCAGCCGAGGCCGCGGCAGGTGCAGCGCCATGCCCGCCGCCCGTGCCGCCCACATCACCATGGCGAGCTGGAAGATGCCGGAGACGCTGACCGCCAGCGCCAGCGCGTGCCCCGCGGTCGGCAGCACGCCGGCGAGGCCGAGCATGAAGGCGATGGAAATGACGTTGTAGAGGATCGGCGCGGCGGCGGCGGCGGCGAAGCGGTCCAGCCCGTTGAGCACGCCCGAGACCAGCGCGGTCAGGCAGATCAGCGGCATATAGGGAAAGGCGATGCGGCTCAGCGTCACCGCCAGAGCGAACTTGTGCGGCAGGTCGGAGAAGCCGGGCGCGATCACCGCCAGCACCTGCGGCATGAAGATTTCCGCCAGGATGGTCAGCCCGAGCAGCCAGAACGTCATCACCGAGGCCGCCTGACCGGCGAAGGCCGCGGCGGCGGCGCGCCCCTCGCCGCTGAGCAGGGCGGAGAAGGCGGGGACGAAGGCGGCGTTGAACGCGCCCTCGCCGAACAGGCGGCGGAACAGGTTGGGCAGCCGGTTGGCGACGAAGAACGCGTCGGCCACCGGGCCGGCGCCGAGCAGCGCCGCGATCAGAATATCGCGCGCGAAGCCGAGAAGGCGGCTGGCCATCGTCCAGCCGCCGACAGTCAGGATGCCACGGACCATGCGCCCCCACCCTTGCGTGAAAGCGGCGGGCCTAATCCCATACGAGCGGCGGCCGGGCGATGCTGTCGAGGACGCTCTCGATGATCTTGCCGATATTGTCGCGCTTGGTGTCGAAGTCGTAGAGGCAATGCAGCAACCAAATTCGTTTCCACAACATCGACTCCGGCGCCATCCAGACGACCGGAAGCCCGAGCGCCTTCGCTTCGGTGAAGTCGATCACCGCCCCGTGCGAGCCGAATCCGGCAGGGGAAGACAATTTCTTCAGGGCAATATCAAGTCGCGTGTCGCCTGCCGCCGGCAATTCGTCAACCGGCTCATCCAGCCCGATCCCCAAAATCTGTCGAAGATTCGCGCGCGCAAGCTTCTTGCCGCGCGCAACGTTGGTGCTTGCCACGTCGCGCACGATCTTCGGCAGCCCGTCATCGGCCGCCACGAATTCGGCCGAGACGGAGCGATATTCACCTACTGTCATCTGTGGATCGACGGGACCAAGTTCGGAATTGACACCGAGGAGAATGGCATAAGCCGAAAGCGCGATCAGCGTTCCGCCGCTCTTTGCAAAACTCGGAACGACGACGCGATAACGCAGGCCGCGCAAACGGAGCATGGCGACGAGTTCCTCGACCGCGTCGATCAGGCCGCCGGCGGTGTGGATCATGATGTCGAGATCCGGCTCGTCGGCCCGTTGCAGGATTTCGGAAAGATCATCGGCGTCGGATTCGGTAATCGCCTGATCGAGCCGGGCAAAATAGACGAACAGCTTGCGGCCGGTGTCGCGTTCGATGTCGGAAATCAGGAGTTGCCGCAGAATCCTGTCCTTTTCGGCCGCCCAGAATCGGGACAACCCGGCCGGCGGCTCAGGCGTGCGGGGAAACTGCGTCTCGATCCCGGTCCCGGTCATGGATGTTGAACCCCGTCAGATGCTCGGCCGGCAGCAGGCTGTTGCTTTTCAAGTTCGGATAGGGGCGCGGGACCAACAAGAATTGCCGCCGCAAGCCGCGCCCGGCCTCACGATCCGACTCTGCCTCACGTTTTTGACCGCCACGTCCGGGGGACACGCCAGCACTCCGTTGACACACCATCTGTTGTCGCGCCGCCCGCCATCCGATGCAAGCTGGTCGTGGCGCCGCACCACGCCGCACCACGCCGCTACTCGTCGCGCAACCGGCGGGCGAGCAGGGCGGCGATGGCCTGTTGCAACGTGATCCGGCCGCCGACCACGCCCGCCACCGCGGCGCAGACCGGCACCGCGGCGCCAGCCCGCATGGCGCGG
The DNA here is from genome assembly GCA_021845985.1 of Pseudomonadota bacterium. Taxonomy (GTDB): domain Bacteria; phylum Pseudomonadota; class Alphaproteobacteria; order Acetobacterales; family Acetobacteraceae; genus JAFKFJ01. The sequence continues at coordinate 214,849 of JAJZES010000043.1, read as the reverse complement.
GCGACCAGGGCGGGGGCCGTTGCCACCCCCTCGGTCACCGCACTGCGGCGCGCCAGGATCTCGGCGACGCCTGCGCCGGCGCCGAGTTCGAGGCCGAAGCTGTAGTTGCGGCTGGCCGGCGAGGTCGCGGTGAGCAGCAGATCGCCCAGACCGGACAGCCCGGCCACCGTCTCCGCCCGCCCGCCCAGGGCGGCGGCGAGCCGGCCGAGTTCGGCAAGGCCGCGCGTGATCAGCGCGGCGCGGGCATTTTCGCCGAGACCGGCGCCGATCACCGCGCCGGCGGCGATGGCGATGACGTTCTTCGCCGCGCCGCCGACCTGCGCGCCGACCGGGTCGTCGTTGCCGTACAGACGGAACGCGGCGCTGGCCAGTGCGGCGACGATCTCGGCACGCAGCGCCTCGGTGTCGGCGGCGACGACGGCGGCGGCGGGCTGGCCGGCGGCAATCTCGCGGGCGAAATTGGGGCCGCTCAGCACACCGGCCGGCCGGCCCGGCTGGGCCTCGGCGAGGATTTCCAGCGGCAGGGCGAGGCTGCCGGCCTCGATGCCCTTGGCGCAGCACAGCAGCGGGCCGCCCGGCGGCAGCGCCGCGGCGATGCCGCGCAGATGCTGCAGCGGCACCGCCAGCAGCACCAGATCGGCCGCCGGCAACGTGCCGGTAACGGTGATCGCCGCCGGCAGCGCCACCCCCGGCAGCCGCGCCCCGACGCGCGCCGGATCGCGCGCCCATAGCGTCACCCGTCGCCCGGCCCGCTGCGCCTGCAGTGACAGCGCCAGGCCCCAGGCGCCGGCGCCGATGACGGCGACACTATTCATCGACCAGCCGCACGATGCCGCACCCCTCCCCCGCCTCGCCGTCGCCCAGCCGGTCGCGCAAAGCGGCGAGGATCGGCGCCGCCTCGCTCTCGAACCGCCAGGGCGGGTTGACGATCAGCAGTCCGCAGCCGTTCAGCCGCGCCGGATCATGCGGGGTGCGCAGCGTCAGCTCCGCCGCCACCACGTCGCGTACCGGGCTGTCGCGCAGCGCCGTGTGAAAGGCGCGCACCGGCGCCAGATGCTTGATCGGATACCACGCGGCGATGACGCCCTGCGGAAAGCGCCGATGCGCCAGCCTGATGCCGGCAGCCAGCCGGTCGAACTCGTCCGGCGCCTCGAACGGCGGGTCGATCAGGATCAGCCCGCGTTTCTCGGCCGGCGGCAGCAGCGCCCCGAGCGCCTCCCAGGCGTCGCGGTGATGCACCGCGACCTGCCGGTCGCGGGTAAAGGCGGCGCGCAGGATGTCGCAGTCCTCTGGATGCAGTTCGCAGCAGGCGAGCCGGTCGGCCGGGCGCAGCAGCGCGCGGAGCAGCACCGGCGAGCCGGGGTAGAGGCCCAGGCGCCCGACCAGATCGACATAATCGGCGAGTGCCGGCGGCGGCTGCTCGAGCAGCCGGGCGATGCCGTGCCGCCATTCTCCGGTGCGGGCGGCCGGACCGGTGGTGAGGTCGTAGCGGCCGAGCCCGGCATGGGTGTCGAGCACCATCAGCGCCGCCGGCTTGCGCTGCATCGTCCGCAGCAGCCAGACCAGCAGCGCGTGCTTGATGCAATCGGCGAAATTGCCGGCGTGAAAGGCGTGGCGATAGTTCACAGCGGCCAGCGCGGCTGCGGCGCATGATCGAGCGGGTCGCTCAGGCCGAGGCGCAGCCGCTCGATGCCGCACCACGCCACCATCACCGCGTTATCTCCGCACAGGCGCGGCGGCGGGGCGACCATGGCAAAGCCGCAACGATCGGCCGCCTTGGCCAGCACCGCGCGCAGCCTCGCGTTGGCGGCGACGCCACCGGCCACCACCAGCACGCGCGCAGCCGGGCAGGCCGCCATGGCGTGATCGGCGCGATCGGCCAGCACCTCGGCCACCGCCTGCTGAAAACTGGCGGCGAGGTCGGCCGGGTCGGCGTCGGCGCGCCGCTGCGCCACCGCAGTCTTGAGGCCGGAGAAACTGAAATCGCAGCCCGGCCGCCCGAGCAGCGGCCGCGGCAGCGCCACCGTCGGCTGCCCTGCGGCGGCCAGACGCTCCAGCGCCGGCCCGCCCGGCCAGCCGAGGCCGAGCATTTTGGCGACTTTGTCGAACGCCTCGCCGACCGCGTCGTCGATGGTGCCGCCGAGGCGCCGATGCCGCCCGACCCCCTCGACAAGGACGCATTGGCAATGCCCGCCCGAGACCAGCAGCAGCACATAGGGAAACGCCACGCCGCCCGGCACCAGCCCCGGCAGCCGCGCGGTCAGCGCATGCGCCTCCAGATGGTTGACGGCGACGAAGGGCAGGCCCTGCGCCAGCGCCACCCCCTTGGCGAAACCGCTGCCGACGATCAGCCCGCCGATCAGTCCCGGCCCGCTGGTCGCGGCGACGCCGCCGAGATCGGCCGGCCGCAGCCCGGCACGCTCCAGCACCGCCGCGGCGAGGTCCGGCAGATGCGCCAGATGGGCGCGCGCGGCGATCTCCGGCACCACGCCGCCGAACGCGGCATGCTCGCGCTGGCTGAGCACGGTTTCGGCCAGCACCGTGCCATCCGGCGCCAGCACCGCGGCGGCGGTCTCGTCGCAGGAGGTTTCGATGCCCAGAACCGGGCGGCTCAGCGTGACCATGCGCTCCTTCAACTTCATGCGCGCCTGTTCTAGTCTGCCGGGATGGATGTAGCCACACGACCGCTGCGCATCGGCACCCGCGGCTCGCCGCTGGCGCTGGTGCAGACGCGCGCCTTCATGGCGCTGTTGCCACCCGCGCTGGCCGGCGCCGAGGAACACATCATCGCCACCACCGGCGATGCGGTGCAGGACCGCCGCCTCGCCGAGATCGGCGGCAAGGGGCTGTTCGCCAAGGAAATCCACGAGGCGCTGCACGACCGCCGGATCGACTGCGCGGTACACTCGCTGAAGGACCTGGAGACCGAGCTGCCGGACGGCATCGTGCTCGCCTGCACCTTGGCGCGCGAGGATGCCCGCGACGCGCTGATCCTCGGCCCCGGCTGCGCTGCGGGCGACCCCGCCGACCCCTATGCGGCGCTGCCGCCGGGCGCGGTGATCGGCACCAGCTCGGTGCGGCGGCAGGCGCAAATGCTGCACGCCCGGCCCGACCTGCAGGTGACGCTGCTGCGCGGCAATGTGCAGACTCGGCTGGCGCGGGTGCGCGGCGGCGACATTGCTGCCTCGCTGCTGGCCCTGGCCGGGCTGCGCCGACTCGGGCTGGCGGCGGCGGCCTCGCTGGTGCTCGACCCCGGCGTGATGGTGCCGGCGGCGGGGCAGGGGATCGTCGGCATCACCGCGCGCGCCGACGATGTCGCGCTGCTCGCCCATCTGCGGCGGATGACCGATGCCGCGTCGTTCGCCGCGGCGGCGGCGGAGCGGGCGATGCTGGGGGCGCTCGACGGCTCGTGCCGGACGCCGATCGGCGCCCATGCCACGCTGCGCGACGGGCAGATCGCGCTGACCGGGCTGATCGCCCGGCCGGATGGCAGTTTCCTGCTGCGGCGCAGCATGACCGGCCCGATCGCCGAGGCGGCGGCCATCGGGTTGCAGCTGGGGCGCGGCCTGCGCGATGACAGCCCGCCCGACATCATTGGCTGACGGCGTGCTGGTGACGCGGCCGCAACCGGGCGCGTCGGAAACGGCGTCACGGCTGGAGGCGCTCGGCTGGCGGCCGGTGCTGGCGCCGCTGCTGACCATCGGGCTGCGCCGGGTGGCGCTGCCGCGCCGGCCGCAGGCGGTGCTGGTGACCAGCGGCAACGCCCTGCCGGCGCTGCCGGCGGCGCTGCACGGCACGCTGCTGCTGGCGGTCGGCGACGCCACCGCGGCGCGGGCGCGGGCGGCCGGATTCGCCACCGTGTACAGCGCCGGGCGCGACGCCGCGGCGCTGGCCGAACTGGCGGTACAGCGCTGCGACCCGGCCGCCGGCCCGCTGCTGCTGGCCAGCGGCGCCGGGCAGGGCATGGCGCTTGCCGCCGCATTGCGCGCCCGCGGCTTCATTGTGCGCCGCCGCATCGCCTATGCCGCGGCGCCGGTGTCGGCGCTGCCGGCGTGCGCCTGGAATGGGTTGCATGCGGCGCTGTTCTTCTCCGCGGCGACCGCGCACATCTTCGTTCGGCTCGCCGGTGCCGGCGCGTATTTGCAACATATCGAGGCTCTGGCATTGTCACGGGCGACGGAGCGTGCGCTGCGCCCCTTGCCGTGGCGGCGTATCCGTGTTGCATCGCTGCCGACCCAGGATGAGCTGCTGACCCTGCTGCCATGAGCGACACCAGCCAAGACGGACCCGAACCCATCCCCACGCAGCCCGCCGCGGCGCCGCCGCCGCCGGACGCTGCGTTGCCGAAGGAGGCGCCGCGACGACGCGGCATTCTGCTGCCGCTGATCACGCTGCTGCTGCTGCTGGCGCTGCTCGGCGCGGTCGGGGAATTGTGGCAGCGCCAGGAGCAACTGGCCGGCCAACTCGCCGCCGCCGCCGATCCCGGCCGAGTCGCCGCCCTCGAAGGCCGCGTGCAAAGCCTCGCCGACCAGCTCGCGGCGCAGGCGAAGGCGCCGGCGGCAGCGCCGGCGCCGGCGGTCGATCTGGCGCCGCTGGAACAGCGCCTCGCCGCGCTGGAGCAGCAAAAACCGCCGCCGGCGCCGGATGTCGGGCCGCTGGTGCAGAAACTCGACAGCGTCGCTGCCGAGGCGCGGTCGGCGCAGGATTCGGCGCGCTCGGCCGATGCCGAGATGGCGTCGCGCCTCGTCGAACTCGGCAAACGGCTGCAGACGGCCGAGCAGCAGGCCGGGCGGGCGACGCAGGTGCAGGCGGTGGCGCGGGCGCAGGTGGCGCTGGATAACGGCGTGCCGCTCGGCGACATCGACGGCGCGCCGAAGCCGCTGGCGCGCTTCGCCCATGATCCGCCGCCGACCGAGGCGGCGCTGCGCCTCGGCTTCCCCTCCGCCGCCGCCGCCGCCGAACGGGCGAGCCGGCCCGGCACTTTCGGCAAAAGCCTCGCCGAGCGGATGTGGCTGCGTGCCCGCGCGCTGGTGACGGTCAAGCAGGGCGATACGGTGCTGGTCGGCTCGCCGGCGGCCGAGGTGCTGGGTGGTGCGCAGGCGAGGCTCGATGCCGGCGATTTGCGCGGCGCGGTGGCGGCGCTCGACGGGCTGGACGGGCCGGCGGCGCAGGCGATGGCGGCGTGGCGCGGGCAGGCGCAGGCGCTGCTCGATGCGCGCGCGGCGCTGTCGCAGATGGCGCGCGGCTGATGCGCCGCGTTCTGCTGTGGGTGATCGTCGCCGCCATCGTCGTGGCGGTGGCGTGGTATGTCGCCGGACTGCCGGGCAGCGTCTCGCTCGGCCTTTATGGCTACACCGTGCAGATGGCGACGTCGCTGGCCATCGTTGCGGCGGTGGTGGCGCTGCTGGTGCTGGGGCTGGTGGTGCGGATCATCGGCTGGGTGCTCGCCACGCCGCGGCGGCTGCGCGCCGGCAGGGCGCGACGGCGGCGGACGGCGGGTGACGTGGCGGTGACGCGGACCCTGGTGGCACTCGCCGCCGGCGAGGACGGCACGGCGCGGCGGGAAGCGGCGCGGGCGCGCAAGCTGCTCGGCGACACGCCGCAGACGCTGCTGCTCGCCGCCGAGGCCGGGCGGCTGGCGCAGCGCGAGGACGAGGCGACCGATCTCTACAAATCCCTGGCCGGGCGCGATGACGCGGCGCTGCTCGGCCTGCGCGGGCTGTTCCGTCAGGCGATGACGCGCGAAGCCTGGGACGAGGCCGCCGCCATCGCGCGGCAGGCGGAGGCGGTGCATCCCGGCGGCGCCTGGCTGCGCGAGGAGCGGGCGCAGCTCGCGGTGCGCACCGGCAACTGGGCGCAGGCGCTGCGGCTGGCGCCGCCGGAGGCGCCGCGCGACGCCTATGCGGTGGCCGCCGCCGCCGCCGAGAGCGATCCGGCGGAAGCGCTGCTGTTGGCCAAACGGGCGTGGAAACAGGCGCCGGGGTTCACCCCGGCGGCGCTGGAATACGCCCGCCGGCTGCGCGCCGCCGGCAAGGAGGTGCGGGCGCTGGAGGTGATCCGTGCCGCCTGGAAGGATAATCCGCAACCGGATCTGGCGGCGTTCTCGCTGGCGCCGATCGCCGATCCGCTGGCGCGGGTGCGCGAGGCCGGGCGCATCGCCGGCTCGGTGCCGGCGCATCCGGAAAGCCATATGCTGCTGGCGCGCGTCTCGCTGGAGGCCGGGCTGACCGGCGAGGCGCGGCGCCATCTGGAGGCGGCGCAGGCGACCGGGGTGGACCAGCGCCGGCTGTGGCTGATGCTGGCCGAGATCGAGGAAACCGAAGGCGGCGAGACCGAGGCCGGACGGCTGGCCCAGCGCGCGGCGCTGCGCCATGCGGCGCTGGCCGATCCCGACCCGGCCTGGCGCTGCGAGGCCTGCGGCACGCAGCAGCCGGGATGGCGGCCACTCTGCCCGGTCTGCCAGACGGCGGGCCGTATTGCCTGGGGCACGTTGCGCACCCTGCCGCCGGCGCTGCTGGTACAAGAAGACGAAAAACTGGGGGTGACGCCGTGAGCGATTTCTTTGCCGGTATCGAACCGATCCGCTACGCAGGCCCCGACAGCCGCAACCCGCTGGCGTTTCGCTGGTACGATCCGGCGCGGCTGGTGCGCGGCAAGCCGATGGCCGAGCATTTCCGCTTCGCCGTCGCCTATTGGCATACGCTGTGCTGGCCGGGCAGCGACATGTTCGGGCCGGGCACCTTCGGCCGGCCGTGGCAGGCGGCGGACACGGTGGCCAACGCCGAGCGCAAGCTCGATGTGGCGTTCGATTTCTTCACCCGGCTCGGCGCGCCGTTTTTCTGTTTCCACGACGTCGATGTGGTGCCGCTCGGCGAGACGCTGCGCGAGGGCTGGTCGAACCTCGACCGCATGGCCGACCGGATGGCCGGCAAGATGGCGGCGACGGGGGTGAAGCTGCTGTGGGGCACCGCCAATCTGTTCAGCCATCCGCGCTACATGGCGGGCGCCGCGACCAATCCCGATCCGGCGGTGTTCGCCTATGCAGCCGGGCAGGTCAAACAGGTGCTGGAGGTGACGCACCGGCTCGGCGGCGCCAATTACGTGCTGTGGGGCGGGCGCGAGGGCTACGACACGCTGCTCAACACGCGCATCGGTCAGGAGCTGGACCAGCTCGGCCGCTTCCTCTCGCTGGTCGTCGAGCACAAGCACAAGATCGGCTTCACCGGCACCATCCTGATCGAACCCAAACCATGCGAGCCGACCAAGCACCAGTATGATTTCGACGTCGCCGCGGTCGCAGCACTGCTGCGCCGCTGCGGGCTGGAGCGCGAGATCAAACTCAATCTGGAGGTCAACCACGCCACGCTGGCCGGGCACACGTTCGAGCACGAACTCGCCTATGCGGCCTCCCAGGGGCTGCTCGGCAGCATCGACGTCAATCGCGGCGACCCGCAGAATGGCTGGGACACCGACCAGTTTCCCAATTCGCTCAACGACTGGACGCTGGCGATGCTGGAGATTCTGCGCGCCGGCGGCATCGGCGCCGGCGGCTTCAATTTCGACGCCAAGGTGCGGCGGCAGTCGATCGACGCGGCGGACCTGCTGCACGGCCATGTCGGGGCGATGGATTTGTGCGCGCGGGCGCTGCTGGCGGCCGACGCGATCCTCACCGACGGCACGCTCGACCGGTTCGTCGCCGACCGCTACGCTGGCTGGCAGGGCGGCATCGGCGCCGAGATCATGGCCAGCAGCCTGACGCTGGCGGAGATCGCGGCGCGCGCCGCCGACGCGCCGCCGCCGCAGCCGCGCAGCGGACGCCAGGAAATGCTGGAAAACCTGGTCAACCGATTCGCCTAGCTGGATGGCCGACCGCGACGCGCGTCACCGGCGCGCGGCGCGGTCGGTCAGACGCCGCAATAGCGCTCGCGGATCGTCGGGTCGGCCAGCAGGGTCAGGCTGGCGCCCTCATGCACCACCCGGCCCTGATCGAGCACATAGGCGCGGTCGGAGATTTCCAGCGCCAGTTCGACATTCTGCTCGACCAGCAGCAGCGTCATGCCGCCGCGCCGCAGTTCCAGGAACAACTCGGCCATTTCGTCCACCAGCGCCGGCATGATCCCTTCCGACGGTTCATCCAGCAGGATCATCTTCGGCTGTGACAGCAGGGCGCGGGCGATGGCGAGCATCTGCTGCTCGCCGCCGGACAGGGTGATCGCCTCCTGCCCGAGCCGTTCGCCGAGACGCGGGAAGCGCTGCGCCACCGCGTCGATGGCGCGGCCCTCGGCCGCCGCGCCGAGACCGCAGGCGAGCAGGCCGAGCCGCAGGTTTTCGCGCACCGTCAGCCCCGGCACGATCCGCCGCTCCTCGGGCACGTAGCCGAGGCCGGCGGCGAAGCGGGCATGCGTCGGCCGCGCGCCGATCGCCGCCCCGGCGAAGCGGACGCTGCCGGAGCGGTTGGCGATCAGCCCCATCACCGCGCGGATGGTCGTCGTCTTGCCCGCCCCGTTGCGGCCGACCAGGGCGACGATTTCGCCGGCTGCGACCGACAGGCTGACCCCCTGGAGCACATGCGCCGGGCCGTACCAAGCGTTGAGATCGGCCACCTCGAGCAACGCTTCAGCCACGGCCGGAGCGGCCTTCCCCGAGATAGACGCGGCGCACCTCGGGATGGGCGCGGATGTCGTCGGGCGCGCCGGAGGCCAGCAGGCGGCCGTGATGCAGCACCACGATCTGATCGGCGAGGCCCATCACCATCTTCATCTTGTGCTCGACCAGCAGCACGGTGCGCTCGGCGGCGAGTCGGGCGATGAGGTCCATCATCTCCTTGGTCTCTTCCGGGCTCATGCCCGCCGTCGGTTCGTCGAGCAGCAGCAGTTTCGGCCGCCCGGCCAGCGCCACGGCGATTTCCAGCGCCCGCTGCTCGCCATGGGCGAGGCGGGCGGCCGGGCGCGACCGGCGATCCAGCAGCCCGACCAGCGCCAGGGTGGCGTCCGCCGCCTCGGCCAGCGCCGGGTAGTGCGCGCGGCTGCGCCACAGGCCACCGCGTGCCGCCGCATCGACCGCCTGACAGGCGAGGCGCACATTCTCGTGCGCGGTGAGTTGCGGAAACAGGCTGGTGATCTGATAGGAGCGGGCGATGCCCAGGCGGGCGAAGCGGAACTGCGCCTGTCCGGCGATGTCGGCGCCGTCGAAGCGGATGCGGCCGCTGCTCGGCGCGGCGGCGCCCGACAGCAGCGCGAAGAAGGTGCTCTTGCCGGCGCCGTTCGGCCCGATGATCGCGGTCAGCCGTCCGCGCGCGAAGGCGACGCTGACATCGGCCAGCGCCACGAAGCCGCCATAGCGCTTGCCCAGCCCTTCGGCCGCCAGAATCGTCTCGGCGGTCATGCGCGGCGCCCCTGATGCCACGCGATCAGGCTGCCCCATACGCCGCGCGGCAGGAACAGCACCGCCAGGATGAAGATTGCGCCGACGAACAACTGCCAGTGCGAGGTCCACAGTGAGAACGTATCCTCGATCAGCAGAAAAATCGCCGCGCCGATGAACGGGCCGAGGAAGGTGCCGGCGCCGCCGAGCAGCGCCATCATCACCGCCAGCCCCGAGGTCTGATAATACAGCGTGTCGATCGGCACGATCGACAGATGCAGCGCGTCCAGCGCTCCGGCGAGGCCGCAGACGAGGCCGGACAGGGCGAAGGCGACCAGCTTCATGCGCCGCACGTCAAAGCCGCAGGCCAGCGCCCGGCCCTCGTTTTCGCGAATGGCCTCGATGGCGGCGCCAAAAGGTGCGTTCAGAACCCGCGAGAGCGCCCACAGCGCGGCGACCACGAAGCCGAAGATGACGTAGTATTTGACGACAGGATTGAGGAAATCGAGGGCGAACGGGCCGACCCGCAGGCGGCTGACGGTCAGCCCGCGCAGGCCGTTTTCACCGCCCGTCCAGTCGTCCGCCTGAAAGGCGATGTAATAGACAAGCTGTGCCAGCGCCAGCGTCACCATGCTGAAGTAGATGCCGCGCGAGCGGATCGACAAGGCCCCGATCAGCACCGCCAGCACCCCGGAGGCGGCCACCCCGATGGCGATGGCGCCGAACCAGCCGATGCCCAGGCGCGCCAGGGCGATGCCGGTGCCATAGGCGCCGGCGCCGAGAAAGGCGGCGTGGCCGAACGACAGCAGGCCGGTGTAGCCGAACAACAGGTTGAAGCCGGTGGCATAGAGGCCATAGATCAGGATGTTGACCGCCAGCGCCTGCGACGGGGCGATCCACGGCAGGGTTGCCAGCACCGCGGCGAGCAGCGGCAGGCGCCAGCGCAGCAGCAGCGCCGGTTGATCGGCGGGCAATGGAGCGGCCGCTGGCGCGCTCATCGCGACAGCCCGCGGCCGAACAATCCCTGCGGGCGGATCAGCAGCACCAGCGTCATCAGCGCGAACATCGAGATGGTGGACATCTGCGGCATCCACAGCGCCGTCAGGCTGACGACGATGCCGACCAGCAGGCCGGCGATGGCACCCCCCAGCAGCGACCCCATGCCGCCGATGACGGTGACGACGAAGGCCTCGACCAGCACGGCGACGCCCATTTCCGGGTTGACGCTGCGCATCGGCGCCGCCAGCAGCCCGGCCAGCGCCGCCAGCCCGGTGCCCAGCCCGAACACCAGCAGCCAGACCCGGGCAATGTCGAGACCCAGGATCGACAGGATCTCCGGGTCGCGGGCGCCGGCGCGGATGATCAGCCCGTAGCGCGTCCGCTCCAGCAGCAGCCACAGCAGCAGCAGGATCAGCGCCGTCACCGCGATGACGAACAGCCGGTAGGCGGGGAAATAGCCCAGCCCCTCGATGTCGATGCCCCCGGCCAGCAGCGACGGCGTGTCGAACGGCATGCCGTCGGTGCCGAACAGGATGCGCACTGCCTCGACCAGCACATAGCCGAGGCCGAAGGTCAGCAGCAGCGGATAATCCGGCCCGCGGCCATAGAGCGGGCGGATCAGGAAGCGCTCGACGCCGAGCCCAAGTGCCCCGATCAGCAGTGGCACCGCGGCCAGGGCGAACCAGAAATTGCCGGTCACCGCAAGGCAGAACACCCCGGCATAGGCGCCCGTCATATAGAAGGCGCCATGCGCGAAGTTGACCACGCCGAGCATGCCGAAGATGACCGACAGCCCGATCGACAGCAGCACGAACACGGCGCCGAGCGCGACGCCGGTGAAAAGCTGCACCGCGATCAGGTCGAGTTGCATCTATCGCCGCGCCCCCGCCGCCGCCGCGCTCACGTCTTGTGCCCGAGATCGGCACAACTGCGCAGATTGGCGTCCTTGCCTTCCTCGGTGGCGAGCACCGTGAACAGGTCGGCCGGGCTGGTCATCGCCGATTTGGCCTTCGACTCCAGGATCAGCACCGACTGGATCGCCTGATGGTCGCAGGCCCGCATCGTCTCCGGGCCTTTGCAGGTGTCGTAATGCGCGCCTTCGAGTTCGCGGATCACCGCGTCGGGTGCGACACCGCCGGCACGGCGCATCGCCTCCAGCATCAGGCGCACGCCGCTGTAGCCGTAGGCGCCGTAATCGGACGGCACGGCGCCGTTGTTGGCGGCGCGGTAGGCGTCGTTGAACGCCTTCGCCGACGCCACCCGATCCTCGATCGTCCAGTAGTAGTTGGCGCCGCCGACCACCCCCTCGAACGCATCGGCGCTGCCGGCGAGGCGCTGGTTGTAGAGCAGCACCGGCACCACGATGCGGGCCAGCCGCTTGATGCCGAAATCCACCGCCTGCTTGATCGAATTGGCCTGATCGCGGCCGAAATTGCAGATGCAGACGACATCGGGCTTGACCGAGCGCAGGCGCGGCAGGAACGTCGAATAGTCGGCGGCGCCGAACGGGTGCTTCTGCTCGAGCACGATCTCGACCCCGCCCATCGCCGCGGCGGCGCGGCGGAAGCCGGCCGCCATCTCGTTGCCATAGGCATAATCGGCCAGCAGGATCGCCACCTTCATGCCCGGCCGGAACACATAGCGGGCCACGGCGCCGGCCGTCATATGCGGATTGAGCGCCTCGTGGAACGTGGTGCGGCCGAAATCGCTCGCCTCGGTGATGGTGTCGGACTGGCTGATCGAGACATAGAGCATCCCGCGCGCCTTGGTGACTTCGTTGACCGCGAGCTGCACCGATGACGACAGCGAGCCGACGATGCAGGCGACATGATCCTGCTCGATCAGTTCGAGCGTGCGCGTCGCCGCCTCGCCGGGATTGAGCTTGTCGTCGCGCACCAGAAGCTCCGCCATGCGTCCGTTGAGGCCGCCGGCGGCGTTGAACTGAGCAACGGCGAGGCTGGCGCAGCGCACCTGATCCTTGGCCTCGGCGCCGAACGGTCCGGTCAGCGGCGTCGGAAAGCCGATGCGGATCGGCTCATCGGCGGCGCGGGCGGCGCGCAGCAGCAGCGCCGGCGCGGCCAGCGCCGCAAGCCCGCCGCCAAGCACGGCCCGGCGGCCGGGATCTGTCGCGGTGCTGTTCATGGCTGTGATGCTCCCATGCGGTGTGATTTTCTTTGTTCCTGGCATCAGACCCGCCCGAGCGCGGCCAGGATGCGCTGCGGCGTCAGCGGCAGTTCACTGAGCTGCGCGCCGAGCGGGCGCAGCGCGTCGTTGACGGCATTGAGCACCGCCGCCGCCGCGCCGGCCGTCCCGGCCTCGCCGGCACCCTTGGCGCCGAGTTGGGTCAGCAGCGTCGGCGTCTCGACATGGGCGACATGGATGTCGGGGATTTCGCCCGCCATCGGCACCAGATAGTCGGCCAGCGTCGCGTTCAGTATCTGGCCTTCGGGAGAATAGAGGCATTCCTCGAACAGCGCCGCGCCGATGCCCTGCACCACGCCGCCGCGGATTTGCTCGTCAACCAGAAGCGGGTTGATGATCCGGCCGCAATCCTCGACCACCCAATGGCCGAGCAGGCGGACAAATCCGGTCTCGGTATCGACCTCGACATGGCTGGCCTGGATGCCGTTGGTAAAGGCGAAAGGCTGGTCGCGCGGCACATGATTGCGCGCGGCCACGAGCTGCGGCTGTATCCCCGGCGGCAGGGTGTCGGGGCGGAAATAGGCGATGCGCGCCAGCTCGGCGACGCTGATCCGCTCCTGCCCGTCGGCGGCATCGACGACCCGGCCATCGACGATGTCGAGCGTCTGCGGCTGCGTCTGCAGGATCGCGGCGGCGAGGGCAAGGCATTGCTGGCGCAGCGCGTGGCCGGTCAGCAGTACTGTTTCACCGCCGATCGCCGCGCCGCGTGACGCCCAGGTGGCCCCGCCATACGGCGTCGTCTCGGTGTCGCCGGTGACGACGCGCACCCGGTCGAGCGCGACGCCAAACGCCGAGGCGGCGATCTGCGCCATGATCGCCTCGGTGCCCTGACCCTGCTCGGTGACGCTGACCTGCACCCGCACCGCGCCCGAGGGATCGAGCTGCATCACGCAGCCATCCTGCGCGGTGATCGGCGCGCCACCGACGCCATAAAAGGCGGGGCCGGGACTGGTGATTTCGATGAACGCGGCAATCCCGATGCCGCGGCAGACGCCGCGCTGCCGCGCCGCCTGCTGGTCGCGGCGCAGCGCGGCGTAGTCGCAACTGCGTTCCAGCAGGTCGAGACACTGGTGATGCGACAGCCGCTCGAACACGTAGCCGGTCGGCGAGGTGTAGGGATAGGCGTCGTCGGTCAGCAGATTGCGCCGGCGGATGTCGATGGCATCGAGGCCCAGCGCGGCGGCGGCGCGATCGACCAGCGCTTCGGTCACCGCGCAGGCGATCGGGTGGCCGACGGCGCGATACTGGCTCATCATCGCCTTGTTCTGAAACACCACCTGCAAGCTGCCGCGATAGGCGCGGTGGCGGTACGGGCCGCCCATCAGCCGCACCGCCTGATTGCCCTCGACGGCGCTGGTGCGCGGATAGGCGGAATAGGGACCGATGCCGGTGGTGTCGTCCACCGCCATCGCGGTGATGCTGCCGTCGGCGGCGAGCGCCATGCGCGCGCGCACCCGATGGGCGCGCGCATGGATGTCGGAGACGAAGGATTCCAGCCGGTCGGCGACGAACTTCACCGGCCGGCGCAGCATGATGCTCAGCGCCACGGTCGCCATCTCGTCGCCGTACACATGCAGCTTCATGCCAAAGCTGCCGCCGACATCGCCGGCGATGACGCGCACATTGGCCGCCGGAATGGCGAAATGGCGCGCGTACACTTCCTGCATCTGATAGGGAGTCTGGGTCGATTGACAGACCGTCAGTCGCTGCGTGGCGGGGTCGTAGTCGGCCAGGATGCTGCGGGTTTCCAGCGTGACCGGGGTGTGGCGATTGAAGTGGAAGTCGTCTTCCACCACGGTATGCGCGGCGGCGAAGGCGGCATCGACGTCGCCGCTGTCGAGGCGCAGCCGGAACGCCAGATTGTCGCCCAGGTGTGGATGGATCACCGGCGCCCCCGGCGCCAGCGCGGCGTCGATGTCGGTGACGGCCGGCAGTTCTTCGTAGTCGATGCCGATCAGGTCGATCGCATCTTCGGCGATGGCGCGTGTCGTCGCCGCCACGGCGATGATCGGCTCGCCGAGCCAGACCGCCCGGTCGATCGCCAGCGGGTACTGGGGCGCCGATTTCAGCCCGGCGAAATGCGTCAGCACACCGACCCACGGGGTGCAGACGGCGGCGATGTCGGCACCGGTGGCGACCAGCGCGACGCCCGGCAGGGCGCGCGCGGCAGCCAGATCGAGGCCGGCGATACGCGCATGCGGGTAGGGGCTGCGCAGGAACGCGACATGCAGGGTGCGCGGCGTCGTCGGCAGATCGTCGGTGAAGTGCCCGCGGCCTTCGACCAGACGGCGCGCATTCGGGCGCGGCACGCTGCGGCCGATATAGCTGTTGGGGCGGTCGATGGCGGCATGCGCGGGGGGGTGTGGCATCAGCGCGGCTCATGTCCGGCAAGCCGCAGGGCGGCGGTTTCGATCGCATCGACAATCGCGTGGTAGCCGGTGCAGCGGCAGTAATTGCCTGAAATCCGTTCGCGGATCGCGGCGCGCGACGGCGCAGGCGTCTCGCGCAGCAATTCGACCGCGGTGGCCAGCATGCCGGGCGTACAGAAGCCGCATTGCAGGGCGTTGCGCGCCACGAACGCCTCCTGCAGCGCGCGCAGCGTCGGGTCGGCGGCGTCGGTCAGCCCCTCGACCGTCTCGACCACGGCGCCATCGCTCTGCACCGCCAGCACCAGACAGGCGCGCGCCGTGGCGCCGTCGATGAACACGGTGCAGGCGCCACAGACCCCATGTTCGCAGCCGAGATGCGTCCCGGTCAGGCCGAGCCGGCCGCGCAGCAGATCGGCAAGATGGGTGCGCGGCGCGACCATCTGCGTCGTCGTCTCGCCGTTGACGCGCAGCGTGACGGCGACGGTCTCAGATGACATCGGGGGTTCCAACAAGCTGTGCGACAACGCGGCCGAGCAGCACGCGGGCGAGATGCAGCCGCATCGCCGATGATGCCTGCGGGTCGGCGGGCGGGTCGAGGTCGGCCGCCAGCGCCTGCTGCGCCAGATGCAGTCGGTCGGCGTCGGCGATGGTCGCGTCGGTCAGCACCCGCGCCGCCGCCGCGGCCAGCAGCGGACGCGCGCCGACAGAAAAGAAGACCGGCGCGATGGCGGCAAAACGCATCTGCCCGGGGATCGGCCGGGCATGGGCGGCAAGGCCGACCAGCGCATAATCGCCCTGACGCCGGGCCAATTCGGCAAAACCGGGGCGGAACCCGTCGGCCAGCACATCGACCTCGACGGCGACGAGGATTTCACCCGGTTGCAGCGCCGTCTGGTGCAGGCCGATGAAAAAGTCGCCGGCGTCGATGACGCGCGCTCCGGCGTGGCCGACGACATGCATCCGCGAGCCCAGCGCCAGCGCGCAGGCGGGGAGTTCGGATGCCGGATCGGCATGCGCAAGGCTGCCGCCGAATGTGCCGCGATTGCGGATCGCCGCATGCGCCACATGGCCCACCGCCAGATGCAGCAGCGGCGCATGCCGGGCGATCTCCGGCGAGCGGCCGAGCTCGGCGTGGCGCGTCATGGCGCCGATGCGCAGCCTGGGCGATCCGCCCTCGGTCATCACCTGCACCCCGCGCAGCGCGTCGAGGCGGCTGATGTCGATCAGCAATTCGGGCGCGGCCATGCGCAGGTTGAGCGCGGGAACCAGGCTCTGCCCGCCGGCGATCAGCGTGGCGCTGGCGCCATGCCGCTGCAGCAGCGCCAGCGCATCGGCCAGCGAGCTGGCACGCTCATACCGCAAAGCCGCCGCCTTCACGCCGTTTCCATCCCCCGCAATGTCGCGTCCGGGCAGCGCCGGCACGAGTCTAATTTACCTTGCGGTCGCAAGATGCGGGCGTGGTTGTGCCGAGTCAAGCGGCACGGTACCATCGCCCGGCAGTCTTTTGTTGCCGCGGGTCAGGGCGGGCGCTGGGTGCTGCGTCGCCGCAAATTCGCATGGCACGGGATGACGACAGACGCCTCATTTTCGCAGATGCCGGCCGGCCGCACCGCCCGGTCGGCGGCGCCGCGTGGCAAGCGGGTTCCGGCCGCCGAACGCGAACGCATGATCGTCGCCGCGGCGATCCGGTTTTTTGCCGATCAGGGGTTTGACGGCCAGCTCCGCGCCCTGGCGGGCCGCATCGGCATTCCTCATTCGGTGCTGTTCCGGCATTTTCCGAGCAAGGAGATGCTGATCGCGCGGGTCTATCAGGAAGTGTTCCTGAGCCGGTGGCGCCCGGAATGGAGCGTGACGCTGCGCGACCGGTCGGTGGCGCTGGAGGTGCGGCTGCTGGAGTTCTACCGCGACTACACCGCCGCGATATTTCAATACGACTGGGTTCGGATCTTCATGTTTGCCGGCCTGCGCGGGGTGCCGATCAACGCGCCCTATTTGGCATTGCTGCGCGAGAACGTGTTGCTGCCGATCTGCGCCGAACTGCGCGCGGCGGCGGGCCTCGCCGACCCCGCGGCGCTGCCGCTGTCGGCCGAGGAGGTCGAGCTGGCGTGGGGCCTGCACGGGCGGATTTTTTATCTGGCGATCCGCCGCTTCGTCTATGGCATGGCGATCCCCGGCGACATGCAGCGGTTGCTGCGCGATGCCATTGCGGTGTTCCTCGGCGGCGTCGGCGGGGTCTGCCCTGGCACGGAGGAGCCGGGCGGCACGGGCGTGGCCGCGGTGGCGCTGCCGCCGGGGCGACCGCCGCCGCCGGCCACGCCCGCCGGGCCGCGGCGGCGGCGGATGCCGCCGCAGCAGCGCGAGCGCTTCATCGTCGATGAAGCCATCCGGTTCTTCGCCGAGCACGGCACTGACGGGCAGTTGCGGGATTTGGCGCGGCGCCTCGGGGTGACGCATCCACTGCTCTACCGCTATTTCCCGACCAAGGAAGCGCTGATCGAGCGGGTCTATCAGGAGGTTTATCTGAGTCGCTGGAAAGTGGAATGGGACCGCGGGCTGCGCGACCGCGCCCAGCCGTTGCGCGCGCGGCTGGTCAATTTCTACGTCGATTATATCAGCTCGATCAACAGCTATGAATGGACGCGCATTTTCATCTTTGCCGGACTGCGCGGGGTCGGCGTCAGCGAGCGCTATCTGACGCTGGTGCGCCAGCGGGTGATCGAGCCGATCGCCGCCGAACTGCGTGCCCTGGCGCCCCGGCCACCGGCGGCGGAGGCGCCGCTTGGCGAGCACGATCTGGAACTGGCCTGGGGCCTGCACGGGCAGGTTTTCTATCTGGCGATCCGGCGCTGGGTGTACGACATGCCGGTCTCCGGCCGGCTTGACCGGATCATTGAGGCCGCCGTGACCGACGTGCTCGACGGAGCGGTCGCGGCGATGCGGCTGGTGGCGCCGGTTTTGCCGCACGCCGCCGCGGCGCGCTGAAATGGTCCGGGACCTGCGGACAAGGGGATCACCGCTGGTCCAAGGCAGCTATGGCATTGCAGGCGCGGCGGCGGGGTGCGGCTGCTGACCCGCGCTACCCGCGATGTCGCGCGACCGAGGCGGGGGAGCGTCTGATCCGAAGCCGGAGTCGCGGATCGGCAAAGGTCTGACTCCTGCGGTCTTATGTAGCAACCGCCGCGTCGGGAGTGTTTGTGAAGGGATAGATAGCTACCAGGCCGTGTGGACGGATTTGACGAGCATCAGCCCGCAGGCAAAAGTGACGATGGCTGAAAAGCTGATATCAGTCTTCTCGCAGCGCATGGCAACGCGTTTGAACCGTTTGAGCTTGCCGATTACCTGTTCGATGCGCTCCCTGAGTTTATCGAGGCGCTTTGGAAAAGACCGGCCTCTATGCCTGACGTTTTCGCGGCGCGGGATAACCGGTGTGCTGCCGCGCGCGTACCGCCGCTCGGTTGGCCTGGCTGTCATGTCCCTTGTCCGTCATCGCGATGCGCAGGCGGATGTCAGGGCCGATGTCGAGCGACGTATCGAACTGTAAACACTTCCAGCGTGATCGACCCATCGCGCTCCGTCATTCCCGTCAGCATGTCCGGCACCCTGATGCCGGTCACGCAGTGATTTGAACAAAGCCCGATTCGGGACTCTGTCAAAAAAGCATACCAGGGATTCCGTCCGCACGGCCTGGTTACGGCACCAGTGCCGCCAGGGCGCGGGCGCTGTCCTGCGCGGTCTGCCCCGAGGTATCGAGCGTCGCGTCGGCGCGGGCGTAGAGTGCTTCGCGGCTGGCCAGGATGGCGCGCAAATCCTGCATCGCCCGGCGGTTGTCGCGCATCGGCCGCATATCGCCCTGCTGCACCACGCGGGCCATGTGCTCCTCGGGCGCGGCGCGCACCCACACCGTCCAGCAGTCGCGCAGCAGCAGCGCGTAGGTCTCCGGCTCGGTCACCAGGCTGCCGCCGGCGGCCAGGACGAAGCTGCCGCCGGGGCGCAGCAGCCGCTCCAGCGCCGCCCGCTCGAAGCGGCGGAAGCCGGTCTGGCCATGCAACTCGAACATCTCTGGCAGGTCCATGCCGGCCGCGCGCTCGACCTCGCGGTCGAGTTCGTGGAACGGCACGCCGCGCGCGGCGGCCAGCATGCGCCCGAGGGTCGATTTGCCGGCGCCGCGCAGGCCGACCAGCGCCACCCGCTGCCGCCGCGCCGGCGCCATCCGGTCGGGCGGCACGGGGGCGGCCGGCTCCTCCTCCAGCAACACCACCGGGGGGACGCCGAGCGCGCGCGCCAGCGCCCGCAGCAGCAGCACCGAGACGTTGCCGCGGCCGGCCTCCATCTGCGCGATGTAGCGTTCCGAGATGCCCGACCGCCGCGCCAGCAACTGCCGGGTCATGCCGCGGCGGGCACGCAGCAGCCGCAGCCGCGCGGCAATGGCGGCGAGGAAGCTGGCGTCTTCGGCATCCATCTGGCGCTGCCGGTCGGTCTCACTGGTCATGCCCGAACCCACCACCGATCGGCCGGCGCGGCAAGCCGGGTTGACCGGGCGGCGCGGCGACATTTAGGGTCTGCCACGGTCAGCAGGATTGCCATGGCTAAGAGCACTGGTGCAGCCGACGGGCCGGAATGGCCGCCGGCATCGGCGCCGTAGCGTCGCGCGCATGCTGCGCATCGGCCATATCACCCCGTCCAGCAACATCGTGCTGGAGCCGCTGACCTATGCGATGAGTCGTGACCTGCCGGTGACGCATCATTTCACCCGGATCGCGGTGCGGCGGATCGACCGGGACGCCGAGACCGAGGCGCAGTTTGCCGATGCGCACCTGCTTGCCGCCGCGTCGCTGCTGGCCGAGGCGCCGCTCGATGTGCTCACCTGGAACGGCACGAGCGCCAGTTGGCGCGGCCAGGAGCACGACAGCCGCGTCTGCGCCGCGGTGACCCGCCGCTGCGCTATTCCGATGACCAGCGCCACGCTTGGCTTGCAGGCCGCGTTTGCGGCGCATGGCTGGCGCCGGGTGGCGCTGGCGGTGCCATACACCGCGGCGCTGGCCGGCGAGATCGCCGTCGAGTATCGCCGGTGGGGACTCGACGTGGTCGGCGCCGCCGTGCTCGGGCTGGTCGAGAATACCGATTTCGCCGCCGTCCCGGCCTCGCGCATCGCCGCGCTGCTGCGCGAGGCCGCGGCGTTCCGGCCGGACTGCATCGCCGTGGTCTGCACCAATTTTGCCGCGGCACCGCTGGTCGAGGCGATGGAGCGCGAACTCGGCTGCGCGATCGTCGATTCGGTCGCGGTGACGTTGTGGCATGCCTGCCGGCAGGGCGGCCTCATGCCGCGCCTCACCGGCTGGGGGCGGCTGCTTGCCGGGGCGGCGCCGGGTCAGGCGTAGGCGTAGGGGCCGCCGCGCGCCAGCGCCGCGATCCAGGCCGGGCGGGCGTGAATGCGGTCGAGCCAGCCGAGCAGCCTGGCCCGGCCGCCGAGCACCTCGCGCTGCTTCGCCGCTTCGACCGGGAAGCTCATCATGATGTCGGCGGCACTGAACTCCGGCCCGGCAAACCAGTCCGAGCGGGTCAGCTCGGCCTCCATCAGCTCGGTCTGCGCGGCCAGCGTCGGATTGAGGAAGCGCTGCTGCACCCCGGCGCTGATGCGGCGGGCGATCGGGCGGATCAGCGCCGGCACCGCGCGCGGCAGGCTGCGGAACACCAGCGTCATCACCAGCGGCGGCATCGCCGAGCCTTCGGCGAAATGCAGCCAGTAGGTGTAGCGCAACCGCTCCTCGCTGCCCGCCGGCGGCACCAGGCGACCGTCGCCGTAACGCCCGACCAGATATTCGGTGATGGCGCCGGTTTCGGCGATGGTGCGGCCGTCGTCGGTGATCACCGGGGATTTGCCGAGCGGATGCACCGCGCGCAGCTCGGGCGGCGCCAGCATGGTCTGGGCGTCGCGCTCATAGCGCCGCACCTCGTATGCCACGCCGAGTTCCTCCAGCAGCCACAGCACGCGCTGCGAGCGGGAGTTGTTCAGGTGATGCACCGTGATCATGTCAATCCGGGATTGCCCAGCGGCATGCTATCGGCATCCGCCGGCGGCGTCACCCGCCGTCGGCCGGGGGCGGCATGCAGCACGCCCAGCACCAGCACAGCCGCGCAGGCGAACGGGCCGAGCGGCAGATGCAGTTCGGCGCCGACATAGCGCGACAGCAGCGGCACCAGATAGAGGCTGGCGAGCGTCACCTTCTCCCAGGGCAGGAAGCCGCGCCGCCGGCCCTCGGCGGTCAGCCAGAAGATGCACAGCGCCAGCGGCAGCAGGTCGTAGAACAGCGCCAGCGGCACGGCGAGCAGCGTGGCGGCGATCAGCACGCTGGCGCGGGCGGCCAGGGAGGCGGCGCGGCGGCGCCAGATCACCGCGACCAGCGGCGCCACCACCAGCATCACCAGCACCTGCACCGAGGCGGCAAGCCGCGGCGTGCCGCCAAGCAGCAGCGCCGCACCATAGGGCGTGACATAGCCGCCGAGATTGACCTTGCCGGTGGCATAGACACTGTCGGCGCCGGCAAAGGCAACCAGATAGGCGTGCCATGTCGGCCAGCCGAACACGGCGAGCGACAGCAGCACCAGCACCGTGACACTCACCGCGGCGCCGCCGACCGCCCGCCAGTGCCGCCCGGCCAGCAGCGCCACCGGCAGCAGCAGGCCGAAATGCGGCTTGTAGCACAGCGCCCCGAGCAGCAGCCCGGCGAGCAGCGGACGCCGCTCCAGCAGCAGCAGCCCGGCGCCGAACAGGCTCGCGGTCAGCAGCGCGTTCTGGCCGATGCCGAGCGACCAGGCGACCGAGGGGAAGGCGAGGGCGGGCAGCAGCGAGGCGATGCCGGCGGCGCGCAGCAGATGGCGGGCGACCAGCAGATAGGGCACCAACTGGATCGCCTGGAACAGCAGCAGCGCCGCCATGTAGGGCAGCGCGGCGAGCGGCGCGCAGAGCAGCAGAAACACCGGCGGATAGAAGAAGAAACTGTATTGGATGCCCGGCGCCGTGGCCGCCTGCTCGGCGGCGTAATGCGCCGACTGGTCATAGACCAGCGCCGGATTGGCGCCGAGCGCCAGCCGGCCGGCGGCGTAGAAACTGGAGAAATCGGTCGTCGTCGGGTGGTCGAGCCGGACGATGGCGCCGTGGCCCCACAGGATCAGCCAGATCAGAAACAGAATTTGGGTGGCGAGGAACACCTGCGTCCATGCCGCGGCGCGGCCGGCATGGAGGAAGCGGCCGTCACGCAGCGCGGTCATTGGGGCGCGCTCGGGGTGTGGGCGCGCAGCGCCTGCGCCACGGTGGCGACGTCGTGGGCGTCGGCGCCGCGCCCGTCGAGCCAGGATTGCGATGCCGCCTCGTCGCCGTCGGCGGCAAACAGCAGGCCCATGTCGGTTTTCACCCGATTGGACAGGTCGGGGCGGTTCTGCAGCGGCGCCATCGCCGCCTTGGCCTCGCCCATTCTGCCGTCCAGCGCCTCGGACAAGGCGAGGTTGCTGCGCACCGCGGCATCGTCGGGCGAGAGCGTCAGCGCCTGGCGATAGAGGGCCTGCGCGTCGCGATGCTGGCCGAGCAGATCGAGCGCCACCGCCTTGTCGGTCAGCGCCACCAGATCGTGCGGGTCGCGTGCCAGCAGCACATCGCAATCGGCCACCGCGGAGGCCGACTTGCCGCCGAGAATGTGCAGGCGCGCCAGCGCGCGGTGCAGTTCGGCCTCGTTCGGCGACGTGCGCAGCCGCTCGCTCAGCGCCGATTCGGCGGTCTCGCTGCGACCGAGTTGCACCAGCATGTCGGCGGCGCGAACACGCTCGCTGGTGGCCAGCGACGGGTCGGTGATGGCGCGTGAGTACATGCTGGCGGCGAGGTCGTGATCGCCGGCGCTCGCCGCGGCGTCGGCGACTTTCAGCCGCGAGGTGGTGTCAAGCTGGGTCTTCGGCGCCGGCGCGCTGCTGGCGCAGCCGGCCAGCAGCAGCACGGCGCATAGCATCGGCAGGCCGCGCGCGCGCATTGGATCATTCCTTCTCATTTGCCAAGATGGTTGAACATGTCGGCCATCTTCAGTCCGCTTGGGCCGATCAGCAGAATAAACAGTGTCGGCATGATGCAGCAGATCAGCGGGAACACCAGCATGCCGGGAAGCCGCACCGCCTTCTCCTCCATGCGGATCATCTTGTCGCGGCGCAGTTCGGCGGCGACGGCGCGCAGCGATTGCGCCAGCGGCGCGCCATAGCGCTGCGACTGTGCCAGCATGGTCGCGGTGCGGCGTAGTTCGGGGATGCCGAGGCGGCTGCCAAAGTTCAAGAACGCCTCGCGCCGGTCCGGCAGCACCCGCAACTCGTCGAGAAACCCGGACAGCGTCAGCGCCATCGGCGCATTGGAGTGGGCCATCTCGCGCGCCACCTGTTCGACCGCACTCTCCAAGCCCATGCCGGCCTCGGTGCAGACCACCAGAAGGTCGAGCGTGTCGGAGATGCCGATGCGAATCTGCCGCGTATAGCGGCGGCGCAGGAAGCCAAGCCCCCATTCCGGGCCGAGCAGCCCGATCGGCACGGCGATGCCGGCGATCATCACCTGACGCATCGGCGGCGCGTGGATGATCCAGGCATAGACCAGCGCCGCCAGCGGCACCAGAAACAGCAGCAGCACCTTGGCCCCGAGCAGGACCGGCAGGGCAGTCCGCGCATTGAAGCCGCTGGCCTGCAGGATTGCAGACAGCGCTTCGAGGTCCTGCGGCGAATACAGCCTTGTGCCGCGCCGGGCCTGCTCGCCGATATGGCCGATCACGTCGAGCGCGCCGCCCAGTCCGCCGCCGCGGGTGATCGACGCATTGCCGTGCACGAACAAGTCGATGCGCTGCTCGATCTGGCGGGTGCCGCCACCGCGCGCCAGCACGACAAGCGCGCTCAGCAGCAGCACCACGATCGCCCCGCCGGCGCCGGAGACAAGCAACAGATGCTTCTGCATCATGGCGCCACCGCCTGCTGGATCATCCAGCGCATGACCAGCACGCCGACCGACAGGGTGATGCCGGCGACCATCAGCAGATGCCGTCCACCCGGATCGAACAGCAGCATGTCGATATAGCCGGGCTGCACGAACGCCATGCCGACGCCGCCAAGCAGCGGCAGTACGGTCAGTGCGATGGCGGAGAACTTGGCCTCCGCCGCCAGCGCTCGCGCTTTGCCGGCAAGGGCGACCCGCTGGCGCGTCGTTTCCGCCAGATTCTGGATGGTTTCGGCGAGCCTGCCACCGCTGCGCGACTGCACCGCCAGCGTTACCGAGAAGATGCCGTATTCGGCCAGCCCGGTGCGCAGATGCAGCGCCCGCATGGCCACGTCCGGGCTGACGCCGAGCGCCACTTCGTTGGACAGCAGCACGAACTCGTCACTGGTCGGCTGTGGCATCTCGCGGGCGACGCTGCGCACCGCCTCGGAAATCGGCAGGCCGGCGCGCACTGCACTGACCATCAGCTCGATGGTATCGGGCATCTGCATCAACAGCTTGTTGGAATAGCCGCGGCGCTGCCAGCCGAACAGGCCGCGCACCGCCAGCCAGGCGCCGAGCACGGCCATACCGGCGGCATAAAGCGGCGGCAGATAAGCGGTGCTGAGCAGCCCGGCGCCAATGCCGAGCACTCCGCCGACGCCAAAGGTAAGCGTCGAGGGCAGCGGAAAGCTCGGCGGAATCCGGTTCGGCATCTTGAACAGCAGATCGAGCGCGCGCTTGCGGTTTTCGCCGCGGCTCTGGCGGATGATACTGACGGACTGGGCCGTCGCGTCGGCGCGCCGGGTGACGCCGGCAGTCAGCGTCTCGATGCGCCGGCGCATGCGCTTGCTGCGCCAGTCGAGCAGAAATACCAGCCCGGCGACCGAGACGAGCGCGACGAGCGCCAGCAGCGGCAATACGGTGCGGCTCATATCCGTCATCTGCGCAGACCTTCGCGGCTGACCGTGTCGCTTGCTGCGGACGACGAGGCGATCGGCAACCGTCCGGCCACCGCCCCGCCAACCGGGGCACGCGGCGCAGCGTCGGTCATAACAGCAGCTCGGCCTGGGCCCAGGCGCGATCCTCGCCGAAATACTCCAGCCGGTGCATGAACTTCGGGCGCATCACGCCGGGCCGGTAGCGGCCGATGATGCGGCCCTGGGCGTCTTCACCGCCAAACTCGAAGGCGGCGATGTCGTTCATGGTGATGATGTCGCCTTCCTGGCCGCACACCTCGCTCAACTGCGTCACCCGCCGTTTGCCGTCGCGCATGCGCTCAACCTGCACGATCAGGTCGATGGCGCTGACGATCTGGGTGCGGATGGCCGCGGTGGGCAGGCTGAAATTGCCCATCTGCACCATGTTCTCGATGCGGATCAGCGCGTCGCGGGTGTTGTTGGCGTGGATCGTTGAGACCGAGCCGTCATGGCCGGTGTTCATCGCCTGCAGCATGTCGAAAGCCTCGGCGCCGCGCACCTCGCCGATGATGATGCGGTCGGGCCGCATGCGCAGGGCGTTGCGCACCAGATCGCGTTGCGAGATCTGTCCGCTGCCCTCGGCATTGGCCGGGCGGGTTTCCAGCCGCACGACGTGCAACTGCTGCAGCTGCAGCTCGGCGGCATCCTCGATGGTGACGATGCGCTCATCCTCGCCGATGAAGTGGCTGAGTGCGTTGAGCAGCGTCGTCTTGCCCGAGCCGGTGCCGCCGGAGACGATGATGTTGAGCCGGCATTTGGCGGCGATCGAGAGAATCTTCGCCAGCCCCGGCGACATCGAGCCGTTTGCCGCCAGGCCGTTGAGATCGAGCCGCTGACGCATGAACTTGCGGATCGACAGGCATGGCCCGTCCAGAGCCAGCGGCGGAAAGACCGCGTTGACGCGGCTGCCGTCGATCAGCCTTGCGTCGAGCAGCGGACTCGACTCGTCGATGCGGCGGCCGACCTGGCCGGCGATCTTTTGGGTGATCGCGGCGACATGGTCGTTGTCGCGGAACGTCACGTCCGACAATTCGAGCTTGCCGCGCCGCTCGATGAACACCCGGTAGGGGCCGTTGACCATGATGTCGCTGATCGTGTCGTCGCGCAGCAGCGCCTCCAGCGGGCCGTAGCCGGTCATGTCGTTGGCCAGCTCCTCGGCGATGCGCGATTGCTCGCGCGCCGAGATTTCGATGCGGTCCTCGTTGGCAATCTGGTGGATCACCTGCTCGATCTGCCGGCGCAGCGCCGCATTCGACAGATCAACCGCCTGGGTGGCGTCGATCTGCTTGAGCACCCGTTCGCGCAGCGCCGCCGCCAGTGTCGCCGCCGCCTGCGCATTGGGCACGGCGCGCAACGCCGGCGCCGGACCGGGCGGGGACACCAGCGTAAGGTCGGGATGCTCGCGGCGGCCGAACGGTTTCATCGGCGGATGATCCGGCGCAGCAGCGAGCGCGGCGCCTCGCTGCGCAGGCCCGCCACCTCGCGCACCAGCGGCATCAGGTGGCGCGCCAGGGCCGGGACGCGCTGCAGCGCCGGCACGCCGAGATTGATCGACTCGACCATCCGGTTGCCGAGATCGGGAATGGCGATGTCCGGCGGCTGGCCAAGCGCGCGCTGGACCAGATCGCGGTTCAGGCCGCCGCGCAGGGTGGCGCGGTTGAGCACGGTCAGCACCCGATCGGATCCGGTGGCCACCAGCGCCGCCTGACGGATGGTCTGCGCGTCGCGCAGGCTCGGCAGATCCGGGTGGAACACGACGACGACGTTGCGCGCCACGGCCAGCACCCGCTTCATCTCCGGCCGCAGCGGCACCGGCAGATCGACGAAGATGAAGTTGAACTTGCTGCGCAGCAGATCGAGCACATGTTCGACGCCCTCCGGCGGCAGCACGCCCAGCGGCTCGCCGCTTTCCTCCCCGGCAATCAGCCGCAGCCGCGGTTGCACCGAGATCGCCACGCGTTCGAGGAACAGAGCGTCGATGCGCGCCGGCTCCTGCAGCGCGATGCGCAGGCCGGGGCCGGGCTTGGCCCCCAGCATCATCGCCGCGGTGCCGTTGCGCAGATTGAGGTCGAGCAGCGCCGACTGGCCTTGCCCAAGCCCGGCGAGGCGCAGCGCCGCGTTGACGGCGATGGTGGTGGCGCCGACGCCGCCGCGGGCACCGCACACGGCGATGACGTGGCCGGCGCGGGCGTCGGGAAGATCCGGCGCCGCCCCCGACAGCCGCGGCAGCAGCAGCCGCTGCACGAGATCGCGGGTCAGTGGCTTGGGCACGTAATCGGTGGCGCCAAGGTCGTGGACGACGAGGCGATAAAAGCCGATATCGGTGTTCTCGCCGATCAGAAACACGCCGACATCGGGCGGACAGACGCGCGCCAGCTCGTCGAGATCGGTGCGCGGGTCGGCCAGACCGGAAATGTCGATGATGGCGGCGGAGACCGGGGCGAGGGTGCGCAAGAACCGCACCGCCTGGCGCAACCCGCCGCGTTTGACCTCCATCAGGTCGCCAAGGCCGGCAAGCCCGGCGCGCAGTGCCGCGGTGCTGGCCTCGTCGTCGATGAACGCGACGATCCTGCGCTCGGTCTCGAGCCCCGGGGGCGGTGCCGGCGCCTCGGCGTTATTGCTGCGGGCCAGCATTGGGAACCGCAGGGGTAGGGGCGGTGGTTGTGGACGAGCCGATGCCGGAAGCACTCTCCGTCGAGAGCGGCGCGCGCTGGCCGGACAGCAGTCGGGCGACCGGCGGCACCGCCTCGACGGAGAGGCTGCCACTGGCGGTCTTGCCGGCCGAGAGATCGCGCGGATCGTCGATCATGCTTCGCAGATTGGCCTCGTTCACCCCGGTCGGCGCCCAGGTGAACGGGCGGTTATAGGGTTCCTGCATCTGGTCGCAGCCGGCCAGCACCAGTGACGAGACAACCGCCAGCAGCAGCGGCGGGATCACGCGGTGGACGGCACGCATCATGTCGCTGTTCATTTGACCCCCCTTCATTTGACGATGAACCCGGCATCGAGCGGCGTGGCGCCGGCCGTCGGTGCGATCTGGCGACCGAACAACACGCGGTCGAGATCGGTCGCCGGACGCACGCCATCGGTCGGCAGAGCAAGATCGCGCGGCGAATCGGCGGGACGGACGATGTAGGGCGTGACCACGATCACCAACTCGCTCTCGCCGCGCTGAAACGAGTTGGACTTGAACAGCGCACCCAGCACCGGGGTCTCGCCGAGGCCGGGGATGGCGTTGGTCACGTCGGTCGAGGTCTTCTGCAGCAGCCCGGCAATGGCGAAGCTCTGGCCGCTGCCCAGCTCAACGGTGGTTTCGGCGCGGCGCACGGTGAGCGCCGGGATGGTCAGCGAGCCATTGCCGATCGGCATGTTAACCGCGCCGGTGGAGGACAGTTCGCTGACCTCGGGGCGCACCCGCAGGTTCAGGCGGTTCTCTGACAGCACCGTCGGCACCACCGTAAGACTGACGCCGAACTGCTTGAAATCGACGGAAATCGTCGTGGTGTTGCCGATCCCGACGCCGGAGATCGGCACCGGAAACTCGCCGCCGGCGAGGAAGCTGGCGGATTCGCCGGAGAGCGCGGTGAGGTTTGGCTCGGCCAGGATGGTGACCAACTGGTCGGCCGCCAGCGCGTCGATCAGCCCGTCGAGACCGAACAGATTGTTGTGGTAGCCGGCGCCGATCTGCCCGCTCGGGACGTTGCCGAGCGGGGTGGTGCCGACCGGCTGCGTCGCGCTGATGCCGGTGGCGGCGGCAATGCCGCTCATGATGCCGTAGCGCCAGCCGCCGTTGTTGTTGCCGAGCGCCTGCCAGTTGAGACCAAGCTCGCGGGTGATGTTGCGGCTGATCTCGGCGACGCGGACGCGCACGTTGACCTGCAGCCGGCCGAGTACCAGCATCTGGGCGATCACCTCGGCCTTGGCGTCGAGCAGGCCATGGGCGATGGCGGAGGCCTGTGCCGCGGCGGCCGGAGTGGTGACGGTGCCGGCGAGCACCACGGCATGGCCGAGCGGGCTGACGCGGATCTCGGCGGCGCCCGGCACCATTTGCATGATGGCGGCGCGGATGGCGGCTGCCTGCGCCGGGGTCACCACCGCCGCCGGCGGTGGTTCGCCACCGCCGCCACCGGCGCTGGCGGTGGTGGGGGCGGGCGGCGCGGCCTGGCCGGCGGGCGGGATGACGTTGATGTCGTACTGGGCGATCGGCATACCGGCATCGTTGGTGGCGATGATGTTGGTGTGGCCGGGGGCAACGCCCATCAGGAACAGGCTGGTCGGCGAGGCCGGCTGCACCCGCGCGATGGCCGGCTGGGCCGACATCACCGTCGCCGCCGGCGCCGGCAGGCGCAGCAGCGTGCCGGTGCCGACCTGCAGCGTCAGGGTGCGGGTCAGCGGCTGATCGGGCGCGGCCGATGGCGGCGCGGATGGTGGCGGCGCCGGCGGTTGTTGCGCCCGCGCCGGACCGGCGACGAGCAGGGCGGCCAGCGCCAGTCGATGCAGCGTTTTCACCGGAAGCGAACCTCGCTGCGTTGGTCGCCCTGAATGACCTGCACGCTCGGGCCGGGCGCGGCGGCGCCGCGCGACAGTTCAGGGGAGATGTCGCCGCCGAACACGGTGCTGCGGGTGGCGATCTGGCTGTCCTGCAGCGGACGGATGGCGAGCGACAGGAAACCCATGCGCTGGCTGACGGCGAGCCGCTCGGCCTGCTCGGGTGTGACCTCAAGAGTGACGGTGCGGGCGACGCGCCCCGGCGCGCCGTTTTCGCCGCTGGCGCCCTGAACCATCTGCTGATCGACGGCGATGACGCGGGCCTCGGTCAGGATGATGCGGCTCATCACCCGGCGCGCCGGCGAGGCCGAACTGGCGTCCATCTCCTGGGTCAGCAGCACATCGACATGATCGCCCGGCCAGATCAGCCCGGCGACGCCGGTGACGGCATCGACGGCGACCGATACGGCACGGGTGCCGGGCATCAGCACCGCGGCGAGGAAGCCGCGGTCGCGCGGGCGCAGCACGTTTTCCAGCGTCACCGGGGCGCCGGCGTCGATATATTGGGCCACCAGCGCACCGCGCAGGTTGGCCCGTGCGTCGGCGTTGTCGGGAATGGCGTTGGCCGGCATCTGGTCGGCCATCACCGATTTGACGGTGAAATCGGCGTCCCGGACCAGGGTGCCGGCGGGCAGGGCGCGGGCCGCGGCGAGGTAGCCGAGGCGCAGCGGCGGCGGCGGCGCGCTGGCGGCGACCGCGGCGGGGCTGGCGGGAGCCGGCAGGGAGACCTGGTAGAGCACCACGCCCAGCACCGCGGCGGCGCCGAGCAGCAGGCCGAACAGGACAAGGCGGAGCGGCATCGGATCAGCCTCCGCCGAACAGTGTTATGACGCCGCCGGCAACGATGGCGACGCCGTAGGGCAGTGAGCCGCGGCGGCGGATGCGCCAGCACTCGGTGGCCCAGACCCGCCGCGGCAGCGACCAGCGCGACGGCGGGGTGCGCCGCGCCACCTGCACCGACGGGGCGAGCGGGCGCAGCGCCAGATGCACCAGGGCGATGACGCCGCCAGCCAGCGCGGTGGCGGCGAGGAAGCTGCCGACCGCGCTGGCCGGCAGGCCGATCGCCACCGCTGCGGCGAGTTTCACATCGCCGCCGCCGAGAATGCCGCGGCCATGCAGCACCGCCAGAGCGGCGAACAGGATGGCGGCGGTGGCGGCGGAAAACAGCAGTGCATGAGGGCCGCGCAACACTCCGGCGGCTATTCCGAGTGCCGCCAGCCAGGCCGGCGCCCAATCGGGGATCAGTCGCCGGGCAATGTCGCTCCAGGCGGCGTAGCCGAGCGGCACCAGGCAAGCGACAGACAGCAGCGGCGCCAAGACGTGCAAGGCGGCAATCCGTTCTTAGTAAGAACCGATGAAGACCAGTGGCCACCGTCAAGCGGTGCGGATGGTCACGTCGGCGGAGAGCGGGCCGAGTCTTACGGTGCCGAACCCTCCGCCGCGCGCGACCGCGCCGCCTTACAGGCTCGAGCCGACGGTGTTGAATACGTCAGTAACCTTGGTGCCGAGAGTGACCGCGGCGGTGGCCACGACGATGACGATACCGACCGCCAGCACGGCGTATTCGAGCGAGCTGACACCGTCCTTCTCGCTCATCACCGGGCCCAGGTAACGCTGGAGCAGTTGCTTGATCATATTAGACTCCACTTCCCTCTGTTTCTGTGCCTTAGCAATTGGCCTGCCGACACATTGATACCACGTATTCTCATCGCCACGCTGCGTCAACCAATTTCGGTCTAATAACCCTCTGTTTTAAAATGCGGTTCAGCAATTAAGAACAGATTTAGAACATTCCGATCAAGTGACGTGATGCCCGCCGCGGCCGTCGCGTCTGACGGTCGCGCACGACGACGTAGTGAATTACAAGAAACGATAATATCCGAGCCGCATCTTTTCGACGGCGTCGAGGGCGAAGCGTGATGGAAATCCCGCGTAGGTCGTTCAACCCACAGAGTCAACGTAGAATTTTGTATGAAAATAATCGAGATCAGCATTGTTTCTGACGAGTAAACAAATGCCGTTGCTGGTGGCCCGATGCCAACGTGCGCTGCCGCGCCGGTGGCCTCGGACCACTAGAGGCGGCGGCCGCGGCGGCCGCGGCCGGCGGCGTCGGGTGGCGGCGCCTGCCCGACCGTCAGCGGTTCCAATCGTTGGCGCCACGCCAGCAGCAGCGCCTCCATCGCCGCCGCCGCCGGAAGCTGCTGGCGGGCAAGGATCGCCTCGGCGACGCGGGCGTGCAGGTCGATGTCCTCCGCCGGGCGCGCGGCCTGGCGCTGCAGCATCTCCGAGGACACCCGCAGCGCCGATTTGATGGCGCTGCCGATGGTCACGAACAGCCCGTTGCGCGAGGCGTTGACCACGGCGAGGTGGAATTGCAGCGCCGCCTCGCTGGCCACCCGGTCGGGCAGCCGCTCGGCATAGGCCGCCTCCAGGTCGGCGCAGTGGCGGGCGATCAGCGCATGGTCCTCCGCGGTGCCGTCACGCGCCGCCAGCGCCGCCGCGCGCGGCTCGAAGCACAGCCGCATTTCGAAAATATCCTCGACGATCTTGCGGTCGAACTGGGCATGCAGCCGCCACGCCAGCACGTCACGGTCGAGCAGGTTCCAGTCGGCGAAGGGCAGCACCCGGGTACCGACCTTCGGCGACACCTCCAGCAGTCGCTTCGCCGCCAGTCCCTTGACCGCCTCGCGCACCGTGGTCCGGCTGACGCCGTAGATTTCGCACAATTCGCTCTCGATCGGCAGGGCGTCGCCGGGGCTGAACTCGCCCGAGACGATGCGCATGCCGAGGCTGCGCTCGATCTGCGCCGTCATGGTGCCGATCACCAGCGGCTCGCGTTCCAGCATCTCGTGTCCGGTTCCTCCCTCCGCCGCACGCGCAAAGGCGATCGACAGCCACAGCAGCATATGATAATACCAATAGCAGAGGAAATGGGCAGGCGAGCGGTGCTGCCGCGCGACCGGACCACCTCATCGCAGGGAGACGTCCATGAACGCAAAGAGACTGCGCAGCCTTGCCGCGGCCGCCGTGCTGGCCGCAATGACCCTGACCAGCCCCGCCATGGCCAAGACCAAAATCGTCTGGTGGGACTTCCTCAGCGGCGGCGACGGCGTGCGCATGAAGGCGCTGATCCAGCAGTTCAACGCCGAAAACCCCGACATCGAGATCGACGGCACCACGCTCGAATGGGGCACGCCGTTCTATACCAAGGTGCAGACCTCGGCCGCGGTCGGGCAGGGGCCGGACGTGATGACCTATCATCTGTCCCGCCTGCCGCTGGGCGTTTCCACCGGCACATTGCGCCCGTTCAGCGACGCCGAGATGGCCGCCGCCGGCCTGTCGCAATCCGACTATTTCCCCTCCGACTGGGCGGCGGCGCATGTCGGCGGCAAGCTCTATGCCGTGCCGCTCGATATCCACTCGATCATCCTTTACTACAACAAGGATCTGTTGCAGAAAGCCGGGCTGCTCGGCGCCGACGGCCTGCCCAAAGGCCTCGACGGAATCAGCCATTTCAACGATGCGCTGAAGGCGCTGAGCGGCGCCGGGGCGCAGTATGGCGTGTCCTTCGCCACCGCCGACGGTGCCACCATCTGGCGTATTTTCTACACCATGCTGAACCAGCAGGGCGGCACGTTCCTCAGCGACGACAAGATCATGCCCGGCGACAGTCTGGCCAAGGCGGCGACCGCGACGGCGGCAATGGCCAACTGGGTGGCGCAGGGCTGGGCGCCGAAGCAGGCGGAATATCCGGCCTCGATCGCGCTGTTCACCTCCGGCAAGGCGGCAATGCACATCAACGGCGTCTGGGAAGTGCCGACGATGGTTGATCTGGCCAAAAGCCACAAGCTCGGCTTCGCGTGGGGCGCGGTGCAGATTCCGGTGCTGTTCGACCATGCGGCCACCTGGGCCGACAGTCATTCCTTCGCCATTCCCGACCGTCGCGGCAATCCGGTGCCGGCGGACAAGGTTGCCGCGGTGATGAAGGTGATTTCGTGGGTCGAGCAGCACAGCCTGCTGTGGGCCAATGCCGGCCACATCCCGGCATTCCGCCCGGTCACCGACAGCGAGGCGTTCCGCAAGCTGGAGCCGAACGCCACCTATGCCACGCTGGCCAAGACGGCGGTGTTCGATCCCAGCTCGAAAATCGCCGGCGTCGCCTCGCCGGTCTATGACGCCGCCAACAACTTCGTCCTGCCGGCGGTCAACGGACAGATGGCGGCCGGCGATGCAGTGAAGCAGATGCGCGACGAGTTGCAGGCGGACCTGCAGTAGCGTGCAGGGCGTCAAGGTGCGCGCCGGCGACAGCGCCGGCGCGCATCGGGCGCGGCGGCGGCAGCGCCTGCAGGCGCTCGTGCTGGTGGCTCCGTTCTGCCTCGCCTATCTGGTGCTGTTCATCTACCCGACGCTGAAGATGCTGCAGCTCAGCTTCACCAGCGCGCCGTTGATCGGCGATGGCGCGTTCGTCGGGCTGGCCAATTACCGGCGCCTGTTGATCGACCATCTGTTCCAGGAATCGGTGTTCCATACCGGCTATTTCGTGCTGCTGACGGTGCTGCCGACGACGCTGCTCGGCCTCGCCATCGCGCTGATGGTGACGCGGCTGCGCGGCTGGCTGCAGAGCCTCGTGCTCGCCTGTTTCTTTCTGCCCTACATCCTGCCGGTGACGGTGGTGACCCTGATCTGGCAATGGCTGCTCGATCTGCAGTTCGGCATTGCCCAGCACGCCATTCGGCTGTTCGACGGCGACGGCGTCGCGGTGTTCAAGAACCCCGCCTGGGCGATGCCGATGGTCGCCTTCGTCACCATCTGGTGGACCAACGGCTTCAATGTGCTGCTGTTCATCGCCGGACTGCGCAACATTTCGCCCGACTACTACGACGCGGCTTCGCTCGATGGTGCCGGGCGGCTGCAGCGGTTCCGCCACATCACTTGGCCGCTGATCTGGCCGGTGACCGCACTGGTGCTGACCATCCAGCTCATTCTGCAGCTGAAAATCTTCGATCAGGTCTATCTGCTGACCCAGGGCGGGCCGTTCAACTCGACCTATGTGCTGGTCCAGGTGATCTACCGGCAGGCCTTCGTGCTCAATCACGGCGGCTACGGCGCCACCATCGCCGTGGTGCTGTTCGCCATCATCGCCGTGCTGTCGGTGCTGCAATACCAGGTGCTGCGCGTGCGAGATACGCCATGAGGCGTCTGCCCGACCTGCTGCTGACGCTGCTTGCGGTGATTGCCGCGGCGCTGTGGGCGTTTCCACTCTACTGGGCGGTGGTGACGACGTTGAAGCCGGAATATGAAGTGGTGCAGCCCGGCATCGCCCTGCTGCCGAAGACCTGGACCATCGGCGCCTATGTCTATGTGCTGGGCCATACCAACATCGCCCGCTGGTATCTCAATTCCTTCGCCACCGCGCTGGCGGTGACGGTGCTGGTGGTCGGCATGAGCGCCTGCTGCGGCTATGCCATCTCGCAGCTTCGCTTTCCCGGTCGCGGGGTGCTGTACGGTCTGATCCTGGCCAGCTTCATGGTGCCGCTGCAGGCGCTGATCGTGACGCATTTCGTGCTGATGAACGATTTCGGCCTGATCAATTCCTGGGGCGGCGTGGTGCTGCCGCAGCTCATCGTGCCGGTCGTGGTGATCGTGTACAAACAATTCTTCGATCAGATTCCGCGCGAGTTCCGTGAGGCGGCGCTGGTCGATGGCGCCGGCGAGTTCCGACTGTTCGCACAGGTCTTCCTGCCGATGAACTGGGGCGTCACCACGGCGCTCGCCATCATCACCTTCATCGGCGCGTGGAACGCCTTTCTGTGGCCTTTCCTGGTCGCCAGCACCGATCAGGCGATGACCGTCACCGTCGGGATCGTGCAGGTCCACGACTCCTTCGGCGTGCAATACGCGCGCAATCTCGCCGGCGCGGTGCTGGCGGCGCTGCCGGTCGCCGTCGCCTATCTGGTGTTCCAGCGCCGCGTCACCGAGGCGGTGATGCTGTCGGCGGGGATCAAGGGATGAGCCGTTGCCGTGGTCGCCCCGTCGGGCGAGGAAGTGCCGACGCGCCAGCGCGCCGGATCATAAAGGGAGTATGCCATGCCTGAAGCCCGTCTCATCGTCGATCGCGATTTCGTCCTGTCGGATCTCGACCGCCGCATCTTCGGCGCCTTTGTCGAGCACATGGGGCGATGCGTATATGGCGGCATCTACGAGCCCGGTCACCCGACCGCCGACGAGCAGGGTTTCCGCGGCGACGTGCTGGCGCTGACCAGGGAGCTCGGCCCGACCATCATCCGCTACCCCGGCGGCAATTTCCTCTCTGGCTACAACTGGGAAGACGGCGTCGGCCCGCGGGCGCAGCGGCCGGTGCGGCGCGACCTCGCCTGGTTCTCCACCGAGACCAACCAGTTCGGCACCAACGAGTTCATCGACTGGTGCCGCAAGGCCGATATCGAGCCGATGCTCGGCGTCAACATGGGCACGCGCGGCGCCGACGCGGCGCGCCGCTATCTGGAATATTGCAACCATGTCGGCGGCTCGGAGCTGTCCGACCTGCGCATCGCGCACGGCTACAAACAGCCGCATGATGTCAAGTTCTGGTGCATCGGCAACGAGATGGATGGTCCGTGGCAGATCTGCCACAAGACCGCGGCGGAATATGGCCGCGCTGCGCAGGAGGCGGCGAAGGTGATGCGCTGGACCGATCCGACCATCCAGCTTGCCGCCTGCGGCTCCTCGCACCGCAACATGGCGAGCTATGGCGCCTGGGAATACGATGTGCTCGACGCGTGCTTCGATCAGGTCGATCTGATCTCGCTGCACACCTATTTCCGCAACGATGCCGACGACATGGCGGAGTATTTCGGCGTCGTCGAGCTGATGGACGCCTTCATCAAGGAGGTCGTGTCGATCTGCGACGCGGTTGCCGCCAAGCGCCGGTCCTACAAGCGGATCATGCTGTCGTTCGATGAATGGAATGTCTGGTACCGCACGCATCAGATCGAGCACATGCGCAAGCCCGGCTGGCCGGTGGCGCCGAAGCTGATCGAGGAAGTGTACAACATGGAAGACGCGCTGATCGTCGGCGGCGCGCTGATCGCCCTGATGAACAACGCCGATCGCGTCAAGTCCGCCTGTCTGGCGCAACTGGTCAACGTGATCGGTCCGATCATGACCGACACCGGCGGGGCGGCATGGCGGCAGACGATTTTCCATCCCTTCGCGCTCGCCGCGCGGCATGGTCATGGCCGGGTGATGCAGACCCGCATCACCTCGCCGGCCTATGCCGCCAAGGCGTTCCCGGAAATCCCCTATCTCTATGCCAGCGTGGTCGATAATCCGGCCGACGGCACCACCACCATTTTCGCCATGAACCGGCATCTGAGCGAACCGCTCGACCTCACCGCCGAGTTGCGCGGCCTTGGCAGCGATCGTCGCATCGTCGCCGCGCATGAACTGCACAGCCCGAAGCTGAAAGTGGCCAATACGCGCGAGATGCCCAACGCGGTGGTGCCGCGGGCCAACGCCGATGTGGCGATCAGCGGCGAGCGGCTGACGGTGCGGCTCAAGCCGGCGTCGTGGAATGCGATTGTCACCCAGGGGGCGGCGCGGCCGGGCTGACGTCACGATCCTGTGAGGCGGGGGCGGGCGCCGAAACGAGTCCCCCGGTGCGCGAGTTATCCCCGCCGATACAGCCGAAAGGGCGGACGTGGGTGTCGCGGTGATTGTGTGGGCGGCGGCGGCCGGGGTGTATCTGCTGTGCGCGCCGGAGGCGCGCCTGTGGGTGGCGCTGGCGGTGCTGCCGGTGGTGCTGGTGCTGCCGCTGCTCGTTGGGGCGTCGCGGCAGCGCTGGCCACGCCACGGGCTGACCCTCGGCTCGGTTCTGGCGATGCTGGCGGTACTTGCGGCGGCGCTCGCGGTGGGGTGAAACGGCTCCGTCGGCGGTGCGCTGCCGGCGCAGGATTATTCCACGGAGGTATCCGCATGACCCGTTTCGCCATCGCAGCCGTGGTCGCGGCACTCGCCGCTCCGGCCGCGTTCGACCCCGCGGCGGCTCAGTCGCCACCGCCGCCGCTGGCATTCGTGCAGCCGCTGGCGCCGCCGGCGCTGCGCGCGGTGCAGGACAGACTGCATCAGATGGGCGCCTATCAAGGTGCGGTCGATGGCAATTGGGGGCCGGACAGCGAGGGCGCGCTGCAGCAGTTCCAGCAGACGCATAATCTGCAGGTGACCGGCCAGATGAACCCCGGCACCGCCGCCGTGCTCGGCCTCAATCCGGTCGAGCTGCTGCAACTGCCGGGCGCCCCGCCGGCCGATCGGCCGGCGCCGATTCGGCTCGGTCAGGACGCCATCCGCAACATCCAGACGCAGCTGCAACGGCTCGGCTTCTATACCGGCGCGCTCGATGGCGCCTGGGGGCCGGGCACCCAGAGCGCCATCTCTCGGCTGCAGCAGAACCACGGCATCCAGCCGACCGGGCGGCTCGATCCGCAGACGGTCAGCGCCATGGGCCTCGACCCGAACAATCCGGGCGCGCCGCCTCCCTGAACCATCAGTCGGGCAGGTTTGCCCCGCGCACCGCCGCGACCACGGCGCGCGTCACCTCCCGTGTGGTGGCGCGCCCGCCGAGGTCGGGGGTGGTGATGCCGGCGGCGCAGACCTGTTCCACCGCCGCCATCAGCGCCGCCGCCGCCGCCGCCTCGCCGAGATGCTCCAGCATCAGCGTTGCCGTCCACAGCGCGCCGACCGGATTGGCGATGCCCTTGCCGGTGATGTCGAAGGCGGCACCGTGGATCGGCTCGAACATCGAGGGGAAGCGGCGTTCGGGGTCGATATTGGCGGTCGGCGCGATGCCGATGCTGCCGGCCAGCGCCGCGGCGAGGTCGGTCAGGATGTCGGCGTGCAGGTTGGTCGCCACCACCGTATCGAGGCTGGCCGGGCGGCGCACCATGCGCACCGTCATCGCATCGACCAACTCTTTGTCCCAGGTGACCGACGGAAACGCGTCCGCCACCTCGGCGGCGATCTCGTCCCACAACACCAGGCCGTAGCGCTGGGCGTTGGATTTGGTCACCACGGTCAGATGCCGGCGCGGCCGCCGCGCCGCCTCGGCGAAGGCGTAGCGCATGATCCGCGCGATGCCGGCGCGGGTGAAGATCGCCACCTCGGTCGCCACTTCCTCGGGCAGGCCGCGATGTGAGCGTCCGCCCTGCCCGGCATACTCGCCCTCGCTGTTCTCGCGCAGGATCAACCAGTCGAGATCGGCGGCGGTGACGCCGGACAGCGGGCTGGTGATGCCGGGCAGGATGCGCGTCGGCCGCACATTGGCGTATTGGTCGAACCCCTGGGCGATGGCCAGCCGCAGGCCCCACAGCGTGATGTGGTCGGCAATGTCGGGCGCGCCGACGGCGCCGAAATAGATCGCATCGGCGCTGCGCAACTGCGCCAGCCCGTCTTGCGGCATCATTGTGCCGAGCCGCCGGTAGCGCGCCGAACCCCAGTCGTAGCGGGTCACGTCGAGGGCGAATCCGGCGCGGCCGGCGAGGGCGTCGAGCACCTCCAGCCCGGCGTCGATCACCTCCGGCCCGATGCCGTCGGCGGGAATGGCGGCGATCCGGTGCGTGCGCATTGTGGTCTCCTTGCGATGGACCGGCAGAGTGCGCGGACGTGGCTGATGCGCAAGCCCCGCTGCGTGGTGACGTGGCCGACAATTTTTGGTAGCGGAATATAATCGCTTGGTTAAAAAAATTTTATCGTGAAATGATTCGCGCGATCATTGGACCAAGCTAACGTTGGCCAAGGTGGAATGCGCCGGGTTTGGCGTGACGCCTGTGCCGTTACGGAAGCGGGGCTGAGATGAGCCCATATCAGTGGGTCGGCGGCCAGTCGGGCGATTATTTCAGCACTCCGAATAATTGGTCACCGAGCGGCGTGCCCGGCAGTGCGGATACCGCGATCATTGCCGCCTCTGGCAGCTATGTCGTTACGATCGATTCGTCTCAGTCGGTGCACGCGGTGACGCTGGACAGCGCCAACGCCACGCTCAGCGTGCTGAGCGGCAGCGCGCTTGACCTCACCGGCAGCAACGCGGCGCTGACGGTGAGCGCGGGAAGCTTCGATCTGGCCGGGGATCTCAACGGCGGCACGGTGACCGCCGCCGGCGGCGTGCTGGAGTTCGAGACCAGTGCGACGCTGGACGGCGTGACTTGGCAGGGTACGCTCACCTTCCGCGCCAACGAGGGGCTGTTTGTCACCGGCGGGCTGCTGCTGGAGTCTGCGGCGGGCAGCTCTCCTGGCAGCATCGACCTGTCGGCGGGCAACGACCAGCTTCATGTGCTGGACAGTGAGACGCTGAACCACGCAATACTGAATTTCGGCGCCTTGGGCGGCAACTATCTCTTCTTCAATGATCTCGGCGGCGGCACTGCCACGACGCTGACGCTGGGCAGCGGTTTCACCATCGACCAGACCGGCGGCAATAGCGAGCTGTATGACGCCAACACCCTCGGCACCATCGGCAATGCTGGCCTGATCGCGGTGAGCGGCGGCGTCCTCTACGGCTATCAGGGTAATTTTGCCAACAGCGGCACGCTGTCGGCGAGCGGCGGCGGCACCATCGATCTGTCGGCGACGACGCTCGACAACACCGGCACGATCACCATCGGCGCAAACAGCGAAGTGGTGCTGGGCAGCAGTGGCGATGCCGCCGGCATTACCTTCAACGGCACCGGCGCGACGCTCATGCTCGATGCGCCGACCGGCTACACCGGCACGATCGACGGCATGCAGGCGGGCGACAGCATTGCCCTGCCTTCGCTCGCCTACGACGCCGCCGGCAGCGCCAATTTGCTTGCCGGCAATTTGCTGAAAATTGTCAAGTCCAGCACCACGCTCACTCTGCATCTCGACCCGCTGCAGAATTTCAGCGGCGACTACTTCCATCTGTTTCAGCCGGCCAGCGGCGGCAGCGCCGTGATCGAGAGCACGAGGCCCTGCTATCTCGCCGGCACCCGCATCGCCACCGATCGCGGCGACGCCCGGGCCGGCGGTCGGGCAGCGCACAGCCGGGCTGCTGGCGTGGCGCGGCGCGGCGCGCGCGGCGCGGCGGGCCCTGGTCATCGACGACGCCTGTCCGCATGCCGATCGCGACGCCGGCAGTCAGGCAGTGCTGGGCCATATCGCCGCGCTGCAGGCGCTGGGTTGGCAGGTAGCGTTCGTCGCGGCGCATGGTCTGGACGATGCCGCGGGCGCTGCCGGCCTCACCGGGCTGGGGGTGGAATGCTATCACATGCCGGCGGTCGGCTCGGTCGAGGAGGTGCTGCGGCGGCAGCGCGACGCCTTTGATCTGGTCTATCTGCACCGGCTGGCCAACGCCGAGGCCTATGGCGGGCTGGCGCGGGCGTGGCAGACGCGGGCGCGGCTGCTGTACAGCGTCGCCGACCTGCATCATGTGCGGCTGGCGCGGCAGGCGGCGGTGCAGGGCACGCTGGAACTGGCGGCCGAGGCGCGTCTGGTCCGGGGGCGTGAACTGGCGGCGATGCGCGGCTGCGACGTGGTGCTGACGCACTCGCCGGCCGAGGCGGCCTATCTGGCGCGTGCCGCGACGGGCGCGGCGGTGCATGTGGTGCCCTGGCCGGCGCTGCCGCAGCGGCCGCGTCTGCCGATGATCGCGCGGCGCGACATGGCGTTCATCGGCGGCTTTCGCCATGCGCCGAACGCCGATGCGCTGCGCTGGC
The DNA here is from genome assembly GCA_021845985.1 of Pseudomonadota bacterium. Classification (GTDB taxonomy): domain Bacteria; phylum Pseudomonadota; class Alphaproteobacteria; order Acetobacterales; family Acetobacteraceae; genus JAFKFJ01. Next base: position 173,670 of record JAJZES010000043.1, on the reverse strand, counting down.
TGGCCGAGGCGGTGCTGCCGCGCGTCTGGGCGCGGCTGCCGGCGCTGCGCTGCTTCATTGTCGGCGCGGACTGGCCAGCGCCGCCGTCATGGAGCGAAGACGCGCGGCTGCAAATGGTCGGTCCGCTCGACGATTTGGCATCGCTGTTCAACACGGTGCGCCTGACGGTGGCGCCGCTGCGCTTTGGCGCGGGATTGAAGGGCAAGGTGCTGGCCAGTCTTGCCGCCGGCGTTCCCTGCGTGATGACGCCGGTGGCGGCGGAGGGTCTGGAGCTCGCCGGGCCGCTCGCCGAATTGGTGGTCGAAGGTGCCGAAGCGCTGGCGGCGCGGATCGTGCGGTTGCACGAGGATCAAAGGCTGAATGCGGCGTGCGGCTAGGCTGGCCTCGAGCTGATCAGGCGCGGGTTCTCGCCGGCGCATGTCGAGGCGGCGCTGTCGCGCGCACTCGGTACGGCGGCGGCGGCGCCGCTGCGCCAGACCGGCTGAGAGGCAGCGCCGGCGTCGGCGCCGGCAGGGCGCGCCGCTTCAGTCGCAGTGCACCCCCGGCGGCGCAATCGGGCGCAGGTGCTGGTACATCGCCATCCAGCGTCGGTCGATACGATCCTTCCAGCGCCAGGCGAGACCGCCGGCCAGCCACCAGCCGCCCCGCCACGCCACCGCCCGGCCGCCGCCGGTGCCGAGGATGACGAGTGCGCGGCGCTGTGGCCGCCAGTCATGCAGCGGCGCGCCGCGCGCCGCGCGGTCCAGATTGGCCGCCAGCACGCCGCCGGCCCGCACCGCCCAGACGCCGGCTTTGGGCCGCGCCATGCCCAGCAGGCTGGCGCAGTCGCCGGCGGCGAACACCGCGGGGTGGCTGACGCTGCGTAGGCTCGCGGCGACCACGACACAGCCAGCCGCGTCGCAGCGCAGCCCGGACTGGGCGAGCAGCGGCGGGCCGACGACCCCGGTGGCCCACAGCGCCGCCGCCGCCGCCAGCCGCCGCCCATCGGCCAACGCCAGCGCGCCATCGGCATGGCCCAGCGCCTCGCCGAGCACCACGTCGATGCCGGCGGCGGCGAGTGCCCGGGCAATGTGCCGCCGCACCCCCTCCGGCACCGCGGGCAGCAGCGCGCGCCCGGCGACTAGGGTGATCCGCGCCCGCGCGCCGAGCCGCCATGCCAGCGCCAGCGCCAGTTCCGTCCCCGCCGCGCCGCCGCCGACCACGGCCAGCGGCGCCCCCGGCGGCAGCGCCGCCTCGATCGCCGCCAGCCTGTCGAGGAACTGCCCGATCGGCTTGACCGCCACGCCGCCGCCCGCCGGCATTGCCGGACTGCCGCCGACATTGATCGACAGCAGGTCGAAGCCGACCGACGCCCGCCCGGCGAGGCCGACGCGCCCGGCGGCGAGGTCGATGGCATCGGCCGGCGCCACGATCAGCCGCGCCCCGGCGGCGGCGGCGAGGCGGGCGCAGTCGATATGCGCCGCGGCGAAATCGGTATCGCCGCGGATCAGCCCCGGCAGCATGCCGGAATAGGGCGTCTGCGGCTCGCGCGCGATCAGCGTCAGGCGGATGCCGGCGGCCGGGCGCATGGCGTGGCGGCGCAGCACCTCGACATGGGCGTGCCCGGCGCCGATCAGCACAATTTCGGTGGGGAAGGGGCGGGGGGACATTGATCTCCTCTAACGCATCCGGCCGCCCTGCGGAGCGTTGTCATCAATGTGGCGCGCCATCCATTTTTGGAAATCGTGCCATCTGATTTTGGAACCATCCGAAACCTCAATCCGCCTCCGCTGAATACCCTCTGAACGGCCCATTATCGCCGCTTCAGCCTCGACCGTCAGAGATCAGCAACTCGGCCACCCGCGTCGCCCGCGAGCCGCCTCCGATCGAATGGGTGGTCTCCATTCCCTCGATCTGGAACGCCGCGAAGATGCGCCGCACCTCCGGTCGGTCGTTGAGCGACAGGATGAACCGTCCACGGAGCGCCGCCAAGGCATCCGCCAGCACGGCGAAATCGTCGCGGCTGAAGATACCCGCGCCGTAGTCCGTCTCGGCCCCGTAATACGGCGGGTCGAGGTAGAACAGGGTGCCTTCCCGATCGTAGCGGCGCAGCAGTTCGGGCCACGGCAGCCGCTCGATGACGACGCCGGACAGGCGTTCATGCACGTCTTCCAGCAGCGTCGCGAGTTTGGTCACATCGAAGCGGCCCGGCAGTCCGGGCGAGACGCCGAAGCTGCGCCCGTTCACTTTGCCCCCGAATGTGGTGCGCTGGAGGTAGAGGAAGCGCGCCGCCCGCTCCAGGTCGGTCAGTGTATCGGCGTTCGCCGCCAGCAGCCGCTCGAACTCGGCGCGGCCGGTCAATTGCCAGCGCAGCATGTCCAGGAACGCCACATAGTGGCGTTGCAGCACCCGGAACAGCGTCGCCACATCGAGGCTGATGTCGTTGATGATCTCCGATTCGGCGCGGAAGGGGCGGCGCAGGAAGACGCCGCCCATCCCCACAAAAGGCTCGCAATAGGTGACATGCGGCACGCCGCCGATACGCATGACGATGCCGCGCCAGGTTGCGTTTGCCGCCGACATAGGCCGCGACGGGACTTGTCGGCCGACATGCCAGCAGGTTTGGACTCGACCCCATGCGATTCACCGTTCGTATAGCCCCACCTCCGGCCGGAGGTGGGGCGGTTTTTCCGTGTGCGGTGGTGCCGCACGGCGCGGGCTGTTCCGGCAGCCCAGCCGCCGCCTTTCGGCGGGGTTCATGCACTCAGATCGGGCCATACAGCGCCAGCGTCATATAGATGGGGTAGGCTGGCGTCGTGCTCGCCGTAACCGACAGCACCTCCAGCGCGGAAGGCGCCGCAGTATAGAACATGCAACTATGGTTGCTGACGGTGCCCGGCGCACCGTTGAACAACAGCGCCAGACTCACAGAGGCACCGCTGAATGTCAGCATCGTGTCCGTCTCGAACACGACAACATGCAGGTTCGCGCTGGTCATCGGCGCCAAGACGGCCGTGAACGTGTCACTGGAAATAGATGGGGAACCATGCGCGATCTGATAAAAGGCCAACCCCGATACTTCTATCAGCACGGCTGACGTATAATCGCTCATGCCCGAAAGAGTGTAGCTGGTGCCATCCCCCGCCGCCACTGCACGCATCCAGATGGCGGCACTTTGATACTGAACCTCATTCGCCGCGACGATCTGAGTAAAGCCCGGCGGTGGCGTTTCGGCGCTGACGCCATTGTAGCCGACCGCCACCAAAAATAGGATATTTCCGACCGTTGGAGGAGCCGGCAGTGTCAGCGTGATGGTGGTGTTCTGCTTGATCCCCATGGATTGCACGATGACAGGTGCCGGTCCACCACCACCCCCACTGGCCGTGAACGTCGCCACGCCACTGGTGACACTCACGCTCATGCCCGACCCGGCATTCAGCGTGGTGGCGCTCCCTTCGGCCGTCCCTGCATTCTCGATCGCGACGGCCGCTCCGGCCCCGGCGGCGACCCAACTCGGCGCCGCGGTCGTGCCACCTGACTGCAGAAGCTCTCCCGCCGCGCCCGGCGCCAGCGCCGCCCATCCCGCCGCTCCCCGATACAGCACCATCCCTTCCGCAGCACCGAACGCCGCATCGAGGACGGCGCTCGGGGTCGCCGCCACCGGCACCGCACTCGCCGTTCCGGTGTTGGCCAGCAGGCTGCCGGTGCCGATCGGCGCCAAGCTGACGGTGCCGGTGCTGGTGATGGTGCCGCCCGCCAGCCCTACGCCCGCAACCAAGGCCGTGACGACGCCCGCAAGCGCGCCGGTGGTGCAGCTCGCGGAGCCGCTCGCGGCACTCTCGCCGGCCGCGTTCAGCGCAGTCACCCACCACGTATAAGCGGTCGCAGCAGCAACGCCCGTATCGGTCCACGGCGATGGGCCCACTGTCGCCACGACGCTCGCGGCCGAAAACACCGCTGCCAGCCCGGCCGCGCGATAGACATGAAACCCCGTGACGGTCGGGTCGGCCGGAGCGGTCCATGCCAGCGTGGCATTCGCCGCCCCGGCCGTCGCCATCAAAGCGGTCGGCGCGGCCGGCACGCTGCCGACCAGCGCGCCCGAATTCACCACGGCCGATTGCGTCCACGCCGACACCGCCAGACCGTTCTGACTGATCGCGCGCACCTGCGCCATATACGCGGTGTTCGCCAGCGCCGGCGACAGCACCGACGATGTCGCGCTCGCGCCGACATTGCCATCGTTGCCCCAGGTCGTCCCGCCATCCTCCGACCATTGCACTTCATAGCTGCCGAGCAGCGGCCCGCTGGAGGCGATCCAGCTCACCGTCATCGCCAGCAGCGTGGTGCCGTCCGCCTGCGTCACCCGCGACGAAACCAGGTTCATCGCGGCGCTCCGATAAAATAGCCGGTGCCGGCCGGCGTGTAGGAATATGCGGTACAGGCCGACAAATCCTGCACCGCACTGCCATAGATGTTGAAGCTGGCGAGCTTCAGATAGAGCGGGACACCCACATAGCTCTGCGGCAGATCGTATTTGAACACATCCGCATCCAGCCGCAGAAATGCGCTGCCCACAGCATGTGCGCCGGCACTGCTTCCCGCCTGCCCGCGCAGCAGCCCGGTCAGCGCATAGGCGTTCGCCGCGGTCAGCGTCGCGGTGACGTAGGAGAGGATTTCGCCATCGACATAGCACTGCGTCTGCGCCGCCTGCGCCGCCGCCAGCGTGCCGCTGCCCAGCACCGCGGCACTTTCGGCCACGCCGATCGCCAGCGTATCGGCGGTATCCTCGCCGCTGCCGCCGAACGCCGGCAATCCGGCCGTCAGCACGCCCATCCGGCTCGGCGCATTCACCTGTCCGACCATTTCATAGGTGACGCCGTCGGACGATAGCCATACCTGCGCGCCGCCCCAGTTCGGGTCCGCAACACCGCCCGAACCGCCGCTGATTCCCACCCAGACCTGCGGCACGCCGGCGCTCAACGAGGCCGTCGGCTCGAAGATGATCGGCGGGTTCACCGGGTCGGCCGGGGCGCCGGAATTGACCAGCGGCGTTTCCAGCGATTGCGTCGGGTTGGCCGTGGGCGTGCCGCTGCCGGCGACGAATTCTTCGGCGGTCACGGTAAAGACGCCGGTGTCGTCCTCCTCCATCGTCGTCACCCGCACGATCGCCGCATTCAACCCGAGACCCGCATCGGTGAGGGTGACAAGGTCCATCGGCTCCAGCAGGAAAAACTCCGCCGACAGCTTAAACGTATAGGTGTTGCGGATTTCGACGGTGCGGGCCAGCACCAGATCGCACGCCATCTGCGCCACCGCGGCGGTGGTGATCTCGTTGCCCTGCAACGTCGCCGCGACGCGCAGCCCGTAGAGTTCGATCTGGTTCTGGTCTTTGCTCTCGACGGTGACGACGTTGTATTGATTGGACCGCTCGCGGTATTCCAGGCGTACGCAATTATAGGCGTCCGTCTGGTCGATGCGCGTCAGCAGCACCGGGTCTTGCCCGGCAGTGCGCACGAAATCGGCGTCCGTCAGGGCATAGACCGGCGTGACATTCGGCACGAACGCATATCCGTTGCCCGTCACCGGCTGGTCGCCATACGGAATCGCCTTGAGATAGGCGCCGGAGATGAACAGCGCGGTGTTCGTCAATTGCGCCCAGCGCTGGAGGATCGAACTGGCGATTTCCTGGCTGGTCAGCGCCGGGCTGAAATCGAAGCCGATGGCGCGGCAGAATGTCTGCCATGAGGCGTCCCCTGTCGTCTGCGCGTTCGGGCCGCTCAGCCAGCTTGCACCATCGATCAGGCCGGCGGGATAGCCGACGCCATATTGCGGATTGGTCAGAAAATCCTGCGCCACCAGCACCGGGTCGGCATCGCCGCCGCCATTGATGCCCGAGCCGTATAGCAATGCGCCGACCTCAACATTGTGGTTCGGCACCTGCGCCGAACTGCCGAGGTCGTAATTCGGCGCGCAGAGATAGGCCGTGGACGGATAAGGGAGGGCTTGCGACGGATGCGCCGCCGTCAGATAGCCCCACGGCGCCTGTCCCGCCGCGCCGGCAATCAGCAGTAGGCCCGCCGCCGCCAGCGATTCCATATCGTTGGGCGATCCGCCGCCGGAACTGCGCCAGACATTGCCGATGCCGCCGACGATGCCCTCGCACAGTCCGAAAATGACGCTGGACGTATAATAGACATTCGTGGTGCCCGCCCGGCCGCCTTTGCCGCCCTGCTGCTTGGACGCATGCGACGCGAAATCGCCCGACCAGATCAGGTTCGGCGCGAACCGCATCAGCCCGTACGCGATCGGAATCGGCAGCACCGACACGCTGGTCTGGATTTGCAGCCCGGTATAGGCCGGCTTGGCGGTTTTCGGCGCGAGAAAGCTCATGCCGCCCCCCAGTAGCTAAAAAAACACCGCGGATGCCGCGGGCTGGAGAGCGGCCCCGGCAGCGAAATATCCGCCTCCTCGACGATCCGCGCGGTGGCGTAGGCATGCACCACGCGCGGCCAGTCGGTGACGATCGCCGAATGGCTGTACGTGCGCCCGTAGCGCCACATGACGATATCGCCCGGCAGCGGCGCTGCCACCTCGACCGAACGCGCCCGCAACTGCGCCAAATAGCGTTCTTCACTTTGATGCAGATGCCAATCCACCGGATACGGCCGCGGGTCGAATGGCGCGACGAGGCCGAGATCGACGAACACGCGCACCAAAATCATCGCGCAATCGACGCCGGCGCCGAACACATCGGCCTGATGGTGATACGGCGTGCCGATCCAGCGCCGCGCCTCGGCCACCACCGCCCGCCGCTGCGCGATTTCCAGCGTCTCCATCAATACCCGACCTCCGGCGGCGGGACATACGGAAAGCCGCGAAAATGTGCCTGATTGGCAAAGCGGCCAGTGCAGGTGGCGAGCGTCTTGTCACAGCCCTGATAGACGACGAAGCTGTCGCCGGCCGCCGGCGCCGCGGCCAGCGGCCGGCTCAGCACGAGGCCGGTGGCGCTGCTGCTTTTCACCGTCCGCGCCACGTCGATATTGACGCCCGACTGAAACCGGATCGTCCCCTGCCCATAGATCGCGGCCGTCGATGCCGACCAAGGAATGACGGCATCGGTGGCGCCCGCGCCGACAATCCCCTGCGCCGCATGCGCCGATTTAATCAGCGTGCAGCCGGCGTCGTAGAGCGTGTGCAGGCACCCCGGCTGCCACAGGTTATGCGGCATATCCAGCGTCAGCAGCGACAGCAGCGACTTCACCTTGATCGACGCCGAAACACGGCCTGCCTGATCGATCGTCGAAACCCGGCCGTAGAACAGCGTCACGCGGCCGTCGGCGCCGTTTTCGCCGTTCCCCACCGGAGGCTGCCCGAACGCGGTCAAGCCCACCCGGTCGCGCTCGACGAACGCACCGTCGAACAATCCCTGCCACAACGCCGCGGCAAACGTCTGGCCGCCGACCATGCTGGTCGGGCGATAGGCGAGCTTCAGCGTCTGCTCATCGACGGACACGCCGATCTTGCACGACAGCCGGGCGCCAGTAATCAGCACGTCGTTGGCGATCCAGGTGATCGGCTGGGCGCCCGGCTGCGGCACGACGATATCCTCGGTGGCGTTGGTATAGAGCAGGATTGTGCCGTCCAGCAGCGTGAAGGTGAACAGATCGGCCAGGATGAGCTGGTCGTTTTGCAGATAGGCCTGCAACGCCGCCGGCGCCGGTTTCATCGCTCTCTCCGCTCGCGCGGGCTATGCCCGCTGCCGCTCATGGCAGCACGCTCTTCAGCTTGAGTTCCTGCACGAGCCATAGATCGCTCATGAACTGCTCGAAATCCTCCACGTCATCGGTGAAGCGGACGGAGAAGTAGAAGCTGAAATCGGCGCTGATCGTGCCGGCGCCGGCGGCCGGGGCGGTGGCGAAGGTCAGCGTGTTCGGCTCGGTCAGCGCGTAGCCGGACGTCGCCTGCACGACGCCATTGACATAGACGCCAGTAAGCTGGTTGCTGAACACGAAGCCCACCGGCTCGAAGAACGTGTCGTAGGGGCTGACCAGGCTGCGGCTCAGCGTGAAGATGGTGGTCACGCCGTCGGCCACGCCGATCTGGCCGCCCGTCACCTGGCAGTCGGTCGGGTCCTGGAACAGGAAGCTGTCGAAGCTGCCCTGCCGCGCCAGGAAGAACCCCATCAGGGCTTGCAGGCTCAGCGCTCCCGCACCCGGCGTCGCGGCGTTGGAGGCCAGCACCTCGAAGGTCAGCGAGAAATCCCACACCGGCCATTGCTGCTGGGCGGCGCGGATTTCTCGGCCGCCCTGATGGGTGGCGACGCGGGTGGAGAAATTCGGCTTCTTGTGGACCGACCAGCCGAGGCCGGGGAGATTGGGGAAGATTTGCGTGCCCATGCCGGGTGGTGGTCCTGGAACGAGGGAGAGGAACTCGACGCCAAGCAGCGGGATGCGCGCGCGCGAGTTGCCGCCCGTCGCCGCCTCCAGTCCGACCAGCGGTGCCCGCGCATGGGCCGTGCCGCCGGTCGCCGCCTCCACGCCGGCCAGCGGCACGCGCGCATGGGCCGTGCCGCCGGTGGCAGCCTCGGCGCCGATCAGCGGGACGTGGATAGTGCTCATGTGCTGAGGTTGACACCAACCTGTGCCGCATTGATGGCGGTATAGGTCCACGCCGAGCCGGTGTGCGGATCGACGGTGTGGATGGCGCCGGCGACCCAGGTATAGGTCTGCGTCAGTGCCACCGCCGCGTCACGCACCTCGGTTCCCGCCGAAATCAGACAGGGTTCGATGAACCGCTGCGTCGCATCGTCCTGCCGTGCCGCGACCTTCACGCGCGCCGCCCAGATCGTCGGCTGGCTGGCCATCGGCGCGACCGTGTAATCGTCCTCATCGTCCGCCGTCGCCGCATAGACGTACAGCGTGTCATCGACATTGGCGTTGCCGGCGTTCTGCCAGTTCGCCTCCGCCGTGTTGCTGGGCGTGAACTGAGTGCTCGCGCCCGGTGCGCCCGGCTTGAGGAACTGCACGCGCGCATTGCCGAGATAGCTGTTGTAGGGCGCGGCGCCGGTCGCGTCGCACAGATACATGTCGTCGATCAGGTCGGTCGTGTAGGAGCTTGGCGCCTCGGTGAAAATGAGCTGATTGAACCATGCGTTCGCGGTTTTCTGCGTCGCCACGTTCGTCAGCGTCAGCTTCGGCACCGTGTTGACGCGAACGGCCAGTGCGCCGCCGCTGGCACCAGGCGCGATGGTGGCGCCGATCTCGATGTAGTTCCAGGTCGATGCGGCATAGGCGAGGGCGGCGGATTGCCCCAGCAAATTGCCGCTGCCGTCATAGGCGCTGATTATCCCATTGGCTCCGAACTGGATGCTGCATTGGGCGGCGTTGCCGGTGATGTCCTGCAATGTGACCGTCTGGGCGCCGTTCCAGGAGCTCCGGTTCAATGCGAAGCCAACAAAACCGCTGGCCATGTTTGAGGGCATCAGCATCGCAATCTGGGGAGACGAGACGTTACCGGATATCATCTGCATGCAATTGGCGCCGAAACGGCCGGGCGCCACGATATTGGCTGTACCGGAGATGGCGCCAAGGTCCAAGGCCGTCACACCGAGTGATGACAGCAATCCGAGCAGCGGGCCGCTCATGGCATTCCCGGACGGCAATTCATCAAACCCCTCATACCAGATCAGCGCCATCGCCTATCTCCCCAGCGTTCCGTTTCGCATTTCATTCTGAAACCACCGCCGCATGCTGCCGCTCTCGCTGCTCAGCATCGCCGACAGGCTGCGCGGCTCGGCGCTGTTGATCGTCGGGCTGTAATGCAGGTGCATCGCGCCGCCGCCGGCCGAAGCGCCCGCGCCTCTGGCGGCCAGTGAAGCGGCACTTCCCGGTGCCTGGAAGGCGGGCATCCCGCCGCCCGGCGCGGCCATGCCGCGAATCACGTCGGCATAGGCGCTGGGCAGCACCATCTCGTTCTTGTGCAGCGCCGTCACCGCGCCGTCGAACGGCACCGTGCCGAACCCGCGCTCGGCCGAAAACATCACGCCATAGGCCATCACCGCGGCATAGGTCGCGGCTGCCGCGGCAGCGCCCAGCGCCGGCCCGACATACGGAATGCTCGCCATCGCCGAATAGGCGCCCGCCGCCGCATCCGCCGCCTTGGCTTCCACGCCGGCGATCGCGGTTGCGGCCGTCGTCGCCTGCGTCGCCGCCGCCCCCGTCGTCTCGGCCGTGGTGCGCGCCGCCGTGCCGGTGATCGTCGCCATCAGCATCTGCGCCTCGCCGACGGTCCACATCAGCACCCGTTGCAGCCCCCAGGCCAGCGCCTGCTCCAGGTAGCGCATGCCGATGCGCTCCAGCGCGTTGCCCAGCGTCTGCTGGCCGCGCAGCACGCTGCCGGCCTCGTTGGCGAAGCTGTTGGCGACCTGCTGCGTCGTCACTTCCCACGCGCGATAGGTCTGCTCGGCGGCACGGTCGTTGATCGCCGTGATCTGCTGCGCCGTCTGCTGCGCCAGTTGCGCCTGCCGCTGCGCCACCTGCTCGGACAGCGCGGTGATACCGGCCGCCTTCTGCTGCTCCTCGGCCAGGATCGCCGCGGCACCCTGCTGATAGGCTTGCAGGATCGCCACCTGCTGCGCCCGCGCGCTGGCGATGCTGGTGTCGCCCTCCTGCACGGAGGTCTGCACATGGCGCATCTGTGGCTGCGTGTTTTCCTGCAACAGCCGCCGCTTGTCCTCAAGCTGCTGGATCGCCTCGCGTGCCGCCTGCCGCGCCTCCTCCTGGCGGAGTTGGTCGCGCTTGGCGACGGCCTGCGCCAAGTCGGCGCTCTCGGCGCCGTCCGCCTCGCGCACCACGGCGACGATCTGATCCTGGATCGCCGCCTGCTTGCCCAGATCGCCCTGCGCCGCCTCCTGCGCCGCGCGCAGCGTCCGCAGCTTCGTCTGCGTCGCCTGGTCCGCCGCCTGGCGCTCCAGCGCCGCGCGCCGGTTCAGTTCGGACTGGTATTCCACGGTGCCTTCGCGGCCGGCCGCGCGCAGCACGGCGAGCTTCTGGTCCTCCACCGCGATCTCGGCCGCGACCGAGCCGTGCGCCGCCGCTTCCTCGCCGGACAACTGCGCCAGCTTCAGTTGCAGCGCCTGGTCCGATGCCGCACGCTGCGCCGCGGCTACCTGGGTGTTGGCGGCGATGGCGGCGGTGGATTTCGCGCCCTCATAGCGCGCGGTCTCGGCGGCGATCTTCTGCTCGATCGCCACGCGCTGCGCCGCATTGTCGTGCGCCGCCGCCAGATCGGCCTGCAAGCCGGCCAGCGTCGCCGCGTGGTCCTGCTGCTCGGTCACGGTATGCACCGTCGCGAGCTTGGCCTCGATGGTGGCGACCGCCTCATCGGCGCCGACCGCGCCACGCGCCTGCGCCGCCTGCGCCATCTGCAGTTCGGTCAGCAATTGCCGCCGCTCGCGCAGCGCGGCGTTGGTGCGGTTCAGCAGCGCGTCCTGATCCTGCTCGGCCGGGTCGGCGGCCTTCGGCGCCTGCTGCGGCATGCGCTCCAGCGGCGACTTCACCGGCTCCATCGTGCCCGGCATCGCGCCGACATCGGGACCGAGGGCGGCGGCGTTCAGCGCGTTGGTCAGGGCGGCTTGATGCGCGTCACGCCCGGCCTGGACGGCGGCCTGACCGGATTTGCCGTAATTCGCCGCCAGCGTCTCCAGCAGCCGCGACATGCCGCCGACGCTGTCGCCGGCGGCGACCATCTCGGCCACCGATTCGCGCTGATTCTCGTCGATCAGGTGGTTCGCCACGGCAAACCGCAGCGCGCTCGCGGTGCCCTGGTCGAACGCCGTCACCAGCTTGCCGCCGATCCCCTCCTCGCCAGCGCGCAGCGTCTGCAATGATGCCGCGGCACTCTCGATCTGCGTCTTGAACCCGGCGGCAGGGCCACCGAGCGAGCCGATCGCCTGCGCCATCTCACCGGCGGCACCTCGGCCCATGTTCCACTTATCGCGCAGATCGGCGATCATGCCGCGCGTCTGCGCGTCGCTGCTGGCGTCCAGCGTCCGCATCGACACCATCGCGCCATGCGCCGCCTGCACCGACGCCTCGGTCTGCATCCACGCCGACGCCAGCTCATAGACGGCATACACCGCGGCCCCGATCGCCGCCGCCCAGCCGATCGTGGCGAGGCTCAGCGATCCCATCCGCTCGCCCAGCACCATCAGGCTGCCGGGGATACGGCTGAACCGGCCGCTGACCGCCTCGTGGCCCATCACGATCAGTTCGCGGGTGATGCCGGCGGTGCCGTGCATCGCGTGGCCGGCCGCCGACCCCGCCTCGACGAAGGCGCCGCGCAGTTCCTTGGTGCCGTTGCTGGCGTCGCCCAGCGCGCGGCGGAACACCTCCGCGCTCGCCTCGGCGCTGGAGAAGCTGCGCCCGACGCCGGTGCTGGCGTCGATGATCTGCTGGTAGCCGGCGGCACTCTGCGCGGCGGCGGCGGAGGCGGCGGCCAGCGCCGCCGTCGCCTGCGTGCTGGCCGTCCGCATCGCCTGCGTCGCCGCCGTCGTCATCGTCAGCCGGCCGTTCGCCGCCGTCAGTGTGTTGGCGAACTGCGTCACCTGGTCGCGAAACGCCGCCATCTGCGCCGCCGCCGACTGGCAGGCCGATTGAAAATCGGTCGCGTTGGCGCCGATGGTGATACTGACGGTGTCGGTGCCGCTCATCGAATCACCGCGCGCTGGCCCTGCTTGGCACCGAACAACGCCGCCAGCTCGCCCATGTCGCCCGCGCGGCTGTCAGCCCTGGCGCGCGGCTTGATGCCGAGATAGGCCGCGACCATCAGCGCCACCGGCGGATGGTCGGCCCAGTGGCGCTGCATCGCGGCGTATTCGTGCAGCCCCATGTGCTCGCTCACCTCGCGCCAACCGCCGCAGCCGAAGGCGACCAGTTCGGCGATCAGGTCGTCGATGCGGCCGGCGTCGAGCCGGCCTCCGCTTCCCCCGAGGGATTGCCCTCCAGCACGATCAGGCCGCCCTCGGCCAGGATCGCCGGGATGGCGGCGATGACGCCCTCCATCTCGGTCGCCAGCAGCATCTCCGCCAGCGCGTCGGCATCGGTGCCGAGCATCGGCGCGATGATCGAAAGCGACAGATCGGTGCGTTGCAGCCGGTCGAGCGGCTCGCGCCCGCGCTCGATCAGCGGCCATGCGGCTTTGAGCCGCGCGAAGGTGAGCGGCGGCAGCACATGGCGCTCGCCGCCGATCGTCACGATCACCGCCATGACGGCTACTCCGCCAGCGACAGGTAGCCGACGCTGCCCGCCGCGTTGGCCAGCGCCATGAAATCCAGTTCGGCGATGGTCCAGTCGTCCTGCTTGGTCGGCAGCGCCAGCTTGTTGGACACGCAGGCGTTCAAGCCGAGTGTGATTGCCTTGCCGTTGAACGTGCTGGTGAACGTCGCCGCCCAGTTCGGCACGGTGCCCATCGGCAGATTTTCGATCGCGATCAGGGTGCCGCTGGTGGCGCTGGAATAGGTGTAGTTCAGCAGCACGGCGGCACTCGCGTCGGCGGTATCGAACGTATAGACGCCGCCAGTCGTCACCGAATACTGCCCGCCCGCCGTCGGCGCCCCGGTCACGCGGGCCAGCGGCAAGCCGGTCACGGCATAGACGACGCCGAGATCGGCAATGAAATCGGCCCCATTCGCCGCCGTCACCGTGAACGTCGTCACCGCCGGCACCGTTCCGGGCTCCGACAGCGACGTGAGCGTCTGCCCGGTGGAAAGCGTCTGGCCGAAATAGAGGCTGTTGAACAGCGCCCCGTTCATCCGGGCGAACTTCGCCTTGCCGGTGATCTTGGTCTTGCCGCGCGCGACCGCGACGGGGAACTGATTGAAGCCATACAGCTCCTTCAGGTCGCCCTGGAAATCGACCTGGATATCCTGCAACACGCCCAGCGCCACGGGGGACTGGTTGGCGATGTCGGTGCGAACCCCGAACACCTGCCCGCTGCCGAAACTGAATTGTGCCATCGTTGGTTCCTGTCAGGTGGGTCCAAATGCCTTACGGCATCAACATCATCACCGGGATCACCGAGGCCGCCCGCTGCCCCTTCGGCGCCTCGTAAACCTCGATCGCGCCGTCGATCCAGGCATGCGCGACCACCCCGCCAAGCGTCTGCACCTGCGCCGCCGGCGCCGGCATAAGCGCCGTCTCAACCGCATCTATCAGGCCATTCAGCGCGGTGCTGGCGACGCCGTTGGGATCGGGATTGGCGGCATACAGATAGACCAGCGCCATCAGCCGCCGCTGCGCCGGCGTCCCCGGCTTCTGCGCCGCCGTCTGCCGATCGACCTGCATGAACAGCGCCGGCAATTCGGCGTTGTTCACCTCCACCAGCAGCTTCAGCTTGCGGCTTGCCACCGCGATGCCGGGTGTTGCGCCGAGCAGCGCGAACAGCGCCGCGTAGCAGCCCTCCCGGCTCGCGCTCATGCCGCACCCGCCACGGCCACGGCCAGCGCGGCGCGGATGTCCTGCTCGCGGTCGGACAGCGTGGAGCGCAGGAAGCTGCGCTGCGGCATCGTCACCGACTTCGCCACGATGGTCTTGTCGCCGATGACGAAACGCAGCGCCTTCGCCACTTTCGGCACGATCGTCCCGCCATATTCATGGATGCGGGCATAGACGACATCGGTGCCCACCGTCGCGATCACCGAATTGCCCGTCCGCTCCGTCACCTGATGGATGGAGGATGCCAAGCGTCCCGTGCGCTGGTTGAGCACCTGCCCGGACAGCTTGGTATCGACCACCGCCGCGACCGTCTTGATCGCCTCGATCTCGACGGCCGCCGCCAGCCGCTCGCCGGTGGTCGCGGCCAGCTTCTCCAGATAGATCAGCACGCCGTCCAGGCCGGATGCATCGACGGTCGCGCTCATTTCGGCAGCGCCATCAGCACGATGCGCTTCCATGCCGACAGGATCGTCGTCACCTGCGGCGGCATGTCGCGGATGGTGAAGGCGGTGGTCTCGCCGCCCATCGCCTGGCTCGACATGCCGATGCGATCCAGTTCCCGGTAGCGCAGCGCCACCAGATCGATCACCGCCTGCTCGACATCTGCCGGCACCGTGGCGAAGCCGGCGGTATAGACCACCTCCACGTTCGCCAGCCCGCGCGCGAACGTATAGCCGTCCAGGATCACCGCGGTATCGGTGAACCGGAAGCCCGATTGCGGCAATCCCGGCACCGGCGCCGGCTCGGCCGGGATCGCCAGCCCGTTCACCGTCACGCTGGCCACCGCGCTCACCGGACTGTTGTTCAGCACCAGCAGCCGCTTGCCCGTGCCGTCGTAGAACTGGTCATAGCTCGCCGACAGGAATGTGCGCCCGCACCACGTCTCGACATAGGCGCTGGCCGCCGAGATCAGCCGCGTCAGCAGCGCCGTGTCGTTCGCGTCCGGCGTGTAGCGCAGCCAGGTCGTGACATCGGCGAGCGTGGTGAGCTGGTCGGCCATCAGCCGGGCTTCTTGCCGCCGAAGCGGGCTTCCAGCGCCGCCACCCGCGCCTCCAGCGCGCCGATCCGGTCGGGCGCCGGCGTCACGGCCGGTGCCGGTTCGCGCCGCGCCCCGTGGCTGACCGCCAGATCGGCGTGGTGGTGCGCCACCTCGATCATGCCGTCCTTGTCGGCGCGATAGGTGGCGTCGCCGATCGTCAGCGCATGCAGCCCCGCCGCATGCAGCTTCACCGGCGCCGGTGCGTCCTTTGCCATCTCAGCCGTTCCCGATATTGGTGATCATGCCGAGCGCGAACGGCGCGTAGCATTGCAGCACGCCATCGAAATACGTGCCGTATTCGTATTTCCGGCTCTGCATCGGCCATTCCTGCGCCCAGTAATCCTGCCGCAGGCGCTTGACCAGCACGCCATCGATCCCCGCCAGCGGATACGGCAGCGTGTCGCTCTGGAACATCAGCGTGCCCGGCGGCAAATTTGGATGCAGCTTCACCGGCAGCGGCTTGGCGCCGTCCATGCTGAACTTGTTGAGGTAGGCGACCACCAGATCGCCGCCCTTCACCTCGCCCTGATCGACCTGGATCATGAACCGCTGCGCGCCGTTGCTGCCGCTGTCCAGCACCTTCTTGGTGATGTTGCGCTGCTCCTGGCTGTTGACCCAGATGCAGTCCGGCGACAGCCGGTAATTGTCCCAGAACGATTGCAGCGCCGCGTCGATCTCGACCACGCCGCCGACGCCGTCGGCGGTCAGCGGCGTGCCTGCCCCCGCCGACCCCGTCGGCTGGATCGCGACATACGACCCGCTGCCCGGTTTGGCGATCTGCGTCAGCAGCCCGTCATAGACCAGGCCATTGGTGCTGTAATCGGCCGTCAGGCTGGAGGCGAGCTGCGTGCCCGCCGCGTTCGCCGTGATCACCGTGCTGTTGAGCGTGGTGATCGCGCCCAGCACCTCGGCGCCCGCCGGACCCCAGAACCAGGCGTAGCCGAACGCGCCGGCGATCGGCGCCACCGCCGCCGTCACGCTGTTCGTGTTGCCGGCGCTCGTCACCACGGTGGCGTTGGCACTCGGGCGGCCGGTGCCCCCGCCATAGGTGTCGGTGCTGTTGTCCGCGTTCGTGCGCGTCACCTGCCCGCGCACGCCGCCGGCGACGGTCGCGCTGAAATAGCCTTGCAGGCTCAACGGGGCCACGATGACGCTGATCGTCGCCGTCGCCCCCAGCGCGCCACCGGTCGTCAGCGCCGCCAGCGACGGCGCCCCCGGCTGCCCGAGTTGCAGGCTGGTATTGCCGCCGAGGTCGAGCTTCTCCTCGGCGATCATCAGCGCCCACAGCAAATTGGTCTGCGCCCGCGCCCGCAGGTCGATGAAATCGCCGGCCGAAAGCTGCGCGCCCCAGGTCACGAAATCCTCCAGCCCGACTTGCCGGAAGGCGGCGAAGTAGTCGGCCGTCGAACTGGTGACGATGCCGCCGCGGTTGCCGTCCGACACGCCGGCATCGAGGTTCTGCACGTTGATGCCGGTGAACGCCTTCCAGTTCGCCTGCGCGCCCCCGCCGGCGGTGCGCCGGGCGATCTTGTTACGCAGCGGCGTGATCACCGGGAACAGCGATTTCGCCGGCACTTCCAGGTCGTAGCCCTGGATGCCGAGCGTCGCGGCACCGGTCGGCTGCGACCAGCCGGCGGCTTTCAGCATGCTGTTGGGGTCGGCAAGCGTAGCGCGGACCAGCTCGATGCTGTCCGCCGTCACGCGGGTCATGATGGACATGCGGTTTCCCTCAGTGCGTGGTGCGGACTGCGCGACGCAGCCCAATGCGGTGGAGAGCGACGGCCTTGTCGAAACCGTCCGGCATGGCGGCGATGGCGGCTTCCTCGGCGCTGTCGCGCGGATCGGCCGGCGCGATGTCATCGCCCTTGCCAACCGCCCGCAGCCGCCCCTTCGGCGCCGCCGGCAGGGCTTGCAGCTTCGTCACCTCGGCCAGCAGCGCCGCCTCGCGCGCTGTCGCGGCACCCAAATCCTCGCGCAGCCCGGCCATCTGCCCGGCCATCTTCACCATGCGGGAGGTCATCGCGCCGGCCATCTTCGCCATGCCGCCATCCGGCGCCTCGGCCTCGGTCATCGCCGGCAGCGCGGTCACGGCGGCGCGCAGCCGCGCCACCGCCTCGCCGCTTTCCTCGCTCGCCATGCTGGTGAGAATCTCGGCACCCTGCGCGATCCAGTCCGCCAGCGCCGCCGGCAGGTCGCTGCCATCCGCCTCGGCGGCGGCCTCGGCGGTCACGCCCTCGGCGATGTCGGCGAGCTGCGCGATCAGCCCGGACAGGCAGGAGACGGTGAACAGGCCCTTGGCCATCGGCGCGGAGGCGCCGTCCTTCGGCAGCCAGCCATCCGGCAGCAGATCGGTCGCATCCAGCGCCTTCGCGCGCTCGATGATGTGCTGCTTCGCCGCGTCCTGATCCTTGGCCCGCCCGATGGCGTGGATCGCCGCTTCCAGGTCGGCCTTCGTCTCGATCGGGAAGCTGCCGTCCGGGAGCGCCTTGCCGTCCTTGGCCAGCTTCTTGCGCTCGGCCGAACTGAAGGCCCGCTTCTCCAGACGCTCATCTTCGGGCAGATCGTCGCTGGCACCCCACATCTTGGCCAGCGTGCCGGCGCCCAGCGCCAGCACCTCGCCGGCGAACGCAATGCGCGTGCCTGCGCCAGCCAGGCGTTCCGCCACCGCGACCGGATCGTCGCTTTCGGGCGTCGGCACGAAGGAAACACTCTCCTCGCCGCCCGCCGCCTTCAGCATGGTGAAGGTGGCGTTCGGGTTGGCCGGCAGATCGACCAGCGACAGTTCCGTCGGCTTGGCGGTGTAGCGGCGCTGGCCGCCGGCACGGAAGCGATCGAGCTTCCCGCCGGGGCTGAACCCGGTATAGACGCCGGCCCGCACCTTGGCCCAGGCGCCGTCATCGACGATACGCCCGCACAGCGCGATGCGCTTGTTGGCGTCGTCGAACTGGATATCGACCAGGCCGCCGGCGGCGGCGCGGCTGTGCATCTCACGCATGTTTCCGAGGTTCTTGCCCCCCGACGCCTCGCGCACGCTGGCCGACCATTGCTGGAAATGCGGCTTGGAGCTGGCGTAGTCGAAGCATTCGCCGTCGCGGTCGGGCGTCTCGTCCAGGAACCCCCAGACGAGCCTCTCGCCTTCCTCGACCCGGCTGAGCGGGATGAACGACATGTGACTGGCGGCCTCCGTCGATGGCGGCCAGAATGCAGAAGAATAAGGTGGCGGGTCAGGCGGCTTGAGCGCCCCCGGATCGCGGATGTGTGAGGTGCCAGATTTGCGGCGCTACAGGCGCCTGACGGACAGCCCGCTACTCGGTACCCCTTGGGGCCGAAAAACCGATACTCGACCCGTCCTATGCAGCCTGTGGGGATGTTGCGGGACAACCGCCGCATCCATCTGCCCGCAGCCCGATCCACCTGCCACAGCGGCCGCATCTCACCGGCGCGAGGCGCGGAGGCGGGTGCTGCCCATGCCCGCGTAGCGCGCCGCGAGGCGCCGGTGCCGAAGGGAATGCCCGCGCGGCCAGATTCGCCGTTGCTTCATCAAGCCCCATCCACGTCAGGTTTGCACGCCCAAACAGCGATGCCGGATCGACACTCAGCACCCGCGCCAGTCGCACCGCCTCGTCGGGCGACGGCTGGATCGCGCCGCGTTCCCACCCGACGATCTTCGATTTGGTCACACGCATGAAGCGCGCGACCTCGGATTGGCTGAACCGTGCGCGGATGCGTGCCGACCGCAGCCGTTCGCCGACGATCAGACCGGCCGCAGCCATTCCGCGCACCGGCCGCATATCCGGTCCTCGATTGGGTTACAAAAGCCGCGGCTGCGGCAGTTTACCGCATCCGGGTAAGCAGATGCGGCCGTGGCCACGCGACGTGCCGCCTTCCTTTCCGCCTCTTGCGCCAGCCGCTTATTTTCCTCGTAAACGGCTTGGCGCTTTTGTGCGGGTGAAACACGCCGCGGGGGCGCCGAACGACTTCCATTCGGCCTCAACGAAAGCCACGGCTTGGGACGCGCCAGCACAAGAAACGGCTCGTCCTTCGTCAGCAGGAATTGGCCCGGAGCATCTTTCGCAGATGTTCCGGGCGCAGCGGCCGTGGGCGCCTTCCGCTTCACTGGCGCATTTTCACTGGCGCATTGCGGGGCGGCAGCCCGGCGTGATCTGCACCGCGATGCGCGCGAAGAAAGTCGCGATACATCTGTGCATCCTCGATGACCCGTTCGGCGCTCATATAGCGCATATCACGGCCGTTCAGCGCGAAGCCGATTGCCAGTTCCCGATCATTGTCCATTATCGTTCCCCTTGCTCGCCGCCATCGGCGATGCCAAACCTGCATTGCCCCGCTCCCACGCCATCCGCTACCAACGGAAGGATGTCGTGCGTAGGACGGCACGGGATTACCCCAAACCGCACCGCCGGGGCGCCTTTCATCGCCGTGCCAAGACGTAAGCTGTCAGCACCCAATGATGCGATGGCCCTCGGCCGCCTTGCGTCAGCACCGCCATATCCTTGCCGCGTTGGAATTCCACGGCGCCATCAGGCCGGTCCGTCCGCTTGCCGCGCGCGATCGTCTCCGGCACGCGCATCGCCGATCCTTGGCCGTGCTTGGCAACGACATGCGAAATGCCATAGCCGCCCGCGAACCCCTTTCCGGCATTGCCTGGCTGCCCCCAGACGAACGCCACGCGGCCAAGTCCCGGCGCGTCCATCGCCTCATGCACGTCCGCGTGCCCGTCGATCACCTGCTTCATCGCGGCAGCTCCCCGGGTGATCTCGGCCGCCGCGTCATAGCCGCCGCCTGTCGCCGCCCAGCGCCCGTTGCCGTCGCGTGGCTGGTCGGGCGCGCACTTGGCCATCCGGGCGCCCACCACCGGCAGCACCAGGCAGTAGCAGTTCGGATGATACGGCGGCACGAAGCCGGAAACGAAGCTGTCCTCCAGCCCGATCGCGCCCTCGGCCATCGCCGCGATGCACACCACGCAGTGATTCTCGTTCATCCCGAGCTTGCTGCGCTTGCGGATTTCCGTCCCGGTCCGCGCCTGCGTCGCCCGCCAGCCGATCACGCTGCCCTGGTTGCTTGCCCGCACCAGCTCGGTGCGCGCGATCAGCGCCGCCCGCTCGGCGGAAAAGCTGGTGCTGCCCTCGATCGCCGTTTGCAGCCGCGCGACGCTCCAGCCCTCCCGCTCGGCCTGCGCCACCAGCGCGCGCAGATTATCCGCCGTGGTCGCGGCGACGCCGCGCACCAGCTCGGCGGCATGCGCCTCGGCCCACGCCACCGCGTCCGGGAAGGCCAGCCGCGTCATGTCCTGCGTGCCGATCCCGGCCACGAATTTTCCCACTTCCGCGATGCCGTTGCCGGCCGCATCGACGGCAGCCTGCCGCAGAACCCCGGCCGTCGCCGTCTCCACCGCATCCCAGCCGGCCGACGCCACCGTATCCTCGATCGCGGCACCGAGATCATCGCCGATCGCCGCCTCGGCCGCTTCGCCCTGCGCCGTCGCCGGCGCCAGCATCTCGGGCGACACCAGCGCGCCCGAACCTTCCTCCGCCGGCGCGGCCGTCGTGGCGATCGGCGTCTCGCCGCCCGGCAGCAACGCCGCCGCCGCTTCCGCCGCACCCTCTATCCCTCCATCAGGGATGACGGGCTTTGATGGCGCCGGCTCCGGCTCTTCCGGTTCCGGCTCGTCCTCGGCCGGCGGCGTCGGATCATCGCCGGCCGCCTTGGCCATCCGTCCGGCGCGCCCCGCCGCCCGCGCCACGCCGCGGGCAATCCCCGGCGCCGCGCCTGCCAGGAAATGCGACCACACGCCGGTCAGCGTGCCCTCATGGTCCAGCGTCGCCCGCGCGAACTTCTCCATCGGCCCGGCATCGATGCCAGCCGGGTGCGTCACGTCCCGCGCCGTCGCCGCCGGATCGGCAGCCGGGTCCGGGGTCGCACCAGGCCCGCTGCCATCGCCACCGCCGGCCAGCGCCTCGCGCAGCGTCACCACGCCCGAGCCGAAGAACAGCAGCGGCTCGTCGCCGCCCTCGATCGGGTCTTTCCCCAGGTCGGCGCGCACCTCGTTGATCGTCACCGCGCCGACACGGACATAGGTGTTCGCCACCACCGCCTGCTGCGCCGGATCGACCGCCTGTTCCTCCTGCCACGCCAGTTCCAGGTCGGGCGCCTTCCACACCTGCGCCAAGGCCCGGTCGATGGCGGACTTCACCCACGCCTTCAGCGGCTCCAGCCCCTCGTTCTGCGCCTGCGCGCCGGCCGTCTCGGCCGTCGAGCGGCTCATCATCTTGATCGCCCACTGGTTGGACACCGACAGCGCGTAGCAGACGATGCGCGCCAGCCATTCGTCATAATCGTCCTTCAGCGCCGCTTCCTTGGTCTGGTGAAAGCCCTTGGCCAGGTCCCCCGGCACGAACCGCAGCCTCCGCCGCGCCGCCGTGTCGTCGCTCAGCAGCGCGTCCCAGTATTGCTGGAACTCACCGATCTGCTGCGTCGTCCAGGTCGCCGGCACGCCGGCCAGCGCATCGGGCACGCTGCCCGCCGTGTAGAACTCGAGCTTGTGCAATTGGCGGCGAATGCCGGTGTTGACGGTGATCACCACCTGCTCGACCGGCGAGTAGCCGTAGATGCGGTTGGTCCGCACGTTGCGCGGCAGATAGAGCAGCTCGTCGGTGGTGTAGTTCACCGCCGGCACGCCCTTCAGCACCTGCTGAAAGGCCGGTTCCGACGCCATCGGCGTGCGCCCCCACTCGTCGATCACCCGCTTGATCGTCGCCCCGTCGATCGGGTCGAGTGCATACGGCGCGCCGCCGCGCGTGCGCCGCACGAACAGGCTGGCGGCGTCGATCACCAGCATGTCCTCGGCCAGCATCCGCACCCACTGGTCCCACGCATGCTCGCGGTCCGGGTAGGCCAGGAAATCGCGGATCGCCGCGATGCGCGGATCGTCGCGCTTGAGCCGGCTCTTGTCGCGCGGCTGGATCGTCCAGTTCAGATTGGCAAGCTGATCCTTGCGCGTCTCTATCACCAGCCGCAGCAGGTCGTAATTGTCGGCCAGCGCGCGCAACTCGGGAAACCCGATCGCCTCGTCGGCGCGCGGCAGCGTGTTGATGTTGACGCCGGTCGGGTAGTCGAACTGCCGTCCCGCCGTCTCCGTCGGCGCCAGCGGCGGCGGCGGCGCCAGCGGCGGGAACCACCCGGCATTGGTGCCCCCGAACACATAGCTCGCCGCCTGCCCGATGCGCGCCAGCACGCCCGGCGCCTTGTTCGATCCGCTCATGCCGGCAACCTGCCGCCCGGCACGCTCGCCGCCGCCTCCATGCGCGCCCGGTCGGGGCTGAGCGGGTCATGCGGGTTGATCTTCGGCCGCAGATGGGGCGGCAACTCGGCGCGGAACGCCCAGGCCAGCAATGTCACCTGATAGCGTTCCCATTCGCTGATGCCGGCGAGGTCGATCATCAGCATTTTGCGCACGAACGACCGATGCGGATGGTTCGGCGCCCAGCACAGATCGGCCAGCTTCTTCAGCACCGCCCGCAGCGCGCCGGCCTCGGCCAGCGCCACGCGGCCGCCATCCTCGTCGTCCATCATGGTGTTGCCCCCTGTGCCTTGCGCGCCGCCAGCGCCGCCGCCTGGGCGCGGAAGAAATCCAGCAGCCCGGTATCGGGCGACGTGATGAACGGATCGGCCCCCGCGGCGCACAGGAACGCCGCCCAGGCGCGGTCGGCATGGCCGGCGCCATCGCGATCGGCGACCAGCCGCGGCAGCCCCGCCTCGCTGTTGACCTTCTTGATCTTGTGCAGATCGGCGCGCAGCACCGGATCGCCGGCCGGAATGCGGAACCGCCGGTCCTCGAACCGCTGCTTGGCCACCGTCGCCACATTCATCCGCGCCGCGCCGACAAGCTGGATGCCGAACACGCGGCCGGCGCCGTAGCGTGCCTTGGCGTCCTCCACCGGCTTCTCGCCCATGCCAGTCTGGTCCATCACCAGCCGCTCGACGCGATAGGCGCCCATCAGCCGGGCAATCTCCGCGTCCTGCTCGGCGAAGCTGGCGCCGCGTTTGGTAACGATCTCGCGCGTCCAGATCACGTCGCCGACGATCTCGCCGACCCAGGCCACCCACAAATCGTTGCGCCGCGCGATGTCGTTGCCGATCACGCAGGGGCCACCCTGATACGCCTCCGGCCTGCCCGCCGCCGCATCCTCGGCCGCGGTGATCAGGTCGAAGGTGATCCAGGCGCCGGCCTCGTCGAGGAACTCAAGCTCGAACTCCTGCCGCCAGAGTTCATCGTCGGCCATCCCGGCGCGCAGCTCGGCGACATCCCGGTCGAGGCCGTCCGCCACCGCCTGGTGAATATCGACCCGATGGCGGCTCCAGACTTTATCGTCAGCGGACCATAATTCATAAAACTTGTTGCTCTTGCCTTTCGGCGTGCTGGTGATGCGCAGCTTTAGCCCGGATTTGGAAATCACCGGGAACAGCGCACCCCAGATCGCCCGGCTATCGGCATGGATGGCGAACTCGTCCAGGAACACATTGGCGGAATAGCCGCGTGCCGTATCCGGGTTGGCCGGCAATGCGGTGATCCGGCTGCCGTTCGGAAAGGCGACCTCGACGGCACGATAGGTGATGTCATTCAGCCGCACGTCACTCTCCAGCAGATCGAGCGACATGCCGTAGGCGCGCAGATGCAGCTTCACGCCCTCATCCATCGCCTCGCGCGCCTGCCGCTCGCCGCGCGACAGGATCACCCAGCGCACCCGCCGCCCGATCAGGTCAGCGGCAACGCAATCGTCGGCGATCTCCAGCGTGGTGGTGAAGGTCTTGCCGGTCTGGCGGGCGAACATGCCGATCTTGAAGCGTGATGCGTCATCCAGCCAGCGACGCTGATAGCGGTAGAGCAGGGCGGTCATGCGGCCACCGCCGCGCGCAGCTCGGCCACGCATTCCTCGCGGCTTTCCCCGAACGCGAAGCGTCCACCCTCCGGCCCCAGCAGGTTGCATCCGGGCGGGAACGGCGTGCGCCGCGCCAGCCCGATCCAGCACACGCGGCCCCGGTAGATCGCGAAATACCAGCGCTCGGCGTCACGCTCGGCCATGGCTGACCGCGGCCTTGGCCGCCATCCGGCGCCGCTCATCCTCCATCGCCCGCGCGTAGGCCGGCATCGCCCGCAGCCCGCGCGCCATCAGATGCAGGATGCGCTCGACAACACCGGGATCGAGGGGACCGTCATCGGGCGCTTCCACCTCACGCCTCCCCGCGATACAGCGCGCGCACCCGTTCCAGCACGTCGGCCGGCGTCATCGCCTGCGCGGTGGCTTCCGTCTCCACCTGGCGCAGCTTCTTCTCCATCTCCGCCGCCAGCTCGCGCTTCAGCCGCAAGGTCACGTCCGCGTCCGACTGCCGCGCCCGCGCCAGATCGGCCAGCGCCTTGGCCATCAGCGCCGCTTCCTTCGCACTACCCAGCGGGCTGACCTCGCCGTCCTCGGCGTCGGCCGCGCGCAGCAGCAGATCGAGGATGCCGCTCTGCATCAGCTCGATGTTCAGGCGCCCGGAACGGCTTTCCGGCGCATCGCCAAGCTTCTGCACCACACTTTCCGCAAGCCGCTGCGCCCGCCCGATATAGACTGTCAGCTTGTCGAGCTTCTGCAGATGGCGCCCGACCGCCGACCGGCTCGGCGCCTGATCCAGCAGCGTGCGGAGCTGCTCCAGGATCTGGTCGATGGTCCAGCCCAGCGTCCGCAGCCGGCCGATCTCGGTGCGAACCTCCTCCGGCAACTGGTCGATCGACGACGGCCGCGTCATCACACGGCCATGCGGCGGGCGACGCCCGGATGCGTGGCGTTGCCGTTGGCCACATCCAGCCCGGCGACGGTCAGCGTCGCCACCCACAACTCGCCGCGCGCCGCCTCGATCCTCTCGATCCGTAGCAGCCCGTGTCGGTCGAGAAAGTCCAGATGCGCGCGCACCACGTCGCTCGGCGCGCGGTGGCCGAAATGCGCCAGCGCGGTCTTGGCGATGCTCTCGTTCAGCGTGTTGCCCGGCACCTCGGCGAGCGCCCGCAGCAGCACCAGCCGCTGATCCTCCGCCAGCACGTCGCGGAAACTCATCAGCCCTCTCCGCTCGCGCTTCGTTCCACGAAGCTGCCGCTCATGCGCCGTCTCCACTCTTCGATAGCTGATGCTGGAGCAGCAGATCGACCATGTGCTCCAGCCGCTTGATGCCGTCGGCGATGCCGTCCTGGCTGGCCTGCACCACGCCGATCCCGGTCTCGACCTTCTGCACCCGGTCCAGCAGCAGCCGCAGATCGGCCTGCGTCGGCACCGCGCGCAGCGTGGTTTCCACCGCGTCCAGCCGGTCTTCCAGATGTGCCAGCGCGTCGCGCGTGGCGAAGTCGCGGCCGAGGCGGGCACGGATCACCGCCATCGCCGCACTCGCCGAAATCGCGGCGAACGTCGCCGCCTCGCCCATGCGGGTCCAGTCGATGTCGATGTTCACGGCGATCCTTGACGCGGCGTCGAGCGATACAAAAGCTCGGTCTTCTTGTCCGATCCCGCCGACGATCCCATCCAGTAATGGATCACCCCCGCGAACCCGGTGCCGAGCATCCCCAGCAGCACCTGCATCACCGGCCCGGCGCCGGATGCCGTGGTGGTGGTCAGCGCCGACCACACCAGCACGCCGAACACCGCCAGGATGACGACGGAAACCACCACCGGCCCCCACTGCGCCGCCGAATGCGCCTGCGCCAGCGCGATGGTCTGCGCCCGCGCGTTCGCCGTGTCGGCCATTCCCGCCGCCAGCGTCTGCAACGCTGCCTGATCGGCCTCGGCCCGCGCGGCGGCGCCGATCTTCGCCAGTTCGATCCGCAAGCTGGCCGCCAGCTTCGGGTCGGCCGCCAATGCGGCCTGCGCCGCCTCGGGATCGACGGTGCCCGTCACCGTCTGCACCGCGTGGGCCACGTCGCCGGCGACCTGCGCGCCCTTGGTGCCGAACAGCCAGTCGCCGATCTGCGGCGCGAAGGCCAGCGCCAGCGGGATCAGCGCACCCATGACAGCGCCACCCACAGACTCCACAATCCCAGCAGCGCCAGCGCCAGCGCGATCGCGGCGAACACCGCCAGCACCCGGATCATGCCGGGGTCGGGCGCGATGCCATCATCCCATCGGTCGGGGTCGGGACCATTCAGCATCAATGCCCCTCCACCAGCGCCATCGCCTGGAACGGCAGCATCGCCAGGCGCCGGGACCAGCCGCCGCCGAACAGCTTCCACGTCGGCAGCCGCGCCATGAAATCCATTCGCGCCGCCAGCATCTCGGCGCACACCGCGGCACCGCCGCGCGTCGCCACCACGGCCGCGATGGCGGCCAGTGTCTCCGGCCCGATCACGCCGTCCTGCATGGCGCCGGCCGCCGCCTGCAACCATTTGGCGCTGCGCTCCACGCCGTTGTTCACCGCGGCGTCGAACGCCAGCAATGCCAGCGGCGCCGGTAGCTTGTCGCCCTGGATCGGCACGAAATAATCGGTGCGGTAGATCGCGTCGGCATCGGCACGGGTCAGCTTGCCGATGTCGGTGTCGGGATAGGCGGCGGCGCTGATGCCGAACTTGCTGCCGCGCAACTGCCCGGTGCCCACGGCACCCCCCGTCCAGTTGCCGGGATCGCCATGGGTCATGTCGAGCGTGTCGCCCTCGTGACCGATGGTGATGGCGCAGATGCGGTCGCACAGGCTCGGATTGCTGCTGTCGCTCACGGCAAATCCCCAGTTGGGAGGCCAGGGTAGCGGCGAGGCGATGCGTCGATCAGGTGGCGTAATGGCCGCCTAAGCCGCCGGTAAGCGGGCTTTCAGGGCAATGTCAGGCGCATGCCGCCGGGCGCGCTGGGCCAGCCGAAATCGCGCTGCGCGCCGGGGATGCCGGCATGGGTGCCGCGGCGCCCGCGCCCGACGCCATAATGGCGGCCGATCTCGCGCACCAGCGCATCCGTCTCGATGCCGTCCGGGCTGAACCCGTCCAGCAGCTTGCGGACATGGCGTGGCCCGATGCCCAGCCGCACCGCGATCTCGCTGCGCGACAGCCCCAGCACGCACAGCGCCCGCGCGTCCAGCCAGCGCAGGAAGGGTGTGGCCCGCGGCACCACATGCGTCTCGCCGCCCATCGCCGCGCATAGCGCCTGCGCGCCGCGCGGCCCGAGGCACCGCGCCAGCGGATGCGCCGCCCCGATGCGCCGCGGCACATACAGCTTGGCGTTGCCGAAGCGCCGCGCAAAGCGGATCGCCAGCAGCGGACTGGTCAGCCGCGCCACGTCCTGGACGACGCCCGGCAGCATCCCCGGCGTGCAGTCCAGGCGCGTGGCGGCGGCCGGCATCGTCACAGCACGCTGGCCGTGGCGCAGCGCACACGCAGCCGCACCTGCGCCTGCGTGTGGTCCATCCGCCGATACCAGACCAGGGTCGCCGTGATATAGCCGCGCCAGTCGCGCACCGTGCAGGTGGGAAGCAGCCGGAACCCCTGCGGCGCCAGCGCCTCATCCACCCGGCCCGCTTCCTCGAACGCCAGGAAATGGTGGCTTGGCATCCGGCCGGGGCGGCGACGCTTCATCGCGCCGGCGCCTGTTCGATCGCCGCGCGCCCCGCGTCGGTCAGGGATACGGTGGCGGAATGTGGATCGCCGACGGCTCTTTCGGCATCAACCACGACACGGATCAGGCGCGCCCGCTGAAGCCGCTCGATCCGCGCGCGCAGGGTCTTCGACTGCATGTTATCGATCACGACAGAATGCTTCGCCATGATCGGTCGCGGCAGCGACCGCAGGAACAGGATATCCGCGCTGGAGAGGCTCACGATCCCCCCTCGGCTTTCGCCTGCTCCCGCGCCAGCCACGCCTTCAGCCCCTCGGCCAACTGGTTGGCCTGCCGCCCACTCAGCCATTCCGGCCGGCTAATGCCGGTCTGGCGGCGGCAGAAGGCACACAGCGCCGCGTCCGACGCATCGGCGACGAACGGCGCCATCTCCTTCCACAGCGCGAAGATCAGCCGCACCTGCGGGTTGTCCGAAAGCGGCCGGTCGCGGAAACCCAGCCGGCGCATTTCCGCCAGCAGCGCCAGCAACTGCGCGTCGCTCGCGTCGCGCGCGCTGGCGACGCGGGCGACGCGCATCAGGATCGCGCGGTAGCTGTCCTCGCTCAGCGCCAGCTTGGTCTTGGCGATGTGCAGCTTGGCGATCATCGCCTTTCGATCCAGCGCGGCCCGCGCCGCGTGCCCGCTCATCGCCGCACTTCCCAGATCAAGACACCACCTCCGCCAGCGTCGCCTCGAACGGCAGCACCTCGAACATCTCGCTGCTCTCGAAGCGGATGCCGGGAATGCCGGACAGCGCGTCCGGGTCGGCCAGCATCGCCTCCTTGTTCGGCTCCTCCTTGGTGCGGATGAAGCGATGCAGCCTCCGGTCGCGCAGCGCCTGCATCACCGCCTCGGCGGCGCGGATCAGCACCTTCGGCGGCGTCATCCGCCAGCGCACCTCGCCGGACACGAACGAAGCCGTCTTCACGCGACCGCCGCCGGTCAGTTCTGACCGGTGCGCCTCGCACCACGTCTGCACGCCGATGATCAGCGCCCGCACCGCCTCCGCGTGCGGCTGCGCGTCGCCCTCGAAATGCTCGCGCACCTTCGCCAGAGCATCGCCCAGGGCGGCCTCGATGCGCGCCATCTCGCGCTGATGGCGCCCGATCGCGGCGATCGCCGCCGCCACCTCGTCACGCGACTGCGGCACTCGCGCCGCCGCCTGCGTCTTCATCTTCACCGCACTCTTCACCATTTTCCGCTTTTCCCTTCGTGGTCAGGCAGCCTCGGTCGGCACGGCACGCAGCAGCGGCGGCAGCCCGGCCGGCGGCGTTTCGCCACCCAGCTCGCGCAGCAGCGCGCCCAGAAGATCGAGCGTCTCCGCGATGGCGGCGATATCGGCCGCGATGCGCTTGCGCTCCGCGCGCGCCAGCGCGCCGGAGTGGTGCGACGCCGCCAGCGCCGCCGACAGCCCGCGCAAATGCGTGGCGAGCGGCGGGATTCCCACCACCGCCAGCATCACGCCGACTCCCGCGCCATGCGGCGCAACTGGCCCGGCGTCGCGTAAAATCGGCTGCTCTCGACATAGGCGCGCGCGGCATGGTCCGGGCAGTAGCTGCACGCCACCGCCTCGCCATGCTCGTTGCGCCGCAGCCGCGCCGGCGCGTCGCAGAAGCGCGGCGGGCGCGGCACGCGCCCTTCGTCGGGCCAAAATGGCCACTGGCAGCGCGCACTCGCCGACAGCGCGGGCGCCGTGGACTCTTGCGGGATCGCCACGCGCCGCGCTGGCACCGCGCCCATGCCGCCGCCGTTGACGACCGCCGGCTTGGCCGCCGTCACGCTGGCCAGCGACGCCAGCGCATTCGCCGGATGCTCGCGCTGCACCGCGCCGCGCGCCGCGCGTCGATCGGCGGCACTGGCCCCGATCGGCGACGGCCGCGCCGGCAGATGCAGCCGATGCACGCGCCCGATCACCGCGTTCTTCGTCCGCTTCATCAGCGCCGCGATGCGCTGCGTCGGGATGCCGGCATCCCACAGCCCGCGCAGCGTCGCGTCGTCCGCCGCCATCCACGCCATCACAGGCCCTCCGGCGCCTGTGCGGCGTCGCGCAGCCGCGCACTCGCGCGCCTGATATGCTCGGCGGTGATCGGACCGCCCTCGGCCGTGGCGAAGATGCTCGCCACCCGATGCACCTTCGCCAGGTTACGCAGGCCGCCCGCCCGGTTCGCCTCGGCGCGCAGCAGCTCGCGCTCCTCGCGCCCCGTCACGCAGGCGGCGTCGAGCAGCATGTTCACGTCCGTCGCCAGCGCCCGCGTGCGGTTCACCCGCATGCCCACCCGGCTGCTGAGCTGCGCCAGCTTGTCCCGGCCGCCATTGATGCGCGCATGGATGAACGGGTTGCCGACGAAGGCGACGCCGATCTTCGCCTGATCATGGATGCCGCGCAGTTCCTCCAGCGCCGGCATGCCGAATTGCTGCGCCTCGTCGATGATCAGCAAGCCATCGCTGCCGATGGCGCGCCGGATGATCGCCGGCGTGCGCCGGTTGGCGGAGTTTTCCGTGATCCCCATCACACCGCACACCCGCTCCAGCAGTGCGTGCGTGCTCGCCGCCGAGGGCAGTCCCGTCACCATCCAGACGTTGGAATGGGTGCGCTGATATTCCTCGCAGGCGGTGGTTTTGCCGATGCCCGGAACGCAGGTGATCATCACCATGTCGGGCACGAACTGCGCGTGGCGCAGCGCTTCCGTCAGAGTGTCGGCGGTCGGCGTCTGCACGAAGCGCGGCAGCACCGGCAGGCTGCCCACCGTCTGCGCCTGCTCCTCCAGCCCGCGCAGCCAGGTGCGAAGCTGCTGCGCCTTGCCCTCGTTGTCGCCCGGATACTTGCCGTTCATGAACGCCGCCAGCGTCGATTACCCGACGCCCGACCGCCGCGCGATCTCGGCGATGCTCATCTTGCGGGCGTCCGCCACCTCGCGCACCTGCGCCCGCAACGCCTCCATCTCCGGCGTCTGTCCCGTGCTCTCACCCATTGTCATCCTCCGTTCAGGTCAGATCAGTCGTCGTCGTTCGGCACGATGCGCAGGTGGCCGCGCTCGCGCTCCAGCGCGTCGTAATACGGCCGCATCGCCGCCAGATCGGCGATCTCGGCCGGGTCCTGCTCCGGCAATTCGGCAAGGTTGCTGCGTCGTCCCGTAGGCGCGCCAGAGATCAGGCGCACCACCTTCGGCTGCTCCATCGCCTCGGCGCGCTCGGCCTTGGCCATCGCTTCGCCGACTTGCTCGGGCGTCATGCGGCGCACCAGCTTCAGCGATTCCCGGTGCATTTTGTTGAAGTGTCGCTGATCGCGCGCATGGTCGCGGGCCGCACTGGTGTCATTGAAGCCAACCGCCTCGATCACTGGCGCATGGCACAGCCATTTGCCGTTCGTCTCGTAGACATACAGCCCGTCATGCAACTGCTGCGGATCGAACCGCACCACAACGCGTTTGCCCATGAACCCATGCAGGTCGGCATGCCAGAATCGGTTGCCGTAGAACTCGATGGCGCCATCGCGCGACCCGACCAGCACGCCTTCGGCCGCCAGCAGCCAGAACTGCCGCTGGAACGGCGCGGCTACACGCACTTCGGTCTGCGCAAAACTCGCCTCGAACGCCTGCTTGAAGGAAAGCTTGCCGCGGCATGCATCCGTGTCGCGGCCGATACGCTCGTTATGCTCAATCATCCGGTCGGCCAGGACCGTCTCAAACTCGGCGATCGGGATGACCCGGCTGCCGTAATTCGCCGGCTTGGCGGTCGTGTTCTTGCCGGTATAGGCGCCCTCAAGCCGCGGATCGCGCGAAACGGTCTCCGATAGACCGCCAAACGCCCGCTCGATCGGCTTGGACTGCCCGCGATAAGGGTTCGCCCAATGTACCTCGATGCCGAGAATCTTCATGATCCCGGCAGGCTCTTCCGCCTTGATCTTGAAACGGTGCCGGTGCGTCATGCCGCCGGTCAACCACTTGCTCGCAAACGCGCGCCCATTGTCCAGATAGCAAGACTGCGGAATGCCGAATGTCTCTATCAGGTCGCCGAACGCCAGCCGCACCAAATCAGCATTCTCGGTGCGATCGACGCGGTAGCTCAGGATCATGCCGGAATAGATATCCTGAAACGCGCACATCATTGGCCGTCCGCGATAGCCGTCCGGCCACTCGCACATCACGTCAAAGCGGTGGCCGTCGGCGTTCACGGCTTCCAGCGCGCGAAATACGTTGCGGTCGCGCTTGAGCGCCGGAAACAGCTTGTGCAGGCCGTCTTCGCCCTCGCGGCCCAGCACCACCACCGGCTTTGGCAGCCGATCGACCCGGCGTCGGATCGTCTGGTCGCTCGGCACCGTCCAGCCATGCTTCTTCGCCGCCGCCGCCGTCTCGCGATAGGAATAGGCGAAGCTCGGCTGGCTCAGCCGCAGATAGAACCCGGTGAAGAAATCCCACGCCTCCACCGAGCACTCAGCCGTCCGGCTGCATCCGCGATGCTCAGGCACCAGGGCGGCGATCCTCTCGTCGTCGCGGCACACCCGGATGTTGCTGCGCCAGTTCCACAACGTCTTCCAGTGCTGCCCGACGCTCGGCGCCACCATCTGGCAGGCGACGGTCGCATGCTGTCCGGCCAGAATCAGCGCATCGACCATCTGGAGGATTTCGAGGCGCCGCTGCGCCGTGTCTTTCTTCTTCTGCGATTGGCGCATAAAGAAATCGGCGAAGGTCGCGTTGCTGATCGCCTGCGCCGTCGCTGGCGCCTGTTCGGAAGACACCGGCGCCTGAAACGCTGCGAAAATCGCCGCCTGCACCGCCGGCGGCAGAAAGGACCAATGGTATTCCACGCCGGCGCCGCGCCCTGCGCGCTTGCGCCACCAAGTGCCCTCGCGTTCCGCTTTGCGCCAGCCCTCGCGGTCGGCGAGTTCGCGGACGCGGCGCGCGGTAGTGGCCATTCCAGGCGCTTTCAGACCGGCAATTTCAGCGTCGGAAAACCATTCCTTGGTCAGCATTAGCGGGCCACCCGTGCCGCCAGCGCCTGACGCTTGGCTGCATAGTTGAATGGCTCCGGATATCCGAGTGCATCTTCCAGTTTGCGTGCGGCTTCGGCACACACGATTAGATCGGACCCGACGGCAAAAATGATGTTGTAGGAAAAGCCAAAATCTCTGATCGTTTGCATGTTCCATGCCCGGTCGGCGGCGTCCAGACACGGGACGCAGAGCGGAAATTGTAGATATGCCCTGCGTAGATGCTTTTTGTGTGCCATCCGGCAGCCGATTTCCAGGTCATCCGCGACAAGGCGAAGGCCTGTCAGGATGCCCATAAAATGCCAATTTCGCTGGTCTTCGGGGGCAGTGATGCCGGTATTGTGGTCACTGAATACGTTCCGGTGCATTGCTAGCTCTACGACATCGAGCAGGAAATTCAGCCTCCGCTGAAGTAGGTATGCGTGCGGCCACAGATCATAGCTTTGCTTTTTCGTCAGGCCGAAAATAGCATTCATGGCGCGTCGCCGGTGGCGGAGGCTGATACAGCACGCACCACACGCTTCAACGCCTGAAGCTGCTCGATCGCGGTCAGCAGTATCTCGGTCAGCGCGTCGATCTTTTCCCACGCAACACCAATGTCGCCGGCGATCGGTGGTGGTAGTGGCGTCGGCATTGATTCGATGGCCTTGTCGGAAGCCATCTGCAACCGTGCCGTTGCCAGCCATTCAAGGCTGACATTGCAGGCTTCTGCGAGCCTCACGGCGGCGTCGAGTTTGAGACCGTTCCCGTGTTGATAATTGAACATGGTGCTCAGCGGGATGCCACTTGCGCGCGCTACTTCCCGGATGCCGCCTCCTTTTTTGATGGCAATTCGGACACGCGACGCCAGTTCTGCATCACCCGTTTTCACAGCGCCCCCTCCATCCGCAGCCGCCGCCGCATCGCATCCGCTTGGCGCCGCAATTCGTCCTGTTTGTCCTGAACAGCGGCCAATTCGATCAGCCCGACCACGCGGCTTTCCACCACCGCCAGCCCATCGGCTCGGCCAGCAATTCCAGCAATCGCCGATCGCCGGTCGCGTGCAGAAGTGCGAGGAATCGCGGCACCCCGATCACATGATCCGCCCGCGCCTGACTGGCGTAGCCGTTCAGCATGTTCACACTGACCCGCTCACCCAGAAACTCGCCCATCCGCCGCGCCACATCCTCGCGCGTGATGCCCAGCGCCGCAGCATCCGCCAGCGCCGCCCCGATCGCCCGCGCCAACCGCGCCGGCACGCTCTGCGCCCGCCCCCGCACCTCATCGAACTGCGCGCGCGCCACCGGCGGCGTCCACGCCAGCAACTCCATCTGGACGGAGACGGCGGCGGCGCGGCGGCTCATCGTCAGGTGCTCGCGCCGTTCATGCGGCGCCCAAAACCAGCCGCAATCTCATCCACCCGTGCCAGGATCGTCGCCCGATCCCGCGCCCGCGCCGATGTCGGCAGCGCCAGCACCGGCCACGCCAGCGCCCCGATCAGGTCGGCGATCGCATGCGTCTCCCGCGACGCCGCCAGCACTTCCTGCGCCGCCGACAGCCTCGGCCGGGGCGGCGGCGCCACCGCCTCCACCCGCGCCGCCATGCGCGCCCGATCGCTGGCGCGCCGCCCGCGCTGCCACCACCGCTGCTTCGCGGGACGCCCAGGCGCGTTGCGCTCCGCCTCGGCCGAAACCTCGTCGGCCAGCGCGAACAGCGCCATCACCTCGTCCAGCAGCGCGGCGCCAACATGCCGCGGCATCAGGTGGCTATGCCGCGTCACCGCCGTCGCCATCCGACCGGCAGCGTCATTGATACGCAAGGCAACAAGCGTGCTCACATCATCCTCCCGTGCTGGGGGTTCGGTTTCATGCCTCGCCGTCCTGAAGGCCGAGTGCGCGCAGCACCTCGTCGAGCAGGTCGCGGTTCTTGATGATGGTTTCGATCAGATGCGCTCGATCGGCCGGATGCGCCTCGGTCCAGGCGCGCTGCAAGGCAGCCCGGCGCGCCTTCTCGCTCGTCCCACGCCGTGCCGCCGGCGGCATCACCGCGCTCAATGCGGCGCGGAGGTCGAGCGCCTGCGTTTCGCGGCGTTTCACCGTGCCGAACAGCCGCCGCTCGACGCTGCGCTGCTGCTCTTCATCCAGCCGCGCCAGCCGATCCAGATCAGCGCCGCTCTTCTCGAAGGGTGCGTGGCGCAGTTCTTCCCACAGCGACGGGATCACGCGCCTGTGGCGGTCCAACGCCAGGAAGATGGTGCGTTCACCGAGACCGAACTTCTCTCGCGTCTCGTTTACGAACCGCAACACTGCAAGCCTTGTAGTGCCTTTATTTTTATCCAACGGCTCCAGTTTGACCAGTTCGCGGCGCCGCTCGAAGATTGCCCGCCGCTCGGCCAGGAAAGTGGCCTGATCGAACGGCGTCAGCTCATGCCGATACAGGTTTTCGTCGATCTCCCGCAGCCGCACCTCATCGTCGCTGCCCTCGAACACGAAGGCGTCGATCTCGGTGTCGCCAGCGCTAATCGCCACGGCCAGCCGATGCGCCCCGCTGATCAGCGTGAAGCGTCCCGCAACCGGCCGCACTTCGATCGGCATAATCTGCCCGACCGCCGGGTCCTTCCATGAAACCTCGATCTGCCTGACCCGTTCCGGATCGACCTGCCGCAGCCGGTCTCCGGCGTCGATCAGGTTGATTTGCAGCCTCAGAACGGCGCGCTTTGCCTTCGCCACGCCGTTCATGCCGCATCGTCCTTTTGACGGTGCGCCCAAGGTGCGCGCCCGCTATGGTTCGGCTGCGGGCGCACCAGCGGACCATTCAGCGGGTTGCCCGCCGCGTCGTAGCGGCTCGGCCAGATGTCCTGCGGGGCATGGCCGAGATACTCGGCGATGCGCCGCTCCATTTTCGGGTAGGGCCGGGTCAATGTCATGCTGACCGCAGTGCGATGCACGCCGAACTGTTCGGACAGCGCGAACAGCGTCATGCCGGTTTTCCGGATAGCCGCCTTGACGTCCTCTGGATGCCAGTCTTGCCCTTGGGCCATTTCCACTCCCACCGGCTTTGCCGGATAACGAAACCATCACATGAAGGTGAGCATCATACGCCGATTTCCGATACAGCAACAAGCGGGTTTAGGGGTGCGAGTTAGAAAATCCGGAACAATTTTGCGGAGCAAACATAAGTGTCTGTTATGGTTATAGAAACCTCCCCACCGCACGCTCCGGCCACATCTAGCACCGCTCGTGCTAGATCATCCGCCAATCCCGCTCTAAAGGAGCGGTCGGAGCGACTGAAGATCGCCATTTTAGAAGGAGGTGGAGTTCGCGAGGTGGCTCGGAAATCCGGCACACCTCTTAGCACGCTGCATGCCTACTCGACTGGCCAGGATATGAAGCTGTCCCAGGTCGTGGCGCTGGCGGATGCCTGTGGCGTGTCCGTGGAATGGCTGGCGAGGGGGCGCGGCCCGATGCGGCAGCAAGAACAGCCGGTTGCCACCGAGCGGCCCACCGAAGCCAACGTCGCCGCGGTGCGGGAAGCGATCACGCCGCGACAGGCATCACCGGATCAGACGCCCAAGAAGCCCGAGGTGTCTCTTTTCCCGATCACCGAGTTCTTCTTGCTGGCCAACTGCATCAACCATGTCTTCGCCAAAGAAAAACTGCCACAAGTGACGAAATTACCCGGCCTTCTCAAATGGGCGATCGACCTCTACGACAATGGCGGCCCCGTCGTTCAGGCCGTCCCCTTCGACCAACTCCCCGAATCCGCAGAAGGCGACAACGCCGAATCGGGTGGCCCGCGCTCCAACCACGGTGAATGACAGCCGCGCCTGGATAGGCTTTAAGAGACATCCACCCCGGTCTAAGAGCCGTCTAAGAGACCAGAGAGGCCACCCTTGAACGCCGCCCCCGCTTTCCAGGATCAAGCGGCAATCCGTCGCCATCCGGTGCCCGATTTCCAAATTCCGCTGTCACACGCCCAACCCATGCCATGCCCCGCAACCCACTGACTTGCGGCGCCAATCCCACCCGATCCCGCCCAATCCCGTTTTTTCCAAGATCAGATGTCACGGAACAATCAAAGATCAGGAGACTGCCATGAAATGTCCGCTCGCCATGGCGTTTGTGCTGCTGCTGCTGCCCGGCATCGCCGGCGCCCAGCCGCCGCCGCCGCCGCCGGCGCAGAACGGCAATGTCTGGAACAGCCAGTCGCACGAACCCGCGCCGGGTCCGACCCGCGAGCGGGAAACTGCCGCCGGCCTGCGGGGCACACCGGCCGAGCAGCACCAGAAGACCGATGAGGTCGAGCACCTGGACACGCAGATTCAGCAGCGCGCCCAGCAGACCCATGACGGTGTGATGAGCGGCCGCGCGGCGACCGAGCCGACGCCATAGCTTGACCCGCCCCCCGCAACAGGCTCCCATCCGGCCAAGCAATGCTGATGGAGGAAGCCGATGCGTGCCTGGGCCGTGGTGGAGAACGGAGCGCCGCTCCAGGAAATCGAGATGCCGACACCTGAGCCGACCGGGACGCAGGTGCTGCTGGAAGTGACGCATTGCGGCATCTGCCATTCCGATCTGCATGTCTGGGAAGGGCATTACGATCTCGGCGGCGGGCGGACGATGTCGCTGAAGGATCGTGGCGTCACCCTGCCGCTGGCGATGGGACATGAGATCGTCGGCCGGGTGCTGAAACTGGGGCCGCAGGCCGAGGGGGTCGCGGTCGGCGCGACGCGCATCGTCTATCCCTGGGTCGGCTGCGGCCACTGCGCCGAGTGCCTCGGCGGACGCGACAACATGTGCATCAAGCCGCGCAGCATCGGCATCTTCCAGCATGGCGGCTATGCGACGCATGTGCTGGCGATGCATCCGCGCCATCTGATCGACCCCGGCGCGATCGACCCGGCGCTGGCCGCGACCTATGCCTGTTCGGGCATCACCGTCTATTCGGCGGTGCAGAAGATCATGCCGCTGCCGCCCGATGAACCGGCGGTGCTGATCGGCGCCGGCGGCCTCGGTCTGTCGGCCATCGCGGTGCTGCGCGCGCTCGGCCACCGCGCCATCATCTCGGTTGATGTCACCGCGGAGAAGCGCGCGGCGGCGCTGGCGGCGGGGGCGACGCAGGCGGTCGATGGCAGCGGCGAGGAGGCGGCGGCGCGCATCATGGCGGCGGCGGGCGGCCCGGTCGGCGCGATCATCGACCTCGTCAACGGCACCGCCACGGCGCGCGCCGCCTTTGCCGCCCTGCGCAAGGGCGGCAAGCTGGTGCAGGTCGGCCTGTTCGGCGGCGAATTGTGCCTGCCGCTGCCGATGATGCCGATGCGCGCCTTGACCATCCAGGGCAGCTATGTCGGCACGCCGGGCGACCTCGCGGCGCTGGTGGCGCTGGCGCAATCCGGCGCGCTGCCGTCGATCGCGCTGGAGGAAGTGCCGATGCACGATGCCGATGCGGCGCTGATGCGGCTGCGCCAGGGCCAGGTGACCGGCCGGCTGGTGCTGCGCGCCGACGCGGCCTGACAGGAGAGAGCCATGACCGAGACAATGCGACGCTCGCTGGTGCTGCGCCGGCGGCCCGAGGGGGAGCCGGCGGCGGACGATTTCGCCATGGTCGAAGACGCGATCCCCGCGCCGGGGCCGGGCGAGGTGGTGACGCGGACCATCTTCCTGTCGATCGACCCGTACATGCGCGGGCGGCTGCATGACCGCAAATCCTATGCGCCGGCGGTCAAGCTCGGCGAGGTGATGACCGGACAGAGCATCGGCGAGGTGATCGCCTCGGCCGCGCCGGGCTTCGCGGCCGGCGATCATGTGCTCGGCAGCGTCGGCTGGCAGACGCATTCGCTGACGCCGGCCGAGCGGCTGGTCCGGCTCGATCCGCACGGCGCCCCGCTCTCCGCCTATCTCGGCGTGCTCGGCATGCCGGGCACCACGGCCTATTCCGGGATGAAGGACATCGGCCAGCCGAAGCGCGGCGAGACGGTGGTGGTCTCGGCCGCCTCCGGGCCGGTCGGCTCGGTGGTTGGGCAACTGGCCAAGCGGGAGGGCGCGCGCGTCGTCGGCATCGCCGGCGGGGCGGAGAAATGCCTGTGGGTGCAGGAGACGCTGGGTTTCGACGATTGCGTCGATCACCGCACGCTCGACCTGCCGGGGGCGCTGGCGGCGGCCTGCCCGGCGGGGATCGATGTTTATTTCGAGAATGTCGGCGGCGGCGTGCAGGCGGCGGCGTTCGCCCAGCTCAACCCGTTCGCCCGCGTCATCATGTGCGGCATGGTCGCCGAGTATAACGACAGCAGGCCGCGGCCCGGCCCCAACCTCGCCTTCGTGGTCGGCAAGCGGGTGCGCATCGAGGGCATGATCGTCAGCGACAAGCCGCACCGCTTCGCCGAATGGCGGACGCTGGCCGAACCCTGGGTGCGCGACGGCAGCCTGCGCTATCGCGAGACGGTGGCCGAAGGGCTGGAGCAGGCGCCGGAGGCGCTGGCGCGGGTGCTGCGCGGCGGCAATTTCGGCAAGATGCTGGTGCGGGTGGCGAGCGCATAAGATAACTGTTGCAGGTCAGCATGTAGTTGGCCGTGTGCGCGGATTGGCCGCATAAGGCATAATCTGCACTTGAAGGGCGTTCGCACCCGGCTATAAACTTGCCGGAACAATATCGTGTGGCCCGACCGCCCTAGGGTCCGTTGCGAACGGGGCCTAGTGGGCTGGCTTCGGCTGTGGCTGACTGGAAAGCTCTGTGTACTCAATCGTCCTGCACTCTGGCGCGAATCGAGCGAGAGCATACCTGCCGCTGGCCGCACGGGCGCGCCGCTCCGTGCTCGGCGGTGCTGTCGGCCGGCTGCTGTCGGCGGCAATTTGGCTGAACCGGCAGCCTCGTGCGGTTCAGCTTCGGGGCGCGGCACGTTGCCGATGAGCGCGTCTGGAGAGACCGGGTCATGCGGCCTGCCTGCCGCAGGGCTGAATTCGTCAGGCAGCCTGCGCGCTTGCGTCCTCGGTCTATGTCTCGCGGCCGTTTACGCGGCCGTGCTGATCGACTTCCGCAAGACGTTTCCCGAGCACGTCCTCTTTGGCATGACGTTCAACAGCATGTTGCTGCATATGCTGCATGGGCGATTCGATGTTGACGCCGCCGCCGTCGGTGGCGAGGGATACCGCCGCGGGGCTTCGGTCTATGCCTATTTCGGCCCGTTCTGCGCTTTTGTACGTCTCCCGTTCATGGCGTTCGTCGATTTGCGGCAAACGGACCTCACCGTTCCTTCGATGCTGCTGGCCACGCTCGTCGCGGCGGTTTGCAAGTGGCGTTGTGTCGTGACCGTGCGGAGTGCTGCGCCACCCTCGCCGATGCGCGACGCGCTGACGTCGCGTCTGCTCCTTGTATTGCTTCTGGCCGGCGCGCAGATCCAGTTTTTACGTCCCTCCATTTATCAGGAGGTGCTCTCCTGGTCCAATGCGGAAGCGTCGGGTTTCATCCTGCTCGCGTGCGTCGGGCTGTTTCGGCTCAAACGCTTCCCCTCATGGCTGATGGCAGGAATGGCGGCCCTTGCCGGCGTCGCGCTTCTGACGCGGGTGACGACCGGCCTCGGCCTCTACACGGGAGTTGGCTGCCTGCTGCTGCGCAACGTGGTCGTGGCGGGCCGCGCCGCCGGCTGGCGCCGTTCGCTACTCTCACGATCGACGTGGTCGGTTGCTGGCATTCTGCTGATGTTTGCTGGTGCAGCGGCGGTCGTGAATGCAAATCGGTGGGGCAACCCACTGACCTTCATCAACCTCGATCTCTACGTGGGCAACCCGGCCTTTCCGGAGCGGGTCGCCCGTGAGCACCGCTACGGCGAGTTCAACCTGCTGCGCCTGCCCTTCGGATTACTCTACTATTTCGTTCCGATTTGGTTCTTCCCAAACGGAAGCGGCGGCTTGATCTTCGGTGACTTTCAGCAGCGCCTGATCGATTCGGCCGAGTTCCCCCCAGCCTCGTTCCTGCTCTCCGATTCGCTGCTGGTGATACTCGGCTTCCTCGGCGTCAGGCGATTGCCCGGGCGACACGTGCCTGTGCGTCAACAGGGCGAAAGGGCTTCCCCCGGGTTGGACCGCGGCGCTGCGACGATCCTTCTCGGCGGCTTCATCGTGGCGCCCGTGCTGCTGCTGACCGCGATCAGCATGGCGTTCAGATACCGCGTCGAGTTCTATCCGCTCCTGGAATTCTCCGCCTTGATCGGCACGTTCCTGTGGTGCCACGGCGAGCGCCGATCTGTCCCGCGCTGGCCGGCCATCGCCTGCGACATTTCGATCCTCGCGGCGCTGGTCCTGCTGTTCGCCTACCGGCAGACCGAATTGAACCCGATTACCGAGCCGTGGGGCGCACACCACCTGCATTGCCCAACGCTGTTCTGCGGCGTGCCGCATGCCTTCTGACCCGTCCCTGGGTTCGGACCAACGCTCCAATGCCGCGAAGGCAAACTGGAGAGGCGATGCAGCCCGTCCCGTGGCCGTCTACCACGGTGCGGGAGCGACCGTTTCCGGTTCACTGCTGTCCCCCACAGTCACACGCTGGCGCCTGCGCAACGTTGCTCACTGGTGGCAGCCGGGCTCGTTCCAATTGCGCCCTCATTGGCCTGGGTGCCGTCGGGCTGCACGGCCTGTTCCGCCGGAATACGACGCCCGGCTTCGACCGCGCCGGCGCGGTCGCCATCGTCGGCGGCTTGTTCGTCGCCCCGGCCCTGCTGCTCTGCGCCACCTACATGACCTTTCGCTACCGTGTGGAGTTCTATCCGCTGCTGGAATTCACCGGCCTGCTTGGTGCTCTTCGGATCGCGTGCGACTCTGCCAAGCCGGCCTTCCGCTGGGTGGCGATTGCCAGCGATGTATCAGTCGTTGTCGCGCTTCTACTGCTGTTCGCGTATCGGCAGTTGGCGTTTGGTCCAGTCACCGAACCCTGGGGGGCGCATCATCTCAATTGCCCAGCGCCGTTCTGCGCCGCTCCGCCGCCGCCGTGATTCACCCGTTGCGCGTCGGCGGCAAACCGTCGATCGTGGCAGCGGGGGACAGCGATGGACGATGTTGCGCAGGCGGGTGGACCACATCATATCGTCGTCGTCGGCGGCGGTGCCGCCGGGCTGGAACTGGTCACGCGGCTGGGCGAGACGCTCGGCCGGCGTGGGCGGGCGCGCATCACCCTGGTCGAGCGCGGCCGCACCCATTTGTGGAAGCCGCTGCTGCACGCCGTCGCCGCCGGCAGTCTCGATCGCGCGCAGCACGAGCTGAACTATCTGGCGCAGGCGCACTGGCATCATTTCTCCTACCGCTACGGCGAATTCACCGGCCTCGACCGCGCCGCCCGCCGCATCCATCTTGCCGCCACGGTGGATGAGGAGGGGCGCCAGATCACCCCGCCGAGCAGCCTCGGCTATGACAGGCTGGTCATCGCCATCGGCAGCGTCACCAATGATTTCGCCACCCCCGGCGTGCGCGAGCATGCCGTGCCGCTGGATACGCCGGCGCAGGCGACGCGCTTCAACCGCCGGCTGATCAACGCCTGTCTGCGCGCCAATACTCAGGACACGCCGGTCCGTCCCGGCCAGTTGCACGTCGCCGTCATCGGCGCCGGCGCCACCGGCACCGAACTCGCCGCCGAACTGCACCGCACGGTGCGCGCCGTCGTCGCCTACGGCCTCGACCGCATCAAGCCGGACCGCGACATCCATATCGTGCTGATCGAGGCGGCGCCGCGCATCCTGCCGGCGCTGCCCGAGCGCATTGCCGAGGCGACGCGGGCGCTGCTCAGCGAGCTTGGCGTCGAGGTGCGCACCGGCGCCCGCGTCGCCGAGGTGCGCGCCGATGGCGTCGTGCTGGAGGGTGGGGAGGTCATCGCCTCGGAACTCGTCGTCTGGTCGGCCGGGGTCAAGGCGCCCGATGTGCTGCACGCACTGGACGGGCTGGAGAGCAACCGGATCAACCAGCTCGTCGTGCTGCCGACGCTGCAGACCACCCGCGACCCGGCGATCTTTGCCATCGGCGACTGCGCCGCCTGCCCGCGCGCCGGCTTTGCCCAGCCGGTGCCGCCGCGGGCGCAGGCGGCGCACCAGCAGGCTTCCCATCTCGCCCGGCAATTGCCGCGGCTGATCGACGGGCTGGCGCCGGAGATGTTCACCTACCGCGATTTCGGCTCGCTGGTGTCGCTCGGCCGCTACAGCACCGTCGGCAGCCTGATGGGCTTCCTGGTCGGCCGCAGCATGTTCATTGAGGGGTTGTTCGCCCGGCTGATGTATCGCTCGCTCTATAAGATGCATCAGGCGGCGCTGCATGGCGGCCGGGCGGTGGCGTGGCGGACGCTGATCAGCGGCCTGTCGCAGCGGCCCGAGCCGAGCGTCAAGCTGCATTGACCGCACCGCCCGGCATGACCGATACGACGCGGTGGCGCGCCGGCCTGTCGCAGCGG
Organism: Pseudomonadota bacterium; assembly: GCA_021845985.1. Lineage (GTDB taxonomy): Bacteria > Pseudomonadota > Alphaproteobacteria > Acetobacterales > Acetobacteraceae > JAFKFJ01. The sequence goes on along the minus strand of JAJZES010000043.1, from coordinate 130,146 downwards.
CCGGCCGGGGGATCGCAGCTTTTTCCATGACGGCTGAAAAACTCCTGATGTCCCTGCTGCTCGGCGGCATCGCCGTCGGCTGCATGCAAGTGCTGTATCCGTTCTTCTCGGCCATCCTGTGGGCGGGCATCCTCACCTTCACCACCTGGCCGCTGTATGAGTGGCTGCGGCTGCGGCTGCGGCTCGGGCGTACCGGCGCGGCGCTGGTGATGGTGCTGATCGTCGCCGTCGTGGTGGTGCTGCCGCTGGCGCTGGCGGCGCCGAGCGGCGCCGACGACGCCAAGCATCTGCGCCTGCTGATCCAGGACGGGCTGGCCGCCGGACTGCCGCAGGCGCCGCCCTGGCTCGGCACGGTGCCGCTGGTCGGGCCGGTGTTCGCCGCCATCTGGAACACCTGGGCCGCCGACCTCACCGCCATGGTATCGGCGTTCAAGCCTTATTTCGGCATGGTCGCCGAGTTCGGCCTGTCGCTGCTGCTCGGGCTGGCCAATGGCGTGCTGCTGTTCGTGCTGGCGCTGATCGTCGCGTTTTTCTTCTATTCGGCCGGCGACCGTTTCGCCGAGGTGCTGACCGCGCTGCTCGGCCGCATCGCCGGGCCGCGCGCGCCGCGGCTGATCGCCGTCACCGGCGGCACCGTGCGCGGTGTCGTCTATGGCATTCTCGGCACCGCGGTCATGCAGGGCATTCTGACCACGTTCGGGCTGTGGGGCGCCGGGGTGCCACGGCCGCTGCTGCTCGGCGTCATCGCCGGCGCGCTGTCGGTGCTGCCGGTCGGCGCGCCGGTGGTCTGGCTGCCCTCGGCGCTGTGGCTGCTCAGCGCCGGGCATCTGTGGCCCGGCCTGCTGCTGTTCGGCTACGGCCTCGTCTTCGTCAGCGGCGCCGATTCGGTGATCCGCCCGTATTTCATCGCCCGTGGTGCGCAACTGCCGTTCCTGCTGACCATGCTCGGCGTGCTCGGCGGCGCCCTGTCGTTCGGGCTGCTCGGCGTGTTCGTCGGCCCGGTGCTGCTCGGCGTCGGTTTCACCCTGGTCCGTGAATGGGCCGAGCCGAACGCCGTCGTCATCCCCGAGGCCTAGCGCCAATGTCCCGGCTGCTGTTGACGCGGCTGCTGGAGGCGGTGCCGGTGCTGCTGATCAGTGCCGCCGCGGCCTTCGCGCTGGGCCAGGTGGCGGGCGATCCGCTGGCCGCGCTCGGCCTCGACGCGAGCGCGGCGCAGCGGGCGGCGGCGGCGGCGCGGCTGGGTCTCGATGCGCCGCTGCCCGAGCAATATCTGCGCTTCCTGTGGGCGGCGCTGCACGGCGATTTCGGCTTCAGCATCCGGCTCGCGCGTCCGGTCGGCGCGCTGCTGCTGGAGCGGCTGCCGGCGACCGTGGAACTCGCCGGCGCCGCGTTCCTGGTCGCGCTCGCCGCCGGCATCCCGGCCGGCATGCTGGCGGCGCTGCACCCGCGCGGGCTGGCGGCGCGCGCGGTGATGGCGGTCTCGCTGCTCGGCGTGTCGCTGCCGACCTTCCTGACCGGCACGCTGCTGATCCTGCTGTTCGCCGCGACGCTGCGCTGGCTGCCGAGTTTCGGCCGCGGCGAGGTGGTGGCGCTGGGCGGCTGGAGCACCGGGCTGCTGACCGGCAGCGGCCGGCTGGCGCTGATCCTGCCGGCGCTGACGCTGGGCGCCTTTCAGGCGGCGCTGCTGCTGCGGCTGGTGGCGGATGGCATGCGCGGGGCTTTGGCCAGCGGCCATGTCCGCTTCGCCCGCGCCCGCGGTCTGCCGCCGCGGCTGATCCGCCGTCATGCGCTGCGCCACGCGCTGGTGCCGGTGCTGGCGGCGTTCGGCATGCAGCTCGGCCTGCTCGTCGCCTTCTCCATCGTCACCGAGCAGGTGTTTCAGTGGCCGGGCATCGGCCTGCTGCTGGTGCAGTCGATCGCCGCCGCCGACGTGCCGGTGATGACCGCTTATCTGGTGCTGACTTCGGTGCTGTTCGTGGCGCTCAGCCTGCTCGCCGATCTGCTGGCGCTGGCGGTTGATCCGCGGCTGCGCCAGGGGCGCGGCGGATGACCGGCGGGCGGGTGGCCGGCGCGGTGCTGCTCGCCGCCGTGCTCGCCGCCGCCGCGGCGCCGCTGCTGGCGGCGCAGAACCCGTTCGACCTCGCCCATCTCGACCTGATGGACAGTCTGCTGCCGCCCGGCTCGCCCGGCTTCCCGCTCGGCAGCGACGGGCAGGGGCGGGACGTGCTGTCCGCCATTCTCTATGGCGCGCGGCTGTCGTTCCTGGTCGGCGGGCTGGCGGTCGGGCTGGCGGCGCTGCTCGGCATGCCGGCGGGGCTGGTGGCGGGCTATGCCGGCGGCTGGACCGATGCGCTGCTGATGCGGCTGGCGGATGCGCAGTTGGCTTTTCCGGCGGTGCTGGTGGCGCTGCTGATCGACGGCGCGGCGCGCGCGCTGCTGGCGCGCGGGCGGGCCGAGGCGCTGGCCGTGCCGGTTCTGGTGCTGGCCATCGGGCTGGGGCGCTGGCCGCAATTCGCCCGCGTCGTGCGCGGCGCGGCGCGGCTGGCGCGCGGGCGGGATTATGTCGCGGCGGCGCGGCTGGCCGGGGTCGGCGGCGGGCGCATCCTGTTCGCCCATGTGGCGCCGAACGCGCTCGGCCCGGCCGGCGTGCTGTTCACCCTCAGCCTCGGCCTCGCCGTGCTGGATGAGGCGACGTTGTCCTTCCTCGGCGTCGGTCTGCCGCCGACGCGGCCGTCGCTCGGCACGCTGATCCGGGTCGGCACCGAGTATGTGCTGTCGGGCCAGTGGTGGACGGTGGTGTTCCCGGCGCTGGCGCTGGCTGTGCCGGTGCTGGCGGTCAATCTGCTGGGCGATGCACTGCGCGCGGCGCGGCGCTGATGCTGCTCAGCGTAACCGGCCTGTCGATCGCGGTGGCAGCGGGCCGCGCCGTCGATCAGGTGTCGTTCACGCTCGATCGCGGCGAGGTGCTGGCGCTGGTCGGCGAGAGCGGCGCCGGCAAGTCGCTGACCGGGGCCGCGCTGATCGGCCTGCTGCCGGAGGGGGCGCGGCTGGCCGGCGGGCGGCTCGAGTTCGCCGGCGTGGCGCTGGAGCGGCTGGCCGAGCCGGGTTGGCGGCGGCTGCGCGGGCGGCGCATCGGCGCGGTGTTTCAGGACCCGCTGGCGGCGCTCGACCCGCTGGCGCGCATCGGCGACCAGCTCGTCGAGACGCTGCGCGTGCATCACGCCGCCTCGCGCCCGCGGGCGCGCCGGCAGGCGGCGGAGTGGCTGGCGCAGGTCGGCATTCCGGCGGCGCGCGCGCGGGCCTGGCCGCACGAGCTGTCGGGGGGCATGCGTCAGCGTGTGGCGATTGCCCTGGCGCTGGCGCCGCGCCCGGCGCTGCTGATCGCCGACGAGCCGACGACGGCGCTGGACGTGTCGCTGCGCGGCCAGGTGGCGGCGCTGCTGCGCCGGCTGGCGACCGGGCAGGGGACGGCGGTGCTGCTGATTTCCCACGACATCGCCAGCGTCGCCGCCGCCGCCGACCGCGTCGCGGTGATGTATGCCGGGCGCATCGTCGAGACCGGCGCGACGGCGGCGCTGCTGCGGGCGCCGGCGCATCCCTACACCGCGGCGCTGCTGGCGGCGCGGCCCGGCATCCTGCACCGGCCGGACCGGCTGCCGGCGATCGAGGGGACGATGCCGCCGCCGGGCGCGACCGTCACCGGCTGCGCCTTCGCCCCGCGCTGCGGGCGCGCCGATGCCCGCTGCGCCGCCGAGGCGCCCGACTTGCCGCCGCACGGTGCCGCGTGCTGGCACCATGACTGAGCCGCTGCTGGTGCTCGATCACGTCTCGCGCGGCTTCGCCGGGGCTCCGCGCGCGGTCGATGACGTGTCGCTCGCGCTGCCGGCCGGGGCCACGCTGGCGGTGGTCGGCGAGAGCGGCAGCGGCAAATCGACGCTGGCGCGGCTCGCCGCCGGGCTGCTGCGCCCGCAGAGCGGCAGCGTGCGCTTCGCCGCTGGGCGGCACCGGGTGGCGATGGTGTTTCAGGACCCGGCGGGATCGCTCGATCCGCGCTGGCCGGTGGGGGCCAGCATCGCCGAGCCGCTGCGCGCCCTCGGCCGGCGGCGCGATGGCCATGCGGCGCGGGTGGCGGCGTTGCTGGAGCAGGTCGGTCTGCCGCCGGCGGTGGCGGCGCGGCGGCCGGATCGGTTCAGCCTGGGTCAGGTGCAGCGCATCGCCATCGCCCGCGCGCTGGCCGGCGAGCCGGATTTCCTGGTTTGCGACGAACCGACCAGCGCGCTCGATGTCTCGGTGCAGGCGCAGGTGCTCAATTTGCTGCGGGCGCTGCAGCGGCGGCTTGGCCTGACCATGCTGTTCATCAGCCACGATCCCGGCGTGGTCCGCTTCATGGCCGATACGGTCGCGGTGATGCAGCATGGCCGCATCGTCGAGGCCGGCGCGGCGGCGGAGGTGTTTGCCCGTCCGGCGCATGCGGTGACGCGGCGGCTGTTGGCGGCGGCATGAGGCGCCGCGTCGAGCAGGGCCGGCGCGCCCAGGCCAGCGGCATCGCCGCCGAGGCGGCGGCGGCGGCGGCGCTGGCCGCCGAGGGCTGGACGCTGCTGGCCCGCCGGCTGCGCACCGGCGCCGGGGAACTCGATCTCGTCGCCGAGCGCGACGGCGTGCTGGCCATCGTCGAGGTCAAGCGGCGGCCGACGCTGACCGCGGCGGCCGAGGCGCTGGGTGTCCGGCAGCGCGCCCGGCTGCTTGCCGCCGCCGAGGCGCTGCTGGCGGCGCAGCCCGATTGGGGGCGGGCCGGGGTGCGCTTCGATGTCATGCTGGTGGACGCCGCCGGCCGGGTCAGACGGATCGCCGATGCGTTTCGCCTTGGTGACGGCTGACGCCACTGTAACTTCCGGGCGATTTGCCATGCGCCGCGGCGCATGGCGGCGGCAACGGTGCCAGTGTATGCCGGCACGCACCCATGTCGCGCGGAGGCACCATGCGCCGATCCATCCTTGTCCTGCCCGTGCTGTGCGGCCTCGCCGCGCTGCCGGCCCTGGCGCAAAGCGGCGATGGCGCCGGCAAGCAACCGTCCTCGGACGCGGCGAGCAACATCGGCGCCGGCGACACCCGCACGCAATGGGCGCCGCAACTCCCGGCGCCGGCGGTCGATGACAACGCCCCGCCCGCCGCCTTCATCGACGCCGCCGTGCGGGCGCTGGCGGCTGGGCGCACCGGCGAGGCGCAGGAGGCGATGGAGCGGGCGGAAAGCCGGGCGCTCGACCGCTCGGTGCGACCGTCCAAGGCCGGGGAGCCGAGCCAGCAGGCGCTGATCCAGCAGATCGCCGCGGCGCGCCAGGCGCTCTCCGCCGGCGACCGGCTCGGCGCGGTGCGGCTGCTGGAACAGGCGGCCAAGACCCCGCAGGCGACGCAGCGGGATTGACTACTCGGCGCGGAACCCGCGCCGGATGAAGGCGGCGTGCGCCGCCGGACCAGCGAGGAAAGCCAGCAGCGCCCGGCCCTCGGCGGTGTCGCCCTGACGGGTCAGGGCGAACGGATAGACGATCGGCTGGTGGCTGTCGGGCGGGAACACCAGGGCGACGCGCAGCCCCGGCGCCACCGCCGCATCGGTGCCATAGACAATGCCGGCCGGCGCCTCGCCGCGCTCCACCAGCAGCAGCGCCGCGCGCACGTCCTCGGCGCGGGCAAGGCGCGGCGCCGCCGCCGTCCACAGGCCGAGCGCCTGCAACGCCTGCTGCGCGTAGCGGCCGGCCGGCACATGGTCGGGATCGGCGACGGCGAGCCGGCCGGCCGGGCCGAGCAGCGCCGCCAGATCGAGGCCGGTTGCCAGCGTCACGTCGGCGCGGCGTGCGGCCGGCACCACCACGACCAGCGTGTTGCCGAGCAGGTCGCGCCGGGTGCCGGGCGCCATGGCGCCGTGGCGTTCGGCATCGTCCATCCAGTCGGCATCGGCCGAGGCGAACAGATCGGCCGGCGCGCCCTGTTCGATCTGCCGCGCCAGCAGCGAGGAGGCGGCAAACGACAGGCGCAGCGGCGCATGCCCCGCCGCTTGCCACAGCCGGTTCACATCAGCCAGCGCCTCGGTCAGGCTGGCGGCGGCGAACACGGTCAATGGCTGCGCCACGGCGGGCAGCGGCGACAGCAGCAGGATCAGGCAGAGCAGGAGGATGCGGCGCATGCCGCACGATATGCGCGTTTGGCTATAGCGGGCAATGTCCCGCCATCTGCCGCAGCGCCGCGGCGGCGGCGGCGATCACCGGCGCCCAGTCGCCCATCTGCGTCTGGCGCAGGATGCGCAGCGTCGGATACCACGGGCTGTCGTCGCGGCCGGCGAACCAGCGCCAGCATGCGTCGTAGCGATCGAGCAGCAGCACCGGCTTGCCCATCGCCGCGGCGAGGTGGATCACCGCGGTATCGACGCCGACGACCACGTCCAGTCCGGCGATTACGGCGGCGGTGGCGGCGAAATCATGGGCCAGCGGCATCGGGTCGGTGAGCACCATGCCGGGCGGCGCAGGCTGCACCGCCGCCGGGCCCTGCTGCAACGACACCCATGATATGCCGGCAAGCGCCGCCAACGGCGCCAGGGTGGCCAGGGCCATGCTGCGCCGTGCATCGAGGCCGCGAAATCCGGGCAGGCCGGGGCGCGCCTGCCCGGCCCAGACCAGCCCGACGCGCAGCCCGTCGGCCGGCAGATGGCGCGCCATCGCCGCCGCCTCGGCCGGGTCGGCGGCGAGATAGGGGATGGCTGCCGGGATGGTCGCCAGCGTGGTGCAAAAGGCGCGAGGCAGGCTGAAGAACGGGCAATGCCAGTCATAGGCCGGCAGCGCCGCGCCCTCCGGCACGATCTCGGCCAGCGGCGCCAGCAGCCGCGTCAGCGCCGGCGGCAGGCGCGCCAGCACGCGCGCGCCGGCCGCCCGCAGGGCGATCAGGTAGCGGGCGAAATGCAGCGTGTCGCCGAACCCTTCCTCGTGCCACACCAGCACGGTCCGCCCGGCCAGCGCCGCGCCCTCCGGCAGCAGTCGGTCGAGCGGCAGGGCGGGCGCCGGGCCGAGGCGCAGCCGGCTTTCGTAATCCGGCCACGCCTGCGCCATCCAGCCGGCGCGCAGCAGCGCGATGGCGCGGTTGAGCCGCACCTGCATGTCGGCCGGGGCCAGGGCGGCGGCGCGGTCATGGGCGAGTCGCGCCTCCTCGAAACGGCCTTCGATCTTCAGGGCGACGCCGAGATTGCTCCAGGCGGCGGCATCCTGCGGGGCGAATCGGGTGGCGCGGCGGAACGCGTCGATGGCGCGATCCGGCGCGCCGAGGTCGAGCCACGCCATGCCGAGCAGCAGATGCGCCGGCGCCAGCCGCGGCGATTGGCGCAGCATGCCGCGCAGCACCGCGCCGGCCGGCGCCGGCCGGCCGGCATCGAGCAGGAACTCGGCATAGGCGAGGCTCAACCCCCGATCGGCCGGGGCGAGATGGCGGCAGGCGCGGAACTGGGCGGCGACCATTGGTGCCGCATCCGGCAGCAGGCGGGCGAGGTCGCGACAGGGATGGCCGAACCCCGGCCGGCGCGCCGCCACCTGCTGCAGCAGCGGCGCGGCCCGCCGCGACTCGCCGCGCGCCGCCTGCGCCAGACCCTGCAGCAGCGACGCATCGACATCGCCGGCATCGTCGGCGGCCAGCGCGCCGGCCTGGCTCTCGGCCTCATCGAAGCGGCCGGATTCCAGCGCCGCCAGCGAGGCGGCCAGCAGCGCGGCGCGCGCCGCGCGGGACGGTCGGGCCTCGATCATGGCGGCGCTCCAGGCGGACAGGCGGCGGAGTTTGGCAGGCAAAGCCTAACCGAAGGTTAGCGGCAGACCCGGCGGCGGCGGCGGCGGCGGCGGCGGGCAGCGGAGTTGTGACCGGCGGGGGGATCACGATCGGACCAGCAGCGGCGCCGGCCAAGCCTGTCATGGGTGTTATCGCGCGCCGGCGTTGACGTGCCGCGCGGCCGGGCCGTATAAGCCGCCCCGGCAGCAGCGGGATCGAACGGCGATCCCGTGCGCACGCCCGCAAGCCGGGCGCATTTGCCCCGATCGGAGACCGACGTGAAGCGCACATATCAACCCTCGAAGCTTGTCCGCAAGCGCCGGCACGGCTTTCGCGCCCGCATGGCCACCGTCGGCGGCCGCAAGGTCCTGGCCAATCGCCGCGCCCAGGGCCGCAAGCGTCTGTCGGCCTGATCGGGACACCGGCGGGGGCCGCGCAGTGGCCTCGGCCACATACCGGCTGAAGCGCCGCGCCGAGTTCCTGCGCGTCGCCGGATCGGGTCGCAAGGCGGCGCAGCCCGGCCTCGTGCTGCAGGCCCGGCTGCGCGACGATTCGGCGCCGGCGCGGCTCGGCTTCACGGTGACGAAAAAGGTTGGCAATGCCGTGGTGCGCAACCGTACCCGCCGGCGGCTCAAGGAAGCGGCGCGGCTGCTGCTGTCCGAGGCTAATCTGAGCGGCTGCGATCTGGTGCTGATCGGGCGTGAGGGGACGCGGGCGCGGCCGTTCGCTGAGCTGATCGGCGATCTGCGACGGGCGCTGATCCGTACCGGCGCCGCCGCCGCGGGCGTGCCATGAGCGCGGTCGCCGGCGTGCTGGCCGGGGCGGTGCGCGCCTATCAACTGACGCTGCGGCCGGTGATCGGCGCGCATTGCCGGTTCGAGCCGAGCTGCAGCCATTACGCAATCGACGCGCTGCGCACGCATGGCGCGGCGCGCGGCAGCCTGCTCGCGGCGCGGCGGGTGCTGCGCTGCAACCCGTGGACGGCCTCCGGCTACGATCCGGTGCCGCCCGCACAGAGACAGGGCCGGCACCGCCGGACAACGGGCTGATGGACCAGAAGCGGCTTTTCCTCGCCATCGCGATCTCGGTCGCGATCCTGTTCGGCTTTCAGGCGCTGATGCCGCGCCCGCCGCATCGCGCGGTGCCGGTGCAGACCACCGCCGCCGGCGACACCGCCGGCCTGCCGCACCCGTCCGACACCATCAGCGCGGTGCCGCAGGACGCCGGTAACGCCCCGGTGGCACCGGACAAGCCGGAACCGCGGCTGAAAATCGCCGCCCCGCGGGTCAGCGGCAGCATCGACCTGATCGGCGCGCGGTTCGACGATCTGGTGCTTAATGACTATCACGAGACGATCGCGCCGAGTTCGCCGCTGGTGCGGCTGCTGGAGGCGCGCCACGACCCGCAGCCCTCTTATATCCAGTTCGGCTGGAGCGGACCGGCCGGGGTGAAGGTGCCCGACAGCGCCAGCCAATGGACCGAATCGGCCGATACGCTGACGCTCGGCAAGCCGGTGACGCTGACCTGGGACAACGGCGCCGGCATCGTCTTCCAGCTCATCGTCGGCGTTGACCAAGACTATATGTTCCAGGTCCAGCAGCGGGTCGAGAACCACACCGACGCGGCGGTGGCGCTGCATCCCTGGGCGCGGGTGCGGCGCGACTACACGCCGCAGACCGGCGGCTATTCGGTGCTGCATGAGGGGCTGGTCGGCTGGGTCGATGGCCGGCTGCGCGAGACCACCTATGCCTCGGCCAAGTCGGAGGGCGGCAAGCACAACGGCATCGCCTATCAGGGCACCGGGCGCGGCGGCTGGTCCGGCTTTACCGACAAATACTGGCTGGAAGCCGTCATCCCCGACCAGAACGCCGATGCCGCGACGACGTATCGCTTCCTCGACGAGGGCAAGGGCGGCTATCAGGCCGACACCGTCTCGACCCGCGCCGACGAGGTGCCGCCGCATGGCGACCTGTCGCAGACCGCGCGCGCCTTCGTCGGCGCCAAAGTGGTGCAGTTGTTGACGCATTATCAGGACGTGGACGGCATCGGCCATCTGTCCTACGCCATCGACTGGGGCTGGTTCTGGTTCCTGACCAAGCCGATCTATTACGCGCTCGACTGGCTGAACGCGGCGCTGGGGAATTTCGGGCTGGCGATCCTGGTCTTCACCATCGGGGTGAAGGGTTTGTTCTTCCCGCTGGCGAACAAATCCTACAAGTCGATGAGCAAAATGAAGCTGCTGGCGCCAAAGATGCAGGCGCTCCGTGAGCAGTACAAAGAAGAGCCGGCCAAGCTGCAATCCGCCACCATGCAGCTCTACAAAGCCGAGAGCGTCAACCCGGCCAGCGGCTGTCTGCCGATGGTGCTGCAAATCCCGGTGTTCTTTTCGCTCTATAAAGTCATCTTCATCAACATCGACATGCGGCATGCGCCGTTCTTTGGCTGGATTCACGATCTGTCGTCGATCGACCCGACCAATGTGTTCAACCTGTTCGGGCTGATCCCGTTCGACCCGACGGCGATTTCGCCGTTCCTGCATCTTGGCGTGTGGCCGCTGATCATGGGGGTGACCATGTGGGGTCAGCAGAAGCTGAACCCGCCGCCGCCCGACCCGATGCAGGCGCGGATGTTCCAGTTCATGCCGGTGATCTTCACTTTCATGCTGGCACGCTTCCCGGCCGGGCTGGTAATCTACTGGACCTGGAACAACTTGCTGACGATCGGACAGCAATGGCTGATCATGCGCCAGACGCGCCTCGCCCGTCCGGGCCTGGCGCGCACCTGACCGCCGACGAGCGGGCTGCCTGGCTGGATGCCGGGCGCCGCTTGTTTGCCGCCGAGTGCCGCTTTTTCTTCGCCGCCCAGCGCATCGACCAACTGCCGCCGCCCGCCGGCGCCGAGGTGGCGTTCGCCGGACGTTCGAACGTGGGCAAATCGTCGCTGACCAACGCGCTGACCGGGCGCCACAGCCTCGCGCGCATTTCCGGCCGGCCGGGGCGGACCAAGCAGCTCAACTTCTTCGATCTCGGCGGTCGGCTGGTGCTGGTTGACATGCCCGGCTACGGCTATGCCGAGGCGGCGGAGAGCGTCAAGGAGGACTGGCAGGGGCTGATGTTCGACTATCTGCGCGGCCGGCCGACGCTGCGCCGGGTGCTGCTGCTGCTCGACGCGCGGATCGAGATCAAGGAGTCCGACCGCGCGGTGATGGACCTGCTCGACCGCGCCGCGGTGACCTATCAGTTCGTGCTGACCAAGTCCGACGACGTCAAACCGGCGGCGTTGGCGGCCAAGCGGGCGGAGGTGGCGGCGCTTGCGCGGCGGCATCCGGCGGCACACCCGGAGATCGCCACCACCAGCAGCGAAACCGGCCAGGGCATCGACGAGGTGCGGGCGACGCTGGCGGAGCTGGCCGATCCTTGACCGGATCGGGCGCACCCCGCACAAGGCGCGGCGCCGTCCCGGAGGCCCCATGACGATCGACACCGAAACCGCCGAACAGCAGGCTCATGTGCTGTCGCAGGCGCTGCCGTTTCTGCGCCGCTATGCCGGCGTTACCGTGGTGGTGAAATATGGCGGCCACGCGATGGGCGACGAGCGGCTGGCCGAGACCTTCGGCGCCGACATCGCGCTGCTTAAGCAGGTCGGTGTCAACCCGGTGGTGGTGCATGGCGGCGGGCCGCAGATCAACGACATGCTCAAGCGGCTGAAGATCACCTCCACCTTCGTCGATGGGCTGCGCGTCACCGATGCGGCGATGGTCGAGGTGGTCGAGATGGTGCTGGCCGGCACCGTCAACAAACAGGTGGCCGGGCTGATCAACCGCGCCGGCGCGCTGGCGGTGGGCATCTGCGGCAAGGATGGCGGGCTGATCCGGGCGCGCAAGCTGCGCCGCACGCTGCGCGACCCCGGCAGCCGGATCGAGCATGTGCTCGATCTCGGTTTCGTCGGCGAGCCGGAGCATGTCGATGTGCGGGTGCTGCATGCGCTGACCGGGGCCGGGCTGATCCCGGTGATCGCACCGGTCGGCGTCGGCGCCGACGGCCAGACCTACAACATCAACGCCGACACGGTGGCCGGGGCGGTGGCCGGGGCGCTGGCGGCGACGCGGCTGCTGATGCTGACCGATGTGCCGGGCGTGCTGGATGCCGAGGGCCGGCTGATCCCCGAGATGACGGTGGCCGACGCCAGGGCGGCGATTGCCGCCGGGGTGATCACCGGCGGCATGATCCCCAAGGTCGAGAACTGCATCGAGGCGCTACAGCGCGGGGTGCGGGGCGCGGTGATCCTGGACGGACGCCAGCCGCATGCCTGCCTGCTCGAACTGTTCATCGAGCGTGGTCTGGGCACGCTGATCACGCCGTGAGACGCCGCCCGGCCTGAGCAATGGGCGTTCTGCGCAAGCGCAGCTTCAGCCTCGCCGGTCACCGCACCAGCGTCGCCCTGGAGCCGGAGTTCTGGCAGGCGCTGGCGGCGCTGGCGGCCGGTGGCGGCATCAGCCTTGCCGCGCTGGTGGCGCGGGTCGATGCGGCGCGCCTTGCCGGGCGGCCGCTGGCCTCGGCGCTGCGGGTTTATGCCCTCATGCGGGAGCGATAGAGGCGGCGATCCGTGCCAGCGTCTCCGTCCGGCCGAGTGCCGCCACCGTGGCGTCGATCGGCGGGCTGGTGGTGCTGCCGGTCAGCGCTGCGCGCAGCGGCTGCGCCACCTGACCGAGCTTGTGGCCGCTGCGCTCGGCGAGGCTGCGCAGCGCCGCGTCCACCGCGGCGGCGGAGAAATCCGTCCCGGCGAGCAGCGCCGCCAGCTCGTGCAGCAAGGTCCGTGCCGCGTCGGTCAGCAGCGCCGCCGCCTTCGGCTCCATCGGCCGCTTCGGCCCGCGCACCAGGAACGCCGCCGAGTCGGTCAGCTCCGCCAGGGTCTTCGCCCGCTCCTTCAGCCCCGGCATCAGCAGCCGCACCGGCGCCGCCGCCGCACTGTCGATGCCGAGCCGGGCGGCGACCTCGGCGGTCAGCCGGTCGTCGTCGGCCTGACGCAGATAAATGCCGTTGAGATGCGTCAGCTTGGCGTAGTCCATGCGCGCGGCCGAGCGGCCGACGCCGTCGAGATCGAACAGGCGGATGGCTTGCTCACGCGCGATCACCTCCGCGTCGCCATGCGCCCAGCCCAGCCGCAGCAGATAGTTGCACAGCGCCTCGGGCAGGAACCCCTGGGTGCGGAACTCCAGCACGCTGACCGCGCCGTGGCGCTTGGACAGTTTGGCGCCGTCGGCGCCGTGGATCAGCGGGATGTGGCCGAAGTGCGGCGGCGTCCAGCCCATCGCGGCATAGACCTGCAACTGGCGGAAGGTGTTGGTCAGATGGTCGTCGCCGCGGATGACATGGGTGATTGCCATGTCGTGGTCATCGACCACCACGGCATGCAGATAGGTCGGCGTGCCGTCGCTGCGCAGGATGACCATGTCGTCCAGCTCGGCGTTGCCGACGCGCACCGCGCCCTGGACCAGGTCATCGACCACCGTTTCGCCCGTGCGCGGGGCGCGCAGGCGGATGGCCGGGGCGATGCCGGGCGGCGCCTCGCTTGGGTCGCGGTCGCGCCAGCGGCCGTCGTAGCGCGGCGGGCGTCCCTCGGCGATGGCCTGCTCGCGCATCTGCCGCAGCTCCTCGGCGCTGGCGAAGCAGCGATAGGCATGGCCCGACTCCAGCATGGCCTGCGCCACCGCGACATGCCGCGCCTGCCGGCCCGACTGAAACACCGGCTCCTCGTCGGCGTCCAGGCCGAGCCAGGCCAGCCCGTCGAGAATCACCTGCGTCGCCGCCGCGGTGCTGCGTTCGCGGTCGGTGTCTTCGATGCGCAGCAGGAACTGGCCGCCGTGGTGGCGGGCGAACAGCCAGTTGAACAACGCGGTACGGGCGCCGCCGATATGCAGCAGGCCGGTCGGGCTGGGGGCGAAGCGGGTGCGCACGGTCATGCGCGCTGGTGTAGCGCAGGACTGCCCCTCGCGCATCTGCGCCGGAAGTGCTGCTATGGCGCGGTCGCAGCGGGGGCGGCATGGAGCAATGGGCGGAGGCGGAGCGCGGACGGTTCGTGCTGTGGCTGCCGGTGTTCATGCTGGCCGGCAACACGCTGTATTTCTCCGCCCTGACGGAACCGCCGGCCTGGCTCGGCGGCGCCATGCTGCTGGTTGCGGCGGCGCTGAGTGCGGCGGCGTGGCGCCGGCCGCTGGGGCGCGCGGTGACGCTGGCGGCGGCGGCGACGGCGCTTGGCTTTGCCGCGGTGCAGATCGCCGCCGCCGCGGCGCCGCCGCTGCTGCACATGCCGCGACGGGTGGCCACCATCACCGGTCAGGTGCGCGCGGTGGAGACGCTGCCCAGCGGGTTGCGCGTGACCCTGACTGCCCCGGCGCTCGACGGCGGCCCGGCGCTGCCGCGCCGCCTGCGCATCCGATTGCGGCCGGAGGACCCGGCGACGCCGGCGACCGGCGACATGCTGCGCCTGCGGGCTCGGATCACCACGCCGCCGCCGCCGGCCTATCCGGGGGGATGGGATCTGCAACGCGATGCGTTCTTCACCGGCATCGGCGGCTATGGCTATGCGCTCAGCCGCGTCGAGACGCTCGGCCACGCGCCGCCCGACACGATCGGTGCCCGGCTGCAGGCGCTGCGCGAGGCGATTGGCGGACGCATCGCCGCGGTGCTGCCCGACCCCGAGGCGGCGCTCTGCGCGACGCTGCTGACCGGCGCCACCGCGGCCATCCCCGAGGCTGACCGCGCCGCATTCCGTGACGCCGGACTGGCGCATCTGCTGGCCATCGCCGGGCTGCATATCGGCATCGTCATGGGCCTCGTGTTCGCCGCCGCCCGCGTCCTGCTGGCGGCGTCGGAGCGGGCGACGCTGTACTGGCCGACCAAGCCGATCGCCGCCGTGGCGGCACTCGCCGCCGGCGGGTTCTACATGTTGCTGACCGGCGCCCATGTGCCGATCGTGCGCAGCTTCGCGATGGCCTGCCTGCTGACGCTCGGCGTCGTCGTCGGGCGGCGCGCGGTGTCGCTGCGCGGGTTGGCGCTGGCCATGGCGGTGCTGCTGCTGATCGCCCCGGCGCAGGCCGTCGGGGTGAGTTTCCAGATGAGTTTTTCCGCCGTGCTGGCGCTGATCGTCGGCTATGACGCGCTGCGCCCGGCGCTGGCGCGGCTGCGCGGCGCGGGGACCGGGCGGCGGCTGCTGCATCATCTGGCGACGCTGGCGCTGACCAGCGCGCTGGCCGGCACCGCCTCGGCGCCGTTCGCGGCGTTTCATTTCGGCGAGGTGCAGATCTACAACGTGCTGGCAAATGTCGCCGCGGTGCCGATCACCGCGCTGTGGATCATGCCGGCCGGGCTGATCGCGCTGGCGCTGATGCCGCTGCATCTGGAGGCGGTGGCGCTGCTGCCGATGGGCTGGGGGGTGGCGGTGGTGCTGTGGATCGGCCGCAGCGTTGCGGCGCTGCCGTCGGCGGTGGTGGCGGTGCCGCATGCGCCGGACTGGGGGCTGGCGGTGGTGGCGCTCGGCATGGCGTGGCTCGGCCTGTGGCGGACGCGGCTGCGGCTGGTTGGGGTGCCGGTGATACTCGCCGGTCTGGCCTCGCCGCTGTTCGTCCGCCCGCCCGACATGCTGCTGGCCGCCGATGGCCGGCTGGCGGCGATCCATGCCGGCGGGACGATGTTCGCGCAGGAGCGGTTGGGGTCGTCCGGCTTCACCCTCGATGCCTGGCGGCGGATGTGGGCCACCGGGCCGCCGCGGGCGCTGCCGGAGGCGCCCTATGCCGGTCTCGCCTGCAGCGAGGCCGCGTGTGTGCTGCGGCGCGATCCGGCCGGGCCGCAGGCGGTGCTGCTGCTGAGTCCGCCGCGGCGCTGCGTCGGCGACGTGCTGGCGAGTCTGGAGCCGGTGCGGCTGCGCTGCGACGACCCGGTCATCATCGACCGCTTCGATCTGTGGCGGGACGGCGCCTATGCGATATGGCTCGATCGCGGCGGGGTGCGGGTGCTGTCGGATCGCGACTACCGCGGCGCGCGTCCCTGGGTGCCGCCGTCGCCCGATTGATCCGCCGCCCGGCGGTTGCGTTTGGCGCAGGGCCGGTAACGGTTGCCGCAACCGGGCGCGGCCGGTATCACCCGGCACATGGCCCGCATCGTGATGAAATTTGGCGGCACCTCGGTAGCCGATCTCGATCGTATCCGCAACGTTGCCGCGCGCGTCAAACGCGAGGTGGCGGCCGGGCATGAGGTCGCGGTGGTGGTCTCGGCGATGGCCGGCGTGACCAATCAGCTCGTCGGCTGGTGTCAGGCGCTGTCGCCGCTGCATGACGCGCGTGAATACGATACGGTGGTGGCGACCGGCGAACAGGTGACCTCCGGCCTCGTCGCCATCGCGCTGCAGGAGATGGGTGTCGAGGCGCGCTCCTGGCAGGGCTGGCAGATCAGGCTGCTGACCGACGGGGCGCACGGCAAGGCGCGCATCGACCGCATCGAGGGCGCCGAGCTGATCCGCCGCATGGGTACCGGACAGGTGCCGGTGATCGCCGGGTTTCAGGGCATCGGCCCGGACAATCGCGTCACCACGCTCGGCCGCGGCGGCTCGGACACCTCGGCGGTGGCGCTGGCGGCGGCGCTGCTGGCCGATCGCTGTGACATCTACACCGATGTCGATGGCGTCTATACCACCGATCCGCGTATCGTTGCCAAGGCCCGCAAGCTCGACAAGATCGCCTATGAGGCGATGCTGGAGTTGGCTTCGGTCGGTGCCAAGGTGCTGCAGACGCGCAGTGTCGAGTTGGCGATGAAGGCGCGGGTGCGGGTGCAGGTGCTGAGCAGTTTCCAGGACCTGCCAGGTACCCTGGTGGTCGATGAGGACGAGATCGTGGAACATGCAATTGTCTCCGGCATCGCCTATTCGCGTGACGAGGCGAAGGTGACGGTACGCCGCGTGCCCGATCGGCCGGGCATCGCCGCGGCGATCTTCGGGCCGCTCGCCGGCGCCGGCGTCAATGTCGATATGATCGTGCAGAACGTCTCGGCCGACGGCACCACCGACATGACCTTCACCCTCGGCCGCGCCGACCTGCCCCGGGCGCGCAAGGTGCTCGACGACAACCACGCGACGATCGGCTTCGTCGAGATCCTCGACGATCCCGATGTCGCCAAGATCAGCGTCGTCGGCGTCGGCATGCGCAGCCATGCCGGTGTCGCCAACACGATGTTCCGCACGCTGGCCGAGAAGGGCATCAACATCCAGGTGATCTCGACCAGCGAGATCAAGGTCAGCGTGTTGATCGGCGCCGAATACACCGAGCTCGCGGTGCGCGCGCTCCATACCGCGTATGGCCTTGATGCCGGCTGATCCCGTCCCCCCGGCATCGGTGATGCTCGACCGGCTGTGGTCGCGCGGCACCGCCTTTCTCGGCTGCCGCCACGCCATTCTCGGCGGCGCGATGAGCTGGGTCAGCGAGCGCAATCTCGTCGCCGCCATCAGCAATGCCGGCGGCTTCGGCGTCATCGCCTGCGGCTCGATGTCGCCGGCGCAACTGGCCGCCGAGATCGCCGCGACGCAGGCGCTGACGGCGCAGCCGTTCGGCGTCAACCTGATCACCATGCACCCGGATCTGGACGAACTGGTTCAGGTCTGTCTGGCGGCGAAGGTCGGCCATGTGGTGCTGGCCGGCGGCATCCCGCCGGGCGGCGCGGTGCGCGCGGTGAAGGATGGCGGCGCCAAACTGATCTGCTTCGCCCCGGCGCTGGTGCTGGCCAAGCGGCTGGTGCGCTCGGGCGCCGATGCGCTGGTGATCGAGGGCAGCGAGGCCGGCGGGCATATCGGCCCGGTGTCGCTGACCGTGCTGGCGCAGGAAATCCTGCCGCATATCCGCGATGTGCCGGTGTTCGTCGCCGGCGGGCTGGGACGCGGCGAGGCGATTGTCGCCTTTCTTGAGATGGGCGCCGCCGGTGCGCAGCTCGGCACCCGTTTCGCCGCCGCGGCGGAAAGCATCGCCCATGCCAATTTCAAGCAGGCGTTCATCCGCGCCAATGCGCGCGACGCGCTGCCCTCGGTGCAGTTGGACGAGCGGTTTCCGGTGATCCCGGTGCGCGGGCTGGCCAATGCCGGCACGCGGCATTTTCTGGAGCATCAGGCGACGACGCGCGACCGCTTCCAGTCGGGCGAACTTTCGCGCGAGGCGGCGCAGCTCGTCATCGAGCGTTTCTGGGCCGGCGCGCTGCGCCGCGCGGTGATCGACGGCGATGTCGAGCAGGGCAGCGTCATGGCCGGGCAATCGGTCGGCATGGTGACCTCGGTGCAGCCGACCGCCGCGATCATCGCCGAACTGGTGGCGCAGGCCGAGGCCGCACTCGCCGCCCGCGCCTGCTAGCGGCCCGGATGTCCGCGCCGCGCCGCCTGCTGGCCCGGCTGCGCCACCTGATGGCGCATGGTGCCGTGCCGCTCGCGGAGCTGGCGCGGCTGGTGGCGGCGGAACTGGTTACCGAAGTCTGCTCGGTCTATGTGCTGCGCCCGGGCGACATTCTCGAACTCGCGGCGACCGAGGGGTTGCGCCCCGATGCTGTCGGCCGCACCCGGCTGCGCGTCGGCGAGGGCATCATCGGCCTCGTCGCGGCGACCGGGCAGGCGCTCAATCTGCCGGATGCGCAGAACCATCCCGCCTTCGCCTATCGGCCGGAGACCGGCGAGGAGCCGTACGCCTCGCTGCTGGCGGTGCCGGTGCGCCGGGCCGGCGGCACGCTCGGCGTGCTGGCGGTGCAGAACCGCGCGCCGCGCCGCTACGACGCCGACGAGGTCGAGGTGCTGGAGACGGTCGCCATGCTGCTGGCCGAGCTGCTGGCCGCGGCCGGCGCCGGCGATGGCGCCGAGCAGGGATTCTCGGCGACGGTGCCACGGCGCTTCGGCGGCACCATGCTGGTCGGCGGCATCGCGGTTGGCCCGGTGGTGCGGCTCGGCCGGCCGCCGGCGCCGCGCCGGGTGCTCGCCGAGGACACCGCCAAGGAACTGGCCCGGCTGGCCGAGGCCACCGCGAGCATGCAGCACGGCCTCGACAAACTGATCTCCGACCGGCTGCCCGGCGGCGATGCGCCGCGCGAGGTGCTCGACGCCTACCGCCTGGTCGCCACCGATGCCGGCTGGCTGCGCCGGGTGCAGGAGGCGATCCGCGGCGGCCTGTCGGCGGAGGCAGCGGTGCATCGTGTCGGCAACGACCTGCGCGACCGCATGCGCCGCATCGCCGACCCCTATCTGCGCGAGCGGCTCGCCGACATCGAGGACATGGTGGCGCGCCTGCTGCGCGCGCTCGATGGCGAGGCACTGGTGGCCGCGGTGCCGGCGGGGGCGATCCTGCTGGCGCGCCGGCTCGGCCCGGCGGAGCTGCTCGACTGGCATGCCCGCGGCATCGCCGGGGTGGTCATCGAAGATGCCAGCGGCGCCGGCCATGCGGCGATCATCGCCCGCGCCCTCGGCCTGCCGGCGCTGGGCGGCGCGCGCGGCGCGCTGGAAGCGGCGGAGGCGGAGGACGAGGCGCTGCTCGACGCCGATGAGGGGCTGCTGGTGCTGCGTCCCGAGCAGGAGCTGAAGGCCGCCTATCAGCGCGAGTTGGAGGCGCGGTGCGAGCGGCAGGCGCGCTGGGCGGTGTTGCGCGACCGACCGTCGCGCACCGCCGACGGAACGGCGGTGACGCTGATGCTTAATGTCGGGCTGCCGCTGGAACTGGCGCAACTGGAGGCGACCGGGGCGGCGGGCATCGGCCTGTTCCGCACCGAGATCGCCATGCTGGCGCGCGGCGAGGTCGGCGACGTGCCCGAGCAGCAGGCCGTCTATGCCAGGGTACTGGATGCGGCGGCGGGGCGGCCGGTGGTGTTCCGCACCCTCGATCTCGGCAGCGACAAGATGCTGCCCGGCGCCCCGGCTGCGGTGGAGGAAAATCCGGCGATGGGCTGGCGCAGCCTGCGGGTGGCGCTGGACCGGCCGGCGGTGATGCGCCGGCAGGTGCGGGCGCTGCTGCTGGCCGCCGACGGGCGCGACCTGACGGTGATGTTCCCGATGGTGGCCACCGTCGCCGAGTTCCGCGCCGCCCGCGCGCTGCTGCTGGCCGAGGCGGCGCGGGTGCGGCCGGCGCCGGGCAGGCTGTCGATCGGCACCATGCTGGAGGTGCCGGCGCTGCTGTGGCAGCTCGACGAGCTGCTGCGCGAGGTGCATTTCGTGTCGATCGGCACCAACGACCTGATGCAGTTCGTGTTTGCCGCCGATCGTGGCACCCCCGGCATGGCCGCGCGCTATGACGTGCTGTCGCCGGCGATGCTGAACCTGCTGGCCATGTTCAGCGCGCGCGCCACCCTGGCCGGGGTGCCGGTGTCGGTGTGCGGGGAGGCGGCGGGCAAGCCGTTGGAGGCGATGACGCTGGCGGCGCTCGGCATGACCACGCTGTCGATGGCGGCGGGCGGATTGCTTGCGGTCAAGGAAGTATTGGCGGCGATTGACTTGCCGGCATTCCGCGCCGTGCTGGCCTCGATCCGTCGAACCGGGGGGGGCGAGTCGAGTTTGCGCGAACCGATCGCCGGCTGGGCCCGTGAACATGGGCTGCCAATCTGACGTGGCATCTGAACCCGGACCCGCAACGTGCTATTTGCAATGCGTTCACGATCCAGCTTGATTTGCCGGCGCAAGGCGGGTTGGCTTTTGCTGGCGTTCCCTCTAGAAATCGTGATGCCCGGCGGGTGTCGGCCGTCCCCAATGCGGTGCCCCCCGCTCACAACTCTGTTTCGGAAGCGACGCCGTCGTGATGCAGGATCGCAAGTCAAATCTGACGAATGAGCCGGTCATGATGTCGTCCTATGCGGCGGTGCCGCCGGCGGCACGGGTGGGTGCCGATCTGCGATCGGCGCGCGAGCGCCTCGGCTGGGCGCTGCCCGATCTGGCGGCGCATCTGCGGATCCGCCTGCCCTATCTGGCGGCGCTGGAGGAGGGGCGGATCGGCGACTTGCCGGGTGTCGCCTATGCGGTCGGCTTCCTGCGCACCTATGCGCAGGTGCTGGGGCTGGACCCCGATGAGATGAGCCGGCGCTTCCGCGCCGAGGCGGCCGAGGCGAACCGCAAGACGGTGCTCAACTTCCCGGCCCCGGTGCCGCAGCGCGGCATGCCCGCCGGGGCGCTGGTGCTGGTCGGCACGCTGGTGGCGATCGGCGCCTATGCCGGATGGTATCGCCTGTCGGAATCGGGCCGCCCGACCGCCGAACAGGTGCAGTCGGTGCCCGAGCGGCTGGCGCCGCTGGCCGAGACGGTGGCGCCGCCGGTGCCGGTGCCGGTGCCGGTGCCGGTGCCGGCACCGCTTGCCGGGCCGCCGCCGGCCGCCGAAGTGGCCGCGGCGGAACCGCCACCGCCGCCGTTGCCGGTGGTCTCGCCGTCTTCGGCCGCCGCTGCCGCGATGCCGCCGCCGGTGGTTGCCGCACCGCCGCCCGAGTCGCCGGCGGCGCACATCATCGTGCATGCCAGGGCGGACAGCTGGATTCAGGTGCGGGACAAATCCGGTCAGGTGCTGCTCAACCGCGTGCTGCGCGGCGGGGAAACGTGGCCGGTGCCGGATCGGCCGGCGCTGCTGCTGACCACTGGCAATGCGGGCGGCACGGAACTGCTGGTCGATGGCGCCGCCGGCCCGGCGCTCGGCAATGACGGGGCGGTGCGGCGCGATCTGCCGCTCGACGCCGACGCCATCCGCGGCGGCAAGCTGGCGCCGTTGCTCAAGCATCCCTGATCCGCCGGCGCGCGGGCGCCGCCGGCGCGCCGGGTGCTCTGGATAAATCGGCCGCCAGCGGGCATATGCTGCGCCGAGCGGAACCGGAGCACAGAGGCATGAGCTACCGCCCCTATCAGCATATCGAGCGGCGCAAGTCGCGGCAGATTCACGTCGGGCCGGTGCCGGTCGGCGGCGGCGCGCCGATCACCGTGCAGACGATGACCAACACGCCGACCGAGGACGTGGCGGCGACGGTGGCGCAAATCCGCCTTGCCGAGCGCGCCGGGGTCGATATCGTCCGCGTCTCCTGCCCGGATCAGCCGAGCGCGCTGGCGCTCAGGCAGATCGTCGCGCAGGTCAAGGTGCCGATCGTCGCCGACATCCATTTCCACTACAAGCGCGCCATCGAGGCGGCGCAGAGCGGTGCCGCCTGTCTGCGCATCAACCCCGGCAACATCGGCAGCCCGGAGCGAGTGCGCGAGGTGATCAAGGCGGCGCGCGACCACGGCTGTTCCATGCGCATCGGCGTCAATGCCGGCAGCCTGGAGAAGCACCTGCTGGAGAAATACGGCGAGCCGAACCCGGAGGCGCTGGTCGAAAGCGCGTTGGAGCACGCGAAGATCTTGCAGGACCATGATTTTCACGAGTTCAAGATCAGCGTCAAGGCATCCGACGTGTTCCTCGCCGTTGCCGCCTACACGCAACTGGCCGAGGTCTGCGACCATCCGCTGCATATCGGCATCACCGAGGCCGGCGGGCGGCGCACGGGGACGGTCAAGAGCGCGATCGGGCTCGGCAACCTGCTGTGGTCGGGCATCGGCGACACCGTGCGCGTCTCGCTCTCCGACGAGCCGGAGGAGGAGGTGCGGGTCGGCTGGGAATTGCTCAAATCGCTCGGCATCCGCCATCGCGGCGTGCGCATCATCTCCTGCCCGTCCTGCGCCCGGCAGGGATTTGACGTGATCCGCACGGTGGAAAAGCTGGAGGAGCGGCTGGCGCATATCGAAACGCCGCTGACGCTGTCGATCATCGGCTGCGTGGTCAACGGGCCGGGCGAGGCGCTGATGACCGATCTCGGCGTCACCGGCGGCGGCGCCGGCCGCCATATGGTCTATGCTGCCGGCCGCACCGATCACACCGTGGCCGCCGGCGACATGATCGCGCATGTGGTCGAACTGGTGGAGCGCAAGGCGGCGGCGCTGGAGGCGGAGAAGGCGGCGGAGAAGGTCGCGGCGGAGTAGATTGTGACCGATCTGCAACCCGTCCGCGGCACCCGTGACCTGATCGGCGAGGATCAGCGGCGCCATCGCCATGTCGTCGATACCGCCCGCGGCATCGCCGCCTGCTACGGCTTCGACGAATGGGCGACGCCGATTTTCGAGGACACCCGGGTCTTCGCCCGCTCGCTCGGCGACACCTCCGACGTGGTGACGAAGGAGATGTACACCTTTGCCGATCGCGGTGGCGAGTCGGTGACGCTGCGCCCGGAAAACACCGCCGGCATCTGCCGTGCGCTGGTCAGCAACGGGCTGACCCAGACGCTGCCGCAGAAGGTGTTCTATGCCGGCCCGATGTTCCGCTACGAACGGCCGCAGAAGGGCCGCTATCGCCAGTTCCACCAGATCGGCGCCGAGCTGATCGGCAGCGCCGAGCCGCTGGCGGACGCGGAAGTCATCGCGCTCGGCTGGGATCTTCTCGTCCGCCTCGGCATCGCCGGGGAGACGGTGCTGGAGCTCAACACGCTTGGTGACGGCGAGAGCCGTGACGCGTACCGCGCCGCGCTGGTCGCCCATTTCACCGCCCATCGCGACGCGCTCAGCGACGACAGCCGCACCCGGCTGGAGCGCAATCCGCTGCGCATTCTCGACAGCAAGGAGCCGCGCGACGCGCCGTTCATCGCCGCGGCGCCGACCATTTTCGCGCATCTGACGCCGGCGGCGGCGGCGTTCTACGCCACCGTGCAGCGCCACCTGAGACGCTTCGGCGTGCCGTTCCGCGAAAATCCGCGCATCGTCCGCGGCCTTGACTACTACAGCCACACCGCGTTCGAGTTCGTCACCACGGCACTCGGCGCGCAGGGCACGGTGATGGCCGGCGGGCGCTATGACGGGCTGGTGGCCGAGATGGGCGGGCCGCCGACGCCGGCCGTCGGCTGGGCGGCCGGCATCGAGCGGCTGTCGCTGCTGCTGCCCGCGGCGCCGGCGCTGACCGCCGCGGTCGCGGTGATCCCGGTTGGCGAGGCCGCCGAGCCGGCCGCGCTCGATGTGCTGCAGGCACTGCGCCGCGCCGGCATCCGCGCCGAGATGGCCTATCGCGGCAATCTCAAGCGGCGCATGGAGCAGGCCAACCGCCGGCAGGCGCGCGCCGCGGTCATTCTCGGCGACAGCGAACTGGCGCGCGGGGTGGCACAGGTGAAGGATTTCGCCAGCGGGACGCAGACCGAACTGCCGATCGAGGCGCTGGCGCGACATTTCGCATGACACTTGCCGACAAGCTCGACCGCATCGTCGCCCGCGCCGATGAATTGCGCGCCCAGCTCAGCGACGGCGTGTCCGGCGAGGTTTATGTCCGGGCGTCGAAGGAATTGTCGGAGCTGGCGCCGGTGGTCGAACGCATCGACGAGTTGCGCGCTGCCGAGCGGGCCGCCGGCGAAGCGGCGGCGATGCTCGACGATCCCGAACTGCATGATTTGGCCGAGGCGGAACTCGCCGATCTGCGGCCGCGCATCCCGGCGCTGGAGCATGCCATCCGCGTCGCCCTGCTGCCGCGCGATGTCGCCGATGAGCGGCCGGCGATCCTGGAAATCCGCCCGGCCGCCGGCGGTGACGAGGCGGCGCTGTTCGCCGCCGAGTTGTTCGCCATGTACCAGCGCCACGCCGCCCTGCGCGGCTGGCGCTTCGACGTGCTCGACTACGACGATACCGGCCTCGGCGGGGTCAAGGGCGCGATGGCCGAGATTGCCGGGCGGAGCGTGTTCGCGCGGCTGAAATATGAATCCGGCGTGCATCGGGTGCAGCGCGTGCCGGCCACCGAAAACCAGGGCCGCATCCACACCTCGACCGTCACCGTGGCGGTACTGCCGGAAGCCGAGGAAGTGGATGTCGAGATCGACGAGGGCGATCTGCGCATCGACGTCTATCGCGCCTCCGGTGCCGGCGGCCAGCATGTCAACAAGACGGAGAGCGCGGTGCGCATCACCCATATGCCGACCGGCATCGCCGTCGCCATGCAGGAGGAGAAGAGCCAGCACAAGAACCGCGCCAAGGCGATGAAGATCCTGCGCGCCCGGCTCTATGAGCAACAGCGCGAGCAGTTGCACGCGACGCGCTCGGCCGACCGGCGCGCCCAGGTCGGCACCGGCGACCGCAGCGAGCGCATCCGCACCTATAATTTCCCGCAGGGCCGCGTCACCGATCACCGCATCAACATGACGCTCTACAAGATCGACCGGGTGATGACGGGCGAGCTGGATGAGTTCATCGACGCGCTGACCGCCGAGGATCAGGCGGCGCGGCTGGCGGCGCAGGAATGAACAAGCTGCCGTTGCGTCTGTTGATCAATCCGCGCGCCGGCGCGCCGGGCGTGGTGGTGCTGCCGGAGGCCGGATACCGTCGGGCGCGCTCGGCGATCACCTCCTGGCCCGGCTATGCGCCGACCAAGCTGGTCGATCTGCCCTGGGCCGCCGCCGCCTGCGGCGTCGCCGCGGTGCGGATCAAGGACGAGTCCGGCCGCTTCGGCCTCGGCAGCTTCAAGGCGCTTGGCGGCGCCTATGCGGTGGCGCGGCTGGTCGGGCGCGAGCGGGTGCGTCGCGGTGTCGATGCCGGGTCGATCACCGTTACCAGCGCCACCGACGGCAATCATGGCCGCGCCGTCGCCTGGGGGGCGCAGCGCGCCGGCTGCCGCGCCATCATCTTCATCCACGCGACGGTCAGCGCCGGGCGGGAAGCCGCCATTGCCGGCTATGGGGCCGAGGTCCGCCGCGTCCGCGGCAATTATGACGACGCGGTGCGCGCCTGCTCGGCGGCGGCGGCGGAGCATGGCTGGAACGTGGTGTCGGACACTTCCTGGCCGGGCTATGTGACCGTCCCGGCGGAGGTGATGCAGGGCTACCGGCTGATGGTCGATGAGGCATTGGCCCAGTGGCCGGCAGGGCCGCCGCCGACGCACAGCTTCATCCAGGGCGGCGTCGGCGCCGTCGCCGCGTCGGTTTCGGTGCATCTGCGCACCCGGCTCGATCCGCGCCCGCTGCTTGCCGTGGTCGAGCCGGAGCACGCCGCCTGT
Organism: Pseudomonadota bacterium; assembly: GCA_021845985.1. GTDB lineage: Bacteria > Pseudomonadota > Alphaproteobacteria > Acetobacterales > Acetobacteraceae > JAFKFJ01. The sequence goes on along the minus strand of JAJZES010000043.1, from coordinate 104,315 downwards.
CTGCTGGCAAGCGCCGAGCTGGGCGAGATGACCAGCATTGCCGGCGCGCTCGACACGGTGATGGCGGGACTGGCCTGCGGCGAGCCGAGTCTGCTCGCCTGGCAGGAACTGGAGCGCGGCGCCGACGCCTTCCTTGCCATTCCCGATGTGGCAGCCATCTCCACGCTGCGTGTGCTGGCGCGGCACGGGTTGACCATCGGCGAATCGGGGGTGGCGGGTCTGGCCGGACTGCTGCTCGCCGCGGCCGACCCGGCGGCGCGGGCGGCGCTGAACCTGACCGGGCAGAGCCGTGTCCTGCTGTTCGGCACCGAGGGCGCGACCGACCCCGCGCTGTACGCCGCCTTTGCCGCTGAGGAGGGACCGCCGTGACGATGCCCGCAGAGATGTCCTATATCGCCGTTGACGCGCCGGGCGGTGCCGAGGCGATGCGGCTGGCCCGCGGCCCGCTGCCGCAGCCGAAACCCGACGAGGTGCTGATCCGCGTGCTCGCCGCCGGCGTCAACCGCCCGGACGTGGCGCAGCGCCAGGGCGCCTATCCGCCGCCGCCGGGTGCCAGCCCGATTCTGGGGCTGGAGGTCGCCGGCGAGGTGGTGGCGTGCGGCGCGGAGGTCGGCACCCTCAAGCCGGGCGAGCGTGTCTGCGCGCTGGTCAATGGCGGCGGCTATGCCGGCTATGTCACGGCGCCGGCGGCGCAGTGCCTGCCCTGGCCGGACGGCTATGACGCGCTGCGCGCCGCGGCGCTGCCGGAGACCTATTTCACCGTCTGGGCCAATCTGTTCATGCTCGGCCGGCTCGGCCGTGGCGAGACGGTGCTGGTGCATGGCGGCAGTTCCGGGATCGGCGTCACCGCGATCCAACTCGCCGAGGCGTTTGGCGCCACCGTCTATGTCACCGTCGGCTCCGCGGCCAAGGCCGAGGCCTGCCGCAGGCTCGGCGCGGCGGCGGCGATCGAGTACCGCAGCGAGGACTTCCTGGAGGCGGTGCGGCGGCTGACCGCCGGGCGCGGCGTCGATGTCGTGCTCGACATGGTCGGCGCGCCCTATTTCCCACGCAACATCCGCGCGCTGGCAATGGATGGGCGGCTGGTGCAGATCGCCTTCCTGCAGGGTGCGAAGCTGGACGGGTTTGATCTGACGCCGGTGATGACCCGCCGGCTGACCATCACCGGCTCGACCATGCGTCCGCGCAGCACGGCGCAGAAAGGGGCGATTGCCGCGGCGCTGCGCGATGCGGTCTGGCCGGTGCTGTCGGCGGGGCGCTGCGGCCCGGTGATCCATCAGGTGTTTCCGCTCGCCGAGGTCGCCGCGGCGCACCGGCTGATGGAGAGCAGCGCCCATATCGGCAAGATCATGCTGCACGTTGCCGACTGAGGCGGGCGCATGATCCTGCATGCTCAGGAGCGCGGGCAGGGCGCCCCGGTCGCGCTGCTGCACGGGCTGTACGGGCAGGGCAGTAATTTCGCCACGGTGCAGCGCCGGCTCGCCGGGTCGCGGCGGGTGATCGCGCTCGATCTGCGCAACCACGGTGCCAGCCCGCACGCGCCGGAGATGGACTATCCGACGATGGCGCAGGACGTGCTGGAGACGCTGCGGGCGCTGCGGGCGCTGCCCTGCGCGCTGATCGGGCATTCGATGGGCGGCAAGGTGGCGATGGCGGCGGCGCTGCGCGCGCCGGGCGAGGTCGAGCGGCTGCTGGTCGCCGACATCGCGCCCACCGTCTATGCGCACGCCATGGCGCATGCCGCCTATGTGGCGGCGATGCAGGCGCTCGAACTGACGCCCGGACTGACCCGCGCGGCGGCCGACGCGGCCCTGGCCGAGGCGGTGCCGGATGCCGCGGTGCGCGGCTTCCTGTTGCAGAACCTGCGCACCGGTGCGGCGCCGACATGGCGGCTCGATCTCGCGGCGATTCGGGCGGCGCTGCCGGTGTTGCTCGGCTGGCCGGCGCTGGTGCGGGTGCGCTATGCCGGGCCGACGCTGTTCGTCGCCGGTGGTCGCTCCGACTATATCCAGGGCGATCAGCGCATCCCGATCCGCGCGCTGTTTCCGCTGGCGCGGTTCGCGACGCTGAAACAGGCGGGCCACTGGCTGCATGTCGATGACCCGGACGGCTTCATCGCGGTCGCCCAGGCGTTCCTCGGCGCCGCCTGAGCGGCGGCTTGTTGCGGCCCTCCGCGTGCCGATATGCTGGGGGTCTCGGCATGAAGGGGCGGCACGGTGACCGAGGCATCTCTTGATCTGGAGGAACAGATCGCCCGCATCAGGCGCATGCGGGAGGAATCCGAGAAGTTCTCGGCTGAGCAGCATAAGCTGCTGGCCGAGCAAATGAAGTTGGCAGCGGAGGCGGCCAAGCTGGAGCGTGACCGCTGGCTCGCCCCGTGGCTGCTGGCGGTTGCTGCACTCGGCGGCGCGCTCGGTATCGTGCAGTTCTTTCTGCATCTCGCCGGCCGGGGCTGACCGGCGGCGCTTGCGTCCGCCCTGGCGGGTGCCTAGACTCAGGTAAAACAGGGTGCTGCCCAAATGCCTCGGGTCATGCGGCTGCTGTTCGCGGAGGACGACCAGGAGGGTGCGGATCGCCAGACGGCGAGTCTCGCCGGTCTTGCGGTGACGCTGTTGCTGGTGGTCGTCGGCCTGTTCCTGGTGCGCACGCTGCAGACCAAGGGCGCGATCGAGGATTGTCTGATGTCCGGGCGCCGCAATTGCGACGCCGTTGTGCTTTCGGCGCGCTGACGTCACCCATCGACGATTGACCCGGCGGCGATCTGTGGGAAGCTGCGGTCCCCGCGGATCGAGGTTTTCATGCGCATCGCAGAGATGGATTGGCAGGCCGTCGAGGATTGGACGCGCCACGACGACCGCGCCGCCCTGCCGCTCGGCAGCACCGAGCAACATTCCGCCCTGTCACTGTTGACCGACGCGATCCTCGCCGAGCGGGTCGCCATCGAGGCCGCCGAGCCGCTCGGCGTGCCGGTGTTTCCGGCGCTGCCCTATGGCATCACTCCGGCCTTTTCCGCCTTTCCGGGCAGCGTCACGTTGCGGGTGGAGACGTATTGTGCGGTGCTGCGCGACATGCTCGACAGCCTCAAGCGTTGCGGGTTCCGCCGCATCCTGCTGGTCAACGGCCATGCCGGCAACGCGCCGGCCGGGCAACTGGCGCAGGAATGGCTGATGGACAACCCCGATTGCCGCGTCCGCCTGCATGATTGGTGGCAGGCGCCGCGCACGCGGGCACAGGCGCTGGCCACCGATGCGCGGCCGAGCCATGCCAACTGGTCGGAGAATTTTCCCTGGACCCGTCTGCCGGGCACGCCGGCCGAGGGCGAGAAGCCGATGGTCGATGTCGCGCAACTGCGCATCCTGCCACCATTCGAGGCGCGCAACTTGCTGGAGGACGGCAGTTTCGGCGGCGCCTTCCAGCGCAGGGATGCGGAGATGGCGGCGATCTGGCAGGTGGCGGTGGAGGAGACGCGGGCGCTGCTGGAAGCGTGGTAGCGGCGCCCGCGCCGGCCGCGGCTACTGGCCGTAGCGCGCGGTGAAACTGGCCTTGCCGATGGTGGCGAAGTGGGTGACGAAGCCGACCACGGCGTCGGTCGGGTTCGGCGGCACCTCCAGCTTGTCTGCCTTGGTGGCGAACAGGGTGAAGATGTAGCGGTGCGGCTTGTCGCCCTTGGGCGGGCAGGGGCCGCCATAGCCGGGGGCGCCGTAATCGCTGGTGTTCTGCACGGCGCCGGCCGGTTCCTTGCCCGGCGTGCCGGCACCCTCCGGCAGCGCCGTGGTACCGGCCGGGATGTTGTACATCACCCAGTGCCAGAACCCGCTGCCGGTCGGCGCGTCGGGGTCATAGACGGTGAGCACGAAGCTCTTGGTACCCGCCGGCGCGCCGCTCCACGACAGCGCCGGGGAGATGTTCTGACCGCTGCAGCCGAAGCTGTTGAAGACGAATTTGCTGCCGATCATGCTGCCCGGCTTGATGTCCGGGCTGGTCAGCGTGAACTGCGCCGCTCCCGCCGGGGCGGCGGCGATCCCCAGCAGCAGCAGCGATCCGGCGATGGCGCGCTTCATCGGTTTCTCCCTGTGGCACATGGCAGCGTTGCCATGCCGGATCATAGACGCCCCGCCGTCGATTTCCAGGTGCGCGCCCGCCGCAGCACAGCTAACCTCATGCCGCACGGCAATGAGGAGGGGAACAGAATGACTCGAAGCAGCGCATGGGTGGCGGCGGCGGCCGCGGTGGCGACGATGTTCGGCGTGGCGGCGCGGGCCGAGACGGTGCATGTCACCGCCGCCTATTACAGCGACAAGACCGGGCCGTATTTCGACAAGATCGCGCAGGAGTTTCACGCCGCCAACCCCGGCATCGACATCAAAGTCGATGTGGTCAACTGGGACAGCCTGCTGCAGAAGCTGCAGACCGACATCTCCGGCGGCACCAACCCCGACATCTCGATCATCGGCACCCGCTGGCTGCTCGATTTCGTCAAGGACGACCAGGCCGAGCCGCTCGACGGCTACATGGATCAGGCGTTCAAGGACCGCTTCATCGGCACTTTCCTCGCCCCGGCGCAGATCGGCGGCAAGACCTACGGGCTGCCCATCGCTGCCTCGGCGCGCGCGCTTTATTTCAACAAGGACCTGTTCGCGCAGGCCGGCATCTCCGCGCCGCCGGCGACCTGGGACGAGGTGCAGCAGGATGCGGCGAAGCTGAAGGCCAAGGGCATCGCCGGCTTCGGGCTGCAGGGCAAGGCGATCGAGACCGACGTTTACTGGTACTATGCTCTGTGGACCTATGGCGGCGACGTGGTCGGCAAGGACGGGCATGCCGCCTTCGCCGGTGATGCCGGGGTCAAGGCACTGACCATGTACAAGTCGATGATCGACAAGGGCCTGACCGAGGACGGGCCGACCAACTATACGCGCGAGGACCTGCAGAACCTGTTCAAGCAGGGCCGCGTCGCCATGGTCATCACCGCGCCCTTCCTGATCAACCAGATCGCCGCCGAGGCGCCGAAGCTGAACTACGGCATCGCCCCGGTGCCGAAGGAGACCACCAGCGCCACCTACGCGGTGACGGATTCTGTGGTGCTGTTCAAGAACAGCAAAGTGAAAAAGGCGGCCTGGAAGTTCCTCGACTTCCTGTTCACCAAGCAGCCGCGCATCGACTTCACCAAGGGTGAAGGCTTCCTGCCGACCACCAAGGCGGAGGCGGAGGATACCTATTTCACCACCAACGAGCGGCTGCAAACCTTCGTCAAGCTGCTGCCGAGCGCGCATTTCGCGCCGACCGTGACCGGCTGGGAAGATACCGCCAAGGCGGTGTCGGACGCGGTGCAATCGGTCTATGTCGGCAAGGCCGAGCCGGCGCCGGCGCTGAAGCAGGCGGCGGGGATCGCCGATCAGGCGCTGGGTAAGTGACGTTGGGCGGCCCTCGCCCGACGCTCTGCGTTGTCCCCTCTCCCGCACGCGGGAGAGGGGCAAGGTGAGGGCCGTTCGTCGCGCTGCCCCGCTGCTGCTCATCCTTCCCAGTCTGCTGCTGGCGTTGGCGGTGATCGGCTATCCGCTGTACGAGATGATCCGTCTGTCGCTTGCCGACGTGTCGCGCTTTGGCCAGATCCGCGGCTATGTCGGGCTGGCCAATTTCGCCCGCGTGTTCGCCGATCCGGTGTTTCTCTCTGCGCTGCTGCGCACGCTCGAATGGACCATCGCGGTGGTCGGCGGCACCGTGCTGGTGGCGACCCCGACGGCGCTGATCCTGCATCAGAATTTTTGGGGACGCAGCCTTGCGCGGACGCTGGTCATGCTGCCCTGGGCGATTTCGCTGTCGATGGCGGCGATCGTCTGGCTGTGGGCGTTCGACGGCGATCACGGCATGGTCAACGCCTCGCTGCGCAGCCTCGGGCTGATGTCGGGCAACGTGCAATGGATGGCGCGCGCCGAAACCGCGTTTCCGGTCGAGATCGGCGTCGGCATCCTGGTCTCGGTGCCGTTTTCCGTCACCATCCTGCTCGGCGGCCTGTCCTCCATCCCCGGCGACATCTACGAGGCGGCGAGCATCGACGGAGCCTCCCGCCTGCAGGCGTTCCGCTTCCTCACCCTGCCGCTGCTCCGCAGCTTCATCAACATCGCCATCGTGCTCAACGTGATCTACGTGTTCAACTCGTTCCCGATCATCTGGGTGATGACGCAGGGCGGGCCGGACAATTCGACCCATATCCTCGTCACCTATCTCTATGAACTCGCCTTCCGGCTGGGGCGCCCCGGACCCGCCGCGGCGGTGTCGCTGGTGATGCTGGCGATCGTGTTCAGCTTCACCATGATCTACGTCCGCCTGCAGGCGCGCGAGCAGTCGGCATGACCGCCTCGCGCATGGTGCTGCGCAGCGCGCTTTGCTGGCTCGGGCTGTCGCCGCTGCTGCTGCTGGTGATCTTTCCCTTTGCGGTGATGATCTCGACCGCGCTCAAGCCGATCGACGAGGTGCTGGCATGGCCGCCGCGCTGGCTGCCCGACCACATCGCGTGGCACAATTTCGCCGATATGTGGCTCGCCGCCGATTTCGGCAGCGCCCTGCTCAACAGCCTCGGCATCAGCATCCTGGCGACCCTGTTGGCCATCGCCATCGCCGTGCCGGCGGCCTATGCGATGGCGCGGCTCGAACTGCCGGCGAAGGATCTGTACCGGCAATTTCTGCTGGTGACGCAGATGCTGTCGCCGGTGCTGCTGGTGCTCGGGCTGTTCCGCATGGCCGCTTCGGTGCCGCTCGGCGACGGCACCCTGGTCGATACGCGGTTCGGCGTCATCCTGATCTATGGCGCCTTCAACATCGCCTTCGCCGTCTGGATGCTCGCCTCCTATTTCGCCACCATCCCGCGCGACCTGGAGGAGGCGGCGTGGCTTGATGGCTGCACCCGCACCGGGGCGGTGCTGCGCATCTTCCTGCCGCTCGCCGTGCCGGCGATTTCGGTGACGGCGATCGTCACCTTCGTCGCCGCCTGGAACGAGTTTACCGTCGCGCTGACGCTGCTGCGCGATCCGTCGAAGCTGACGGTGACGCTGCGCGTGGTCAATCTCGTCGCCGGGCGCTACAGCGTGCAGTGGAATCAGGTGATGCTGGCGACCTTGCTGGCGACGCTGCCGGTGGCGGTGATGTTCGCCACCCTGCAACGCTACCTGGTGCGCGGGCTGACGCTTGGCGCGGTGAAATAGAGGGTCCAGCCATGCAGCCGAACGATGCGATCTATCCGAGTCTGCGTGACCGTGCGGTGCTGGTCACCGGCGGCGCCAGCGGCATCGGCGCCGCCATCGTCGCGCATTTCGCCGCCCAGGGCGCGCGCGTCGCCTTCGTGGACATCAACGACGCGGCGGCCGGGTCGTTGTGTGCCGAGATCGCCGCCGCCGGACATCCGCGCCCCGCCTATCTGCACACCGATCTGACCGACATTGCCGCCCTGCGCGCGGCAATCGCCGCGCTCGGGCCGTTTCAGGTGCTGGTCAACAATGCCGGCCACGACGAGCGCCACGACTGGCGCAAGGTGACGCCGGAATACTGGGACCAGCGGCTGGCGGTGAACCTGCGCCACCAGTTCTTCGCCATCCAGGCGGCGGCGCCGGCGATGGTCGAGGCCGGCGCCGGCTCGATCATCAATTTCGGCTCGACGAGCTGGCATCTCGGCCAGGGCGGCATGCCGGCCTACACGGCGAGCAAGGCGGCGATCGAGGCGCTGACCCGCAGCTTCGCCCGCGACCTCGGCCCGTATCGCATTCGGGTCAATTGTGTGCTGCCCGGCTGGATCATGACCGAACGGCAGACGACCTTATGGCTCGACGCCGCGAGCGATGCCCGGCGCGAGGCCGGGCAATGCCTGAAGGACCGGCTCTATCCGCCCGACGTGGCGCGGCTGGTGCTGTGGCTGGCGGCCGACGACAGCCGCATGGCGACGGCGCAGACCTGGACCGTGGACGGCGGTTGGATCTGAGCGGCGATCGGTCGATCCGGCCGCCAAGCGTTCCGGGCACAGGCCGCCGCCGCCGCCGCGGTCGGGTGCCGCTATGTCGCTTCCAGCCGGGCCGGAAACCCAGGCGCCCGCAGGTCGGTGGCGAGCGCATCCTCCAGCAGCTTGACCACCATGGTTGACTGGGCGGTGCCGCCGAACGACGCGCGCGCGCGCGCGAATATCTCGGCGGTCCGCGCCGCGAGGTCGAGCGGCACGCCGAACTCCTGCCCGAAGCCCATTGCGAAGCCGAGATCCTTGCACGCCAGATCCATCGAGAAGGCGATGTCGTAGCTGCCGTTGAGGATCAACTGGCCTTCGGTCTCGTGGACAAAGCTGTTGCCCGAGCTGGCGCGGATCGCCGCGAACGCCTGCGCCAGATCAAGCCCGCCGCGCCGCGCCAGCATCAGCGCCTCGCCATCGGCGACGAGGTGGATGAAGGCGAGCATGTTGGTGATCACCTTCATCACCGCGGCGCTGCCGAGCGGACCCATATGCAGGATGGTCCGCCCCATCGCCGCCAACGCCGGCCGGTGCGCCTCAAGCAGGTCGGCATCGCCGCCGGCCAGCACCGTCACCGCGCCGACCGCGGCCAGATGCACCCCGCCGGTCACCGGCGACTCCAGCGTGCGCACGCCGTGCGCCGCCGCCACCGCCGCCAGCCGGATTACCGAGTCGCGGTCGAGCGTGCTCATCTCGATCCACGTCGCGCCCGGCGCCATGCCGGCCAGAATGCCATCGGGTCCGGTCAGCACCGCTTCCGAGACGACGGGTGAGGGCAGGCAGGTGATCACCGCATCCGCCCCGGCCGCCGCCGCGCGCGGTGAGGCCGCGGCAGGGGCGCCGGTGGCGGCAACCGCCTGCGGGTCGCGATCGTACACCACCAGCGGAATACCGGCGCGCAGCAGGCAGCCGGCCAGTTTGCCGCCGAGATTGCCGAGACCAATGAAAGCGTAGCGCATGGTGATCCTCACTCCGGCGGCAGCACCGGCACATCCCGCGGAACGAGATGCAGCTCGGTGCCGGTATAGGGATGCGCGCGCGCGACATCCTCATCCAGTTCGACGCCCAGACCGGGCGCATCGGGCACGATCACGCTTCCGTCTTCCCAGCGGATCGGCGTTTTTAGAATCTCGGCGTGAAAGCCACTCCAGGTGCCGATGCTTTCCAGGATCAGGAAATTGGGGATGCAGGCGGCAAGCTGGATGTTCGCCGCGCCCTCGATCGGTCCGCAATACAGATGCGGCGCCACCTGGGCGTAATACGCCTCCGCCATGCCGGCGATCTTTTTGGCTTCGAGCAGCCCGCCGACCCGGCCGAGCGCCATCTGCAGGATCGACGCGGCGCGGCATTCAAGCACCCGGGCGAACTCGTATTTGGTGGTCAGCCGCTCGCCGGTGGCGATCGGGATGGTGGTCTGCCGCGCCACGATGGCCATTTCCTCGGGCTTCTCCGGCGGCACCGGCTCCTCGAACCACAGCGGGTCGAACGGCTCCAGCCGGCGCGCCAGCCGGATCGCGCCGCTGGTGGTGAACTGGCCATGCGTGCCGAACAGCAGATCGGCGCGGGTGCCGACCGCCTCGCGCAGCCGCCGGCAGAACCGCTCCGACAGCTCGGCGCGCTCCAGCGACGGCTGGCGCGGATCGAAGCTGGAATAGGGACCGGCCGGGTCGAACTTCAGCGCCGTGAACCCCTGCGCGACATATTCCGCCGCCCGCCCCGCCGCCACGTCGGGGTCGTCATACACCGCGGAACTGGCATAGGCGTCGCCCTCGTCGCCCTCGTCGGCCGAGGGATAGAGATAGGTGTAGCTGCGCAGCCGCTCCTGCACCCGCCCGCCGAGCAGCGCATGCACCGGCTTGCCGACCGCCTTGCCGGCAATGTCCCACAGCGCCATCTCAATCCCCGACAGCACGCCCATCAGCGTGATGTCCGGGCGCATCGAGTAGCCGGCGCCATAGACGCGCCGCCACAGCGCCTCGATGCGGAACGGGTCGGCGCCCTCGACATGGCGGACGAACACGTCCTCGATCAGCCGCACCATCGCCTGCGGCCCGAACGTCGCCGCGTACACCTCGCCGACGCCCTCGATGCCGTCATTGGTGACGAGTTTGAGGAACAGGAAATACCGCCCGCCCCAGCGCGGCGGCGGATTGCCGACGATGAAGGTTTTCAGCCCGACGATCTTCATTGGTCGAAGACGATCACGTTGCGCAGCGCGGCGCCGGATTTGGCCGAGGCGATGGCCTCGTTGATCTGCGCCAGCGGGTAGCGTCCGCTGATCAGCTCGGCAAGCTTGAGCCGTCCCGCCTGCCACGCCGCCACCAGCCGCGGCATATCCACCGGCAGCCGCGCCGATCCCATCTTGCTGCCGAGGATGCGCTGCTCATCGGCGGCCAGCCAGCCGGGGTCGTAACTGGCGCTGACCCCCGAGGCCGGCATGCCGACGACGACGACGCTGCCGCCGCGGCCGATCAGTGTCGTCGCCTGCTCCATCGCGCTGCGTGCGCCGACGGTGACGAACACGTAGTCGGCCAGCCGTCCGCCGTTCATCGCGCGGATCAGACCGGGGATGTCGCCGGTCGTCGGATCGGCCGCCTGGGTCGCGCCGAACTCCAGCGCCGCGGCGCGCTTGCCGGCCACCGGGTCGAGCGCGATGATCGGTGACGCCCCGGCGAGTGCGGCGCCCTGCACCGCATTCAGCCCGACCCCGCCGGTGCCGATGACGACGACGCACTCCCCGGCGCGCACCCCGGCGGTGTTGAGCACCGCGCCAACCCCGGTCAGCACGCCGCAGGCGAGCAGCGCGGCGCAGTCGAGCGGCAGGTCTTTCGGCACCAGCACCGCCTGCGAGGCATCCACCGTCACCGCTTCGGCGAAGGCGGCGGTGCGCAGCCCCTGCACCAGCGCCTCGCCGCTGCCGCGCACCGTCAGCGGCGGCGTGGCGTCGAGCGGAAACACCGCATCGCAGCGCACCGGCGCGCCGCGCGAACAGGCCGGACAATGGCCACAGGCGCGGATCAGCGTCACCACCGCATGGTCGCCCGGCTGCAGATGGGTGACGCCGGCGCCAACCGCCTCCACCACGCCGGCCGCCTCATGGCCATAGACCGCCGGCAGCGTGCCGCCCCAGGCGCCTTCGGCGGCGAGGATGTCGCTGTGGCAGATGGCGCAGGCGGCCAGTTTCACCCGCACCTCGCCGGCGCGCGGCGCCACGAGATCGACTTCCTCGATGCTGAGCGGTTGACCAAAGGCGCGGCAGATGGCGGCTTTCACGGCGTCATGTTCCTCGTTTGCAAAGTGTTCACCGGCCGCCGCCAGTCTGGCGTGATGACGCAGCGGCACGGGCTCAATCTGATGGTGGCAACCCCGTGCTTCGGCGGCACGGTCGGGCAGTCATACATGACATCGGTGCTGGCGCTGATGCTGCATGGCGCGCGCGGCGGGCTGGCGGTCAGCCTGGAGTTGCTCGGCCACGACTCGCTGATCCCGCGGGCGCGCAATTCGCTGGTGGCACGCTTCCTCGATCATCCGGCGGCGACGCATCTGCTGTTCATTGATGCCGATATCGGCTTCGAGGTGGCACAGGTGCTGCGCATGCTGGCGTTCGGCGAGGATGTCGTCGCCGGCATGTATCCGCTGAAACTGCGCGACTGGCAGGCGGCGCGGCCGGACGAGCCGGCGGCGGCGGCGACGCTGCGCTATCTCGGCGTGCCCTGCACCGGTGCCGCGGCCGAACGCCGCGACGGCTTCGTCACGGGCGAGTTTGCCGGCACCGGCTTCCTGCTGCTCAGCCGCACCGCCCTGCGCGAGATGACCGCCGCCTATCCCGAGACGCAGTACCGCTCCGACCATACCGGCACCCCTCCCGGCGGCAATCTGTATGCGCTGTTCGACAGCATGATCGACCGCGAAACCGGCACCTATCTCAGCGAGGATTATGCGTTCTGCCGGCGCTGGCGGGCGATCGGCGGGCGCATCTGGCTCGATACGCGCGGCCGGCTCGACCATATCGGACCCCATGCGTTCAGCGGCCGGCCGGATTTGCGCCACCCCGAGCCGTGCGACGCGGCTGCTGCGTAACCGATGCATCATGCGGTGCTGCCGCGGCGCTATTGCACCGAAGAAAACCCAGTTGGCGCCAGCAACTGATTGCTGATCGTCTGCACGATCGGCCCGTCCGCCTCGCTCGCTGTGCGGGCCGCTTGCCATTCCGGGTCCACCATGAATTTGGCCCATTTGGCCTCGCGCTCGGCCAGGCTTTCCCAGGCCAGCATATAGGTCAGGTCCTGGTTGGACTCGCCGACCACGGTGGTCCAGAATCCGGCCTGGCGGATGCCGTGCTTTTTCCAGATTTTCAGCGTGTGGTTCTGGAACCGCGCCAGCAGCGCCGGCAGCCGGCCGGTGACGCAGCGATAGACGCGCATCTCATAGATCATCGTGTTCCCCCCGCCGCGTCCGCGGCTATTGCAGTCGTGCCGCGACACTCGATGGCGGCGGCCCGATCAGCGCCGCCGCATACGCCGCCGGATCGTGCAGCAAGCGATGCGCCGCGACAAGGTCGAGCGCCCCGCCGGCGCCCTGCGGACAGGTGGTGCGCAGGTCGAGCAGCAGCTCCGGTGCCAGCGGTGGACGTGCCGCGCGGTCGCGCGCCAAGGCCGCCGCCATCGGCTGGTCGCCGCGCGCCAGCCGCTCCAACTGCCGCGACAGCATCGCCGCGCCCTGACTGGTGCAGACCTGCGGCAGCACGCCAAGCTGCTGGATCGGCCAGCCGAGCGGCGCCAGCAGCCGGCTCCAACTGACCAGCAATTCGCCGCCATCGGGCAGCGGCACCACGGTCTGCACCAATCCCTTGCCATAGGTGACGCTGCCGACGACCACGGCGCGGTGCTGGTCGGCCAGCGCCGCGGCCAGCACCTCGGCGGCACTGGCCGATCCGCCATCGACCAGCACCACCACCGGCAGGCCGGCCGACAGGTCGGCGCCGTGGGCGACGAATTCGTGCCGTGCCGCCGGGTCGCGCCCTTCGGTGGTGGCGACGATGCCGCGCGGCAGCAGCGTCTCCGCCGCCGCCACCGCCTGCAGCAGCAGCCCGCCGCGATTGCCGCGCAGGTCGAGCACGACGCCGCGCGGCCGTCGCGGCGACGACAGGCCATCGAGCAGCGCCTGCGCCAGCCGCGCGCCGGTGTCGCTGGTGAAGCTGCTGACCCGCAGCACCAGCAGGTCGGCGCGCAGCTCGGCGGCAACCGTCGTCGGTGGCCGCAGACTGCGCACGATCTCGACGCTGCGCTCCTGGCCGCCGCGTTGGCGCAGCGTCAGCACCACGCCGGTTCCCTCAGGCCCGGCGAGCAGCGCCTGCACCGATTGCAGATCGGCGCCCTGCACCGACTCATGATCGACGGCCAGCAGACGGTCGCCGGCGCGGATGCCGGCGGCGGCGGCCGGCCCGTCATCGGCCGCCTCGGCGATGACGAAGGCGCCGCCGTGCAGCGCCACCGTGGCGCCGATGCCGGCGGCGCCGGCCCGTCGCTCCCGGTCGGCATCGGCCTCGGCCGGCGCGGCGTAGCGCGAATAGGGGTCGAGATGGCCGCACAGCGTGCCGAGCATCGCCCCGATCATGCCCTGGGTACCGCTGGCGCGGGCCGCGGCCGAGTATGACCAGGCGGCATGCGCGGCATCGGCCAGCGCCTCGCCCCAGCCATCCGCGTCGTCCGCCGCCGGCACCCGGCGGGCAAACACCACCCGGCCCGGCGCCGCCAGGATCAGCGTGTTGTCGGTGATCGATGAGGTCAGCATCGGATCAATCCGCGCCAGCCCCGACAGCGCCCACAGCGCCATCTGCGGCATCGCCACCGGCTCCAGCGTGCGCGGTGCCATGAAGCCGAGCGCGGTCGCGAACACCTCGGCCATCAGCCGCTGGTTCAGGCCGCGCCCGAGCGGCAATGGCTCGGCGCGTCCGGCGAGCGGCGTCAGCATCGCCAGCAGCAGCAGAAACGCCCGCATCAGCGCCGCCGCCGCGGCGTGGTCCGGCTGCCCGCCGCCTGTCCGCGATCCGCCACGCCCTGCATGATGTGGAACACCAGCCCGCCGGTGACCGGACTGGCCTCGGCGAGGCGCACCTCCACTTCCTGCGCCAGCCGGAAGCTGAGGCGGCTGCGGCGGCCGTTGAGCGATGCGGTGGCTTCGTCGTGCATCCAGAAATCGTCCGGCAGGGACGAGACCGGGACGAGTCCGCTCGCCCCGCTGCCGGCGATTGTAACGAACAGGCCGAACCGGGTCACGCCGGAAATGCGCGCGGCGAACACCGCGCCGACTTTGTCGGCCATGAATGCGGCAAGGTAGCGGTCAACCGCGTCGCGTTCGGCCAGCGCGGCGCGGCGTTCGGTCGCGGTGATGTGTTCGGCGCTGTCCGCCAGTTGGCCGGCTTCCTCCTCGGTCAGGCCGCCGACGCCGAGTTTCAGCCCGGCGATCAGCGCGCGATGCACCAGCAGATCGGCATAGCGGCGGATCGGGCTGGTGAAATGCGCATAGCGCGGCAGCGCCAGACCGAAATGGCCGATATTGTCGGGGCTGTACGCGGCTTGGCTCTGGCTGCGCAGCATCACCTCGTTGACCAGCAGTGCCTGCTCGGTGCCGGCGACGCGCTTGAGCACGCCGTCGAGATCGCGTGGATGGATCTGGTTGCCCGGCGGCAGCGCGATCCCGAACGGATGCAGAAAGCCGCGCAGCGTCTCCAGCTTCTCGTCGCTCGGCGGCGCATGCACGCGATAGACGCAGGGCCGGTGCAGCCGCTCCAGTTCTTCGGCGGCGCTGACATTGGCCAGCACCATGAACTCTTCGATCAGCCGGTGGCTGTCCAGGCGCGGGCGTGGCGCCACCGCGACCACCCGCCCGGCATCATCGAGGATGACGCGGCGTTCCGGCAGGTCGAGGTCGAGCGTGCCGCGCGCCTGCCGCGCCGCCAGCAGGGCGCGGAACGCGGCATACAGCGGGGCGATCGGCAGCGCGGTGTCGGTGGCGTCGTCATGCGCCGCCTGCACCGCCTCATAGGTCAGGCGGGCGGCGCTGCGCATGATGCCGCGGCCGAAGGCGTGCGACAGTTTGCGGCCGGCGGCGTCAATGCGCATCTCGACGAACAGGCAGCCGCGGTCCTCGCCGGGCCGCAGGCTGCACCAGCCGTTCGACAGTTCCTCGGGCAGCATCGGCACGACGCGGTCGGGGAAATAGCAGGAATTGCCGCGCGTCCAGGCGCTGCGGTCGAGCGCCGAGCCGGGGCGCACGTATTGCGCCACATCGGCGATGGCGACGAGCAGGCGGAAGCCGTCGCCCTCAGGCTGGGCGAACACCGCGTCGTCGAAGTCGCGCGCGTCCTCGCCGTCGATGGTGACCAGCGGCACCGCGCGCAGGTCGGTGCGCCCGCGCACGGTGACGCCGCGCGCCCGCTTCGCCTCGGCCAGCGCCGCGTCGGGGAACACGGTCGGGATGTCGTTGGTGTGGATGACGATGAGACTGACCGAGCGTGCATCGCCCATCCGCCCCAGCCGCTCGACGATGCGCGCCGGGCGCAGGCCGAATCCGCTGCCGGGCAGCGGGGCGGCGAGCACGATCTCGCCCGGCTCGGCGGCGCCGCTCTCGCCCGGCGGCACCAGCCATTCGGCCTTGGCGCGGCGGTCGGTCGGCACGATCCGGCCGCCGGCGGGGCCGCTGCGATAGACGCCGAGAATGCGCCCCGGCGCGTCGGACAAGCGTTTGAGCGTGCGGCCCTCGTAGCGGCCCGGACCGATCGGGCGCAGCCTCGCCAGCACCCGTTCGCCCGGCGCCAGCGCCGGCCGGCCGCGCGGCTCGGCCACCATCAGGATCTGCGGCGGCGGTCCTGGCCCCTCCCACTGCACCGGGCGCGCCACCGCATCGCCGTCGCGGTCGGTGCCGGTGATCTGCACGATCGTCGCATCCGGCAGCCGGCCGGGCGCCTGAAACCGCCGATGCCCGGCCGGTGCCAGATCGCCCTCCGCCGCCAGTTCCTTCAGCAGGTCGCGCAGCGCGCGGTGTTGCTCGGGGCCGAGATTGAAGGCGCGCGCGATCTCGCCCTTGCCGACGCGGCCGGGATGCTCGCGGACGAAACGGCGGATGTCCTCGCGGGACGGCAGCGCGTCGGCCGGATCGGGGCGGCGCTTGCGCGTCACCTCAGCCGGCGGCCTTGCGTCGCGGCGACGCCGCCGGCTTGGCCGGTGGCTGCTTCGCCTTCGCCTCAGATTTCGGCTTCGGCTTGGCCTTCGCTTTCGCCTTTGGCTTTGCCGCCGGCGTCGCGGCAGTTTTGGCGGCGGATGGGGCCGCGGCAGTTTTGGCCGCGGCGGCCTTCGGCGCCGCCTTGGTCGCGACCTTCTTCCTGCCCTTGCCGCGCGCCTTCATCGGCTTGCCCTTGCCGGCCAGCAGCTCCACTGCCTGCGCGATGGTGACGTCGTCCATCGCCACGTCGCGCGGCACATTGGCGATCATGTTGCCGTGCTGGACATAGGGCCCGAAGCGTCCCTTGCGCACCAGCACCGGCTCGCGGTCCTTCGGGTGCGGGCCGAGTGTGCGTACGCTGGCGAGTTTCTGCGCCAGCACATCGACGGCGCGGTTGAGGCCGACCGCCAGCACGTCGTCGTCACGATCCAGCGAGGCGAACACGCCGCCCATCTTCACATACGGCCCGAACCGCCCGATGCCGGCCTCGATCGGCTCTTTCGCCTCCGGGTGGATGCCGATAATGCGCGGCAGCGACAGCAGGTCGAGCGCCTGATCGAGCGTGATCGTCTCGCCATCCACCCCGCGCGGCAGCGAGGCCCGGCGCGGCTTGCGCTTCGCCTCCTTGTCGGCTTCGCCCTGCTGGACATAGAGGCCGTACGGACCGCGCCGCACGGTGACATCCTCGCCGGTCTCGGGGTGCTCGCCAAGCACGCGCATCCCCTCCTTGAGCGTGTCGGCGGCATCGTCGGCGGTCTCGACGGCGAGCCGGCGGGTATACTGGCAGGACGGATAGTTCGAGCAGCCGATGAAGGCGCCGTGGCGGCCGAGCTTCAGCCCGAGCCGGCCGCTGCCGCAGGCGGCGCATTGCCGCGGATCGCCGCAATCGTCGCGGGCGGGAAAGAAATGCGACCCCAGATCCTCGTCCAGGGCGGCGATCACGTCGCTGATCTTGAGGTCTTTGGTCTGTGCGACGGCCGTGGAAAAATCCAGCCAGAAGGCGCGCATCACCGCCCGCCAGTCGGCCCGCCCGCCGGAGATGTCGTCGAGCTGTTCCTCCAGCCCGGCGGTGAAGTTGGCATCGACATAGCGTTGGAAGAAGCTGGTCAGGAACGCCGTCACCAGCCGCCCGCGATCCTCCGGCACGAAGCGCCGGTTCTCCAGCCGCACATAGCTGCGGTCCTGCAGCACGGTCAGGATGCTGGCATAGGTCGAGGGCCGGCCGATGCCGAGTTCCTCCATCTTCTTGACCAGACTCGCCTCCGAATAGCGCGGCGGCGGCTGGGTGAAGTGCTGGTTGGCGGCGACGGCGCCGCGGCTGAGCGGATCGCGCTCGGCCATCGGCGGCAGCATCTTCGACTCGTCCTCCTCGGCCGCGTCGTCCTGGTCCTCGCGGTAGAGTTTGAGGAACCCGTCGAAGGCGAGGATGGAGCCGGTGGCGCGCAGGCGCGGGCCGTTCGGCCGCGCCGGGTCGGCGATCTCCACCGACACCTGATCAAGCTCCGCCGACTGCATCTGGCTGGCGACGGCGCGCTTCCAGATCAGGTCATAGAGCCGGCGCTGCTCGGGGTTGAGGTAGCGGGCGACACTCTCGGGGGTGCGGGCGACATCGGTGGCGCGGATCGCCTCGTGCGCCTCCTGGGCGTTCTTCGCCTTGGAGGTGTATTCGCGCGGCGCCGCCGGCAGATAGGGCGCGCCATAGCTGTCGCGCACATGCTCGCGGATGGCGCCGATGGCCTCGCGCGCCATCTGCACGCCGTCGGTGCGCATGTAGGTGATCAGACCCACCGTGTCGCCCTGGATGTCGATGCCCTCGTAAAGTTGCTGGGCGAGGCGCATCGTCGCCTGCGCCCCGAAGCCGAGCTTGCGGCTGGCTTCCTGCTGCAGGGTGGAGGTGGTGAAGGGCGGCGGCGGGTTGCGCTTGACGCGCTTTTTTTCGACCGTGGCGACGCTGAACTGCCCCGCCTCGACCTGTGCCTTCGCCCGCTCGGCCAGCGCCGCTGTGTTGAGGTCGAACTGATCCAGCCGCTTGCCGTCGAGATGGGTGAGCCGGCCGGTGAACGGGGCGCCGGCGGGCGTGGTGAACTGCACCTCCACCGACCAGTATTCGCGCGGCCGGAAGGCCTCGATCTCGGCCTCGCGTTCGCAGACGAGGCGCAGCGCCACCGACTGCACCCGCCCGGCCGACCTGCTGCCCGGCAGCTTGCGCCACAGCACCGGCGAGAGGGTGAAGCCGACCAGATAGTCGAGCGCCCGGCGCGCCAGATAGGCCTCGATCAGCGGCTGGTCGAGGTCGCGTGGATGCGCCATCGCCGTCTGGATGGCGCTGCGGGTGATCTCGTTAAACGTGATCCGCCGCACGGTGATGCCGCGCAGCAGCTTCTTGTCGGCCAGCATGGCGCGGACATGCCAACTGATCGCCTCGCCCTCGCGATCCGGGTCGGTGGCGAGGTAGAGCGTCTGCGCCCCCTTCAGCGCCTTGGCAATGGCCGCCACCTGCCGGTCGCCGCGCTCATCGGCGGCCCAGTCCATGGCGAAATCCTCGTCCGGCCGCACGCTGCCGTCCTTGGGCGGCAGGTCGCGGACATGGCCGAAGCTGGCCAGGACGGTAAAGCCGTCGCCAAGATACTTGTTGATGGTCTTGGCTTTGGCGGGGGATTCGACGACGACGACGTCCGGCATGCTGTCCCGTTGATCCCAGTGATTGGGTGGTCCGCCTCAGGACCCGGCTAAGCCGATCAGTGCCCACCGGTTGCCCGGCAACACCTCCACGCGCCCCGCAAGCTCCAACTCCAGCAGCGCCGACATCACCGTGGCGGCTGACAACTGGCAGCGCCGCAGCAGATCGTCAACCGAGGTCGGCGCGGGGCCGAGCAGATCAGGCAGCGCAACCCGCGCCGCGGCCAGCTCCGGCGGCGGCGGCTCGGGCCAGTCCGGCGCCGGCTCGGCGAGCCGCCGGCGCGGCGCGGCGGGCAGGTTGTCGAGCACGTCGGCCGCCTCCTCGACCAGGAAAGCGCCCTGGCGGATCAGGTTGTTGGCACCGCGGCAGCGCGGGTCGAGCGGCGAGCCGGGCACCGCGAAAACCTCGCGGTTGGCCTCCTGCGCCAGCCGCGCGGTGATCAGGCTGCCCGAGCGCGGCGCCGCCTCGACCACAACGACGCCGAGGGTGAGGCCGGCGATGACGCGGTTGCGGCGGGGGAAGTGGCGCGCCTGCGGGGCGGTGCCGAGCGGCGCCTCGGTCACCACCGCGCCCTGGGCGGCGATGCGCGCCTGCAGCGCCGCGTGCTCGGGCGGGTAGGGCATATCGACGCCGCCGGCGACGCAGGCGACCGTCCGCCCGCTGCGCAGCGCCCCCTCATGCGCCGCCGCGTCGATGCCGCGGGCGAGGCCGGAGACCACGACAAGTCCGGCGCCGGCCAGCGCCTCGGCCAGCGTCTCGGCGATGCGCCGGCCGTTGACCGAGGCATTGCGGCTGCCGACCAGCGCCACGGCGGGCGCATCGAGCGCTGCCGGATCGCCCAGGACGATGAGCGCGGGCGGCGCATCCTCGGTCTCGGCGAGCAGCGCCGGATAGCCCGGCGTGTCGAGAAACAGCATCCGCCCGCCGAGTCGTGCCACCTGCTCCAGCTCGCGCTCGGCGGCATCCCGCCCCGGCACCTTGGGCGGTGCCGCGCGCCCGCCGGCGGCGGCGAGACCGGGCAGGGCGGCGATGGCGGCATCGGCGCGGCCGTAGCGGCGCAGCAGCCGCCGCCAGGTGATCGGCCCGACCCCGTCCGTGCGCAGCAGCCGCAGCCGGTCGATGTCGCTCATCCGCGCCCGCCGATGCGCGGCTCGGTGCCGGCCAGCAGGCGGCGGATATTGGCGTGGTGGCGCGCCCAGATCAGCAGCGCGATGGCGAGCGCCATCAGCCCGATGGTCCGCCCGGCGATCAGCCACGCCAGAATGGGCGAGGCCGCCGCCGCGGCCAGCGCGCCGGCCGAGGAGATGCGCGTCAGCCCGGCCACCAGCAGCCACACCAGCGCGGTCGCGGCGCCGGTCGGCGGCGAGGCGGCGAGCAGCGCGCCCAGCCCGGTCGCCACCCCCTTGCCGCCCTTGAAGCGCAGCCAGAGCGGGAACAGATGCCCGAGCGTCGCCGCCAGCCCGCCGATCGCCGCCCCCGCGGTGCCGGCCAGCCAGCCGCCGAGCAGCACCGCAGCGGCACCCTTCGCGGCATCGAGCAAAAGTGTCGCCGCCGCCAGCCCGCGGCGGCCGGTGCGCAGCACGTTGGTCGCGCCGATATTGCCCGAGCCGATGGCGCGGATGTCGCCCAGCCCGGCGGCGCGCGTCAGCAGCAGGCCGAACGGGATGGCGCCGAGCAGATAGCCGAGGATCGCGGCGCCGATCATCCGAACACGCGCCGCCCGGACTTCCACGTTCCGAGCACGCGGCCCTCCAGCGCCCGCCCGTCGAACGGCGTGTTCTGTGCCCGGCCGGGCAGCATGCCGGCGCTGACCTTCCAGGCCCGCTCGGGGTCGAACAGGCAGAGATCGGCCGGCGTGCCGCGGCTCAGCGTGCCCGAGGAGGTACCCAGCAGCCGGGCCGGTACAACCGTGAGCATCTCGATCGCCCGCAGCAGCGTCAGCCCGCCCGACTGCACCTGCGCCAGCGTCACCGCGAGCAGCGTCGCCAGCCCCGCCCCGCCGGCCGCCGCCTGCGCGAAGGGCAGGCGCTTGTCGTCGGCGTCGCGCGGCTGGTGGTCGCTGGCGATGGCGTCGATGGTGCCGTCGGCCAGCGCCGCCGCGACCGCCTGCCGGTCGGCCTCGGCGCGCAGCGGCGGCGACAGTTTCGCATAAGTGCGCCAATCGCCGATCGCGGTTTCGTTGAGATCGAAATAGGGCGGCGCGGTGTCGCAGGTGACGGACAGCCCCTCATCCTTCGCGCGGCGCACGAGGGTCAAGGCAGATGCCGTTGACACATGGGCAAAATGTACGGCGCCGCCGGTCAGCCGGGCGAGCGCGATGTCGCGAGCCACCATGATCGCCTCGGCCGCCGTCGGAATGCCGGGCAGGCCGAGCCGCGTTGCCAGTTCGCCCTCCGTCGCGGCGCCACCCTCCGCAAGGCTCGGGTCTTCGGGGTGTTGCACGATGCGCGCGCCAAGCATGCCGGCATAGCTCAGCGCCAGCCGCATCAGCCGCGCCGGGCCGATGGCGCGCGCGCCGTCGGTGAAGGCGACCGCGCCGGCCTCGCGCAGCAGGCCGAGTTCGGCCATCTCTTCGCCGCGGCAGCCGCGGGTCAGTGCGCCGAAGGGCAGCACGGTCAGGCTCCCGGTTTCTTCGCCGCGGGCGCGCAGCAGGCGGACCAGCGCGGGTTCATCGAGTGCCGGTTGGCTGTCGGGCAAGGCGGCAACCGTGGTGATGCCGCCGGCCGCCGCCGCCAGCGCCGCCGAGGCGACCGTCTCGCGCCAGGCGCCGCCCGGCTCGCCCAGTTCGGCGCGCATATCGACCAGACCGGGGCACAGCACAGCGCCGCCGCCGGCGATCACCGCGACGCCCTCCGGCCGGCCGAGGCCGGCGCCGAGATCGGCGATACGCCCGTCGCGCACCAGGATGTCGCCCGGCTGATCGAGCCCTGCCGCCGGATCGAGCAGGCGGACATCGGCGAGCAGAAAGTCGCTCATCCGTTGGCGCCGTGGCGCGACAGCACGTCCAGCACCGCCATGCGCACGGCGACCCCCATCTCGACCTGTTCGCGGATGACGCTCTGCGTCGGGTGGTCGGCGACATCGCTGCTGATCTCGACGCCGCGGTTCATCGGGCCGGGATGCATCACCAGCGCCCCCGGCGCGGCCCAGGCGAGCTTTGTCGCATCGAGGCCGTAGAAGCGGAAATACTCGCGCGCACTCGGCACCAGCCCGCGCGCCATGCGCTCCTGCTGCAGGCGCAGCATCATCACCACATCGACGCCGGCCAGCCCCGTGCGCATGTCGTGATGCACGCTGACGCCGAGTCGCTCGATCTCGGCGGGGATCAGCGTCGGCGGACCGACCACGCGCACCCGGCTGCCCATCGCGGTCAGCAGATGGATGTTGGAGCGGGCGACGCGGGAGTGCAGCACGTCGCCGCAGATGGCGACGGTCAGCCCCTCCAGCGTGGCGCGACGGCGGCGGATGGTCAGCGCGTCGAGCAGGGCCTGGGTCGGGTGTTCATGGGTGCCGTCGCCGGCGTTGATGACGGCGGCCTCCACCTTGCGGGCGAGCAAGGCGGGCGCGCCGGAGGCGGCGTGGCGGACCACCAGCAGGTCGCATTGCATGGCATTCAGCGTCGCCGCGGTGTCGAGCAGGGTTTCGCCCTTGTTCACGCTGCTGGTCGCGACGCTCATAGTGATGACATCGGCGCCGAGCCGCTTGCCGGCGAGTTCGAAGCTGGTGCGGGTGCGGGTGCTGTCCTCGAAGAACAGGTTTATCAATGTCCGCCCGCGCAGCCGCTCACGCGGGGCGGTGCCGGTGCGATTGAGCAGGACGTAGCTTTCCGCCAGATCGAGCAGCGGGGCGATCTGCGGCGGCAGCATGCCCTCGATCGCCAGCAGATGTCGGTCGGTTGGCAGCACGGAGGCGCGGTTCCTTCTCGGTTGGGGCGCAGGTTAGGGCGCATGCCGCGGGGGCGGAAGGGGCGGGGGCGGGAGCGGTTGCCAGCGGAATGAGTGCTCATCACTATCCGACCTGCCGATGCAAGAGGGCTCCATGTCGAATTCGTTGGATTAGCTGAGGCCGCCGCAGCAGCACCGGCTGACCCACAAGGAAGGCTCGCTCAAACCAAAGACCATCGACAAGCTGCCGCCGAACCAGCGGGCATGGTCGGACAACGTCATGCGCGCGCTCGGGATCAAGAACCGCGGTTCGCAGGCGCGCGTGCTCGCCGGGGCCATCGCCTCCGCCGAGCTGGTCGAGAAGAACGGCAGCGACCAGGACAAGCCTAAGGCCAAGGAACTGCGCGCCATCGTCATTGCCGCCGGAACGCCGCCGTGGAAGGGCGCCAAGAAGGCGATGGCGGCGAACGACGCCAAGGTGCAGCTCGACATGCTGAGCATCCCCGGCAACGAGCGCGGCATGAAGCAGCTCGATCCAGGCAAGAAGGGCATCCACCAGGCATTCTGGATCGACCGCAAGGACGTCGACGGAGAGGACCGGCACTCCTGTCTGTGCAAGCCGGCCACCGAGCCGGACCCGGAAGACGACTTGCCGGCGCCGAGCGGCGGCAAGCCCGGCGGGGAGGTGATGCGCGAGGCGCTGGCCGGTCTGCGCCGCGCAACTGCTCGCGGCGCAGACCGGCATCGACATCGGCATGCCGGAATCGCACGTCGTCAAGCTCGACGGCGGGATGATGCCGGGTGGCGAGCAGGGCAAGATGCTGACCTGCTCGGTGCAGGAGGCGCGACCGGTCAAGGGTGACCTGCGCGGCGCCTCCGACATTGCGCTGGGCAGGCTGCCGGCCGATCAGATGCAGGGCATTGCGATCTACGATACGCTGACGCTGAACACCGACCGGCACGCCGGCAACCTGATGGTCGGCACTGACGGCTCGCTGGTGCCGATCGACCATGGCGAGAGTTTCGCCGAAAACAATTCCCAGGGCATCAAGCGGGTCGGCGCGACGATGGGCGGCCCGCACAACGCGCTGCTGCAGATCCCGTCGGCGCATGCGCCGATGTCCAAGGACATGCTCAAGCAGCTCAAGGCGCTGGACCCGGAAAAATATGCGCTCGGGCTGGCCAAGGACAATGCCGAGATCGGCAGCGTGCATGACGACATGAAAGATGCGATTTCGCCGGGTGCGATCGAAAACGCGCGCCGTGCCGCGACCTTCGTGAAAATGGCGGCGAAGAACGAGCCGCCGCTGTCGCCGGCGTCGATCCAGGTGGCGCTGGGCGGGGCGGCGGAACGCTTGCTCGACCCGGCGCGGAACGACAGGCAGTTCCGCGCCGCCGCCACCGAGGTGATCGCCCGCATGGCGCCGCGCCAGGAGGTCGTCAAGGAAGTCTGCACCGCCGGTAACCTCGAATACGCGGCGCTGGTCAAGAAGGTCGAAGATCTGGGTTGGATCTGCGCACTTCGCACTGGCGAACCGGCGCCCGGCGCGATCACCGATCCGCTGGTGATGACCAAGATCATCGAGGGCAAGATCAAGTGCCCGGCCCAAGCCGCGGCCAAGAAGGAGCTGATGAAAACCATCATCAGCGGCCCGCCGAGTGCCGAGGACGCGCTGAAGGTCGTCATCGCCAACCGTACCGAGGTGCTGCAGGGGCTGATGAGGCTGATCGCGCCGAACGAGATGAGCAACATGCGCGGCGATCTGCCGAAGTTCCTCGGGCGGTCGAAGGACGATCAGGCGCACGACCTTTCGCTCGCCATCGGCCGCGCGACGCAGCTTGCGCTCGAATTTCAGACGGCGCGGGCGGTGAAGCTCAACAGTGATCACCGGATCGCTGATCTCTACGCCGGCGAGATCATGGCGAACCGTGCGTCCGGCAACGGCTATATGATGGCGCAGGACGCATTGGCGGCGCGCGAACCGCTCGAGGCGGCACGGCTGCTGGAGCAGGCCGAGGACGCGGCGGGACGCGGCGAGTTCCTGCCGGCGGCGGTCGCCGGGCGCGCCAAGGCGCTGCGCAAGCTGGCCAGCACGCTGATGGTGCCCGATGACGATGACGATCTGATGGAAGGTCTTAAGGCGGCCACGTCGGGCGACCCGTTCGAGGCAGAGGCGCGGCGCAAGAAACTGCTCGAGCGCAGCCAGAATGGCGAGTTCGTGGAAAAGCCGCTCAAGCAACTGCTCTCGGAGATCGAGGCGCTGGAAAACGATTTCGTTATCGACCCGGAATCGCCAAAGGCCAAAGCGGCACAGCAGGCGATCAAAGACAAGAACATTCCGTTGCTGGCGAACGCGGTGGGACGACTGACGGTAGATGCGAGCATGGGAAATCTGCCGCCATCCGAGGAGGGGCTGGAGCGGTTCGCCAAACGCCTCGGCGTTCCGGATACCAACCAGGACTAAGTCGCCGCGCTCTCTGCGGTGAAACAGTCGGACGCCAACGAGGCGATGGCGCAGCTCAAGACTCTGCTCAAGCGGAAGGACGAGTTCGGTCAGGCCGGCGAAACCGAGGTGCGCTGGCAACTGCAGACGCTCACCGATCTCTATGTCATTCCCGACGACCAGCCTGAACTGGTCGAGATCGAAGAGTTTCTTAAGGCCCGCAACGCGGGCAAATGCCTGCCGCTGCTGACGCGGCTGCGGCTGCTGGCCGGCGCCGGCATGTTCGTGACGGCATAGCGGCGGCGGGACGGGAGTGGCGGCAATGAGTGACTCGACAGACAGGAATGACTGGATCAGCCGGGTGCTCGGCTTCGACCTGGGCGCGGGCAAGACCGCCGGCCCCGCGCCGAAGCTGCTGCCGATCTGGATCGACGCCAAGGAGCGCGTCGATGTCAGCATCGGCAAGCTGCAGGACGCGTTGCGCGCCGCCGACGACGACGATCTGAACCAGATCGCCGAGTTCGGGCCGTACGGTGTCACCGAGGGCGAAAGCGTCCGCCTGATGGTGGCGCTGCGCGAGGCGGACAGCGGCGCCGAGGGGGGACGCGCGAAAGTGCTCGACGCGGTGGACGATTATCGCGACGTCCTGGACGGTGCGCCGATCGTCGATCTGCTGGAGAACAATGCGTTCGGCGTCGTTGTGCCGCTGCGCAAGACGCTGGGCGCGGCACTGTCCGAGTTGGAGCGGCTGGCCGCGGCGGCCTAGCAGCCCCTCCCGCCAGCGGCGGGGGAAGAACAGCAGCAGGCTCTGCCCTGGTGTTTGCGCAGGTGACGGCCGTTACATCCGCGCCCGCGCATTCTCCGGGTCATACGGGCTGTCGCGTACCACGGTCGCCGGATAGAGCGCGCCGAGCATCTTGATGGCGAGCGTGGTGCCCTCGGCGGCTGCTTCCGGCCGCACGAACGCCATCGCGATCTGCTTGCCGAACGCCACCGAGAAGCCGCCGCCCGTCGCCCGGCCAACGACCTTGCCGTCCTGCCAGATCGATTCCACGCCCCACGGGTCGGCATCGTCCGGCCCGTCGATCAGCAGCGTCACCAGCGCCCAGCTTCGCGTGTCGCGGCTGCGTTCCAGCGCGGCGCGGCCGACGAAGTCGCCGTTCTTGTCGAGCCGGATGAAGCGGTCCATGCCACTTTCCCAGGCGGTCACTTCCTTGGACAATTCGCTGCCCACGGCGCGGTAGCTTTTCTCCAGCCGCAGCCAGTTCATCGCCCGCGTGCCGACCAGCTTCATGCCGTGCGGCGCGCCCGCCGCCATCAGCGCGTCGAAGATATGGTTGTGATACTCGATCGGGTGATGGATTTCCCAGCCGAGTTCGCCGACGTAATTGACCCGCATCAGCCGCACCGGCGCCATCCCGACACTGGCTATCCGCCCGGTCAGCCACGGGAAGCCGGCATTGGACAGGTCCAGCCGATCGACCAGCGGCGCCAGCACGGCCCGCGCATGCGGCCCGGCAACGACGAACACGCCATGCTGGGTCGTCACTTTTTCCAGATGCACCGAACGGTCGGCGGGCAGCGAGCGCGTGAGGTAGTCCCAGTCATAGGCTTCGGAGGCGCCGGCACCGACCATGTACAAGCTCTCTGGCCCGTCGCGCATGATGGTGAACTCGCTGCGCACGCCGCCGCGCTCGGTCAGCGCGTGGGTCAGTTGGATGCGGCCCTGCTTCTGCGGTAGGCGGTTGGCGATCAGGTGTTCCGCCCAGGCGTTCACGCCGGGGCCGGTGGCCTGATATTTGGCGAAGGCGCCGGCCTCGAGCAGCCCGACGCCGTGGCGCATCGCCTCGGCCTCGGCGCGCACGAACGGCCACCAGTTCGACCGGCGGAAGCTCCATGCTTCGGCGAAATCGCCGCCGGGGCCGTAGAAATTGGCCCGCTCCCAGCCGAACTTCTGGCCGAACACGGCGCCGCGCGCGCGCAGCCGGTCATAGCTCGGCGCGGTGCGCAGCGGCCGCGCGGCCGGGCGTTCCTCATCGGGGAAATGGGTGACGAAGACGTGCGCGTAGGCTTCCTCGTTCTTGGCGATGGTGTAAGGCCGCGTCGCATAGGCGCCGAAGCGGCGCGGATCGAGGGCGAGCATGTCGATCTCGGCTTCGCCCTCGGTGATGATCTGCGTCAGCATGCGGCCGGCGCCGCCGGCGGCGGTGATGCCGAAGGAGAAGCCTTCCGCCATATAGACGCCGCGCAGTCCGGGCGCCGGGCCGATCAGCGGGTTGCCGTCCGGCGTATAGCTGATCGGGCCATTATAGACGGTCTTGACGCCGCCCTCGCCGAAGCAGGGCATGCGGAAGATGGCTTCCTCGATATGCCATTCCAGCCGGTTGAGATCGGGCGGCAGCAATTCCGCCCGGAACCCGTTCGGCACGCCATAGGCGGCCCAGGCCGGCGCGCCCTTTTCATAGGGGCCGAGGATCAGGCCGCCGCGCTCCTCGCGCATATACCAGCGCGCGTCGGCGTCGCGCAGGATCGGGTGTTCCGGGTTGCCGGCGCGGCGCCACGCGGCGAGTTCGGCGATTTCGTCGGTGACGATGTACTGGTGCTCGACCGGAATCACCGGGATCGACAGGCCGAGCAGCGATGCGGTGTGCAGCGCGTGGTTGCCGGTCGCCGTGACCACCACGTCGCAGGTGATGTCACCCTTGTCGGTGCTGACGCGCCATTCGCCGGTGGCGAGGCGGGTGATGGCGGTCACTTCGGTCTGGCGATGGATCGTCGCCCCGTTCTTGCGCGCGGCATCGGCCAGCAGCAGGGTGATGTCGGCCGGATTGATGTAGCCGTCGGTCGGGTGATAGAGCGCGCCGACCAGCCCGGCGGTGTTGACCAGGGGAAACCGCCGGCCGATCTCGTCCGGCGTCCACCATTCGTACTGCACGCCGATGGCATCGGCGGTGCTGGCGTAGGTCTGGAACTCATCCATGCGGTCGCGGGTGCGCGCCATGCGCAGGTTGCCGACCGGGCGGAAGCCGACATCGCGCTGCCATTCCGCCGACAGCCGCTGATAGAGGTCGATCGAATACCGGTGCATCTGCCCGGTGGCGTAGGACATGTTGAACAGCGGCAGCAGCCCGGCGGCGTGCCAGGTCGAGCCGGCGGTCAGCTCGTCGCGTTCGAGCAGCACCGAGTCGGTCCAGCCGGCCTCGGTGAGATGGTAGAGAATCGAGCAGCCGACGACGCCCCCGCCGACCACCACCGCGCGCGCATGCGTCTGCATCGGTTTCCGCTCCGCCCGAACAATCAGACCACATGTCTAGCAGCGACGGCAGGGGTGGGGGAATGCGCCCAGGCGACGTCGCTCTGGCGCAGGCCGCCCGCCGTGCCGGCGCGGCTCAGTGCATGCGCGGGGTGCGCAGGAAGCGGGCACGGTCGGCGGTGGCGACCGGCACCACCCGCTCACCGCCCTCGCGCGCCAGCCGCAGCGTCACCGTCACGCCGGCCGGCCCGGCCGCCCACAGCCGCCGCCACAGCGTCGCCAGATCGCCGACATCCTGGTCGTTCATGGCCAGGATCCGGTCGCCCTGGCGCAACCCGGCGCGCTCGGCCGGCCCCTCATCGGCCAGTCCGCCAACCACCAGCCCGCCATCGCCGTCCATCACATAGGCGCCGAGCCACGGCCGCGGCGGCGCATTGATCCGCCCCAGCGTCAGCAGATCGTCGAGCACCGGCACCAGCAGCGCGGCCGGGACGCTCATGTTCATGTCATGCCGCCGGCCGCGCCCGTCGCCCTGCTGGAGGATCAGCGAGCCGATGCCGAGCAGCCGGCCGTCGCCGCCGATCAGTGCCGCGCCGCTCCAGAACGGATGCGCCGGCGCGGTGTAGATCGCGTCGTCGAGCACGTATTCCCAGTAGCCGGCGAATTCCTGCCGGCCGATCACCTTGGCCTCGACCGCGCGGTCGCGCCCGCCGCCCGCCGCCAGGATCGCCTGACTGCCGAGGGTCAGCCCGTCGGCGGGGCCGATTTCCAGCGCCGGCAGATCAAGCTGCCCCAGCGCCTGCACGAGGCCAAGTCCGGTCGTCGGGTCGAAGGACAGCGGATGGCCCGGCACCGCCCGGCCATCGGCGGTGATCAGCCAGACGCTCTCCGCTTCGGTGATCAGGTAGCCGATGGTCAGCACCAGCCCATCGGCGCGGATCACCGCGCCGCTGCCGATCCGTTCCGTGCCCAGCGTATTGGCGGTGAAGGCATCGCTCGGCACGTTGGCGCGCAGGCCGACCACCGAGCGCAGTGCGCGGCCGAGGTCGAAGCCGTAATCGTCCGGGTCGGGACGCAGGTTGGCGGGGATTTCCCAATCGGCTTTCGGCATCGCTGTCCTCGGGCGGGCGAGCGACTATAGCGCCGCCGCGGCGCGGGACGAAATCGCCGCGGTTCGCCGCCGGCCACCTCACGATCGCGCGAGGTTCGGCGCCGGTCTGGCCAAACCGTGGCATAGGAGAGTGAAGCGGCCCGGCTGCATCTTGGGAGGATCGACGATCCGTGAGCCTGCTGATGCGGGTGATCCTGATCATTGCCGCCGCCTTGCTGCCACCGTTGATGATGCAGGCGTTCAACGAGGCGGCCTTGCGATCGGCGCGCCGCGCCGATCTGCGCGAGGAATCGCTGCGCGATGCCCGCGAGGTGTCGGGCGAGATGCGCTGGGTGATCGGCGGCGTGCGCAACGTGCTGGTGACCACCGCGACCCACCCGTCGATTCCCTCCGCCAACGCCGCAACCTGCGAAACGATGCTGCAGGCGGTGTTCCGCAGCATCGCTTTGCTGCGCGCGATCACTCTCGTTGGCGAGGATGGCCGGGTGACCTGCTCGACCGATCCGGCCGACGACGGGCGGCGTTTCGCCGATATGGTACTGGTGCGCCTCGCTGCGGCGCGCGGTGATCTGGCGCTCGGCCGCTTCGCCCGGGCCGCTGATGGTGCCCCCGAACTGCCGGTCGCCTATCCGGTGCGCGGCCTGCCCGGCCCCGGCCCGGTGCTGATCGGTGTGGTCGACCTCGGCTGGCTGTCGGCGCGGCTGGCAGAGCGCGGGCTGCCGCCCGGTGCCACAGTGACCATCGCCGACCATGACGGCACGGTGCTGGCCGAGGCGCCGGACAGCGTGCGCATCGGCCAGTTGCTGCCAGCGGCGGAGCGGGTGGCGCTGGTCGGCACTGGCCCGCACATGCGCCAGCACCAATCGGCGGCGGGCGGCGTGCAGGAGGTTGCCGACATTCCGCCCGGCGGCGACCTGCCGGACATGCTGGTCAGTGTCGGGCGCAGCACCGACCATGCCTTCGCCGCCAGCGACGCCGCATCGGCGCGCGGCTATGCGCTGCTCGGCGGTGGTTTCATCACCGCGCTGACGCTCGCCGCCTGGATGGCGCGTGGCACCATCACCCGCCCGGTTCACGCCATCCTGGCCACCACCGCGCGTTGGCAGGCCGGCGACGTCACCGCCCGCGTCGCCGCCGCCGATGCCCGTTCGGAACTCGGGCGGATCGCGCTCGGCGTCAACGCGCTGCTCGACGCGGTCACCGAGGGACAGGCCGGGCTGCAGGAGCGGCTGGCCGAGCTGCGGGCGGTCTATGACGGCGCGCCGGTCGGCCTCGGCTATGTCGATCGGCACCTGTGCTTTGTCACCGTCAACGCCCGGCTGGCCGAGATCAACGCCCGCCCGGCTGCGGCGCATCGCGGCCGCCCGGTGCGCGAGGTGTTGCCCGAGACGGCATGGCGCATCGAGCCGCAATTGCGGCGGGCGTTGGCGGGGGTGGCGATCCCGCCGGTCGAGGTGGTCGGCGAGGGCGAGTCGTCACCGGGGACACGGCGGCGCCTGCTGGTCAGCTACCATCCGGTGATCGGGCGCGGCGGAGATGTGCTCGGCGTGGTCATCGCCGCCCAGGAGGTGACGGCGCTGCGCCACGCCCAGGAGACGCTGCAGGTGACGCTGGAACGCGCCAATGCCGAACTGGAGCGGCGGGTCGCCGAGCGCACCGAGCAGCTTGAGGCCGAGGTGCGTGAGCGCGAGGCCGCGCAGGCGCAGCTGCAGCAGTCACAGAAAATGGAGCTGATCGGCCAGCTCACCGGCGGCGTCGCCCATGATTTCAACAATCTGCTGACCGCCATCATCGGCAATCTGGAGCTGGCGGCGGCGCGCAGCCGGGATCGGCCGGATCTGGTGCGGCTGCTGGACGGGGCGATGCGCTCGGCCGATCGGGGTGCCGCGCTGACTCAGCGCATGCTGGCCTTCGGCCGGCGGCAGTTTCTGCGCTTCCAGCCGGTTGCCGTGCCGGCGCTGCTCGACGGCATGGCCGAGCTGATCGCCCGTTCCATTGGCCCGACCATCCGCGTCAGCGTGCAGGCGCCGGCGACGCTGGCGCCGGCGCGGGCCGACCCGAACCAGGTCGAACTGGTGGTGCTCAATCTCGTGGTCAACGCCCGCGACGCGATGCCGCAGGGCGGCACCGTCAGCATCATCGCGGCGGAGGAGACGGTGACGATGCCGAACCCGGCGGGGCTGCCGCCGGGCGATTACCTGCGCATCTCGGTCAGCGACACCGGCGCCGGCATGGATGCGCATACGCTCGCCCGCGCCTTCGAGCCGTTCTTCACCACCAAGCCGGTGGGGCGCGGCTCCGGCCTCGGGCTGTCGATGGTGCAGGGCGTGGCGGCGCAATCGGATGGCGGTGTGGCGATCAGCAGCGATCCGGGCCGCGGTACCACCGTCACCGTCTGGTTCCCCAGGGCCGAGGCGGCGGCGCCGGAACCGGCGGGGCCGCCGCCCGGTTCCGGTTCCGGTGCCGGCGCCGGTGCCGGCGGCGGCGGGCGCAGCGTGTTGCTGGTGGACGACGACACCGATGTCGCCGCCTTCGCCGCGATCTGTCTGGACGATGCCGGCTATCAGGTGACCCTGGCGCATGGCGGGGCGGAGGGGCTGTCGCTGCTGCAGACCGCGGCCCTGCCCGATCTGCTGATCGCCGATCTGGGCATGCCCGGCATCAACGGCTTCCAACTTGCCGCGGCGGCGCGCAGGCTTTACCCCGACCTCGCCATCCTGATCACCACCGGCTACACCCAGGAGGATGCCGACAGCACCGGCACGCTCGACCTGCCGGTGTTGAGCAAGCCGTTCAAGGCCGCCGACCTGCTCGGCGCAGTGGCAGCGCTGCTGCCGCCGGTCTCCCGCCTCGCCGATGCCGGCTGACCCTGGCGCGATTTTGTCGTGCGAAGCCAACCGGCGCGGCTGCCGGTTGGCTTCGCACGATCAGCGCTTTGCCCGCGCTGCGGTCTTGCGCACCGGGCGGGGGGTGCGGTCCAGCGCCGCGACTGCTACCGTCGCCTCCATCGCGCCGGCCGGCCGATCGCCTTCCGGCACCGCCGACTCCATCTCGCGCTCGGCGATGAGCCAGAAATCCTCCTGGTAGTCGGCCGGGCGGCCGGCGGCTTCCCAGAGATAGTAGGCGCGCTCGCGGATGCGCTGTTCCCGATCAGACATGGCAGACTTCCCCTGCAGCCGCGCCTGGACAGAGACGCGGCGGCGCGATGACGGTTGCGCCCCCCGATTACGCCTTGGCGGCAAAGGCGCGCAGCAGCAATTCGACGAAACCCTCGGCATCGGCATCGAAGGCGACATCACAATTCGGTGCCTGCCGGCCGCGCCCGTGGGTGTCGATCACCGTCCGCCCGACCGTCAGCGGGCCCTGAGTTTCCACCGCGACATGCAGCCGCCGCGTCGTCAGCAGCGATGGCTGCACCAGGAAGCCGACGGCGAGCGCGTCATGTACCGGCGTCGTATGCGGCACCGCCTGCTTCTGGTGCTCGTCATGCACGACGATGCGATGGCCGATGAACGCTGCCGCGGCGCCGCCGGCCGGCGTGCCGAGGGCGGCGAACTGCGCGCAATGGGCGCGCGAGATCAGCGCCCGGTGGGTGGCATCGAGCGGCACCAGGGTAATCTTGCGAAACCCGGCGGCGAACACCATCGCCGCCGCTTCCGGGTCGCCCCAGATGTTGAACTCGGCCGAGGGCGTGACATTGCCGATCTCATGGCCGCCGCCCATGATCACCAGCTCGGGCACACGCTCGACGAATTTCGGGTCGAGCGCCAGCGCCGCCGCGATATTGGACAGCGGCGCCACCGGCACCAGCGCGATTTCCTCGGTCGCGGCACGATAGGTCTCGATCAGAAACTCGACCGCGCCGGTCGCCTGCTTCTTCAGCGCCGTCGGCGGCACCGGCAGCGTATCCGGGTGGTATTTGCCGGAATGGTCGCTGAGCCGCCGCGCCACCGGAAAATCGCTGCGCGCCAGCGGCCGGCTCAACCCCTCGAACACCGGAATGTCGCCGCGGCCGATATGGTCGAGCACGCGCA
This sequence comes from Pseudomonadota bacterium, assembly GCA_021845985.1. Classification (GTDB taxonomy): domain Bacteria; phylum Pseudomonadota; class Alphaproteobacteria; order Acetobacterales; family Acetobacteraceae; genus JAFKFJ01. Next base: position 70,699 of record JAJZES010000043.1, on the reverse strand, counting down.
GCGTGTTGTCGGTGCAGAACTGAACCGGCACGTTGCCGTTGACCGTGGTGCAGCCGACCAGCTCCAGCGCCGGATGCAGCGCCGCGAGCATCACCGCGACGGCATCATCGGTGCCGGTATCGACATCCAGGATCAGCTTGCGTGCCATCTTCGCTCCCCATCGCCGGCCATCGGCGGATCATCCGGCGGAGCGTGGCGCGTCCGCCGCGGCGGCGCAATCACTCTCCTGGCGGGCCATGGCGGCGCCGGACGCGGTCGCACGCCGGGCGCCGACGCGGTAGGATCGGGCCGGGGGGGAACGCGCCATGGAGTTCGCCGGCAAGGTAGCACTGGTCACCGGGTGCAGCGGTATCGGCCGCGCGGTGGCCCTACGGCTGGCCGCCGGCGGGGCCGCGGTGATGGCCTGCGACATCGACCCGGAGGCGGCGGCGGCGCTGGCCGAGGGCGCTGCCGGGGCGGCCCGCCTCGCGGCGCGCCGCGCCGATGTCGCCGATCCGGCGCAGGTGGCCGACACCGTTGCCGCCTGCCTCGCCGCCTTTGGCGGCCTCGACATCATCGTCAATGCTGCCGCGGTGCATCCGTACGGCACCGTCGAGCAGACCGACGCCGCCGGCTTTGCCCGGTGCCTCGCGGTCAATGTCGGCGGCATCCATCTGACGGCGCATTTCGGCGTCCGCCACCTGCGCGCCCGCGGCGGCGGCGCCATCGTCAACCTGGCCTCGGTGCAGGGTCATGCCTGCCAGACGGGGGTTGCTGCCTATGCCGCATCGAAAGGGGCCATCCATGCCCTCACCCGGGCGATGGCGCTGGATCACGCGGCGGCCAATATCCGGGTCAATTCGGTCAGTCCCGGCTCGGTGCGCACCCCGATGCTGACACTGGCGGCGCACAGGTTCGACGGCGCGGCGGCCGATACCGAGGCGGCGTTCCGCCGCTTCGGCGCCGCCCATCCGCTCGGCCGCATCGCCGAGCCGGAGGAGGTGGCCGAGCTGGTCGCCTTTCTGGCCGGGCCGCGGGCGGGGTTCTGCACCGGCGCGGATTATCGTATTGACGGCGGGCTGACCGCCGGCATTGGCGTACGCTGAGGGAGTTCTGCATGTTTTCGACCCGGCTTGCCTCGCTTGTGCTGTGCGCCGTGCTGCTCGCGGCGCCGGCGCGCGCCGACGATCCCGCCCCCCCGCCCGACCCGATCGTGGCGCAGAGCGGCACCGTCACCGTGACCGCCAGCGAGGTCAAGCAGATGCTGGAGGCGATGGACCCGGACCAGCGGGCGCAGTTGCAGCACGACCCGAACCTGCTGGCCCAGCGGGTGCGCGACCGGCTGCTGCAAAAAGTCGTGCTCGACCGCGCCCAGGAGGAGAAGTTCGATGCCAGGCCGGAGGTTGTCTGGCGTGCCGAACAGGCGCGGCAGGCCTCGATCGTCGAGAGCTTCCTGCTCGATCAGGTGCCCGCCGACCCGAACTTCCCGAGCGAGGCCGACATCGCCCGCGCCTATGAGGCCAACAAGACCAAGCTGCTGCTGCCGCGCCAGTATCAGTTGGCTCAGGTGCTGATCGCCGTGCCGAAGGACGCCGCACCCGACGCCGAGGCCGAGGCCGCGGCGCAGAAGCGCGCCGCCGACCTGCGCAAGCAGATCGTTGTCGGGCACAAGGATTTCGCCGACATCGCCCGCCATAACTCCGATGACAAGGCGAGCGGCGCCAAGGGCGGCGACCTCGGCTGGGTGCGCGACGATACGCTGGTGCCGGCGATCCGTCAGGCACTGGCGGCGATGCAGCCGGGCGGGGTGAGCGACCCGGTGCGCACGCCGGACGGCTGGCACCTGATCAAGCTGGTATCGGTCAAGCCGGCCGGGCAGGCGACACTGAGCGAGGCGCGCGACACGCTGGTCCGCGCGCTGCGTCAGGAACGCTCGCTGCAGATGCAGCGCCGCTATGTGACGCAATTGTTCCAGCAGGCGCCGTTGCGGATCGATCAGGTCGAACTGTGGAAACAGACCGCGCAATAGCCGGTCTCAAATCAGACCGTGCGATAGGCGGTTGACGCCGCCCCCGCCGGGCCGTTCTATCGGCGGGGGAGAAAAACGTTCGATGGCGGTGCCGCAACCAGTGCTCGCGGAGCAAGCCTCGCCGATGCGCGCCGCCGCGCCGCCGGTGCTGGCGCTCGACGGCATCACGAAATCGTTTCCCGGCGTACAGGCGCTCAAGGGCGTCTCGTTCGAGGTGGCGCCCGGCGAGGTGCATGCCCTGCTGGGTGAGAACGGCGCCGGCAAATCGACCCTGATCAAGATCATGTCCGGCGTGCATCAGGCCGATTCCGGCACCCTGGCGATGCACGGGCGGCCGCTCCGGCTGGCCAGCCCGCATGCCGCGCGGCAGGCCGGCATCGCCACCATCTATCAGGAATTGCTGCTGTTCCCGGAACTCAGCGTGGCCGAGAACCTGTTCATGGGCCACGCGCCGCGCCGCCGCTTCGGCGGGCTGGACTGGCGGGCGCTGCGGGTGCGGGCGCGGGCGCTGCTCGACAGTCTCGACATCCACGACCTCGACATCGACGGCGCCGTCGGCACGCTGTCGGTGGGCAACCGTCAGCGCGTCGAAATCCTGCGCGCCCTGTCGCAGGATGCAAGCGTGCTGATCATGGACGAGCCGACCGCGGCGCTGACCGAGCACGACGTGGTGCGGCTGTTCGGCATCGTGCGCAAGCTGCGCGCGCGCGGCGTCTCCATCGTCTATATCAGCCATCGGCTGGAGGAGATTTTCCAACTCGCCGACCGGGTGACGGTGCTGCGCGACGGCGAGCATGTCGCCACCAAGACGGTGTCGCAGACCGATACCGCGGATCTGATCCAGATGATGGTCGGGCGGCGCATCGACAGCCTGTTTCCGAAAATCACCGTGCCGATCGGCAAGCCGATGCTGGAACTGCGCGGGCTGGCGCGTCCGCCGGTGTCGCGGCCGGTGTCGCTGAGCGTGCATGCCGGGGAGATCGTCGGGCTGGCCGGGCTGGTCGGTTCCGGGCGCAGCGAGCTGGCGCAGGCGATTTTCGGCGTCACCCCGGCGACCGCGGGGACAATGCTGATCGACGGCGTGGCGGCGCGCGTCGGCTCGGTGGCCGAGGCGCGGCGGCTCGGCATCGCCTATGTGCCCGAGGATCGCGGCACGCAGGGTCTGGTGCGGCCGATGACGGTGCGCGAAAATGCCTCGCTCGCCGTGCTGTCCGATCTGGCGCGTTTCGGCTTCATCGATCGGGCGGCCGAGGCGCGGCTGGCGCGCGAGACGGTGGCGCGGTTCGGCGTGCGCACCGCCGGGATCGAGCAGATCGTCGGCAAACTCTCCGGCGGCAACCAGCAGAAAATCGTCCTCGGCAAATGGCTCGCCGCCAATCCGCGGGTGCTGATCCTCGATGAGCCGACGCGCGGCATCGATGTCGGCGCCAAGGCGGAGATTCATCGCCTGATGGGCGAACTGGCCGGGCGCGGCATGGCGGTGCTGATGATTTCCTCCGAACTGCCGGAAGTGCTGGGCATGAGCGACCGTGTGCTGGTGATGCGCGAGGGCGGCATCGTCGCCGCGTTTTCCCGCGCCGAGGCGACGCAGGAACGTGTCGCCGGCGCCATGATGGGGGGAGGGGGCACGCCGGGATGAGCGCCACCCTCACCGCTGCCGCGCCGCGGCGTCTGCGCTTTGCCGTGTCGCAGGAATGGCTGCTCGCCATCGCCATCCTGCTGCTGTTCGTCGGTGTCGGCCTGTACAACCCGCGCTTCGTCGCCAGCCGCAATCTGCAGAGCATCCTGCTCGGCAACGCCTATGTCGCGGTGGCCGCCATCGGCATGTCGATGGTCATCATTTCCGGCAATATCGACATCTCGGTCGGCTCGCTGATCGGCGTGCTGGCATCCGTCAGCGGTGGGCTGGCGGTGGCCGGCGTCCCCTCGGTGCTGGCATGGCTCATTCCGGTGGCCATCGGCAGCGCGGTGATGGCAGCGCAGGGCGCCCTGGTCGCCTATCTCGGCCTGCCCTCCATCGTCGTCACGCTGGGCATGCTCAGCATCCTCAAGGGCGGCCTGATCAGCGTCACCAACGGTGTCTGGATCAGCAATCTTCCCGACAACTATCACCTTGCGCAATGGTCGCTGTTCGGCGTGGTGCCGATGCCGGTCGCCTTCATGGTGGTGCTGACCATCGCCGCCGCGTGGTGGATGCGCAACACCGCGCTCGGCCGCAGCATCTACGCCGTCGGCGGCAATGCCGAGGCGGCGCGGCTCTGCGGCATCGGCCGCGAACGCACGCTAATGATGGTGTTCGCCGTGCACGGCGCCTTTGTCGGCATCGCCGCGGTGCTGTTCGCCACCCAGCTCAGCGTCATCCAATCGACGGTGCCGAGCAATCTCGAACTGACCATCATCACCGCTTCCGTGGTCGGCGGCGTCAGCATCCTCGGCGGCACCGGCACCGTCGTCGGTGCGACGCTCGCCGCGGTTCTCATTGCTGCGATCGGCTCGTCGCTGATCTTCGTCAATCTGTCGCCGTTTTGGCTGCGCGCGGTGCAGGGGATACTGATTCTCGTCACCGTCCTCGCCGACATCTATCGTCGCCGCCGCCGGGGACTGGCGCGATGAGCGAGCGGGCGGCGCCGCGGCGCCTGCGTCTGCCGATTGCGGCGCATGAAGCGGTGCTGCTGACCATCCTGATCGCCGCGCTGGCGGTGCTGGCGACACTGACCGACCGCTTCTTCACCCTCGACAATCTGCTCAACCAGGGCATGTTGATGACCGAGGTTGGGCTGATCGCCATGCCGATGACCTTCATCATCGTCACCGGCGGCATCGACCTGTCGGTCGGCTCGTCGCTCGGCATGTGTGCGATTCTGCTCGGCTATTCCTGGCACAACTGGGGTTTTCCGCTGCCGCTGGCGATCGGCTTCGCGCTGCTGTGCGGCGCCGCCGGCGGTTTCGTCAACGGCTGGTTCATCACCCGATTGAAAGTGCCGCCGCTGATCATGACCATCGGCACGCTGGCGCTCTACCGCGGCCTCGCCGAGGGCATCAGTCAGGCGCATTCGGTGCGCGGCTATCCCGACTGGTTCTATGGGCTGGGCCAGGGGGCGCTGTTCGGCGTGCCCTCCCAGCTTTGGATTCTTGGTGTCGCCATCATCATTTTTGGCGTCATCCTCGCTCGCACCACGATCGGGCGCTCGCTTTATGCGATGGGCTACAATGAGACCGCCTCGCGCTTCTCCGGCCTGTCTGTGGATCGCATCAAGCTCGGCATCTACACTGCCTCCGGCCTGATGGCGGGGCTGGCGGCGTGGATTTTCGTCTCGCGCGTCAGCACCACCCGCTCCGACATGGGCAGTGGCGTCGAACTCGACGTGATCGCCGCAGTGGTGCTTGGCGGCACCAGCATTTTCGGCGGCACCGGTACCATCGCCGGCAGCGTGCTCGGCCTCGTGCTGATCCAGTTGCTCAAGGACGGGCTGGCGCTGACCGGGGTGAAGGGCGACGCCACCATCATGGTCATCGGCACAGTGCTGATCCTGTCGATCCTCATCACCAGCTTCGCTGAGCGGCGGCGCGATGTCGCCCGCATGGCAAGGCCGCCGCTGCGGCAGACTGCGACCGATCAAACTGCAACCAAGCAAGGGGGAACTCCATGAGACTGTCACTCGCTGCAATGGCACTGGGGGCGACGCTGCTCGCCGGGCACGGCGCGTTTGCCGCCGGCGCGCGCTGGGACGGCGCCGATGATCTGCCGGTCAATCCGCTGCCCTGCGACGGCGGCGCCGGCACCGTCGTCAGCAAGGCCTATGATGGCGGCAAGGCGGTGAACGCGCCGAACATGGCGGGCAAGCCGATCACCCTGGTCGATGTGCCGAAGCTGATCGGCATCGGCTATTTCAACGCTACCTCGCAGGGCATGCAGGAAGCGGCCAAGGAACTCGGCAACGTCAAGGTCACCACCGACGGCCCGACCGAGGCCAAGATCGACGAGCAGATCAAGTTCATCGACAACTACATCACCCGCGGCGTCAACGGCGTGCTGTTCGCCGCCAATGATCCGGTGGCCATCGCCCCGGTGCTGAAGAAGGCGCTCAGCAAAGGCATCCATGTCGTCGGCTACGACGCCAATTCGACGCCCGACGCGCGCGAGTGGTTCGTCAACCAGGCCGAGTTCAACGGCATCGCCAAGTCGATGATCGACAACATGGCGAAAGAGATGGGCGAGAACAAATCCTTCGCCATCGTCACCAGCACCTTCACCACGCCCAATCAGGCGCGCTGGATCGCCGAAATGTGGGCCTATGCCGGCAAATGCCACGCCAAGATGAAGTGGCTGGAGACGGTTGAAGCGCAGGAGGACAACATCCTGTCGTTTAACCAGGCCTCTACGCTGATCAACAAATACGGCGACCAGCTCAGCGGCCTGTTCGGCATGACCTCGGTGGCCACCCCGGCCTCGGCCGAGGCGGTGACCCGCGCCAAGCTGTGCGGCAAGATCGCTGTGGTCGGTCTGGCCACGCCGAACGCGATGAAGCCCTATGTCAAGACCGACTGCGTCAAGTCGGTGGTGCTGTGGAACCCGGTCAATCTGGGCTATGCCGCAGTCTATGTGACGCGCGCGGTGGTCGATGGCAAGCTCAAGCCCGGCGACACCTCGGTAGAAGCCGGCAAGCTTGGCAAGCTGATGGTGGTCAATGGCAGCGAGATTCTGCTCGGCTCACCGTTCACCTACACCAAAGAGAATATCGACCAGTTCAACTTCTGATTCTTTTCTTCGCCCCCTCCCTTGCGGGAGGGGGCCGGGAAGACGGGTGCGCCGATGACCACCGCTGTTCTCGACATCGGCAAGTCGAACGTCAAGTTGGTGCTGCTCGACGATGCCGGTGGCACCCTCGCCGTGCGCAGCCGCGCCAACACGGTGCTGCCCGGCCCGCCGTTTCCGCACCACGATGTCGCCGCGATCGAGGCATGGCTGCTGGGGGCGCTCGCCTCCCTGCCGGAGCGGGCGGCGATTGCGGCGATCGTGCCGGTTGCGCATGGCTGCGCCGCGGCGCTGGTCGCGGGCGATGCGCTGGTGCTGCCGCTGCTCGATTACGAGTACGACGGCCCCGACGCCACCGCCGCCGGCTGCGACGTCGTCGCCGATCCGTTCGGCGAGAGTTTCACCCCGCCATTGCCGCTTGGGCTGGTGATCGGCCGGCAGTTGTTCTGGCTGCGCGAACGATTCCCCGAGGCGCTGGCGCGCGCCGACACGCTGCTGGTCAACCCGCAATTCTGGGCGTGGCGGCTGTCCGGCGTCGCCGCGGCGGAGGTCACCTCGCTCGGCTCGCACAGCGGGCTGTGGCGGCCGGCGGCGCGCGACTGGTCGCAGTTCGTGCGCCGGATGGATTTGCTGCGGCTGATGCCGAAGCTGCGTCCGGCCTGGGACACGCTGGGTCCGCTGCGCCCGGAAATCGCCGCGGCGACGGGGCTTGATCCGGCGTGCCGGGTGGTGTGCGGCGCGCATGACAGCAACGCCAGCTTCCTCGCCCATCGGGCGACGCGGGCGCCGCCGTTCACGGTGATCTCGAGCGGCACCTGGACCATCGTGATGGCCGCCGGCGCGCCGCTGGCGCGGCTCCATGCGGCGCGCGACATGCTGGCCAATGTCGATGTGTTCGGCGATCCGGTGCCGACCGCGCGGTTCATGGGCGGGCGCGAATTCGCCGCCGTGGCCGGCGATGCCGCCGGCAGCGCGGCGACGCTGGCCGATGCGGCGCGGGTGATGGCGCGCGGCACACTGGTCCGCCCGGCCTTCGTGCGCGGCAGCGGGCCGTTTGCGGCGCAGCAGGGGGCGATCATCGGGCCGCCGCCGGAGACGGCGGGCGAACGTGTGGCGTTGGCCGATCTGTATCTCGCGCTGGTGAGCGATGTCATGCTGGACCTGCTCGGCGCCCATCCGCCGTTCATCGTCGAGGGGCCGGCGGCGACTGCCCCGGTGTTTCTTGCCGCCCTGGCGGCGTTGCGGCCGGGCGCGGCGGTGATCGCCTCCGAGGACGGCACCGGCACCGGGGCGGGGGCGCTGCTGCTGGCCGGCTGGGGACGGGTGGCGCCGCGTGCCGCCGCCGGGGGGAGGGTCGAAGCCTTGCCGGGGATGATGCCGTATCGGCAGCACTGGCGGCGCCTCAGTGCGCCGGTCGCCGGGTGAGCGGCGCCGGGCAGCGTCACCCGATCCGTTCGCGCACCGCGGCGGCCGGCGGCGCCGGGGCTGTCTGCGTCAGCCTCACCGCCGCCCGCAGCCGCGCCGCCGCCCGCTCCGCCGCCGCCGCATCGGCGGCATGCACGCGGCCGAGCGGACGCCCGGCATCGACCAGCGCGCCCAGCCCGGCCACCGCGTCGAAGCCGACCCGCCCGTCGATTCCCTGATCGGCGCGGGTGCGCCCTCCGCCCAGTTCGATCACCGCCAGCCCGATCGCCCGCCCGTCGATGGCGGTGACATATCCTTGCTGTGCCGCGAACACGTCACGCACGCACGGCGCCGCCGCCAGCACCACCGGCAGCCTGCCGCCGAGCGCCGCCACCATGCGCAGGAACACCTCCGCCGCGCTGCCATCGGCCAGCCGCGCCGCCGCCATCGCCCGCCCGCCGGCGTGGTCGGCGGCGAGGCGCGACAGCACCAGCGCCTCGGCCGCCAGCGCCAGCGTCACCTCGACCAGCCGCGGTTCCGCCGCCGCGCCGGTGAGCACCGCGAGGCTTTCCGCCACCTCCAGCGCATTGCCGACCGCGCCGCCGAGCGGCTGATCCATGTCGGTGATCAGCGCCGCCGTCGCCACCCCGGCGCCTTGCGCCACCGCGACGAGGCTCCGCGCCAGCGCCCGCGCCGCTGCCATGTCCGGCATGAACGCGCCCGAGCCGACCTTCACGTCGAGCACCAGCGCATCCAACCCCTCGGCCAGCTTCTTCGACAGGATCGAGGCGGTGATCAGGGGCAGGCTTTCCACCGTCGCCGTGACGTCGCGGATCGCGTAGAGCCGCCGGTCGGCCGGTGCCAGTTCGGCGGTCTGGCCGATCACCGCGCAGCCGACCTCGCGCACCACTCGGGCGAAGGCGGCAAGGTCGATGTCGGTGCGATAGCCGGGGATGGCCGACAGCTTGTCGAGCGTGCCGCCGGTATGGCCGAGGCCGCGCCCGGAAATCATCGGCACCGCCGCACCGCAGGCGGCGAGCAGCGGCGCCAGGATCAGGCTGACCTTGTCGCCGATGCCCCCCGTCGAGTGCTTATCGACCACCGGCCGATCGACCCCTAGCGTGCGCCAGTTCAGCACCGTGCCCGAGTCGCGCATCGCCAGGGTCAGCGCCACCGTTTCAGCCGTGGTCATGCCGCGCCACAGCACCGCCATCGCCATTGCCGCCACCTGACCTTCGGACATCGTCCCGTCGGTCAGGGCGGCGATGAAGGCGGCGAGCTCCGCCGCGGATAGTTCCAGCCCGTCGCGTTTACGGCGGATGATTTCCTGCGGCAGCATCTCAGCGATCCTTGACATAGGGCGTGCCGGCGGCGCGCGGCGGCACGGCGCGGCCGACGAAGCCGGCCAGCAGCACCACCGTCATCACGTACGGCACCGCCTGCACGAACTCCACCGGCACCTGACCGATCCACGGCACCACCACGCCCTGCAGCCGGATGGCGACGGCGTCCAGCCCGGCGAACAGCAGGCAGGCGGCGAAGGTCGGAAACGGCCGCCATTTCCCCAGCACCACCGCGGCCAGCGCCAGATAGCCGCGCCCGCCGGTCATGTCGCGGACGAAGCCGGCGGCCTGGGCGGTGGCGATATAGGCGCCGGCGACGCCGCACAGGACGCCGGCGATCAGCACCGCCGCATAGCGCAGCCGCGCCACCGAAACCCCCGCCGTATCGACCGCCGCCGGGTTCTCGCCGACGGCGCGCAGCCGCAGCCCGAAGCTGGTGTGGCTCAGCACCCACCAGCCGAGCGGCACCAGCAGGAATGCTGGCCAGACCAGCACGTCCTGCCCGAACAGTTCCGGGAACCGCGCCCCCGGCGGCAGCGGCGGGGTGCGCCCGCCCTGCGCGAACCAGGCGAGGCCGAGCGTCATCGACAGGCCGGAGACCAGAATATTGATCGCCATGCCGGACACCACCTGGTTGCCGCGCTGGGTGATGGCGACGAAACCATGCACGAGGCCGAGCACGCCGGCGGCGGCGACGGCGCCGAGCAGGCCGAGCCAGACATTGCCGGTCACCGCCGCGATCGCCGCGGCGGCGAAGGCGCCGGCCAGCATCTTCCCCTCCAGCCCGATATCGACGATGCCGGCGCGCTCGGACACCAGCCCGGCGAAGCCCGCCAGAATCAGCGGCACGGCCACCCGCACCGTGGCGGCGAGCAGGGAGACCAGCTCGTTCATGACCGGCCGAAGGCGCGCACGAAGGCCGGGCGCAGCATCAACCCCAGCCCGCCGGTGAACAAAATGACCAGCCCCTGCACCGCGACGACAAGGTCGCTCGACATCGACGGCATGTCGAAGGCCAGTTCCGCCCCGCCCTGATACAGCGCGCCGAACAGCACCGCGGCCAGCAGCACGCCGAACGGATGGTTGCGCCCCATCAGCGCCACTGCGATGCCGGTGAAGCCGTAGCCGCCGGTGAAGCCGATCAGCAGCTTGTGCTGCGCGCCCATCACCTCGTTGAAGGCGATGCCGCCGCCGAGTGCGCCCGACAGCAGCATCGCCTGAATCACCAGTCGCGCCGGGCGGATGCCGGCATAGACCGCGGCGCGTGGGCTGGCGCCGACGACGCGCAGCGCATAGCCCCAGCGCGTGTGCCAGATCAGCAGCCACACCAGCAGCAGACAGGCGAGCGCCACGGCGAATGCCGGATTGAGCGGCGTCGGCGCCAGCGGCAGGAAGCGGTCGAGGCCGGGCAGCAGCCCGCCGCCGTTGAAGCCGCGGGTTTCCGGCGCCATCTGCCCGCGCTTGATCAGCACGTTGACGATCAGCCACTCCATCAGCGCATAGGCGATGAAGTTGAACATGATGGTGGTGATGACGATGTGGCTGCCGCGCCGGGCCTGCAGCCAGGCCGGCACGGCGGCCCAGCCGGCGCCGAACAGCGCCGCCGCGGCGACCGCCAGCGGCGCCACCAGCCACACCGGCAGCGCATCGAGATACAGACAGACCAGCGCCACGCCGAGGCCGGAGATATAGGCCTGACCCTCGACGCCGATGTTGAACAATCCGCCGTGGAAGGCGACGGCGACGGCAAGCCCGGCGAAGATCATGTCTGTGGCGTAATAGAGCGTGTAACCCACCGCCTCGCCCGAGCCGAAGGCGCCCTGCGCCATCGCCGCGACCGCGGTGAGCGGGCTTTGTCCGGTCGCCAGCACCAGCAAGCCGGCCACCAGCAGCGCCAGCGCCAGATTGGCCAGCGGCAGCAGCGCATAGTCGATCCACCACGGCAGCGGCGCCGCGCCGCCGCTCATGCCGCGCCCGCCATCAGCATGCCAAGGCGGCGTTCATCGGCCTCGTCCGGCCGCAGCGCGCCGACGATGGCACCGTCGAACATCACGAGGATGCGGTCGGCCAGACGCAGGATTTCCTCCAGCTCGACCGAGACCAGCAGGATCGCGGCGCCGCGGTCGCGCAGCGCCAGCAGCCGGCGATGGATGAAGTCGATGCCGCCGATATCGACGCCGCGCGTCGGCTGGCCGACCAGCAACACCGCCGGGTCGCGCTCCATCTCGCGCGCCAGGATCAGCTTTTGCGCATTGCCGCCGGAAAACAGCGCCGAGCGCAGCTTCGGCAGCAACGGACGCACCTCATACCGGGTCATCAGCGCGGCGGTGTGCCGCTCGATGCGGCGCCAGTCGAGCAGGCCGGCGCGGCCATAGGCGGCATCCTCATGGTAGCCGAGAATGGCCGATTCGCGCGCCGCGAACCCCGCCAGCAGCCCGGTGCGCAGCCGGTCCTCCGGCACATGCGCCAGCCCCGCGGCGCGCCTCGCGGCGGCGTCGGCCGGATCGCCGGGGCCGACGATGGCGCCGTTCGGAAGGGTGATGCGGCCGCTGTCGAACGCCCGCATGCCTGAGAGGGCCTCCAGCAACTCGCTCTGGCCGTTGCCGGCGACCCCGGCGATGCCGACGATCTCGCCGGCATGCAGGTCGAAGCTCACCTGCTTGAGCCGCGGCACGCCGAACCCGTCGTGCAGCGAGACGCCGGCGACGGCCAGCGCCACCGCGCCGAGTGCCGTCGGCGCCTTGTCCAGCCGAGCGGCGAGGCGGCGGCCGATCATCATCTCGCCCAGTTCCTCGGCCGAGGTTTGCGCGGTCACGCGATGGCCGACCATCTGCCCGGCGCGCATCACCGAGACGCGGTCGGTGATCGCCATGATCTCGCGCAGCTTGTGGGTGACGATGATGATGGTCTTGCCCTGCGCCCGCAGCGCCGCGAGCACGCGGAACAGGTCGGCGGCCTCCTGCGGCGTCAGCACGCCGGTCGGCTCGTCGAGGATGAGGATGTCGGCGCCGCGGTACAGCGCCTTGACGATCTCGACGCGCTGCTGCGCGCCGACCGCGAGATCGCCGACGATGGCGTCGGGATCGACCTCCAGCCCGTAATCGGCGGCGAGCTGACGCAGCGTGGCGCGCGCCGCCGGCAGATGCCGCGCCAGCAGCGCGCCACCCTCGGCGCCCAGCACGACATTTTCCAGCACGCTCATCGTCTCGACCAGCATGAAGTGCTGATGCACCATCTCGATGCCGTGGCGGATCGCGTCGCGGCTGTCGGCGATGCGGACCGGCGCGCCATCGATGCGGATGTCGCCGGCATCGGCGGTGTAGAATCCGTAGAGAATGCTCATCAGCGTCGATTTGCCGGCGCCGTTCTCGCCGATCAGCCCGTGGACATGGCCGCGCGCGACGGCGAGATCGACGCCGCGGTTGGCCCGCACCGCGGCGAAGCTCTTGTCGATGCCGCGCATCTCGACGGCGAGCGGGGAGGGGGGAGAAAAAGCAGCCGGCATCAACCGTGACCCGTCCGCGCCGTCGATCCGCGGCGCGGATCGACGGCGGCGTGCGGGTGCGGCTGCGTCACATCGGGCACTTGTTGTCGGTCATGTAGTCATGCACATCGACCTTGCCGTCCTTGATGTCGGACGCCGCCTGCTCGACGCGGGCCTTCATCTCCGGGGTGACGAGCGACTGGTTGTATTGGTCGATGGCCACGCCGACGCCGCCCTGCTTCAGCCCCAGCACGGTGATGCCGGGGGTGAAGGTGCCGGCCTTGGCGTCGGTGAAGGCCTTTTGCGTGGCAATATCGACGCGCTTGACCATCGAGGTCAGCATATGGCCGGGATGCAGGTAGTTCTGGTTGCTGTCCACGCCGATCGCCAGCTTTCCGGCATCGGTCGCCGCCTGATAGACGCCGAGGCCGGTGGCGCCGGCGGCGGCGAACACCACATCCGCGCCCTGTTCCATCTGGCTCTTTGCCAGTTCGCCGCCGCGCACCGGGTCGTTCCATGCCGCGCCGGTGGTGCCGGTCATGTTCTCGAACACCTGCTCCTTCGGATTGACCGATTTGGCGCCCTGCGCATAGCCGCAGGCGAAGCGGCGGATGAGCGGAATATCCATGCCGCCGACGAAGCCGACCTTGCCGGTCTTCGACGCCATCGCCGCCATGACGCCGGCAAGGTAGGAGCCCTGTTCTTCATGAAACAGGATCGACTGGACGTTCGGCGCATCGACGACGCCGTCGATGATCATGAAATGCGTCTTGGGAAAGTCCTTGGCCACCGCGGCGACGGAACTGGCCTGCGAGAAGCCGACCGCCAGGATCGGGTCGTTGCCGCGTCTGGCGAAGGTGCGCAGTGCCTGTTCGCGCTGGCTGTCGTTCTGCGGCTCGAAATCGCGCACTTCGACGCCGGTTGCCTTGCTGAACGCCTGCGCGCCGTTCCACACGCCCTCGTTGAAGCTCTTATCGAACTTGCCGCCGTTGTCGAACAGGATCGCCGGCTTGATGTCGGCGGCCTGCGCCGGGGAGAGCGCGAGCGCCGCGGTGGCGGCGAGCAGCGCGGCGGCCAGTGTCCTGAGCATGCGATACCTCGTCTGGACCGGATCGCCGCGCGCCCCCGTGGCGCAGGCCGGGCACGATCTGGAACGGGACAAGGCTCGCGCGCCGGTCAGGTATGTGTCAACCGCAGATGCAACGGCCAGTTGACGCGACCGCAGCCGACGCGGCGGCGTCACCCCGCGCTGGTGTCGTTTGACCAGTCCGCATGCCACGCGCTGACGGAGGATGCCGGTATCGGCCGGCCGACCAGAAAGCCCTGCGCGTGATCAATGCCGAGGGCGGCGATATGCGTCCACAATGCTTCGTCCGACACGCCCTCGGCCACAACCAGCATGCCCGCCGCGCGCGCCGCGGTGATCGCGGTGGTGACGAAGTGGCGCGCCTGTGGGCACAGCAAACTGTCCTGCACCACATCCTTATCCAGCTTCAGCACCGAAAATGGCAACGCCAACAGATCGCGGTGGTCGCGCACGTCGGGGCCGACATCGTCGATCGCCAGCTCGTAGCCGATGCGGCGCAGCCGCGCAGTGGCGATATGCAGATCGGCCAGCCGGGACAGCGGCCGGCTCTCGGTCAGTTCGATGGTAACGGAAGTGGCGGGGATGCCGGCTTCCTGCCGCTGCTGATCGAGCCGGCGGAGTGCCTCGGGGATCAGCAGCACATCGAGCGGCAGATTGAGCGCGATGCTCATGCCAAACCGGTCGAGGCCAATGTCGGTCCATTCGGCGAAGGCGCGGCGGACCACGGCGTCGGTCATCGGCCAGGCCAGACCGGCCGCTTCATATTGCGGCACGAACAGGTCGGGCGAGACGATGCCGCGAATCGGATGTTCCAGCCGCGCCAGCACCTCCAGCGCCACCGGCGCACGGTCGCTGACTGCGACGATCGGCTGGAAGCGGGTGCGGATGCGGGCGGCGGCCAATGCCTCCCGCAACTCAGGGAGCGGCACCGGACGCTGCGCCGGCAGGCTGCCGAGCCGCAGGTGATGCGGTACCACGTCCGACAGTGCAGCAGTATCGGGCACGCGCTGACGCGCCTCCGTTGCTTCGATCAATCGATAACTTAATACAACCTTTGCCTCAGCGCGAGCGGTTTTCCGCGCCTTGCCGCGGAAATGTGCGGCGCGACCGGTCCGGCCGGTGGCGGAGTAGCCCAATCGGGTGGAACGCCCAGAGCTGGCGCCCGCTCGGCCGGCCCAGGGACCGCCCGGTCAGGATGCCGCTTTGGCCACCTTGACCGGTGCCTGGGCGTCGCGCCGCAGGCGGTTCTCGCCCAAAAACAGCAGGATGGGCGCGGCAATGAAGATCGACGAGGAGGTGCCAACGACGATGCCGAACAGCATCACCCAGGCGAAGCCCGACAGGGTGGCGCCGCCGAACAGGGCCAGCGGCAGGGCGGCGAGAAACACCGTCGCCGAGGTGCCGAGGGTGCGGTTCAACGTCTCGTTGATCGACAGGTCGATCAGCTCGCGCAGCGGCATGGTCTTGTATTTGCGCAGATTCTCGCGCACCCGGTCGTACACCACGACCTTGTCGTTGGTGGAGTAGCCGAGCACGGTGAGGATCGCGGCGACCATCACGAGGTCGAAATCGAAGCGCGTCAGCACCAGGAAGCCCATCGCCTTGGTGATGTCGAGCACCAGCGTCGTCACCGCGCCGATGGCGAACTGCCATTCGAAGCGGAACCAGATATAGACCAGGATCATCAGCAGGCTGATGCCCAGCGCCAGCATGCCGTTGCGGTACAACTCGGCCGAGACCGACGGGCCGACCGCGTCGGTGCGCACCACCTTGGTCCCCGGCTGCGCCTGATCCAGCCCGGTGCGCACCTTGTTGACCACCGCCTGCGTCGCCGCCGCGGTTGGCTGCGCCTGCATGCGGATCAGCACGTCGTCGGCGGCGCCGAAGCGCTGCACGCCCGGTTCGTGAATGCCCTGCCCGGCGAGGCCGGCGCGGATTTTCGCCAGATCGGCCGGCGCCGGGGTATGCACCTCCATGACGATGCCGCCGGCGAAGTCGATGCCGAGATTGAGGCCGGGGTAGAAAAACAGCGCCACCGACAGCGTCGACAGCACCGCCGACACGGCGATGCCGAGGAAGCGCCCGCGCATGAAGCGGATGCGGGTGCCGTCGGGAACGAAGCGGAACATCGGGCGGATGAACATGGCGGCGTCCTTCAGACCGGCAACAATTGCGGCCTGGTCGCCGCGTACCAGCGGACCATCAGCAGCCGCGCCAGCATGGTGGTGGTGAACAGGGTGGTGATGATGCCGACGGTGATCGTCACCGCGAAGCCGCGCACCGGCCCGCTGCCGAAGATGAACAGCATGACATGCGCCAGGAACGTCGCCATGTTGCTGTCGATGATGGTCGAATAGGCGCGGCGGAAGCCGGCCTCCATGGCGTTCAGCGGCGTCCGTCCGGCGCGCGCCTCCTCGCGGATGCGCTCATTGATCAAGATGTTGGCGTCCACCGCCATGCCGAGCGTCAGCAGGATGCCGGCCATGCCCGGCAGCGTCAGCGTCGCCTGCATCAGCGACAGGATGGCCAGCATCAGGAACAGGTTGAACACCAGCGCGAGATTGGCGATCCAGCCGAACAGCCCATAGAACGTGCCCATGAAGGCGACCACCAGCACGAAGCCGACGGCCAGCGAAATGCCGCCGGCGCGGATCGAATCGGCGCCGAGTTCCGGCCCGACGCTGCGCTCCTCCACCACGGTCAGCGGCGCCGGCAGGGCGCCGGCGCGCAGCAGCACGGCGAGGTCGGTGGCCGAGGCGGCGGTGAAATTGCCGGAAATCTGGCCGCGTCCGCCGGTGATCGGCTCGCGGATCACCGGCGCGCTGATCACCTTGTTGTCGAGCACGATGGCGAACGGATGGCCGACCTGCGCGCGCGACACATCGGCGAAGCGCCGCGTGCCGAGGCTGTCGAAGGCGAAATTGACCACCCAGTCGCCGGTCTGCGGGTTCTGCCCGGCGCGGGCATCGGTCAGGTTGGCGCCATCGACCTCGACACGCTTGCGGACGGCGATTTTCTGGCCGGGCTTGTCGGTCAGCGGCAGGAACACCACCCCCGGCGGCGGCACCGCCGCGGTCGGGTTGGCCTGCTCATCGACGAGCTGGAAGGTCATCCGCGCCGTTTTGCCAAGCAACTGCTTGATCCGGTCGGGGTCCTCGACGCCGGGCAACTGCACGACGATGCGGTCCTGACCCTGGCGGGTGATGATCGGATCGACCACGCCGGTCTCGTCGATGCGGCGGCGGACGATCTCGATGGATTGCTGCACCGCCTGATTGGCCCGCTCGGTCAGCGCCGCCGCCGAGAGCGTCAGTGCCACGCCATCGGCGCCGGCCGACACCTCCAGATCGGGGCGGCCGGTGACGCTCTGGCTCTCCGCGCCGGCGAGTTCGCGCAGCGCCGCCTCGGCGGCCGCGGTCTGCGCCGCATCGCCGGGGCGGACCAGCAGACGGTCCTGCCCGGCCTGCAGCGTCAGCGTATAGGGGCGGACATGCGCCCGCTCCAGCGCCCGCCGGCTGGCATCGGCGAGGCCGTCGAGGCGCTCCTTGATGACCGCGCCCATATCGACTTCCATCAGCAGATAGGAGCCGCCGCGCAGGTCGAGGCCAAGGCGGATGCCGTGCCACGGCAGCCAGCCCGCCGGCGCGGGAATCAGGTTGGGGATGGACAGCAGCACGCCCAGGACGCATGCGCCGAGGATCAGCGCGGTCTTGAGGCGGGAGAAATACAGCATGGCGGTGGCGGACGCTCCCACGGGCGCGGATCGGGCGGCGGAGAATGGCGATAAGCCGGGGCAGGCGCAACCCGGCGCCCTGCGCATCGGCATCGCCGGGGCTGGCCATTTCGGCCGCTTCCATGCGCTGAAGGTGGCGGCGAGCCGGCGGGCGCGGCTGTCCGGGATATACGACCGCGATGCGGCCCGCGCCGGGCAGGTGGCCCGCGAGGTGCGGGCGCCGGCGCTCGACTGGGCGGCGCTGCTCACCGCCAGCGATGCGGTGGTGGTGGCGGCGCCGGCCGAGGCGCATTTCGCCCTCGCCGCCGCGGCGCTCGCCGCCGGGCGGCATGTGCTGGTGGAAAAGCCGATCGCCGCGACCCTGGCCGAGGCGGAAGAACTCGGCGGCATGGCAGCGCAGCGCGGCCTCGTGCTGCAGGTTGGCCATCTGCTGCGCTTTTCCGCCGAGCATCAGGCGATCAGCGCGCGGATGCGCCGGCCGCTCTATCTCGACTGCGTGCGCATCGCCCCGTTCAAGCCGCGCGGCACCGATGTCTCGGTGATTCTCGATCTGATGATCCATGATCTCGACCTCGTCCTGGCGCTGGTCGATAGCCCGATCGAGAGCGTCGATGCGGTCGGTGCCCCGGTGGCAAGCCGGCATGAGGACATCGCCAACGCCCGGGTGCGCTTCGAGAACGGCTGCGTCGCCGCCATCACGGCAAGCCGCATCTCGCTGAAAACCGAGCGCAAGATGCGGCTGTTCAGCCAGGAGGGGTATATGTCGGTCGATTTTACCGCCCGCAAGCTGATGATGATCGGCCGGGAACGGGGTTTGCCGCTGCCCGGCACCGGCGGCGGGCGGATCGAGGAGATTACCTGGAAGGAGCATGACGCGCTGGAGGCCGAACATGCCGCCTTCGCCGCGGCGATCCTCGACGGGGCGCCGGTGGTGGTCGATGCCGCGGCCGGACGCCGGGCGCTGGCGGCGGCGCTGGCGGTGGCGGCGAGCATGGCGGCATCGCGCGAGAAGGCAACCCTGTCCGGGCTGATCCGGCCCGTCTAGACTGGCCGCCAAACGGGAGGCAGCGGCATGTATCGGATCGGCGTCATCGGCCTGGGCAAGATCGCGCAAGACCAGCATCTGCCGGTAATCGCGGCCAGCGATGCGTTCACCCTGGTTGCCGTGTCGAGCCAGCGCGGGTTGTCGGTCCCCGGCGCGCGCAGCTTCCGCGACCATGCCGCGCTGCTGGCGGAGACGCCCGACCTCGACGCGGTGGCAATCTGCACCCCGCCGCAGGTGCGCCACGCCATCGCCCGCGACGCCCTGGCGGCGGGCAAGCATGTGATGCTGGAGAAGCCGCCGGCGGCGACGCTGTCGGCGCTGTCCGATCTCACCGTCGCGGCGGCGCGGCGGGGGCGCGTGCTGATGACGACGTGGCACTCGCAATACAATGCCGCCGTCGATGCGGCGCGGGAGCGGCTGGCCGGCGAGACGGTGACGCGGCTGTTCATCGAGTGGAAGGAGGACGTGCGCAAATGGCATCCCGGCCAGGCCTGGATCTGGCAGGCCGGGGGCTTCGGCGTGTTCGACCCGGGGATCAACGCGCTGTCGATCGCCAGCAAGATCATGCCGCGTCCGCTGCTGATCGAGCAGGCGTCGCTGCTGGTGCCGGCGAATGCCGAGTCGCCGATCGCGGCCGAGCTGCGCTTCGCCGGGCCGGGCGACCTGACGGCCGTGTTCGACTGGCGCCAGCAGGGCGGCGAGGTCTGGGACATCACCGTAGAAACGGCGTCAGGCCATCGCCTCGTGCTGTCGGGCGGCGGGTCGCGGCTGACAATCGACGGGGTGGAAACGGTGGCCGAGGCGCCGCGCGAGTACCAGGGCATCTACCGTCATTTCGCCGCCCTGCTTGATGCCGGCACCAGCCATGTCGATGCACGGCCGTTTGAACTGGTGGCGGATGCCTTCCTGCTCGGTCGCCGCACCAGTACCGCGGCGTTCCACGACTGAGTCTCGGCCGCGGCGGCGCGGCGGCTCAGTGGCGCATCATGCCGCCGCCATGAAATCCGCCGCCGCCAAAGCCGCCGCCGCCAAAGCCGCCGCCGCCAAAGCCGCCGCCGCCAAAGCCGCCGCCGCCGCCATAACGCCCGTAGCCGCCGCCATAGCCGCCACCATAGCGCCCGTAGCCGCCACCCCAGCAGCAGCCGCCGCCGTAAAACCCGCCGAAGTACGGGAAGCCCCAGTCGGCGAAGCCATAGCCGTAAGCGGGATAGCCGCCATAGCCGCCGTAACCGCCGGGATAGAACGGATAGGCGCCATAGCCGCCATAGGCCCCGTAGCCGCCATAGGCCCCGTAGTCATAGCCCGAGGCGACATACGTGCCGCCGGGCGTCGCCACGCAGCCGCCCAAAGTCAGCACCACCGCCAGCGCCAGCGCCGACCGTCGCATCAAGAAGGACATCATCGCCCCCCGTTCATTCATGCTGCCAAGATGGGCACGAAACATGCCAGACGAAGATGCAATCGCCGCGTCCGGCGCCGTTGAAATTTTGATTTAAGCGGCCGCCGTGGCGCCGGCCAGTCAACCGCCGGTCAGCCGCCGCGCAGTCGCGCAAATCTCGGAGGGAAGATAGGGCTTGGCGATGAACACGTCATGCGGCGAGGTGGCGGCGGCGGCAATGCGGTCCGGCCGCCCGGTCATGTAGATCACCGGCAGGTCAGGCGTCATGCACCGCGCCGCCCGCGCCACCTCGATGCCGTTCATCCCGCCGGGCAATTGAATGTCGGTCAGCAACAGCGCCACATCTTGATGCGAGGCCAGCAGATCAACCGCCTCCTTGCCGGAGGCCGCCTCAATCACGTCGAAGCCATCTTCCGACAGCGCTTCAGCCAGCGTCAGCCGGATCAGAAACTCATCTTCAACGATCAGAATCTTGGCAAGTGACATCCAATTTTTTCCTTTACCCCTTAAGCGGGAACTGTGGCAAAGCACTCCTGCGTGCATGGTGCCCGCGGCGGTCAATGGCAGTATGGGCGCGTGACAAGGCATTTGAACCGGCCAGGGATCCGCGGCGTGGCACCGTCCGCCCGCGCCGCATGAGCGAGGCGCAATGATCCGCCAGCGCCGGCGCTGGCGTGGTGTGCTGCGCGATGCGCTGCTGTTGCCGGTGGCGCTGCTGCTGGTGCTGCTGGAAGATGTGGTGTGGCGGGGGGCGCACGCGCTGGTGCGCCAGTTGGCCGGGCTGGCAGCGGTCGCGGTGCTGCGGCGGCGGCTGGCGCGGCTGCCCGGATGGGCGGCGCTGCCGTTGTTTCTGGTGCCGGAGGTGGCGGGTCGCGGCGGCGAACTGTGGGCGGCGTGGCTGCTGTACCGTGGCCATCCGAAATCGTCGGTGCTGGTATTTGTCGTGGTGCGGCTGGTGGCGACGCTGATCGTCGTGTTCATCTGGCAGTCCTGCGAACCGGCGCTGATGCGGCTGGCGTGGTTCGCCCTTGCCAGTGTCTGGGTACGGACCGTGCGCAACTGGGCGCTGGCGCGGACCGCCGGCCTGCGCCGCCGCCTGCATCGGCTTGCCGACGGCGGCATCAGCCGCCGCCTCGGCGCGTGGCGGCGGCTGATCGGGCGCATCCGGGTGTGACCGGTGTCAGGCCTACATCGCCAGCCGCACCTGCAACATGCCGATGTGCTGGATGTAATTCGGCCCAAAGCCGTTGGCGCCGTTGTGATCGACGAAGTCGTAGGTCAGCGCCAGGTGGACGTAGCGGTTCATCAGATAGGTGACGCCGGTGCCGGCGCCGTAGAAGGTTTCGTTGCCGCCGTTGGCCTGGATGTAGTCGGCGCGCTGTATCGAGGTATAGGCGTTGAGCAGGATGTTGCGCCGCAACTCGTGGTCAACCTGCAGTCGGCCGGACGTATAGACATAGCCGGCAATGTTCTCGTCCGCCGCGTCCTCGATTGTTCGCAGGGCCTGCAGCGTCACCGTGGTCAGTCCGGTCGGCTGCCAGATCACGTTGCCCTCGAATATCGGCGAGGAGTGCGAACTGTAGTTGTTGAACTGGCGCACCTCGTAGCCGACGAGCACGCGATAGCGCCACACCGCGCTGGAGGCGTAGTCGATGCCGGTCAGAACCTCCAGCGCGTTGCCGCTGCGGTTCGGGCCGAACAACTGCGAACTGTTGACGTAATCGACACTGGTGTCGCGCACCACGAACAGCAGGTCGCGCAGCGGGGCGAATTCATATTTCGCCGTCACCCCGCCCTCGTAGAGGTTGCGGTCGCGATAGCCCTGCGTCGCCGGGATGCCGAGGATGAAGCCGTTGGTCGGTGCCGGCACGGCAAAGCCGTTCAGCCCGTAGAGATTGGCATTGCTGAACGTCAGATTGGTGTAGTCGAAATTCGGGATCAGCGTGATGCGCCCGAGATCGACGGCGTAGCTGACGCGAACGTCGTTCATGGTGAACGGGATCGGCGCCGAATAGAGCACGCCGGGGCGGTTGAAGGCGGTGACGTCGAGCGCCGTCGGCGACTCATACAGATTCAAATGGCTCGCCGAGACGGTCAGCGTGTCACGGCCGATCTGATACGAGCCGCCAAGCGATGCCGTCCATTGGGTGGTGCTCTGGTTGGGAATCGAGGGAACCTGCTCGTTGGTCACCGTCAGCTCGCCGCCGATACTGTTGCGTTTCCAGTCCGAATTGAACCGGAGCGAGGCGCTGGTCTGTTCGAAGAGGGAGGCCTGAGGCGGCACCTGGCCGATAAAGTTGGAGTTGTAGCCGATGCTCTGATCGACCTCCGGGCGGATGATGAAGTCGCCGCTGCGGATGCCGAGCGGGTCGTATTCCGGGCGGGCGCGCGACAGCACGGTGGTTCCAAGCTGGTCGCCATATCCCGGGACGCCTTCCGGGAAATACTGGTCGATCAGATAGCGGTCGGCTGGCTGCGCCCGTGCCGCATGCGGCAGCAGGGCCGGGATGGCGAGCAGCGGCGCCAACAGCATCCATGCCAGCCGCCGGGCGGCGTGTCCTGCCTGCAAACGCTCTGGCTGCAAAATGTGAGTCCCCCTTGATCTCTCGGTCGCGCGGTGCCGTCGCAAGGCTCCACGGCACGTTGCGCCGATTTCATCTCCCGGCAGCATAATGTCATTGCGACGCGCGCCGCTAGTGTGCAACAACTCGCGTTTGCGTGATCCGCTGCGGCCGGCGGTCCGCCGCGCGGGCCGCCGGAGCGATATCGATCAGCAACGGTAATCCGGCAAATCAGAATGACCGCTCATAGATCGTGATGACATCGCCGGGCCGCACCTCGGTTCCGCGGCCGGCGCGCCCTTCGACGGATTTGCCGTTGATCATGCGCACGATCGAGGCGGTATCTTCGACGGCGCGATAGGTGAAGCCACCGGCCACCGCCGCCGCGGTCACCACGGTCATTCCGGGTTGATACGGATACTGCCCCGGACGGTTGACCTCGCCGAGCACGAAGACCGGGCGATAGGCGATCACCTCGACCGAGACGCTGGGGTCCTTATAGAGATCTTTGCTGCGCAGATCCGCGGTGATGGCGCTGGCAAGCTGGCCCGGCGTCTGGCCGGACGCCTTCACCGGGCCGAGCAGTGGCAAGGCGATGGTGCCGTCATCTTTGACGCGGAACTCGCCGGTAAGCTGCTCGTCGCCGAAGGTGATGATGCGGACCTGGTCACCCGCCCCGAGCTGGTAGTCGGACGAGCTGGTCTGCGGCAGCGGCGGCAGGTTTGCTCCGGGAGCGCACGCCGCGAGCCCGAACATGCCGGCCAGTAAGAAAATCGCGAGGACGCGACATGGATTAACGCGCACGGATGATTTACTCCCATCAATACCCCGACCCAACCTGATCATACCGCAACGTCATTGGCGGGAGACGCACAGTCTTTGACTCTCGACGGATTGTGAACACGCTGACAATTTCAGCCGGCAGGTCGCCATCGGTGCGGGATTTTCTGTCATCGGGGCGGCAGTGCTGATGCCGTGACCGGTACACCGTTCAATCGCTCGCTCGGTCGAGCGCCGGGACCCGGCGCAGCAGCCATCGCTTGGTCGCCACCGGCCCGAGCACCCCGGCCAGCATCAGCGCCGCGGCAAACGGCAGGAAATGTCCGCCGTCCCAGGATGTGACCTTGAGCAGCACCGCCTTGGCCAGGCCGATGAACACCGTGTTCAGCAGATATATGATGAAGACGTAGCGGCCGAGCAGCAGCAGCGTCGCCGAGCGCGCCGCCGGCCCATGCCGCACCAGCCCATGCACCGCCGGCAGCGACAGCAGCCCCGCCGCCAGCAAGGCCCATTTATAGGGAAACCCCTGCGCGCCCTCGCTCCAGGTGAAACTGATCCAGCCGAGCGCGACCGGCAGCGCCAGCGCGGCCAGGGCGGCCAGGGCGGGCAGATAAAGAATATCGACCGCGCGCGTCCAGCGCCGCCCGGCATCGGCGGCGATGCCACCGGCGACGAAGAAGATGAAATAGCTGCCGACCCGGTCAAGATACAGCACCGGCGGCAGCGGCAGCACGAACAGCGCCGCGGCGACCGCCAGCAGCGTCGCGTGGCGGCGGTCGATGGCCAGCAGCGGCGGGGTGATCAGGCAGAACACGAACAGCACGGCGATGTACCAGATCGACGTCGCCGGGCTGTGAGCCGTATCCCAGACCAGCGCCCGCAGCCCCGGCCACAGGCCCGGCGGCACGTTATCGACCGGGGCGATGCGCGCCACCAGGAGCTTGCCGATCAGGATGGCCAGCCCGAACAGCACAAACGGCAGCAGCAGACGATGCGCCCGCCGCCGCAACAGCAAAGGCCAGCGCGCCGGCGGGGTGCGCGCCGCGCCTGACAGGAACGTGACATAGCCGCTCAGATACATGAACAGCGGCATGTGAAAGAGATAGACCGCGATGCGCAGCGGTTCGTACCAGCCGACATGGTCCGGTGCGCGGCGGGCGACGAGATGGCCGAACACCACCAGCAGGATGGCAAATCCCTTGGCCCGGTCGAGATCGGTTAGCCGCCCCGTGGTGTGCGCCGGGGCGGTGGTGTGCGGCTGCGGCAGGGTGACGGCGGAGGCGAGGCGGGCGGATGGCATGGCGGGTGACTTCTCTGACGACCGGGAGCGGAGATAATTTCGCAGAACAGGGCGGCGTCGTTCCGGCCGCTGTCGCGTTGTTGTTCGGCGCGGTCGGACACCGCCGCTATCCTGCGTCGTCTGACCGCGATCGTGCGGTCGCGAGTGCGCGATCGGCGCAGATCAACGGGACGGCATGATGCGGCTGTTGCAGAGCAATGTTTTCTGGTCGGGGCTGGAGGCCGGCATGTCTGCCGGATTGTCCTTTGTCTCGGCCTTCATCATCGCCCGTCTGGTCGGGCCGGAGCAGGTCGGCGTCGGCGCCGCGGTGGTCGCGGTGCATGTGCTGTTGTGGGTGGTGGTGAACGCGCTGTTCGCCGATGCGCTGGTGCAGCGCATGCAGGTGGACGATACCGAGGCATCGAGCGCGCTGTGGGCGTCCACCGGCGTTGGCATTCTTGCCGCGCTGGTGCAGGCGGCAGTGGCATTGCCGATCGGCAATGCCATCGGTGATCCGCGCATCGTCTGGATGAGCCTCGCCCTGGCGCTGCCGTTGCCGATGGTCGGTGCCGGCGGGGTGATGCAGGGGCTGCTGACGCGTAAACGTGAATATCGGGTGCTGGCGGGGCGGGCGTTGATCGGCCAGGGCGGCGGCACGCTGACCGGGATCACGCTGGCCCTGATGGGCTACGGTGCCTGGGCGATCGTGGCGCAGCAATTTGTCACCTCGATGTTTGGCGCACTGTCGCTGGTGCTGCGCACGCCGTGGCGGCCGACGCTGGTGCTGCACTGGCAACCGGTGCGCGAGTTGTTGAAGATCGGCCTGCCGCTGGTCGCCAGCACGCTGGTCCAGCACAGTCGCTACCGGCTGTTCGCGCTGCTGATCGGCGGGACCGCCGGCGCCGCCGCGCTCGGCCAGGTGCACATGGCCTTCAGGTTGGTCGATACGGTGCGCGAACTGGTCTCGACGGCGTTCTGGCGGCTGAGCCTGCCGACCATGTCGGAGCGGCAGCGTGATCTGCCGGCGCTGCGGGCCTCGGTCGCGCGCTTTCTCGCACTCACCGGGCTGATCCTGTTCCCGCTGTTCGGGGCGATGCTGGTGGTGATCGACCCGCTGGTGCGGCTGCTGCTCGGGCGGGTCTGGGCGCCGTCGGCCGATGCCTCGGCGGTGCTGATCATCGTGACGATGTACAGCTTCCTGTATTCGCCGGCGGGGGTGGCGCTGGTGGCCCGCGGTATCACCCGCGTCACGCTCGGCGCGATGCTGTGCATGACGCTGCTGACGCTGACCGGCGTGATGGTGTTCCGCCCGGCGACGCCGGAGGCGGCGGTGTGGGTGTGGGCGGTGGCGCAGATGATCGTGCTGCCGGTGATGCAATATACCACTGCGCGATTGCTCGGCGACTCGGTGTTCGCCCAGATCCGGTCCGGCCTGCCGTCGCTCGGCGTTGCCGTGGTGGCAATCGCCGCCGCGTTCCTGGTGCCGCAGGCGCTTGGCACGCCGGATGCGCCGCTGGTGTTGATCCCGGTGCGACTGGCGGTCGGTGCCCTGGTCTATCTGCCGGCAGCACTGTTCCTGTTGCGCGGCAGCGTGATCGCCGCATTGCGTTCGGTCGGCATGCGGCGCCGTACCGCCTGACGGCGCCCGGCCTGCCGCGGCGCGTTGCCGCGGCGCCACAGCCACGCCACCCGCGAGAGTGTTACAGCAGCCAAACCGGTGCTGCCGCGTTTACCGGGCAGCGGGCGCGGGGAGGCGGGGAAAGCCGCCTTCAAGGCGGGCGAGCGATAGTCGCAGCGCAACCCTCGCGCTGAAATGACTGAGTTTCTGGAAAATGTGGCTCCAGAAATGGACAATCCAATTTTGCCGGATTGCGCAATAGTTCGCGGTGTCTGGCCTATACACAAAGTTCGAAGACGAATTTCTCATCGATGAGGCGCAAACAAATCCAAAAATGCTGTGACGGTTCTTGTCGATAACGAGGCGAACCCGCCCAGGATCCTCGTCACGTACACTTATGGTTGATAAAAAATCCTGTGAGGCACCTCATGCGACAATCGTTGACGACAAAGTTATTTTGTTTCGCTGCACCGCAGAATGATAATTCTTCCCCGTGATGACCTTCTGTTCTGCCGGAAGGCATGGATGAACCGAATCTTCTCGTCACCTTCGTTGTGATTGAATTCAATGGACGATGCCATGATCCGGATCGGCCCTACCTTGCGCCCGGCCCTTGTCAGGGCCTCTGCCGCCGGCGCGCCGACTCTCTTGAGTGACGACGCCGCCGCCGTCGCGTCGCCGGTTCAGCCGGCGGCGGCGGCGCTTGCGGTGTTGCTGCTCGATCTCAGCATCGGCGCCGCGGCGCCGATGCTGGCGCATCTGCTGGCGCCCGATGCGCCCGACCTGGGGCGGGTTGGGCGGGTGACGGCGATGCTGCTGGTGCTGCTGCTGATCGGTGCGGTGCTGGCCGGCGCCTATGCCCCGGCGACGCTGTTCCGCGCCCGCCAGCAGGTCGGCGCGGTGCTGCGCGCCGGCGTCGCCGCGCTGCTGGTGGTCGGACTGGCCGTGGCCTTGTTCGGCTCCGCGGGCGATCTGCGGCCGATCTGGGCGGCCAGTGCCGCGGTGCTGCTGCTCGGCGGGCTGACCCTCGGGCGGCTCGGCGTGGCGCGGACCATGTCGGGCGACACCGGGCGCCGCTTCGCCCAGCGCGCCGTTATCGTCGGCAGCGGACTGGCCGGCACGCGCATGCTGCGGCTGCTGCGCCAGCTCGACGAGCGGTCGCTGCGGGTCGTCGGCATCCTGGACGATCAGGGTGATACCGCCGAGGGATTGATCGAGGGCGTGCCGCTGCTCGGGCCGGTGGCGCAACTACTCGCGCTGGTGCGGCGCGGCGTCATCGACGAGGTGGTGCTGGCGCTGCCCTGGGCGGAAGAACGGCGCATTCTCGACATGATCGACCGGCTGGCCGACTACCCGGTTCATGTGCGGCTGGCGCCGGACCTGATCAGCTATCATTTTCCGCGCCGCGTCCGGCTCGACCTGCACGGGCATGCCATGCTGCATGTTGCCGAGCGGCCGATCTCGGGCTGGAACAGCGTGTTCAAGCGCGGCGAGGATCTGCTTGTCGGCGGTCTGGCGCTGGTCCTTTGTGCGTTGCCGATGCTGGCGATCGCGCTGGCGATCCGCTTGGACAGTCCAGGGCCGGTGCTGTTCCGCCAGAAGCGCACCGGCTTCAACAACGCTGATTTCGAGATGCTCAAGTTCCGTACCATGCATCATGGCGCGGCGGAATATACGATCCGCAATCAGGCGACTCGCAACGATCCGCGGGTCACCCGTGTCGGCGCAATTCTGCGCCGCACCTCGCTCGATGAGTTGCCGCAGATTATCAACGTGTTGCGCGGCCAGATGTCGGCGGTCGGGCCGCGTCCGCACGCGCCGGGCACGCGCGCCGGCTCGCGCCCGTTCGAGCAGGTGGTCGATCGCTATGCGGCGCGCCACCGCGTCAAGCCCGGCCTGACCGGACTGGCGCAGGTGCGCGGGCTGCGCGGTGAAACCGGCACCGAAGAAAAACTGGTGCGCCGGGTCGAGAGCGACCTCGAGTACATCGAAACATGGTCCGTTTGGCTCGATCTTGTGGTGCTGCTGCGCACGCTGATCATCGTTCTGCGGATGAAAAATGCATACTGAACCGGCGCTGCGCGCGACACCCGAAATGAAGCCCGAGGAGGCCGAGATGCTGCACATCCCGACCGACGTTGCCCCCGAGCCGGCCGCCGAGCGGCGGCCGCGACATGGCTCCGGCGGTTCCCGCTCCGAACACCGGCCCGATGCGCGCCACGACTCGCGCGCCGTCGCCGCGGCGCAGATGGCAATGGCCGTCTCCGCAGTGCGCCGGCGCAAGCTGCCGCTGATCGTCTGCGCCGTCGCCATTCCGTTGATCGCTCTGGTGACGCTCAAACAGGTCACGCCGCGCTACACTGCGGAAGGCTCGGTGCTCTACGAGCCGGAAGCCTATGCCGCCCAGGAGCTGCAGAGCATCCTGCATCAGGACCCGATGACCGATGCGGTGATGGCCAGCCAGGCGGAGATTGTCCGCGGCCTGACCATCGCCTCGCGCGTCGTCGATCGCTATCACCTGGTCAACGATCCCGAGTTCAACTACACGCTGCGCCCGCCATCGCTGATCGTGGTGGGCTGGACGCTGCTGCGGCAGAGTCTGTTCAGCATGTTCGATCCGGTGTCGCCGTCGCTCGCCGCGGTGTTTGCGCCGCCGGTGCCCAGGCCGCCGCCGTCGCCCGACGAAGTGCGCCACGCCGTCGTCAGTGCGGTGCAGGACGCCATCGAGGTCGATGCGGTGCGTCAGTCGCATGTCCTGTCGATCAAGTTCACCTCCGAGGACAAGCAGCTTTCGGCCGACGCGGTCAATGCGGTGATGGATCTTTATATCACCGATCAGCTCGCCGCCAAGTTCCAGGCGGTGAAGTCGGCCAATCTGTGGCTGGAGGCGCGGGCGCAGGAATTGCGCAAGGAAGTCCAGACCACCGAGGACAAGATCGCTGCATTCAAGGCCCAGAGCGGGCTGTTTCAGGGTGTCCAGGCCGGCACCGACACCGAGCAGATCAGCCGCATGACCACCGATCTGGTGCAGGCGCAGGGTGATCTGGCGCAGGCCGAGTCGCGGCTCGATGCCGCGCGCGGACGGTCCGGCGCGGCGGCACAGGCCTCGGTGGCGCAGAACGTGGTGACGATGCGGGTCCAGGAAGACACGCTGAACGCACAGCTGCAGTCGCTGCTGACCCGGCTTGGTCCAAACCATCCCGATGTGATCAGCCTGCGCAACCAACTCAACGAGCTGCGCCGCTCGGTCGGCAGCGAGATTGGCCGCACGGTCGCCGCCGCCGACGCCGAAGTGCGTGCCGGGCGCGCCCGGGTCGCCCAGCTCGAAGCCAATATGAAAGTGGCGCAGTCGCAGATCGACAAGAACAACCAGGCGATGATCCCGCTGAATGCGATGCAGCGGGACTCGGATGCGGCACGCACGCTGCTGCAGGCGGTGCTGACGCGCATCCAGCAGACGGCGCAGCAGACGGCGATCGAGAAATCCGACGCCCGCGTGATCTCCGAGGCGCTGCCGCCGGCCGAGCCGTCCTTCCCCAAGATCAAGATCCTGCTGCCCGCCGCCGCGGCGTTCGGCATCGTCTTCGGTCTGCTCATCGTCTATCTGCTGGAGATTGCCGACAGCACCTTCCGCAGCGGCGACGACGTGCGCGGGGTGCTGGGGCTGCCGTGCTTCGCGCTGGTGCCGGCGGTGCGGGCACGGCTGCTCGGGCGCATCCGCATGGAAGACTATGTGGTGCGCAAGCCGCTGTCGCCGTTCTCCGAACAGATCCGCGCCCTGCGCGCCGGACTGTGGCTCGATCAGGTGCAGCCGAAAATCGTCGCCATCACCGCGGCGCGGCCGGCGGAGGCCAAGACCACCACGGCAATGGCGCTCGGCCGGTCGAGCGCGATGAACGGCGAGCGCGTGCTGGTGCTCGACTGCGACGTGCGCCAGCCGAGCTTCGGACGCCTGATGCGGGCCGAGCACAGCCGCGGCATCGTCGATTATCTGCTCGGGCAGGCGACGCTTGACGAGATCATCCGCCGCGACCGGCTGACCGCGATGGACTACATCCCGGCCGGCACCTCCAAGGCGAACTCGCTCGGCCTGTTCATGTCCGATGCGATGACGCAGGCGCTGGAACGGCTGCGCGGCGACTACGATCTGGTGCTGCTCGATGCGCCGCCGGTGTTCGCGATGACCGATGCGCGCATCATCTCGCGCATCGCCGACGCAACGCTGCTGTGCGTGCGCTGGCGTGAGACGCCGCGCAGCGTGGTATCGCGCTCGCTCGACCTGCTCGACGAGGCGGATGCCCGCGTCATCGGCGTGTCGCTGACCCGTGTTGATCCGCACGCCCATGTCCGCTCCGGCCATTCCGACGCGGAAGTCTATCACCCGCGCTATGGCGGCTATTACCGGGAGTAGGCGGGTTGTTGATAAAGTGCAGCGGTTGCCGACGGAAATGAGAGTTTCCTTGAATCGTGATCGCGTCCGGGCTTATGCTGCTGCTAGGGTCTCAACCAGCAGTAGAATCGGCACGTCATGTCTGCAACCGCAATGCTCCCTGCCGAGGTTGAACATGCTCGTCGCGTCCGGGCAGCGAATGACCTCGATGCCGACGCGCTGCCGTTACAGGAGGAGGGCGACGTGCTGGCGCCGGCCCGCGGCATCGTCCTCGGCATGGCTCTCGGCGCGGCCAGTCTGCTGGCACTCGGCAGCCTCATCTGGTGGGTGGTCTAAGCAGCGATTCGTCGGCTGGGACACGGATGGCTTGGCGCACCGAGAGCCCCCTCCCCTTGTGGGATTGGGCTGCGAAGCAGACCAAGGTTGGGGGAGGGGTCGAGCGGCGCAGGACTCGGCACGTGCGCAACCCCTCACCCCAACCCTCTCCCCCAAGGGGAGAGGGAGCTTTCGTGGTCCGGTCAACGAGAGGCTGCTTAGCGGCGGCACCAATCACGCCGCCGCGCTGCTGACCGGGGCGGTGGGGTGATGCCCGCCGCGCGGCCACCGGCGCCGCCCCGGCGCCGCATGGCAACACCGCTGCTCGCCGACGCCGGCGGCGAACTTTATCCGTTCATCTTCATCGCCGCCTCCGGCTTCCTGCTGGCGATGTTCGCCGCCTCGCTTTACAACGCGCGGGTGTTGCCGGCCTTCCTCGCCGCCGGCACCCTGCTCGCCGTCGCCGTGCCGGTCATCCGCTGGCCGGTGGCAATGTCGGCGGCGTGGCTGCTGCTCGCCGGCAGCAGCCCGGAGATGTGGCTGGGCGACCTGATCGGCCAGGAAAACACCATCACCGCCATCGTCAAGGTGATCGGTCTGGCGCTGCTGGCCGTCTGCATGCTGCGCTACGGGGCGCGGCTCGATCCGTTCAATCCGGCCTTCGCCTATGTCGGCATGTTCATCATCGGCATGGCGCACGGGCTGTGGCCGACGCTGACGGTGCTTGACAGTGTGCGCTCGCTGATTGGCGCGGCAGCGCCGTTCGCCTTCTCCTTCAGCCGGTTATCGCGGCGCTGGTGCAACGCCATTATCGGCGCCACCATCTGGACGCCAACGGTCATCGTCGGCTTCGGCGCGCTGCTGGCGCTGGCGCATCTGCGTCCGCTGTTCACCAGTCTGGGCGGGGTGATCCGGCTGCAGGGTTCGACGCATCCGGCGTTTCTCGGCGGCTTCGCCGCGGCGGCGATCTATGCCGCCCTGGTCGAGCTGTATCGCGACGGCCGCCAGCGCAACGTCTGGGCCATCGTCATCAACTATCTCATCCTGGTGCTGTCCGGCGCGCGCGCGCCGCTGGCGGGAGCGCTGGTCGTCACCACGCTGGCCTTCTTCTTTCTCAAGTCCGAGCATTTCTCGGCGGCGCGGCGCCTGCCGATGGTGCTGCTCGGCATGCTGGCGCTGCCGGTTCTGGTCGCCTTCGCCAGCGGATCGAGCAGCATTCGCCTGCTCAACGTGCTCTCCTCTGACGCCCGTGACCTGTCCGGGCGGGACGTCATTTGGCCGCTGTTCGAGCAGGCCTGGGACGCCTCGCCCTGGTTCGGCTGGGGCATCGGCGCCGGCAAGGTGGTGGTCGATCCCGAGAGCCTGATCGCGCATCTGCTCGGCACCACTGCGGCGCATAACGAGTATCTGCGCATGGGCGTCGATGGCGGCTATGTCGGGCTCGGGTTGCTGATCCTGTCGATGGCGTTGTGGTGCATTCAGGGCACGCGGCGGGCACGGCAGACCGACCGGTTCATCCTGCGCGCCGTGTTCGTCGCCTTCGCCGTCCACTCCTTTACCGACAACACGCTGATTGCGGCGACGGCGAGCGTGATGTTCGCCTGGATCTCGGCGGTGTTTGCCCGCAGTGCGCTGGAGGCGGAAGCGGCGCAGGATGCGGCGCGGGACGCGGCGCCGCCCGTGGTCCGAACCCGCCGACCGGTTGAGGGCCTGGCCCGGTCAGGACGCTGACCGGCCCGGCCGGCTCACTGAGGTTCTCTTAGACCACGACGTCCACCCACTACGTCCACAACGTCATCGCCATCCCGCGCAAATAGCCGAGGGCGAAGGCCAGCGCGCAGCGCTCACGGATCATCACCGCGCTGGCCCGGCGGATCAGCATCAGCGGCGCGCCGGCGGCGACATGCACCGCCATGGTTGCGCCTTTGCGCAGCGCGGCGTGCCGCTGGCCCATGCGGATTGCCAGGATCGCCTCCGACACGCCGCTCCAGAACTGCCGCGTCAGCAGCCAGCCGGGCGTCAGCCGTCCGGCCTGGATGCTGTGGGTGACGCTGACCGCCGGGTCGTAGTGCACGTCATGTCCGGCGCGGCGCAGCGCGCGCATCACCCATGCCTCCTCGCCCGACAACAGCTTGGCACCGACCCGGCCAAGCTGCAGCGGGAAGCCGCCGACGGCGCGCAGCGCGCTGGCGCGAAACACCATGTTGGCGCCATAGGGTTCGACATGCGGCGGCAGGCTGCCATCGCCGATGCGCCCCGGCCGGTCCCAGCGCAGCACGGTCAGCGCCGGCACCAGTTCCTCCGGCCACCAGGGCGGGCAGGCCGCCTCCCAGGCCGGGACGATCGGTCCGCCGAGCGCCGCGGCGGTGGACGGCAGACGCGCCACCACCGCGGCGACGCCCTGCACCCAGTCGGACGCCACCCGCGCGTCGTCGTCGATATAGGCCACCCACGGCGTCGTCGCGGCGGCGAGGCCGGCGTTGCGCGCCAGCGACAGTCCCGGCGTATCGACGCGCAGCAGTGCCGCCCCATGGGCCGCCGTCAGCGCCGCGATCTCCGCCGCCGCGCCGGCCGAGGAGGCGCTATCGACCACCAGCACGCAGGCACCGTCGTTGCCGCCACTCTGCCGCGCCAGCGCGGCGAGACAGGTGGCGAGATAGCCCGGCCGCTCATGGGTGCAGACGATGACCGTCACCAGCGCCGGTGCGGCGGGTTGGGCGTCGGCGCGCACGCCGCCGGGAACCAGCGGTGCCGGCGACAGCGCCGCCGCCGGCACCGCCGGCACCGGCCGGTCGGCCGGTGCGAACAACGGGACGGCGGCGGCGGGCCGGGGCAGTCCGGTCTGGATGAAGCTGCCGATGGCTTCCATGCGGCTACCGGCCTTCCACCAGCTTTCCGGCGGTGTCCTCCACGGGCGGCATATAGACGGTCGCCGGCTCCTGATAGCCGTGCTGCTTGTCGGCCAGACGCTGCTTTGCGTCGGCGGCGTAGTAGCCTCGGAAGTGGAGCGGCTTTTTCGTTTCGTAATGCGGTGGCACGTACTGGCCCTTTCCGTCAAAATGTCCCTGGACGAAATGCTGCCGGAGGCCGCCCGGTGCCATCAGCGGCGATGGCTGCGCCGCGGCGGCACCGGTCGGTGACTGATAATCCTGCGCCTGCGCGCCAATCGCGATCAAAAGCGCAAGAGTTGCCGCCGTAATGGCGATCGAACCGCCGACAATCGCGCTAGCGTCGCGACGGCGCCGTCGCCCGGCCGGTCGCGGCGCGGTGATCGCGGTGTCGTCGTTGCAAACGGGCAGTGTCAATCGATCATGAAGCATATTTCCGACCTCACCTGTTGCCGCGCGCTGTTCGCCGGCTGGGTGTTCGCCTATCACCTGAACCTGCAGGCGCAGTATGCCGACAGCCTCGGCGGCGCCGCGGCGCTGGTGCGCCACGGTTCGCTCGGCGTCGATGGCTTTTTCATCCTCTCCGGCATGGTCCTGGCCTACGCCCATCCTGATCTGCGGTTAAGCTTTCCTGATGCGCGGCGTTTCTGGGGCAAGCGGCTGGCGCGCATCTACCCGGTTCACGTTGCCATGATCGTCGCCATGGCATTGATGATTGGCAGCGCCTGGCTGCTGCATGTGCATCCGCGGGATCCCGAGCGGTTCGGCTTTGGCGAAATGTTGCGCCATCTGCTGCTGGTGCATGCGTGGGGCATGAGCGACCGTTGGGCGTGGAATTATCCGTCTTGGTCGATCAGTGCCGAGTGGGCCGGCTATCTGGCGTTCCCGTTGCTGTGGGCGTTGCTGCGCGTACAGAACGGTATCGGCGTTGCCGTTGTCTTGCCACTCACATTGCTGGGCGTTGCTGCGGCAGAGCGGATTGCCGTGGTACAGGGGTTGTCGCTGACCTATGATGGCGGGCTGATCCGCTTCTTTCCCGAGTTCATCGCAGGCATCATGGTGCTGCCGCTGCTGCGGCATGTGCCGCGATGGCTGCCGGCACGGCCGGTGGCGCTGGCCGGGGGCATCGGCGCCATTGCCGCGGCGGTCGCCGGATCGGAGACGGCGACGATCGCCGGGCTGTGGTTCGTGCTGGCCGGGCTGATGGTCGCCGGCCGGCGTGGCCAGCCTCCGCTGCTCGGGCGCATTCCCGGTCTGATCTGGCTCGGCGAGATATCCTATTCCTACTACATGTCGTTCGCGCTGGTGGAGACGCTGCAGGCGACGGTGTGGCGCCGCTTCGCGACGCCGCCGGCGGCGCATCCGCTGCTTTATGTTGTCACCACCACGGCGCTGACGCTGGCGGTGGCGACACTGACATGGCGGCTGGTGGAGATGCCGGCGCTGCGCGCCTATGGCGCGTTTACCCGGCGTCGGGCGGCGGCGCGGCTGGCCTTTCCGGCGCGGTCGTAAGCGATGCGGCGCCGCCGTGCGGTGCGACCAGCGTGTGGCGGCCAGGGGCGACCAAACCGGTCGCCTCCGCCTCGGGGCTGGCGGGCAGGGGGGGCAGCAGGCATGACAACAGCCGGTCGATCAGCGACGACGCGCCCCGGCTGATGTCGCGCGGTCGGCGATACATCAGCCAGGTGATGATGATCTGGTTGACCGATCCGACCAGAATCGTCGCCGTCTCATATCGGTTGGGCCCGGCCGCCCACGCCCCGGCCGCCTCGCCCTCGGTGATCAGCCCGACGATGATGGCGACGAACTCATCCAGCCCGGTGCGGACCCGCGCTTCCGCCACCAACACGCTCGGCCAGACCTCCAGGTAAAGCAGCCGCGCCCATTGCGGATTGCGACGGGCGAAATCGGTCGTCATCCACAAATAGAGCCGCAGCCGCGCGCGCGCGCCGGCCACCTGCGGCGCCTGGGCGCAATACTCCAGGAAAAACTGGCCGAGCTGCGTCAGCGGCACCGCATAGGCGATGTCTTCCTTGCTGGCGTAGTACTCGTAGATCGAGGAGACCGGCACCCCCGCTTCGGCCGCGATGTCGGAGATGCGCGCGCGGGCGATTCCGTCGCGCGAGAAGACGCGCAGCGCCGCCTGCAAAATCTCGTGCTGCCGGCGGCGGCTGCGGTCCTGCTTGCGCTCCGCCGTCTGGGCCTGCCAGCGCTGCGCCAGATCATCGAGGAAGCGTGTCCAGGCGGGGTCCAGTGGTGGCGCCGGCGGTGGTGCCGTCGCCGTCTTGCGTCCGGGTTTGACCGCGCCCGGCACGCGGGCGGTCCGTCCTGCAGCAGTCACGATCGCGGGTCCTCAACGGCTCGTCGGCCGGCCGGATTGATGGCCGATAAGCCCCCAGCATAGCCGAATAAGTTTGGCATATGCGAGGGATCCGACGATGGATCGGCAAGCCGTCCGATACCAGCACGACTCTGCCGCGCCGGCCGGATGGGTTGCGGAAAAACCCGAACGTCCTTCGACTTTCTCTTGACCCGGCCGGCGGCACCGGGCAGTGTCATGGCATCCCGTGGTGACATGCGCTGCGGGCGACGTGCCGGGATAAAACGGGGAGACGGCCAGATGATGACGCAATGCTGCGTCGCCGCGGGCGCGCGGGCTGCTGCGCGCCGCCAGATTTGTGATCGCCATCGAACGGGCCGCGCGCGATGAACAACCCCAATCGCGTGGCGGTGGTCGCCTGTGCGCAAACCGAATTGCGGCCGGCGTGGTCGGGTGCCCAGCATGTCGATCTCATCTCCGCGACCGTGTCGGCGCTGCTCAAGGGCAGCGGCGTCGCGCTCGCCGATGTCGATTTCGTCATCGACTCCGGCAGCGACGTGCTCGATGGCCGCTCGATCTCGAATTGCGGCTTCCTCGGCGCCATGGGCGCGCACCACAAGGAAGAGTCGCGGGTGGAGGAGGACGGATTGTGGGCCGCCTCCTATGGTGTCAACAAGATTGCCGCCGGGGCGGCGGAACTCGGCGTCATCATCGCCTATTCCAAACCGTCCGAATCCGATGTGTCACTGTTCTACGCCTCGCAGGTCGAACCGTTCTATCAGCGCCCGGTGGGCTTCGACCATGTCGCGGCCTGCGGTCTGCAGGCGCAGCAATACCTCGTCCGCGGCGGCGCGCGGGCAGCCGACTTCGCCCGCGTGGTGGCGCGTTCATGGCGGCAGGCGGCGCGCAACCCGCATGTCGCCGGCACGCAAACGCTGACCGAAGACGAAATCGACGCAGGCGCCTATGTCGCCGCGCCGTTGCGCCGACATATGATCAGCCGGCCGCTCGATGGCTGTGTCGCGGTTCTGCTGGCCGGCGCCGCAGTTGCCCGGCGGATGACCGCGCAGCCGGTCTGGGTCACCGGCATGGGGGCGGCGATGGACAGTCACGCCTTCGCCGTGCGGGCGCCGGGGCGCGTCGAGGCATGCGAGGTCGCCGCCAAAGCGGCCTATGCCCGCGCCGGGCTTGATCCGCGCAGCGCCGCGATCGCCGAGGTCAGCGGCGCCTCCGCCGCCGGGGAAATGATGGTGCTGGAGGCGCTTGGTCTTGCCGCGCCGGGGCAGGGCTTTGCCGCCTATGCCGGGGCCACCGCGATCAATCTGTCGGGTGGCGCGCTGCCGGCCGATCCGATCATGGCGACCGGACTGGTGCGGCTGGCCGAGGCGTGGCGGCAGATGACCCAGCCGGCGGACTACGGCCTGGCGGGCGTCAACTCCGCGATCGTTCACGCCACCGGCGGGGTCGGCATGCAGTCGCA
Organism: Pseudomonadota bacterium; assembly: GCA_021845985.1. Lineage (GTDB taxonomy): Bacteria > Pseudomonadota > Alphaproteobacteria > Acetobacterales > Acetobacteraceae > JAFKFJ01. The sequence continues at coordinate 32,809 of JAJZES010000043.1, read as the reverse complement.
CTGCGTCTTTACGCTCGAGGTCTGAGAAATGTCGCGTCATGTAGCAATCGTCGGGATCGGCCAGACGCATCATGCGCGCCGCCGCACCGATGTCAGCCAGGCCGGTCTGGTCCGTGAAGCGGTCGATCGTGCGCTCGCCGATGCCAACCTCACCATCGAGGACATCGACGCCGTCGTCATCGCGACGGGTCCGGTGCTTTTCGCCGCCGTCAACATGCCGGAAAAATGGGTCGTCGATGCCTGCGGCGCGCGGCTCAAGCCGGTGATGCGGGTGACCAGCGGCGGCGGCACCGGGCTGGCCGGCGCGCTCGCCGCCTATTATCAGGTCGCCGGCGGTCAATATGAGCGGGTGCTCGTCGTCGCCTACGACAAATTGTCGGAAGGCGCGCTGCAATACTCGATCTCGACGCTTTACGATCCGTTCTGGGGGCGCGAGTTCGCCGTTGGCATCATGGGCTTTTCGGCCGCCTACTGGCGCGCCCGGATGGACGTGCTGGGACATACCGAAGAAGCGGCGGCAATGGTGTCGGTGAAGAATCACCGCAACGCGATGAACAATCCCTATGCCCATGTCCGCAAGGAAGTCACCGTCGATGACGTGATGAAGTCGCGCCCGTTGGCGTGGCCGATCAAGTTACTCGATGTGCCGCCGATCTCCGACGGGGCGGCGGCGGTGGTGCTTTCATCGGAGAAGATGGCGGCGAAATCGACCGATCGGCCGGCGTGGATTCGCGGCATGGGCTATTTCTGTGAGGCCGACAACGCACCGGCGCGGTCGATGCTGGTCTCCGAGCCGCTGGCTCTCGCCGCCCGCCGGGTCTATCGCTCGGCCGGGATCACCAATCCGCGCCGCCAGTTCGACGTCGTCGAAGTGCAGGAGCCTTATACCTGCTTCGAGCTTTCGTACTACGAAAGCCTCGGCCTGTGCGCGCCGGGCGAGGCGGCGGCGCTGATTGCCTCCGGCGCCACCGAGATGGACGGAGACATTCCGGTCAATCCCTCCGGCGGCTGCATGGGGGCCAATCCGATCGGAGCGACCGGTCTCATCCGCATCATCGAGGCCGCGGCGCAGGTGATGGGCAAGGCCGGGGCTCACCAGATTCCAAACGCCAGACTGGCGCTGGCGCAATCGGGCGGCGGCTGGGCCAATCTGCGCGGCGTCGCCGTGCTGAGCGCCTGAGGGAAGGATTGCGGCCATGATGCAAGCTCCTGATTCATATCTGATCGAGCGCCCGCCGCTGAAGACGACGCTGGCGATGGCCTATACGCTGACGCCGGGACGCGCCGCCGGGACATTTCTGGCCGAGACGATCAATCGGCGCATGGTCGGCTCGCGCTGCCGCTCCTCCGGTCTCGTCTGTGTGCCGGCGCAGGATTTCTGCCCGCGCAGCGGGGGCGCCGACATGGAGCTGGTGGCGGCGCCGGATACCGGCACCCTCACCGGGTTCACCGCGACCGAGGCGGGCATCATCGCGACGATCCGCATTGACGGTGCGGATTTCGACTTCGTCCACCGCATTCTCGGCGCCGATGTCGGCGCGCTCAGCATCGGCCAGCGGGTGCAGGCGGTGTGGGCGGAGACGATGACGCAGTCGATTCTGGACATCAGCGGATTTCAAGTGGTCGCGACGGCGCCGCTCGGCCGCATCGCGCCGCTGAACGAGCCTGCGCCGGCGCTGCCGAGCAAGCCCTATGCGCTCGACCTGCATTATGAACACGCCTTCGGCCCGTTCTACGGCCGGCTGTTTGACGAGATCGGATCGAGCCGGCGGATCATGGGCGTGCGTTCAAGCTCGGGCGAGGGCGTGCTCATTCCGCCGCGCGAGTTTGACGACATTTCGTTCACCCGCACCGGAACCTGGGTGGCGCTGCCGGATACCGGCACGGTCAGCGCCATGTCGGTCATCCATCTGGAGTTCAAGGGCCAGAAGGAGCCGCCGCCGTACATCTATGCGGAAATCCAGCTCGACGGCGCGGTGACGCGGCTGATCCACTCGATCAAAGGGATCGACATGAGCCGCGCCGCCGAACTGGTCAGGCCAGGGACGCGGGTGCGCGCGGTGTGGACCGATTCCCGCACCGGATCGCTCTCCGACATCTCGCATTTCGAGCCGATCGCCGCCGACGACGCGGCCGGTCGCTGATGCCGTTCCGCATCCACACGCTGCATCTTGGCGACCTGATGGTCCCGTGGACGCATGCGGTGGTCAAGGAGCCGGTGCATTGCTGGTACGTCACCGACGGGACGACGCGCATCCTGGTCGATTCCGGGATGCCCGGCCCGGCGGAGCTGAAGCGGCGGCTCAATCTGGACAGCACGGGCGGCGGCGGCGAGGCACTGGTCGCCGCGCTGCGCCGCGTCGGCACGACGCCCGATGCCATCGACAAGGTGGTGCTGACGCATCTGCATTTCGATCATGCCTGGAATCTCGACCTGTTGGCGAATGCGCAGATCGTGCTGCAGCGCGACGAGTTGTTCCATGCCATTGATCCGGTGCCGACACAGCGCATCTACTATCTGCGCGAAACGCTCAACGCGGTGCTCGGCCGCCGGCGGCCAAAGGGATTGCGGCTGGTCGAAGGCGACATCGACCTCGTCCCCGGCGTGTCGCTGATGAAGGTGCCGGGCCACACGCCGGGCATCCAGGCGGCCATTGTCGCCACCGATCGCGGCCGGGTCGCGCTCGTCTCCGATTGCGGCGACAGCTATGCCAACTGGTATCCGGCCGACCCGGACGCCAATCCGCGTCCGCTGCGCTATCTTGCCGGTGATTTCCTGCCCGGCCTGATCCGCAGCGAGGGCGAGCGTGTCTATGCCGAGAGCATGCGGCGCGTGCTGTCGCGCGCCGACATCGTGGTGCCGGCGCACGATGGGCGAATCCCGCGCACCATGCCCGATGAATGGTTTCAGATTCCCGCCCCGGTTGCGTCCGGGCAGCGTCAGACGTAACGATGGCCAATCTCGCCCGGCATCTGTTCGAGCAGGCACAGCGTCAGCCCGACAAGATCGCGCTGATCGATGCCGGCCGCCGCCACAGCTTCGGGCAACTCTGCGACCGGGTCAGCGCCGCGGCAGGCGGGCTGCGTGCGGCCGGGTTCGCTCCTGGCGACCGGCTCGGTTTGATGCTGTCCAGCCGGGTTGAGTTCATCGTGCTGCAGCAGGCCGCCTTCGCCCTTGGCGGCGTTGTCTCGCCGCTGAACATCCATTATCGCCGGAACGAGATCGAGCACGCGTTGCAGTCCTGCGATCTCGACTATCTGGTCATCGAGGGGAACTTCATCGAGCGGTTGCCGGCCGATATGGCGACGCGCTGCCCGGCCATGCGGCGGATCATCGTGCTCGATCCGCTGGCGCCGCCTGACGATGCGCAGATGCTGCCGGCCGCTGCGGTGCTGGCCGGCGCGCCGATCGCCTTCCCGGTGGATATGCCGGATATTTCGCTCGGACTGATGCTGTCCACCAGCGCGACGACCGGCAAGGCCAAGGGGGTGATGCTGTCGATCGGCAACATCCAAAGCAACTACGACGCCACGCCCGGCTGGCTCGGCCTGACCGGGGACGACACCATCCTGTGCGCGCTGCCGTTGTACAACACTTTCGGCCTCAACCAGTGCATCAACGCGACCCTGCTGCTCGGCGGCACGATGGTCCTGCTGCCGCGCTTCGAGGTCGGGGCGGTGCTCGATGCGATCGAGGCATTCCGCCCGACCTTCCTGCCTGCGGTGCCGGCGATGCTGCAGAGACTGCTGTCCGATCCGGCAACGCCGGGCCGCGATCTGTCCTCGATCCGGCGCATTCTGGTTGGCGCCGCGCCGGTGCCGGGACCGCTGCTGGCGCGGCTGCGGGTGGCGATGGGCGGCGATGTGGTGGTCATGCAGGGCTACGGGCTGACCGAGGCGACGGCGATCGTCACCATTCTGCATGTCGAGACCGACGCCGACGGACAACTCATCAGGCCGCGCTCGGTCGGTCGCGCCTTGCCGGGTATCGAGATGATGATCGCCGACGATGCTCTGCGTCCGGTCGCGCACGGCGTCGTCGGCGAGATCTGCGTGCGTGGGCCGAATGTCATGCAGGGCTACTACCGCCAGGCGGCGGCCACCGCCGAGGCGATCGTCGATGGCTGGCTGCGCACCGGCGATCTCGGCACGCTGGATGCGGACGGCCATTACAGCGTCGTCGATCGCAAGAAAGACGTGATCATTCGCGGCGGCCAGAACATCTATCCGGCCGATATCGAGGAAGTGCTCTACAGCCACCCCGCCGTCGCCGAGGTCGCCGTGGTGGCAGCGCCGGATGAGGCGCTCGGAGAAGTCGCGGTCGCCTATGTCGCGCTGCGCGCCGGTGCGCAGGTCGATGTCGCGGCGTTGCGCGAATTATGCCAGCAGGAACTCGCCTATTACAAAGTGCCGCGGCAGATCATCCTGCTCGACGAATTGCCGAAAGGTCCGACCGGCAAGATTCTGCGGCGGGCCCTGCGCGAGCGGCTGCACGACGGGACGGGAACACCGCCATGACCTACGAAACACTGCTCTGTGATGTTGCCGAGGGGGTGGCGACGCTCACCTTCAACCGTCCCGAGGTGCTGAACGCGACCAATGACCAGTTCTACAAGGACATGTCGGCATTCATTGGCCGCGTCGCCGATGATCCGGCGATCCGCTGCGTCATCCTCACCGGCGCCGGCCGTGGCTTCTGTGCCGGGGCCGATGTGCGCGGCATGGACCCCAACCGGCCGCCGCTGTCAAAGCGGCGGCGCCATCGCTGGATTCTTTCGACGGTGCTCGGTCCGCTGATCCGGCTGGAAAAGCCGGTGATCGCCGCGGTCAACGGCGTCGCCGTTGGCGCCGGCATGAACATCGCGCTGGCCGCCGACATCCTGATCGCCAGCGAGGCGGCGAGTTTCAGCCAGATCTTCGCCAAAATGGGGCTGGTGCCCGACCTCGGCGGCCTGCATCTGCTGACCCGCGTGGTCGGTCTCAACAAGGCCAAGGAACTGTGCTTCACGGCGCGGCGGATTTCCGCCGCCGAGGCGCTGGCGCTCGGCATCGCCAACGAGGTCGTCGCCGCCGACGCGCTGCTGCCGCGCGCCACGGCGCTGGCGCGCGAGATCGCCGCGGGGCCGCCGTTTGCCATCTCAATGATGAAGACGCTGCTGAATATGTCTTCGACGGCGACGCTGGAGCAGATGCTGGAATACGAGTCCTATGCGCAGAGCCTCGCCTATGTGTCGGGCGAGAATGCCGAAGGAGCGCTCGCCTTCAAGGAGAAACGGGCGCCGAAATTCGCGCCGGCGGAATAGGATCGCGCCGTGGATTTTCACTACTCCGCTGAAGACGAACGCTTCCGCCAAGACGCCCGCGGCTGGATCACCGCCAACCTGCCGCCCGGCTGGGGTCGCGACGTGCATGAACCGGAGGACGAGCACGCGCGCTATATGGGCCGCCTCGCCTGGGAGAAGAAACTCTATCACGGCGGCTGGGCCGGTCTGGCGTGGCCGAGGGAGTATGGCGGGCAGGGCGCGACCCTGGTGCAGCAGGCGATTCTGGCGGAGGAGCTGGCGCGTGCCGGCGCGCCGGAGGGGCTGAACATCATCGGCCGCAATCTCACCGCGCCGACGCTGATGCATCACGGGACCGAGGCGCAGCGGCGCCGCTTCCTGCCGAAAATCCTGTCCTGCGAGGAAGTGTGGTGCCAGGGATTTTCCGAGCCGAACGCCGGCTCCGATCTCGCCGCGCTGCGCACCACGGCAATCCGCGACGGCGACCATTTCGTCGTCAACGGGCAGAAAACCTGGACCAGCTTCGCACAATACGCGCAATGGTGCTTCATGCTGGTGCGCACCGATCCGGCGGCGCCGCGCCACAAGGGAATTTCCTTCCTGCTGGTGGATATGCGCACGCCGGGGATCACCGTGCGCCCGCTGCGGCAGATTTCCGGCGAAAGTGAGTTCAACGAGACGTTCTTGGACAATGTCCGGGTGCCGGCGGAGAACCTTGTCGGAGCGCTGAACGGCGGCTGGGCCATTGCGATGACCACGCTGACCTATGAACGCGGCCCGGAGGATGCGCTCGCCCGACAGATTCGCTTCAGCCGCGACCTCGACCGGTTGCTCGATGTGGCGCGCACGCAGCGCCGCCACGGTGCGCCGGCGATCGACGATCCAGTGCTGCGGCAGAAGCTCGCCGGCGCGGTGATCGAGGTCGAGATCATGCGGCTGAACTGCTTGCGCAGCTTCTCCCGGCTGCTGCAGGGTAAGCCGCTCGGCCCGGAAGCCTCGTTTCAGAAGCTCTATTGGAGCCATATGGCGCAGCGTCTTTATGAGACGGCGCTGGAAACGCTTGGCGCGACGGCACCGCTCGCCGCCGGAGATCCGGCGACGCCGGCGGGCGGCCTGTTCCAGACCGGGTTTCTGCAATCGCGGGCGTTCACCATCTATTCGGGAACGTCGGAAATCCAGCGCAACATCATCGCCGAGCGGGTGCTCGGCATGCCGAAATAGGCCCGCGTCATGAACTTCGATTTCAGCGCCGAACAGATCATGGTCCAGGACAGCGTGCGCTCCTATCTCGCCGATGCCTGGAGCATGGCGCGGCTGCGCCGGCTGATCGAGGACGACGGCGACGGCTTCGATGCGGCGCTGTGGGACGGGCTGGCCGCGCTCGGATTGCCGGCGATTCTGGTGCCGGAGGCGCTGGGCGGCCTCGGCCTCGGTTTCGTCGATCTGGCGCTGGTGCTGGAGGAGTGCGGTCGCGCGCTGGTTCCTGGCCCGCTGGTCGAGACCATGATCGCCACCGACGCCATCGTACGTTTTGGCACCGAGGCGCAGCGCCTTGCGCTGCTCCCCGGCATCGCCGCCGGCCGGCTCCGGGTGGTGCCGGCGATCGTCGAGAGCGGCGATGCCCCGCTGGCCACGCCGCTTGCCGGCGGCTGGTCGCTCAGCGGCCACCGCATGCTGGTGCCGTGGGCTGCGCAGGCCGACAAGCTGCTCGTCGCTGTGCGCTTTGCCGCCGACGCTGCTGCCGGCCTGGTGATCGTCGATCCGCAGCAGGCCGGCGTGTCGCTGCGCGCCGAGACGCTGTTCGACCCGACCGCGCGGGCGTTCGATGTCAGCTTCGACCGGGTGGTGTTCGGCGCGGCGGAGGTGCTCGGCGGCGGTCCCTCGGCGGCGGCGGTGGAGCGGATCGGCGATGCCGGCGCCGTCGCGGCGGCGGCGCAGATGTGCGGCATCGCCGCGCGCATGCTCGACCTCGCCGTCGCCTATGCCTGCCAGCGCGTGCAGTTCGGCCGCCCGATCGGCGCCTTCCAGGCGATCAAGCATCGCTGCGCCGACATGCTGGTGCAGTTGGAGTCGGGCCGTACCGCGGCCTATTTTGCCACCTGGGCGCTGGCCTCCGCGGCGCCGGAGGCGGTGCGGGCGGTGTCGATGGCGAAGGCCTATTGCGGCGATGCCAGCCGCTTCATCTGCAACGAGACCATCCAGATTCACGGCGGCGTCGGCTTCGCCTGGGAGCTCGACCTGCATCTCTATCTGCGCCGCGCCAAGACGCTGGAATATTCCTATGGCGATGCCACCGCGCATCGCGAGCGGTTGCTCGGCGCCGTGCTGGCCGGACGGGAGGCCGCGTGATGATGCGGGCAATGGTCCTCCCCGGCTTCGGCGGCCCCGAAGTGCTGCGCTGCGAGCAGGTCGCCCGGCCGCAGCCGGCGCCCGACGAGATGCTGGTCCGCGTCGCCTGCTGCGGCGTCTGCGGCCACGACCTGCTGAACCGCGCCGGTGCCTTCCCGCATACGCGGCTGCCCTGCGTCATGGGCCACGAGATCGCCGGCACGGTCGCGGCGGTGGGACCGCTGGTGACGACACTGCGCGTCGGCGACCGGGTCGCGCTGTGTCAGCGCATCTCCTGCGGCATCTGCGCCGTGTGCCGCCACGGCCGCGACGATCTGTGCCGCGCCGGCGCCGGATTTTACGGCGAGGAACTGTCGGGCGGCTACGGCGACTACGTCATCGCCTCGCCGCGCAATGCGGTGCGGCTGCCCGATGACATGGCGTTCGATGTCAGTGCGGTGCTGAGCTGCGCCGTCGGCACCGGCTATCACGCGCTTGGCCGCGCCCGACTGGCGCCCGGCGACAGCGTGGTCATCACCGCGGCGAGTGGCGGAGTCGGCATTCATACGGTCAAGCTCGGCCGCGCCATGGGGCTGCGGGTGATTGCCGTGTCGTCGTCGCCGTCCAAGACCGGGCGGCTGCGCGAAGCCGGCGCCGATCATGTGGTGGTGGCGCCGGATTTCGCCTTTCATGCCGAGGTCAAGGAGCTGACCGAGGGCGCCGGGGCTGACGCGGTGATCGAGATCGCCGGCGCGCGCACCTTCCCCTCCGCCACGCGCTGCCTCAAAGCCGGCGGCCGGCTGGTGCTGGTGGGGAATCTGGAGCCGGGCACAGTGGCGCTCAATCCGGCGCTGGCGATCCTCAAGGAACTGGAGATCATCGGCAGCGCGCATGCCACGGTCGCCGATCTGCAACAGGTGGTCGAACTGGTCCGCCGCGGCCGGATCGCCCCGGAGATCGGCGCCCGGCTGCCGCTGACGGAGGCCGCCGCGGCGCACCGGATGATGACCGACAAGGCGACGCTCGGCCGCGTCGTGCTGATGCACACATGACCCAGGGTGCTGATGCACGCATGACCCAGGGTGCTGATGCACGCATGACCCAGGATGCTGATGCACGCATGACCCAGGGTGCTGGTGCACGCATGACCCAGGGTGCTGATGCACGCATGACCCTGGCCGGCGACCTCGCGCCCGTCTATCAGCCGCGTCTGCAACCGCAGGTGCGCCGGCTGGTGCTGCGCGGCCTGAGCTGTCAGGTGCGCCAGTGGGGCGCCGCCGAGGCGTCGGTGATGGTGCTGCTGCACGGCGCCCGCGACGTCTCGGCCAGTTTTCAGTTCGTCGTCGATGCGCTGCGCGGTGCCTGGTGCGTGGTGGCGCCCGACTGGCGCGGTCACGGCGGCAGCGACTGGACCCCCGGCAGCTATTGGCAGGCCGAGCTGATGGCCGATCTCGATGCGCTGCTCGACGTGGTCGCGCCCGATCGGGCGGTGGTGCTTGTCGGGCATTCGATGGGCGGCAATGTCGCCTCGCTGTATGCCGGGATGGCGCCGCACCGTGTCACCCGGCTGGTCATGCTCGATGCCCTGGGCGATCTGCTGCACCGTCTGCCGGTGAAGGTCGATGAAATCCTGCGGCTGGTGCTGCAGACGCGGCACACGCCGGCGGCAGGGGCCGGCTATGCCGGCCTCGCCGACCTTGCCGATCGGTTGCGGCGGCACAATCCGCGCCTTGCCGCCGGGCGGGCGCATTATCTTGCCGGCGCCATGGCCCGCGCCCTGCCGGATGGCCGGTTCGCCTGGGCGCGTGACCCGAACTTCCGCCGCTCGCTGCCGTCGCTGCATACGGTGGAGGACTGGGGCGTGGTGTGGCGCGCCATCACCGCCCCGGTGCTGGCGATCCGCTCGGCCGATCCGCGGCCGAACGCGCCGACCAGCGATCCGGCCGAGGCCGCGCGCCGGGAGGCATTCTTCCGTGACCTGACGCGGATCACCCTGGCGGAGACCGGACACAACCTGCATCACGACGCGCCGGAGGCGGTGGCCCACGCTATCGAGGCGTTCGCCGCGGCGCCGCACGATGCGCCGCGCCTGCCGCGATGATCGCCCAGCAGCTCGCCAACGGCGTCGTCCTCGGCAGCATCTACGCGCTCTCGGCGCTCGGCTTCACGCTCATTTTCGGCGCCGCCCGCGTGGTCAACTTTGCCTATGGCGCGCTGCTGATGCTGGGCGGCTTCGCCACCCTGCTGCTGACCCAGTCCGCCGGTCTCGGCTTCTTTGTCGCCCTGCCGCTGGCAATGCTGATCATGGCCGGCGCCGGCGTGCTGGTGTTTTACCTCGTCGTGCGTCCAGTGCTCGGCCGCGGCGACCTCGCCGTGCTGCTCGTCACCACCGGCCTGCTTTATATTCTGCGCGAGGGCGCGATCATCGTGTTCGGCACCGAACCGCGGCAGATCGACATGGGCGTCGAGGGGATCGTCGAGATCGGCGATGTCGTCATTACCAACCAGCGGCTGGTGGTGATCGGCTGCCTGGTGGTCCTGGTCGGCCTGCTCTATGTCGTGCTCTACCGGCTGCGCATCGGCAAGGCGCTGCGGGCGGTGGCGCAGAATCGCGCCGGCGCCGAGGCCATCGGCCTGAACATCAATCGCGTCACCGCCTTTGCCTTTGCCGTGTCGGGCGGCCTCGCCTGCGCCGCCGGCGGGCTGCTCGGGGCGATCTATGCGGCGGAGCCGGACATGGGGGATCTGCCGCTGCTGAAGAGCTTTGTCATCGTCATTTTCGGCGGTCTCGGCTCGGTCCCCGGCGCCATCGTCGGCGGCCTCGCCATCGGCCTGATCGAGACCTTGTCCGGCGCCTATATCAGCTTCGCCTTCAAGGACGGCTTCACCTTCGTCGTGCTCATCGCGGTGCTGCTGTTTCGCCCGACCGGCCTGTTTTCAAGCCGCATGACATGAGCCGCATCGCCGCCGCGGTGGTCCTGGCCGGGCTGCTGCTCATTCCCCCGGCGCTCGACAGCTATCAGGTCTATCTGCTCAGCCTGACCCTGGTGTGGTCTTTGCTGGCGCTGAGCATGGGTCTGCTGGTCGGCTTCGTCGGCGAGATCAATTTCGGTCAGGCCGGCTTCGTCGGCATCGCCGCCTATGTGTCGAGCCTGCTGCGGATAGATTTCGGCATCAGCTTCTGGCTCGCCGCGCCGGTGGCGCTGGCCGCCGTGGTGCTGGTCGCTGCGCTGATCGGCGTCATCACGCTGCGGCTGCGCGGGCCGTTCTTTGTGCTGGTGACGCTGGCGTTCGGCGAGATCGTGCGGATCGTGCTGGCCAACTGGCAGGACGTGACCAATGGTCCGATCGGGCTGCGCGGCATCGCCCCGCCGGAGGGGCTTTTCGGCATCGACTTCGCCGGCAAGCTGGCCTTCTATTATCTCGCCCTGGTGGTGACGGTGGCGACCAGCGTGGCGCTCGCCGTCATCGTCCGCTCGCGCACCGGGCGGCTGCTGGTGGCGCTGCGCGAAGACGAGCTGCTCGCCGCCTTCGTCGGTGTCGCGGTGATGCGCCAGAAAGTCATCGGGCTGTGCATCAGCGCCGTCGTCGCCGGCCTCGGCGGGGTGCTGATCGGGCCGCTGCTGAGCGTCATCTCGCCCGGCCAGTTCACCATCTTCGCTTCGGTTGACATGCTGGTCATGGTCATCGTCGGTGGCGTCGGCACGCTGAGCGGGCCGCTGATCGGCGCGGTGTTCCTGGTCTATGTGCCGGAGGTGGTGCAGTTCGCGCACGAATACCGGCCGGTGCTGATGGGCGCGCTGCTCATTCTGGCGACGATGTTCCTGCCCGGCGGGCTGGTCGGGCTGATGCGGGCGATGGTCGCGCGGGGCGGCGTCCGGCCGTCGGTGGGCGCGGGGGGTGTGCGTGGCGGCTGAACCCCTGCTGCAGGTTGCCGGGCTGGGCAAGCGCTTCGCCGGCCTCGTCGCCGTCGATGACGTGTCGTTCACCGCCGATCGCGGCGAGATTGTCGGCCTGATCGGGCCGAACGGCGCCGGCAAGACGACGACCTTCAACCTCGTCTCCGGCCGCTTTGCGCCCAGTTCCGGGCGCATCCGGCTCGACGGCATCGACATCGTCGGCCTGCGTCCCGACCGCATCGTCGCGCTCGGCCTCGCCCGCACGTTCCAGGGCACGCGCATCTTTCCCGGCCTGTCGGTCGAGGAGAATCTGCGCATCCCGCTGCTCGCCCGCGCCGGCGCCGATGAGCGCGCCGCGGCGGAGCGGGTGCGCGAGGTGCTGGCATTTGTCGGCCTCGCGGCGCTGCGCGACAGTATCGGCGGCTCGCTCGCCTATGCCCATCAAAGCCTGCTCGGCATCGGCATGGCGCTGATGCGGCGTCCGGCGCTGCTGCTGCTCGATGAGCCGTTTGCCGGCATGAACCCGGCCGAGACGCGCGCTGCCGCGGCGATGGTCCGGCGGATTCGTGCCGAGGGCATCAGCGTGCTGCTGGTCGAGCACGATGTCGCCGCGGTGATGGAAACCTGCGACCGCATCGTCGTGCTCAATCAGGGACGCAAGATCGCCGAGGGAACGCCCGGCGAAATCCACCGCGATCCCGCCGTCATCGAGGCCTATCTCGGGGCCGATGTCGATGCTTGAGGCCAGCGGTCTGCGCGTCTGCTACGGCCCGGTGACGGCGCTGTCGGACGTCGCCATCGCGGTTGCCCACGGCGAGCTGGTGACCGTCATCGGTGCCAACGGCGCCGGCAAATCGACGCTGCTGCGCACGCTCGCCGGCCTCGTCCGCCCTGCCGCGGGACATGTCCGTCTCGACGGCGCGGAAACCACCGGGCTTGCCAGTTCGCTGATGGTGCGCCGCGGCCTCGCGCTCGTGCCGGAGGGACGGCACATCTTCCCCGACATGACGGTGGCGGAGAATCTCGACCTCGGCGCCTATTATCGCCACGATGCGGCGGCCGTGCGGCAGGATCGCGAGCGCGTCCTGACGCTGTTTCCGGTGCTGCGCGAGCGGCTGCGGCTCGGCGCCGGGCGGCTGAGCGGCGGGCAGCAGCAGATGCTGGCGATCGGCCGGGCGCTGATGAGCCGGCCGCGTCTGCTGCTGCTCGATGAGCCGTCGCTCGGTCTGGCGCCGGCGATCGTGCAGCAGCTTGGCCGCATCCTGCGCGACCTCAATGCGTCGGGCGTGACCATCCTGCTGGTCGAGCAGAACGCCCGGATGGCGCTGCGGCTGGCGCATCGCGGCTATATCCTGGCCAACGGCCGCATCGCCGGCAGCGGCACCGGGTACGATCTGCTGCACGATCCAATGGTGCAGCGCACCTATCTCGGGAGTCTGGCGGTGTAGGCTCCGCATCATCAACCAAGGGGGAAACGACATGAACGACACGACATCACTGACCCGCCGCGCCGCGCTTGGCCTGCTCGGCGCCACCGTGCTGGCCGCTCCCGGCAGGGCGGCGGCGGAGGGCAAGGTCTTGAAGATCGGCGCCCTGTGCAGCGTCACCGGGCCGAGCGCGTCGATCGGCAAGGAGAGCCTGTCGGGCCTGCAATACGGTGTCAAACAACTCAACGATGCCGGCGGCGTGACGATCGGGCCGGACACCTGGCGGATCGAGTTCATCAATGCCGATGATGAATCCAAGCCCGAGCGTGCCGTCGCCGCGGCCGAACGGCTGATTACCGGGGAGAAAGTGTCGCTGATCTTCACCCCGCCGGCGAGCACGCCGACGCTGGCGATGCTGCCGATCGCCGAGCACAACAAGACGCTCGCCTTCAGCTTCGTCGCCTCCGCGCCGGCGGTGGTGTCGCCCGAGTTCAGCTACAGTTTTCGCAACACCCTGTCGTCGATCATGAACGTGGCGCCGGCCATCGACTATCTGATCAAGCAGAGAGGGGTCAAGACGCTGGCCTATCTCGGCCGCAACGATGACTGGGGGCGGACATCGAGCCGGGAAGCCATCGCCACCGCGAAGCAGCTCGGCGCCAGCTTCGTCGTCGAGGAATATTTCGACAACGGCAGCACCGATTTCTACAGCCTGCTGACCAAGGTGCGCTCCGCCGCGCCGGACGCGCTGGTCGCCGCGGCCTTCACCGAGGATGGCGTGCCGATGATCAAGCAGTTCCGCGAGCTGCGCATGAAGCCGATGTTCATGAGCCTGGGCGTGATCTGGACCTCGCCGACCTTCCTCAAGGCGGCCGGGCCGGCGGTCGAAGGGGTGACGATCTCGACCGGCCCGACGACCTCGGCGTCGCCGGCGCGGGCGGTGTTCGCGGCGGCGTTCGAGAAGACGGCCGGCCATCCGCCGCTGCCCTACGAAATCACCTCCTACGATTCGCTGATGCTGGTGCTGGCGGCGATGAAGCAGGCGGGATCGACCGACCCGACGACGGTTCGCGACACGCTGGAGCATTTCGAGTACCCCGGCATCCTGCAGACCTACAAGTTCAACGGCAGCCGGCAGTCCGAGGTGCAGATCAACATCAACGAGGTGAAAAACGGCGTCGTCGTGCCGATCGAATCGGAGCGGGCGGGATAATGGTCGGAGCGGGGGATCTGGCGCTGGCTCCCGGAGCAGGACTCGAACCTGCGACCCAGCGGTTAACAGCCGCTTGCTCTACCAACTGAGCTATCCGGGATCCGGCGCGCAGCGGCGTATAGCGAAGCCGGCGGCGGAACGCAAACGACATCCCGGCTGCGTGCCGCCGCCGGATTGACGCCGCCGCGTGCCCGCCCGACAACCGCCGCATGCTGCCGTCCTCCACCTGGATCATTGCCGAACCCCATGCGGGAATGCAGTCACAGGCGATCGGGCTGACGGAGGCGGCGGGGCTGCAGGCGGCGCTGCGTCCGCTGCTGCCGCGCGGCATCTGGCGGCATATTCCCTCGGCGCTGTGGCCGCTGCCGCTGGCCGCGATCGAGCCGGCGGCGCTGGCGCCGCCGCTGCCGGAACTGCTGATCGGCTGCGGCGGCAAGGCGGCGCCGGTGCTGGCGGCGCTGCGGCGCCGCGTGCGCGGGGTGATCGTGCAGCACCCGCGGCTTGATCCGCGCCGCTTCGACCTGATCATCACCGCGCGTCACGATGCGCTGACCGGCCCGAACGTCATCGTCACCCGCACCGCGCTGCATCGCGTCACCCCGGCGCGGCTCGCTGCCGCGGCGGCGGCGTGGGCGCCGCGGCTGGCGCATCTGCCGCGCCCGCTGATCGCGGTGCTGGTCGGCGGGGCCAACGGCCGCTTCCGCCTCGATCGTGCGGTCAGTGCCGCGCTGGCCGAGCAGCTTGCCGCGATGATGCAGCAGGATCGTGTCGGCCTCGTGCTGACCCCGTCGCGCCGCACCGATCCGGCGGCGGCGCAGGTGTTGCGCGACCGGCTGGAGCCGCTCGGCGCGCTGGTCTGGGACGGCAGCGGGGAAAATCCCTATTTCGGCATGCTGGCGCTGGCCGACGCGATCATCGTCACCGAGGACAGTATTTCGATGCTGTCGGAGGCGGCGGCGACGCGGGCGCCGGTGCTGGTGGCGCACCTGCCCGGACGGTCGCGGCGGCAGGCGGCCTTCCTGCGTGGTCTGATCGACGACCGGCGCGTGCGGCCCTATCAGGGGCGGCTTGAGTTGTGGCCGGTCACGCCGGTCGATGACACCGCGGCGGCGGCGGCGGAGATGTGCCGCCGCTTCGGGTACTAGGGGGCCGATATGCTCGACATCACCACCTTCGATGCCCGCGCCGGTGGCAACGTGCTCTACAAGGCGCTCGCCCATCCGCTCGCCGCCGAGCGCATCGCCGCTCTGTACGGCCGGCTGCGCAAACCCGTCGCCATCGTCGATCCCGAGGGCGTCGCGGCGGCGTTGCTGGCGCTGCATCCCGGCCTTGCCGAAATCGAGGGTCTGTATGTGCAGGACGTGCAGGCGATCGGCGTTCGGTGCGCCGGGCTGGTCGGACGGCCGCTCAGCGCGCTGCGGCGGGCGGCGGCGGGCAGCGTGCTGGTGGCGGCGTTCGATGCCGGGCGGCTGGCGGAGCGGTTGCACCCGATGCTGCCGCCCGGTGCAACCCTGGCGACGCTCGATGAGGCGAAGCTGCCGGAGGGTCTGCTGACCAATCCGCGGCGCTATCTCGACCGGCTCAACTTCGCCACCAATTTCGCCTTTTTCCGCGAGCAGGACGGGCTCTCGACCCGGCTGGTCACCGCCAATTACTGGGCCGGCTATGGTGCAACCGCGGTGCGGCTGTGGTTGCGCCTGTTTGATGAAGCGGGTGCAACCCTGGCGACCTGGGAGGAGGCGGTGCCGGATGGCCCCGCCGGCCTGATGATCGACAGCGCCGAACTGCGGGCGCGTCTCGCTTTGCCCGAGTTCACCGGGCAATTGTTCCTCCATGTCATCGGTCCGGCCGGACATGATGTGGTCAAATACGCGCTCGATACCTATGGCACGGGCAAGGATCGCAGCCTGTCCTGCACCCATGATGCCAATGCCTGGCCGTCGGACCGCTATGCCGGCATCCCGGCGCCGGATGTTGCCGAGCAGGTGTTGCTGTGGGTGCAGAACAGCCATGCGGTGCCGATCCCGGCGGGCGACATCCGGCTCGACCGCATGGGCGCCGAGCGGCCGGTGGCCTATGACCGCGTCATCCCGCCGTTTGCCAGCGTGGCGCTGGATGTTGCCGATCTGCTGCCGGGCCTGCGCTGGCCGGCGCAGATCGAGTTGCGCTGTGGCCGGCATCTGGTGCGTCCGCGCTACGAGGTGGTGCGCGACGGCCGCACCCGCATCGCCCACGCCAATGTCGAGCGTGCCGATCTGCGCCCGGACCCGGTCATCCCGCGCCTGCCGGCGGAGCTTGGCCGCGGCTATCTGTTGCCGGTGCCGGTGCTGCCGCGGGCGACGTTCCGCACCCTGATTCAGCCGACGCCGATGGCGGAGAGCCTGCGCACGCTGCCACTGCGGCTCGACGCCTTCACCCCAGACGGGACGCTGGCGGCGCAGCGCTTTATCGGCTGCCTGCCGCGCGACCACGGCGTCGCCGTCGATCTCGACGAGATGCTGCCGGAGGGCATCCTCGCCTCGGGCGGGCATGTCGATCTGGTCTATGATTTCCGCGACGGCGGCGAGGCCGATGGCTGGCTGCATACGCTGGTCCGCGCCGAGCACCGGCACAGCGGCCATGTCGCGGAGAGCAGTTTCGGCGCGCATATCTTCAATACCGCGATGACCTATCGCGACGAGCCGCAATCCTATTCCGGGCCGCCGCCGGGGCTTTCGACGCGGCTGTTCTTGCGCCTCGATCCGGCGCGGCGGAGTTTTGCCGTGCTGATCTATGCCGCCTCGGCGCCATGGCATGCGCACTCGGCAACCACACTGGCGCTGCATGACGGGGCAGGCGCTCTGGTGGCGGAGACGCCGCTCGCCATCGCCTGTTCCGGCTCGGCGCTGGTGTTTGCCGATGCCTGCTTCACCGCTGAGCAGCGGGCAGCGGCCGGGCCGCGCGGCTATGTGCTGATCCGCGACCGCACCTGCCGACTGTTCGGCTATCATGGGGGGATGGATGCGGCGGGTGGGTTCTCGCTCGACCATATGTTCGGATTCTGAAACGGCAGCGATTGCGGCTTAATCATGCCGCTGTTGCTGAGCCTGCCCGATGGATGCCATGCGCACTCGGCGTGGTCGGGCATGGCGCGGGCGGCGTAAAACGTTCCTCGGCCGCCTTTGGATCGAGCCTGCCATGACCCTTTCGGCAACGCTGCTGGCGCATAGTCTCGCCGCTCTGCCGCCCGCCACCTTCGCCGGGGCGCTGGCGGTGATGGTCAACTGCTCGTGGCCGCTGCAGCGCAGCCGGCGCGTCATCCTGGTGCTGCAATCCGCCGCCGCGGTGCTGTTCGGGCTGCATTACCTGCTGCTCGGCGCGCCCACCGCGGCGGCGATGAACGCCGCCGGCATGATCCAGGGGGTCAGCGCCGCGACGCTCGCCAACCGCCGGCTGCGCGGCACCGTGTTCGGCGCCACCATCGTCGCCAGCTTCGCCGTCACCGTCGCCACCTTCGCCGGCGTCACCTCAGTTCTGGCGCAATCGGGCGCGCTGCTGTCGGCGGCGGGGCGGCTGCAGCGCGCGCCGCAGGCGATCCGCTGGTGCTTCCTCGCCTCGGAAGTGTTCTGGGTCTCGCATAATCTTCTGGTTGGCTCGCGCTGGGGCCTGACCTCCGACGCGCTGGCGGTGACCACGCTGCTGATCGGCCTGTGGCGCAACCGCCAGCGCCGCGCCGCGGCGCCAGCCATTCAGGAGCTTGCCGAACGCGCCCGGTAAGGCCGCGCGGCAACTTCCTGGCGCAGCTTCTGGCGCATCGCCTCGGTGAAGGCGGCGAAGTCGGGGCAGGGCAGGGCGAAGGCGCCGGGGCCGCCGATCACCTCGCGGGTGAAGCTCTCGACCAGATCGGCCTCCTCGTGCAGCACGCACAGACCGTTGATGGTGACACCGGCGGCGGCGAGGCGGTCGCGCAGTTCGGCCGGCGCGATGCCGTCATTGGCGCGGCCGTCGCCGACCACGTCGATGACGCGGCGCGCCGCGGCCGCCGGCAGTGCCGCCAGCAGCGTCTCGCAGGCCAGCAGCGCGTCGCCGATGGCGGTGCTGGTCGGCTGCACCATGCGCGGCGTGTCCTCGACATCGACGGCGAATTGTTCGAGCGTGCCGGGGCTGTCGATGCGCGTCCATGCGATCGACACCGCCTGCGCCTCCGGCCCGGAAAACAGCAGCAGCGCGGCGAGGCTGGCGCCATGCGGGCCGCCGGTCAGCCCGTCGGCAACCGACGGATCGCGCAGCGCCGCGGCGGTGCCGCTGGCCATCAGGCCGAATTCGTCCATGCTGACGCTGGCCGAACAGTCCAGCACCAGCACCAGGGCAAGATCGACAGGCGGCATGGCGGCTCTGCTACGCTGGGCCGACGAGGCGCGAAAGGGGAGGACAGTCGATGGACGAGACCGAGGCGCTGCCGCTGGCCGGACTGACCGTGCTCGACCTGACGGTGGCACGGGCCGGGCCGACCTGCGTGCGGCATCTGGCGGACTGGGGCGCCGCGGTCATCCGCATCGAGCCGCCGGCATCGGGCGGCGAGGATCTGGCCGGCGACCCGGACGGGCCGGATCAGCAGAACCTGCACCGCAACAAGCGCTCGATCCGGCTCGACCTGAAATCCGCCGCCGGCCATGCCGCCTTCCTGCGTCTGGCGGCGCGCGCCGACGTGGTGGTCGAGAACATGCGCGCCGCGGTCAAGCACCGGCTGCATATCGCCTATGACGATCTGTGCGCGGTCAATCCGCGCATCGTCTATGGCAGCATCAGCGGCTTCGGGCAGGACGGGCCGTATGCCGGGCGTCCGGGGGTCGATCAGATCGCGCAGGGGCTGGCCGGGCTGATGTCGATTACCGGGCTGCCCGGCCAGGGGCCGGTGCGCGTCGGCATCCCGATCGCCGACCTGACGGCGGGCAATCTGCTGGCCTTCGGCATCATGACCGCGCTTTATGCGCGCGAGCGGACCGGCCGCGGGCGGTGGGTGCAGACCTCGCTGCTCGAAGCGCAGGTGTTCATGCTCGACTTCCAGGCGGCGCGCTATCTGCTGGAGGGCGATGTCGCCGGGCAGGCGGGCAACGACCACCCGACCTCGATCCCGACCGGGGTGTTTCCGGCCAGCGACGGGCCGATCAACCTCGCCGCCAGTTCCGGGCGGCAATGGGCGCGGTTCTGTGCCGCGGCCGGCCGGCCGGACTGGGCGCAGCGCCCCGAGTGGCGCACGGTGAAGGGCCGCAGCGCCGATCGCGCGGCGCTGAATGCCGCCATCGCCGAGGTGACGCGCACGCGCAGCGTCGCCGACTGGGTGGCGCTGTTCGCCGAGGCCGGCATTCCCTGCGGCCCGATCAACCGGATCGACGCGGTGTTCGCCGATCCGCAGGTGCGCCACCTTGCGATTGCCCGGCCCGTGGTGCATCCCCGGCTGGGGCCGCAGCGCCTCGTCGGGTCGCCGCTGACGCTTGCCGGCGTGGCCCGGGAGGTGCGCAGCGCCGCGCCCGAACCCGGCGCCGACACGGCAGCCGTGTTGGGCGAGTTGGGCTACAGCGAGGCGGAGATTGCGGCGATGCGAGGGCGGGGAGACATCTGATGGAGCTGGCGGGGGGCAAGATTCTGCTCGACATGGCCGACGGGGTCGGCCGCGTCACCTTCAACAACCCCGATAAGCGCAACGCCATGTCGCTCGACATGTGGGACGGGCTGGTGGCGGCGCTCGACCTGCTGGAGCGCGACGCCGGCGTGCGGGTGTTGGTGCTGACCGGCGCCGGCGACAAGGCGTTCGTTTCCGGCGCCGATATCAGCCAGTTCGACAAGGTGCGGGCCGATGCCTCGGCGCAGGTCGAGTACGACCGGCAGACGCGGGCCGGGCGGGCGCGGCTGGCGGCGTTCGCCCGCCCGGTGGTCGCGCGCATCCGCGGCTTCTGCCTCGGCGGTGGCCTGGCCATCGCGCTGATGGCCGATCTGCGCATTGCCGCCGCGGAGTCGCAGTTCGGCATTCCGGCATCGCGGCTCGGTGTCGCCTATGCGGCGGAGATGGTGCGCCAGCTCGTCGCCGTGGTCGGGCCGGCGCATGCGCGCATGCTGCTCTACACCGGTGCGCGCATCGACGCGGCGGAGGCGGCGCGCATCGGGCTGGTCAACCGTGTCGTCGCCGATGCCGAGCTGGACGACGTGGTGCGCGATCTGGCGCGCGGCATCGCTGACAATGCGCCGCTGTCGATCCGCGCCGCCAAGCTGGCCGTGGCGAACGGCGACGCGGCGGCGATCGACGCCGCCGTCGCCGCCTGCTTCGACAGCGCCGATTACCGCGAGGGCCGGGCCGCATTCCGCGACAAGCGGGCACCACGCTTCACCGGCGCATAGCCATGGGGGCGATGGTCGGCAGCGGCTTCCTGCTCGGCTGGTCGGTGGCGTGGCCGCCCGGCCCGATCAATGCCGAGATCGCCCGGCGCTGCCTCGCGCGCGGGTTCTGGGCCGGGTTCGGGCTGCTGGTCGGTGCCTGCTGCGGTGATGCGCTGTGGGCGCTGCTGGTCGCCTTCGGCGTCGGCGCGCTGTTCACCATCCCGCCGCTGCGCCTCGCCCTCGGCGTGCTCAGCGTGGTGCTGCTGCTGGTGCTGGCCGGCGTGTTCCTGCGCGGGGCGTGGCGCGAGCTGCGCGCCGCGGCGCCGCCGCCGGCGGCGCGCTTCGACGGCACCCGGGCGAGTTTCCTGCTCGGCCTGACCATGGCGCTGACCAGCCCGTGGAACGTCGCCTTCTGGCTCGCCGCGATGGGCCGGCCGGAGATGGCGCACAGCGGCCTGTCGGCGCTGCTGCTGATGGTGGCGGCGGTGATCGCGGGGGCGCTGAGCTGGGGCGTGCTGTGGTCGGGGGCGGTGGTGGTGCTGCGCCGCCGCGCCGCCGGACGCGCCTGGAGCGTCGCGGTGAAGGCGCTGACCGGGGCGCTGATGCTGTATTTCGCGGCGCATGCGGCGCTGCTGCTGGCGCAGCGGCTGTAGGCGCGCGGTGCCGTGGTTTGGTTGCGGCAGTGCGGCAAACTATCATCGCGGCAGGTGCTTTGCGACAGCGCTGTACCTGCTATGCTTCCAGCGACGGAGCAGAGAGGGGACCGCATGACCGCGCCACACGACCCGCACCGATCGGCCGAGGCGACGTTCGCCGCTGCCCGCGCCTTCACCCGCCGCACCCTGCTGGCCCGCTCGGCGGCGCTCGGCGCGGTGGCGGCGCTCGGCCCGTTCGTGGTCCGCGCTGCGCGCTCCTCCTCGGGCCAGCTCAACCTGCTCAACTGGTCTGACGAAATCCCCGATCCGGTGATCCCCGATTTCGTCAAAAAGACCGGGATCAAGGTCAACACCACGCCGTTCAGCCAGAACGAGGAGCAGATCAACAAATTGCAGGCGACCGGCGGCGAGGGGTTCGACCTCTGCCAGCCGACGCATGACCGGGCGCCGCAATTCCACGATCTCGGCGTGCTGCAGCCGTTCGACGAGAACAAGCTGGCGCTGGGCAATCTGCTGCCGGCGATGGCCGCGACGTCGGAAAAATACTGGCGCTGGGACGGCAAGCTGTACCACACGCCGCACACCTGGGGCAGCGAGGCGATTTCCTGGCGCACCGACGAAACCAGCATCTCGTATCAGACGCTGAGCTACGGCTCGCTGTGGGAAGAAAAATATCGCGGCAAAATCCAGGGCCGCGCCCATTCCATGCTGATCGGCATAGGGCTGTGGATGGATGCCAGCGGCAAGGTGCCGTCCAACCGCATGCTGGACGCCTTCAAGGACGAGGCGTCGTTCCGCAAAATCTATGACCAGATCATCGCCTTTGCCGTGGTTCACAAGCCGTGGATCAAGCAGTTCTGGGATTCGGCCGACAACACCAAATCCGGGCTAATGGAAAACGGCGTGGTCATCGGCCAGACCTGGGACGGGCCGCCGATCAGCCTCAAGAAGCTCGGCAAGCCGGTGTCGTACATGGCGCCGCAGGAAGGCGCGATCACCTGGCTCGACGGCTGGGCCATGCCGACCGGGGCGAAGAACATCGAGCAGGCCTATGCCTGGATCGACTACGTGCATTCGCCCGAAGCCTCCGCCAAGGTCGCCGAGGGGTCGGGCTATAACCCGGTCTGCGTCGGCTCCGACGCGCTGTTGTCGGCGCAGGCCAAGCAGATTTTTCAAGAGGCGTATCCCGGCGACGCGCTGCAGAAGCTCTGGCCGCGCCCGGCCGAGCCATCGTGGTTTGCCGATGTGCGCGACGAATATGCCGACAAGTTCAAGGCGGCCTGATCAGGGCGGATGACTGCCGATGTCGAACTCGACCGGGTGAGCGTGCGCTTCGGCGGCTTCACCGCGGTCGAGGGTGTCAGCCTGAAGATCGAGCAGGGCGAGTTCTTCAGCTTCCTCGGCCCCTCGGGCTGCGGCAAGACCACCATCCTGCGCACCATCTCGGGCTTCGTCGAGCCGAGCCAGGGCGCGGTGCGCATCGGCGGGCGCGACATGCGCGGCATCGGGCCGAACCGCCGGCCGACCGCGCTGATCTTTCAGAGTCTCGCGCTGTTTCCGATGATGAGCGTGGCCGACAATGTCGGCTATGGGCTGCGTGTGCGCGGCGTCGGGCGGCGGGCGCGGCGGGCGACGGTGGAACGGCTGCTGGCGCTGGTGGCGCTATCCGATCAGGGCGGCAAGCGCGTCGATGATCTGTCCGGCGGGCAGCGCCAGCGCGTCGCCATCGCCCGTGCCCTGGCGGTCGAGCCGCAGGTGCTGCTGCTCGATGAGCCGCTGTCGGCGCTCGATCTGAAACTGCGCCAGCATATGCGCACCGAACTGCGCGCCATCCAGCGCCGGGTCGGCCTGACCTTCATCTACATCACCCACGACCAGGGCGAGGCGCTGACCATGTCCGACCGGATCGCGGTGATGAACCGCGGCCGCATCGAGCAGGTTGGCGACGCGCGCAGCATCTATGAAGCGCCGCAGACCGGCTTCGTCGCCGGCTTCGTCGGCGAGACCAACGCGCTGCCCGGCCGCGTCGTCGCCGTGGCGGACGGCGAGGCGGAGGTGGCGACGGCGCTCGGGCGCTTTCGCGGGCGCAATCCGCGCCGGCTGATGGCCGGCGTTGCGGCGGTGCTGTTCGTGCGGCCGGAGTTCCTGCATCCCGGCGGCGGCGAGAATGAATGCGCCGCCGAGGCGGTCGATCTCGCCTATGAAGGCAGCGTCACCCACCTCGCGCTGCGTGCGGCCGACGGCACCCGGCTGACCGCGCAGCTCGCTGCCGCCGCGCGCTCCGCCGCGCCGGCGCCGGGGGCGCGCCTGCGCCTCGGCTTCGCCGCGCGGGATGCCATCGTGCTGCCGCCGGCCGCGACCGATGCGTAGTGCCGGCACGCATTGGGTGCTGCTGCTGCTGCCGTTCGCGGTGATCGCCGCCTTGTGGATCGCGGCGACGCTGGAGCGGCGCGGCGGGCCGGGCTTCGTCCGGCGCAACGGCGCGGTGGTGGCGACCTATCTGCTGCTCGCGGTCGGGCTGTGGGCGCTGGTGATGATCGTGCTGCCGCAGATCAGCATGGTCGAGTTGTCGTTTCGACCGAAACTGCCGGCGGCGCAGATGGGCGGGCCGCGCGATGTCTATACGCTGGAGAATTACCGCTATTTCCTGTTCGGCAGCACGGTCAGCACGGCGCACTGGAACGTCACCCATCTGCACGCCTTCGGGCTGACCATCGTGGCCAGCGTGCTGGTGGCGGCGTTCGATTTTGCCCTGTGCTATCCGCTGGCCTTCTACATGGCGCAGTCGGCGCCGCCGCGGCGGGTGCGGCTGCTGCTGCTGCTGCTGATCGCGCCTTACTGGGTCAACGAGATTCTGCGCGCCTTCGCCTTCCGTATCATCTTCGCCACCTCGGGCCTGCTGAACACGCTGCTGCTCGGCGCCGGGGTGGTGGCGCAGCCGGTCGATTTCCTTGGCCTCGATGTCGGCATGTATGCCGGCCTCTCCTACGCCTATCTGCTGCTGATGGTGTTCCCGCTGTACAACGCCATCGAAAGCCTGCCGCACAGCCAGATCGAGGCGGCGCGCGATCTCGGCGCGGCGTGGTGGCGCATCCATCTCGATGTGGTGATGCCGTATGCACGGCCCGGCATCGCCTCGGGCTGTACGCTGGTGTTCATGCTGACCTCGGGCGCGCTGGCGGCGCCGCTGGTGCTCGGCGGGCCGCGCAGCCTGTGGTTCACCCCGATCGTCTATGACCGCTTCTATCAGGCGTTCAACTGGCCGCAGGGCGCGGCCTATGCCTGCGTGCTGCTGCTCGCCTGCGTCGGCTTCGTGCTCACCGTGCTGCGGCTGTCGCGGCTGTCGCTCGGCCAGATCACCCGATGAGCCCGCGCGCCGTGCTGCGCGGCATCACCGCGCTCTATCTTGTCGTGTTCTTCGGCTATTTGTTCGGGCCGCTGGTGGTGATGGGCGTCACCGCGTTCAACAGTTCGGCCTATCCGCAGGTGGCGCCGTTCGAGGGCTTTACCCTGCACTGGTTCGCCACGCTGGCGCATGACGACGAATTGCTGGAGGGGCTGACCACGTCGGTCGAGATCGGCATCTGCGTCGTGCTGCTGTCGGTGCCGCTTGGCCTCGCCGGCGCGCTGGTGATGCAGCAGATCTATGCGCGGGCGCGCGCGCTCTATTATCTCGTGGTGGTGTCGCCGGTGCTGACGCCGGGCGTCATCATCGGCATTTCCACGGTGATCTTCTGGCGCAACCTGACCGGCGCCACCGGCACGCGGTTTCTCTACAACGGCATGGTGCTCACCGTGCTCGGCCAGTCGAGTTTCATCAGCGCCTATTGCATGCTGATCTTCCTCGCCCGGCTGCACCGCTTCGACCCGGCGCTGGAGGAGGCGGCGCTCGACCTCGGCGCCGGGCGGACGCAGGTGTTCCGCCATATCGTGCTGCCCTTCCTGCGCCCGGCGGTGCTGTCGGCGGCGGTGCTGGCGTTTTTGTCGAGCTTCGAGAACTACAACACCACGACGTTTTCCATCCTGGCCGACAAGACGCTGACCACGGTGCTGGCCGGGCGGGTGCGGCAGGGCACCACGCCGGCGCTGTCGGCGCTGGCGGTTGCCATCATCCTGCTCACCATTGCCGGCGCCACCGCCTATGAGATCGCCAGACGGCGCGAGGAGACGCGGCAGCGGCGCCGGGCGCAGGCGGCGCGGCGCGGGTCGGCTCAGGGCGCGTGAAAGCCGATCTTGCGGTGGGTGCCGTCGCAATAGGGCTTGTTTGCCGAGCCGCCGCAGCGGCAGAGCCAGGCGTCGGTGGTGCGGTCCAGCGTGCGTCCGGTGCCGCTGACGATCTCCAGCGGCCCGGCGAGATGCAGCGGGCCATCCGCCTGCGGCGCCACTGCGAGCGTGCCGTCGCGCACCGTCAGCGCCTCGCTCGGCCGCGTCGCCGGCTCGCCGCTGGCCTGAAAACCGGCGCCGAGATGGGAGCCGTCGCAATACGGCTTGTTGGCCGAGGCACCGCAGCGGCACAGCGTCGCCCTGGTGCCGCCGGCGGCGCCGTTGATGCTGATCGCCGCATGCAGCGCCAGCGGCCCGTTTTCGCGCAGATGCAGCGTGTTGACGAGCGGCGGCGCCTCGCCCGGCCGGCCATCCAGCCGCTCAACGGTGATGGCGCCGGACGGGCAGTTCAGCGCCACCGTCATCAGCGCCTCGACCGAGGCGGCGTCCGGGTTGATCCACGGCCCGGCGACATTGGCACGGAACACGCCGGGCTGCGCCAGCACGCAGTTGCGGGCATGGATGCAGCGATGTCCGTCGAAACGGATCACCGCATCGCTGCCGCAAGCTTCCTCAATCGCCGTGTCGGACATCGTCGCCATCCCCCCTTGCCAGCGGCAGCCTCGCCACGGCGGGCGCCGCGGGCAAGCTGGGCGGATGGCGGAGTAAGCGGCGGCGCCTCAGGCCACCGCCGGCAGCGCGTCCACCGCCTGCACCTGCTTGCGCAGCAATTCGCGATACGGTCCCGGCCGGTGCGCCAGTTCCAGCGGCGCGCCGTCGTCGATCACCCGGCCGGCCTCCATCACCACGATGCGGTCGAAATTGCGCAGCGTCGAAAGCCGGTGGGCAATGGCGATCACCGTGCGCCCGCGCATCAGCGTGTCGAGCGCCATCTGGATCGCCTGCTCGCTCTCGCTGTCGAGCGCGCTGGTCGCCTCGTCCAGCAGCAGGATCGGCGCGTTCTTCAGCAGCGCCCGGGCAATCGCCAGCCGCTGCCGCTGGCCGCCCGACAGCTTCACCCCGCGGTCGCCGACCAGCGTGTTGAACCCGTCCGGCAGCGCCTCGATGAAGTCGCGGCAGCGGGCGGCGGTCGCCGCCGCCAGCACCTCCGCCTCGCTGGCCTCGGGGCGGGCGTAGCGGATGTTTTCCAGCACCGTGCGATGGAACATCGAAATGTCCTGCGGCACGATGGCGACGGAGCCGCGTAGGCTCTGCTGGGTCACCAGGGAGATGTCCTGTCCGTCGATCAGGATGCGGCCGCCCTGCACGTCGTGGAACCGCTGCAGCAGCGCCAGCACGGTGGATTTGCCGGCACCCGAGGCACCGACCAGCCCGACCCGCTGGCCCGGCCCGATGGCCAGCGACAGGTCGGACAGCACAGGGGCGCGGCCGGGATAGGCGAAGCGGACATGCTCGAAGGTCACCCGCCCGGCGGTCGGCAGCAATTCATGGGCGTCGGCGCGGTCGGGCAGGTCGTGCGGCACCAGCAGCGCGCCGATCGCCTCCTCCAGCCGCGCCACCTGCTGCGTCAGATCGACCAGCGCCACCGCGAGGTCGCGGGTGCCGTGCAGGATGGTGAAGCCGAGCGAGCAGATCAGCACCAGATCGCCGGCCGAGGCGTGGCCGTGCTGCCACATCAGCACGCCCCAGCCGAGCAGCAGCGCGGTCAGCACCGCGGTCAGCGCCGCATGGATCAGCCGCAGCTTCTCCAGATAGACCAAGCTGCGCCGCCGGGCGCCCATCTCCATGCCGATATCGGCGGTGATGCGGCGGTGCTCGCGCAGCGTCGCGCCGAAAGCTCGCACGACGCTCATGTTGGCGATCACATCGACCAGCTCGCCATCGACCTCGGCGGCGTGGCTGGCGTATTCGCGGTGCAGCGGGGTGCCGTTGCGGGCGAGGCGGAAAATCAGCCCCGCCAGCGCGCCGGACACCACGATCAGCGCCAGCGCCATCAGCGGGTTGACCGTGGCGATCAGCAGGATGGCGACGGCCACCGCGAGACTCGGCGGGATGACGTTCCAGGTGGTGGTGCTCTCCGTCTGATAGACTGCATTCGAGGTCGCGGTGATGCGCCCGGCCAGCGTGCCCGGCAGCCGCTCGGCGAAATAGCTCGGCGAATGGCCGGCGAGGTGAAGGAACAGGTCGCTGCGCACATCGCCGGTGACGGTGACGAAGCAGCGCGCCGCCATGAAACCGCCGATGCGCCAGGACAGGTTGTCGGCGGCGATCAGCCCGCAGAGCAGCGCGAAGGCGCCCCACACCGCCGAGCCGCCCTCGGCGGGACCGCGCGAGACGATGTCGATGACCCGTTTCAGCCCGTATTGCGTGCTGACGGCGAACACCACGGCGGCGAACACCGCGCCGAGCACCACCGCATGGGCGGCGGCATGGCGCCGGACATAGTGCAGCAGGAAGCCGAACGGACGAGTGCGATAGCGGAGGATGGCGGCGGCGCTCACGGGCAAGTGCCTTCGGCTGGGACGACGGAATCACTGTGACGCCACATTGCGGCTCAATTTTGTCGTCGCGACATTTTCCGCCGCCGCCGTTTCGCCACGAACCGGCGCTAGCCATCCGCGGTCAACCCGGAAGCTGCCCGCCATGCGCATCGCCCAGATCGCCCCGTTGTTCGAGGCCGTGCCGCCGCGCCGCTATGGCGGCACCGAGCGGGTGGTGCATTGGCTGACCGAGGAACTGGTGGCGATGGGGCATCAGGTGACCCTGTTTGCCACCGGCGATTCGACGACCTCCGCCCGGCTGGTGCCGGCGCGCGACCGGGCGCAGCGATTTGTGCCCAATTTCGAGCAAAACGGCGCGCCGTACATGCGCCTGCTGGAACTGGTGCGGCAGCGGGCGGAGGATTTCGACGTGCTGCATTTCCACATTGATTTCTGGCCGTTGTCGGTGTTCTCGCGTGGGCCGACGCCGTTCCTGACGACGCTGCACGGTCGGCTCGACCGCGATTTCCTGACCCAGATTTATCAGATGTTCCCGCACGCCAACCTGGTCTCCGTCTCGCACGCCCAGCAGGCGCCGATGCCGCATCCCGGCTGGCTCGGCACGGTGCTGCACGGCATGCCCGAGCGGCTGCTGCTGCCGGATGGCGGCGCGCGCGGCTATCTCGCCTTTCTCGGCCGCATCTCGCCCGAGAAGGGCATCGAGGACGCCATCCGCATCGCCGCGGCGAGCGGCCTGACACTGCGGGTCGCCGCCAAGATCGGCGAGGAGGATGCCGCCTATCACGCGCGGGTGGTCGCCCCGCTGCTGGCCTCGGGGCATGTCGAGTTCATCGGCGAGATCGACGATGCCGAGAAGCCCGCCTTCCTGTCCGGCGCCCGCGCTCTGCTGTTCCCGATCGACTGGCCGGAGCCGTTCGGTCTGGTGATGATCGAGGCGATGGCCTGCGGCTGCCCGGTGATCGCCTATGGCCGCGGCTCGGTGCCCGAGGTGGTGGAGGAGGGGGTGACGGGGTTCATCGTCGATGATGCGGCCGGCGCGGTGGCGGCGGTCGGCCGGCTCGCGGCGATCGACCGCGGCGGCGTGCGCCGGCGCTTCGAGCAGCGTTGGACGGCGCGGCGGATGGCCGAGGATTACCTGTCGCTGTACGAGCGTCTGGCCTTCGCCGGGCGGAAGCTGCTGCGCGCGGTGGGGGATTGAGGCACGCCTGACGGCAGCCGAAGCGTACGGTTGAGACGACGGGTTCGTTGAAAAGTCGGGTGTCTGCCGGCACTCTGCGCGCGATCAGGAGGGTGCATGGCCGATATTTGGCAAGCCTCGGCGGCGCGCGACCATTTCAGCGAAATGGTTGATGCGGCGGTGGCGGGGCGGCCGCAATTTGTTCGCCGGCGCGATGGTCAGCAGGTCGTCGTCGCGCTCGCATATTATGAAGCGACCCGACCAAGTCTCAAGGACTTGCTGCTTTTCGGCGGATTCGTGCCGAACGATGAGACGATTCTGGATGAGCATTACGAGGCTGCGAGGCGCCTGCTCGGCACTTCTCTGCAGATCGATCCCATGCTCCGCGCTTAGCCGGGACGACAGGAGCCAGCGGACCTCGCTCTCGCGGCGCCGACAATTGCCGAAATCTGCTATGGCCTTGCGGTTCTGCCGACCGGCCACGCTTTGGCCGGCGGCCTGCAGAACTGGCTGCGTCAGGCGCTGGCGACGGCGACAATCCTGCCGCTGGATGCCGCAGCGGCAGACCTGCTTGGCACGATGTGGGCGGTCCCGGAGCTGAAAAATTTCATCATCAGCCACCCGGCGCAAAGACGCCTGACCACTGGCGCCGACCTGATGATCGCCGCCATCGTCCTGACCCGTCACGCCACCCTGGCGACTGGCAATTTCGCCCGTTTTCACGCCATCGCGGCCCATTTTCCGCGGCTGAGAATGGTCGATCCGATGACCGGCCGATCGCTGCCCTGATCCTTCGCCCGCTGTGCCCCGGCGCGGACGTTCTGCCCGCTCCGTGACCCGACCAAACCGCCCCCGGCGCGCCGCGTTTTCGCCATCATCACCGCCTAGCGTCGCTGTCGTCGAAATGGGCGCATGGCGCGTGCGGAGTGCGGCGCGGCAGTTGGCCCTTGCGTATTCAACCGGAAGGTTTGTCGATGCGGATCGCCCAGATTTCGCCCCTGTTCGAGGCCGTGCCGCCCAAGCTCTACGGCGGCACCGAGCGGGTGGTGTCGTCGCTGACCGAGGAACTGGTGGCTCTCGGCCATGACGTGACGTTGTTCGCCAGCGGCGATTCGATTACCTCGGCGAAGCTCGACCCGCCCTGGCCGCGCGCCCTGCGGCTCGATCCCGACATCCGCGACTGGGTCGCCACCTACGCCATGCTGATCGAGCATGTCCGGCGCCGGGCGCACGAGTTCGACGTGCTGCATTTCCATATCGACTACTGGCCGAATTCGGTGTTCACGCGGCAGAACACGCCGTTTCTGACCACGCTGCACGGCCGACTCGATCTGCCGGAATTCGCCGCGGTCTATCGCTTCTTCCCGAGCGTGCCGCTGATCTCGATTTCCGACAATCAGCGCACGCCGCTGCCCGATCTCAACTGGGCGGCGACGGTGCATCACGGCATTCCCGAGCATCTGCTGCGCCCGGTGCCGGCGGAGCCGAGCTATTTCGCCTTCCTCGGCCGCATCTCGCCGGAAAAGGGCATCGAGCGCGCCATCCGCATCGCCCGCGCCGCCGGCGTCAAGCTGAAGGTGGCGGCGAAGGTGGATAACGCCGACCGCGCCTATTACGACCGCGAGGTGGCCCCGCTGCTGGCCGACGCGAACGTCGAGTTCATCGGCGAGATCAACGACGCGCAGAAGCCGGCCTTCCTGTCTGGCGCCCGCGCCCTGCTGTTCCCGATCGACTGGCCGGAGCCGTTCGGTCTGGTGATGATCGAGGCGATGGCCTGCGGCTGCCCGGTGATCGCCTTCCGCCGCGGCTCGGTGCCCGAGGTGATGGATGAGGGTGTCACCGGCTTCATCGTCGATGACGTGGAGGGCGCCGTTGCCGCCGCCGGGCGCATCGACACGATCGACCGCGCCGGCGTGCGCCGGCAGTTTGAGCGGCGCTGGACGGCGCGGCGCATGGCCGAGGACTATCTCGGCGTCTATCAGCGGCTGATCCACGCCAACCGCCCGCAATTGCGCGCCGTCGGCGATTGAGCAATCGTCGCCGCCGGGCGTATCACTCCCTCGACGGTGGGGGAGGATCGGCTGGTGGCGACATTTCTCGGGCTCGATATCGGCACGTCGTCGGTCAAGGCGCTGCTGCTCGACGCGGCGCAGCGTCCGCTGGCGGTCGGCAGCGCGGCGCTGGAGGTGTCCCGCCCGCAGCCGCTGTGGTCCGAGCAGGACCCGGCCGACTGGTGGGCGGCGACGCAGGCGGCGGTGGCCGAGGTGCGCGCCGCCGCGCCGGAGGCATGGCGTGCGTTGGCCGGTATCGGCCTGTCCGGGCAGATGCACGGGGCGACCCTGCTCGACGATGCCGGGCGGGTGCTGCGCCCGGCGATTCTGTGGAATGACGGGCGCAGCGGCGCCGAGTGCGCCGAACTGACGCGGAGTGTGCCGGACCTGACCGCGCGCGCCGGCAACATCGCCATGCCGGGCTTCACCGCGCCGAAGCTGCTATGGGTCCGCAAGCACCAGCACGAGATCTTCGCCGCGACCCGCAAGGTTCTGTTGCCGAAGGATTATGTCCGCTTCCTGATGACCGGGGCGATGGTCTCCGACATGTCCGATGCGTCGGGCACGCTGTGGCTCGATGTCGCGGCGCGCGACTGGGACGAGGCGTTGCTGGCGGCGACCGGCCTGGACCGGTCGCATATGCCCGCGCTGGTCGAGGGGTCGGCGGTGTCGGCGCTGCTGTCGGCCGAACTGGCCGCACAATGGGGGGTAGCGCGGGTTCCGGTGGCCGGTGGCGGCGGCGACAATGCGGCCTCGGCGGT
This sequence comes from Pseudomonadota bacterium, assembly GCA_021845985.1. Lineage (GTDB taxonomy): Bacteria > Pseudomonadota > Alphaproteobacteria > Acetobacterales > Acetobacteraceae > JAFKFJ01. Next base: position 936 of record JAJZES010000043.1, on the reverse strand, counting down.
CGGCATCGGCGCGGTGCGGGCGGGCGAGGGGTTCTTGTCGCTCGGCACCTCCGGCGTGGTGTTCGCGGTGACCGACCGTTTCATCGCCGCGCCGGAGCGGACGCTGCATGCCTTCTGCCATGCCCTGCCGGGGCGCTGGCACGGCATGTCGGTCATTCTGTCCGCCGCCGCGGCGCTGAGCTGGGTGGCCGAGCTGGTCGGTACCAGCGACATCGCCGCGCTGCTGCTCCGCGTCGCCGCCTGGGCCGACACGCCGGGGGCGCGGCGGCAGGCGCCGATCTTCCTGCCCTATCTGAACGGCGAGCGCACCCCGCACAACGACCCGCAGGCCAGCGGCATGTTTGCCGGGCTGCGCGCCGGGCACGGGGCGGAGGCGGTGGTCTATGCGGTGCTGGAGGGTGTCGCCTTCGCGCTGGCGGATGGCATCGATGTGCTGCGCGCCGCCGGGGCGGAGCTGCAGACCTGCAGGCTGGTCGGCGGCGGCGCGCGCAGCCGGTTCTGGGGGCAGATGCTGGCCGACGTCCTGGCGGTGCCGTTGACGCTGCCGGAAGGGGCGGAGACCGGCGCGGCGCATGGCGCGGCACGGCTCGCCATGCTGGCGGCAGGGGCGGGGGACGAGGCGTCGGTGTGCACGGCGCCGGCGGTGCGCGAGACGTTCCACCCCGATGCGGTGGCGGCGGAGCTCTATGCGCCGCGGCTGGCGCGGTTTCGTGCCCTCTATCGGGCGGAGCGGTCGGCGCGCGGATAGGCCCTGCCCTGGTGCGTGGTCCGATGCCAACGGGCCGTTCAGCCCGCTGGCTGAACCGGCCCTCACGAATCCCCTCATTTGAATTGACCAGGGTCTTGGCCAGATTTGCGCCGGCTTCGTATGAACGAAGAGAGGCGATGGATGGGTTGGATCATGGTCGATGTGGATGTTGCGCGTTCACGACTGAA
>JAJZES010000027.1 GCA_021845985.1 Pseudomonadota bacterium | reverse complement strand
TGCGGCGCGATCCGCGCCATCTGTGCGTCCGACAGCCAAAATAGGTCGCTCATGGCGGATACCTCCCGCCACACTCAGAATCACGCCGCTCCGCGTCGCTGCAAGCTTTTTATGGGTCCTGAACCTAGGCCCTGTTAGATCTTTGTGCCTGGTCCTATATTTTGGGCATGATGGAAGGCAGCGAACGGCCTGTTCTCACGGATGAGGCATGGGCGGTGTGGGGACCTTTGATCGAGGAGGTCCGGCCGCACGGCAAGACGCCGCCGAAGGAGTTGCGGCGTACGATCTCGGCGATCTTCTGGCGGCATCAGAACGGGGCCAAATGGCGTGCCATCCCGGCCGGGCTTGGCCCGTGGTGGCTGGCAGCCCAGTTGTTCATCCGCTGGTCGAAGATGGGGGTGTGGGAACGCCTGCTCGACCTTGCGCCGCGCCGCGGCATCGCGCTCGGCATGACCTTCATCGACGGCACCAACATCCGTGCTCACCACAAGGCGGCGGGCGCGGAAAAAGGGGGCCGACAGCGCAGAGCGCGACCAGCGTGAGGCACTTGGCCGCTCTCGCGGCGGCTTTGGCACCAAGGCCTGCGTGTTGGATCAAGTTCTGACAGGGCCTAAGCAATATCTTGGTTCTTTCCGACGTCTATTGCATCGGCATCGGAAGTTTTTCTTAGCCTGTTAAAGCAGCCAACGTCTGCTTTCGCCAGCCAGATTCTCCAAACTGGACAGCGCGTAGGGTGGGCTTCAGCCCACCGGCGCATGCGGCAACCGCACAGGATGCCGTGCGGGATCGACACGCGCCCCGCCAATGCGTTGCGGAATCGATCGAGCGCAGGCGGGCGGATTGCGTTGGTGGGCTGAAGCCCACCCTACGTTATCCACGTCATCGCGGGGCGGTGGCTGACGACGTTGCACGGAAACGAAGTGTCGGCTTTCCTGGCGATCAGGCGGCGGCGACAAAAGCGGCAATCAGGCGGTTGACCTCGGCCGGGCGTTCGATATGGACCATGTGGCCGGCGCCGGGCAGCACGTGGCGGCGGGCCGCGTCCACCGCCGCCGCCTGCGCCGGCGGGATGATGCGGTCCTCCGCGCCCCAGATCACCTGCACCGGTACCGCCAGCGTCGCCAGCGACGGCGCCATCACGCTCGCCCGAACCCCGTCCGCGAAGGCCGCCGCGGCGATCGTCCGCAGCGCCGCGGGAACCCCGTCCAGGCGTTTGTATTTCAACAAATCCTCGATCATGTCGCGGCTGACCAGGGACGGGTCGGCGAACAGCGTCTCGACCGCCGCCTTCATCTCCTTGCGCCGCTCGGCGCGGACGAAGCCGTCGATGTAGCCGGCATTGATCTCCGGCCCCAGCCCGGCCGGGCAGATCAGCGTCAGCGAGGCGATGCGCGCGCCCTGGTCGAGGGCCATGCGCAGCGCGATGGCGCCGCCGAGCGAATGTCCCGCCAGATGCACCCGCCCCAGCCCGAGCGCGGCCAGCGCCGCCCACACCGACGCCGCCAGCGCCGCCACCCCGCCCTCGGCAACCACCTTGGACGATCCGCCATGCCCCGGCAGGTCGAGCGCATAAACCGCCCGCTCGGCGGCCAGATCGGGCTGGTTGAACTGCCAGTTCTGGAGGTCGCCGCCGAAACCATGGATCAGCACCAGTGGCGCCGCCGCCGTCTCGTCCGGCCCCATGCGCAGCACGCGCGCGGTCCAGCCCTCGGCGGCCACCATCACCGGCTCGGGCGCCGCCTCGGCGCTGCCGATCTCGGCCTGATGGGCGCGGTATTGCGCCACGAAAGCCTCGATCGCGGCGTCATCGACCGCCGCCTCGGCGACCACGCCGAGCAGCGCGCCGACCGGCAAGGTCTCGCCCGGCTGCGCCACCTGACGGCGCAGCGTGCCGGCAACCGGCGACTCGAAGACATTGGTGATCTTGCTGGTCTCGATCTCGACGATGTCGTCGCCGGCGGCAATCGCGGCGCCCTCGGCCACCAGCCAGGCGTTGACCTTGCCCTCGGTCATCGCCAGACCCCATTTCGGCATGCCGATCGGGGTGATCTGCCCGCTCATGCCATCACCCTCCGCGCCGCCTCGATGATGCGCGCCGGCGTCGGCAGATAGGCGTCCTCCAGCGCCGGCGAGAACGGCACCGGCGTATGCGGCGGCGTGACCATGCGGATCGGCGCTTTCAGGGCACCGAACGCCTCCTGCGCCACGATCGCCGAAATGTCGGCGGCCATGCCGCAGCGCGGATGCGCCTCATCGACGATGACCAGCCGCCCGGTGTCGGCGACCGATTCCAGGATCGTGTCGGTGTCCATCGGGCTGGTGGTGCGCGGGTCGATGACGGTGCAGGAAATGCCCTGGCGCGCCAGCGACTCCGCCGCCTCGCGCGCCAGCTTCACCATCCGCCCAAGCGCCACCAGGGTCAGGTCGCCACCCTCGCGCAGCACGTTGGCTTCGCCGAAGGGGATGGTGTACGCCTCGTCCGGCACCTCGTCGATGTCGTCGTAAAGCATCTTGTGCTCGAAGAAAATCACCGGGTCGTCGTCGCGGATCGCCTGGATCAGCAACCCCTTGGCATCATAGGCCGACGACGGGATCACCACTTTCAGCCCAGGAATATGGGTGAACAGCGGATACAGGCACTGGCTGTGCTGGCTGGCGGCGCGGAAGCCGCCGCCGTACATGGTGCGGATCACCACCGGCGTTACCGCCTTGCCGCCGAACATGTAGCGGAACTTGGCCGCCTGATTGAAAATCTGGTCGAAACAGACGCCCATGAAATCGACGAACATCAGATCGGCGACCGGCCGCAGCCCGGTCGCCGCGGCGCCGATCGCAGCTCCGATGAAGCCGCTCTCGGTGATCGGCGTATCGAGCACGCGCTCGCGTCCGAACTCCGGCATCAGCCCTTTGGTGACGCCCATCGGGCCGCCCCAGGCGTCGTCCTCGCCGGGCGCGCCGAGGCCGCCGGCGACATCCTCACCCATGACGATGACGCGCGGGTCGCGCCGCATCTCCTGCGCCAGCGCCTCATTGACCGCCTGCCGGAAGGATTTCTTCGACATTTTTCTGCTCCCTGCCGGCGCTCAATAGGTCACGTAAACATCGGTCAGCAGATTGGCGAGCGGCGGCATCGCGGCGCCCTTGGCCGCCACCACCGCATGCTCGATCTGATCGGCGACATCGGCGTCGATCGCGTCGAGCTGGCCGCCCTCCAGCAGCCCGGCCTGGGTCACCCGCTGGCGAAACACCAGCAGCGGATCGTGGTCGCGGCGCAGCCGTTCGATCTCGTCCGGCGCCCGGTAGGTCTGCGCGTCGCCCTCGAAATGGCCGTGATAGCGGTTGAGTCTGGCGTGAATGAGGCTCGGGCCGCCGCCGCCGCGGGCGCGCTCGACCGCGTCGCGCGCCGCCTCGTTGATGGCGAAGAAATCCAGCCCATCGACCTGCACCGCCGGGATGGCGAAGCCCTCGGCGCGCTTGAGCTGGCTGCCCGAAACCGACCAGTTGCTCGCCGTCGACTCGGCATATCCGTTGTCTTCGACGACGAAGATCGCCGGCAGGTTCCACGCCTTGGCGAGGTTGTAGCTCTCCATCGTGGTGCCCTGGTTGGACGCCCCGTCGCCGATGAAGGCGACGGCGACGCCGCCGGTCTTCAGCGTCTTGGCGGTCAGCGCGGCACCGCAGATCAGCGGCGGGCCGCCGCCGACGATGCCGTTGGCGCCCATCATGCCGCGGCCGAGATCGGCGATGTGCATCGAGCCGCCCTTGCCGCCGCACAACCCGCTTTCGCGCCCGAAGATCTCCGCCATCATGCCATCGACATCGCAGCCCTTGGCGATGCAGTGGCCGTGGCCGCGATGGGTGCTGGCGATCTTGTCGCGGTCGTCGAGGTTCATGCAGATGCCGACGGCGGAGGCTTCCTCGCCGGCATAGAGATGCACGAAGCCGGGAATGCCGCCGGCGGAAAACTCGGTATGCACCCGGTCCTCGAAGGTGCGGATGGTGCGCATCATCCGATAGGCCGCCAAAAGCTGCTCGCGGTTGAGCTGCATCGCCCGCTCCTCCCCTATGCCATTTTCGCTGGCGCCAGCCTATGACATAGGGCGGTGCAAGAGGAAGCCTCGTCGCAGACCGTTTCATTCTGCAAGGCGTCCGAGGGAGCAAGGGAATGGCGGCGTTTCGCACCGCAGGAATCATGGGCTGGCCGGTCGGCCATTCGCGCAGCCCGGCGCTGCACGGCTACTGGCTGGCGCGGCACGGCATCGCCGGCGCCTATGTGCCGCTGCCGGTGCGCCCGGAGCGGATCGCCCCGGCCTTGCGCGGCCTGTCGGCGCTCGGCTTCGCCGGCTGCAACGTGACGGTGCCGCACAAACAGGCGGTGCTGGCGCTGGTCGATCGGGTGGAACCGCTGGCGCGGCAGATCGGCGCGGTCAACCTCGTCGTGGTGCACGAGGATGGCAGCCTGGAGGGGCGCAACACCGATGCCGACGGGTTCCTGCAAAGCCTGCGGCAGGATTGCCCGCAGTGGCGGGCGGATGCCGGGCCGGCGGTGGTGCTCGGCGCCGGCGGCGCGGCGCGCGCGGTGATGGCGGCGCTGGCCGGCGAGGGTGTGGCGGAGTTGCGCCTGCTCAACCGCACCCGCGACCACGCCGAGGCGCTGGCGGCGCGGTTCGGCGGCCGGGCGCAGGTGATGGACTGGGCGGCGCCGGCGGCGGCGCTGGCGGGGGCAGCGCTGCTGGTCAACACCACCAGCCTCGGCATGTCCGGGCAACCGCCCCTGCGGCTCAACCTCGCGCCGCTGCCGCGCGCGGCGGTGGTCGCCGACCTCGTCTATGCGCCGCTGGAAACGCCGTTGCTGGCGGCGGCGCGGGCGCGCGGCCATGCCGTGGTCGATGGCCTCGGCATGCTGCTGCATCAGGCGGTGCCGTCGTTCGCGGCGTGGTTCGGCGTGCGCCCGGAGGTGACGGCGGAGTTGCGCGCGATGATCGCGACAACCCTGTGACATGCACCGCACGTCAACCGGCGCATGGCAGTTTTCGCTTCCGTCCGCGGCCTCGCGGCGGCTAAAGGAACGGCATGCAAACTTCGGACCCCGCCCCGCCCGGCGGCCCCGGCGACGATGTGCAACGGGCCATCGCGGCCTTCGGCGTCACCGGCATGACCTATCGCAGCTTCGGCAGCTTCGCCCTGCTGCCGACGCCGGACCCCGAGCCGGCCGTAGCCGTTGATGCGCCCGATGATGCCCCTGCCGACGATGCCCCTGCCCTTGATGCCGCTCCCCTTGATGCCCCTGCGCTTGACGCGTCACTGTGGGCGGTGCCGCTGCCGCAGGCGGAGCTGAGCATTCCGGCGCCGGCCGTGTTTGCTCCCGCACCGCCGGAAGCGGCGCCGCTGCGCCCCCGCCCGGCCCCGCCGCCCTGGCAGCCGGCGGTACCGGCGGCGAGCTATCGGGCCCTCGCCGAGCGCATCGCCGCGCGCACCGGGCAGCCGCCTCTGCCGCCGTCCCGCCCCGCGGCGGCGCGGCTGCGGCTGCATTGGTCGCCGTCGGAGCCGCCCGACGCCGGCGCGGCAGACGGCGACGCGCGCTTTCGCCGGCTCTGAGGCCCCGCCGCTCCTGTCCGCCACGTCATCCCGGCGCAAGCCCCCGCCGACCAGGCCAATGCCATGGTGCGCGCCGCGTCGTGATGGCGCCCCGGAGGATTCCTATGCACGTTGACCTGCTGTCCGCCTCCGCCGCTGCGCGCTATGATGACCGATCGATCGCGCTGCACTGGATCACCGCAACGCTGATCGCGCTGTTGTGGCTCGGCGGGCAGACCGTCGATTCACTTGGCCATGCAACGGTACCCCTGCTGCGCTCGCTGCATATCAGTCTCGGTCTGTTGCTGGCCGTGGTGCTGACGCTGCGGGTGCTGTGGCGGCTCACCAGCGGGCGGCGGCTGCCCGGCGCCGGGCTGGCGCATCGGGTGGCGCAGGCCGGGCACGGGCTGCTCTATCTGCTCGCCGGCACCGCCGTAGGCCTCGGCCTCGCCACCGCCTGGTTCCGCGGCTACGCGGTGTTCGGGCTGTTCGCCTTTCCCGGCAATGACCGGACATTCGCCCACACCCTGCGCGGTCTGCATGAGCTGGCCGCCAACGCCATCCTGCTGATTGCCCTCGGCCATGCCGCGGTGGCACTCGGGCACCATTACCTGCTGCGCGACGGCGTGCTGCGCCGGATGCTGCCGCAACTGTGAGCGGCGGCACCGCCGCGCAACTGATGCCATTGCGCGGCGTTGCCGTGCCGCCATTGCGGGAGGAACAATAATGCGCCTGCCACGTCTTTGGGCCGCCGCCGCGCTGCTGCTGGCCGGTTGCGTCGCGACGCCGATCATCGTGCTCGGTCCCAACGCGCCGCAGGACGATCTGAGCGCGCAACTGGCGCTCGACGCCGCGATCAACAGCGACCCGCCGCGGACCGGCAACCGCATTACCCTGCTGCGCGACGGCTCAGAGACCTTTCCCGCCATGTTCGCCGCCCTGCAACAGGCCAAGGACAGCATCAACCTGGAGTATTACATCTTCCAGGACGTGCATTTCGACGGCCAGAGCATCGCCGAACTGCTGCGCCGCAAGCTGCGCCAGGGCGTCGCCGTCAACATCATCCGCGACGGCTATGGCTCGCGCAACACCGACCCGGCCTTTCTCGACCGGCTGAAGCAGGAGGGGGCGGCGATGCTGGTCTATCACCCGCTCGACGCCGCGGCGATGCTGAAGCTGGAGAACCCAAACGACCGCGACCACCGCAAGATCATGCTGATCGACGGCCGCGTCGCCTTTGTCGGCGGCATCAATCTCGACCGTGTCTATGAAAACAAGCCCGACCCGATCCACGACCCGGCTCCGACCAGCGCGCGGCAGGCGTACTGGACCGATACCGACGCGCGGATCGAAGGGCCGGCGGTGGCCGACCTGCAGCGGCTGTTCATGGACAACTGGCAGCGCCAACAGGGTCCGGCGATGGCGGCGCGCACCTACTACCCGCCGCTCGCCGCGGTTGGCACGGAAACGGTACGCATCATCGGCAGCGCACCGCGGCAGGACCGGCCGCTGTATTACGCCACCCTGCTGATGGCGATCCATGCGGCGCGGCATCGCGTCTCGCTCGGCACCGGGTTTTTCGTGCCGACCCACCAGCAGCGCGAAGAACTCGCCGCCACGGCGCGGCGCGGCATCGATCTGCGGCTGGTGCTGCCCTCGCTCAGCGACGTGCCGCAGACGCTGGCCGCCGGCCGCGCCGGTTATGGCGATCTGCTGGAAGTCGGCGCGCGCATCTACGAAATCCAGGGCATGGTGCTGCACTCGAAATTCGCCACCATCGACGGGGTGTGGACCACGGTTGGCTCGTCCAATCTCGACCGGCGCAGCGTGGTGTTCAACAACGAGGTCGATGCGGTGGTGTTCGGCCGCCCCACCGCCGCCGCGGCGGAGGCGCTGTTCGACCGCGATGTCGCCCGATCAAAGCAGATCACCCTTGCGGCATGGTCGCAGCGGCCGTTCAGCGAACGCGAACGCGAGTTCATGGCCCGCTTCTGGCAGTTTTTGATGTAACCCACCATGTTGCCGGAAACCCCACGCAGGAGCATGCGATGAAGGCGATTTGGAACGGCGCCGTGGTGGCGCAGAGCGACGACATCGTCACCGTCGAAGGCAACGCCTATTTCCCCGAGGCGGCGCTGCGGCGCGAGCTGATCGCGCCGAGCAGCCACAGCTCGGTCTGTCCGTGGAAGGGCACGGCGCAGTACTACTCGCTGCTCGTGGGCGGCAAGACCAACCAGGACGCCGTCTGGTACTATCCCGACCCGAAGCCGGCGGCAGCCGAGATCCGCGGCCGGGTGGCGTTCTGGAAGGGCGTGCAGATCACCCCCGCCTGACCGCCCGGCTCAGCGCAGGCCGGCATCCACCGTCAGGCACTGCTTGGTGATCATCCGGCTGTCGTCGGCGGCGAGAAACAGCGCCGTGCGGGCAATGTCCTCGGCCAGCAGCCGCACCTGGAGGCATTGCCGGGCGACGATCGTCGCGACATCCGCCTCCGACAGCCACAGCCGCATCTGCCGCGGGGTGATCACGGCGCCCGGCGCGATGGCGTTGACGCGGATGTTGTCCGGGCCGAACTCGCGCGCCAGACTGCGGGTCAGGCCGATGATGGCGGCCTTGGCGCTGGTGTAGGCGACCATATGGGCGCCGCCGGCCATCCAGGCGATCGAGCTGAAATTGATGATCGCGCCGTGGCCAAGCTGGCGCATCTGCGCCCGCACCGCCTGGGCGGCGAAGAACTGATGGCGCAGATTGACCGCCATCGCCCGATCCCAGTATTCCGGCGTCACCGCGTCGATCTCGTGCCGCTCGTCATTGGCGGCGTTGTTGACCAGCACTGCGGCCGGGCCGAGCGCCGCCGCCGATGCCGCCATCGCCGCCTGCAGCGCCGCGGTGTCGGTGACGTCGCAGGGCAGGAACAGCGGCGCATGGCGGACGCCGGACAATTCCGCCAGCAACGCGCGCGCGGCAGTCGCGTCGATATCGACGAAGGCGACGCGCGCATCGTTGGCGGCGAAGGCGGCGACCATCGCCGCGCCGATGCCGCTGCCGCCGCCGGTGATGAACACTGTGCGGTCGGCCAGACTCGGATAGCGGGTAAAGCTCACGGCAGGTCCTCAGATCAGACGTTCGGAGTCGGGGTCGAACAGGCAGGCCTTGGCCAGATCGACGCCGAGCGACACCCGCTCGCCGACCGTCGGCGCCGCGTCGGGGTCGAACCGCGCCACCACCTCCCGGCCGCCGAGCCGCACCACCACCATCGTCTCCGGCCCGGTCGGCTCGACCACTTCGACGATGCCGTCGAGCACTGCGTGGGCGCTGCCCGGCTCCAGATGCGGCCGCGCCGCATCGGCCAGGGTTTCCGGGCGGATGCCTAGCACGACGCGGCGGCCGGCCCGCAGCATGACACCGGGACCGACCGGGGGCACCGGCAGCGGCGCCGATTTCGCCCCCTCGCTCAGCACCAGCGCCGGCCGGCCATCGGCGATGACGACCTCGGCGGCGAGGAAGTTCATCGCCGGCGCGCCCATGAAGCCGGCGACGAACATGTTGGCCGGACGCTCATAGACGATGCGCGGCCGGTCGAACTGCTGCACCCGGCCGCGATGCATCACCGCGATGCGCGACGCCAGCGTCATCGCCTCGACCTGATCATGGGTGACATAGACCGTCGTCTTGCCCAGACGCTGATGCAGCTTCTTGATCTCGGTGCGCATCTCGATGCGCAGCTTGGCGTCGAGATTGGACAGCGGCTCGTCGAACAGGAACAAGGCCGGGTCGCGCACCAGGGCGCGGCCCATCGCCACGCGCTGACGCTGACCCCCGGACAACTGCGCCGGACGGCGGCGCAACAGCGTCTCGATCTGCAGCAGCGCCGCCACCCGCGCCACCGCCGCATCCTGCTGCGCCCGCGGCACGCGGCGCGACTCCATGCCGAAGGTGATGTTCTGGCGCACCGTCATCGTCGGGTAGAGCGCGTAGGACTGAAACACCATGGCGATGTCGCGATCCTTCGGCGGCACGTCGTTGACGACGCGCCCGCCGATGCGGATTTCCCCCGCACTCGGCGTCTCCAGCCCGGCGATCATCGCCAGCAAGGTCGATTTGCCGCAGCCGGAGGGGCCGACCAGCACGATGAACTCGCCCGGCTCGACATCCAGGTCGATATTTTCCAGCACCGCCAAAGCGCCGAATCGCTTGGTCACGCCACGGATGCCGAGCGAAGCCATCTATTTCACCGCTCCCTGAGTCAGGCCGCGCACGAAGTAGCGTCCGCCGAGCAGATAGATCAGCAGCGGCGGCGCCGCGCCGATCAGCACCGCGGCGCTTTCGACATTGTATTGATGCACCGAGGTTCCCGCCGCCGACAGCCCGATCAGCGCCGCGGTGATCGGTTGATGCGTGCCGGAGGAAAAGGTGACGCCGAACAGGAACTCGTTCCAGATACCGGTGAACTGCCAGATCACCGTGACGATCAGGATCGGCGGCGACAGCGGCAGCACGATGCGGCGGAAGATGCGCCAGAACCCGGCGCCGTCGATGCGTGCGGCGCGGATCAGCTCGTCGGGGATGTTGATGTAGTAGTTGCGGCAAAACAGGGTGGTGAAGCTCAGCCCCTGGACGCAATGGATCAGCACCAGTCCGGCGATGCTGTTCGACAGGCCGAGATGGCCGAGCGTGATCGCCCATGGCAGCAGCACCATCTGCCCCGGCATGAACACGCCGAGGGTGATCAGCAGGAACAGCGCCTCCGAGCCGGGGAAGCGCCATTTCGACAGCACATAGCCATTGACCGCACCGAACGCGGTAGAGATCAGCGTCGCCGGGATCGCCATTTCCAGCGAGTTCCAGAAGAACGGCGCAATGCCGGCGCAGCCGCCGCTGACGCACAGCGTGTTCCACGTCGTCGCCCAGTGGGCCACGGAAAAGCTCGTCGGAATGGCCAGCAATCCGTGCCGGCCGATGTCATCGAGACTGCGGAAGGAATTGAGCACGACGACGGCGAACGGCACCAGGTAGTAGAGCGCGAACGCACCAAGCGCGAGATGCACGCCAAGCCGCGCCCGCGTCCGCCGCCATGTGCCGGCGCCGGCCAGCGGGTCATGGACCGCGAGGTCAGCCATGCGCCCGCTCCCGCCGCCGTTGCCAGCCGATCCACACGCCATACGGCACCAGCACCAGCAGCAGCGCCAGCAGCACCATGATCGCCGCCGCCGCCCCCTCGCCCAACTGGCCGCGCTGGAACATCAGGTCATAGACATAGATCGCCGGAACCGTGGTCGAAATACCGGGACCGCCGGAGGTCAGCGCCAGCACCAGATCGAACGTCTTGATGGCGAATTGCAGCAGGATCACCATGACGGCGATGAAGATCGGCCGGATCGAGGGCAGGATGATGCGCAGATAGATGCGCGACATGCGTGCGCCGTCGATCTGCGCCGCCTTCACCAGATCGGGATCGACCGCGCGCAGCCCGGCCAGGAACAGGGCCATGGCAAAGCCCGAGGCCTGCCAGATGCCGGTGATGACGACGGTGTAGATCGCCAGATCGCGGCGCACAATCCAGTCGAACGTGAAACCGGCCCAGCCGAGATCGCGCACCAGTTGCTGCACCCCGCTGGTCGGATTGAAAATCCACCGCCAGACGGTGCCGGTGACGACGAACGAGATGGCCAGCGGATAGAGAAAGATGGTGCGCCACAGCGCCTCCGCCCGCACCCGCTGATCAATCAGGATCGCCAGCAGCAGACCGAGCAGGGTGGCGCCGATGACGTAGAGGGTGCCGAACAGGAACAGATTGGTATAGGCGATGGTCCAGCGGTGGTTGCGCCACAGCTCGGCGAAATGGATGAAGCCGGCATAGCTGTAGTCCGGCAGCAGCGTCGAGTTCGACAGCGCGATCCACACCGACCACAGGGCGAACACCACGACATAGAGAAACGTCGCGGCGAGCGACGGCGCCAGCACCGCCTGCGGCAGAAACCGGGCGAGGCTGCGGCGCGGACGGGCGGACGGCGGGGACGGCGCGTATTGCATGCTCAGCCGCCCAGCGCCGCCCGCGTCGCCGTCAGCGCCGCCCGCGCGCCGCCGGCCAGCAATTCCAGGTCGGAGGTGACGAGCAGCACGCGCACGCCGCGCTGCACCAGCGCCGCCTGTTGGTCGGCGCGGGTATTGACGCCGAGGCACACCGGCAGCCGGCGTGCCGCCGCCGTCGCGATGATGCGGTCGATGGCGCCGCGGATCGTCGGGTGCTGCGTCTGGCGCATCAGCCCGGCGGTGCCCGACATGTCGTTCGGGCCGATGCACACGGCGTCGATGCCGGGCACCGCCAGAAAGGCGTCGAGCACGTCCAGCGTGGCGATGTCCTCGATCTGCGGCATGACGAAGATCGCCTCATTGGCGGCGGCGACATAGGCGTCGATGTCGCGATAGTAATTGGAGGCGCGGCGCGGCCCGAAGCCGCGGCTGCCGAGCGGCGGATAGCGGCAGGCCGACACCAGCGCTCGGCATTCGGCGACATCACGCACCATCGGCGCCAGGATGCCCTCGGCGCCCAGATCGAGCATCTGCTTGATGCGCACCGGATCATTCCACGGCACCCGGACGATCGGCACGGTCTGCGTGCCATTCAGCGCCATCATCGCGGTCTGCAGCGCCGCCAGATCCCACGGGCAATGCTCTGCGTCGAACAGCAGAAAATCGAAGCCGACGCGGCCCATGATCTCCGCCGCCGCCGGATCGGTCAGGCTGAACCACGCGCCGGCGATGCTGCCGCCGTCGCGCAGCGTCTGTTTCAGCGCCCGGACGCGGCCGAGGATGGGCTCAGACATGCACCTCCTCCTCGCGCTCGATCTTTGCCGGATCGAGCGCCATGTTGGCGCCCGGCGCCTCGGGGATGCGGATGACACCGTCCTGCGGCCGCAGCGGATGGGCCAGGAAGTGCATGTTGATGTCGTTCCACTTGTCCAGATATTCCTGGTACGGCGTGTGGATCGGCGATTGCGCCGCAGAGAAATGGATGCCGAGCGGCGTCGAATGGCCGTGCGGAATGACGATCAGATCGTGCGTGGTCGCATAGGCGGCGATCTTCAGCGTCTCCGACAGGCCGCCGCACCAGTACATGTCCGGCTGCAGAATATCGAGCGCGTCCTTCTCGACGAAGCGCTTGAAGCCCCAGCGGGTATATTCATGCTCGGCGCCGGACAGCGGAATGCGCGTCTTGGCCTTCAGTCTGACATGGCTGTCGATGCGGTCGGGCATGAACGGCTCCTCCAGCCAGCGCGGGCGGAACTCCTCGATGCGGTCGCACAGCGAAACCGCATAGTCGAAGTTCATGCTCTGCCAGCAGTCGAGCATGATGTCGTAATCCTCGCCGAGCGTCTCGCGCAGCGTGCGCACCAGGGCGACATTCTTCTGCATGCCCGCATGGCCGCTCATCGGCCCGTGGCGGAAGAACCATTTCTGGGCCGTATAGCCCTTGGCCTTGAACGCCAGCGCCCGCTCGCGCACCCGGCCGAGATCCTCCACCGCATAGCCGAGCATGCTGGCATAGGCCGGGATCTCGGTGCGCGTCGGGCCGCCGAGGATGCGCCAGATCGGCTGATTGAACGCCTGCCCCTTGATATCCCACAGCGCGCAATCGACCGCCGAGAGCGCGATCATCGCGTCGCCCTGCCGGCCATGCACCTGATACCGGTGCATCTGGTCCCACAGCAATTCCCCGGCCAGCGCATCCTTGCCGAGCAGCAGCGGCGCCAGTTGCGTCAGCACCAGCCGCGCCGGGTCCGGCCAGAGCGGGCCGGCACGACCGGTGATGCCGGCATCGGTCTCGATGTCGAGGAAATCCTGCGTCAGCCGGAACCGCCGGGCATCAAGCTGCTCGCCGCCGGTGCGCCAGGGTTCGCTGCGGTACTCGGCATAGATGTCAATCGGCCTGACCAGCCGCTCTTCCCACATCGGCCCGTCGGTGGTCATCGTGCCGGTCAACCGGCGCACCCGCAGCTTGCTGATCTTCACCTCAGTCTCCTCCCGTTACGCCGCGTCCAGCCGCTCCTTGAAGAAGCGCCACGCGCTGTAAACATGCTCGCCGAGCAGCGCGGTCGCCGCGGTGTCGTCACCGTCCGCCATCGCGGTGACGATCTCGCGATGGCGGCGCTGCGATGTCGCGACCTGTTCGACCGTGCTGGTCAGCCGGAACCGCACCGCGCGCACGCGCCCGGAAATGCGCGCATAGGCCTCGCGCAATTCGCGGTTATCGCTGGCCGCCACCAGGGTTTCGTGAAACGCCGTGTCGTACGCCTGATAGGCGCGGGCGCTGCGGTCGGCGGCCTGCTCGGCCGCCTCGACCTGTGCCCAAAGTGCCGCCTGCAACGCCGCGCGGTCGCGCCCGAGCGCGACGCGCAGCGCGCCGGTCTCCAGCACCTCGCGCAGCTCGCAAATCTCGCGCAGCTCGGTTTCGTCGTAGTGAAAGACGAAGGTACCGCGCTGCGGCCGGATTTCCACCAGCCGCTCCGCCTGCAGCCGGGCAAACGCATCGCGCACCGGCGTCCGGCTGACGCCGAGCTGGTCGGCGATGGTGTTCTCCGACAATTGCTCGCCGAGCGCCAGCGTGCCGGTGACGATCATCTCGCGGATCTGATCGGCCAGCAGCACCGCCAGCGAGCGCGGCCGGTGGAGCGGGGCAAAGGCTTGCGCCTCCGCCATTACATCACAACCGGGGTCAGTGCGCCGGTGCCGGCGAACCAGGAGACGAGATTGCCGACCACGCAATCGCCCATCGCCCGCATCGTCTCCTCGGTCGAACTGGCGACATGCGGCGTCAGCACCACACTGTCGAGCGCACGCAGCGCCGCCGGCACCGCCGGCTCGTCGTCGAACACGTCGAGCCCCGCCGCGCCGAGCCGCCCCTCGGTCAGCGCCGCGACCAGCGCCGCCTCATCGACGATCCAGCCGCGCGCAACATTGATGAAGATGCCGCGCGGCCCGAGCGCGTCGAGCACGGCGCGATCGACGATCGGCGGGCGCGTGCCCCTGGCGCCGCCGGCGGCGCACAGAAACAGGATGTCGCTGTCAGCCGCCAGATCCACCACGCTCTCATGGCGCGGATAGGTCGGGCTGCGCGTCACCGGATCGGCATAGGCGATCTTCGTCTTGAACGCCTCCAGCCGCGCCGCGACCTCGATGCCGATGCGGCCAAGGCCGATGATCCCGGCACGCATGCCGGTCAGCTTGCGGCCCGGCTTGAGCCGCTCCGGCCCCCAGCGTCCGGCGCGCACGAAGCGGTCGCCCTCGGCGATGCGCCGGCATGCCGCCAGAGCCAGCGCGATCGCCAGATCGGCGACATCGTCATACAGCACCGGCGCCGTCGCCACGGTGATGCCGCGCGCCCGGCAGGCATCGAGATCGGTCGTTTCCAACCCGACGCCGTTGATGGCGACGATCTCAAGTGCCGGCAGCAGGGCGATCTCGTCAGCCGAAATCCCCGCCATGCCGTGCGACGCCGCGCCACGGATGCGCGGCCCGACGGCGCGCAGCGCCGCCAGCCGGTCCGCTGCATCGCAAATGCGATGCAGCGTGAACGCCGCCTCCAGCGCCGCCACCACTTCGGGCCGCTGCGCGCCGAGCAGGGCGATGTCGGGCCTGTGCATCGCCGCGCCGCTCACATCTGGGCCTCGACGGCATCGCCGAGTTTGGCGGCGGCGTCTTCCGGCTTCATCGACGGCGTATTTATGAACTCGCTGATCACTTCCATCATCGCCCCGCGGTATTTCTGCAGCACCGACATGTTGTGCGCCATGCTGAGCACCAGCGTACCCGCCTTGATGCTGTCGTTCAGATCCTTCTGCGACGCCACCTGACACGGATTGAAGCCGTGGCTCAGATCGACATCCAGCCGCGCCGGAATCGAGCCTTTCGCCTGATTGAAGATGGTCTGAAAGTCCTTCGACATGATCAGATGCGCCAGCAGCGTCTGGCCGGCGACGTAGTCGGGGTCCTTCTGTTTGAAGAACACCACGGAGTCGCTGTTGAGGATGAAGCCCGGCTTGCCGTTGTCGGACGGTCCCTGGGCGCAGAGATAGTCGGTGCCGTATTTGAAGCCCTCGGCGTTGAAGGTGCCGATCGCCCAGTCGCCCATGAAGAAGAAGCCGGCCTTGCCGTTCAGCATCATGTTGGCGGCGGCGTCCCAGTCGCGGCCGGGCATGCCGGGATCGGTCCAGTTGATGACGCGGCGCAGCTCGGCGAACGCCGCCGCCATGTCACGCCCGCGCAGCGCCGCCATGTCGAGCCGGACGAAGGCGCCGCGGTACAGATCGACATTCATGCCATAGACGATGTTCTCGAACAGCGTCGCATCGATCCAGTCCTGGCTGCCGTGCGCGACCGGGATGATGCCGACGGCCTTGAGCTTCTCGGCATCGGCGTTGAACTCCGCCCAGGTCTTCGGCATCTCGGCGATGCCGGCCTTGTCGAGCGCCTTCTTGCTCGCCCACAGCCAGTTGATGCGGTGGATGTTCATCGGCGCCGCGACCCAGGTGCCCTCGGGCTTCATCACCGCGATCAGTTGTGGCGCGACCAGCGTGTCCCAGTGCTCGCGCGTGGCGATCGGGTCGAGATCGGCGGTCATGCCGGTGGCCGCCCATTCGGCGATTTCCGGCCCCTTGAGCTGCACCGCCGGCGGCGCGTTGCCGGCGACGACATCGGCGCGCAGCTTGGCGATGGTGTTGGCGGTGTGCCCGGCGATCGAGGTCGCCGTCCATTTGCCGCCGGCAGCGTTGAACATCTCGCCGAGCTTGGCGATTGCCGCCGCGTCCGAGCCGGTATCCCATTGCGACAGCAGATTGGTCTTCGGCTCGCCCGCCACCGCCATGCCGGCGGTCAGCGACAGCAGGGCAGCCGCCAGCATCGTGCGCCAGAGCAGCATCGCATCCTCCCAGATCAACGCCCACTCTGCGGCGGGCCATCCGGAAGACTGACACACCAGATACTAGTGCGCAAGCCGCCCCTGCCGGCCGGCCGGCCGGCAGGGGCGGCAGCGGGTCAGGCGGCGGCGCGCTGCTGGGTCGGATAGTCGGTGTAGCCATGCGCCCCGCCGCCGTAGAACGTCGCCGGCTGCGGGTCATTCAGCGTCGCGCCATCGCGCAGCCGCGCCGGCAGGTCGGGGTTGGCGATGAACTTGACGCCGAACGCCACCGCGTCCGCCCGCCCGTCCTGCAGCTCCGCCGCCGCTGCCTCCGGCGTCAACCGCTCGTTGATGACATAGGGGCCGCCGAACGCCGCACGCAGCGCCGGGCCGAGCCGGTCGGCGGCGATATGCTCGCGGGCGCAGATGAAGGCGATGCGCCGGCGTCCGAGTTCGCGTGCGACATGGCCGAACGTCCCCGCCCGGTCGCTGTCGCCCATATCGTGCGCATCGGCGCGCGGCGCGAGATGCATGCCGACGCGCCCGGCGCCCCACACCCCGATCGCCGCATCGGTCACCTCCAGCAGCAGCCGGGCGCGGTTCTCCACCGTCCCGCCATAGGCGTCGCTGCGGTGGTTGCTGCCGTCCTGGAGGAACTGGTCGAGCAGGTAGCCGTTGGCGCCATGCACCTCGACCCCGTCGAACCCGGCCTGCTGGGCGTTCTCGGCGCCCTTGCGATAGGCGGCGACAACCTCGCGCACCTCGTCGAGGGTCAGCGCATGCGGCACCTCATACGGCTTTTCCGGCCGCACCAGACTGACATGGCCGCGCGGCGCAATGGCGCTCGGCGCCACCGGTGCCCGGCCGTCGAGGAAGATCGGGTCCGAGATGCGCCCGACATGCCAGAGCTGAAGGAACATCCGCCCGCCCGCCGCATGCACCGCATCGGTAATCTTCCGCCAACCCGCCACCTGCGCGTCGGACCAGATGCCGGGCGTGTTGGCATAGCCGACGCCCATCGGCGTCACCGAGGTCGCCTCCGACAGAATGAGACCGGCCGAGGCGCGCTGGACGTAATAGTCGCGCATCAGCGGCGTCGGCACCCGATCGTCGGTGGCGCGGGCGCGGGTCAGCGGCGCCATGAAGATGCGGTTCGGCAAATCGAGATCACCGACGCGGATCGGGTCGAACAGGGATGGCATGAGCGGACACGTCCTCAAGCTTGAGAAAGTTCGACGTTCGACGAATATAGCACGAACGCTGCCAGCCAACTGGGGAGGCGACCGGCATGGTGCAAGACGCCTATCAGCATCCGGCGATCGCCGACGTGACCTTGCCGGAGGTATTGCATGCGCTGAGCGATCCGCTGCGCCTGTCGATCGTCGCGGCACTGCTTGCGGGCGGCCCGCGCGGCTGGGGTGCGTTCGACGCACAGGTCGCCGCCTCCACGCTCAGTCACCACATGAAGGTGCTGCGCCATGCCGGCCTGATCCTGACCACGCGCGACGGCACCCGCTGCCAGGTGGCGCTGCGGCCGGAGATCGAGACGCGGTTTCCGGGATTGCTGGCAACCGTGGTGGCGCTGGCAGAATAACCACGCGCATCCGCCAGCGGCATCAGCCGTCGGCGCCGGCGAACCAGTCGGCGATCGGCATCACCACGGCGAGCGTCCGCTCGCCCCAGGCGATTTCCGCCCGCGCCCGCCGCAAGGCCCGCAGCAGCGCCGACCCGGTCAGGCCCGGGTCGCGCAGCATCGCCTCGGCCGCCGGCAGCATGCGGTCGATCCGCTGGAACGCCACCGAGCCGATATCGGCCACCGCCAGCCGCTCCAGCCGGATCGCCCGCACCCGCCCCGGCTGTGCCGCCAGCACGCCGTCGCGATAGGCGGTCCAGTCCGCCATGTCGCCGATGAAGCGGCCGAGATATTCCTGCTCGACGATGAACACCCGCGCCGCAGGGCCCCAACCGAGCACCGCGTCGATCGCCGTCATCGCCGCCTCGATCGAGTCGGCCGCCGTCGTCACCGGCACCACCGCAGCGACCCGCGCCGCGTCGTCGGGGAAGATCGGCCGCGGCTCGGCATCGAGGATGCGGCAAATCTCGCCGAACATGTTGGCGCCCAGATCGACGATCAGCCCGCCGCTGCCGATGTCGTACAGCAGATCGTCCCACGGCGTCGCGTTGGGGTCCGCCGCCAGCGCCCGCGCCGCGTCATAGGCGGCGGCGTTGCGCGCGTCGCGATGGGTCACCGCGCCGATCCCGTCGGCCGTCGAGAAGATCAGCCCGAGCGCCGGGTGGCGTTCGTATTCCCGCAATTCGGTCTGCCGCAGCGTCGCCGCGTGGCCGGTCAGCAACGCCACCAGCACGGCATTGGCGGTCGTCGTCTTGCCGCTCGATTTATCATTGGCGAAAATCAGCGTGCGCGGCGCGCGGCGGAGGCTCATGCCGGCGGCGCCGCGGGCAGGCGCACGGTCACCCGTGTCCCCTCCCCTGCGCGGCTCTGCACCGTCAGCGTGCCGCCATGCAACGTGACCAACTGGCGGGTCAGCTGCAGCCCGATCCCGGCGCCGCCGCGCCGCCGGCGCAGCCCGCCATCGGCCTGCCAGAACGGCTCGAAGGCGTGTTCCTGCTCCTGCTCGGTCATGCCGATGCCGGTATCGGCCACCGTCAGCTCGGCCCCGCCCGCCTCGGTGCGGCGCAACGAAACCGTCACCGCGCCGCCGGCCGGGGTGAATTTCAGCCCGTTGCTCAACAGCGCCCGCAACACCTGGCGCAACCGCTGCTCGTCACCGCGCACCACCAGGAAGCCCGGCGGCAGTTCGGCGCCGAGCGCGACCGGCAAGGCCCGCCCGCCGCTCTGCGCCCGCTCCCGCGCCGCGGCCATGGCGCTGCGCACCAGCCGGCCGAGTTCAACCTCGGACAGCACCAGTTCCAGGCTGCCCGACTCGGCGCGCGAATAGTCCAGCAGATCGCTGATCAGCTCCAGCAACTGCGTGCCGCTGTCGAGAATATGGTTGACATATTCATGATATTCCGGATGCCCGAGCGCTCCCAGCGCCTCCTGCTGCATCAGTTCGGCAAAGCCGAGCACGGCATTGAGCGGCGTGCGCAGTTCGTGGCTCATGCCGGCGAGGAAGCGCGATTTGGCGCGGCTGCCGGCCTCGGCCTGCTCCTTGGCTGCCCGCCAGCCCTCCTCAAGCCGCTTGCGTTCGGTGATGTCGATGGCAACGGTGGCGATGCCCCAGATGGCGCCGTCGGGATGCACCAGCGGCATCTTGCTCGACAGCCAGTGCCGCCGCACCCCGTCGATGCCGGTGAAACTGTGCTCAAAGAACGGCTTGGCGCGCCCGGTTTCGAGCATCTCGGCGTCGATCGCCGACATGAAATCCTCGTGGTCCGGCTTGACCAGTTCGGCGGCGCGGCGGCCGACCACGGCCTGCGGCGTCACTCCGAACAATTCGGCCTGGTAGCGGTTCATGAACAGATAGCGCCGCTGCCGATCCTTGGCGTTGAACAGGATCGGCATGGCATTGGACACGGTATCGATGAACTCGCTGGCCGAGGTCTCGGCGCCATCGGTCGGCAGCGTCACCAGCGTCCAGTGCCGCCGCCCGTCCGGCGAAAACGCCGCGCTGCGCTGCTGCGGATCGACGGTGCCGGGGGCGATGCTGGCGGCATGCAGGACGTAGGACTGGCTGGCGGCAAGACACTCCCCGCTCTCGTCAAACACCGCCACCGGCCGCCACACGGCGTTGACCATGGCGCGCACCGCATCGACCGCGGGATCGCCCGATGCCGCCTTAGTCCCGGTGGAGTCCAGATCCTTGATCACGGCCCATCCGCCCTTGCCGAGCGGGGAGGCTACACGAGGCCGCGACAGTCAGCCAATCATCATGCGCACGGCTGGTGGCCGGTTTGAAACTCGTTTTGCGCCGTCTTCCTGGCCGTGCCGGTCACGCCGCCGACATGCCGGCCGCAACCCCGCCGAGCGCCGCACCCAGCGGCGCCAGCGCCGGATAGACCCGGCAATACACCTCGCGAAACAGCCGGTCGTACAGCCCGATCCAGCGCGGATCGGGTTCGACGCAGCGGCGTTCCTGTTCGATCGCGGCCTGCGCCGCCGCCATGTCCGGCCACAGTCCGGCGGCGAGGCCGCCGAGCAGCGCGGCGCCCAGCGCGGTTGCCTCCGGCTCGGCAATCACCGTCAGCGTCCGCCCGAACACCGCCGCCTTGATGCGCAGCAGCAGGTCGTTGCGGGTATTGCCGCCGATCACCCGGATGTCGTCCGGCGCCCCGACCAGCGCCGCCATGCCGTCCGCCGACAGCCGCGCCTCCATCGCCAGACCTTCCAGCACGGCGCGGAACATCGCCCCGCGCGTCGTCCCCGCGGTCAGCCCGATGAAGGCGCCGCGCGCCGCCAGATCCACCACCGGCGGCGTGCTGTAGGCCAGATGCGGCAGGAACACCGCCCCGCTGCTGCCCGGCGCCACCGCCTCGGCCTCGGCGATCAGCGCTGCGTGCGGCGGATCGCCGAGCATTGCGCGGAACCACTCGATCGCGCCGCCCGAACTGTTGATCCCGGCGCCGACATAGCCGAATCGCCGGTCCAGCCCGACCGCCCCCTGCCAGTAGCCGAGATGGCGCGCCGCCGGGTCGGCCAGCGGGCGGTCGATGGTGCGCAGCAGCGCCTCGGCGGTGCCCATGCTGTCGAGCAGCACGCCGGGCCGCACCGCCCCGGCGGCGAACCCGCCACAGACATGGTCATGCCCGCCGACGCCCACCGCCGGCGCGCCGCGCAGCCCGGTTGCCGCCAGCACCTCCGCCCGCATTTGCGCGATGCGCGTGCCGCTCGGCCGGATCGGCGGCAGCAGCGCGCGGTCGATGCCGGCCAGCGCCAGCACCTCGGCCGACCAGTCGCCCGCCGCGACATCGAGGCAAAAAGTGCGCGAGGCGAGGCTGAGATCGGTCGCCGCCGCCCCGCACAGCCGGAACGCCACCCAGTCGGCGAGGTTGAGCACGCGCCGGACGCGGGCGAAGCCGGCCGGGTCGGTGCGGCGGTGCCACAGCAGCTTGCACAGCGTCAACGTCGGATCGACCGGCAGCCCGGTGATGGCGGAAAGCCGTGCCGGATCGCCGCGCGCCGCCAGCGCCGCCGCGTCCGGCTCAGTGCGCCGGTCGAACCAGGTGATGATCGGCGCCACCTCCCGCCCGTCGGCGTCGAGCAGCGCGCAGGCCTCGCCCATGCTGGCGCAGGCGATGCCGGCGACCTCAGCGTGACGCGGCGCGATCTCGCCCAGCACCTCCAGCACGCAGCGCCACAGCGCCTGCGGCGCATATTCCGCCGCGCCCGGCCCGCGCCCGATCACCGGGGTCGGCCGGCTGGCGCAGGCCAGCGTCCGGCCGCGCGTGTCGGCGAGCAGCGCGCGGATGCTCTGCGTGCCGCAATCCAGGCCGATCAGCAGCTTTGCGCCCATGGCTCCCCCCGACATTGCGGCGCATCCTGACACAGCGCCGGCGCGGCGGCATACTCGCCCGATGGTTGCCGCACTGATGTTCCAGGGCACCGGCTCATCGGTCGGCAAGTCGCTGATCGTCGCCGGGCTGGCCCGCGCCTTCACCCGCCGCGGCCTGCGCGTGCGGCCGTTCAAGCCGCAGAACATGTCCAACAACGCCGCCGTCACCGCCGATGGCGGCGAGATCGGCCGGGCGCAGGCGCTGCAGGCACGCGCCGCCGGCATTGCCGCGAGCGTCGATATGAATCCGGTGCTGCTCAAGCCGCAGAGCGAAACCGGGGCGCAGATCATCGTCCAGGGGCGGATTTATGGCACCGCCCGCGCGCGCGACTATCAGGCGATGAAGCCCCGCCTGCTGGCGCATGTGCTCGACAGTTTCGCCCGCCTCAGCGCCGGCGCCGACCTCGTGCTGGTCGAGGGTGCCGGCAGCGCCGCCGAGGTCAATCTGCGGGCCGGCGACATCGCCAATATGGGGTTTGCCCGCGCCACCGCGACGCCGGTGGTGCTGATCGGCGACATCGACCGCGGCGGCGTCATCGCCAGCCTGATCGGCACCCATGCGGTGCTCGACCGCGACGATGCGGCGATGATCCGCGGCTTCCTGGTCAACCGCATGCGCGGCGACCCGAGTCTGTTCGCCGATGGCATGCGCCTGATTGCCGAGCGCACCGGCTGGGCGCCGCTCGGGCTGGTGCCGCATCTGCCGGCGGCGGCGCGGCTGCCGGCGGAGGATGCGCAGGAGCTGGCCGAGCTGTCACGCGCCCGCCGCCCCGGCGCGCGGCTGCGCATCGCCGTGCCGCTGCTGCCCTGCATCAGCAATTTCGACGACCTCGACCCGCTGCGCGCCGAGCCCGACATCGACCTGCTGCTGCTGTACCCCGGCACGGCGCTGCCGGGCGGGTGCGATCTGGTGATCCTGCCCGGCTCCAAGGCGACCATCGCCGATCTCGCCAGCCTGCGCGCCGCCGGCTGGGACATCGACATCACCGCGCATCGCCGCCGCGGCGGCCGGGTGCTCGGCCTTTGCGGCGGCTACCAGATGCTCGGCCGCAGCATCGCCGACCCGGACGGGATCGAAGGACCGCCCGGCACCGTCGCCGGTCTCGGGCTGCTCGACGTGGCGACGGTGCTGACCGGCACGAAGCGGCTGCTGCCGGTCAGCGGCCGGCTCGCCGAGGGCGGCGCCGCCTTCACCGGCTACGAGATGCATATGGGCGACACCGCCGGGCCGGACGCCGCCCGCCCGTTCGTGCATCTGGCCGATGGCCGCGCCGACGGCGCCCGCTCCGCTGACGGCACGGTCGGCGGCACCTACGCGCACGGGCTGTTCGCCGCCGAGGCGGCGCGCGTGGCGCTGCTCGGCGGCGCCGCGGTCAACTATGAGGCCGGGGTGGAGAGCGCGCTCGACGCGCTGGCGGCGCATCTCGCGGCGCATATCGACCTCGACCGCCTGCTCAGCCTCGCAGCATGAGCACGCCCAGCGCCAGCGCCGCGACCTGCAGCACGCAGGCGCGGCGGTAGAGCAGCAGCGCCCGGTCGAGATCGGCCGCCGCCGCCGCCGGCCGGCCATCGCCCATCCAGGCATCGTCGATGAGGGTGTCGCCATAGACCCGCGGCCCGGCGAGGCGCAGGCCGAGCGCACCCGCCATCGCCGCCTCCGGCCAGCCGGCATTGGGCGAGCGATGGCGCGGCGCATCGCGGCGCATCGCGCGCAGTGCGCCACCGGCATCCGCCCCGCGGGTCAGCGCCGCGGCCAGCACCAGCCACAGCGCCGCCAGCCGCGCGGCCGGCAGGTTGACCGCGTCGTCGAGCCGCGCCGCCGCCCAGCCGAAGGCGGCATGGCGTGGCGTGCGATGGCCGATCATGCTGTCGGCGGTGTTCACCGCCTTGTACGCGGCGATGCCGGGCAGGCCGAGCAGGACGCACCACAGCGCCGGGGCGACCACGCCGTCGGAGAAGTTTTCCGCCAGACTTTCGATGGCGGCACGCAGCACCGCCGCTTCATCGAGCGTTGCCGGATTGCGCCCGACAATCTGCGACACGGCCGCCCGGCCGCCCGCCAGCCCGCCGGTCGCCAGCCCCTCGCCCACCGCGCGCACATGCTGATGCAGGCTGCGCTGCGCCAGCAGGGTGCTGGCGGCCAGCGCCGCGACGAGAAATCCGCCGGCCTGCAGCGCCAGCGCACCGGCGACGCTGACCGCGACCAGCAGCAGCACCGCGGCACTGCCGGCGACGCGGCGGCCGCCGGCGCTCCAACGATCGCGGTTCAGCCGCCGGTCGAGCGCCGTGATCAGCCGGCCGATCCAGACGACCGGATGGCGGAGCACCCGAAACAAACCCGGCGGATAGCCGACCGCCGCCTCGATCAGCAGCGCGGCGAGGGTCACGGCAAGCTGGGTGCGCAGCATCAGGGAATTGCCGCCTCCGCTGTGCTTGTGGGAGGAATTGAGGAAGGAATCGGCTCGCTCCGAATGCCGGACGCGCACATCCTCTCCCCCAGCACCCTCCGGCAAGCGGAGCGGTCATCAGGCTGCCCGTTACTCACCCGACGTCCTGACACAGCCGCGCCACCGCCAAAAGCCGCGCCAGAGTGCCGGCGTCGGCCTGGCCGGTCACCGCCTCGGGCCGCCAATGGCGCTGAAAGGCGCGCAGCACCGCCGACAGCGCCGGATCGAGCGCACCCTCCGGCGCCACGCGATAGCCGATATCGGCCAGCGCCTGCCGCACATCATGCAGCGAGGCCGCATCGCGCACCGCGCCGCCGGGGCCGAGATCGGCCACGCCATGCGGAAACAGCCCGACCCCGTTCGCCGCCAGCCCGGCCCAGTCGAACCGCTCGCCGGGATCTTCCTTGCGCTCGGGCGCCACGTCGCTGTGCGCCACGACGTTGCGCGCCGGCACCGGATGGCGGCCGAGAATCTCCAGGCACAGGTCGCACACCACCGCCATCTGCAGCACCGGAAACTCGCGGTAGCCGTGCTCATGGCCAGGGTTGACGAGCTCGATGCCGATCGACCGGTCATTTAGCGCCGAGTGGCCGCGCCAGTACGACACCCCGGCATGCCACGCCCGCCGCGCCTCCGCCACCAGACGCCACAGCCTCCCGTCCTCCTCGACCACGTAATGCGCCGAGACCCGCGCCTGCGGATCGCACAGCCGGTCGATCGCCGCGCCGGCGCTGCGCATGCCGGTGTAGTGCAGCACGATGGTATCGATCGCGCCGCCGGCCGGCCGGTCGTCCTGGTTCGGGCTCGGCCGCTCGCCGACGCGCAGCGTCACAGCCCCCGCTCGCGCTTGATCTGGTCCCAGGCGGCGTTGATACGCGCCACCTTGGCGCTGGCGCGGGCGATGAACTCGGCCGGCACGCCGCGGCTGGCCAGGCTGTCCGGGTGGTTCTCGCGCATCAGCCGCTTCCAGGCGGCGCGCAAATCCTCCGCCGAGGTGCTGCGCGGCACGCCGAGGATCATGTAGGGATCCTCCCCCGGCTCGCTCGCCGGACGGCGCGGGGCGGCGCCGCTGGCGCGCTGCCATGCCGCCTCGCCGAGGCCGAAACGGTGGCAGACGGCGAGCAGAAACTGCTGTTCGGCAACGGTCACCGGCTTGTCCGCCCGGGCAATGGCGAACAGCGCCGTCAGCACGTCCTCCAGCACTCCCGGCGCGTCGGCGAAGGCGGTGCCCAGTTCGGCGGCATAGTCCTCGAACCCGTCGCCGCTGTCGCGCGCCTGATCGAACAGGCGGCCGATGTCACGCGCCGACTCGGGCGGAATGCGGAAACTGCGCTTGAAGGCGTCGATCTCGGCGCGGTTGACCGGCCCGTCGCATTTGGCCAGCTTGGCCGACAGCACCACCACGACGACGGCGAAAAGCTGCTCGCGCTTGCCGAACATCGAGGCGATGCGCGCCGGCCCGAACCCGGCCATGCCGGGGATACGAAACCCGCCACCGATGCCGCCGGACATATTGGCAAACCCGCCGCTTTCCGCGGCATGCCCCACCGCGGCGCCGATCACCGCCCCGAACGGGCCGCCGAAGGCGAACCCCGCCATGCCGCCGATGATCTTGCCCCACACGCCGAGCGACCCCGTGTCTGCCTCTGGCATGCCTGTATCATGCAGGGGTTACCGAAGCCAAAGGGTTGCCGCACCGCCGCACCGCCCGCATGCTCGGAGTTCCACCACGACGCGGAGCGACACCCTCATGGCCGGCTGGCAGTTCTGGATCGACCGCGGCGGCACCTTCACCGACATCGTCGCCCGCGACCCCGCCGGCCGGCTTTCGACGCACAAGCTGCTGAGCGAGAATCCCGGCCGCTACCGCGACGCCGCCATCGCCGGCATCCGCACCGTGCTCGGCCTCGCCGCGGAGGCGCCGATCCCGCCCGGCACCATCGAGGCGGTCAAGATGGGCACCACCGTCGCCACCAACGCGCTGCTGGAGCGCCGCGGCGAGCCGACGCTGCTGCTGGTCAACCGCGGCTTCGCCGACGCCCTGCGCATCGGCACCCAGGCCCGGCCGCGCCTGTTCGACCTCGCCATCACTTTGCCGGGCATGCTCTATACGCGCGTCGCCGAGATCGGCGGACGGGTCGATGCCGAAGGCGCCGAAATCGAGCCGCTCGACACCGCCGCCGCCGCCGACGCACTCGCCGCCGCCCGCGCCGCGGGCATCGGCGCGGTCGCCATCGTGCTGATGCATGCCTGGAAATATCCGGCGCATGAGCAGCGTCTGGCCGAGCTGGCGCGCGCCGCCGGTTTCACCCAGGTTTCGCCGAGCCACGCGGTCAGCCCGCTGCTGCGGCTGGTGCCGCGCGGCGACACCACCGTTGCCGACGCCTATCTGTCGCCGATCCTGCGCCGCTATGTCGATCAGGTGGCCGGCGAGCTGGCCGGCGTGCGGCTCTATTTCATGCAGTCCAATGGCGGGCTGGCCGCGGCGGATCAATTCCAGGGCAAGGATGCGATCCTGTCCGGCCCGGCCGGCGGCATCGTCGGCGCCGCGCGCACCGCGGCAATGGCCGGGCTGGAGCACATCATCGGCTTCGACATGGGCGGCACCTCCACCGATGTCGCGCTCTATGCCGGCGCCTTCGAGCGCACCTTCGAGACCGAGGTGGCCGGCGTGCGGCTGCGCGCGCCGATGATGGCGATCAACACGGTCGCCGCCGGCGGCGGCTCGGTGCTGCATTTCGACGGCGCGCGGCTTTCCGTCGGCCCGGACAGCGCCGGCGCCGATCCCGGCCCGGCCAGCTATCGCCGCGGCGGCCCGCTCACCGTCACCGACGCCAATGTCTGCGTCGGCAAGGTGCAGCCGGCGCATTTTCCGCCGATCTTCGGCCCCGGTGGCGACGCGCCGCTCGACGCCGCCACGGTGGTGGCGAAATTCGCCGTGCTGGCCGCGGAGATCGCGCGCGCCACCGGCACGGCGCGCGATCCGCGCGACGTCGCCGAAGGCTTCCTGCGCATCGCGGTTGCCAACATGGCCAACGCGATCAAGCAGGTTTCGGTGCAGAAGGGTCATGACGCGACCCGCTTCGCGCTCGCCTGCTTCGGCGGCGCCGGCGGCCAGCATGCCTGTCTCGTCGCCGATGAACTCGGCATGGAGACGGTGTTCATCCATCCCTTTGCCGGCGTGCTGTCGGCCTATGGCATGGGTCTGGCCGATCAGAGCGCGATGCGCGAGCAGGCGGTGGAGGTGGCGCTCGACGACGCCGCGCTGGCGCAGTTGCAGGCGCTGGCCGACACGCTCGCGGCGCGGGCGACGCAGGAGCTGCAGACCCAGGGCGCCGCGGCGGCGCAGATCGCCGTCGCCCGCCGGGTGCATCTGCGCTATCGCGGCACCGAAGCGGCGCTGCCGGTGGTGCTCGACGCGGTGCCGGCGATGGTCGCGGCGTTCACCGCGGCGCACCGCGCCCGCTTCGGCTTCGCCACCCCCGAGCGGCCGTTGATCGCCGAGGCGGTGGTGGTCGAGGCGACCGCGCCCGGCGAGCGCATTGTCGAGCATGCGCCGCCGCCGCGCGACAGCGGCGCGCCGGCGCCGATCGACCGCATCGACATGTGGAGCGGCGGCATGGCGCATGCGACGCCGGTGTTCGACCGCGCCGCGCTGCTGCCCGGCGACATCGTCACCGGCCCGGCGCTGATCCGCGAGAGCACCGCGACCACGGTGGTCGAGCCGGGCTGGTCGGCCGAGGTCACGCCGCGCGACCATCTGCTGATGCGCCGCATCGCGCCGCGCGCCGGGCGCCGGGCGGCGACCGATGCGCGGCCCGATCCGGTGTTGCTGGAGCTGTTCAACAACCTGTTCATGAACGTCGCCGAGCAGACCGGCGCGGTGCTGCAGAACACCGCGCAGAGCGTCAACATCAAGGAGCGGCTGGATTTCTCCTGCGCCATCTTCGATGCCGCCGGCGGGCTCGTCGCCAATGCCCCGCATGTGCCGGTGCATCTTGGCGCGATGGGCGAGAGCGTGCGCACGGTGCTGCGCCAGCGCGGCGCGACGCTGCGGCCGGGCGACGTGGTGGCGCTGAACAACCCGTACAACGGCGGCACGCATCTGCCCGACATCACCGTCATCACGGCGGTCTTCGATGCGGCCGGGCGCGACATCCTGTTCTTCGTCGGCTCGCGCGGCCACCATGCCGACATCGGCGGCACCACGCCGGGATCGACGCCGCCGGACAGCCGCACGCTGGAGGAAGAAGGCGTCGTCATCGACGATTTTCTCCTGGTGGCGCAGGGCGTGTTTCGCGAGGCGGCGTTCCGCGCGCTGCTCGCCGCGGCGCGCTATCCGGCGCGCAGCCCGGACGTCAACGTCGCCGACATCAAGGCGCAGGTCGCCGCCAACGCCAAGGGTGTCGAGGAGCTGCAGCGGGTGGTGACCCTGCACGGCTGGGACACGGTGCGCGCCTATATGCGTCACGTCATGGACAATGCCGAGGAAAGCGTGCGCCGGGTGCTCGACCGCATCGGCGACGGCGCCTTCCGCTATACCATGGACGACGGCGCGGCGCTGGCGGTCCGCGTCACCGTCGATCGCGCGCGGCGCTCGGCGGTGGTCGATTTCACCGGCACCGGGGCAGAGAGCACGGGCAATTTCAACGCCCCGCCGGCGGTGACGCGCGCCTGTGTGCTGTACGTGTTCCGCTGCCTCGTCGGCGCCGACATCCCGCTCAATGACGGATGCCTCAAGCCGATCGAGATTGACATCCCGCCGGGAACGTTCCTGTCACCGGCGCCGGGTGCCGCGGTCGTCGCCGGCAATACCGAGGTGTCGCAGGCGGTGTGCAACGCGCTGTTCGGCGCCCTCGGCGCCGTCGCCTCGGCGCAGGCGACGATGAACAACTTCCTGTTCGGCAATGCCGAAAGCCAGTATTATGAAACCATCTGCGGCGGCACCGGTGCCGGCCCCGGTTTCGACGGCACCGACGCGGTACACTCGCACATGACCAACACCCGCATGACCGACCCCGAGGTGCTGGAACTGCGCTATCCGGTGCTGCTGGAGGCATTCGCCATTCGTCGCGGATCGGGCGGCGCCGGGCGCCAGCGCGGCGGCGACGGGGCGCACCGGCGCATCCGCTTCCGTGCGCCGATGACCGCGGTGATCGTCTCCTCGCGCCGCCGCGTCGCCCCGTTCGGCCTTGCCGGTGGCGCCGATGGCGCGCCCGGCCGGCAATGGGTCGATCGGGCGGACGGCACCCGCACCGAGCTTGCCGGCGTCGATCGGGCGGACATGCGGCCGGGCGATGCCATCACCATCGAAACCCCCGGCGGCGGCGGTTACGGCGCCGCCGGCGGATGAGGCTGCGCGCCGGCATGCGGCGGGGGAACCGGCCAGGGTGAAAACCGTCGTCCTCCTGATCGTGGCGCTGGTCGCGATGCTGCTTGCCGTGGCCTGGATCGTGCCGCCGCGGCTCGATCTCGAAGCACGACGCGGCGACCTCGCGGCGCTGGCCGGCGACCGGCTGGGCGCCACTGTGCGCATCGACGGCACGGTGGCGCTGCGCCTGCTGCCCGAGCCGACGATCACCGCCTCGCGCGTCAGCATCGCCTCGCCCGCCGCGACGATCGGCATAACGGTGGCCGAGATGCGGCTGCGGGTGGCGCTCGGCCCGCTGCTGGCCGGGCGGCTCGACGCACGCGATCTGGTGCTGCGCGGGGCCGATCTGCGGCTGCCCTGGCCGCTCGATCCGGCGGCGCAGCGGCTGCGCGCGCCGCGCTGGCTGTCGGCGCTGTCGGTGCGGGTCGAGGACGGGCGGCTGCGGCTGGGGGCGATCACCGTCACCGGCATCGCCGCCAGCCTGTCCAGCGACGCCTATACCGGCACCTACGCCGCCGCCGGCACGGCGCATCTGTCCGGCCACGCTTGGCACGTCACCGCGCGGCTGACCCAGCCGGGCAGCGACGGCGCGGTCGGCATCGACGTGGCGCTCGACGGCGCCGGCGACATGCTCGGCACCGGCGGCACACTGACCGGGCAGCTTGCCGCCGATGGCGGCTTCGCCGGCCGCATCGCCGGGCGCGGCCCCAACCTCGCGCTGCTGCTGCCCGCCCCTGCCCTGCCGTTTCAGGCCGAGGGGCGGCTGACCGCGGCCGATGGCCTCGCCGCCGCCGACGAGTTGGCGCTGACCATCGGCGGGGCGCCGGCGCGCGGCGCGGTGGCGCTGCGGCTGCTGCCGCAACCGCGGCTCGATCTGGCGCTGGCCACCAGCCGCATCGACCTCGATGCGTGGCTGCCGGTGCTGCTGCGGCCGGAACTGGGGCAACAAAGCGGGGTCCTGCTGCCGACCGGAATCGACCTGTCGGCCGAGGCGGCGCAGTTTGCCGGCGGCACGCTGCGGCGGCTGCGCGCCGCCGTCGATTTGGCGCCCGGCGCCGCCGACATCCGCGAGGCCAGCGCCATCCTGCCCGGCGACGCGACGCTGCGCCTGACCGGGCGCATACTGCCCGGCCCACGCTTCGACGGGCAGGCACGGCTCGACGCGCCGGCGCTGCGCACCACGCTGGCCTGGCTGCGCGATGCCGGCGCGACGGCGCTCGACGCTGTGCCGGAGGGGGTGCTGCGCCACGCCGCCCTCGCCGCCCACATAGTCGCCGACCCGACCCAGATCGCCGCCACCGATCTGGCCGGCGACCTCGACGGCAGCACGATCGCCGGCAGTCTGTCGCTGCATCGCGGCGCCCGCCCGCTGATCCGCGCGGTGCTGCAGACGGACCGGCTGGCGCTCGACGGCTGGCTGCCCGGCGCCCTGCCGCGACGCTTCGCCGCGATCGACGGCGAATTACAACTGACCGCACGGCAGGCGGTGCTGCGCGGGCTGACCCTGGAACCACTGACCGTCGAGGCGACGGCGCAGGACGGCAACCTCGTGCTGCACCGGATCGCCGCGGCGATCGGCGCCGTCCAGGTGAGCGGGGCGGTGACGCTGGCGGCCGGCGGCGTCGTCTCCGACGCAAGGCTCGACCTCGCCGCCCCCGAGGCTGCGGCGCTGACGGCGCTGCTGCCCGAGCGGCTGGCGCTGCTGGCGCGGCGGACGCCGGCGCTGTGGAAGGCGGCGGCCTCGGTCCAGGTGCTCGGCGCCGGCGCGCCGAACCGGCTGGCGCTGACCGCCAAGGCAACCCTCGGCGATCTGCGGCTGGAAGCCCAGCCGGTGGTCGATCTCGCGCGCGGCACCTGGACCGCGGCGCTGACCCTGCGCCATCCCGGCGCGCCGCGGCTGCTGGCGATGATGGGCGATACCGGGGCGCTGGACTGGCTCGGCCCCGGCTCGCTCGGGCTGATCGCGCAGATCTCGGGGGCGCCGGGACAGCTCGCCGCCGATCGGTTCGAACTGACCGCCGGCGCCTTGCGCGCCACCGGTGCGCTGACGCTCGATCGGGCCGGCGCCGAGCCGGCGGCGCAGGGGCATATCGACCTGGAGTCGCTGCCGCTGCCGTTGCCCGCGTGGCGCGCCACCGATCCGCTGCCGCTGCCCGATCTCGGCGGCTGGCGCGCCACGCTGAAGCTGACTGCCGCGCAGGTCCTGGGCAATCTCGCCCCGCTGCTGAGCGGCGCCACGGCGACGCTGACGCTGGCGGACGGAACGGTGCGGCTGGACGCGCTGACGGCGCAGACCGCCGGGGGCACGCTGGCGGCGCATCTGAGCCTCGCCACCGAGGCAGCGCCGCCGCACTTCGCCGCCACCGTCGATCTGGTCGGCGCGTCGGTGACCGAATCACTGACCGATCTGCCGCTCGACATCATCGCCGGCACGCTGGACGCGCATGCCGCGCTGACCGCAGAGGGCTATGCCCCGGCGGCGCTGCTGGCGACGCTGGCCGGCGACATCCGGCTGGACGCGGCGGCGGGGACGCTGGCCGGGGCAGCGCTTGAGGCGGCGGCACCGCTGACCGAGGCGGCGGCGCGGGCCGCGCTGGCCGGCGGGACGACGCCGTTCGACGCGCTGGCACTGAGCGGACGGCTCGACCACGGCGTGCTGACGCTGCGTCAGGCGAGCCTGACCTCGCCCGCCGGCCATGCGACGCTGAGCGGCAGCTACGATCTGCCGGATCAGACGGCCGATCTCGATCTGCGTCTGCGCCCCTCCGCCGACGCGCCGGAGATCGGGCTGCGGCTGACCGGCACGCCGCAACACTGGCGCCACACGCCGGACCTCGCCGCGCTGACCCGCTGGCGCGCCGCGCAAATCGGCGCCGACGCGCCGCCGTGACGCTCAGGCCGCGAGGCGGGTCTCCTCCAGCACCGAATGGGCGAGATGCAGCAGGTGCTCGGCGATGATGGCGAAGCCGGCGCGGTCGGCCTCCTGGGCGAGGCTCAGCAGCCGGTCGCAGAGCATCAGCGGGCTGGACGGCGCGGCACGCGAGGGGCGGCGGGAACGGTGAGACATCCTGGTCTTCCCTGAACGGCACGGCTGCGCAACGCGGCAGCCTCGGCGGCGGTTCTCGTCAGACGGGAAGATGCGCGGCTGATGTTTGCGCGAGCGTTAACCCCCGCATCGCCGGGGCAAGGTCGCCATAGCCGACGAAGCGGCGCTCGAACGCCAGCCCGAGCCGCGCCGCCGCCGCCCGCGCCGCCACGGTCAGCGCCGGGTCGTCGGTCTGCGCCAGGAACACCACCTGCCGGTAATTGGCGAAATAGGCGTCGCGCAGATCGGGATGGCGATCCAGGCCCAGCCCCTGCCATACC
Source organism: Pseudomonadota bacterium (assembly GCA_021845985.1). Lineage (GTDB taxonomy): Bacteria > Pseudomonadota > Alphaproteobacteria > Acetobacterales > Acetobacteraceae > JAFKFJ01. The sequence continues at coordinate 4,110 of JAJZES010000027.1, read as the reverse complement.
AGCGTGTCAAAATGCCGGGCCAGGAAATCGGTGAGGTAGAAGGTGAAAATATCGTCGTCGCCGCCGGCCGCGAAGGCGTCGATGCCGGTGAAGAAGGCATAGCAATGCGCGCCCGGCAGCCGCTGCGTCCCGGTCTCCGCCAGCACCGCATCGAGCGCGCCGCCGGTGCCGCAATCGGCATAGGCGACGAAGGCGCGGTCGTAGTGCGGGCGCCATTCGGCGAGCGCGGCGCGCACCGCCGGCGCGATCCGCTCGGGGCGGTTGTGCAGTGTCGCCGGCAGGCAGTGCAGGTGAATGGTGGGGAAGCGTTGCGGCGGCACCAGCGCCAGGATCTCGCGCGCCAGCGCCCCGCAGGCCAGGATTAGAATGCGCGGCGCTTTGTTCATCCGCGCCGGCGGCCGGCCCGCCGCTCCGCCGCCGCGCCGGCGCGGGCCGGCGGCGAGGCCAGGGCACCGATCGCGGCGACGATCTGCGCCGGGGTCGGCCGCTCACCGCGGACATGGCTGTCGAGCGCTGCGCGCATCGCCCGCACATGCTCGGGCCGGGTGCCGCAGCAGCCGCCGATGATCCGTGCCCCGGCGTCGCGCGCCAGCCGCGCATAATCGGCCATGATCTCGGGCGTGCCGGTATAGGTGACGCCGCCGGCGCCGACCTGCGGCACGCCGCAATTGGCCTTGGCAATGACGATCGCGTCCGGCACCGCTGCGGTCATCGCCAGCACCGAGCACAACAGGTCCGAGGCGCCGACGCCGCAGTTGCAGCCGATGCCGTGCGGGCCGGGCCGGAAGCCGGAAACCTCGGCAATCATCGCCGCCGGCGTCACCCCCATCATGGTGCTGCCGGCGGTGTCGAAGGAGGCGGTGACGACATGCGGCATGCCGACGCGGGCGGCGCCGGCGGCGGCGGCGCGCATCTCCTCCATCGCCGACATGGTCTCGATCCACACCACATCGGCGCCGCCCTCGCGCAGGCCCTCGATCTGCTCGGCGAACACATCGGTCGCCTCGGCCTCGGTCATCGGGCCGAGCGGGTCGAACAGATCGCCGGTCGGCCCGACCGAGCCGGCGACGATGACGCGGCGGGGGGCGGCATCGGCGACGGCGCGGGCGATCTCGGCGGCGCGGCGGTTCAGCGCGCGGGTGCGGCCCTCGGCGCCATGCAGCATCAGCCGCCGCCGGTTGGCGCCGAAACTGTTGGTCAGAATCAGGTCCGAGCCGGCATCGACGAAGGATTGATGCAGCGCGCGGATGCGCTCCGGGTGGGTCTCGTTCCACAGTTCCGGCGCGTCGCCCGCGGTCAGCCCCATGTCGAACAGATTGGTGCCGGTGGCGCCGTCGGCCAGCAGCCAGTCGCGTCCTTGCAACAGGTCGTCGATCATCTGAAAGTACACTGCCTCTCGCATGCCTAGGCTCGGGCGGCTAATCTCGGGACCGCGCGGGGCTTTGTCCACCCCGCATCCCAACCGCAGCAGGAGCATCGGTCGGCGCATGGCGCAGCGCATCATTCTCTATTGGCGCGACATCCCGGCCCAGGTGATCGTGCGCGAGCGGCGGGCGACGGAAAAGCGCGAGCTGCCCGAACGCTTCATCCAGGCGGTCGATCGCGCCGCCATGCGCGCCGGCGCCCGCGACAGCGACGCCTACCTCGCCGACTGGCGGCGCAGCGACCCGGTGCCCTGCGGCGACGACATGGCGGCCGAAGCCGACGCGGCGGCGGCGGCATTGATTGCCGCCTATGACACGGCACGGCTCGACGCGCTGGTGCGCGCCGGCGGACGCGAACCCGACAAGGACGCCTAAATGGATCAGGTGACGCCGATCGACGACAGCGCAACCCGCGGCACCGACGCCCTGGTCCTGTTCATGCCGAGCGGGCGGCGCGGGCGCTTCCCGCTCGGCACGCCGCTGCTCGATGCGGCGCGCACACTCGGCGTCTATGTCGAGAGCGTGTGCGGCGGGCGCGGCCTGTGCGGGCGCTGTCAGGTGGAGGTGGCCGAGGGCGCCTTCGCCAAGCACGGCATCACCAGCCGCGCCAGCCACCTCGCCCCGGCGCTGGAAGTCGAGGCGCCGTATCGCCGCCGCGGCGTCCTGCAACCGCTGCGCCGGCTGTCCTGCGCCGCGCGGGTGATGGGCGATCTGGTCATCGACGTGCCGAGCGAGTTCGCGGTCAACCGGCAAATCGTGCGCAAGCGCGCCGAGGTGCGGACCATCGCGCATGACCCGGCGACCCGTCTGGTAACGGTGTCGGTGCCGCCGCCCGACATGGAACACCCGCTGGGCGATACCGACCGGCTGATCGAAGCGATCGAGGCGACGGGCGAATGGCGCGGCGTGTGGATCGACCCGGTGCTGCTGACCAGCGTGCAGAAGACCCTGCGCGCCGGCGACTGGACGGTGACGGCGGCGGTGCATCAGGACATCGCCCGGCCGATGATCATCGGCCTGTGGCCGGGGGTGCAGACGGGACTTTACGGCGTCGCCTTCGACATCGGCTCGACCACCATCGCCGGGCATCTGGTCGATCTGACCAGCGGGCGCGCCATCGCCTCGGCCGGCACCACCAATCCGCAGATCCGCTTCGGCGAGGATCTGATGAGCCGCATCAGCTACCTGATGATGAACCCCGACGACCGCACGGCGCTGACCGACGCGGTGCGCGGCGCCATCGCCACGCTGATCTCGCGGCTCTGTGCCCAGGCCGAGGTGTCCGACGGCGACGTGATGGAGGCGGTGTTCGTCGGCAACCCGGTGATGCACCATCTGTTCCTCGGCATCGACCCGCAGGAGCTGGGGCAGGCGCCGTTCGCGCTCGCCGTGTCCGGCGCGCTGCGACTGCCGGCACGCGATCTCGGGCTGGCGATCCACCCCGGCGCACGGGTCTATGTGCTGCCGTGCATCGCCGGCCATGTCGGCGCCGACGCCGCCGCGGTGGCGCTGGCCGAGGGGCCGCAGCACCATGACGAAATCACCCTGGTCGTCGATGTCGGCACCAACGCCGAAATCCTGCTCGGCAATCGCGACCGGGTGCTGGCGGCGAGTTCGCCGACCGGCCCGGCGTTCGAGGGCGCCCAGATCACCGCCGGCCAGCGCGCCGCCCCCGGCGCGATCGAGCGGGTGCGCATCGACAAGGCCACGCTGGAGCCGCGCATCAAGGTGATCGGCGTCGATGCGTGGTCCGACGAGGAGGGCTTCGACGAGGGCATCGCCAGCGTCGGCGTCACCGGCATCTGCGGCTCCGGCATCATCGAGGTGGTGGCGGAACTGTTCCTCGCCGGCGTGGTCAGCGCCGACGGGCTGATCGACGGCGATCTTGCCGCGCGCTGCGAGCGGGTGGTGACCGATGGGCGGGTGGCGGCGTACCGGCTGTGGGACGGACAGGTGCCGATCACCATCACCCAGACCGACATCCGGGCGATCCAGTTGGCCAAGGGCGCGCTGTATGCCGGGGCGCGGCTGCTGATGGACCGGCTGGGCGTCGAGACGGTGGAGCGGATCAAGCTGGCGGGTGCGTTCGGCAGCTACATCGACCCGAAATACGCGATGGTGCTCGGGCTGATCCCCGATTGCCGGCTGGACCGGGTCAGCGCCATCGGCAACGCCGCCGGCACCGGCGCCCGCATGGCGCTGGTCAACCGCGGCCACCGCGCCGAGGTCGAGGCGCTGGTGCGCCGTATCGAGAAGATCGAGACGGCACTGGAGAGCAAATTCCAGGAGCATTTCGTGCATGCGATGGCGCTGCCGAACGGGCGCGACCTGTTTCCGCTGCTGGGCGCGGCGGTGGAGATGCCGGCCCGGCGGGATGCAGCGGTCGAGGGGCGGCGGCGGGGGGGACGGCGGCGTTGACGGTCGATGGGGCGAAGCTTTCGATCCGGCGCCTGGCGCGGCGCCTCCCCCCGACACCGGGCCGCGCTGAACCTCGCCCGCTGCCACCACGGAAAGCGTGTCGCCAGGGCCCGCCGCAAGGATCACACCGACGCTTGCAATCCGTCGCCGGTCTGCGTAAACACCTCGCCGTCGCCAGACTGCGGAGCGCGGGCGTAGCTCAGGGGTAGAGCACAACCTTGCCAAGGTTGGGGTCGAGGGTTCGAATCCCTTCGCCCGCTCCAGATTT
>JAJZES010000018.1 GCA_021845985.1 Pseudomonadota bacterium | reverse complement strand
CGCCGATGGCGGATATGCCGGCCCCCGCGTCGCCGCTGCCACCTCGATGCACATTCAGGTCGTGCGTAAATCCGACAACCAGGTTGGCTTCGCCGTCATCGCCCGGCGCTGGGTCGTCGAACGCTTCGTCGCCTGGATCAACCGAAACAGACGGCTGGCCAAGGACTTCGAAGCCACAATCGAGTCCGTCGAGGCCTTCCTCTACGCCGCCTCAAGCGTGCTGCTGCTACGACGCCGGGCTCGTTGAGACACCGTTTCCAAATGGACTCTAAGGTCGTCTCGGGGTTGATTGATGATGGACTCTGGCTCGTTGGCTTTCTGCGACTCGCCCGGCGTCATCACTCCCGCAAGCCGAGGGGAATGAAATGAGTCGGTGTCGGCTGGACCCTTGGTGGTGTTCGACGGCCGTTGCGGGCATGCGTGGATTGTGCTGCGCGGGCTGCCGCTAAGCCGCCATCCGGCCGCCATGTCTGGCGTGGGCGAGGCGCATGGCGCGGGCCAGGGCGGGGCCGAGCGTCGTTGCGTGGGTGCCGTGCAGATAGGCGGCAAAATCATGGATCGTCACCGCCGGACAGACCTCGAATTCGAGAAACACCGGTTGCCCCGCGGCATCGAGGCGGAAATCCATCGAAAAGCAGTCGGTCAGGCCGAGCAGCCGGGCCAGCCGCTCCGCCGCGTCCTCGATCGCCGCCACCGCCGCCGCCGCCGGGGCGCCGGCGGCGCGCAAATCCTCCATCCGCGGCACGAAGGCGCGGTCTGCCGACAGTCCCGACAGGGTTGCGTTGTCCTGCATGGTCATGAAGGCGCCGGCAGTCTCACCGGCGGCATCGGTGTGCAGCCGGTAGATGCCGAGCTGGTCGCGCAGCGTGCCGCCGAGATCGAGAAAACTGACCCGCACATCGGCGCCGGCGACGAATGGCTGGACCAGTGCGCGGTCGGCGTAGCGCGTCCACAGCCGCGCCGCGCGCGCCGTCGCCTCGGCGCGGGTGGCGCAGCGGCTGTCGGCGAAAATGCCGATCTTGGCGCCGAGCGTGTTCGGCTTGACGAAATACGGCCCGTCCGCGGGCAGCGTGCCGAGCTGTGCCAGCGTCGCCGCGTCCTCCAGCAGCAGCGTCGGCGGGCAGGGCAGGCCGGCGGCGACGGCGAGCGCGAGGGAGGCGAATTTGTCCTGGCAAAGATGCTGCGCCGGCGCCGGCGCGCCGAAGCGCGGCAGGTCGATCAGCCGGGCGAGCGCCGCGACCGCGGCGCCGCGATAATAGCGGATGCCGTCGGTCAGACACCACAGCAGCGACTCCGCCGCCTCCTCGGCCAGCGCCGGCAGCATCGCCGGCAACTCATCGAGTTCGACGAAGCGGCAGGCGATGCGCTCGCCGGCCAGGGCGGCGCGGATTTGCGGCATGAAGCCCGGCAGGTCGGTGCTTTGCGCCAGATAGACGGCGATCTCGGCGGCGATGTCGGGGTCATAGCCGCAGGCGGTCAGCCGCGCCCGCGCCGCCGCCTCGGTCTCATAGGCGATCACCACCTGCTCAAGCCGGCTCATCGCACCTGCCGGGCGACGATATAGGTGACGCCGAAGCGCATCGCGATGCGCCCGGCGCTGTCCTCGGCGGCGCCGGTGATGCGGGCGACGCCGCGGTCGGGGCGGCTGGCGGAGCGGCGGGCCTCGGTCCAGCGGGCGGTGACGCGGTGCGGCGCGTCCGGCTCGACCGGCTGGGCGAAGCTCGCCTCATGCAGCGCGCCGCCGAACATCACCGCGACATCGGCGATGCGCCGCACCATCAGCCCGATCGCCATCGCCTGGGTGTGCACGCCGGAGGCGACCAGCCGGCCGAAAGCGCTGGCGGCGGCCTGGTGGTCGTCGAGATGCCAGGGCTGCGGATCGAAGCGCTCGGCGAAGGCGATGATCTCGGCCCGCGACAGCACGAAGCTGCCGCAATCGAGCGGTTCGCCGAGCGGCAGGTCGTCGAGATAGCGGCGCATGCGGTGGTTATCACACCGCTCCGGGCGGGGTGAAAGACGCTTGTGCGGGCCACACCCCGCCACTGTCCAGCGTCGCCCGCCTGCCGGCCTGGCGCATCTGCTCGGCGATTGCGTCGTCGGCGGTGCGCGGCCGGCTGTCGGCGGCGAGCGCGGTTGCCACCAGCACCGGCCGACCCTGCAAATCCAGCACCGGCGCGGCGATGGCGCGCAGGCCGAGGCCGATGGTGGCGTTCTGCCGCGCGGTCAGCGTGGCGCGCACCTCCGCCTGCACCCGCGCCAGCTCGGCCGGGCCGCCGCCGGTGGCGCGCGCCGCCGCCGTCTCCACCTCCGGCAGCAGGGCGAGGAAGACATGCCCCGCCGCGCAGTCGAGCGGCAAGACCGCGCCGACGCCAAAGCTCGCCATCACCGGCGGGCGCCCCGCCAGCCAGCGCACGCAGACCGGCCCGCCGGCACCCCACACGGTCAGCATCGCCGTCCAGCCGGTATCGGCGACGAAGCGGGCGAGCGAGGCTTCCGCCCGGGCAAAGGCGTCGGCGCGGGCCAGCGCAGCGATGCCGACGCGAATCACCCCCGGCCCGAGATCGTAGCGCGAGGCGCGTCCTGCACCGCCATGCCGGCGGCGATCAGGCTTTGCAGATAGCGATGGGTTTGGCTCGGCGACACGCCGCTGCGGCTGCCGAGCGCGGTCAGTGTCGTCGGCCCGCCAGCCGCCGCCAGCGCCGCCAGCACGCGCATGCCGGTCTCCACCGACTGGATGCCGCGGCGCCCACCGGGATGTCGTTTCAACTCGGAACGTTCCACCATGCGTAAACGTCGCGCGACCGGCGCGCGGCGGCAAGCCGGCAACGGCGGAAAACCTGTGGCATTTCGGCGGCGCCGGGCATGGCCGGCGGAATCGGCGCGGAGCCCAGGCAACGCCGCGCCGGCCGCAGAGTTATCCGCTGCTGATGCAGCGGGGGGCGGCATGGCGCAGCATGTTCTGATTACCGGCGGTGCCGGCTTCATCGGCTCGGCGCTGGCGGACCGGCTGGCCGCCGAGGGCAACCATGTCCTGGTGCTGGACACGCTGGCGCGTGCCGGGGCGGCCGACAATCTGGCCTGGCTGCGCCGCCGCCACCCGCGCCACATCGCCGTCGCGCACGGTGATATCCGCGATGGCGCCGTCGTCGCCGACTGCGTTGCCGGGACCGCCGGGGTGTTCCATCTGGCGGCGCAGGCGGCGGTGAGCGTCGGCCGCAGCGCGCCGCTGGAGGATTTCGAGATCAATCTGCGCGGCACCGTGCTGTTGCTCGACGCGCTGCGCCGGCGGGGGGACGCGGTGCCGCTGGTGTTTGCCGGCACGACCAAGGTGTATGGCGATCTGGCCGATATTCCGCTCGATCTGTGCGACGACGGCTGGCAGCCGGCCGACACGGCGTTGCGGGCGGCCGGCGTCGATGAGCGCCGGCGGCTCGATTTCCACACCCCGCACGGCTGCTCGAAAGGGGCTGCGGATCAGTATGTGCTCGACGCGGCGCGCAGCTTCGGCCTGCCGTCGGTGGTGCTGCGGATGAGCACGATCTACGGCATGCGCCAGTGCGGCACGCCGGATCAGGGCTGGCTGACGCATTTCCTGCTCGCCGCGATGACCGGCGGCGGCATCACCCTGTATGGCGACGGCCATCAGGTGCGCGACCTGATGTTCGTCGATGATGCGGTTGACACCTGTCTGGCGGCGTGGCGGCGGGCCGGCGATCTGGCCGGCCGGGCGTTCAACCTCGGAGGCGGGCCGGACAATGCGGTCAGCCTGCTGCAGCTCGTCGGCACCATCGAACGGCTGCTCGGCCGGCCGGTGGCGCGACGCATGGCGCCGGCGCGGGCGGACGATCGGCGGTGGTTCGTCACCGATGCACGCGCCGCCCGCGCCGCGCTGGACCTGCCGGCGCCGCTGCCGTGGCGGCAGGGCCTGGCCCGGCTCGCCGCCTGGGCCGACGGGGCGCAGGGGCGCGCCGTCCGCGCCGCATGAGGCGGGCCTGCGCGAGGCGCGCGCGGCCGATTACACGACGGCGGCGATGCTGCGGGCGACACTGTCGCTGCATCGCGCACTGGCCGGCGGGCTGGCGGCGCAATCAGCATAGCCGGAGTCGTCAAACGACGGGGGCCGGGATTGCTCCCGACCCCCGCGATCCGTCGCCGTCAGGCGGCCCTGGCGGCCGTTGCGGCGGCGTCGTTGGCCAGCGTGGTGGTCGCCGCCGTCTGCACGTTGGCAGACTGTACGTCAGCAGACTGGCCGGCGATGGCGATGCGGCGGGGCTTCAGCGCCTCCGGCACCACCCGCTTGAGGCCGACATGCAGCAGGCCGTTCTGCAGGTCCGCGCCCTCGACCACGATATGGTCGGCGAGCACGAACCGCCGCTCAAAGGCGCGGCCGGCGATGCCGCGATAAAGCAGTTCGGCCTTCGGCGCCTCATTGGCGACGCGGCCGGCGATGACCAGCGTGTTGTCTTTGGCGATCAGCTCGATGTCGTCCGGGCCGAAACCGGCCACCGCCATGGTCAGGCGATAGCTGTCTTCCCCGGTTCGCTCGATATTGTAGGGCGGGTACGAAGCGTCCACGCTGGCCGCGGCGTCCATTTGCCGGGCGAGCCGGTCAAAGCCGATGGCGGTACGGAACAGCGGCGCGAAGTCGATAGCGTTCATCAGAAACCTCCTGCGAGAGCAAGGTCGAAGCCTGGGGCCGCCCTGCCGGGCCAGCCCGCGATCATCCCCCGAAACCCATGATGGCGTCTCGGACAGTTCCGAATTGGGGAGCGCGCCGGCGGGCGTCAAGGGGGTCTCCCTTGCCGGGTGGCGCTGGGCGTGGCGATATTGGCGTGGGCAGGGGGGCGGATGATGGGCGGGCAGGAACAGGGCAACGCGGCGGCGCATTTTCTCGATCGTCATGTGGCGGAGGGGCGCGGCGCGCGCACCGCCTTCACCGATCCCTGGCGCAATCTCAGCTACGGCGCGCTGCACGCGGCGGCGACGCGCTTCGGCAGCGCGCTGGCGGCGGCCGGGGTCGGGCCGGAGCGCCGCATCGCCCTGCTGCTGCAGGACACGGTGGATTTCCCCATCGCCTTCTGGGGCGCCATTCGCGCCGGCATGGTCCCGGTGGCGCTCAATACGCTGCTGACGCCGGACATGATCGGCTACATGCTGGCCGACAGCCGGGCCGAGGCGCTGGTGGTGTCCGAACCGTTGCTGGCAGTGCTCGACGCGGTATTGCCGGGCCTGCCGCGGCTGCGCCATGTGATCGTCTCGCGCCCCGACGGCACGCCGCCCGCGCATGGCACCGGCTTCGCCGCCTTCCTCGACACCGGCCGCGCCGATGCGCCGATGGCCGCATGTTCGCCCGACGAGGTGGCGTGCTGGTTCTATTCGTCCGGTTCGACCGGCCAGCCGAAAGGCGTCAAGCATGTGCACGGCGCGCTGCGCGCCACCGCCGAGACCTATGCCGATCAGGTGCTCGGCATCCGCGCCGACGACGTGGTGTTCTCCGCGGCGAAGCTGTTCTTCAGCTATGGTCTGGGCAACGCCATCACCTTCCCGATGCATGTCGGGGCGCAAACGGTGCTGCTGACCGGGCGGCCGACGCCCGATGCGGTGCTGGAAACGCTGCGCCGCTTCCGCCCGACCATCTATTGCGGCGTGCCGACGCTGTATGCCTCGCTGCTGGCGCATCCGGCGATCGGGCCGGGCGCCGGCTCCGACCGGCTGCGCCGCTGCGTCTCGGCCGGCGAGGCGCTGCCGCGGCATATCGGCGAGCACTGGTCGGCGGTGGTCGGCGCCGACATTCTCGATGGCATCGGCTCGACCGAGATGCTGCATATCTATCTCAGCAATCGTCCCGGCGAGGTGCATTACGGCACCACCGGCCGCGCCGTGCCCGGCTACACGCTGCGCATCGTCGATGAGCAGGGCCGCGAGGCGCCGGTCGGCACGGCGGGGGAATTGCTGGTGCGCGGGCCGAGCGCCGCCGAGGGCTACTGGAACCAGCGCGCCCGCAGCCGCCGCACCTTCGAGGGCGAATGGACGCGCACCGGCGACACCTATTTGTGCGATGCCGAGGGATTCTACCATTACTGCGGCCGCGCCGACGACATGCTGAAGGTCGGCGGCATCTGGGTCAGCCCGTTTGAGGTCGAGGCGGCGCTGGCCAGCCACCCGTGGGTGCTGGAGGCGGCGGTGGTCGGGCATGAGGACGCCGAGGGGCTGGTCAAGCCGCGCGCCTTCGTCGTGCTCAAACAGGACGGCGCGCCGCCGCCCGAACTGTTCGAGACGCTGAAGGAACACGTCAAGTCGCAGATCGGCCCGTGGAAATATCCGCGCTGGATCGATGTGGTGGCGGAACTGCCGAAAACCGCGACCGGCAAGATCCAGCGGTTCCGGCTGCGCCGATGAGGCTCGACATCGACGGCATCGGGCTGGAGGCGGCGTCGTGGGGCGCGGCGCCGGCGGCGGCGGCGACGCTGGTGCTGCTGCATGAGGGACTGGGCTGCGTCGCCCTGTGGCGCGATTTTCCCGAGCGTCTGGCGGCGGCGACCGGATGCGGCGTGTTCGCATGGTCGCGGCAGGGTTATGGCCAGTCCGATCCGTGCCCGCTGCCGCGGCCGATGGATTATATGCAGCGCGAGGCGGCGCAGATGCTGCCGCGCGTGCTGGATGCGGCCGGCGTCGGGCGCTGCGTGCTGATCGGCCATTCCGACGGCGCCTCGATCGCGGCGGCGTATGCCGCGGCGGGCGACCCACGGGTGCGCGGATTGGTGCTGATGGCACCGCATTACTTCGTCGAAGCGGTGTGCCTCGACAGCATCGCGGCGGCCAAGGTGGCGTATGAGACGGGCGAGTTGCGGCGCCGGCTGGCGCGCTACCATGCCGACGTGGACAGCGCCTTTCGCGGCTGGAACGACGCCTGGCTCGATCCGCGGTTTCGCAGCGAGTTCGATCTGACAGGGCTGCTGGCGCGCATCGCCGTGCCGGTGCTGCAGGTGCAGGGAAGTGACGATCCGTACGGCACGGTGGCGCAGACCGCGGCGATGGAGCGGGCGCGGCCGGACCTCGTGCAGACGCTGCTGGTGCCGGCGCGGCACGCGCCGCATCTGGAGGCGGCGGCGGCGACGCTGCACGGGATCGCCGCGATGGTGGGACGACTGGCATTATAGTGCGCCGCCGGTGTCGGGCCGGCGATTGCGGGCAGGGCTGGCGGGAGGGGTTGAGGCAAACGGGCGTATGCACTATCTTGCAGACAATTGCCCAGAATGGAGGCCGTCCATGAGCCGCATCGACGTGCAGACCGAGCCTGCGCGCTATCGTCATTGGCGGATCGACTGCGACGGCCCGATTGCCAGCCTGACGATGGACGTGGACCCGGCCGGCGGGCTGTTCGAGGGCTATGAACTCAAGCTCAATTCGTACGATCTCGGCGTTGACATCGAACTGGCCGACGCGGTGCAGCGGCTGCGTTTTGAGCATCCCGAGGTGCGGGCGGTGGTGCTGCGGTCGGGCAAGGACAATGTGTTCTGCGCCGGCGCCAATATCCGCATGCTCGGCAAATCGACGCACGCCCACAAGGTCAATTTCTGCAAGTTCACCAACGAGACGCGGCTCGCCATCGAGGACGCGAGTGAACATTCGCGCCAGATCTGGCTCTGCGCCGTCAACGGCACCGCCGCCGGCGGCGGCTATGAGCTGGCGCTGACCGCCGCGTATATCATGCTGGTCGATGATCGCCGCTCCACCGTCTCGCTGCCGGAAACCGCGCTGCTGGCGGTGCTGCCCGGCACCGGCGGGCTGACCCGGGTGACCGACAAGCGCCGCGTGCGGCGCGACCGTGCCGACGTGTTCTGCTCGGTCGAGGAAGGCGTGCGCGGCCAGCGCGCGGTTGACTGGCGGCTGGTTGATGAAGTTGTGCCGCCGTCGCAGTGGCAGGCGCGGGTCGCCGAGCGGGCGGGCGAACTCGCCGCCCGCTCCGACCGGCCGGCCGTGGCGCGCGGCGCCATGCTCACCCCGCTCGACCGCCGCTTTGTCGAGGATGGCGTCATCTACAGCCATGTTCGGGTCACGCTCGATCGCCCGGCGGGCTGCGCGACGATCACGCTGCACGCTCCCGAGGCGGCGCTGCCGGACGATCTTGCCGGCATCCATGCGCAGGGCGTCGGGTTCTATCCGCTGACGCTGGCGCGCGAACTCGACGACGCGATCATGCATCTGCGGCTGAACGAGGCGGAACTCGGCCTGCTGGTGCTGCGCAGCGTCGGCGATCCGGCCGCCGTGCTGGCCGCCGATGCGCTGCTGGCGGCGCATGCGTCGGACTGGCTGGTGCGCGAGATCCGGCTTTACTGGAAGCGTCTGCTCAAGCGCGTCGATCTGACCGCGCGCAGCCTGATCGCGTTGATCGAGCCGGGAAGCTGCTTTGCCGGCACGCTGGCCGAACTGGTGTTTGCCGCCGATCGCAGCGTGATGTTTCTCGGCCGCCGCAGCGGCGACAGCATGCCGCCGGCGGCGCTGCATCTGTCGGCACTCAATTTCGCCGCCTACCCGATGGGCAACGGGCTGACCCGGCTGGCGACGCGCTTCTATGGCGAACCGGACAGCCTCGTCGCCGCCGAGGCCAGCATCGGTGTCGCGCTGGATGCCGAGGCGGCGGAGAAGCTCGGCCTCGTCACCTTCATCTTTGACCAGACCGACTGGGACGACGAGGTTCGCCTGATGCTGGAGGAGCGGGCCTCGTTCTCGCCCGACGCGCTGACCGGCATGGAGGCGAATCTGCGCTTTCCCGGCCCGGAGACGATGGAGACGCGCATCTTCGGCCGGCTGACCGCGTGGCAGAACTGGATCTTCCAGCGGCCGAACGCGGTCGGCGAGGCGGGCGCGCTGAAACGCTACGGCAGCGGCGTGCAACCGGAGTATGATCGCACGCGGGTTTGACGACCACCCCGCCGGTTCCGTCGCCGGAGCAGGCGGGCAGGCGACCGGACACAGAGGAGACGCGAGCCATGCCCGACGGCATCACGCAGGTCGATTATGATGGCCTGATCCCGAACAATGTCGGCCTCAACGAGGATGCGCGGGTGCGCAAGGCGCTGGAGACCTGGCATCCGGGCTATATCGACTGGTGGACGACGATGGGGCCGGAGGGTTTTCAGGACAGTCTGGTCTATCTGCGCACCGCCATCGGCGTCGATCCCAAGGGCTGGGCCAAGTTCGATTACGTGCGCATGCCCGATTACAAATGGGGCATTCTGCTGGCACCCGCGGTCGAGGGCCGCAGCATCGGCTTTGGCGCGCACAAGGGCGAACCGGCGTGGCAGGAGGTGCCCGGCGAATACCGCGCCATGCTGCGCCGCCTGCTGGTCATCCAGGGCGACACCGAGCCCGCCTCGGTCGAGCAGCAGCGCCATCTCGGCGCCACCGCGCCGTCGCTCTACGACATGCGCAACCTGTTTCAGGTCAATGTCGAGGAGGGGCGGCATCTCTGGGCGATGGTCTATCTGCTGCAGAAATACTTCGGCCGCGAGGGCCGCGAGGAGGCGGAAGACCTGCTGCGCCGCCGCTCCGGCCATGTCGATACGCCGCGCATGCTCGGCGCCTTCAACGAGGCGACACCGGACTGGCTCAGCTTCTTCATGTTCACCTACTTTACTGATCGCGACGGCAAGATGCAGTTGGAGGCGCTGGCGCAATCGGGCTTTGATCCGCTGTCGCGCACCTGCCGCTTCATGCTGACCGAAGAAGCGCACCACATGTTCGTCGGTGAAACCGGCGTCGCCCGCATCATCGAACGCACCTGCACGGCGATGCGCGAGGCCGGGCTGCACGATCCGCACGACATCGCGGCGGCGCGGGCGCTCGGCGTCATCGATCTGCCGACGCTGCAGAAGAAGATCAATCTGCATTTCTCGCTCACCCTCGACCTGTTTGGCAACGAGATCAGCACCAACGCCGCCAATGCCTTCAACTCCGGACTGAAGGGCCGCTACCGCGAGGACAAGCTGACCGACGACCATCAATTGCTGGCGCAGACCTATCCGGTGCTGCGGCTGCGCGACGGCGCCATCGTGTCGGAGGACGTGCCGGCGCTGTCGGCGCTGAACATGCGGCTGCGCGATGATTTCGTCGTCGATGCCGCCTCCGGCGTCGGCCGCTGGAACAAGGTGATCGAGAAGGCCGGCATCAGCTTCCGCCTCGCCTTGCCGCATGTCGCGTTCAACCGCCGCATCGGCGAGTTTGCGCCGATCCATGCGGACACTGCGGGGAACCTGCTGTCACAGGCGGGGTGGCAGGCGCGCATCGGCAGCTTCCTGCCGGCCACCGAGGACAATCTCTACATCACCTCGCTGATGCAGCCGGTGCGCGCGACCGGCGAATACGCGCCATGGATCGCGCCGCCCAAGGTCGGCATCGACAACCGGCCCGGCGACTTCGAATACGTCAAAATCGCCGAGGCGGCATGACATGGGCGCGGATGTGGCGGGCGGGCTGGTCAAACAGCATCTGATCGACCCGGAAATCTGCATCCGCTGCAACACCTGTGAGGCGACCTGTCCGATCGGGGCGGTGACGCACGACGCCAGCAACTACGTCGTGGATGTCACCACCTGCAATTTCTGCATGGACTGCGTGGCGCCGTGCCCGACCGGGGCAATCGACAGTTTCTTCATGGTCCGCGCGCCGTTTTCGCTCGACGAGCAATTCTCCTGGTCGGAGCTGCCGCCACGCTCGGCCGAGGCGGAGGCGCCGGACGCGCTCGACGACGAAGCGACGGCGCTGCTCGCAGAGGCGCATGCCCGCGCCGGCGGGCGGGCGCGGGCGCCGGAAACCGCCTCCAAGCCGCGCATCAACCTGTTCAACCGCGCCAGCCCGGCGCAGGCCACCGTCGCCGGCAATTACCGCATCACCGCGGCGGAGGCGGGGTCGGAGGTGCGCCACCTGATCCTCGATTTCGGTGCGGTGCCGTTCCCGGTGCTGGAGGGCCAGAGCATCGGCATCATCCCGCCCGGCGCCGATGCGCAGGGAAGCGGCCATGCGATGCGGCTGTATTCGATCGCCTCGGCGCGCGACGGCGAGCGGCCGAACACCAACAATCTCGCCCTGACGGTCAAGCGGGTGCTGGAGGCGCGGCCGGACGGCAGTGTTTTTCACGGCGTCGCGTCGAATTATCTCTGCGACCTGCGGCGCGGCGACGCGGTGCAGGTGGTCGGCCCGTTCGGCGCCACGTTCCTGATGCCCGACGACCCGGATGCCGACATCATCATGCTCTGCACCGGCACCGGGGCGGCGCCGTTCCGCGGCTTTACCGAGCGGCGGCGGCGCGCCAGCCCGCATGGGCGCGGCCGGCTGCATCTGTTCTTCGGCGCCCGCACGCCTCAGGAACTGCCCTATTTCGGCCCGCTGCAGAAAGTGCCGGCGGCGCTGCTCGACCGCGAACTGGTCTATTCCCGGCTGCCGGACGCGCCGCGCGAATATGTCCAGGACCGCATGCGCCGCCGCGCCGCCGATCTCGCCGCACTGCTGCCGCGGCCGGGGGCGCATGTCTACGTCTGCGGCCTGCGCGGGCTGGAGGACGGGGTCGAGCACGCCTTTGCCGAAATCGGCCACGCCCATGGCTTCGACTGGCTTGCCCTGCGGGCCAGGATGCTTGAGGAAGGGCGCTACCACGTCGAAACCTACTGAGCCGGCCGACCGAGGGGGAAACATGACACAATATTCTGTGCGCGGGGCGGTGCTCGCCGCGCTGCTGAGCGGTGCGGCGCAGGCGGCCGAGCCGCATGCGGTGACGATCGGGGTGATGAACGACCAGTCCGGCGTCTATGCCGATTCGCAGGGCATCGGCTCGGTCGTCGCGGCGCAGCTCGCGGCCGAGGATTTCGCCGCCGCGCATCCCGGCTGGAGCATCCGCGTGCTCAGCGCCGACCATCAGAACAAGCCCGATCTCGGCGCCGCCATTGCCCGCAAATGGCTCGATGAGGACGGCGTCGATGCCATCGCCGACGTGCCCAACTCGGCCATCGCGCTGGCGGTGGCGCAGATCGTGCGCGACAAGAACAAGGTCTTCCTCGGCTCCGGCGCCGGCACCGCCGATCTCACCGGGGCGAAATGCTCGCCCAACACCATCCACTGGACCTATGACACCTGGGAAATCGGCCACAGCATGGGCCGCGCCGTGGTCGCCTCGGGCGGGCGGAAATGGTTCTTCCTGACCGCCGATTACGCCTTCGGCACGGCGCTCGAATCGAGCACGGCGGAGGCGGTGAAGAGCAGCGGCGGGGTGGTGCTGGGCGAGGCGCGGCATCCGCTCGGCACCAATGATTTCTCGGCGTTCCTGCTGGCGGCGCAGTCGAGCGGCGCCGACGTGCTGGGGCTGGCCGATGCCGGCGGCGATGCCGACAATGCCGCCAAGCAGGCGGCCGAGTTCGGCCTGACCAAGACCATGCGCATTGCCGGCATCATTGCCAATATCGGCGATATCCGCAGCATCGGCCTGGCCAATGCGCAGGGGATGCTGGTGGCGACGCCGTTCTACTGGGACATGAACGACGCCACCCGCGCCTTCGCCCATCGCTACCAGGACCGGCATCCGCGCCATCAGATGCCCAACGACATGCAGGCCGGCGTCTATTCCGTCACCCTCGACTATCTCAAGGCCGTTGCCGCGATCGGCAGCGCCGGCGATGGCCGGGCGACGGTGGCGGAGATGAAGAAGCGGCCGACCGATGATCCGCTGTTCGGGCCGGGGCGCATCCGCGCCGACGGGCGGGCGCTGCATCCGGTCTATCTGATGCAGACCAAGTCGGTGTCGGAGTCGCATGGCGACTGGGACTATCTCAAACAAGTCGGCGTGGTGCCGGCCGAAGAGGCATTCCGGCCGCTCTCCGAGGGCCATTGCCCGCTGGTGACGCAATAACGTGGCGCCTTTTGTCCATGTCCGCCGCGTCGGCTGGGGCGACACCGACGCGGCCCAAATCGTCTATACCGCTCGCGTCGGCTATTTCGCCATGGAGGCGATCGAGGCGTGGTTCGGGGAGCGACTCGGCGCCGACTGGTTCACCCTGAACCGGGTGCATGGCTACGGCACCCCGTTCGTGCGCATGGAGGTCGATTTCCGCGCCCCGATGGCGCCGCCCGACGAGCTGCACACCACCGTCCGGCTGGTCAAGGTCGGGCGCTCGTCGCTCGCCTTCGGTCTCGCCTCGGTCAAGGCGGCGGACGGCGTGCTGTGCTGGGAGGGACGCTTCACCTGCGCCTTCATCGACGGGGCGACGTTTCGCAGCATCCCGGTGCCGGCGATGTTCGCCGCGGCGGTGGCACGCGAGGTGGCGCTGGCGGGGTAGCGGCGATGCTGCGCGAGGCGGCGTGGCTGCATGCCGGGCGGGCGCGGGCCTATGCCCGGGTCTTCCTCGGCGCCATGCTGCTGGTGCTGGGGCTGCGCGTGGCGATGGCCGGCAGCGGGATCGGCCCGTTCGGCGACGCGCTGCATGCCGACTATATTTCGTTCTGGGCGGCCGGGCGGCTGGCACTGGCCGGGCATGCGGCGGACGCCTATGTCGTCGATGCCCACTGGGCGGTACAGCGGGCGGTGCTCGGCCCGCTCGCCGGCTATTCGGCGTTTTTCTATCCGCCGGTGTTCCTGCTGCTCTGCGTGCCGCTGGCGCTGCTGCCGTTCCAGGCGTCGCTGGCGGCGTTCCTGGCGCTGACGCTGGCCGCCTATCTGCGCGTCGTCACCCGGCTGCTGCCGGGATCGGGCGTCGCCGCGCTGGCGTTTCCCGGCGTCGCCATCAACCTGATTTATGGCCAGAACGGGTTTCTGACCACTGCGCTGTTCGGCGCGGCGCTGCTGGCGCAGGCGCGGCGGCGGGCGGTGCTCGCCGGCCTCTGCTTTGGCTTGCTGTGCTACAAGCCGCATCTCGGCCTCGTCGTGCCGCTGGCGCTGCTGGCGCTGGGCGCATGGCGGACCATGCTGAGCGCCGCGGCGACGGTGCTGGCGCTGCTGGCCGCGTCATGGGCGGCGTTCGGCAGCGGAGCCTGGCTCGGCTTTCGCGCCGCCCTGCCGTTTGCCCGCCATGTGCAGGAGCACGGGCTGGTGCAGAACGTCGCCTGGGTCAGCACCTTCCGCGCCGCGGTGCAGGCCGGGGCGCCGCTCGGCGTGGCCTGGGCGCTGCAGGGGGTGGTGACGCTCGCCGCCTGCGTGGCGCTGGTGGTGGGCTGCCGGCGGCGGCCCGCGGCGGTAATGGCGCTGCTGCCGCTGGCGGCGCTGCTGGCGACGCCGTTCCTGCTCGCCTACGACCTCGTGCTGCTGGCGCTGCCGCTGGCCTGGCTGCTCGGCGTGGCGCAGGCGAGCGGATTCCGTGCGTGGGACAAGGCGGTGATGGCCGCCGCCTTCGTGCTGCCGCTGTTCGCGGTGTTCCTCGGCTTCGTCAACATCCCGCTCGGCCCGCCGGTGATGCTGGCGCTGCTCGGCGTGACGCTGCGGCGGACCCAGGGTCTGGCCCCATAAAGTGCTTGCGGCGACGCGGTGCGGGGTGATTCTGCATGTGGCGGGAGGTTCCTGCCATGAGCGAGCTGTTTTGGCTGTCGGCCGCGCAGATGACACGGATTGCGCCGCATTTCCCGTGTTCGCGCGGGGTGGCGCGGGTGGACGATCGGCGCGTGCTGAGCGGCATTCTGCATGTCATCGGCAACGGCCTGCGCTGGCGCGACGCGCCGGCGGCCTATGGTCCCTGCAAGGCGCATCGGGCGCACGCGCGGCGGGCTGAACTCCAAGCTGCATGCGGTCTGCGATCGGGCTGGCCGGCCAATCATCCTGCTGCTGACCGAGCGGCATGTCAGTGATCAGCGCGGTGCCGCCGCGATACCTGACCCGAAACTACGTTAGTTTGCACATTTTCCGCATAGAAATACTGACTTTCCTTGACCCACTGCCACGATTTTGGGATTTTTCCTTTATATCATGGTCTTAGAGGCCATTTTGAAATAAGTCCGTAACGAACGGGATTTGCCATTCTGGAGGTAGTTCGGCCGATGCGAAGCGTCCCAGATCGTGCGCACTCGCCCTGTCACGTCAATAACTCATGACGTTGCGAAGAAGATTCGAGATGGACACTGACGGAAGCGGGATGGCCGACACCGCACCGTTCCTGGTCTCAACCATCATCATGTGCGGGCGATGCGGCTACGTCGAGGTGGAAACCATGCTGACCGACGCCTGCCAGTTCTTCTACGACTGCAAGAGTTGCGGCGCGACGCTGCGGCTGAAGCCCGGCCATTGCTGCGCTTTCTGCTCATAGGGCAGCACGCCGTGCCCGCCGATGCAGCGGCCGGATGTGAACCCTTGAGCGGCCCCATCATCATGCCTATACTACCGTCATGACCTTGGGTCGCATCGGCTGGTTCATGTCGTGGCTGTCTGTTATCGCCCTCATCCTCACGGTGGCGATCCCGCAGCGCGTGATGGCGGTGCCCATGACGGTCATGATGCAGACGACCCACTGTGCGGATTGTCCGGACGATGCGCCGCTGCCGGGCAAAGCAGGTGGCGATCACGCAAAGGCTTTGCCCTGTGGTCCGAGCATGTGCGTTGGTGCGCTCGCCGCTGTTCTGCCCGCGCCTGACGTCGTCAACGTGACGATCTGGCAGCCGACTGTCTATGCGCCCGGCCCGCTTGCTGGTCCGGGCGGACGGCCGCTGGCTCCCGATCCCATACCCCCGAGACCCCCCGTCCAGGCCTGACGGCGGCGCTGCGAGCGCCCGCCTGACACCGGAAATGCGTGCCGCGCGAACGCGCCGCCGCTGCGCCGATTTGGACGGAGAACATGACAACATCATTCTTGCCGGCGCTCTGCCGTCGGCGGCTGTTGACGACCGTGGCAGCGAGTTCTGTTGCCGTCATTGCCTCGCAATCCAACCGGTTGCACGCAGAAGCCGAATCACCAAAGGTCTCGCGGATTCGGCCAGCGCCGGCCGAAGTCCCGATGGTCGGCAACGACGCGCTGCACACCCGTGTCTTGGCCTATGATGGCCTGGTACCGGGCCCCGTCCTTCGTCTCCGCCAGGGGACAATGTTGCGGGCCGTCGTCGAGAACGGATTGGCCGAGGGCACCACGGTGCACTGGCACGGGATCCGTCTGCCGAACGCCATGGATGGCGTACCGGGTCTCACTCAGCCGACCATCCGACCCGGCGGTCGCTTCGATTACGCGTTCAGTCCGCCCGACGCCGGCACCTTCTGGTATCATTCGCACGACGACAGCCTGGTGCAGATGGGTCGCGGGCTTGCCGGCCCGCTGATCGTCGAAGAACTCGAACCGCCGGCAGTGGACCGCGACCTGCTCTGGACGATCCAGGACTGGCGGCTGGAACCGGATGCCCAGATCGCGCCGGGCTTCAGCAACCGGATGGAAGCGGCGATGGACGGACGGGTTGGCAACACCGTCACGATCAACGGCCGGCTGCCGGATAATCTGCGCGTCCGCGCCGGTGAGCGCGTGCGGCTGCGGCTGCTCAACGCCGCGATCGCCCGCATCATGGCGCTGCGCTTCGTGGGGCACAGTCCAATCGTCGTCGCCTTGGACGGTCAGCCGTGTGACCCGCACGAACCGCCCGACGGCCGGATCCTGCTCGGCCCCGCCATGCGTGCCGACGTCATGCTGGACATGCAGGGTGAGCCCGGCCGGTCATATCCTGTGGTGGACGATTTCTACGACAGACTCTCCTACACGCTGGTCCGTCTGTCCTACGATGCCGCCCCGCTGCTGCGCCCGCACCCCTCGGATGCGCCACTCCGCCTGCCGCCCAATCCCGTGCCGCGTCCGGATCTGGCTACCGCGGTGGTCCACGACATCCGCATGCAGGGCGGGATGATGAGCGGCACGGGCGGAGGCGGAATGATGGGCGGCGGAATGATGAGCATGACCGGAGGCTCCGCCTGGGCCATCAACGGCCAGTCGATGACCGGCGACGGCAGCGCCGACATGCCGCCGCTGCTCCGCATCGACCGCGGACGGAGCTGCATTCTGGACTTCCGCAACGAGACGGCCTGGTGGCACCCGATGCACCTGCACGGCCACAGTTTTTCGGTGCTCAGCCGCGACGGCGCGCCCGTGCCGCACGACGAGTGGGGCGACACCGTTTTGGTTCGCCCACGCGAGCACGTGCGCGTCGCCTTCGTGGCCGACAATCCCGGCGATTGGATGCTGCATTGCCACGTCATGGAGCACCAGGTCGGCGGACTCATGACGACCATCCGTGTGAGTTGAGCAGGAGAACCAAACCATGACCCGACGGAAGTTTGCCGCACTGCTGATGGCGTCGTCCACGTCGATGCCTGCACTCCTCATGTCGCGAACCGTGCCCGCGGCCGAACCGATCCCGGTGACGCTGTATAAAAATCCATCCTGCACCTGCTGCGAAGGCTACGCACAGTACCTCGGCCAAAACGGCTTCAAGGTGGACGTGAAGCCGACCAACGACCTCGCCGAGATCAGCCGCAAGGCCGGAATCCCCGAGGAACTGGAAGGCTGTCACACGAGTTTCATCGGCGACTACGTCGTGGACGGACATGTTCCGGTAAAGACGATTCGCAAGCTGCTCGATGAGAAGCCAGCCATCGCCGGCATCACCCTGCCGGGCATGCCGTCCGGATCACCCGGCATGTTCGGAGAGAAGACCGGACCGCTGACGATCTACGCTGTGAGCCGCGATGGCACGCCACCGCGCGTCTTCGATGTGGATTAGGCGCGCGCGGACCAGGCAGACAACCGTATCCGATCCGGCAGTCGCCCGACCGCTGTCGATCGCCCCACCTGGCCGCGTGCGCCTTGTGCTTGGTGCCGCCGCGTTCGGCGTTATCGCCGTCGCCGCCGCGTGGCAATGGAGTTGGCTGGTCGCGATCGGCGCAGTCCCGCTGCTGTTCAGCGTCGCCCCCTGTGCCGCGATGTGCGGCCTCGGCCTGTGCATGCATCGCACGGGCGGCCGTGCGAGCGCGCCGGCGCGGCAGGGCGGACAGACCGTTCGCGCGACTCTCGAAAATCTCCCGGCAACGCAGGAGAGGTAGCATGTGCGTCCGACAGACGTTGATCATCGCCGTGCTTGGCGCCGTGCTTGCCGCCGGGATTGGCGCCCTGATCGTGCCCGCGCTCGCGATGGGTCACGGCATGATGGGTGGCGGCATGATGTCCGGCGGTTGTGCCGGCATGATGCCGTCGAAGAACGGCGGTGACGGACGGCCGAACAGCCAGTGGCAGTCCCATGCGCCTGCCGCCGGGTCGGCGCCGGACTGAGATCATGCGAGCGCTGGAGACTACCATAACCGGGCGACGTCTCGGCACCTCGGCGATCAAAAGCACCGTCGCTCGCTATGTTATCGCCGTCGCCATGGGAAACCTTCTTTGGGAGGTATTTCAGTTGCCGCTCTTCACCCTGTGGCAGACGGCCCGCCCGGGTTACCTGGCTTTTGCGGTACTCCATTGCTGGGTTGGCGACTTGCTGATCGCTTTATTTTCTCTCGGGTTCGGCATCCTGGTTGCAGGACGCTCTTGGCCCTCGCGCGGCTATATACCAGGTGCGACCGCCACGCTTCTTGTTGGGCTTGCCTACACCGTGTTCAGCGAATGGCTGAACGTGAAGGTTCGCGGCGGTTGGGCCTACGCGCCCGCCATGCCTCGCGTGCCGCCACTCGGCACAGGGCTGTCGCCACTGCTGCAATGGGTCGTCGTTCCGCTTGTCGCCTTCACCTGGGCGCGGCCGACTATCGCCCTGGCCGGGAGACCACGGCGATGAAGCGCGCGCGGTTTCTTGCCGTGCCGCTTGTCCTGCTCGGCATGCTGGCTTCACCGGGATCGTCCTTCGCCGCGGCGAGCGACTGGGCCAGCAATGCGCATGGGGCGGCACGGCTGATCACAGCGGTCGAGGCGACCGGATCGGGCACACAGGTCGATGCTGGGCTGCAACTCCGCCTGACCCCTGGATGGCACACCTACTGGCGGTCGCCGGGCGATGCCGGCATCCCGCCGAACATCGACTGGCAGGGTTCGGAAAATCTGGCTGGTGCCTCGATCGCCTGGCCGGCGCCGAGCCGCCTACCGCCGCTCGGTGGCCTGGAGACGCAGGGCTACGTGGACGGTGTGGTGCTGCCGATCGCGGTCGCATTGGCCCATCCCGGTGCGCCGCTGCGTCTGCATGCCGAGGTGGACTATGCCTCCTGCAAGGACGTGTGCATCCCCTATCACGCGAGCCTGGACCTGACGCTTCCGGCCGGGCTCGCGCTGCCCGGCCCGGAAGCACCGCTGATCGCGGCGGCGCGTGCCCGCGTGCCAGGCGACCTTGCGTCCGCGCGGCTCAGGCTGCTCGGTGCGGTCGTTGGATCCGGAGAGAATGGCGCCGTCCTGTCCGTCCGGCTGGCCAGCACGGGGGCAGAGCTGCGAGCGCCCGACCTGTTCGTCGAAGGTGCGGCGAATGGCTCGCCCGCGCGTCCCGATATCGCGCTGGCAGACGCCGGCCGGGTGGCGACGTTGCGTGTGCCGGTCCGGGGGATGGCGGCCGACGCGCTGGCGGGACAGGGGCTGCATCTGACCGTGGTCGATGGTGCGCGCGCCGCCGAGGCCGACGCCATCCCGCTGCTCGGCGCTTTGCCGCCTCGGCATGACCAATTTGGGCCGGGGCGGACGATGCGCGTTGCCATCATCGGCATCGCCCTGCTCGGCGGCCTGGTGCTGAACCTGATGCCCTGCGTGCTGCCGGTGCTGTCGCTGAAGCTGCTGGCGCTGGTCGGCTATGGCGGCGCCGAGCGCCGTGCGGCCCGTCTCGGCCTGCTCGCGACGGCCGCGGGGATCGTGGGCTCGTTCGGTGTGCTCGCGCTCGCCCTGATCGGGCTAAAAGCAACGGGAGCGGCGATCGGCTGGGGCATCCAGTTCCAGCAACCCTGGTTCCTCGCCGGCATGGCGCTGGTCACCACGTTGTTCGCCGCAAGCCTATGGGATTGGCTGCCGCTGGCTCTGCCGGGCAGCGTGGCGGGCACGGTCGGCGCGGTGCGCGGGCGTGGCCGGTTCAGCGATGCGTTCCTGCTGGGCGCCTTCGCGACATTGCTCGCCGCCTCCTGCTCGGCGCCGTTCGTTGGCACCGCCATCGGTTTCGCGCTCACGGGCGGGCCGCTCGACATCGCGATGGTGCTCGCCGCCCTCGGCCTTGGCATGGCGTCACCCTTCCTGGCCGTTGCCGCGGCGCCGGGGCTGGTGGGGTGGCTGCCACGGCCCGGGCCATGGATGGGCTGGCTCCGCCGCGCTCTCGGGCTGGCGCTGCTCGGCACCGCCGCTTGGCTGGTCTCCGTGCTGGCGCTGGAAACCGGCGCGGCATCGGCGCTGCTTGCCGGTTTGGCGCTCGCGGTCCTGCTCGGCGTGCTCGCCTGGCGTCACCGCCTGCCCTCGGGCCGCGGGCCTGCCGCAGCCGCGGCCATGGTTCTGGCGACGGTCGCGGTGCTGGTCCCGGCGCTGGGCGGCCAGGCGGTGCCGATCGCGGCACCGGCACCGAATGCAGCCGCCCACCCGTGGCAGCCGTTCGATGAGGCGGGGCTGCACCGGCTGGTGGCGCAGCGGAAGGTCGTGTTCGTGGACGTGACCGCTGCCTGGTGCCTGACCTGCAAGGTCAACGAGCTGGCCGTACTGGGCCGGGCGCCGGTCGCGGACTGGCTCCGCGCTCCTGGCGTGGTAACGATGCGGGCAGACTGGACTCGTCCCGATCCGGCCATCACCGCCTACTTGCAGAGTTTCGGCCGCTATGGCGTGCCGCTCGACGTGGTCTATGGACCGGACGCACCCGAGGGCATCGCGCTGCCCGAGCTACTGACGCAAGACGCCGTGATGGATGCGTTCCGGCGCGCAAAGGACGACATGACAGGGGCGGCACGATGACCGGTGTTCCGCGCATTATCCGCTGGACCGCGCTCGGCCTGATCGCGCTGCTGGTCCTCGCGATCATCGTCCGCGAGTTGGGGTTCGGCGGCAACATCGCCTCCGCGCCGTCATCCGGCGGCGGCGCAGCATCAGACACGGCGGCCGTCCCCGCGGGTGTTGCGATCGGCGGCCCGTTCCACCTCATCGACGACAAAGGGCGCGCCGTCACCCATGCCGACTATCGCGGACGTTGGGTGCTGGTATTCTTCGGCTACACCAACTGTCCCGACGAGTGCCCGCTGACGTTGCAGAAGATGGCGGCTGCACTCAACAAGCTCGGGCCGCTCGCCGACAAGATCGCGCCGCTGTTCATCACCGTCGATCCTGCCCGCGACACGCCCGCGCGGCTCGCATCGTACCTCGCAAACTTCGATCCGCGGATTATCGGCCTGACCGGCAGCGAGACGCAGGTCGCCGAAGCGGCCAGGGCATATCGGGTGTACTACGCGCCAGCGCGGCATGAGGAATCTGGCGCTGATCTCGTCAGCCACTCGACTTTTCTGTACCTGATGGACCCTGCGGGGGCGTTCAGCGAACTGCTCCCGTCGGATGTCGATGCGGACAAGCTCGCGGCCGCACTGCGCGCGAAGCTGGGTGCGACGCCATAAGCGCGCAGGAGCTACAACCCTGTCTCGCCATGTCCTTCATGCAGGCAATGCGCGTGCGACTGGTCGGCCAGCACCTCGATGACGCGGCACTCCGCCACGCGCCCCCGGCCGCACACGGCAACCATGCGCGCGAGTTCCGCCTCCAGCGCTTGCAGGCGGGCGATCCGACTGCGCACCGCGGCCAGGTGCTGGCTGGCGATCGCATCCACCTGATCGCAGGGCCGTTCCGGGTCGTCGGCGAGCCGCAGCAGCGCCCGCACATCCTCCAGCGGAAAGCCCAGTTCGCGGGCGTGGCGGATGAACGCGAGCCGGTCGAGATGGGGCCGGGTATAGACCCGATGGCCGCCAGCCGTCCGCACGGGTGCGGGCATGATCCCGTCGCGCTCGTACCAGCGGATCGTCTCGACCTTCGTGCCGGTTTGCCGGGCCAGGTCGCCGATCGCATAGACCGCATCGCTCATCGTCTCGTTCCTTGCGCTGTGGCCGCTACCGGCCGTGTCGGGCTGCCGATCCCGGCGGGCAAGAAAACGGCGGAAAGGGGCTTGAACCTATAGTCACTATAGGTCCCATCTTGCCGGCAGCAAGTGGGTGAGGCCGGGGAATGTCGGAACTGGTGGAGCGGGAAGATGCGGGAGAAACCCGGTCATGGCGGATCAGCGGCATGGATTGCCCGTCCTGTGTCGCCAAGATCGAGAAGGCCGTCTCCAGGGTCGCGGGGGTGCGGGAGGTCTCGGTCAACCTGATGGCCGAGACCCTGACCGCCCGTCTCGGTCCCGGCGGCGACCCGGCCACGGTCGCCCGCACGGTTGCGGGGCTCGGTTACGCGGTGGTGCCGGGGACACTGCCGGCTCCGGCCGTCTCCCGGACGCATGACCACGACCACGACCACGCGCATGATCACGGCCACAATCATGCGGAAGCGGGCGGCCACGTCCATGCCCATGGCGACGAGGACGATGAGGCCGACACGTCCTGGTGGCGCGCGGGCAAGGCGACGCTGGTCTGGCTGCTGGCCGGCCTTGTCGCCGCCGCGTGGCTCGGCGCGAGCCTGTTCCCGGCCGAGGCGTATTGGATATTTGCCGCCGCCACGCTGCTGGCGGCACTCCCCTTCGGCCGGCGCGCGGTCGCGCTGGCCCGCGCGGGCAGCCCGTTCTCGATCGAGACGCTGATGTGCGTCGCCGCCCTCGGCGCCGTGATCATCGGCGCGGCGGAAGAAGCCGCCATCGTCGTGCTGCTGTTCGCCATCGGCGAGTTGCTGGAGAACGTGGCGGCGGGCCGCGCCCGCGCCGGCATCAAGGCGCTGGGCAGCCTGATGCCGCGCACTGCCCGCGTCGAGCGCGGTGGCGCCGTCGCCGAGATTCCGGCCGACGCACTCCGGCTCGGCGATCTGGTTCAGGTCCGACCGGGCGACCGGGTTCCCTGCGACGGCATCATCGTGGAACGCCAGTCCGCGGTCGATGAAAGTCCCGTCACCGGGGAGAGCATGCCGGTCTCGCGTGGCCCTGGCGATGCGGTGATCGCGGCGTCGGTGAACACGGTGGCACTGCTGCGCGTGCGGGTGACGGCGGCGGCGTCCGACAACACGATCAGCCGCATCGTCCGCATGGTCGAGGAGACGACCGCTTCCCGCGCGCCGACGCAGCGCTTCATCGAAAAGTTCTCGATCTATTGGACGCCGGCTGCGATGGCGGTGTCGGCGTTGGTAATGCTGGTCCCGCCGCTGGCCTTCGGCGGCGACTACTGGACCTGGATCTACCGCGGCCTTGCCGTGCTGCTGATTGCCTGCCCCTGCGCGCTGGTGATCTCGGTGCCGGCCGCAATGGCCTCCGGCCTGTCGGCCGGCGCGCGGCGCGGCCTGCTGATCAAGGGCGGAGCGGCGCTGGAGACGATCGGCCGCGCCGCGACGGTGGCTTTCGACAAGACCGGCACGCTGACCGCCGGCCGGCCGCGCGTGACCGATATCCTGCCGATGCCGGGCACGGAGGAGGCCGCCCTGCTGCGCGCGGCGGCCGGCGTGGAGGCCGGCTCCGCCCATCCGCTCGCCCGCGCTGTGCTCGACGCGGCGGCGTCGCGCGGCATCCAGGCGCCAGCGGCGACCGACGCGGGGGCCATCCTCGGCAAGGCCGCGACGGCGATCGTCGAAGGGCAGCTTGTGGTGGTCGGCAGCCCCATCCATGCCCGGGAACAGGGCATTCTGTTGCCGAACGTGGACGACATCACCGCGCTCGAAGCGGCCGGCAAGACGGTGGTGGTCGTGCTGGCGGATGGGCAGCCCCTCGGCCTGGTGGCCCTGCGCGACGAACCGCGAGAGGACGCGGCCGCCGCGATCGCGCCACTCAAGGCGATGGGGCTATCGAGCGTGGTGCTGACCGGCGACAACGAGCGCGCCGGCCGCGCGATCGCCGCCAGCCTCGGCATGGAGGTGCGTGCGCACCTCCTGCCAGAACAGAAGCTGCGCGAAATCCAGGCGCTGAAGGCGCGCGGCCCTGTCGTCATGGTGGGGGACGGCATCAACGACGCCCCGGCGCTCGCCGCCGCGTCCGTCGGGGTCGCCATGGGTAGCGGCACGGCGGTGGCGCTGGAGACGGCGGACGCGGCGCTGCTGCACGAGCGTCTCTCGGGGGTCGCGGACCTGATCGCGCTCTCACGGGCCACGCTGGCGAACGTGAAGCAGAACGTGGCAATCGCGGTGGGGCTGAAGCTGGTGCTTCTTGTCACCACCATGCTCGGTGTCACCGGGCTGTGGATGGCCATCCTCGCCGACACCGGCGCCACGGTGCTGGTGACGATCAACGCCTTGCGGCTGCTGCGCTGGCATGGCCCGTTCGCGCGGCTGCCGGGCAAACGGGCCGTGCCAGCGGACACCATGATGCGCAGCGCCTGACATCCCGTTCCTCATGCTGTAAGCGCACGACGATGAACCGCATCGCCCTGACCTGGCCCGGCGCGCCGATGGCACTGGCCTCGGCGGCGTTGTTCGGCGCCAGTACCCCGTTTGCCAAGCTGCTGCTGGGCACGGTGGACCCGTGGCTGCTGGCCGGCCTGCTCTATCTCGGCTCCGGGATCGGGCTGGGCCTGGTGCAGCTTGCCCGCCGGCCGCTCGGCATCGGCGCGGCGGAGGCGCCGCTGCGGCGGGCCGACATGCCCTGGCTGGCGCTTGTGGTGCTCGCGGGCGGCGTCGTCGGGCCGGTACTTCTGATGTTCGGTCTGGCCCGCACATCGGCCGCCAATGCGGCGCTGTTGCTCAATCTCGAAGGCCTCGCCACCATGGCGATCGCCTGGCTGGTGTTCCGCGAGAACGTCGATCGCCGCATCCTGCTCGGCGCGCTCGCCATACTGGCCGGGGCGGTGCTGCTGTCCTGGCAGGGCGGCCCCGCGGGAGTGGGCTGGGGTGCGCTGCTGATTGCCGGCGCCTGCGTCGCCTGGGGCATCGACAACAACCTGACGCGCAAGCTCAGCGGCGCCGATCCGGTGCAGATCGCGATGCTGAAGGGGGTGGCGGCCGGTACGGTCAATCTCGGCCTCGCCCTGGCGCAAGAGGCCGTGCCGCCGGCCCCAGCCACGCTGCTGGGCGCCGGGCTGATCGGTTTCCTGGGCTATGGCGTCAGTCTGACGCTGTTCGTGCTGGCCTTGCGCCATCTTGGGACCGCGCGCACCGGCGCGTATTTCTCGACCGCGCCCTTCATCGGCGGCGCGGTCGCCGTGGTGCTGTTCGGCGAGCCAGTCACCGCCCGCCTGCTTGGCGCGGCGCTGCTGATGGCGATCGGCATTGCCCTGCATCTTCTCGAACGGCACGAACATGAGCATGTGCACGGGGAGATGGCGCACGAGCACGCGCACACGCATGACGAGCACCACCAGCACGCGCACGCGCCGGACGATCCGCCGGGCGAACCGCACGTGCACGTGCACCGTCACACCCGGCCTGCGCACCGGCACCCGCACTACCCGGACCTGCATCACCGGCACGAGCACGCGGGCTGATCGTCAGGCGAACCCGCAACCGCGCGCGGCCGCCGCGATGACGGCAAGCGCGTCGCCCGCGCCGTCGGCTTCGCCTTTCTCGAAATCACCCTCGATCCGCGCCATCTGGTTGGTCACGTGCGCGAAGCACAGCACCGGCTTGTCGCACGCGCGGGCGAAGGCATAGAGCGCGGCGGCCTCCATCTCGACGGCCAGCGCGCCATGCCCGGCCGCGGCGGCGATCGCGTCCTCGGTCTCGCGGTAGGGCGCGTCGGTGCTCCAGCTTGTGCCGCGATGCATCGGCTCGGGCAGGCCGGCCATCGCACCGAAGGCGCGGTCGGCGAGCGCCGGGTCGGCTTCGGCGAACAGCGACGGCGGCAGGTAGTGATGGCTGGTGCCCTCGTCGCGCAGCGCCCGGTCGATCAGCACGAAATAGGGCGTCGGCCCGCGCGGCACGATCTGCCCGGCCGAGGTGACGCTGAGCAGCAGCCGGCAGCCGGAAGCGAAAAGCTGCTCGGCAACCAGCACCGCGAAGGGCGCGCCGACCGCCAGACCGACGACACCGATCTCGATCCCCTGATACAAGGTCACCAGCAGTTCGGTGTGGTAGCAGGCCCAGCCCGGCGCCGGCCGCCCCAGCCCTGAATGACGCAGCGCCCGCGCAAGGTCGCCATCCGGGTCCAGCGCGCAGACCGCCGGCACGTTTTGCTCCGGCAAGCCGCGCTGCCGGCGCGCCTCGCGCAGCAGGTTCTCCGGCCGGAACACCGAGGGTGCGCCGTACTGCTTGGTGGCCAGAATGCTGGGGGCGGCAGGTCTGTCTTGCATGGTCCCTCGGTTGCGAACGCGGATCAGCCGGTCAGGAGGCGGCGGCCACCACCGTGAGGCCGGCCGCCGACACAGCGTTGTTTCTCACGCTCGAAGGGATCGTCAAGAACGCAGCTACGGAATTGCGCCTACGTTCTCACTGCGCGCGGAACACGACACGACAAACCTACCTGCCGCCGTGCCCGGAATGCCAGAATGTTTCCGCCCACCATGCATATGAAACCTGCCCCTTCGATACCGAGCGCTTCGGCGTTCAGGCTTGGCGGAAGGAATTTGCTTGCAGCAATCAAGATGAATCCGACCAGACCGAGGACGAGAGCACCCGTCAGACTTGAGAAATCAGGCGCCGCTTTGCCTCGTATTCGGCTTGGTCGATCTCGCCGCGAGCGAAGCGCTCATTGAGGATGTCGAGCGCCGTCCGGCTCGGTGGCGGATGGAGCGGCGGCACAGCGGCCGACCAGGGGCCGCCGAGCCATCGGATGGCAAGGACGGCGACCACGATCACCGCGGCAAGCACCAGGATCATGAACAGGGGTCCGAAGATCATGCCGTACCACCCCCAACCCCACATCATATGCGGGCCATACCCGTAGGGTTCGACCGGTGTTTCCGCCCAGGCCCGGACAGGCACCAGTGGGACCGCTGCACCCCCCGCACATGCGAAGGAGAAAAAAGCCTTCATCATTGCATGCTCCATTCGTGCAGCAGCGTCCCGCAAGCAGCACGGCCACTAACCCCGTGGCGCAGACGACGGTCGCGGTGCTCCGCCTTATGCTTCCAGCACGACGGAAACGCCGACGGGATTGCGGACGATGTCCAGCACGGGGGAGGTTTTCTGGACGTAATCGCACAGTTCCATGAGTTGCTCGCGTGAGGCGTCACTCTTCACGCGACACGTCACCCGGATGTCCCGGTACCCGGGCCGGACCTTGTCCGACAAGCCGAGGAAGCCATGCAGGTCAATGTTGCCGGCGACGCTGAGGGTCAACGCGTCAATGCGAATGCCCCGCGCGGCAGCGTTGTAGGCAAACCCGACCGCGAGGCAGGAGGCGAGGCCAGCCAGCACGATTTCGACCGCGTTAGGACCGGCATTGCTGCCGAGCAGCACCGGAGGCTCGTCGGCCTCGATGTCGAATGGCTTGCTGCGGCTCGTATCCTCCGCGCCCGCTTCCATGGAAGCTCTGGATCCGGGTGCGGCTATGTCCACCGCTTTTCCACTCAGTCTCAGCACGGAACTGAAAGTTCGCCAGATCTGGGTTCGCTTTGATGGCGTCGATGGTGGCAAGCAGCTTGCCGACATCGACGCCGTTCGTCAGGGTGTTCTGGGGATCTGTCACAGTTTCGTTCCTTTCATCGATCAGGCGGAACCGGCGTCGTCGAGTCATGCAACCGCCGCTGCGACCGGCCGTCGTGCCGCCCACCATTGCGGGTAGCCGTCCGCCAGCCGGCGGGCGTCATAGCCCCTGGCCCGCAGCGTCGCGACTGCCTCGAATGCGAAGACACAGTAAGGACCGCGACAATAGGCAATGACGGTGCGGTCCGCGGGCAACTCGCCAAGCCGTCGCGGCAACTCGTCGAGCGGGATGTTCACGGCGCCGGGGATGTGGCCGGCGGCAAATTCCTCGCCCGGTCGCACGTCGAGCAGCGTCACCACGCCGTCGCGGAGCCGGGCGGCCAGCTCGTCATGCGACACCGGCTCAAGCGAATCCCGCGCATGGAAATAGCTCTGCACGATCTTGTCGATCTCCGCGACGCCACGTTCGGCGGTGCGACGCACCGCCATCAGCAGGTCCACCACGTCGCGCTCCGCGATCCGATACAGCACATGCTTGCCGGCGCGCCGCGCAACCACAAGCCCCGCCCGGCGCAACTGCTGCAAGTGCTGCGACGCGTTCGTGACCGTCAGGCCCGAGAGCCGGACCAACTCCTCCACGCTTCGCTCGCCCTGCGCCACGAGCTCGATCAATTCCACCCGATGCGCGTTCGCGAGGGCCTGCGCGACCACGGCGAACTGCTCGAAGACGGCGCGTTTCGGATTGGCGCTTGACATCATCCATCCATGATTCCAGCATTCGTTGGAATGTATGGGCCAACGCCCGCACCTGTCAAGCAACGCCGCGCCGCGGTCGGACCGGCCGATCGGCCGACAAGGAGGGTTCCATGATCCTGCGCCAGTTTCTCCACACCGACCCGGTCGCCGCCTCCTACCTGTTCGGCTGCGGCGGCAAGGCGGCCGGAGCCGTGGTGGACCCGGTCGGCGACCCGGCGACCTATCTGCGGGCCGCCGAGGCGTTGGGGCTGCAGATCCGCTTCGTGATCGACACGCACCTGCACGCCGACCACCTCTCCGCCGGCCGCGCGCTGGCCGAGGCCGCCGGCGCGCCGTACGTGCTCGGCCCCGGCGCGGATGTGACCTACCCTCACAAGGAGGCGTCCGACGGCGAGGTGCTGCCGCTCGGCAATGTCGAGATCGAGGTAGTCTACACGCCCGGCCACACGCCGGAGCATATCTGCCTGCTGGTGCGCGACCGCACGCGCGGGGAGGAACCGTGGTTCGCCCTCACCGGGCACACGCTGATGGTCGGCGATCTCGGCCGCACGGAACTGGCCGCCAGCGCCGAAGACGGGGCACGGGCACTGTTCGCCAGCGTCCGGCGGCTGCGCGCCCTGCCGGACTATCTGGAAGTGCTGCCCGGCGCCTTCTCCGGCTCGGTCTGCGGGCGCGGGCTGTCCGGCAAGCCGACCTCGACGATCGGATTCGAGAAGCGCCACAACCGTGCCTTCGGCATCGAGGACGAGGGCGCGTTCGTGCGCGCCATGCTGGCCGACATCCCGCCGCCACCGCCGCAGGCCGCCGCACTGCGCGCTGCCAACGCCGGCCGCACGGCGTGAGCGAGGCGGCGCCCGCCGTCCAACTCGGCCTGCGCGAGAACTGGCGGCAGTTCTCGCTGCTTGCGCTCATCAACGCCCTGGTCGGCGGCATGGTCGGGCTGGAGCGCACCGTCGTCCCGCTGATCGGGAGCGAGACGTTCCACATCGCCTCGGCGGCGATCGTGGCATCCTTCGTCGCCAGCTTCGGCATCGCCAAGGCATTCACCAACCTCGTCTCCGGTCAGTTGGCTGACAACTGGGGCCGCAAGCACGTGCTGGTGCTGGGCTGGGCCATCGGATTGCCGGTGCCGTTCCTGATCATCTGGGCGCCAAGCTGGAACTGGATCGTCGCCGCCAATCTGCTGCTCGGCATCAGCCAGGGCCTCGCCTGGTCGATGACCGTGATCATGAAGATCGACCTCGTCGGCCCGAAATCGCGCGGCCTCGCCGTGGGCCTCAACGAGTTCGCCGGCTATGCCGCCGTGGGACTCACCGCCTTCGCCACCGGCTGGATCGCGAGCGCGACCGGGGCGCTGCGCCCCGCGCCGTTCTATCCCGGCATCGCCTACGCCGTGCTCGGGCTCGCGCTGTCGGTGCTGCTGGCGCGCGACACGTCCGCGCATGTGCGGCTGGAGGCGGCGCGCCACGCCCCGGCCGCACCCGCCCGCTTCATCGACGTGTTCCTGCGCACTTCGTTCGGTAATCGGGAGATGTTCTCCATTTGCCAGGCGGGGCTGGTGAACAACCTGAACGACGGCATGAGCTGGGCGATCTTCCCGCTGTTCTTCGCCGCCCGTGGCCTGGGCGTGGAGGGGATCGGCACGCTCAAGGGCGTCTACCCGGTGGTCTGGGGCGTTCTGCAGATCGTCACCGGGCCGCTGTCCGACCGGCTCGGCCGGAAGGGCCTGATCGCCTGGGGGATGTGGGTGCAGGCACTCGGCCTGTTCATGATCGCGGCGCTGGACGGGTTCGGCTGGTGGCTGCTGGCCAGCCTGTTGCTGGGGCTCGGCACCGCGATGGTGTATCCGACCCTGATCGCCGCGATCTCCGACGTGGCGCACCCGAGTTCGCGGGCGCGCTCGCTGAGCGTCTACCGCTTCTGGCGCGACATGGGTTACGCCGTCGGCGCGCTGCTGGCCGGAGCGATCGGCGATGCCTTCGGCCTTGCCGCCGCGATCGCCGCGATCGGTGGGCTGACCTTCGTTTCCGGCCTTGTGGTGGCGCTGATGATGCCGCGGCGATGAGCGGCGTCGCTGGCATGGCCCGGGCCTATGCCGGCTGGCGTGCTTCGACGCTCGGCCGGATCACCGACCGGCTGGAAGACGTGCTGCTGCGCGACCTGCTCGGCGACGTAGCCGGCCGCGCGGTGCTGGATCTCGGCTGCGGCGACGGCAAGCTGGCCGTGCGTCTGGCGGCGCTCGGCGCGCTTGTGGTCGGCCTCGATTCCGATCCGGCCATGCTGCGGGCGGCGGCTTCGCGCGCCGCCGCCGCCGGGGTCGGCGTGGATTTCGCGGCCGGGCGGGCGCAGACGCTGCCGTTTCCCGATCAGCGGTTCGATGTCGTCGTCACCGTGACCGTGCTGTGCTTCGTGCCGGACGCCGAGGCTGCCTTTCGCGAGATCGCGCGCGTGCTGCGGCCGGGCGGGGCGGTGGTGATCGGTGAACTCGGGCGCTGGAACCTGTGGGCGCTTCGCCGGCGCATCCGCGGCTGGCTCGGAAATCGGCTCTGGCGTGCAGCCCATTTCCGCACGGGGGGCGAGCTGCGACGATTGGCCGCCGGCGCCGGGCTTGAGGTGCGGGCGCTGCGTGGCGCGGTGTTTTACCCGCCCCTGGCCGCGCTGGCCTGGGTGATGGCGCCGCTCGATCCCTGGCTCGGCCGGATCACCGGCATCGGCGCCGCGTTTCTCGTGCTGCGGGCGGAGAAGCCGGCGGAGGCTGGCTGTGGCTCGCCGACCACCTCGTCTAGTTCGCGTGGCCGTCTCCATCCCCGACCTAACGCCAGCGCAGCAGCGGCATCGCGAGCGCCAGAAACATGACGGCCCCCGCCCCCCAGACCCGGACATATCCGGGCATCCCGAGGGCCGGCGAGAAACGATAGACGGCGGCCAGGACGGCCCATACCAGGGCCACGCCGAGCACAAGCCCCGCCTCGAGCGGGATGGATCGCATCTTCACGATGATCTCCTTTCGAGTTCGCTCCGAGATACCGCGGCGCTAATGTCCCGCATGGCCACCAACCACGACGATCGGCAGCGAACGCATCACTTCGAACGTGCCGATCGTGGCGCCCGTCATCAGCGCGACGAGCAGAACCACCGCGATTGGCCCGGTCCATGCGGCACCCCCCGGCACACCGGCCGGGCGCGGCGCCATCGCCGCCATCGGCACGCCCCGCTTGCCGCCGACCAGCATGCGCAGGACACCGAACAACTCGATGGCCAGCCCGCTGGCGAACACCATCGCGCCGACGGCAAACCCGACCATCAGCGCATGCCAGCCGGCCGGGGCCGCACCGTCATAGGCGATGTCGAACGTCCGCCGCGGCACGCCCTGAAGCCCCGCCAGCATGCCGCATGCCCCGAAGATCACCAGCCCGACCAGCACCAGCCACGGCATCGCCGCCATCAGCCGCGGCTGCCACACCGCGCGCCCCGTCAGCGCCGGGATGATCACCAGGAACCCCGCCAGGAACGTCTCGGTCACCGCCCCCACCGCGAAGAAGTGAAAATAGCCGGGCACGAACAGCGTATCGCTGATCAGCGGCGCGAACTTCTCCTGGATCAATACGAAGGCGAACACCAGGCCAAGCAGCGTCGAGACGATTGCCACGCCCATCGCGGAGAACGCCGGATTGCCCCAGGGCAACCGCCCGATCCACCCGAACAGCCCCGCCGGCGTCCCCTTCGCCCGCGTCGCCAGTTCCAGCGAGGAAACGATCACCAGGAACGCGGTCAGCGTCGGCACCGACACGAACAACGACAGCAGCGACCCGGTCACCCGCACGCTCTCCGCCAGGTTCGGCTCAAGGAACATGTGGTAGAGCGACGTCGGCGGCACGAACACGAGGTAGGACGAAAAAACCACCTTGGAAAAGCCCGACCCGAACGCCGAGGTTGTCCCGGTCGTCTCCTGCGTCAGGGCATACCACGTCAGCACCGTCGCCATCAGCGGCAGGTAGTGCAGGTTGTGGAAAAGGATGTGCCATTCCGTCGCCGCGTCGGCCGGGAACGCCCCGCGCCCGAATGCCCAAAGGAGGTTGGGCAGGAACGCGTTCACCGCCGCGATAGCCGAGACAATCAGGAACCCCGCCCAGGCCAGCACGCCGAACCCCATCGCCGTCATCGCCCCGGTCACCCTGTCACGGGCTCGCAGCACGGTGACGATCGCCGCCAGGCTGGTCAGCACCAGCCCAAGCGCCAGCAACAGGTGCCCCCCGGCCATCCCGGCAACCGCCCGCGGGTCCTCCCGCCCGAGGTCGGGATTGGCGTCGTACAGCAAGGGCGTGCGCAGCAGAGCGGTGCCCTCCGACAGGACCAGCCCGGACACGAGCACGACGACGCCCGCGATGATCAACGGTCGCGCCTTCAGCCCTTCCGTGCTTTCCCCGGCCGCCAGCCCGATCATCAGCGCCACCTGCGCGAGATACAGCCACCAGAAGAACGCCGACGTGCCGTGCAGCGTCAAAACCCGATACGCGCTGTCGGCATCCAGAGCGATCATCCCCCCGCGCGCCAGCGCCGTCGTCAGCCCGAAACCGAGCCCCAGCACCAACGCCAGCAGCGAGACGCAAACAAACCCCAGCAGCAGCCGGCGATCCACGCGCGGCAGTGCCGCGATCCGCGCGGAGAGCGGCCCCCGATCGGCCTCGGCCTGATTCGCCGCGCCGGCCGGGAATGTGATCTCCGTCATGGTTTCTTCCTCAGACCACGGTGATCAGGCCGCGCATGCCGTCATGCCCGGGCCCGCAATAGACGGTGCAGTAGACGAGATGCGTGCCTGCCTGCAGGAAGGTGAGGTCGAGCGTTGTCACCATGTCGGGGCGCAAGCGCACGATGCGGCTTGCCTGGCCGAACGCGATCGAAGCGCCGTGCGCGACATCGCTCGCCATCATCTGGAAGCGATACGGTTGACCGACCCGGAGCTTCAGCCTGTCGGGCTCGAAGGAGAAGCGGCCGGCCAGGAAATACACCTCGATCGGCTCAGCCGTCGAAATCCCATGC
This sequence comes from Pseudomonadota bacterium, assembly GCA_021845985.1. Lineage (GTDB taxonomy): Bacteria > Pseudomonadota > Alphaproteobacteria > Acetobacterales > Acetobacteraceae > JAFKFJ01. Next base: position 5,916 of record JAJZES010000018.1, on the reverse strand, counting down.
TTGATCGCCGCCTGATCATGCCCGGCCATCGCGCTGTCCGGTTCGTGTACCGGCGCAGCCGGGACTGCCACTGGACGGACCGAGCCGTCGGCTTCCTGAAACCGTGTCAGGAATTCGGCATGGCGGCGCGTGAACTCCACGGGTGAAAGTGGCCCACCCTCGTGCATTCCGCTCATCGACGGATCGGCGTGGTCGGTGTCTTCCGCCATCCGCATCATATGCCCGCCATGGGCATCCGCGTCGTCGCTTGCGTGTGTGGAGAAGAACGGCAGCGGCGAGGCTCCATAGGCGGCCCACGTCACGTAGAGGCCAAGACCACCAAAGCCCATCGCCGCGACGAAGCCGCGTCGCGTCGTGAAGTGTCGTTCCTGTGACATGGATCATCTCCTGTCGTGGCGATGGGTGATGGCAGCGGGGCAAGGCGGATCCGCCGCTCGCGTGCGAAAAGCGGCCGACGCCGCCTGTGCTGCGCCGGCCTGCTCGACGTGAGGTGGTTCGTCAGTTCCGCCCGCCAAACACGTAGCGTGCGAGCGCGGCGATGCCGAGCACCACCAGGACCAGGATGAGAATCCACCAGAGTCCCATTCCAAGCCACATGCCACCGCCACCCATGATGCTACCGTCGTGCATGTCACGTCCTCATGACTTGTGGGGAAGTCCGTGCCGGCCGCCGCTGGCCGGCAACAGACGGGGAAACCAGGCCGGAACCGCGGCGGCGTAGCGGTCGTACGAGGCGCCGAACGCCAGACGTGCCTCGGCTTCCTCGGCATGGGCGAGATGCACGTACATCGCGACCAGAACGGGAAACATCAGTAGCGTCAGCAGCGTCGGCCATTGCAGCAGGAAGCCGAACATGATCGCGATGAAGGCGATGTATTGCGGGTGCCGCACCCGCGCATACACGCCCGCTACCGCAAGCGCGTGCTGCCGCTGCGCCTGGTACAGCACGTTCCACGCCGAGGACAGCAGAATGAAGCCACCACCGATGAAGACGTAGCTGAGGATATGCGGCAAGCTGAAGTGCGGATTCCCCTTCAGGCCGAGCAAAGTTGACCACAGATGCCCGGCATCGTGCGACATTGGGTCAATGCCGGGATAGTGCGCCTGCAGCCAGCCGGACAGCAGGAAGATAGTGAGCGGGAAGCCGTACATCTCCGCGAACAGCGCCACGATAAAGGCGCTGAACGCGCTGAAGGACCGCCAGTCGCGCGGCGTTTGTGGCTTGCCGAAACTGAAGGCGAAAATGATGAATACGGCCGAGTTCAGGACGACCAGCGCCCACAGCCCGTAGGCCGGTGTCTCATGGGTCATGGTGCTGCTCCGTCTGGTTAGCGTGGCCCGCGTGATCGTGGCCGCCGTGCCCATGATGCATGAACATGTGCATCAGCGGACAGGCGAGCAGCAGCAGGTAAGGCAACGCCCAGAACACGTGCAGGGTGTGCTCCGCGAGCAGGTAGAAGCCGGCGACCGCCAAGAAGCCGCACAGCGCCAGCCCGCCGCGCGTGCGCCAGAGCGGCGTGTGCGTGGGCGAAGGATGCGCCAGATCTTGCATGACACCCTCACATCCTGCCCATCATGCCCATCGGACCGGGCATCAGTTCCTCGGCCTTGCGCTGCTGCTCAGCGGACAGCGAGTCCCACAATGCCGTGACCGGCCCCTCCATCGTCTTCATCGCGTCGAGATGGGCCGACAGCCTCTGCTCATGCTGCGCGAGGCGTTCCGGCCAGCTTGCGGTCTTGTCTTGCCGCATCATCTGCGCCCGCATGCCCTGCATTGCCGTCATGCGCGCCCGCAGCGCATCGGCGAAGGCGTTCCATTGCGGAAGCTGCGCGTCGGTGATGCCAAGTTCCGTCTTCAAGGTGGCGAGGCGGCCCTCCATCATCGCGCCCGGCATCATGCCGGGCCGCGCCACGGGTTGGCTGGTTGCCTGCATCATCTGCATCATGCCCTGCATCATCTCGGTCATGCCCTGCATCATGCGCATCATCGGCGCCGTGCCGCCGCCGCCGACCATCATGCCCGGACCCGTTACGCCTGGCCCCTTCATGCCGCCGCCCATCGTCCCAGGTCCCATCATGCCGCCACCCATCATGCCGGCCTGATCCTGGTCTTCGTCCTGATCCTGCGTCTGCGCGCCGCTCTGCGGGGCGGACGCCGATGGTGTGGTGGCCTGTGCTTCGTGATGGACGGCGTGGTCCTCCTGTGTCTGCGCGACGGCAAGACCGGTGGAGGCTGCGAGAACGATTGCCACGATCGCGGCGCTGCGGAACGGTGTCATTTGAATTCTCCTGGTTTCAGACAGCTTGTTTCAGGCGGCCTTGTCGTAGACGATCTCGGTCATCATCCCAGTCGCCATGTGGAACAGGTTGTGACAGTGGAAGAGCCAGTGTCCGGGGTTGTCCGCGTCGAAGGCGATGGTGACGGAGCCGTTGACCGGGACCAGCACGGTGTCGCGCAGCGCACCCGAGATGCGCGTGTCGCCAAGTGCCGTGACCTGGAAGTGGTGCCCGTGCAGATGCATCGGGTGCGCCATGCGGCTGCGGTTCACCATTGTCACCTCGACGCGCTGGCCGTGCGAAACGACGAGCGGCTGGTGGTCGCGCCAGGTGCGGTCGTCGATCGACCAGACATACGGCGTCATGGTGCCGGTCAGCGCGATGCGGCGAACCGCGTCCGGCCGGCGGGGCGGCAGCGGCTGGACGGCGGCCAACCGTGCCTCCAACGACAAATCCACTGCCGCGGCCGCGCTGTCCGCTTCCGACGCCACCTTGGCAATTTGGGCCTGTGGCGTGGCCAGGATGATGCCGGTCCGCCGCCGGTCGCCCTCGCGTTGTGCGAGCACGGCGAAGGCGCCGGCCTCCTTCAGGTCCAGCAACACGTCCGCACGCTGGCCCTGCGCCAGCGGGAAGCGGCGCACCGCCAAGGGCCGCACCGCGTTGCCATCGACGGCGATCAGTGTGCCGTCGAGCGCGCCGAGGTCGATCCAGAACGCTGTCGTCGTGGCGCCGTTGATCAGCCGCAGGCGCACACGCCCACCGCGCTCGGTGCGCACCACCCGCGGGTCGGCGAGGGTGCGGTCATTGGCGAGGTAGGCGTCGTACTCAACGTCGTTGAGGTCTATGTCGCCAGCCATTGTCTCGGGCGCGGCGCTGCTTTGAGGCATTGCCATACCGGGCATTTCCGCGCCGTGACCACCGTGCCCGCCGAGTTCCGCAAGAATCTCGGCCGGGTCGCGGAAGGTGAAGTCGTGCAGAAGCACCGTCGCCTCCTGTGCGTCGGCCCGCACATCCTCGGCGGTGCGGACGATCAGCGGCGCTGCCATCAGCATCTGTTCCTGCAACCCGTGATGGGAATGCATCCAGTGCGTGCCGGGGCGTGCGACGAAGTCGTATCCTTGGTCCGCGCCGTTCGCGATCAGAGTACCGCCCGTCTCGACCGCGCCATCCTGGAGATAGGGCGGTGTCTGGCCATGCCAGTGGACGATGGTGTCCTCGCCGGCTTGGTTGGCAAGCGTCACGGCGAACCTTTGGCCGGGGTCGAGCACCACGCCGGGCGTGCCGTCCGGGCCGGTGATGCCGAACACCGGAGCGGACTTGCCGTTTACCTCCAGGGTACGGCGGCCGGCCGTCAGGCGAAACGGCGGCGAAGCGGCGAAGGCACGTGGACGATGGGAGAAGGCGGCAATTCCAGCGGCGCTCGCGCCGAGCAAGCCGCGTCGGGAAAGAAGAATACTGCGCATAATGCGTCCGATCCGAGTGAAGCGAGAATGGCGCGGTCGCGGTGGCGATCACGCGGCTTGCCTCCCGCCGGACGCTAGAAAGCGTACCGACGGTTCAGATCGCGGCGCGGGGTGGCCGCAGTGCTGGATCAGGGATGGTGCCGCCGGGCTGGCGGGGCGTGGGCAGGAGGAAGGCAACAACGCTTCCCGCGACCGGCGGGGCCACCGCGGCGGCGATCTGGGGCGGCGCAACGACCATGCTGCACGCACTCGTCTGGCAGCAGGGCATGCCGTGCGGCTCGTCAGGCTGGCAGGGCGACGGTCCCCCGTGCGTTACGCCCGCCGCGATCAACATGGCGTTGCCAGAGGCAGCGTGATGCGCGGCGGCGGCTGTTCCGGACAGGCCTGCGAGCAGCACACCGCCCAGCACCAGCAGTGCCACCAGTCCCCGCAACCACCTCTGCGCACAGCCTCCCAGCAACGCCATTACCTCGTCATGCGGCCGACCGTATCGACCAGTTCCTCGACCTTCCGCCGCTGGTCCAGCACGTCGCCGGACGCGAATGCGTTGGCAACGCAATGCGCGACATGGTCGCGGAGGATTTCCTGTTCAACCTTGTGCAGGGCTGCGCGTACCGCATTGATCTGGGTCAACACTTCCACGCAGTAGCGATCCTCCTGCACCATGCGCAGCAAGCCGCCGACCTGCCCTTCGATTCGCCGCAACCGGGCCTGAACCGCCTTCCTCGTCGCATCATGCATGTTGATACCATACCCGTGAGGGGTATAGGGTGCAAGCGCCATCGAAGCACTCCCCTTGGTGGACGTGGGTGCGAGGAGGGGCTGATGAGCGGACACAGGCATGACGACACCGTGGCGGCGGTTGCCTCCAAGAAGGTCACCGATCCGGTCTGCGGCATGACCGTCGATCCGGCTACCTCGCCGCACCGGGCGGAGCATGACGGCCACGCATTCCATTTCTGCTCGGCCGGGTGCCGCACCAAGTTCATCGCCGATCCGCTGCGCTACCTGCCGCCGCTCCCAGCCGCCGCACCGGCAATGGGCGAGGCCGTGGCATCGGGCACGATTTATACCTGCCCGATGCACCCGCAGATCCGACAGGTCGGCCCGGGCACCTGCCCGATCTGCGGTATGGCCCTGGAGCCGCTGCAAGCCGTCGCTGAGACCAGCACCAATCCCGAGTTGGCCGACATGCGCCGACGGTTCTGGATCGGACTCGGGCTCGCGATCCCCGTTGTCGCGTTGGAAATGGGCGGCCATGTGCCGGCGCTCGGCCTGCACGGCATGATCGCACCCCGTCTCTCGGCGTGGGTCCAGCTCGTGCTCGCGACGCCGGTGGTGCTGTGGGCCGGCTGGCCGTTCTTCGCGCGCGGCTGGGCCTCTTTGGTCACGCGCAACCTGAACATGTTCACGCTGATCGCGCTCGGCACCGGTGCGGCGTGGCTGTACAGCGTGGTTGCCGTGCTCGTTCCGGCCGCCTTCCCCGCTGGCTTTCGCGGCATGGATGGCACCGTCGCGATGTATTTCGAGGCGGCCGCCGTCATCACGGTCCTGGTGCTGCTCGGCCAGGTGCTGGAGTTGCGTGCGCGCGCGCAGACCGGCGGGGCGATCCGCGCGCTGCTCAATCTCGCCCCCAAGACCGCACGGCGGCTACTTGCAGATGGATCAGACGAGGAAATCCCGTTGGAGCGGATCGCCGTCGGCGACCGCCTGCGGGTTCGTCCGGGCGACGGGGTACCGGTCGATGGCGTGGTGCTGGACGGGCACAGCGCGGTCGACGAGTCCATGGTCACCGGCGAGTCCATGCCGGTGGAAAAACAGGCCGGGGAACGGCTGATCGGCGGCACGGTGAACGGCACCGGGGCGCTGGTGATGCGGGCGGAGAAAGTGGGTAGCGAGACGATGCTGGCCCGCATCGTTGCCATGGTGGCCGAGGCCCAGCGCTCGCGCGCGCCGATCCAGCGGCTGGCGGACCAAGTGGCCGGCTGGTTCGTGCCGGCCGTGGTGCTGGTGGCGGTGATTGCCTTTGCCGGCTGGTCGGTCTGGGGCCCGGCGCCGGCGCTGGCCTATGCGCTGGTGGCCGCGGTCTCGGTGGTCATCATCGCCTGTCCCTGCGCGCTGGGACTGGCCACGCCGATGTCGATCATGGTGGGCGTCGGCAAGGGCGCCGGTGCGG
>JAJZES010000016.1 GCA_021845985.1 Pseudomonadota bacterium | reverse complement strand
CCGGCGCTGGGTCGTCGAACGCTTCTTCGCCTGGATCAACCGAAACAGACGGCTGGCCAAGGACTTCGAAGCCACAATCGAGTCCGTCGAGGCCTTCCTCTACGCCGCCTCAAGCGTGCTGCTGCTACGACGCCCGGCTCGTTGAGAAACCGTTTCCAAATGGACTCTAAGGAAGTTTTTTGCATCGATCTGACTTACGGGTAATTTCCGGTGCGCTGTCCGCAGTGATGCCGCTCTAGACAAGATAGTTCTCCTGCGGTCCGATTGGCTTGTTCAATACCCCAGCGCCATGCCGTCCTTGCGCGGGTCCGAGCCGCCGATCAGCACGCCGCGCGCGCGGTCGATGCGGATTGCCTGACCGCCGCCATGCGGCATCGCCACCCGATCGACCGCATGGCCGAGTCGCGACAGCATGTCGATCACCGCCAGCGGCACGCCGCGCTCCGTCTCGACCCGGCCGCCGAGCGCCATCACCCGCGGCAGGTCGAGCGCCTCCTGCACGTCCAGCCCGTAGTCGATGTGGTTGGTCAGGAACAAGGTCTGGCCCATCGGCTGGAAATGCCCGCCCATGACGCCGAACGGCATCACCGCCTCGCCGTTCTGGGTCAGCATGCCGGGGATGATGGTGTGCATCGGCCGCTTGTTCGGCGCGATGCAGTTCGGGTGGCCGCGCTCGAAGCGGAAGCCGAGGCCGCGATTGTGCAGCATCACCCCCGACCGCTCGGCCAGGATGCCGGAGCCGAAGCTGTGGAACGTCGAGTTGATCAGGCTGCAGGCATTGCCGTCGCGATCGACGACGCAGAGATAGACCGTGTCGCGGTGCGCCGGCAGCGCCGCCTCGCCGGCGCGCGGCAGGTCGCGCAGCGCCCGGTCGTCACGGATCAGCCGGCGCAGCGACGCCAGATAGGCCGGGTCCAGCAGCCGTTCGACCGGTACCTCGGCCTGCGTCGGGTCGGCCAGGAAGGCGTCGCGGTCGCGATAGACCAGCCGCGCCGCCTCCAGATGCCGGTGCAGCCGCGTCGCGCCGAGCGGGCCATCGGGCGCCGGATCGTAGCCGCCGAGGATGCCGAGCATCATCAGCACGACGAGGCCCGAACCGTTGGGCGGGCATTGCCACACCTCGTAGCCGCGCCAGTCGGTGCGAATCGGCGTGACGAACTGCGCCGCCACGCGCCCGGCGGCGAAATCGGCCTCGCTGTGCAGCCCGCCGCGGGCGCGCAGTGTCGCCACCATGTCGGCGGCGATGGCGCCCTCATAGAACGCCCGCGCTCCGCCGGCGGCGATGGCGCGCAGCGTCGCCGCCAGCGCCGGCTGGACGAAGCGGTCGCCCGGCGCGGGGGCGGCGCCGCCGGGCAGGAAGGCGGTGGCGCCGCTGCGGCGCAGCTTGTCGGCATGCAGCGCCCAGTCGGCGGCGACGCGCGGCGTCACCGGGAAGCCCTGTTCGGCATAGCGGATCGCCGGCAGCAGCAGGTCGTTCAGCCCGCGCGTGCCATGCGCCGCCAGCAGCGCCTCCCAGGCGCCGACGGCACCGGGGATGGTGACGCCGTGCGGCGAGATGTCCTCGGGCGCGGTGATCCCGTGCTGCTCGTACCAGTCGATGGTGGCGGCGCCCGGCGCCCGGCCGGAGCCGTTCAGCGCCACCACCCGACGCTCGCCCGCCGGCGCATAGAGGCAGAAACAATCGCCGCCAATGCCGGTCGATTGCGGCTCGATGACGCCGAGCACGGCGACCGCGGCGATGGCCGCATCGAGCGCGTTGCCGCCGCCGCGCAGCACGTCGAGCGCGGCGAGCGTCGCGCCGGGCATCGAGGTCGCCGCCATGCCGCGGGCGGCGTAGGCCGGGCTGCGGCCGGGGAGATGGAAGTCGCGCATGGGCCGGTCCTCGGCGGTCGTGACGTGTGAGGATTGCTCGCACGCGGCATGCCCATTGGCAACCGCCCGGCTTCGCGGGATACACGGCGGCGAGACCAAGCGGCGAGGACGCGGGCGCGTGGCGAGCATCGAGGATTTCGATCGGCTGGACATCCGCGTCGGCACTGTGCGCGACGCCAGGCCCTTCCCGGAGGCGCGCAAGCCGGCGATCCGGCTGTGGATCGATTTCGGCGGCGAAATGGGGATCAAGCAGTCCTCGGCGCAACTCACCGTGCATTATGCGCCGGATCGGCTGATCGGGCGGCAGGTGCTGGCAGTGGTCAACTTCCCGCCGCGCCGCATCGCCGGGTTCGTCAGCGAGGTGCTGACCCTCGGCGTGCCCGACGCCGATGGCGCGGTGGTGCTGCTGCGGCCGGATCTGAATGTGCCGAACGGAGGAAAGCTGTTCTGATGGCGACGCATTATTATACGGTGACCTGGGACCAACTGCATCGCGACGCCCGCGCCCTGGCATGGCGGCTGATGGCGCTGCGCCCGCTCAGCGGGATTGTCGCGGTGACCCGCGGCGGGCTGATCCCGGCCGCCATCATCGCGCGCGAACTGGAGGTGCGGCTGATCGAGAGCGTCTCCGTCGTCACCTATGACGAGGAGGCGATGGGGCAGCCGCGGGTGACCAAGCCGCCGGTGGCGGCGGGGGACGGCAGCGGCTTCCTGATCGTCGATGATCTGGTCGATACCGGGAGTACCGCGCGGGTGGTGCGCGGGCTGCTGCCGCGGGCGCATTTCGCCTGTGTCTATGCCAAACCGGCGGGCAAGGAGATGGTTGACAGCTTCGTCACCGAGGTATCGCAGGATACCTGGATTCTGTTCCCCTGGGACACCGAACCGCAATTCTCGGTGCCGCTGGCCAAGCGCGAGGCGGCGCCCTGAGGCGGCGAAACGCCCGCGACGAAACGACGGGCGTTGACAAGCGCCACACTACGGGCGCACAAAAGTCAGACAAGAAAATTACCGCGCCGCGCACCGGGCCGGCGCGATCGGGGAGAGAAAAGCGATGACGGATTCCACCGCCAATCGGCGCGATATGTTGCGCACCGGCGCCGGCTTTGCCGGGGCCGCGTTGCTCGGCGCGTTCGGCGTCACGCCCGCCATGGCCGCCGAAATGACCATGGCCGCCGGCCGCTCTGACAAGCCGCTGAAGGCGGCATTCTCCAATGCCGGATTGCAGGCGACCTGGTGTGCGCAGGGCAAGCAGGCCGCCGAATACTGGGGCAAGCTCTACAACGTCGAGGTGACGTGGTTCGACGGCGAGCTGTCGGCCACCAAGCAGCGCGCCGCCATCGACGATATGGCCAGCCAGAAGTGGGACTTCGTCGCCATCCAGGCGTTCGGCATCGGCACGCTGACGGCGCCGGTCGAGAAGATGATCAAGGCCGGCACCCCGGTCATCGACATGGACACGCTGATCGCCCCGCTCGACAAGATCGACGTGCACAGCTTCCTCGCCCCCGACAACGAGTTCATGGGCGCGTCGGTGACCCAGGCGCTGATGGACTCGATCGGCGGCGAAGGCATCGTGACGATGACCCAGGGTGCGCTCGGCCACACCGGCGCGCAGGGCCGCGCCCGCGGGTTCGAGAGCATCGTCAAGAAGTATCCGAAAGTCGAAGTGGTCGATTCCACCCCCGGCGACTGGGACGTGACCAAGGTGGCGCGCATCTGGGAGACGCTGCTGACCAAATACCCGAAGATCGACGCCGCCTATTTCCACAATGACGACATGGCGCTGGCCGCCTACAACGTGATGAAGGCGCATAACCGCACCGGCATCAAGATCGGCGGTTGCGACGCCATGCCGCCGGCGCTGGCCGCGGTGTCCGACGGACGCATGCTGGCCACGGTGCGCAATCCGTCCTGCCGCATCCACGGCGGCGCCATCATCGCCGGTGTCGCCGCCGTCGTGTCCGGGGAGAAGACCGGCATGGGCAACGGCACCATCCCGAAAAACATCATCACCGACGGGCCGGTCGTCACCAAGGCGAATGCGCCCGGCATGATGTGGATGGAAGAGCACTTCCTGATCTGATCGCGCGGATCGCCTCGCATGGACCGCCCACCCCTGCTCGAACTCGTCGGCATCCGCAAATCGTTCGGGGGTGTGGCGGCGCTGACCGACGTGGACTTCACCCTGTGCAGGGGTGAGGTCCACGGTCTGGTCGGTGAGAACGGCGCCGGCAAAAGCACGCTGATGAAGATCATCGCCGGCGTGCATGGCGAGTATCACGGCACCATGCGCATCGCCGGAGAGGTGATGCGGTTCCGCTCGGCGGGCGACGCCAAGGCCGCCGGCATCGGCATGGTGCATCAGGAATTGTCGATCGTACGTGACCTGTCGGTGGCGGAGAATGTGCTGCTCGGGGTGCAGCCGCTCAACCGATTCGGGCTGGTCGATTATCCGACCATGTACCGCATCGCCGGCGAACAGCTCCACCGTCTCGGCATCGACGTCGATCCGCGCCTGCCGGCCGGCGACCTGCCGCTCGGCCTGCAGCAACTGGTCGAGATTGCCCGGGTGCTGTTTTCCGGTGCGCGCATCATCATCCTCGACGAACCGACCTCGGCGCTGTCACCACCGGAGGTGGAGCGGCTGTTCGGGCTGCTGCACCGGCTGCGCGACGAAGGCCACAGCCTCGTCTTCATCTCGCATTTTCTCGATGACATCCTGCGCGTCTCCGACACGGTGACGATCTTCCGCAACGGACGCCGCATCGAGACGGCACCGGTGCCGCAGATCGACAAACACTGGATCATCGAACGGATGATCGGCGCCGGCCACGAGGAGCTGGAGGAGAGCTACACCGGCGAGATTTTCCTCGACAGCAAGCCACAGGCGCCGGTCGTGCTGGCCGCCCAGGGCCTGTCGAGCGCCGGCAGTTTCGCCGATGTGTCGCTCGATGTGCGGGCCGGCGAAGTGCTCGGCATCTACGGCTTCATGGGGTCGGGTCAGCTCGAACTGGCGCGGGCGCTGTTCGGCAAGCTGGCGCTGGATGCCGGCTCGGTGCGCATCGGCGGCGTGGTGGCACATCTGCGCAATACCGCGGCGGCGCGGCGCGCCGGCATCGCGTTCGTGCCGGAAAGCCGCCGCGCCATGCTGTTCCATATGGAGCCGGTGTACAAGAATATCTCGATCAGCATTCTGGAGCGGATTTCGTGGCTGTGGGTCAGGCCGGAGGCGGAGCGCGAGATTGCCGCGCGGCATGTCAAGTCGCTGCAAATCCGTCCCCCCCTGGTCGATCGCCCGCTCGGCACCCTGTCGGGGGGCAACCAGCAGAAAGTGGCGCTGGCCAAATGGCTGACCTATCTGCCGAAGGTGCTGCTGCTCAGCGAACCGACCCGCGGCATGGATGTTGGCGCCAAGGACGATGTGCTGAAAATCATCAAATCGCTGCGTGCCGAGGGCATCGGCGTCGTCGTCGTCTCGGCCGAGCCGGAAACCGTTCTGTCGCTGGCCGACCGCATCCTGGTGATGAAGCGCGGTCGCATTGCCCAGGAGTTTTCCGGCGAGGTGGTCAGCAAAGACCGCCTGCTCGCCGCCGCATGAGAGGGTTGCCGTTCTGATGACAAGCTCCGCCACCGGCGCCGCCGCGCCGTCGCGTGCCCGCGGCGACTGGCTGCGCAGCCGACTGCGCAACATCGCCCCGTTTGCCACGCTGATCGTGCTGGTGGCGCTGTTCAGCGTGCTCAGCCCGAGCTTTCCGACGCTCGACAATCTGGCCAACATTCTGCAGCAGATTTCCGTCACCGGCATCATCGCGGTGGGGCTTACCTTCGTCATCCTGTGTGCCGAGATCGACCTCAGCGTGGCCAGCGTCGGCAATGCGGTGGGCATCGTCGTGGCGTTCTTCACGCTGCAGGACAGCAGCGTGAACATCGCCAACATCCCGCTGCCCGGTATCGTCGCGATCGTCATTGCGCTCGCCGCCAGCGTGCTGTTCGGGCTGGCGACCGCGTTCGGCATGACGGTGATCGGCATTCCGAGTTTCATCATGACGCTGGCGATGCTGCAGATCGGCGCCGGCGTCTGCGCCATGCTGGTGCGCGGCCAGATCGCCTATAACGTGCCGCCGCTGATCGCCACGCTCGGCAACGGTTCGATCGGGCCGGTGCCGTGGATCGTCATCGTCGCCGCGCTGGTGCTGCTGGCGGGGCATGTCGTGCTGACCTACACGCGCTTCGGCCGCTATGTCTACATGACCGGCGGCAACCGCGAGGCGGCGGAGTTTTCCGGCATCAACACCCGCGCCATCATCGCCGCGGTGATGGTGATCTCGGCGGTCTGCTCGGGGTTGGCCGGCATGCTCGGCGTCGCGCATTTCGGTAGCGCGCAGCAGGACGAGTTCGACACCTATCTGCTCGACAGCATCTCCGCCGTCGTCGTCGGCGGCACCAGCCTGTTCGGCGGCCAGGGCGGCATCGGCAACACCATCGTCGGCCTGTTCGTGCTCGGCGTGCTGAACAACGGCCTTGATCACATCCGCATCGACAGCTTCCTGAAAATCCTCATCCGCGGGGTGATCCTGCTGCTGGCGCTGATCGTCAACGTCTATGCCCAGCGCATGCGCACGCGCGCGGCAACGACGCCGACCGCGGTGTGAGCGCGCTCCGCCTCAGAACCCCAGCCGCGCGGTGGTGATCCAGGCATGGTCATAGGCCGGCAGCAGCGGCGTTGGCCGATAGGCCGGCGCCAGCGCCACCTGATAGCCGGCACCGATGGTGGCCGCCAGCCGCCGGGTCAGTGAGAAGCGGCCGATGACGACGCCGGGGGTCAGCATCACCTGCCGCTTGCCGTCGCGCTGACCGAAGGCGAATTGCGCCGCATTGGCCTCGATCTGCGGCCAGAACAGCCCGCCGAGATGGAGCTGCAGCGCGGCGTTGCCGAGATATTGCACGCCGAGCACGTCCTGTCGTGCGGTCGGCAGGACCATGCCCAGCGTCGCCTGCAGCACGAACGGTCCAAAACCCTTGCCGCCGCCGATCGTCGGCAGCAGGGTGAGCGCGTGGCTGGTCACCGGCCGCGCGCCGATCGGCGCCTGCAGCTGCAGCCATGCCGAGACGACATAGTTGGCGGCGCTTTGCGGGCTGCTCGCCAGAAGCTGTTTGAGCCGTATCGCCGGCCAGTCGCCGATGCCGGAGAAGGCGCCGGCGCCGCTGCGGATTTCGTACGGCATTGCGGCGATCTGCAGCTCCACGGCGGGGGCGACGATAACGTCGATGCCCTTGCCGCCGTCGAGATTGACCGTGCTGCTGCCGTTGCCGGAGTGCTGCACCTGCGGATCGAGGCGCAGCCGCTGTTCGAGCAGCGCCGAGGTGGTGACCAGCGGACTGCTCCAGTCCGGCTGTGCCGCCCGCGCCAGCGCCGCAAGCGTCTGATCCGGCGTCTGGGCGCGGGCGGCCGGCGCGGCGGCGGCCGCAGCGAGAGCCAGCGCCAGCAGGCAAAATACCCTAGGCGGAATGGTGGTTTTCAACATTCACGCCTAGAGAATGGATATTAACATGAGTGTCAAGAATATCCGGCCGGCGGCCCGACCGCGGCGCGCCGCCAGCCGGTCAAAACTGCACACTGCTGCGCAGCCCGAGCACCAGCGCGTCCGGCGTGTGCCCGGTCGCGCCGGGATGGCGGACGTACTGCACATCGGGCGACAGCGCGACGCCTTGCCAGATGAAGGCGACGTAAATCCATTCCAGGATCGTCTCGTGCGCCAGCCTGCCGGGTGCCGCGCCCTGCCCGACCGCGGCCGGCAGGCCGAGGCTCAGGTCGATCGGCGCGGCGGCGGTCAGAGCGCTGCTGAGCGCAAGCCAGCTTGCCTCCAGCCCGATCGTGTCCTGCGGCCGTCCGAGCGCTGCGGCGGTGGTCACCACGCCGCCGAAGACATGGTTGGCCAGCGGCGTTACCGCCGCGTCGGCATGCACGACGCCGGCGAAGGCGATCAGACCGTCGGTGTCGGCGCGACCGGTGCGCCACAGCATCTGATCGAGCAGCAGGTAATACATCCGGCGCCCGGACGTGGCGCCATTGCCGGACAGCAGCGGATAGCGCGAGGTGTCCACATCGACGCCGATCTTATAGTGGCCGATCAGTTGCTGCGGCCCGAAACTCGGCTGCCAGCCGAGTTCCACCGGCACGGAGAGGCCGGAGGCGGCCGGTTAGCCAAAATTCCAGCCGGACGGGCCGCCGCCCGTCGGCGAGGCCGCGAACAGTCCGGCCATGACATAGGCGCAGGGACTCGGCATGTAGCGGATCTGGCCGCCCCAGGTCGCCTGCGGCCATGCCGGCTCGCTCGCGGAGAGCGGCAGCGGATAGGGGTTGCCGCAGATCGCCGCGTTGATGAAGTCGCAATAGATCGGCGAGGTGGCGAAATACGTGCCGACCGGCAGCCAGCCGGCGGCAATGTCGATGCGGCCGTCGGCGAGGGTCTGCTCGCCATAGAGATCGACGAGATGCGCCAGCACATTGCCGCGCCCGCAATAGATTTCCTGCACCGCGTCCAGCCGGTCGCCGAGATAGTCCCGGCACAGGCTGCGGCCGTTGCCCTGGACGACCACCGAATGCACGGCAAACCCCGGCAGGTCGAGCAACCTGGCGCCGTCCAGATCGACTTCGAGGCCGATCTCGCCGGCGGTGTCGAAGCCGCGGCGCTGCCCGCCGCTGACGTTGGCGGCGCTTTCGCTGACGTCGTTCAGCCGCGCGTCGATGCCATGGTCGAGCAGCCCAGGACCCGCAGCGGCAGGCGCACCGCGACGAACCGGGGCGCTGCCGTTCAGCCGCCCGGGCTGCTCCCCGCCTGCAGCCGCTGGTCGATCGCGGCGATGGCGGCGGGCAACTCGGCGATGCTGTCGATCACCAGATCGGCCGCCGCAAGCGCCGCCGCCGCCCGCGCCCGGAGCGCCGCGCGCGCCGACGGCGCGAGGCCGGCCAGTGCCGCGGCCGACAGACCGGCGATGTTGCCGGTCAGCGCCACGCCGACCGTCCAGGTGCCGGCGGCCCGGCCCTCCGCAAGCCCGACCGGGGTGTCATCGACCTTGACCACCCGGTCGGCCGGCCAGACGCCGAGCTGCGCCATGGCGTGCCACATCATCAGCGGGCTGGGCCGCCCCGCCGCCAGATCGCCGGCGCAGACCACCACCTCCGGCGCATAGCCGGCGGCGGCAGCGAGCGGCAGCAGCGTCGCCATGATCGGCCGCGTATAGCCGGTGGTCGAGCCGATGCGGATGCCGCGCGCCGCCAGCGCCCGCACGGCGTCGCGCGCGCCGGGGATCAGGTCGGCATGGTCGGCGATGGCGGCGACGTTCATCGGCTCGAAGATGGCGAAGATGGCGTCGATGTCGGCCTCGGTTGCGGCGCGGCCGTGGCTGGCGTGCCAGGCGGCGGCGACAGGCGGGCTGCGCAGCACGGCGCTGATATGGTCGCGCTTGGCCATGCCCATCGGCCCCCGCGCGTCGGCCTCGGCGATGGCGACGCCGAACGACGCGAAGGCGCGGACGAAGGCGCCCATCGGCGCGCGGCTGCCGTGATCGACGACGGTTCCGGCCCAGTCGAGAATGACGGCGCGGACGCGCGGTGTCGGATCGGTCATGCGGCGTCCTCTCGGGCATGCGGCGGCGGCGGCTGATCGAGCAGATCGGCGAGCGTCTCCTCGGCGATGGCGAAGGCGGTGCTGGCGCCGGTGCCGCTGGTGACGTTGACCAGCCGCACGCCGGGCATCGGCGCATCGCAGAACGCGCTGTCGGGACCGGACGGATAGACGCCGATCCAGCGTTCGATCACCTGCGGCGCAGGCAGATCGAGCACGGCGCAGAGTTCGTCGAGGATGCGGTCGTCGATCTCGCGCGGCTGAAACGGGTCCGGCGCGATGTCGTTATGATGGCTGTCACCGACGACCAGCGACCCGTCGGCGCTCTGCACGGCGATCAGGTGGATGCCGTCGGCGAGGTGCTGCGCCTGCTCGGCGAGGACGCGCGCGCGCAGCGTCGGCAGGCTGGGGCAGCCGGCATAGCCGAGATAGCGCAGCAGCCCGAGATCGCTCATCACCGCCGCCGGCAGCCGCCAGCCGGGGGCGGCGAGCCGCAGCATGTGCAGCTTGCTGAGCGTGATGCCGCGGCTGGCATGCCGCTCGGGGAACAGGGTGACGATGTCGGGGCCGGGGCAGACGACGATGTGCCGCGCCGCGATACGGCCGGCGCCGGTATGGACGCGGCCGGGTTCGACGGCATGGACGGCGGCGCGCGGCAGGAAGCTGACGCCATGCAGCGCGGCGAGCCAGGCGGCGAGACGCGGGATGGCGTCGCGGCTTTCGATGCGCAGTTCATGCGGGCTGTAGAGCGCGCCATGCAGTTTCGTGCGCAGCGGCGGCGCCAGCGCGGTCAGCGCCTTGCCGCGCAGCACGCGACAGCCGGCCGCCATGCGGGTTTCGGTGAACTCGTCGATGACCGAGAGCGATTCGCGGCGGCGGGCGACCATCAGCAGCCCGCGGTGCTGCACGGCGATGTCGGCGCCGGCGGCGATCTCGGCCCAGACGTCACGGCTGCGCCGGGCGCGCCGCCAGGCCAGCCCGTCCTGCTGCCCGGTGACGGTGATGAAGCCGAAATTGCGGATCGAGGCGCCGACGGCGCGGGTATCGCGATCGATGACAGCGGTGCGCAACCCAAGCCGCACCGCCGCCAGCGCATGCGCCAGCCCGACGATGCCGCGGCCGACAACGAGGCAGTCGAACTCAGGCGAGGTCATACCGTCTGGTTACGCGCCGCGGCGCGGCGGGGCAAGCAGGCTTCTTGAGATGGCGGCGGGAGGACGCTAGCGTGGCGCCGGCCTGGGATGGGTGGCCGAGCGGTTTAAGGCAGCGGTCTTGAAAACCGCCGTGCGTGTGAGCGCACCGTGGGTTCGAATCCCACCCCATCCGCCAGTCTTCCTTCGGAAAGGCGCAGAAATCCGCCATTTTATAGAGGGCCGGCTTTTTCGTCCCCTTATCAGTCCCCACTACGCGCGGCCGATAGGGGCGGCGCCGCCCGCTGCTGCGGCGTTTCTGCATAGCTTGATGGCCAAGCGATGCGCTTTAGGAACAAGAAAAAACGCTTGGCAACACGGCCCGGCGGGAAAGAAACCCCACTCAGCCGGGTTACCCCACTCAGAGTCCATTTCGAATCGGATCATCAACGGGCCAGCCTTTGCAGCAGGATGACGCAAGAGGCGGCGTAGAGGAACGCTTCGACGCTCTCGATCGTGGCCTCAAAGTCCTTTGCGAGGCGCCTGTTCC
>JAJZES010000038.1 GCA_021845985.1 Pseudomonadota bacterium | reverse complement strand
GGAACAGGCGCCTCGCAAAGGACTTTGAGGCCACGATCGAGAGCGTCGAAGCGTTCCTCTACGCCGCCTCTTGCGTCATCCTGCTGCAAAGGCTGGCCCGTTGATGATCCGATTCGAAATGGACTCTAAGAGGCCGCCGTTGAACGCCACCCCTGATTCCCAGGATCGAGTGACGAACCATCCCCAGCGGGCGCCCGAATTCCAAATTCCGCTGTCACACCTCCAACGCCCGCCATGCCCCACAACCCACTGACATGCGCGCCAATCCCACCCAATCCCGCGTCAAGCCGGTTTTCCAAGATCAGATGTCACGGGACAGCCGCGAACGGGAGCGGCACCACCCCCGGCCGGAAAATCCCCGCAGCAAGCGGCGCGGCGCGTCTGACCGCGCCACCGATGGCAACCCGAGCCACAACCCGCTTGCCCAGCCGGGCGGTTTCATGTTCTTGTTCCGTTCGTGAACCTCGCCCCCCCCCTGCCGCCGGTCGAACGCCTCGCCCGCATCATCGACGATGTGTGCAAAGCCGCGGCGGCACGGGCGCCGCGCGGGTTTCTCGCCATCCCCGTCCTGCTGCTGCTGTGGGCGCGGCTGAAACAGATGTCCTTGCGCATCACCCGCCTCGCCGCCCGCGCCGGCGCCGGCACGTTGCCCACCACCCCGCGCGCTGCTCCCCGCCAGCCGCTCGCCCGCCGGCCGCCGGCCACCCCGCCGCGCCGCCTGCCGAGACGCACCGGCTGGCTGTGCCAGCCGGTGCCGGCGGCCTGCGCCTATGCCTCGCAATTGCAGCATCTGCTGAGCGAGCCGGACATGGTCGCGCTGCTCGACGCGGCGCCGGGCATCGACCGGCTGCTGCGCCCGTTCTGCCGCATGCTCGGCGTCGCCCGGCCAAAACTGCCGCCCCGCTCACCCTCCCCCCGCCCCCCGCAACCAAGCTCTCCGCAATCCTGGCCCCCCTCGCCGCCTGCGGCGCCGCGCCATCCTGTCGGGCCAGCCACCCGGCCTGCGTCCGCCGCGCGCCCGCGCTCCGCCCGCGCGCCGCCCGCGGCGGCCGATCCCGCCGCCGCTGCGTCCGCCGCCGCCCGCGTCATTCCGCGGCGCGGTCGCGCGCCCGATGGCAATTCGAATTAGTAACAAGCAGCCTGGCGATCACCGTCCGGGTGCTGGACAGCACGACATGGCGGGCCAAACTGAGGCGCAGCACGGAGCACCCAAGCATGCTGTTCGACCTCGCCGCACTGTCTGCCGAAAACGGCTATAAGCTGATGACCGCGACGATCGTGCCGCGGCCGATCGCCTGGATCACCTCGCTGGACCGCGACGGGCGGCTCAATGCCGCGCCGTTCTCCTTCTTCAATGCGCTGTGCGGCGACCCGCCGATCGTCGGCCTGGGCATCGGCGGTCTGCGCGCCGGCGCGCCGGCCGGCTCATGGAAGGACAGCGCCGCCAATATCCGCGCCACCGGCCAGTTCGTCGTCAATCTGGTGCCCTATGACGCGCGCGCGGCGATGAACGTCACCGCCATCGAGTTTCCCCCCGATGTCGATGAACTGGCCGAGGCCGGGCTGACCACCGCGCCGAGCGTCAAGGTGCGCCCGCCGCGCATCGCCGAAAGCCCGGTGGCGCTGGAATGCGAGCGGTTCGTCATGCTCGACGTCACCGCCGACCGGGCCATCGTGCTGGGGCGAATCCTCGCCATCCATGTGCAGGACGAGGCGGTGCTGGACGCCGCACGCTGCCATATCGACACGCCGAAACTCGACCTGATCGGGCGCATGCACGGCGGCGGCTGGTATTCACGCATCACCGACCGCTTCGAGATGCCGCGCATCAGCGTCGATCAATGGACCCGCCGGGGCAGCCAGGAGCTATGATCCGGGCGGAACACAAGGGGCATCGGCAATGAGCCAGGCCGCGGCGCGCCGGATGGATGCGGACAGCTTCCTCGAATGGGACCTCCAACAGCCGGACGCGCGCCATGAACTGATCGACGGCGCACCGGTGGCGATGACCGGCGTGCGCCGGCGGCATGACCGGATCGTCTCCAATCTCGCGCGGAACCTGGGCAATCAGCTCCCCGACACGGCGTGCGCGCCGTTCACCGCCGACATCGCCATCCGTATCCCGAACGGCAACGTCCGGCGGCCGAATGTCGGTGTCGATTGTGGCGACGCAGACGACAGCCTGACCTACTCGGCACGTCCGAGGCTGGTTGTCGAAGTGTTGTTGCGCGCGACCCGCCGGCTCGACCAGACCCGCAAGCTCGAAGAATACAAATCGATCCCGTCGCTCGATTACATCCTGCTGGTCGAGCCGCAATCGCCCGAGGCGATCCTGTGGTCGCGCGCAGCCGATCGTCGTTGGACATACGCCGGCATGCGCGGCCTCGACGCCGTCATCGACCTGCCGGCGCTCGGCATCGCCGTCGGCCTCGGCGAAATCTACCGGGGCCTCAGCTTCCCGACCGCCGGCTGATGCGCCGCGCCGGCCGCCTGCTCCGCCGCCTCGCCGCCCTGGTGGCGACGCTGCTGCTGCTCGTCGGCGTCGCGCTGGCGGCGCTGGTCTGGCTGTCGCTGCCGGGCGGCAGCATCGACGCCGCGATTCCCGGCCTCGCCGCGCCGGTGACGATCGACCTCGACGCCGACGGCATCCCGCGGATTCGCGCCGGCAACGAGACCGACGCCGCCGCGGCGCTCGGCTGGCTGCATGCGCGTGAGCGGCTGTTTCAGATGGAGCTGATGCGCCGCGCCGCCGGCGGCGAACTGTCCGAGCTGGTCGGCCCGGCGACGCTGCCGCTCGATCGCTGGATGCGCACCCTCGGCCTGCGTCCGCGCGCCCTCGCCGATCTGGCGCAACTGCCGCCCGACACGCTGGCGCTGCTCGACGCCTATGCGCGCGGCGTCAACGCCTGGATCGCCGCGCGCGGCCGCTTCGCCGCCCCCGAGTTCGTCGTCTTCGGCGCGCCGCAACCGTGGCGCCCGGTCGATAGCCTGCTGTGGGGCAAGACGATGGCGCTCTATCTGTCGGGCAACTGGCGGATGGAGCGGGCGCGGCTGCTGCTCGATGGCAAAATGTCGCCGGCCGCGGTCGATGAGCTCTGGCCGCCGGGCAGCGGCGCCGGCCAGCCGCAGGCCGCGCTGCCCGATCCGGCGCTGTCGCGCCTCGCCGCAAGGCTGGCCGCCGCGGTGCCCGACTTCCCCGCCCCGTTCACCCTGCCCGACGAGGCCAGCAACGCCTGGGCGGTCGATGGCCGCCACAGCAGCAGCGGCGCGCCGCTGCTCGCCGGCGACCCGCATCTCGGCTTCGGCTTCCCGGCGGTCTGGTATCTGGCGCGCATCGAATGGCCGGGCGGCCTGCGGGTCGGCGCCACCGCGCCGGGCGTGCCGTTCCTGGTGCTCGGCCATAACGGCCACATCGCCTGGAGCTTCACCACCACCGGCGCCGACACGCAGGATCTGTTCATCGAGACCCCGGCCGGCGCCGGCCGCTACCAGACCCCGGACGGCCCCGCCGCCTTCACCCTGCGCGAGGAGCATATCCGCGTGCGCGGCCGGCCGGACGAAACCCTGCTGGTGCGCGAGACGCGGCACGGGCCGGTGATCAGCGACCTGATCGACCCGAACGGGCCGCTGCTGGCGCTGGCGGCGGCCGATCTGGCGCCGGGCGACACCGCGGCGGCCGGGCTGCTGGCGCTCGACCGGGCGGAGGATGTCGCCGCGGCCGGCCGGGCGGCGCCGCAGATCACCGCGCCGGTGCAGAACCTGACGGTGGCCGACCCTGCCGGCATCGCCCTGTTCGTCACCGGCCGCGTGCCGCTCCGCCGCGCCGGCGATGGCGCGCGCGCGCAGCCGGGGGCGGATGGCGCGCATGACTGGACCGGCTTCGCCAGCGGCGCGGCGCTGCCGCATTATGTCGCACCCGAGAGCGGCCGGCTGGTCAACGCCAATGACCGCATCGCCCCGGCCGATTTCCCGATCTTCCTCGGCCGCGACTGGTTCGACGACTGGCGGGCGCAGCGCATCCGCACCCTGCTCGACGCCGCCGGGCCGCGCAGCACCGGCGATTTCGCCGCGATGCAGAGCGACATCGTCGATCCGGCGGCGGTGGCGCTGCTGGCGCGGCTGCGCGCCGCCACCCCGGCAACGCCGCTCGGCCGCGCCGCGCTGGCGCTGCTCGCCGACTGGGACGGCACCGCCGCCCGCGAGGCGCCGCAGCCGCTGGTGTTCAACGCCTGGATGCAGCGCCTCTACGCCATGCTGCTGGAGCGGATCGGGGTGCCGCCGGAGGGCGCGGCGGCGGTGGCGCCGTGGCCGCAATTGCTGCCCTATGCGCTGTCGCCGGCCGGCGCGCATTGGTGCGGCGGCGACTGCGCCGGGCTGCTGGCCGACAGTCTCGACCGCGCCGCCGCCGACCTCGCCGCCCGCTTCGGCGCCGATCCCGCCGCATGGCGCTGGGGCGCGGCGCATCAGGCGGTGTTCGCCCATCCGGTGCTGCGCACCCTGCCGCTGCTCCGCGCCCTGGCCGAAGCCGCCATCGCCGCGCCGGGCGACGATGTCACCCTCGACCGCGGCGGCGTCGCGACGGGGTCGCTGGTGTCCGTCCACGGGCCGGAGTTCCGCGGCGTCTATGACCTGTCGAACCTCGACCGCAGCCTGTTCGTCATGGCGCCCGGCCAGTCGGGCAATCCGTTCAGCCGGCTGGCGCGCAACTTCCTCACCCGCTGGCGCGACGGCGACAGCGTGACGATCGGGCCGCAGGCGGCACCCGTCGCGGTGCGGATCGTGCTGCGCCCGGCCGGGGGAATGTAACGATGTGCCGACGGACGTTGACCCGGTGGCTGCGGATCGGGAACATGGTGGCGGGAGGGTCAGCCGCAGCATGAGCTACAAGCCGCCTCGCCGGCCGCAGTTCTTCTATACGACCGCGCCGCTGCCCTGCCCCTACGTGCCCGGCCGCACCGAGCGGAAGGTGGTGACGGAGATCACCGGCCCCGACGCCGATGCGCTGCACGACCGGCTGTCGCGCGCCGGCTTCCGCCGCAGCCACAATATCGCTTATGCCCCGGTCTGCCCGAACTGCAATGCCTGCGTGCCGATCCGCATTCCCGCCGCCGGTTTCCAGCCCGACCGCACGCTGCGCCGCATCGGCCGGGCCAATCTCGGCGTCGAGGGGTTCGAGGTGCCGGCGCGCGCCACCGCCGAGCAGTTCCAGTTGTTTCAGCGCTACCAGCAGGCCCGCCACGGCGACGGCGACATGGCGACGATGAGTTTCTACGACTATCGGGCGATGATCGAGGATACCCCGATCGAGACGTTCATCATCGAGTTCCGCGATCCCGATGACCGTCTGGTCGGCGCCTGCCTGACCGACCGGCTGAGCGACGGGTTGTCGGCGGTCTATTCGTTCTTCCTGCCCGGCCTCGATCGGCGCTCGCTCGGCACCTATACGATCCTGTGGCTGGTCGAGCGGGCGCGCGGGCTTGGGCTGCCCTATGTCTATCTCGGCTATTGGGTGCCGGAGAGCCGCAAGATGGCCTATAAGGCGCGCTTCCGCCCGGCCGAGGTGCTGGCCGGCGGCGCTTGGCGGCTGCTGAGCGATGCCGAGGCGAGCGGCGAAGCGGCCGCGGGCAGCTACGATCTGGTGCCCGCGACGGCAGAATAAACGGCATGATTCACCGCCGCCAGCGCCCCAGCGCCAGCACCACGCCGCCGGCGAGCAGCCCCCAGGCGGCGGCGCCGATGCCGAAAAAGGCGATGCCCGAGAAGGTCACCAGAAAGCAGATCACCGCCGCCTCGCGCGCCGCCGGATCGGCCAGCGCCGCCAGCAGCGCCGCGCCGAACGCCCCGAGCAGGGCCAGACCGGCCACCGCCTCGATCAGCAGCGGCGGCGCCGCGGCGGCGGCTTCGGTGACGCCGCCGGCGAGCAGGCCGAATACGATATAGGTCAGCCCGGCCGACACCGCCGCCCAGTAGCGGCGGCGCGGATCGGGATGGGCATCGCTGCCGGCGCACATCGCCGCGGTGATCGCCGACAGATTGACCGCATGGCCACCGAACGGCGCCGCCAGCAGACTGAGCAGACCGGTGGCGCGAAACAGCGGCGCCGGCGCCGGATGGTAGCCGTTGGCGTTGAGCACCGCGATGCCGGGAATGTTCTGCGACGCCATGGTCACCAGGAACAGCGGCAGCGAAATGCCGATCACCGCCGGCCCGGACAGCACCGGCCACAGCAGATGCGCCGAGGGCAGCAGCAACAGCGGCGGCGCCGGGGTGAAGCGCTGCGTCGCCAGCACGGCAACGGCCGCGGCGAGCACCGCCGCCGGCACGGCGAACGGCCGCTTCAGCCGCGCCACCACCGCCCAGACGAGGACCATCGGCAGCGCCAGCGCCGGCAGGGCGGCGACCGCGCGCACCGGCGCGGCGCAGAACCCGGCCAGCACCCCGGCCAGCATGGCATTGGCCAGCGGCGCCGGGATGGCGGCAACGGCGCGGCCGAGCGGGCGCCACAGCCCGGCCAGCACGATCAGCCCGCCGGCCACCAGGAACGCCCCGACGGCGGCGGGAAATCCGCCGGCGACGGCGCCGGTGCTGGCCAGCAGGGCGGCGCCGGGGGTGGACCACGCGACGCCGATCGGCTCGCGGTGGCGCAGCGCCAGCACCACCCCACCCGCCCCCATGGCGATCGACAGCACCATCAGGCCCGACGCCGCCTGCGCCTCGCTGGCGCCGACGGCGCCGAGACCGCGCAGGATGACGGCGAAGGAACTGGCGAAACCGACAAAGGCGGCGAGCAGCCCGGCGGCGACGGCCTGGGCGGAAAGGTCCTTGAGCATGCGGCCCCGCAGAGGAAAGCCGGGGCTGTAGGGACCATTGCCGGGTCAGGGCAAGGGGGACGGGGCGATGGTCAGCGGTCCGCCGATCGCCCCGCCCGCTTGCCGATCAGTTGCGGGCGACCAGCATGCCGGCGATGAAGCCGATGCCGGCGGCGAGCAGGATCGCCATAATCGGCTGATCGCTGGCGATGTGGCGCACCGTTTCGATGGCATCGCCCACCGCCGCCTGTGCCTGCCCGGCGGCCTGCCGGGTCTTGCCGCGCAGCTCGGTGTTGGTGTCGCCGGTCATGCTGCCGATCGCTTCCTCGGCCTTGCCGGCGACGTTGCGGATGGTGCCTTCTGCCTGGCTCGCGCTCATTGAAATGCCTCCTCGGTTCTGGCAGCCGCACCCGGGACGGCGGCACGGCCTGCTCGGGGCTGATACGCGGCATGCCCGGCGCCGTTGCATCGTGGCCTGCGCGCGGCGGCTCAGAAATCGGTCTTGAAACCGCCCTCCGCCTTGCGTTTGGTGACGAACGCCGCAAGCTCCTCCTCCACCGCCGGGTCGAGCGGCGGCGCCTCGTAGCCGGCCAGCGCCTCTTTCCACAGCCGGTTGGCTTTCGTCATCGCCGTCGGGCTGCCGGCCTCCTGCCAGCTCTCGAAATTGCGCCAGTCGGAGATCAGCGGCGCATAGAACGCATCGCGGTAGCGCGCCTGGGTATGCGGGGTGCCGAAATAATGCCCGCCCGGCCCGACATCGCGGATCGCCTCCATCGCCAGCGTGTCGTCGTCCACCGTCAGCGGTTCGAGAAACGCCGCGACCATCTGCAGCATATCGACATCGACGATCATCTTCTCGAACGAGCAGGTCAGCCCGCCCTCCAGCCAGCCGGCGGCGTGCTTGATCAGGTTGCCGCCGCCCATCGTCGCGCCCCACAGTGAAAACCCGCTTTCATACGCCGCCTGGGCATCGACGGTGTTGGCGGCGCAGACATTGGAGGTGCGGTAGGGCAGATGATAGCGCCGGGCGAGCTGGCCGCCGACGATCTGCGCCTTCATGTATTCCGGCGTGCCGAACGCCGGCGCCCCCGACTTCATATCGACATTGGAGGTGAAGCCGCCATACATCACCGGCGACCCCGGCCGCACCATCTGGCAGAAGGCGATGCCGGCCAGCGCCTCGGCGTTCTGCTGCGCCAGCGCGCCGGCCACCGTCACCGGCGCCATCGCCCCGGCCAGCGTGAACGGGGTCATCACCACGATCTGGTTGCGGCTCGACATCTCCATCATGCCCTGCAGCATCGGATCGTCCAGACGCAGCGGCGAGGACGAGTTGATGACCGTCAGCAGCGACGGCTCGCGCGCCATCTGCGCCTCGGAAATGCCGCGGCCGATGCGGGCGATCTCGATGCCGTCGAGGATGCGCTCGCGGCCGAGCGAATAGGCATGGAACGCCTTGTCGGTCAGCCGCACGAAATCGGCGAGGCAATCGAGATGGCGCACCGAGGCGTGCAGGTCCACCGGCTCGACCGGATAGCCGGCGGTCAGATGCAGGATGTTGAACAATTGCGCGAGTTTGACGAAATCGCGGAAATCCTGCTGGCTGCCGGGGCGCCGGCCGCGATCGGCGTCGCTGCAGTTGGGCGCGCTCGCCATCATCGGAAACGCCATCCAGTCGGCGCCGAGCCGCACGTCATGCGCCGGGTTGCGCGCATGCAGGGTGAACTCCGCCGGCGCCGTGGCGATCGATTGTTCGATCAGGGCGCGGTCGAAACGCACCCGCAGACTGTCGGCGCGCACATCGGCGCCGGCCTGTTTGAGCAGCGCGCGCGCCTCGGCATTGAGAAAATCCATGCCGATTTCTTCGAGAATGGTCAGCGAGGTGCGATGGATCGCCTCCAGCGCGTCATCGGAGACGATGCGCATCGGCGGAAACATCCGCCGCGGCTGGCGAAACGGCTTTTGGGCGATGGCGCTCGGGCGGCCGCCGCGTGCGCTGCGTCCGCCGCGGCGGGCGGCCGGCTGGGCGTCGTGTGTCGGCTCGGTCATGGCGGATGCTCGCGCGTTGCGGTCGCGGAGGATGGGCGGCACCCGCCGGCCGGTCAATCGCCGGCGGGTGCGGAAAAACTCATGCCCACATGACCGTCCAGCCCGAGCGCGCTGCGCGACAGATGCATGCCGCCATCGAGCGCCAGCATCTGCCCGGTCAGCGACGGCAGGCCGAGGATCATCAGCACCGCACGGGCGATCTCCTCGGGCGAGGTCGGCCGGCCGAGCGGCAGGGCGCGCGCATCGGCGGCGAATTGCTCGGCCGATTCGAGCCTGCTCTGCAACGCCGGCCCCGGTCCGATGCCGTTGACCCGGATGCGCGGCGCCAGCGCCAGGGCCAGTTGCTGGGTCAGCGCCCACAGCGCCGATTTCGACAGCGCATAAGTCAGCAGATGCCCGGACGGCGCCCAGACCCGCGCGTCCAGCATGTTGACCACCACCCCCTCGGCGGCGGCCGGCAGATCGCGGGCGAAGTGCTGCGTCAGCACGAACGGCGCGCGCAGATTGGGCGCCATGTGGTGCTGCCAGCTCGCCGCCGTCGCATCGTCCCATTCGTCGCGGGTGAAGGTGCTGGCGTTGTTGACCAGCACGCCGACCGGCCCGAGCGCGGCGGCGGCGCGGCCGATCAGGCTGTGCAGCGCCGCTTCGTCGGCGAGATCGCCGTCGATCGCTGCCGCGTCGCTGCCGCGGGCGCGGATGTCGGCGACCAGCGCCGCGGCCGCTTCGGCGCTGCCGCGGTAATGCACGGCGATGGCAAAGCCGGCCTCGGCCAGCGCCAGCGCCGTCGCCCGGCCGAGCCGCCGCGCCGCGCCGGAGATGAAGGCGACACGCGGGATGCTGTGCGGGATCATCGTCGCGCCGCGGCCGCCACCCGGCGGCGTGTCGGCCGCGGCACCGGCACGACGCTCATGCGCGCAGCCGCACCGGCTGCACGATGCGCCGGCCGGCCGCCAGATACGGCGCGATATCGGCCAGCCGCATCGGCCGGCCGAAATAATAGCCCTGCCCCTCGGCGCAGCCGGCGGCGCGCACCTGCTCCAGTTCCCGACTGGTCTCGATGCCCTCGGCGGTGGTGACCATGCCGAGCTTGGGTGCCAGTTCGGCGATCGAGGTGACGATGGCCAGCGCGTCGGCATCGTCGGCCATGCCCTGGACGAAGGAGCGGTCGATCTTGATCTTGTCGAACGGGAAGCGGCGCAGATAGCTGAGGCTGGAATAGCCGGTGCCGAAATCATCGAGCGCGGTGCGGATGCCGAGCGCGCGCAGGCCGTAGAGCATCGCCACATTGGCCTCGCTGTCGGCCAGCAGCACCGATTCGGTGACTTCAAGCTGCAGCCGTTCGGCCGGCAGGTCGGCCTCCAGCAGCGCCTCATGCACCACCTGCACCAGATCGGTGCCGTTGAACTGGCGCGGCGAAAGATTGACCGAGACGCGCAGCACTTCGGGCCAGCCGGCGCAATCGCGGCAGGCCTGCTTGAGCGTCCATTCGCCGAGCGCCCCGATCAGCCCGATCTCCTCGGCCACCCCGATGAAGCGTCCCGGCAGGATCAGCCCGTGCTCACGATGGCGCCAGCGCAGCAGCGCCTCGAAGCCGGTCGGCGCGCCGTCTTCCAGATTGACGATCGGCTGATAGAACACCTCGAAATCCTGCCGCATCAGCGCCTCGCGTAGATCGAGGCCGAGCTGCCGGCGCTGCTGGATATCGGCTTCCATGTCGGCGTCGAAGAAGCAATGCGTCGCCCGGCCGCGCGCCTTGGCACGATAGAGCGCCATGTCGGCGGC
Organism: Pseudomonadota bacterium; assembly: GCA_021845985.1. Taxonomy (GTDB): domain Bacteria; phylum Pseudomonadota; class Alphaproteobacteria; order Acetobacterales; family Acetobacteraceae; genus JAFKFJ01. The sequence continues at coordinate 119,478 of JAJZES010000038.1, read as the reverse complement.
CTTCATCAACTGGTCGGGATTGAGCCCATCGGCCGGCGCGCTGGCGATGCCGATGCTGGCGGTGACGGTGACCAACTGGCCATCGAGATCATAGGGCTGCTGCAGCACGCCGACGATGCGTTCGGCCAGGGCGGCGCTGTGGGCGCGGCGCGGCGCCGACATCTGCAGCACGGCGAATTCGTCGCCGCCGAGTCGCGCCACCACATCCTCCCGCCCGACACAGGCGCGCAGCCGCTGCGCCACCATGTCGAGCAGCGCATCGCCCGCCGGATGGCCGAGCGTGTCGTTGACGTCCTTGAAGAAATCAAGGTCGAGCAGCAGCACCGCGGGTTCCTCGCCGGTGTGGCGGGCGAGGCGCAGCGCGTCGTCCATGCGCTCGCGGAACAGCACCCGGTTCGGCAGGTTGGTCAGCGCGTCATGGTGCGCCATGTGGCGGATGCGCGCATCGACGCGCCGCCGCTCGGTGATGTCCTCATAGGTGGCAACCCAGCCGCCATCCAGCATCGGCCGCTGCAGCACCGCCAGCGCCCGCCCGTCATCGCCCTCGCAGAAGAAGTCGCCGGACCGGCCCTGCCGCGCCAACGCATGCTGGCGCGCCGCGACGGCGTTGAACAGCGCCGCGTCGGCGGCGTTGGCCAGCCCTGCCGCCCGCACTACCTCGGCCACCGCGTCGCCGGCCAGGATGCCCTCCACCGGCAGGCCGAACAGTTCGGCAAAGCGGCGGTTGCAGACGATGACGTTGCCGTCGGCATCGACCATGCACAGGCCCTGCGACATATTGTTCAGCGCCGCGTCGAAGCGCTCGGTCTGCACCCGGCGCTCGCGGTCGCGCTGCTGCAGGATCAGGTTCTGCTGCTGCAGCCCGACATTGGCCGCGCCCACCGCATCGTTGGCGGCGGCGAGGTCGCGGCCGGTACACTCCAGATTGCGCGCCAGCTTCCGCAGGTCGTGCTGCGCCCGACCCAGCAGATCGTTATGCCGCAGCAGCATCACCACCAGACCGGCGGCGCTCAGGATCAGGCCGCCGAGCAGCGAGGAAAACAACCAGTGGATGCGGCTCAGCTCCTGCTGGTCGGCGGCGACATCGGCGGCGCCAAGCACATTGGCCAGCGCCGTCAGCCGCGTCATCGGTCCGTTCAGCGGCGTCAGCTGCGACAGGATGCGGCCGACCTGGCCGGGGGCATCGAGGTCCTGCGCCAGGACGGTGGCGCGGTCGATGGCGGCGACGAAGCGGCGCACCGCCGCCGCCAAATTCGGCTCGCGCGCCAGCACGGCATTGACCTGGCCGTTGGTCAGCAGCCGGGCGCGATTGGCGACAATCTGCAGCCACAGATCCACCTGCGGCTTGCTGCTGCCGCTGCCCGGCACGGCATAGGCGGCGACGGTGGTTTCCAGCCGCAGCAATTCGGTGAGCGACTGGCTGGCGTCCCAGGTGGTGGTGTAGCGCGAGACGCCGGACAGCGCCCGTTGGCGATCGACGATCAGCATACTGGTGTAGGCGGCGGCGATGGCCAGGGTGGCGATGACGACCAGCAGCACCGGCTTGAGCGGCAGCGACTCCGCCCAGCCCGGCTTTGCTTCTGCCACGGATGCGGGCATGACGCCGCTACCTGACATCGGCTGCGGCAGGCCGGCGGAGCGAATCGACGGCAACCTTGCCCTGCGGCACCGCCGGATTGCTGCCGAACCGACAGCCGACCAAGCGACGCCGCATCCCGGGAGCCGGCTTAGGCGCTGCCTGCCATGCGGTATTCGTCACCCGCGTCTCCGGCTCCAGCCGGTCCGCCATCGGCATGCCGATGCGGGCCGGCATGGGTTGTTGAAATTGGCAATCGTGCCGGTCGGCGCGTCCGCCGTTGCCCCGCCGAGCATCAGCCACGATGGCGATCGCCAGATCAACGTGATGGTCAAATCGCACCTCCTAAGTCCGCGGCCAGTATGCAGATGCTCAGACGCATCGTGTCTTGTAAGGCAACGGTTGAGCGAGCGAACGTTTTGTATGCGTGTTGAATCAATACCCCGTCCGCAGCATCGGTTCCAGCAGTAATTTGCCGGGCTGAGGCTAAATTGACGACTGGGCGGCAGTCTGCCGGTCGCAACACGATCGTATCGTGTCGGATTCCGCGGCGCGGCTGTAGATCGGGAAACAGCATGCTCGGCAGCGCCGCGTATCGCAGGACGCCGGGGCACGCCAAGCGGCGCGGCGATCTACCGCGAAGGGTGACCGCCGCGCGCCAGTCGGGATTTCAGGCGGCGCGGCGCCCGACCAGCGCCGCCGGCAGGCCGCCGATCGCATGGTCGATCAACTGACCATCCGCCTCGGCCGACAAGCCTTCGCGGATCGCCTGCTCGGCCGCCACGGTGGCGATCTCGGCGGCGGAGTGGCGCACCTCATCGACTGCGGCCTTCTCGGCCGCGGCGATGCGGTCCATCGCCATCCGCTCGCGCCGCTGCGCCGCATGTTCGGCCTCGGCCGCCGCGTCCTGCGCCAGCTTCGCCGCCTGCGCCTGGGCGTTGTCGAGCATGGTCCTGGCATCGGCCAGCGCCTGCTCACGGCGGGCCGAGGCATCGCGCAGCATTGCCTCGGCTTCGTGGCGCAGCCGCTGCGCCTCGGCCAGTTCGGCCCGCACCGTCGTGGTCCGCTTGTCCAGCATGGCGACCAGCACCTGCCAGATCTTGCGCCCGAACAGGACGAAGAAGATGACGAACGCCACCGCCACCCAGAACGGCGGATCGGAGAGCAGTCCTGCCTCGTGATGCATCGGCCGATCCCCTAAGCCGCGCGCCGCGCCGTCATCGCCGACGCGACGGCCCGCGCAACGATGGCGCGGTCGATGGTATTGCCGGTCAGCCGCGACACCACCGCCTCGGCAGTGTCGCCGGCCACCTGCCCGAGCGCCCCGAGGGCGGCGGCGCGGGCCGCCGCGATGCGCTGCTCCGCCGCGGCGATCTGCGCATCGAGCCGCTCATTCAGCACGCCCGCCTGCGCCGCTGCCGCCTCCTTGGCGGTTGCCACGGCGCCGGCGATTTGCGCCGTCGCCGTCGCCTGCGCCGAGCGCGTCGCTGCGGTCAGCTCCGCCACCGCGGCATCCGCCGCGTCCTTGGACTGCCGCGCCGCGTCGAGGTCGGTGGCGATGGTGGCGGCGCGGTGTTCGAGCACCGCGCCGACCATCGGCAGCGCCCAGCGCGACAGCAGCAGGTAGAGCGCCAGGAAGATCAGCACCAGCCAGACGACCTGCGCCAGCGTCAGCTCGTTGGCGAAATCGAGCTGCGGCATGCCCTCCGCCGCCTGGGCGCCGGCGGCGCACAGGGCAAGAGCGAGGCCGCCAGCCGAGGCGAAGGCCGCTCTGCAAGCGACAGGGCGCGCGCGCACGGCGATCAGGTGAACAGGATCAGGAACGCGATCAGCAGCGCGAACAGCGCCACCGCCTCGGTCAGTGCAAAACCGAGAATGCCGATACCGAACACCTGGTCGCGCGCCGAGGGGTTGCGCGCCACGCTGTTGACCAGCGCGGAGAAGATGTTGCCGATGCCGATGCCGACGCCGGCCAGCGCAATGACGGCAATGCCGGCTCCGAGAGCCTTCGCGGCAGCCACGTCCATGGGATCAGTCCTTCCAGTTAACGATTGCAGAAACGGCAGACAACCCGGCGGTCAGTGCAGATGCACCGCGTCGTGCAGGTAGATGCAGGTCAGGATGGCGAACACATAGGCCTGCAGGAACGCCACCAGCAGTTCGAAACCGATCAGCGCGACATTCAGCGCCAGCGGCCCGACCGCACCGATCACGCCGATGGCGCCAAGCGCCCCCGCCATCATCACCATGAAGCTGGCGAACACCTCCAGCATGACGTGGCCGGCCACCATGTTGGCGAACAGACGGATCGACAGGCTGACCGGCCGCGACAGGTAGGAGATGATTTCCACCGGCACGATGATCGGCGCCAGCAGCTTGGGCGCCCCGGCGGGGAAGAAATAGGTGAAGAAGTGCAGCCCGTGATAGGCCAGCGCGACGACGGTGACGAGCACGATGACCATGATCGCCAGCGCCGCCGTCACCGCGATATGGCTGGTGAAGGTGAAGCTGAACGGCAACAGGCCGAGCACGTTGCCGAACAGGATGAAGAAGAACAGCGTGAACACCAGCGGGAAAAACTTCTTGCCGGCGTCGCCGATCTGTTCGGCGCACATGCCATAGATGAAGTCGTAGCTGAGCTCGGCCAGCGCCTGCAGCCGCCCCGGCACCACCGCGCGCGGCCGGGCGCCGACATACAGCATCGCCAGCAGCAGCCCGCCGGCCACCACCATCATCAGGTTTGACTGGGTAAAGTTCACCGACCCGCCGATCGGGCCGAGCACGGTATGCAGCTTGAACTGCCCCAAGGCGTCGATTGATGGCACTTCGGCCGCCACGGTCCTGTCCTTCACCCTCTGGGCTGCGTCGCCCGGTTCAGTGCCGTCGGCCGGGCGGCTGCCCCGCGCCCATCAGGCGCCAGACATTGGCCACCCCGGCCGCGCCCCCCAGCAGCACGAACAGCGCGATGAACACCGGCATGGTGTGCAGCCAGCGGTCGAGCGCCCAACCGATGGCCACCGCCACCGCGAGTGCTGCAACCAGCTCCACCCCCACCCGCATCCCAACTCCCAGGGCGGACCCGGGGGAGCCGAGATCGCGGCCGGCGGACGGCGCGGGATCAGGCCGCTGCCGCTGCCGGGCGGCGTTCAGCCGTTGCTCGAAGGATGGTTCCTCCGACTGGCCTGGGCCGCCCTGTGTTCCGCTCATTCGCGCGTTCCTCGGCAAGTTGCCCTGCCGGAAGGCGGCCGGTTGCTACCGTCGGGTTGCAGAACTGTCAAGAACGCGCGAAGCGGTTGTCGGCGGCGCGACGGTGCGCGGCGCAGGCCGGGGGGGAGGCACGTTGGACGACGATGACGACGAATTTGGCGCCCCGCCGATCCCGCCGGGTGCACCGAACTATATGACGCAGGATGGCCATGACCGGCTGCGCGCCGAGCTGCACGCGCTGTTGCGCGTCGAGCGGCCGAAAGTGGTGGAGATCGTCTCCTGGGCCGCCGGCAACGGCGACCGCTCGGAGAACGGCGATTACCAATATGGCAAGAAGCGGCTGCGCGAGATCGACCGCCGCGCCCGTTTCCTGACCAAGCGCCTCGACGCCGCCGAGATCGTCGATCCGGCCCGGCAGACGCAGCGCGACCGGGTGTTTTTCGGCGCCACCGTGACCTACATCACGGCGCAGGACGCGCCGCGCCGCATCACCATCCTCGGCGCCGACGAAGCCGATCTCGGGCGCGGCGCGGTCAGCCTCTATGCGCCGATCGCCCGCGCCCTGCTGCGCGCGCGGGTCGGCGATGCGGTGACGCTGCGCACCCCGGCGGGGCTGACCGAGCTGGAGGTGGTGGCAATCGACTATCCGCCGCCGCTGGTCTAAAACCCGCCGCATGAGCATTGAGCGACGCCGCGGTGAAGCGCAAACCTGACCAGTGGGGCCTGGCGCCGGTGCGCGCCGGCATGGTGCGCGGCCAGATCGCCAATGTGCGCCGCAGCATCGGCGTCTGCGACTTCGGCGAACTCATTATCATGGACTTTGATCTCGTCCGCGGCGAGGGCGTGCCGGCGGTGCCGGTGCAGATGACCGGCACCGACTTCGTCGGACCGCTGAACGAAGGCTGGCTCGCCGAACTGCCCGACCCCGATCCGACGGTGCGGCCGATCGTCACCAGCCGGCTGGCGTTTCCGCCCAACTACGACAACGACCTGATCGCTTATTATCCCGGCCGCATGGACAAGCCGGCGAACGTCATGCGGCTGCGCGGGCTGCTGATGGTGGTCAGCCCGGTGGTGTTCGCGCTGGCGGTGCTCGGGCTGTTTCTGACGTTTTTTGGATGATCGCCCATGGCGGCCGGCTGGCCGCGGCGCGGCGGCGCTGGCCGGCGGCGCCGGCGCCGTTCCTCGACCTCTCGACCGGCATCAACCCGCATCCCTGGCCGATTCCCGCCCTGCCCGACGCGGCGTTCGCCCGGCTGCCCGAACCCGAGGAGGTGGCGGCGCTGGAGGCGGCGGCGGCGCACGCCTATGGCGTTGCCGACCCGGCGATGGTCGCCGCTGCACCCGGCACGCAGGCGCTGATCCAGCTCCTGCCCCGCCTGTTCCCCGCCGCCCAGGTCGCCGTCGTCGGCCCGACCTATGCCGAACATGCCCATGCGTGGCGCCAGTCCGGCGCCGAGATCGCCGCGGGTGCGGCGACGCTGGTGCTGTGCAATCCCAACAACCCCGATGGCCGGGTCCGCCCGGCCGCCGAGGTGCTGGCCCTGCCGGCGCGCCGGCTGATCGTCGATGAGGCGTTCGCCGATTTCGCCGCCGACGGGGTCAGTCTGGCCCCCCATCTGCCGCGCCCTGGCGTGATCGTGCTGCGCTCGTTCGGCAAGGCCTATGGGCTGGCCGGGGTGCGACTCGGGTTTGCCCTGGCGGCGGCAGAGGAAGCGGCGGCGATCCGCGCAGCGCTTGGCCCGTGGGCGGTGTCCGGCCCGGCCATCGCCATCGGCTGCGCCGCCCTGGCCGACAGCGCGTGGCGCGAGGCGATGGGTCGGCAACTCGCCGCCGAGGCGGCTTCGCTCGATGCCTGCCTGACCGCCGGCGGGCTGCGTGTGCGCGGCGGCACCACCCTGTTCCGCCTCGCCGACAGCCGCCGCGACGATCTGGCCGATGATCTCGGCCGCGCCGGCATTCTGGTGCGGGCGTTTGCCGACCGGCCGGGGACGCTGCGATTCGGCTTGCCAGCGACGCCGGACGGCCTCGCCCGCCTCGCCGCCGCCCTCTAACGCAGCAGATCGGCCAGGGTCAGCGCCACCGCCTGGGTCGCGCGATGCAGGTCGGCCAGCGGCACCCGTTCGTCGGCGCGGTGGGCGTTGGCCTCCTCGATGCTGCGCGGCCCGGCGCCGTAGAGCACGATCGGCACCCCGGCGGCGGCATAGTGCCGGGCATCGGTGTAGAGCGGCACGCCGCCGGTGCGAATCGTCTCGCCCATCACCCGGCTGGCATGGGCGCAGAGCAATTCGCTCAGCGCCGCGCCGCCGGGCAGTGGCGTCAGCGGCGCCGCCAGCAGAATCCGGCGCACCGTCGCCGTCAAGCCGGGCGTCTGCGCCGCGGCGGCGGCGATCAGGCCGCGCAACTCCGCCTCCACCGCCTCCGGCTGCTCCTCCGGCACGATGCGCCGGTCGAGCCGGAAGGTCACCCGGTCAGGCACCACATTGGTATTGATGCCGCCGGCAATCAGACCGATGGTCAGTTGCGGCGCGCCAATGCCGGCGATGGCCGACTGCCGCGCCGCCAGCCCCTCGCGCCAAGCATAGAGCGCCGACAGGATGCGCGTCGCCCCGGCCAGCGCGTCGATGCCGGTCCACGGCCGCGCCGCATGCGCCGAGCGTCCGCCGACCTCGACCTCGAGATGCAGGCAGCCGTTATGGGCGTTCACCACGGCGTACGAAAACCCGGCGCCGACCGCCAGATCCGGCCGCGTGATCCGCTGTTCCAGCAGCAAACGCGGGCCGATCTCGCCGCCCGTCTCCTCGTCACAGGTGACATGCAGTTCGACGCTGCCGCGCAGCCCGGCGCCGGCATGATCGAGCGCGAGGATGGCGAACGCATAGGTGGCGATGTCGGATTTCGACACCGCGGCGCCGCGCCCGTACATCCAGCCATCGCGGATTTCGGCGCCGTACGGATCGGTGGTCCAGCCGTCGCCCGGCGGCACCACGTCGGCATGGGCGTTCAGCGCCACCACCTTGCCCTCGCCAAAGCGCCGCCGGACGACGAGATTGGTCGCCGACAGCATCCCCGCCGCGCGCACCAGCTCGGCCGCGACCGGGTGGCGCTCGACGGTGAACCCCAGCCCCTCCAGCAGCCGCGCCACACGCTCGGCGGCGGGAGCGCAGTCGCCGGGCGGGTTGTCGGTCGGGATGCGCACGAGGTCGGCGAGCAGCGCCACCTGGCGCGCCGCGGCACCGTCGAGGAAGGCGCGCAACGCCGGGCGGTCGGTGGGCGTCATGGCGTGGTCTCCGCAAAGCCGAGCAATACGCGATGCAGCACGCGCGCACCGGCCTCGGCATCGGCGGTGGCGACGTGTTCGTCCGGGTGGTGGCTGATGCCGTTGCGGCAACGCACGAAAATCATGCCGATCGGTACGAGCTGCGCCAATGCCATGGCGTCATGCCCGGCGCCACTCGGCAGATCGATCACCTCATGGCCCTCGGCCGCGATGGCGGCGGCGATGCGCCGCCGCAGCGCCGGGTCGCAGGGCGAGGCCGGCAGTTCATGGGTCTGCTCGATCGCCGCGCGCACGCCGCGATTGGTGCCGATGCGCAGAATGGCGGCGCGGATGGCGGCCACCAGCCGCAGCCGCTGCGGATCCTCCGGCGCCCGCACATCGACGGAGAAGGTGACGCGCCCGGCGATCACATTGACCGCGCCCGGCCATGCCTCCAACCGGCCGACCGTGGCGACGGCGCCGTCCTCGCGCCCGGCCAGTTCCTCGATCGCCAGGATGCAGGCGGCGGCGGCGGCCAGCGCGTCCTGCCGCCGGCCGCCCATCGGTACCGTGCCGGCATGCCCGGCCATACCGTGCAGGGTGACGCTGAGCCGCGTCTGCCCGTCGATCGCGATGACGCAGCCGACCGGCAGGTCGCGCTGTTCCAGCACCGGTCCCTGCTCGATATGCAGTTCGAGATAAGCGGCGATCTCCGCCGCCGGCCGCGCCGCGCCGGCAATCGCCGCGGGATCGAGACCGATGCTGCGCAGCGCCTCGGCCATGGTGATCCCGGCATCGTCCGGTCGCTCCAGCAGCAGCGGGTCGAAACGCCCGGTCAGTGCCCGGCTGCCAAGCATGGTGGCGCCGAAGCGGGTGCCTTCCTCGTCGGCAAAGCCGATCACCTCGATCGCATAGGGCAGCCGCCGCTGCTCCAGATGCAGCGCCTCGACGCAGGCGATGGCGCAGACGACGCCGAGCGGCCCGTCCCAGCGGCCGGCGTCGCGCACGCTGTCGAGATGCGAGCCGAGCAGCAGCGCCGGCGCCCCCGGTGTGGCGCCCTCGTAGCGGCCGACGACATTGCCGATGGCGTCGGTATGCACCGCCATGCCGGCGTCACGCATCCAGCCGAGCACCAGGGCGCTCGCCCGCAACTGCTCGGGGCTGGCGAACACGCGGGTCAGTCCGGGCGGCTCGGCGGTGATCGCGGCGAGTGCGTTGATGCGCGCGGTGATGGCGCGCCCGTCCATCTGCGGCGCATGGCGGTGAGGCATGGCAGGCCCGGCGTTGATTGCACCGCCGAGTGTAGGCGATGCGCGTCACCAGAAGAAGGCGGGGGGCTAGAAGAAGGCGGGGGGCTAGAAGAAGGCGGGGCGGTGGATGCCGCACTCGGTCTTGCCCTGCCCGGCCCAGCGGCCGGCGCGCGCGTCCTCGCCCGGCCGCACGGCGCGGGTGCAGGGGGCGCAGCCGATCGAGGCAAAGCCCTGGCGCAGCAGCGGATGCCGCGGCAGGCCGCGGCGGGCGAGTTCGTCGGCGATGCGCTCGACGCTCCAGTCGGCCAGCGGGTTGAACTTGACCCGGCCATCGACCGTCTCGCGGAACGGCAGCGCCGCGCGGGTCGCCGATTGCTGCCGCCGCCGCCCGGTGGCCCAGGCGTCGAAGCCGGCCAGCGCGCGCGCCAGCGGCGCCACCTTGCGCAGCGTGCAGCAATCATCGGGGATGAACAGATGCAGGTCGCCGCGTGGGTCGCGCCCGGCCACCTGCGCCGGGTCGGGCCGGATGTCGCGCACATCGGTCAGACCGAGCCGCTCGATCAGCGCATCGCGATAGGCCAGCGTCTGCGGGAAATGCATCCCGGTCTCCAGGAACAGCACCGGCACCGAGCGGTCGATCTCAGCGACCAGCGCCAGCAGCATCGCCGAGTCGGCGCCGAACGAGGAGACGACCGCCAGCCGCCCGGCATGGTCGCGCTCAATGGCGCGGCGCAACAGGGCGAGGCCGGCGTCTTCAACGGACGCGAGCGGGAGTTCAGCGGCGGCATCGGCCGATAAGTGCGTCATGAAGTGGGATTATGGGGCGTATTTCCGTTTTGAGAAGGTGGAATATGCGCCGGGCCATGCCATACGGGGATTCCCGGCGCGCATATTTCGCACATCTGGCGCGTTTATTACCGGTCAGAGCCGATAAATGCGCGTCGCCGTATCGTGATAGAGACTCCGCCGCTCGGCCTCCGAGGTGCCCGCCAGCAGGCGGTCGAGCATCGCCACCCAGTCGGCGTAGCAGTGGGTGAGTTCGGACACGCTCCAATCGCTGCCGTACATCACCCGCGAAAAGCCGAAGCGGTCGATGACATGGGCGATATAGGGGGCAAGATCGGCATCGCTGCAGCCGGGCGCGGCCTCGGTGATGACACCCGAAAGTTTCACGACGACGTTCGGTAGTTCGGCGAGCCGGCCGATGTCGCTCCACCACGGCTCGCGCAGCGCGTGGCGGATGTCCGGCTTGCCGATATGGTCGAGCACGAACATCACCTCCGGGCAGCGCCGCACCAGCTCGACGGCGCAGCCGAGGCCCCAGTGCCTGACGCAGATGTCGAAGCTCAGCCCGTGCCGCCCGACCCGCCGCACGCCGGCGAGGAAGCCGGGTTCGAGACACATGCCGGGGTCCGGCTCGCCCTGGATCAGCCGGCGGATGCCGCGCAGCGCCGGGAACCGCGCCAGGGCGGCGAGGTCGTGCTCCACCGCGTCGCCCTTTTCCACCGGCGCATGGGCGACGATCGCGGCGATGCGCGGGTCGGCATCGGCGAGACCCTGGACGAACGCCGCCTCGGCCAGATGCAGGCCAGGATCGGCGGCGACCTCGACGAAGACCAGTTTGTCCACCGCGACCGAACCGCACGCCCGGTCGAAATCGGCCGGCAGATGCGCCCGGTTGATGGCGGGAACCGCGTCCAGCCAGGAATGGCGCAACCGCGTCGGGTCGTAGAGATGGACATGGCTGTCGATGATCGGGAAACCGGGCATGGCGGAGATTTCCTCAGAACGGTTGATTATTGACCATCGACGAGACCGCCGCGCCGGCCCGCCCGCCAGACCGCGAGGGCGGCGGCGGCGAACAGCGCGGCGGTGCCGCTCGCTGCGGCGCTGCCCAGCGGGGCATACAGCGCCGCGGCGATGGCGCTGGAGAGGGTTCCCGCCGCGACCTGGGTGAAACCGAGCAGTGCAGCGCCGACCCCGACACTGCGCTCGATCGCCTCCATCGCCGCGTGCTGCGCCGCCACCGCGACCACGCCGCGGGTGAACAGCAGCAGCGTGGACAGCAGCACGAACACAGCGACCCCCGCCGCGCCGGTCGCGATCAGCAGCGTCTCCACCGCGGCGACGGCGGACAGCCCCACCGCCATGCAGGCAAAGAGCACGCCATAGACAACCGGCGCGACGCGGTCCGCGCCGATGAGCACGAGCGGCGCGGTGGCGATGATGGCGAACACCGCGGCGAAGCCCAGCGCATCGACCAGCGCCGGCACGATGAACGGGCGATGGCGGGCGACCGCGACAAACGGCGCCGCGATCGTCTGCCGGCGCGGCGCCGCCGATGCGTCTTGCTGCGCCGGCAGCAGACCGGCAGCGATGATGACCGCGCCGCCGCAGCAGCCGAGCAGCACGAAGCCCAGGCGCCAGCCGCCGAAGCGGACGATCTGGCTGCCCAGGGCAGGCGCGAGGATCGGCGCCAGACTATAGATCAGATTGACCCGCGAGCGGATTCGGTGCGCCTGCGCGCCGCGAAACAGGTCGCGGATGACGGCACCGGCGATGACGACGGAGGCGCCGGCGCCGAACCCCTGGGCGATGCGCCATCCGAGCAGCGCCGCGGCCGAGCGGCTGGCCGCGCATCCGAAACTGGCGGCGACGAACACCACCAGCCCCGCGCGCAGCATGCGCCGCCGCCCCAGCCGGTCCGACAGCCAACCGAACACCGGCTGCCCGGCGGCCAGACCCAGCATGAAGGCGGCGACGGTCAGCCCCGCACTGGCCGCATTGATCGCGAGATCCTGACGGATCGCCAACAGGCCCGGCGCGATCAGGTCGATCGACAGCGCCGCCAGCGCCACCGCGACGCCCAGCGCGAGCACCAGGGCAGCGTCACCCGGCGACCGCGTCATGGGCGTTGACGGGTCAGTGCGCCTCGAACGGGTCGCCGCTTTGCGTCGCACTGCTCGGGCCTTTTCTTTTCAGTGCCGACCGGCGCACCGATCGGTCAGCCGGGAGCCGCGTCAAGGCGGCATCGCGCGTGGGGTGATGGCTTGCCGCGGCTATGCCAGCGCCTCGGCCAGATCGCGGACCAGATCGGCCGCGGTTTCCAGACCCACCGACAGGCGGATCACGTCCGGGCCGGCGCCGGCGGCGCGCTGCTGGTCCTCGGTCAACTGGCGATGCGTGGTGCTCGCCGGATGCAGGATCAGGCTGCGTGTGTCGCCGACATTGGCGAGATGCGAAAACAGCCGCACCCGCTGGACCAGCGCGGTGCCCGCCGCATAGCCGCCCTTCAGGCCAAAGGTGAACACCGCGCCGGGACCGAGCGGCAAGTATTTTTCCGCCAGCGCGCGGAACGGGCTGCGGTCCAGACCGGCATACGACACCCAGGCAACCTTGTCGTGCCCGGCAAGGAACTCGGCGACGGCGCGGGCATTGGCGACATGGCGCTGCATGCGCAGCGGCAGCGTCTCGATGCCGTTGAGGATCAGAAACGCATTCATCGGCGCCAGCGATGGGCCGAAATCGCGCAGCGCCACCGCCCGCGCCTTGGTGGTGAAGGCGAAATCGCCGAAGTTCTCGTAGAAGCGCAGTCCGTGATAGGCCGGCTCCGGCTCGGTCAGCGACGGGAAATGGCCGCCCTGCGACCAGTCGAACTTGCCGGATTCGACCACGATGCCGCCCAGCGCAGTGCCGTGCCCACCGAGAAACTTGGTCAGCGAGTGCAGCACGATGTCGGCCCCCCACTCGAACGGCCGGCAGAGATAGGGCGAGGCGAGTGTGTTATCGACGATCAGCGGAATCCCGGCGGCATGGGCGATGTCCGCCACCGCTTCGAGATCGACGACGACGCCGCCGGGATTGGCCAGACTCTCGACGAAGATGGCGCGGCAGCGCGGCGTCAGCGCGGCGCGGAAATTATCCGGTGTCGTCGGATCGACGAAATGACAGTGCCAGCCGAGCTTCGGGAAGGACTGCGCAAACTGCGTCAGCGAGCCGCCATAGAGATTGCGCGAGGCGACGAATTCGTCGCCCGGCTGCAGCAGGGTGAAGAACGTGACGAACTGCGCCGCATGGCCGGATGCCGTCGCCACCGCCGCGCGCCCGCCCTCGAGCGCCGCAACCCGCTCCTCCAGCACCGCGACGGTGGGATTGGACATGCGTGTATAGACATGGCCGAAACTGTGCAGGTTGAACAGCGAGGCCGCCTGCTCGACATCCTCGAACACATAGGAGGTGGTCTGATAGATCGGCGTCGTGCGGGCGCCGGTGGCAAGGTCGGGGGCGGCGCCGGCATGAATGGCGCGGGTCTCGAAGCCAAGATCGTCGGCGCGCAGCGGCGGCGGCCGGTCGCGCTCGGGGCGGCGGCGCGGCGGCTCCGGCGCGCGGTTGCGCACCAGCCCGGAATTGACCCCGTACCAGGATAATTCACCGCCGAGCCGGCCGAACTCGATCTTGACGCAGCGGTCCATGATGACCGTGAGACCGGCCGCCGCCGCCTGCGCCGCCGCCGCATCGTTGCGCACGCCGAGCTGCATCCACACCACCTTGGCGCCGATGGCGATGGCATCGGCGACGATCGGCCCGACCTGCGCCGGCGCGCGGAAAATATCGACCATATCGACCGGGCCGGGAATGTCGCGCAGGCTGGCATAGACGGTCTCGCCGAGCAGCGTCTGCCCGGCAAGGCCGGGATTGACCGGGATGCAGCGATAGCCCTTCACCTGCATGTATTTCATCACGAAGGTGCTCGGCCGGTTCCAGTTGGCCGAGGCGCCGACCACGGCGATGACGCGTGCATGGGCCAGAATGTCGCGGATCTGCGCGTCCGGGTAGGCGAGCGGGCTGGCTTCATCCATCGGCGTTTCCTCAGGCAATGACGACGTTGGCCGCGCTCAGATGGGCCAGCCCGACGAACGCCACCACCGTACCGTCAGGCAGCGTCAGCCAGGAATTGCCGGCGATGTCATATTGCCCCGACACCGCCGCCGCGGCGCCGGCACCGTAGCCCGCCAGCCGCAGCATGTCGCGGGCGGGATCGAAGCCGGTGATGAAATCCTCGCCGCCGGTCTGCCCGGCGACGCAGTTGATCAGGTCCGTGCCGCTGCCGGCGACCACGGTCGATTGGCCGCTGCCCAGCGCCACCACCGCCGTCGCCGCCTCCGGCGCCACCACCGCGTCGGCGGCGCGCAGCACGAAGATGTTGACCCCGGCGGCGCCGCCGACCAGGGTTTCCTGCCCGGCATTGGCGACGCTGCCGAACAGCGTCGCATTGCCCGCCGCGGCGGCAACCAGCAGATCGCCGGCGGCGTTGCCGGCCAGCGTATCGTTGGCTCCGCCGCCGACCAGGGTGGCGGCGCCGCTGCCGGCGAGCAGCGCATTGCCGCCGGCGGCGCCGCCGAACACCCATTGCGGCCCCGACCCGGCCTGCACGACCATCGCGCCGGCGCCGCCGAACACCGTATCGGCGCCGCTGCTGAGAAAGACCAGGTTGCTGCCCTGGCCCGGCAGGATCAGATCGGCGCCGCTGCCGCCGGCGACGAAGACATTGCCGGTGCCGCCGCCGCCGAGCAGCGTCGCCGCGCCGCTGCCGGCGCCGAACAGCGTGTCGTTGCCGCCGCCGGCCGCCGCCAGCGTGTCGGCGGCGCCGCCCTGCACCAGCGTCGTCGGCCGGTTGCCGGCGACGAGGTAGTTGTCACCCGAGGCGCTGCCATATTCCACCCCGCCGCCGCTGCCGCCGGCCACGGTGACGCTGCCGGCGCCGCCGATCACCGTATCGGCTCCGTTCAGCGCCCGCACATCGAGCGGCGCCGCGGCGCCGAACAGCAGCGCCGCGCTGCCGAGCAGATCGACGGTATCGGCGCCGCTGCCGGCAATGACGGTATCGGTGCCGCCGGATTGCAGCAGCGCCGGCCCGGCGCCGCCCTGGATGGTATGCGCGCCGGCACCGCTGCCGATGGTGCAGGCGACCGACAGGCCGATGATCAACGGCTGCGCGCTGTTGCTGACATCTCGGGTCAGCGCCGCGGCGACGGCGGTGTTGGCCTGGATCAGCCCGGCGCCGGCGACGCTGGCGGCACCGGCCGGGATGGCGGTGTCGGCAAGCAGGGTCGAGACATCGCCATGGTTCAGCGTCGGGTCGGCCTGCAGCATCAGCGCGATCACCGCCGCCGCCGAGGCGGCCGCGGCCGAGGTGCCGAGGAACGGCGCAAAGACGGTGGTGGAGGCGCCGTCCGGGGCAAGGAAACTGGGCGTGTTCAGCGTCTGCGGTGTCGCCAGTTTGGCGCCGTTGGCGGCATACAGCAGCGTCCCGGGTCCGGTGCCGGAGAACGTCTCCGGCGTCGGTGTGCCGCCCTCGGCCGGCGTTGCCGCGACATTGACGGCGCCGGCCACGTTGACCCCCGGCACCAGATCATGGCCGATGATCGAGCCGCTGCCGACGCCGGCGCCGGGCGCGCTGATGGCGCCGCCGCCCTGCAGGATATACTTGAACTGCGCCGGCGCCGGGGCGCCGGCAAGCAGCGGGATATAGATGCGGTAGGTCGCGCTTTGCGCCAGCACCGGGAAATCGAGCAGCGCCGTCGGCTCCTGGCCCTGCTGGAAGGATTGGATGACGCTGCCATCGGTGGCGACGGCAGCGACGCTGAGCGTCGGCGCATTGGCCGCGGCATAGGGCGCCGACCATTGCAGGCTGAGGGTGACGCTGACATTGGCCGGGATGACGACCGACTGATAGGCCGCGCCGCCCTGGAACTGCGCGGTGGTGACGTTGCCGATGCCGGGGATAGTGGTCGCCAGCGGGATGAAGGCGCCCTGATAAAACGCGTTGCCCTGGTTGCCGGCGGCGGAGACGTAATCGACGCCCTTGGCCAGCGCCGCCTGCACCGCCTGGTCGATCGGGCCGGCAAGCTGGAAGAACGGCTCGTCCTCCCAGGAGATGTCATCGACGATCACCTGACAGCCGGCGGCGACCAGGGCGGTGATGCCGTTGGCGAAATCCTGTTCGGAATAATCGGCGCTGTAGAAATAGAGCTGCGCGGCGGGCGCGGTGGCGGCGATGAGCTGGCCCATCGCCCGGCCCTCGTCGCCGCTGCCCGGCGGCCCTTCCTTGAGAATGGTGGCCGGCGGGCCGGCGGTGCCGTTGAGATTATAGCTGTCCGAGAGAATGCCGATCTTGATGCCGGCGCCGCTGACGCCGTAGGCGGCGCGCGCCTGCGGACCGGCGAGAGCCTGATCGGCGAGGTTGACGGCGGCGGCGGCGGTGCGCGGCTTGGCGGCGGATTGCGGCATCGGATGTCAGGACGATGCGGCGGCCAGCGCCGCGCTGACCGCGCCAGGGTTGTGCGCGATCACCAGCAGCAACACGCGCGCCGCCTGTTCGGGTCGGCGGCGTTGCTGTTCCCACTCGCGCACGGCGGCGATGTTCAGCCCGAAGCGCGCGGCGAAGGCTTCCTGGCTGAGGCCGAGTTTGGCGCGGACGGCGCGTACGTCGGTGTCCGGCGCGGCATGCACCGCAAAACCCGTCGCATCACCGCCGCGCACAAAGCTGCGGGCCTGCCGAACACCTTCAAGAATCCTGCTGCCGGCCTTGGTCATCTGCTGTTGCCTTGATATAGTCAGCGGTCATTTCGGTCAATTCGCGGCGCAGGTCATTGCGTTCCGCCTGCGTCAGATCGACACGCTCACTCTTGGCGAACAACGCGAGCAGATAAAGTGGCCCGTCGCTGCCGAGCGCGAAGCCGATGACCCGGTATCCACCACTCCTGCCCTTGCCGTGACCGCGGATGCGCACCTTGCGCGCGCCGCCGGTGCCCGGAATGATGTCGCCCGGAATTGGTCCGCGGCGCCATTCGTCACGGATTTCCCGGAGCTTCGCGTCGGACAGTCGCACCCGCTTTGCGTCCTTGAGATAGCGCGGTGTCTCGACGGTCTCGCGCATGCGTGTCTCCGCGACCGAACATGGTTTCTCCCTGTCATCGGATCTCGCGGGATCATTTGGAGTCAACCAGAAGCGGCTGAGCCTTCATGCGCAGCCGGCGATCACGCTGTGCTACGGCGTTGCCGTGGTGCCGTCAAGTCGCGGCATTGCCGCGCCATGCGGCATGTGCCGAGGCTGCCGTACTGGATATTGCGACGGTTCGCGGTACGCTCCGGCTTGCATCGCGCGGCGATTGATGGCTGAACCGGGGCTGGAGGAGCGATGATCGCGATCGACTGGGGGACCAGCAGTTTCCGGGCGTTCCGCCTCGACGCGGCGGGTGCGCTGCGCGACCGGCGCGCCGCCGCGCGCGGCATCCTTGCCGTCGAGGGCAGCCGGTTCGAGGAGGAGTTGCTGAGTCAAGTCGGCGACTGGCTGGCCGATGGCGAGACCCGGATCATCATGTCCGGGATGATCGGCAGCCGCCAGGGCTGGGTCGAGGCGCCCTATCTGCACTGCCCCGCCGGCCCGGCCGAACTCGCCGCCGGGCTGGTCACTGTGGCCTTCGACTGCGCCGCGCTGCGTCTGGTGCCCGGCCTGACCTGCCTGGACGCCGCCGGCATGCCGGAGGTGATGCGCGGCGAGGAAACCCAGATCGTCGGCGTGCTGGACGGCGTCGGCGACGCGCTGGTCTGCCTGCCCGGCAGCCATGCCAAATGGGCGCGCGTCGCCGCCGGCAGAATCGCCGGGTTCGAGACCTATCTCAGCGGCGAGGCGTTCGCGGCGCTGCGCGGCCACACCATCCTCGGGCGGATGATGCGCGAGGCGCGGTCCGACCCGGCCGCGTTCGACCGCGGGGTGGCGCATGCGGCGGCGCCGGGGCATCTGCTGCATCAGTTGTTCGGCGTGCGCACGCTCGGCCTGTTCGGCCGGCTCGGCGAGGCGGAGTCGGCGTCCTATTTGTCCGGCCTGCTGATCGGCCACGAGGTGCGCGCCGCCCTGCCCGCGTCCGCCGGCACGGTGCATCTGATAGGCGCGGCGGCGCTGGCGGCGCTCTATGCCCGCGCCATCGCCGCGCAGGGCGGACAGACGGTGATCCATGACGAGGACGCGGCGTCACGCGGCCTCGCGCGGCTGGGGGAGATGGCGGCATGGGGATGAACGTCGCCGATCCGGGCTTCGCCGACTGGCTGGCGCGCTGCCCGCTGGTCGCCATCCTGCGCGGCGTGCGCCCCGACGAGGTGGAGGGCGTGGTCGCGGTGCTGGTGGCGCACGGCATCGCCATCGTCGAGGTGCCGCTCAACTCGCCCGAGCCGATCGCGAGCATCCGCCGGCTGGTCGCCCGCTACGGCACGCGGTTGCTGATCGGCGCCGGCACGGTGATGAGCGAGGCGCAGGTCGGCGAGATCGCCGCGGCGGGCGGGCGGCTGATCGTCACCCCGCATGCCGCGGCCGAGGTGGTACGGGCGGCGAAGCGGCTCGGCATGCACGCCTGCCCCGGCATCGCCACGGCGACCGAGGCGTTCGCCATGCTGGCCGCCGGCGCCGACGCGATCAAACTGTTCCCGGCCGAGGCGTCCTCGCCGGCGGTGCTGCGGGCGCTGCGCGCGGTGCTGCCGGCGGGGACGCTGGTGCTGCCGGTCGGCGGCGTCGATGCCGCCACGCTGCAGCCGTGGCGCGAGGCCGGGGCGGCGGGTTTCGGCATCGGCTCGTCGATCTTCCGGCCGGGCGACACGCCGGCGCGGGTGGCCGAAAAAGCGGCGGCGCTGGTCGCCGGGCTGCGGTCATAGGACGACCGCAGCCCGCCGCCATGGCTCAGGCGCGGGTCAGCGCCGGGCGCGGCACCGCCAGACCGACGACGTAATAGACGGCGCCGCCGATCGCCACCCCGAAGAACCAGCCATAGACGCCCCACCATGCCGGCAGCAGGCTGGTGAAGTTCGGCAGGATGCTGGAAAACAATGCCCCGACGACGAAGGCAACGAGCGCGGGGATGTTCCAGCCGCCCTGGAACCGATACTCGCCATTTTCCATGTACAGCGCGGTGACGTCGATGACGCCTCGGCGGATCAGGTAGTAATCAACCAGGATGATGCCGAAGATCGGCCCCATCGTGGCGCCGATCAGCCCGACGAAGCCGGCGGCGCTGCCCTGCCACGGGGCAAACGGATACAGCACCAGCGCGATCAGGGCGGCGATGTAGCCGCCGCGTTTGAAGTCGATGTGGCGGGGAAACACGTTGGCGAAGTCGAAGGCCGGCGAGACGAAATTGGCAACGACGTTGATGCCGAGCGTGGCTATGGCGAACGTCAGGGCCGCCAGCAGGGCCAGGAACCAACTGTCGAAGCGCGCCGAAATCTGGTCGGGGTGCAGCAGCACCTCGCCATAGACGGTGTAGGCGGCGGTGGTGGTGACGCCGGCAACCAGAGTGAACAGGATCAGGTTCACCGGCAGACCCCAGATATTGCCGCGGCGCACCGCCGCCTCGTTCGGCGCATAGCGCGAGAAGTCGCAGAAATTGAGGTAGAGGGCGGCGAAATAGGTCACCCAGGTCGCCACCACCGCCATCAGCGAGGCGAACGAGCCGGGCGTGCCGGGCACCCCGGCGTCGCTGGTCTTGTCGAGCAGCACCTGATGCGGGATGGTGCTGCCGAAGGAAATGCCGCCGGCCTTGATGCTGAGCACCACGGCGAGCAGCAGCATCATCACCCACACCGCCGGGCCGGCCCAGTCCTGAAAGCGGCGCACCGTCTCCATACCGCGCTGGATGATCAGCAGCTGCAGCGCCCAGACGACGACGAAGCAGATCACCTCCAGCGTCGAATGGCCGAGCATGTGGCTCGATTGCTGGAAACTCATCAGCGCCGGCGAGCGGGTCAGCAGCGCGACGATGGCGCCGGAGGCGGCGCTGGTCTGCGCGCCGTACCAGAAACAGGCGACGATGGCGCGCACCAACGCCGGCAGGTTGGCGCCCCAGATGCCGAACGAGGCGCGCGCCAGCACCGGATAGGGCACGCCGGTCCGCACGCCGGCATTGCCGATCAGGCTCATCAGAAAATAGATGACGATGGAGCCAATGCCGATCGCCAGAACGAAGTTAACAAGATTTCCGCAAAGCAGAAACAAGCTTGCAGCCAGATAATATCCCCATAAACTGTGCACGTCCGAGGTCCAGACATTGAATATGCTGAACGCGCCCCAGTTTCGATTCTGCGCCGGCGCCAGGTCTTCGTTGTAAAGGCGCGGCGATGCGTTGGGTATTGCCATGTTCGTTTTCCCCTCCAACGGCTGTTCTTGCCAACTTGCCGGGCCGGACCGATACCCGCGCAAGCTGCCGTTTCGCCCAGCATCCAGGGTTTTTACCGACTTGACAATTCGCTTTGGCTGCACCGTCGATGAGCAAACGCTCAGAACATGCGTTTTTGCCCGCAAATCGCCGTCCGACCGGTTGCCCTCATCCGCCGCTTATGCCTAACTGAGCGTAAGAATGTCGAGGAAACGGGCCGATGGCACAGGTATCGCTCCGCAAGGTCGAGAAGGCATACGAGACCTATAAGGCCGTGCATGGCATCGACCTGGAGATCGCCGACGAGGAGTTCGTCGTGCTGGTCGGCCCGTCGGGCTGCGGCAAATCCACCACCCTGCGCATGGTCGCCGGGCTGGAGGAGATCACCGGCGGCGAGATCTGGATCGGCGGCGACATGGTCAACGACGTGCCGCCGCGCGACCGCGACATCGCCATGGTGTTCCAGAACTACGCGCTCTATCCGCACATGACGGTGTTCGAGAACATGGCGTTCGGGCTGAAGCTGCGCAAATTTCCGCGCGAGGAGATCAAGAAGCGGGTCGATGAGGCGGCGCGCATTCTCGACCTGTCGCCGTTGCTGGAGCGGCGGCCGAAGGCGCTGTCCGGCGGCCAGCGGCAGCGCGTGGCGATGGGCCGCGCCATCGTGCGCAACCCGCGCGTGTTCCTGTTCGATGAGCCGCTGTCCAACCTCGATGCCAAGCTGCGGGTGCAGATGCGCACCGAGATCAAGAAGGTGCATCAGACCGTCCGCACCACCACCGTCTATGTCACCCACGACCAGATCGAGGCGATGACGCTGGCCGATCGGGTGGTGGTGATGAACCAGGGCCGCATCGAGCAGGTCGGGCCGCCGCAGGAGCTGTATCACAATCCGACGACGCGCTTCGTCGCCGGCTTCATCGGCAGCCCGGCGATGAACTTCCTGCCGGTCCGCATCCTCGACGAGCAGGGGCTGAAGGTGCAGTTGCCGAGCGGCCAGAAACTCGCCGTGCCGCCGCAGCGCGCCAACCGCTACGGCCCCTATGTCGGGCGCGAGATGACGCTCGGCATCCGCCCGGAACACCTGACCGAGACGCATGACGTGGAAAAGCCCGGCGTCGGGCGGATCGACGCGCCGGTCGATGTCGTCGAGCCGATGGGCATGGAGACGATGGTGCATTTCCAGTTCGCCGGCGCCGCGGTGACGGCGCGGGTGGCGCCGGAGACGGTGGCACGGCCGGGCGAGATCTTGCCGCTCGCCGCCGACATGAACCAGATGCACCTGATCGAGCCGGACAGCGGCCGGGTGGTCTGACGGCGGCGCGGCCAGCGCCAGCAGGATGAGCAGCGACCTGCTGTTCCTGGCGCTGTCGGCCATTCTCTGTGTCGCCCAGGCGCTGCCGTACAGCCACGGGCTGATGCTGTCGCCGGAGACGATGCAGCGCGGCCTCGGTGACCGCGGCCTCGGCGAGGGGCTGACAGGCTGGGCGGCGCGGGCGCGGCGGGCACATGTCAACATGGTCGAGACGCTGGTGCCGTGTGCGGTGCTGGTGCTGATCGCGCATGCGGCGGGACGCAGCGGGGCGATGACGGGGGTCGGCGCCGGGCTGTTCTTCGCGGCGCGGTTCGGGCATGCGGTCGCGGCGCTTGCGGCGCCGCCCTGGGTGCGCAAGCTGGCCTGGCATATGAGCCTGCTCGGCATCGCGCTGGTGGCGCTGGCGCTGTTCGTCAGGGTCTAAACGCCCGCACTGGAGGAGCTGCAAGAATGGCCCAGACGCACACCGTTCCGGCGGAGACGCTGCGCGGCTTCGTGGCCGGGATCTTCGCCGCTGCCGGCTGCGCCGAGGATGAGGCGGCGCGCATCGGCCGGTATTTGCTCTCGGCCAATCTCGCCGGCCACGACAGCCACGGCGTCATCCGCACGCCGCGCTACATCCTGTGGCTGCAGGAGGGCAAGGTTCTGCCGGGCCAGCACTTGAGCATGGTCAGCGACGGGCCGGTGCATGCGACGGTCGATGGCAATTTCGGCTTCGGCCAAACCATCGGGCCGCTGGCGGTCGATCTCGGCATCGCCAAGGCGCGGGCCGCCGGGCTGTCGGTGATCGCGCTGCGCCGCTCCGGGCATCTCGGGCGCATCGGCGACTGGGCCGAACGGGCGGCGGAAGCGGGGCTGGTGTCGCTGCATTTCGTCAATGTCGAGGGCGGTGAGCTGGTGGCGCCGTTCGGCGGCGTCGATCGGCGGTTCTCGACCAACCCGGTGTGCATCGGCGCGCCCGGCGACGGCACCCGGCCGATGCTGCTGCTCGATTTCGCCACCTCGCTGGTGGCCGAAGGCAAGGTTTTGGTGGCGAGCAATGGCGGCAAACCGGTGCCGCCGGGGTCGCTGGTACGCCCCGACGGCGTCTTCACCGACGATCCGGCGGCGTTGTATGGCCCCTTGATCCCGAGCGGCCCGCGCGACGCGGCGGGCGGCGACGGGGCGCTGGTGGCGTTCGGGCTGCACAAGGGGTCGGGGCTTGCGTTCATGTGCGAGATTCTGGCCGGCGTGCTGAGCGGCGGCGGCACGTCGGGGCCGGTGCCGGGCGGCAAGCGGTCGCGCATCAGCAACGGCATGCTGTCGATCTATCTCGATCCGACGCATTTCGGGGCGCAGGATTTCGTCGCCCGCACCTACGCCTATGCCGACTACGTCAAAGCCTCGCGGCCGGTCGCCGGCGGCGCCGGCGTGCTGGTGCCGGGCGAGACGGAGGCGCGCACGCGGGCCGAGCGGCTGGCCAACGGGGTGCCGCTGCAGCCCGAAACCTGGGCGGCGATCTGCGCCACCGCGCGCGAACTGGGCGTGGCGGTGCCGGGGTAATGGAACGGACGATTTGATTGGCGGCGCGCGGTTACGCTGCGCTGCTGTGCCGCAGGGTTGACGCGGCGCGCGCGTCGATGAACGCCGGCATTGGTCGTTCCAATGACTAGGCCGCGGCCGAACTCGCCGCATCGCCCGGCGGATTAGGCGCGCCCGAGCCGCCGTGTCGCTGACAGGGCGGCGACCGCAGCGACCACCAGCGCCGCCGCCCAGCGCGCATTGGCGCCCGGCCCGAAGCCCTCGGCGCCCCACACCAGCAGGATGAAGATGATCGTCACCAGCACCAGCCCGCCCGCGCCATGGCCGCCGCGCCGCATGCCGAGCAGCGACAGACCGATGAAGGTGCCGAACAGGCCGATCGCCACGGCGCGGACCAGCCCCAGCGTCGCCGCGGTCAAACTATGCATCAGCGAGTCGACGTAGAACGACATTGCGCGCAACGTCGCCAGCGCCGAGGCAACGACGTGCTCGGGTCCGGCCGCATAGGCGATGAGCGCCAGGGCGATGCCGCAGAGCCAGATCAGGCCGACCGCGTCGGGGCGGCGGTTCATGCGGCACGCTCCGCCAGATGCCGCGATGCGGCGGCGAGCGGCGGCGGCACGAGGTAGGCGATCAGCGCCAGCAGGTCGAGGGTGATGCTGCGAACCGGCCGCTGTGGCCGGAGCACGGCGCTGCCGGTGGTCCACCGCCAGCCATCCTCCGGCGCCTGCCAGCCTTCGGCCAGAGCCGGATCGGTGCGTGCCACCGCCACGCCATCGAGCGTCAGCGCCCGCACGGCGACACCCAGGACCCGCGCGTCCGACCGCTCGGGATACAGATGGCGCGGCACCGTCCGGCGCGACTGCAGGGTCAGGCTCGCGGTGGCCAGCGGCAGGTGCAGCTCGATCCGGTTGTCGGCGAGGCGCGGTCGGATCACCCGGCCATCGGCAATGATCCGCAGATCAGGGTCCCAGCTCGGCCGCACGCCGAGCGCATGGGCGCGCCCGCCGACCAGCCGCAGCGCCGCCGCCAGCGCCGGACCGGATGTCACCAGCGGGGCGACGGCATGCGCCGGCCAGTCGCGCGGCGCCGGCCTCGGGTGCAATCGGCGCACCGTCCCGGCTGCGTCGAAATCGGCGCGATTGCCGGTGTCGAGATAGCTTTCCACCGCGGCGCCGTCGGCGAGGATGATGTCGTGCGCATCGAGTTCAACATGAAAATACTGCACCAGGGCGGCGCCGCTCTGCGGGGCGATGGTGACGCCGTTGAGCAGGCAGCGCGCCGGGATCAGGGCGTCGGCGAGCCATACGGCATGATCGGGCGAGACCACCAGCGGGCGCGACGGCCGCCCCGGCGCCAGGGCGTGCGCGGCAATGCGGATCGGCCGCACCGCATCGGGGTTGGCATGCCGGCGCAGGTCGATCGTCCGGCGGCCGACCCAGCGCACCGGCCGCAGGTCGCCCGACAGGGTGCGCAGGCGCATGCCGGGGAGCACCGCTTCGACGGCGATCTCGCCCTCGGCGGTGGCGAGACGGGTGCCGGCGGCAAAGCACGGCACGCTGGGCGAGCCGTCGAGATAGGAAGTCACCGGCGCGCCGATATCCGACAGCATGGCGAGGTCGAGATTCGAGATTTGATACTGCTGGCCATAGTCGAAATACTGGCCGTTCATCAAATCGGTGTAATTCGGATCGGTCGGACTGTTGGACAGGTGGTAATAATTCTCCCCCGCCGTGCTGTTGGTGGTGAGCTGGACCGGGCCGCCATTGACCTTGACGGCAGCGGCGCCGGAAAAATACGCATTGCCGCCGGGGGCGAAGGAAATCAGCGTGTCAAACGGCGTCTCATAGGCCCCGCCATAGAGCAGACTGCCGGACTGGTCGTAATAGCCGTTGATCCCCAGGCCATGGCAGATCTCGTGGCGGAATACGCTGATCGCGTCGATCTTGTTGGCGGGCACGGTGTCGCCGGCCGCCGGGTTGGGGTCGAGATACAGATAATCGGCGAGATAGGTCGGATCGAGCGAGATGGTGATGTCGGAGGTGTAGCCGGCGAGGTGGTGGCCGGTGGCGAACTCGTATTCGGCGGCGGGCACTTCATAGGCGGCACCGGAGGCGGTGGTGCCGTCCTGATACATGCCGCTCGGCCCGCCACTGGCCCGCGTGGTCGCGGAAATATCCAGTTGCACCACCAGCGTTCCGAGGCCGGTCAGGTATTGCGACCAATCGGCCAGCGCCGCCTTGAGGTCGGCGACCAGGGCGGTGTCGGTGGCGGCAGATTCGCCCGCGGTATCGTTCAGATCGACCGAATAGGCGAAGGTCATGACGCCCCCCTGCGCATCGGCCGAGACTCCGGCCGCGGCGGTGGCTTGTCAAATACAACCTGCCTCAGGGCGCAGTGTCGCGCCATGCCGCAGGTGGCATGGCGATCTCTGCGGCACCCGGGCGGACGCGGCGATGGCGCCGGCAACAGCCGACTTGCGGCGCCGCCGGCGCGGACGCAGGCTGGCGTCCGGCTGCCAAGGACCATCAGCATGCAAGCTGCCGCTTCCCTCGCCATCGCCCCCGGCCTGCGCGCCGTCGTCACCGCCGGCGCCGCCGGGATCGGCCGCGCCATCACCGATGCGCTGATCGACCACGGCGCGCGTGTGCATATCTGCGACAGCGATCCGGCGGCGCTCGACGCCTTCCGCGCCGCCCAGCCGCAGGCCGGCGCCACGCTTGCCGACGTGTCCGACGCAGGCGATGTCAGCCGGCTGTTCGCCGCCGCCGCGACGGCGCTCGGCGGCCTCGATCTGCTGGTCAACAATGCCGGGATCGCCGGGCCGACCGGGGCGGTGGAGGCGATCGACCCAGCCGAGTGGCGCCGCTGCCTCGATGTCGGGCTGACCGGCCAGTTTCTCTGCACCAGGCTGGCCGTGCCGCTGCTCAAGGCGGCCGGCGGCGGGGCGATCGTCAATCTGTCGTCGGCCGCCGGACGCTTCGGCTATGCGTGGCGCACACCCTATGCCGCGGCCAAATGGGGAGTGATCGGCTTCACCCAGTCGCTCGCCAAGGAACTCGGCCCGGCCAATATCCGGGTCAACGCCATCCTGCCCGGCATCGTCGCCGGCCCGCGCATCGACCGCGTCATCGCCGCCCGTGCGCTGCAGGAGGGGGTGAGCCATGCCGAGATGGAGCGGCAATATGTCAACCGCATCTCGCTGCGCCGCATGGTGACGGCCGCGGATGTCGCCGGGATGGTATTGTTCCTGATCTCCGCGGCCGGCGCCAACATTTCCGGCCAGTCGCTCGGCGTCGATGGCAATCAGGAGAGTCTGTAAACCGTCACGCGAGATGCGACCTTGGGCTGGGAAGCGCGTTGGCGGGCTGGTATGGAGCCTCCGCCAGCAGAGAGGAACGCGCGCATGGCGCTCGGACGCAGCCCGGAAACGGTATCGGTCGATCTCGACAAGAGCGAGGTCGCCCTGATCATCGGCGAAGACGATGAGAACGGCATGTCGGTGCGCGTCGTCGCCGGCAGCGAAGTGCCCGAAGGCGCGACGGAACTGCCCGCCGCGCCGGAGATCGTGCTGGCGCTGGCGATGCGCCTGCTGAAGGACCCGGATTTCCACGACGACGTGCTCGACTGGTATTACGAACACCAGGACGACGACGACGACGACGAGGAGGAGGAAGACGGCCCGGCCGGCGAGGACGAGGAGTAGTCCCGGCATGGCGCAGTCGGACCGCGCGCGGCTCGACGCCCTGCTCGATCGACTCGGCATCAGCGTCCTGCACGCCCTCCATCCGCCGGTGTTCACGGTGGAGGAGGCGGCGGTGCAGCCGCACGGGCTGCCCGGCGCGGAGACCAAAAACTTGCTGCTCAAGGATGCCAAGGGCGGGCTGTTCCTGGTCACGCTGCGGGCGGATCGGCGCGCCGATCTCAAGGCGCTGCCGGCGCTGCTCGGCGCCAGGCGGTTCTCCTTCGCCAGCGCCGAGACGCTGCTGTCGGCGCTTGGCGTCACGCCGGGGGCGGTGACGCCGCTGGCGATGGTCAACGACACCGATCATGCCGTCAGCTTCGCGCTCGACCGCAGCCTCGCGGAGGCCGAGCGCATCGTCTGTCATCCGCTGGTCAACACCGAAAGCGTGTCGATTGCCACCGCCGACCTGATGCGGCTGATGGCCGAGCTGGGCGCGCCGGTGCGGGTGATCGACCTCGACGGCGGCGGCCCGGCCTGAACCGGGCGGCGATCGGCCGGCCAATCATCGTGTCACATCGCGGCCGGTCGAGCCGCGCCGCGCCCGCGCCGCCCGCGCGGGACCGGCCGGCGGGTGATGATTTGCCCTGGCCAGACGACGGAAATCAGGCGAACATGCGTTAGATTTTCGGGATGGAACGATGACGATCAAGGGCAAGGCCTATATCGCAGGGGCCTGGGAACACCCGACCCGCAAGGCGCCGGACAAGACGGTGGCGCAGCTTCATGCGGAATGCGCCGCCGGGGCGCTGGCCGATGCCGGGCTGAGCAAGGACGACGTGGACGGGTATTTCTGTGCCGGCGACGCGCCGGGACTGGGCCCGAGTTCGATGATCGACTACCTGAACCTGCGCGTACGGCACATGGACAGCACCGATATTGGCGGCTCGTCGTACCTGCTGCACGTCGCGCATGCCGCCCAGGCGATTGCGCTCGGCGCCTGCAACGTCGCGCTGATCACCCTGGCCGGGCGGCCGCGCAGCGCCGGGCAGGCAACCGGCACGGCGCCGCGGCCGATCAATACCGACCAGCCGGACAGCGTCTGGGAGGCACCCTTCGCCCAGGTGACGGCCAACTCCTACGCCATGTGCGCGATGCGCCACATGCACCAGTACGGCACCACCAGCGAGCAACTCGCCTGGATCAAGGTCGCCGCCAGTCACCACGCCCAGCACAACCCCAACGCCATGCTGCGCGATGTCGTCACTGTCGAGGAGGTTCTCGCCTCGCCGATGGTCTCCGACCCGCTGCACCGGCTCGATTGCTGCGTCATCAGTGACGGCGGCGGCGCGCTGATCGTCACCCGGCCGGAAATCGCGCGCGATCTCGCCAACCAGCGGGGTCGGCCGGCGGTGCGCGTGCTCGGCGCCGGAGAGTCGCTGAAGGGCCAGGGCGGCGGCGATCTCGACCTCACCGTCTCGGCCGCCGCCCGCTCCGGCCCCGCCGCCTTCGCCCAGGCCGGCGTCACCCCGCAGGACATCCGCTACGCCTCGATCTACGACAGTTTCACCATCACCGTGCTGATCCAGCTCGAAGACCTCGGCTTCTGCGCCAAGGGTGCGGGCGGCCGGTTCGTCGCCGATGGCAACCTGATCTCCGGGGTGGGACGCCTGCCGTTCAACACCGATGGCGGCGGGCTGTGCAACAATCATCCGGCCAATCGCGGCGGGATCACCAAGGTCATCGAGGCGGTCCGCCAAGTGCGCGGCGAGGCGCACCCGGCGGTGCAGGTGGCCAATTGCAGCCTCGCCCTGGCGCACGGCACCGGCGGCTTCCTCGGCAGCCGCCATGGCGGCGCCACTCTCATCCTGGAGCAGGCACAATGACCGACCGCCCGATGCAGGCGATTCCGCTGACGCCGGAGACCGAGGCGTTTCACGCCGGCATGCGGGAGGGCCGGCTGCTGATCCGCCGCTGCGCCACCTGCCACCGGGCGCACTGGTACCCCCGCGCGCTCTGCCCGTATTGTTTCGGCGCGACGGCGTGGGAGCAGGCCTCCGGCGCGGCGGTGATCCACAGCTACACCGTCATGCGCCGGGTGCCAGCGCCGTACGCGCTGGCCTATGTCAGTCTGGCGGAAGGCCCGGCGATGATGACCAATATCGTCGAGTGCGACTTCGACGCGCTGCACATCGGCCAGCCGGTCGAGCTGGTGCTGAAACACGCCACCGACGACAGTCTGGTGCCGTGTTTCAGGCCGACGGCCGGCTGACGCGGCGGTTCGGCGGGCGGCGGGCGTTCAGACCATCGACAGTCCGCCGCTGACGCTGATCGCCTGACCGGTGATGAACCCGCCCTCCTCCGAGGCCAGGAACGCCACCGCGGCGGCGACCTCGCGCGGCGTGCCGACGCGCTTCATCGGGATGGCCGCGATCAGCCCCTGGACCAGCTTCTCGCCCGTCTCACCCTGAGCGCGCAGCATGTCGAGCACGGGCGTCTGCGTCGGGCCGGGGCAGACGACGTTCACCGTGACGCCGTAGCGGCCGAGTTCGCGGGCGAGTGATTTGCTGAACGCGTTGACCCCGCCGCGTGCCGCGGCGGTGACCGCCGCGCCGGACAGCCCGGTTTTGCTGGAATCCGACCCCAGCGTGATGATCCGGCCGCGGCGCCGTGCCACCATGTGATGGAGCACCGCATGCGACAGGTTGAAACACGCGGTCAGCTCGATGGCGATGATGCGCGACCACGCAGCCGGGTCCTGATCCTTGAACAGTTGGAAAGCGCCGCTCCAGCCGCAGCAATTGGCCAGCACATCGACCTTGCCGAAGGCGGCGATGGTGCCGGCCACCCAGTCGCGCGCCGCGCCGGCATCGGTCGCGTCCAGCGTGTCGAGACGCACCCGGCGGCCCATCGCGACGATGCTGTCGGCGACCTCGCCGGCGCGCGCCGCGTTGGCATGGCAGGACAGGGCGATATCCGCGCCGCACTCCGCCAGGAGCAGGGCGACGGCGCTGCCGATGCCGCCGCTGGCGCCGGCGACCATCGCGACCTGGCCGCGCAGATCGTTCATGCCGGCCGCCCGCGTCGCGGCATCAGCACCCAGACATCCAGTTCGAGCAGCACCGCGGCATCGCCGCCGGCGCGCGGGAAGGCGCTGCCGGCAGCGTCCTTGACCGCGACCAGGAGCAGCCGCAGCGCGCCGAGATCCGCCCGGCCGGGCAATTTCGCCATGTCCACAACCTCCGACCAACAATAGACCGTGTCGCCGGGGAAGGCCGGCGCCACATGTCGCCCGGCATTGATCGCGGCCAGCAGAACGGCGTTGCCGAGACCGTTGAAACTCAATGCACGGGCGAGGCTGATGATATGCCCGCCATAGACCAGTGGCCGGCCGAAGCGGCTGGCGCGCTGCAGCACGGCGTCGAAATGCGCGCGTGCATTGTTCTGAAACAGCCGCGTCGCCAGACGATGCTCGCTTTCCGCGATCGTCACCCCCTCGATATGGTCGATGCGCTCGCCGACGGCGTAGTCCTCCCAGCACAGCTTCTGGCCGGTCAGGCGGTGGTCCCAGCCGGACAGGTCGAGGCCGGCGGGCACCAGCAGGCGCGCCGGATCGACCCGCGCCGGCAGTTCGGGGACAACCGCAATCGGCGCGGGGTGGGCGGGATCGGCCTTGGCCACCATCACCCAGCGGACAAACTCGATCACCGCTTCGCCCTGCTGGTTGCGCCCTGTGGTGCGGACATAGACAATCCCGGTCTTGCCGGTCTCGTTCGACCGCAGGCCGATCACCTGCGATTCGGCGGCAATGGTATCGCCGGGAAACACCGGCCGCAGCCAGCGGCAATCGGCATAGCCGAGATTGGCGACGGCGTTGAACGACACGTCGGCCACCGTCTTGCCGAAGACGATATGGAACAGCAGCAGCTCGTCGATCGGCGCGCCGGCGAGACCGCAGGATTGCGCCGCCGCAGCGGAGAGCTGCAGCGGGAACCGGCCGCCGAACAGCGCCAAGTAGAGCGTCGCATCGGCGGCGCCGATGGTGCGCGACCCCGGATGGTGCAGCGTCTCGCCGATGCTGAAGTGCTCGAAGAAGCGGCCGCGGCTGGATTTCTGCATGGCTCAGCCAGCCGCCGCCGGGCGCCCCATGCCGACCCGTTCGGCCAGATCGATGTTGCGCTGCAGCAGGCGAATCGTCGCCACATCGACGAGCTGGCCATCGACCTGCACCGCGCCAAGCCCGTCACGCTGCGCCTGCGCATAGGCGTCGCGGGCCTTGTAGGCGCGCGCCACCTCGGCGGGGTCCGGGCTGAAGCCGGCCTGCGCCAGTGGCACCTGGCTCGGGTGGATCGCCCATTTGCCGACGCAGCCGAGCGCCCGCGCGCGCCGGCATTCGGCGGTGAAGTATTCGGGATCGGCGAAATTGACGAACGGGCCATCGACCGGATCGAGACCGAAGCTGCGGGCGGCGATCACCAGCTTGTTGCGGCCGTAATGCCAGATGTCACCGGGATAGCCGGTGTCGCCGGCGATGGCGCGCGGGTCGATGCCCTGCGACGCCGAGAAATCGCCCATGCCAAAAATCAGCGCCTCCAGCCGCGGCGAACTGGCGGCGATCTCCTCGACGCGCATCATCGCCTCGGCCTCCTCGATCAGCACCTCGATGCCGATCGGCCGTGTCAGCCCCATGCGCAATTCGATCTGGCCGAGCAGCCGGGCGACGAACTGGACGCAGCCGGCGCCGCGCACCTTCGGCACCATGATGGTGTCGAGCCGGGCGCCGGCGCCCTCGACCACGTCGATGATGTCGCGGTAGGCGTGCGGCGTATCGAGATCGTTGATCCGCACGCAGCGCACGGTGCGGCCCCAGTCGATCCCGTTCAGCGCCTCCACCGCCTGCGCCCGCGCCGTGTCCTT
Organism: Pseudomonadota bacterium; assembly: GCA_021845985.1. GTDB lineage: Bacteria > Pseudomonadota > Alphaproteobacteria > Acetobacterales > Acetobacteraceae > JAFKFJ01. The sequence goes on along the minus strand of JAJZES010000038.1, from coordinate 87,547 downwards.
CTGGTTCGGGGCGACCGCATCCTCAAGATCAAGGAACACATGATCGACGCCGAGCGTGGCGGCGCGTGCGATCATTCTGGTGCTGCTGGCGGGCACCGCAAGCTGGCACCGCCGCAACCGTCGCGTCCTGTCCGTCACCGCGCCCCCCGCATGCGCGACCCGCGATTGACAAACCGGGCCGCCGCTGAACAGACTAACGCACGTTCGATTTTTTGCCTAGAGCCGGACGTGGGAGGGGAGCATGCACCAGGACGCCAGGGTAGCCGTCGTGACCGGCGCCGGCCGCGGCATCGGCGAGGCGATTGCGGAGCGGCTGGCCCGCGACGGGATGCATGTGGTGCTGGCGGACAACCGCGACGGTGCCGCCCAGCAGGCCGCCGCTGCGCTGTCGGCGCAGGGCCTGTCGGCAGCGGGGGTGACGCTCGACATCCGCGACCGGGAGGCCGTCGCCGCGGGGCTCGATGCGCTGCCGCGGCTGGATGTGCTGGTCAACAACGCGGCGGTGTTCACCGATCGCGACTTCTTCGATCTCACCGAAGACGATTTCCGCGCCATGTATGACGTCAATGTGGTCGGTCTGTTCGTCGCCGCCCAGGAGGCGGCGAAGCGGATGGACCGCGGCGCGCGGATCATCAATATCGGCTCGCGCTCCTATCTCGGCGGGCGCAACCACGCGCATTACATCGCCTCCAAGACCGCGGTGGCCGGGCTGACCCGGGCCATGGCGATCGACCTTGCGCCACGCGGCATCTACGTCAACGCGGTGGCGCCGGGCGTGATCGAGACGGCGATGTTCCACACGGTCTCGGCGGAACGCCGCGCCGAACTGGCCCGGCTGCAACTGGATGGCCGTTTCGGGCAGCCCTCCTCGATCGCCAACGCGGTCGCTTTTTTTGCCGCCGCGACGACCGATTTCATCACCGGCCAAATCCTGATGGTGGACGGCGGCAAGTCACTCGGCGGATCAAAGGCATGAGCGCGACGGCAACGACACCGGAGGCGGTGCTGACCGACACGCCGGCGCCGGCCGTGCGGCGCATCGCCATGAACACGCCGGCCAACAAGAACGCGCTCGGCGCCGCGCTGCGCGAGGCGGTGCAGGCGGCGCTGGAAGCGGCGCTGGCGGAGCCGGCGGTGCGGGCGGTGATCCTGACCGGCGCCGGCGCCGATTTCTCCGCCGGAGGCGACCTGTCGAAGATGGACGAATTGCGCACGCCGAGCCAAGCGCGCGCGCGCATCAAGGGCGCGCACCGGCTCGCCTTACTGCTCGATCGGGCGGAGAAGCCGGTGATTGCCGCGGTGCGCGGCTATGCGATGGGCGCCGGCGCCGGGCTGGCGCTGGCCGCCGACACGCTGGTCATGGCCGAGGGGGCGCGCATCGGCTTTCCGTTTCTCAAGGTCGGCCTGATCCCCGATTTCGGCGTCTCCTACGCCCTGGCCAACCGGGCCGGACGCGGCGTGGCGCGTCAGGCGCTGATGTACGCGCGCACCTATACCGCCGCCGAGGCGCTGCGCCTCGGGCTGTGTGACGAGGTGGTTGCCGAGGCCGAGCTGGACGCCCGCGCCCTGGCGCTGGCCGGCGAGCTTGCCGCACAGCCGGCGCATGCGCTGAGCCTGACCCGGCGGATGCTGGCCACGCTGCCCGGCAGCCTCGACGCGCTGCTGGAAACCGAGGCGATGGCGCAGTCGCTGTCGTGGATGACCGACGAATTCACCGAGGGACTGGCTGCCTTCCGCGAGAAGCGCAAGCCGGTCTTCCACCGTTGACGGCGGCGACGATGCATTCCGCCCCGATACTGACGCTTGGCGACATGATCGAGGCCAATGCGCGCAAGTTCCCCGACGAGGTGGCGTTCGTCGTGGACGGGCGGCGGCCGACGCACCGCCAGTTCGCCGAGCGGGCGCGGCGTCTGGCCAGCGCCTGGCAGCTTCGCGGCCTGCTGCCGCAGCACCGGGTTTCGGTGCTGGCGCAGAACTGCCTGGAGTTCGCCGAAATCTACGGCGCTGGCGAGTTGGCCGGCTTCATCACCACGACGGTCAATTTCCGCCTCGCCGCACCGGAGATGCTGTTCATCATCACCGACAGCGCCCCCGATGTGCTGGTGTTCGAGGCGCAGTACGCGGCGCTGGTGGCGACGCTGCGCCCGCAACTGCAGGTGCGGCACTATGTCGTCATCGGCGGGCATCTGGACTGGGCCGAGGACTACGAGGCGGTCATGGCCTCCGGCGACCCGGCGGGGCCAGGCTTCCGCGCCAGCGAGGCCGACATCGCCTATCTGATCTACACCAGCGGCACCACCGGCCGGCCGAAAGGCTGTATTCTGGGCCAGCGCGAGGAGGTCTGTGCGGCGCAGATCCTCGGCTCTGACATGCGCTGCTCGGCGGCCGACCGCATCCTGCTGATGATGCCGCTGTTTCACATCGGCGCGAAAATCCTGCAACTGGCGCAGCACTGGCGCGGCGGCACCGCCATCATCCATCGCAGCTTCGACCCGGCGCTGATCCTGCGCACCATCGCCGAAGAGCGCGTCACCATCACCCACATGGCGCCGACGATGATCCAGAGCGTGCTGGAGTGCGACGCGATCGGTCGGCATGACCTCTCCAGCCTGGAGATGATCGTCTATGCGGCGGCGCCGATGCCGACGCCGGTGTTGCGCCGCGGGCTGGAGGTGTTCGGCCCGGTGTTTCAGCAGCAATACGGCCAGACCGAGGGGCCGGGGACGACGCTGCTGCGCCATCAGCATCTGCCGCAAGGCAGCGAGGCGGAACGGCGGCGGCTCGGCTCGGTCGGCCAGGCGTCGCCGACGGTGCGCCTTCGCGTCGTCGATGAGCAGGGGCGGGACTGTCCGGTCGGCACGCCGGGCGAGGTGCTGATCCAATCCGGCGCGATGACCCGTGGCTACTGGAACAACGCCGCCGCGACCATCGAAACGCTGCGCGGCGGCTGGGTCCATACCGGCGACATCGGCCGGCTGGACGAGCAAGACTTCCTCTACCTCGTGGACCGCAAGAAGGACATGATCATCTCCGGCGGCGAGAACATCTATTCGCGCGAGGTCGAGGAAGCGCTCGTACATCATCCGGCGGTGTCGGAGGCGGCGGTGATCGGCATGCCGGATGCAAAATGGGGCGAGACGGTGTGCGCCGTCATCGTGCTCAGGCCGGGCGCGAGCGTCACCGGCGACGAACTGGTCGAGCACTGCACCAGCCTGATCGCCCGCTACAAGCGCCCGCGCCGGGTGGTGTTTGTCGACTCCATCGCGAAACTGCCGAGCGGAAAGGTCAACAAGGTGGAACTTCGACGCCAGCACATCACGGCCGTTCCGACATGAGCACGCCTCGGCTGCTGCCGGTGTTCTCGCTCGCAGGGCGGGTGGCGCTGGTGACCGGGGCATCGCGCGGGCTCGGCCGCGAGATGGCCGCGGCGCTGGCCGAGGCCGGCGCCATGGTGGCGCTGGGCGGGCGCGACCGCGCCCGGCTGGAGGCGGTTCGCGGCGAGATCGAGGCCGCCGGCGGGCGGGCCGAGATTGCCGCCTTCGCACTCGAAGACGAGGCCGCCTGCGTCGCCGCCGTGGCGGACATCGCCCGCCGGCACGGCCGGCTCGATATCATGCTCAACAACGCCGCGATGATCTCGTGGAGCGCAATCAGCCAGTCCAGCACAGAGGAATGGCGGCGCACGCTGGAGGTCAATCTGACCGCGACCTATGTGCTGTGCCGCGAAGCCGCCGGCGTCATGCTGCGGCACGGCCACGGCCGGATCATCAACGTCGCCTCGCTGCTGGCGCTGGTCGGCCGGCCGCGCACAGCGGCCTATGTCGCCAGCAAACACGCCGTGGTCGGCCTGACGCGGACGCTGGCCAGCGAACTCGGGGCGCGCGGCATCACCTGCAACGCCATCGCGCCGGGGTATTTCCTGACCGAGATCAACGACAGCGTGAAGGCGCGGCCCGGCATGCTGCAGCTGGTGGCCGACGCCACCGCCGTCGGCCGCTGGGGCGAACCGCGCGAGATGCGCGGCATCGCCGTGTTTCTCGCCTCCGACGCCAGTGCATATGTGAACGGGCATGTCCTGGTCGCCGATGGCGGCCTGTCCGCTGCGTTGAACCTGCCGCCTGCGGCCTGACGGGGAAGCCCCATGTCCTCCATCGCCTCGCTGTTTTCGTTGCATGGCAAGGTCGCCTTCGTCACCGGTGCGTCGGGCGGGCTGGGCCGCGCCATGGCGCTGGCGCTGGCGCAGGCCGGCGCCGCGGTGGTCGTCGCCGGACGCCATGCGGCACGGCTGCAGCAGACCGTCGATCTGCTGACCGACGCGGGCGCCGCGGTGCATTCGGTGATTTTCGACCTCGCCGATCATGCCGCCGGGGTGCGGGCTGTCGCCGACACGCTGGCGCGACACGGACGCCTCGACATCCTGGTCAACAATGCCGGCCTCAACCGGCGCGGTCCGCTGCTCGACTCGACAGCGGCGGATTGGGATTTCGTGATGAACACCAACATGACCGCGACCTATGTGCTGACCCGCGAGGCGCTGCGCCCGATGGTGGCGCAGGGCTGGGGCCGGGTCATCAATATCGGCTCGGCGCTGTCGCTGATGGGGCGGCAGCAGATCGCCTCCTACGTCGCCAGCAAGCACGCCGTCGCCGGTTTCAGCAAGGCCGTCGCCGCCGAGTTCGGCCGCCACGGCATCACCTGCAACTGCCTCGCCCCCGGGTATTTCAACACCGAGATCAACGACTCGCTCACCTCGGTCAGCGGCATGGCGGCGAACATCACCGGGCGGATCGCGATGCGCCGCTGGGGCGACCCGCACGAACTGGCCGGCGTGGTCGTGTTCCTGGCCTCGGAGGCGAGTTCCTACGTGACCGGCCATGTGCTGCTGGCCGATGGCGGGCTGAGCGCCGCCTTCGTGCTTCCCGAGATCGAATAGGAGTCGCACCATGAGCAGCGATCAAGAAGCCGTGCTGGTGACGGGCGCCGCCCGCGGCATCGGGCGCGCCACCGCCGAGCGTCTGGCCGCCGACGGGTTTCACGTCGTGCTCGCCGACCTGAATGGCGACGACGCCCGCGCCGCGGCGGCGGCGATCACGGCGAGCGGGCGCTCCGCCCGCGGCGCCACCCTCGACATCCGCGACCGGTCCGCCGTCGCGGCATTGCTCGACAGCATGCCGCGCATCGATGCGGTGGTGAACAATGCGGCGATCTTCTGGGACGGCCCGTTCGAGGCGGCCTCGGTCAAGGATCTGACCGAGATGTTCGAGGTCAACGTGGTCGGCATGTTCATCGTCGCCCAGGAAGCGGCGCGGCGGATGCAGCGTGGCGGGCGGATCGTCAACATCTCCTCGCGCGCCTATCTGGGCGGCGCCTCGCATGCCGCGTACACCGCCTCCAAGGCGGCGGTGGTCGGGCTGACCCGCGGCATGGCGGTCGATCTGGCGCCGCGCGGGATCACCGTCAATGCGGTCGCGCCAGGGCTGGTCGAGACGCCGATGTTCCGCTCCCTGTCAGCGGAACGGCAGCGCGATATTCTCCGGCTGCAGCTCTCCGGCACGATCGGCGCGCCCGCCGATCTGGCCCACGCCATCGCCTTCTTCGCCTCCCGCGGTGCGCATTACTGCACCGGGCAGGTGCTGGTCGTCGATGGCGGCAAGTCGCTCGGCAGCAACGGACAGTAACCGGGCGCGGCGATACGGCAGACCGGCGCCCGCCGCATCAGGGCGCGTCGCGGAAGCTCCGCGCCGCGCCATCGGCGCCAACACCGAGATAGAGTTCGCGGATGCTGGCATCCGCCGCCAGGCTGGCGCCGCTGCCTTCGGCGGCGACGCGCCCGTTCTCCAGCACATAGGCATACTGGGCGCAGCCCAGTGCCATCACCGCGTTCTGCTCGACGAGCAGGATCGAGGTGCCCTTCTCGCGGTTGATGCGGGCGATGATGGCGAAAATCTCGGCCACCACCCGCGGCGCCAGACCGAGCGACGGCTCGTCGAGCAGCATCAGCCGCGGTTCGGCGACCAGCGCCCGGCCGATCGCCAGCATCTGCTGCTCGCCGCCGGACAGGTAGCCGGCCTGACCCTTGCGGCGCTGCGCCAGGATCGGGAAATACCCGTACACCTCGTCGAACCCACGGCGATGGACGGCGCGCCGGCCGGTCAGCGCGAAGGTCCCGGCGACAAGGTTCTCCTCCACCGTCATGTCGGCGAAGACATGCCGGCCCTCGCGCACATGCAGCACCCCGCGCCGCACCAGCGCGTGCGGGGCGAGTCCCGCCGTATCCTCGCCCTCGAAGCTGATGCGGCCGGCCATCATCCGGCCGCGCAGCAGCGGCAGGAAGCCGGAGATGGCGTTCAGGGTGGACGATTTGCCGGCCCCGTTGGCGCCGAGCAGCGCCACGATACCGCCGCGCGGCACCGTCAGCGACAGATCGCGCACCGCATCGACGCTGGCCTGATAGCGTATATCGACGCCCGTGAGGACCAACGTGGCCGGCACCATCGGATCAGGTGTCCAGCCGGATCCAGTCGGAGATCGGCACCACCGTCGCGGTCTTGCCGACCTTGAACTGCCAGATCCGGCCGACCGCGATCTTGTGGTCCTTGATCGTCACCGGGACCCCGAAAATGCCGCCGGTGTCCCAGTCCTTCACCCCCTCAAGCGCCGCCGCCATGGTCTCGCCGTTCAGCGGCTTGCCGGCGTCGAGCACCGTCTCGGTGGCCCGCGTCGCCAGCATGGCGTTGAGCCAGGACTGCATGTAGCCATGCGTCGGATAGCCGTCATAGTCCGGGTCCTGACGGCGGCGCAGCATGTCGATGGTGGCGAGCATCGGCTCCTTGGACCCGGTGGTGAGGTAGTTGTAGGGCGCCATGGCGACATAGCCGTCGGCATCCGGGCCGAGCTTGCGCACGGCGGGCAGGTCGGAGGCCCAGGTCGTGCCCATGAACTTCGTCGTCATGCCATAGTCGCGCGCCAGTTTCAGCACCTCCGGCCAGGTCGAATACGCGTAGCCGTGGAAGATGACGTAATCCGGGTTGGCCTCGCGCAGCCGCAGCGCATCGACGCTGACATCGACCTCGACGATCTTGGTTTGCGCCACCAGGACAAGGTCCATGCCCATGGCCTTCGCCTTGTTGGTCGCGAACTCGATCGGGTCGCGTCCGAACTCGACGCTGCTGTGCATGATGGCGAGCCGGGGGGCATCCTTGCCCTTCCAGTCGGACTTGATGTACTGCAACAGCACGCCGATCATGTCGGCATAGGATGGACCGGCCAGGAACACATACGGGAAACGGGCAGTATCGGCAAACTCCGAGGCGAACGAGCCGCTGGTCATCAGCTTGTGGAAGCGGTCGTTGTTCTCCGGCGTGGTGCCCTGCACGAAGCCGGTGCTGTCGCCGGAGACGAAGCTCGCCTCCGGGTGATCGGCCATCAGTTGCTTGAAGCCGGCGACGGCGACATCGACTTTGAACGTGGTGTCCTCGGAGAACAGCCGGATCTTGCGCCCACGGATACCGCCGCTGGCGTTCTTCCAGTCCACATACTCGGTGAAGCCGGCGAGCTGGAACTTGGCGGCGTAGGCGGAGGCGCCGCTCAATCCGAGCTGGACCGTCCAGATCAGATCAGCCGGCGTGTCGGCGCGGGCGGCGCGGCTGCCGATCGCCAGCGTCGCGGCCCCGGCCATGGTCAGCGCGGCTCTGCGGGTAAGGTTTGTCATAGTCCCTCCTGGTTTCTGTCGCCCGGACTCACCGGGTCTGCTTGGATGAGAGGCTGGCGATAAGCGGTGGCGGCGGTGCGGCGCCGCGCCGGTCCAACACGCGTCGCAACAGGCGGATCAGGCCGCGCGGCTCGTAGATCAGGAACAGGATCAGCAGCAGGCCGAACACCGTCTCGCGCAGCGGCACGAGGATCAGCGCCGCGCGCAGGGCGAAGAACTGGCCGACAACGTCCAGCAGCAGCCGCAGCACTTCCGGCAGCAGCGTCATGAAGGCGGCGCCGAGCAGCGACCCGGCGATCGAGCCCATGCCGCCGACGACCACCGCCGCCAGAAAGAACACCGAGACATCGAGCTGATACTGCCCGGGGGTGACGATGCGGAAAAAATACGCCATCAGGCCGCCGGCAATGCCGGCATAGAACGACCCCAGCGCAAACGCCGCGAGTTTGTAGCGGACCAGCGAAATCCCCAGCACCTCGGCGGTTCTGTCGCGTTCGCGGATGGCGATGAAGGCCCGCCCGACGCGGGTGCGGAACAGGTTGGCGGCGAACAGGCTCAGCCCGATGGCTGGCACGGCGCAGAGGAAATAAAGCCGCGCGTCGGAGTCGAAGACGACGCCAAAGGCCGCGGCCGGCTGCAGACTGAGCCCGTTCAGCCCGCCGGTCACCTCGGTCCAGTTGTTGAACACCCAATTCAGGATGAACTGCGCCGACAGCGTGGCGATGACCAGATAAAGCCCGCGGATGCGCAGCGACGGCAGCCCGAACGCCAGACCGAGCACCGCAGCGACCACCCCGCCGAGCGGGATTGCCAGATAAAACGGCAGCCCGAGCCGGATCGCGAAATAGCCGGTGGCGTAGGCCCCGACCCCCATGAAGGCGCCGTGTCCGAGCGACAGCAGGCCGGTGTAGCCGGTGACGATGTTCAGCCCGACCGTGCTGATCACGTTGATGGCGAGCAGGCTGCAGAGATAGATCCATTGCGTCGGCGCATAGAGCGGCAGCAGCAGCGCGAGCAGCGCCAGGACCGCAGCCAGCGCCCGACGGTGGCGGGTCGCGCGCATCAGATGCGCTCCACCGGGCGGGTGCCGAACAGGCCGTAGGGGCGGATCATCAGCATCGCCAGCACGGCGATGTAGGGCGTGATCTCGCGGATGTCGCCCGGCAGATAGGCGGCGGTCATCGCCTCCAACCAGCCGATGAACAGCCCGGCGACGATCACCCCGCCGACGCTGTTCAGCCCGCCCAGGATCACCACCCCGAGCACGTTCAGCCCGATCGTGCCGAGATCGGGGGTCAGCGAGGTGACCGAGGCGGCGATCACCCCGGCGACGGTGCCGATCGCCGCCGCCGCCATCCAGGTCAGCGCGAACACCCGCCGCACGTTGATGCCCATGGCGTAGGCGGTGATCTGATCCGCCGCCGTCGCCCGCAGCGCGATGCCGGCGCGCGAGTAGCGCAGGAACAGGATGATCGCCCCGCACAACCCGGTGGTCAGCACGAAGCCGCGCACGGATTTGCCGGGAAGCATGATGTCGCCGATGAAAAACGGCGCGCGAGGCAGCAGCGCCGGCAGTTGGTAAGCCTCCGAGCCGAAGGCGATTGCGGCGATTCCGCGCAGCACGAAGCCGATCCCGAACGTGGCCATGACCACCGCGATCACCGGCTGGCCCATCATCCGCCGCAGCACCGTCCGCTCGATGAGCCAGGCCAGCGCGCAGGAGAAGACGACGGCGATCAGCAGGGCAACCGCCCAGTGCAGATCGAACACCACGGCGCACAGATAGAACGTGTAGGCGCCGGCCATCATCATGTCGCCCATGGCGAAATTGAACACGCCGCTCGCCTTGAACACGAGCACGAAGCCGAGCCCGACCAGGGTGTACACCCCGCCGGTGGCGATTCCCGCCAGCGTGTATTCGAGAAAGACCTGCAGCCCGCTCATGCCGCCTGCCCGGCCAGCGGCGCGCCGGGCTCGCCGAGATAGGCGCTGATAACTTCCTGGTTGCGGCCCATTTCGTCGGGCGTGCCGGTGGCGATGCAGCGGCCGAAATTGAGCACCGCGACGTGGTCCGAGAGGTCCATCACCATGCCCATGTCATGCTCGATCAACAGGATGGTGGTGCCCCATTGCCGGCGGATGTCGAGGATGAGGCGGCTCATCGCCTGCTTCTCCTCGCGGTTCATGCCGGCGACCGGCTCATCGAGCAGCAGCAGCTTCGGCCGCGCCGCCAGCGCGCGGGCCAACTCGACCCGCCTTTGCAGCCCGTACGGCAAATCCTGCACTTCCTTGTCGGCATGGGTGTCCAGTTCGAGGAACCCGGCCACGTCGGACTGGATGCGGCGGGTGAGTTCGGCCTCCTCTCGGCGGGCGTGGCCGAGGAACAGCCCGGCGCCGAACAGCCCGGTCTGCAACTGCGTATGTGCGCCGAGCTTGATGTTGTCGAGCACCGTCATGCCGTGAAACAGGGCGATGTTCTGGAAGGTGCGGGCGATGCCGAGCGCCGGGCGGCGGTGCGGCGGCAACGCGGTGATGTCCCGCCCGTCGAGCAGCACGCGTCCGGCGGTCGGCCGATAGAAGCCGGAGACGACATTGAAGAAGCTGGTCTTGCCCGCCCCGTTCGGGCCGATGACCGCGGTGATCTGCCCGTCGGCGGCGACGATGGAAACGCCGCTCAGCGCCGAGATGCCGCCAAAGCTCAGGGTCAGGTCGCAGACCTCCAGCGCGCTCACGCGGCCCCGCCCCGTCCCGGCCGGTACCTTGCGCAGCAGCCTGGCATCGCTCCTCCCTGGCCGGCGCGATTCTCGCGGTGCGCCATTAGCTAACGTGTGTTAGAATAGCACATGGCACGACCCGCGCCAGCGTAAATCGCGCGCCGGCGGCAACGGCGGCCGGTGTGCCGCCGTGGCGGCGCGGCGCAGGTTGTAATGGTGTTCAGGATCAGTATGTGCAACAGCTTCCAGCAAAGACGAGGTTGACCGGAATGGCAGTCAAGGGCGCGAAATCGTCGATTTCCCAGCGGCGGGTGCTCGACGCTGCGGCGCGGATCTTTCGTGATTCCGGCTATGCTGGAACAACCATGCGCGCGGTCGCCGACGAAGCCGGTCTGCAGGCGGGCAGCCTCTATTACCACTACAAGGGCAAGGACGAACTGATCAGCGCCGTGCTCGACAGCGGCGTCAGCCAGGTCGCCACGCTGGTCAAGGACGCGCTCGCCGCGTTGCCGGCGACGGCGACCGGACGCCAGCGGATCGAGACCGCGATCGAGGCGCATATCGCCGCCATCATTGCCGTGGGCGACTATACGCTGGCGACCCGGCGGGTGTTCGGGCAGGTGCCGCAGGCCATCCGCACCCGCCATATGCGGCTGCGCGACGCCTATGGCGCATTCTGGGACCAGTTGTTCGAGGACGTGCGGGCGGCCGGCGAAATGCGGCCGGACGCCGATCTGAAGCTGTGCCGGCTGTTCGTGCTGGGGGCGCTGAACTGGACCGCGGAGTGGTACAAGCCGGGCGCCGCCTCGATCCACGACATTGCCGGCACCTTCGGCACCCTGGTTCTCGACGGGCTGCTCCAGCCGGCGCCGCAACCGGCCAGCCGCGGCCGGGCGCGGGCGCCACGAGGGAGCGACCATGCCCTGCTCAGCACCGCCGCCCGCTGAACGCCGTGTCAGCCGGCATCGCGGCCGAGCAGATGGTCGGAGATGATGCGCAACTGGATTTCCGACGTGCCCTCGAAGATCTTGGTCAGCCGGGCGTCGCGCCAGTGCCGCTCGACCGCGTGCAGCGTGGTGTAGCCGGCGCCGCCGTGGACCTGCAGCGCCTCGCTGGTCACCCGCTCGGACATTTCGCTGGCGAACAGCTTGGCCATCGCCGCCTCCTTGTCGCAGCGCACGCCACTGTCGATCTTGGCACAGACGGCATAGAGCAGACTGCGCGCCGCCTCGATCTCGGTGGCCATGTTGGCGATCTTGAACCGGATCGCCTGCAACGCGGCGATCGGGCGGCCGAACTGGGCCCGCTCGCGCGCATAGGCGATCGCGTCCTCCAGACCGGCCGTCGCCAGACCGATCGACCGTGCGGCGGTGTGGGCACGCGCCGTTTCAAGCCCGGCGGTGGCGAGGTAAAATCCGCGTCCCTCGGCGCCGACCATGTTCGCCTCAGGCACGCGGCAGCGGTCGAAGGCGAGTTCCCACGTCGTCCAGCCGTGATAGCCGATCTTCGGAATTACGCTTCCGGCCACGCCCTGGGGCAGTTCGCCGCGCGGCTTCTCGACCATGAAGGCGGTCAGCCCGCGATGCCGGGCGCGCGGATCGGCATCCGTCTCGGTGCGCGCGAACACCAGGATGAAGTCGGCCCGGTCGGCGTAGGTGCACCAATATTTGTTGCCGGTGATTTCCCACCCGCCATCCACGCGAACCGCGCGGCACGAGATATTGGCCAGATCGGACCCGGCATTCGGCTCGGAAAGCGAATAGGCGCCGAGAAACTTCCCGGCCGCCATGCGCGGCAGATACACCGCCTGCTGCGCCTCGGTCAGCATCTTCAGCGAGCCGATCAGCATGTTGCCGCGGGCGATCAGGCTGGCCACGCTCATCCAGCCGCGCGCCAGTTCTTCGGCCACCAGACAGTATTCGACCGCGCCCAGGCCGAGGCCGCCGAACGCCTCGGGGATCAGGATACCGAAATAGCCCATCTCCGCCATGGCATCGACGAGATCCTGCGGAATCTCGCCCTTCACCGGATCGAGCCGGTCGGCGATCGGCCGCACTTTCGTCCGGGTGAAGTCGCGGGCAACGTCGCGGATCATCCGCTGTTCGGCGGTCAGTTCGGTCATCCCTGGTCCCCGCCGGTCTCGGACATCGGTGCGCCGAACATCTCGCGCAGCACCATCTTGTTCACCTTGCCACTCGGCAGGCGCGGCAGCTCGGGCGTGAACACGATCGAGCGCGGCTTCTTGTAGCGCGCGATGGCGCCGAGACAGTGGGTGATCAGCTCGGCCTCGCCCGGCGGCGGCCCCGCGCGCAGCACGATGACCGCGCGCACCGCCTCGCCCCAGTACGGATCGGCCACCCCGATCACCGCCACATCCAGCACCGAGGGGTGGCTTGCCAGGGCTTCCTCGACCTCGCGCGAATAGATGTTCTCGCCGCCCGAGATGATCATGTCCTTCTTGCGGTCCATCAGGAACAGGAAACCCTGCTCATCCAGCCGGCCAACATCGCCGGTGTGGTACCAGCCGTCGCGCAGCGCGGCGACGGTCGCCGGACCGTTGTTCCAGTAGCCCGACATCACCGAGGCGGTGCGGGTGACGATCTCGCCCGGCTGCCCGACCGGCACCGGCCGGCCCTCGTCATCGACGATGGCGACATCCACCATCGGTGCCGCCTGACCGATCGAGCCCAGCCGCGCCACCTGCTCGGGCGTGCCGTCGGGGACGTGCTGGCGCTTGTGCAGCGTGGTGCCGCCGCCCTCGGTCATGCCGTAAAGCTGCAGGAACACCGGCCCCAGCAGGCGCAGCCCGCGCCGCAGCACCGGCAGCGGCATCGGCGCGGCGGAGTAGCAGAGCGTCTGCAGCGACGACAGGTCGCGCGGACGCTGCTCTTGTTCGTCCAGCATCGACTGCACCATGGTCGGCGCCATATGGGTGATGGTGACGCGTTCATCCTCGATGGTCTGCACGATCGCGGCCGGATCGAAATTGCGGTGCAGCACGATCCCGGCGCCGCGCAGATTCGCCCCCAGCTGCAGAAAGCGCGAGCCGACATGAAACAGCGGCATCATCAACTGCATCCGGTCGCTGACCAGCACACCGATTTCGGTTGCCATCAGATTGGCGACCGCGATGTCCGCGGTGTGGCGCCGCATCACGCCCTTCGGCCGCCCGGTGGTGCCACTGGTGTAGATCAGGTGCAGGATGTCGTCCGGCCGCGCCTGTATCGGCGGACCGGCCGGCGAACCGGCCGCGACCAATGCCTCATAGTCCGCGGCCCACGGCCCGGCCGCGCCGCCGATGCAGACATAGTGCTCGATATGCGGCAGATCGGCGCGCAGCGCCGCCACCGCGTCGGCGTACTGTGCCTGAAACAGCAGAATCCGCGGCGCGCTGTCGGTCAGCACGTGCCTCATCTCCGGCGGCGCCAGCCGGAAGTTGACCGTCGCGGCGATATAGCCGGATAGCTCCGCCGCGCCGTAGATCTCTAGATATTCGGGCGTGTTCTGCGACAGAATGGCAACGCGGTCCTGGCGCCGGATGCCGAGCGCGTACAGCCCGCCGGCAAGACGCTGCGCCCGGTCATGGCGCTCGGCGAAGCTGATGCGCCGGCCCTCGAACACAATCGCCGTCTCGTCGGGAAACTTGTGCGCGTTGTTGCGGATGATGTCGCCGAGCGTTTCGATCATGCAGGCAGCCCCCCGGGTCGCTCAGGCTTTCGGCAGGCCCATGCGGTTGGCGATGTTGTTCTTCTGGATCGCGGTCGAACCACCGATGATCGGCATCAGCAGCATGTCGCGCACGTAGCGTTCCATATCGAAGCCCTGGGCGTAGCCATAGGCACCCATGACCCGCTGGCAGGTGAGCACGATTTCGACCCCGACATCGCCGATATACATCTTCGCCATCGACGATTCGACGCTGCACGGCCGGCCGTTATCGGCCAGCCAGCAGGCCTGGTAGAGCATCAGCCGGCACGCCAGCAGCTTGGTCTGCACCTCGGCCAGCATATGGCGGATCGACTGGATCGCGCAGATACGCTTGCCGAACTGCGAACGCTGCTGGGCGTAGTCCCAGGCGTCGTCCACCGCCTGCGCGGCGATGCCAAGCGCCATTGCGGCAACCTCCAGCTTCTCGATCTCCAGCGCCGGGCCGACCAGACGCGGCCAGCCGTTGTTCCATCCCTCGGCACCGCCGATCACGTCGCTGAACGGAATCTCGACGTTGTCGAAGCTGACATCGTTGGTGTTCAGGCCGCGTGCGCCGATCGCCGGAATATGCGTCAGCCTGACGCCGGGGGCAGTCGGCGGGATCAGCACCAGCGCGAGGTTGCGATAGCGGTCACCGGGTTCGCCCGAACGGACCAGGGCGTAGATGTAGTCGGCAATTTCGGCGCCGGAGCACCAGCGCTTGGCGCCATTGATGACCACCGTGTCGCCGCGCCGCTCCGCCCGCGTGGTGACGCTGGCAAGGTCGGAGCCGACATCAGGCTCGGACAGGCCATAGGCAAACAACAACTCGCCGTTGGCCAGCCGCGGCAGCAGGCGCGCCTTTTGTTCGTCGCTGCCGGAGGCGAGGATGTTCATGCTGCCGTAGCAGGTGTTCATCAGGTAGAACGTGCCGATCACCATCGAGCGGCGCGACAGCTCCTCGACCGTCACCATCGTCGCCAGCACATCGCGCCCGGTGCCGCCGAACTCCTCCGGTATCGTCGTGCCGCAGACGCCGAGCTCGACGATCTTGCTGAACACGGAGCGCGGCACCTTGTCCGCGGCATCCCATTGCGCCATCTGCGCCCGCGTCGCCTCCTTCTCAAGGAAGCGGCGGATGGACTGCCGCAGCATGGCGATATGCTCGGGATCGCTTTGATACATGGGAACCTCCCGACGCTGCCGCGGGTCGGCGGCTGAGCCGATTCAGCCGACGCCCGGACCTGGGCGCCGGCATCGGACCATTAGGTGCCGTTGAACACCGGACGGCGCTTCTCGCTGAACGCCTTGACCGCTTCGACGTGATCGTTGGTGCGGTTGGACAGCGCCTCGTACGCCATGCAGGTGTCCATCATGGTGTGGGCGAGTTGCTTGAGCGCCACGTTGATCGACACCTTGGTCCAGCGGATCGACTTGAGCGCGCCGGACTCCAGCCGCCTGGCAAACGCCTCGACCTTGGCGTCCAGTTCGGCGGCCGGCACGGCATGGTTGATCAGCCCCATTGCCGCCGCCTCCTTGGCGCCGATCAGATCGCCGGTCATCAGGTATTCCTTGGCCCGCGCGAAGCCGATCAATTGCGGCCAGATCACCCCGCCGCCATCGCCGGCGGACAGGCCGACCCGGACATGTGGGTCGCCGATGCGGGCGTGGTCGGCGGCGAAGATGACATCGCAGAACAGCGCCATGGTCGCGCCAAGCCCGACCGCGTCGCCGTTCATTTTGCAGATGATCGGCTTCTCGCAGTCGAGAATGCCGAAGATCACCTTCTTGGCCTCGGTGATCGAGATGTCGAACAGGGCCGGGTTGTCGAGCATTTCCTGCATCCCGGCGATGTCGCCGCCGGCGCTGAAGGCGCGGCCGGCGCCGGTCAGGATGATGACCTCGCTCTCCCGGTCCATCGCCACGTCATAGAACAGGCGCGAGGTCTCCTCGTGCATCGCCTGATCCATCGCGTTCAGCGTCGCCGGACGGTCCAGCGTCACCGTCAGAATACGCCCCTGACGGGTGAAGCTGATGTTCTTGTAGTGGCTGAAATCCATCGGTCCGCTCCCTGTCCGGCAGTGCCGGAGACTTATTCTAACATTAGTTCGACGGCGGCGGCGCGGCAAGTGCCACCGCCTGCCGCGGCTGCACCAGCGCGTCGAGCACCAGCACGCCGCGCCCCTGCGGCAGCACCAGCAGCGGGTTGATTTCCAGACTCTCCAGATGGTCACGATGGCGATGCGCGATCTGCGAAATCCGCACCAGCGCCGCGGCCAGCGCATCGACATCGGCCGGCGGCGCGCCGCGGGCGCCGGCCAGCATCGCCCGGCCACGCACCTCACCGATCATCCGCTGCGCCTCGGCGAGGTCCACCGGGGCGAGGCGGAACGTCACATCCTTGAACACCTCGACGAAGATGCCGCCAAGCCCGAACATCAGCACCGGGCCGAACACCGGATCGCGGGTGACACCGACGATCACCTCGACCCCTTTGTCGGCCATTGGCGTCACCAGCACGCCGTCCAGCGCCGCATCCGGGCGATGCTGCGCGGCGCGTGCCAGCAGCGTCGCATAGGCCGCCCGCACCGCATCCGCGCCGACGACGCCGAGAATGACGCCGCCGATCTCGGTTTTGTGGGCAATGGCGGCGGAGACGAGCTTCATCGCCACCGGCCCGTCGATCGCCGCGGCCGCGGCGACCGCCTCGGCCGCGCTGTGCGCCAGCGTCTCGACCGGCACGCTGACGCCGGCCGCAGCCAGCAGCCGCTTTGCCGCGTATTCGCTCAGCGCCGCCGCGCCCAGCGGCAGCGACGCCGCCGCGGCGCCGGCCGCCGGCGCGTCGCGCTCGAACGCGACGGCGAACCGGTGCAGCGCGGCGACCGCGGCAACCGCGCGGTCCACGTCCTCGAACACCAGGAAGCCGCGCTCCTCATAGCTGCGCACCACCTCGCGATCGGCCGCCATCGACAGCACCATCAGCCGGTCGGGGAAGCGCGCGGTCGCCTGGGTGATAGCGTCGCGCAGCGGGCCGGACAGGGTGCGGGTCGCCGGCACGGTGGAGAAAAACCCGATCAGCGCATCATAGATGCCGGCTTCGAGAATGACCTCCAGGTTGCGGGCCATCAGGCCCATGTCGTTGAGCGCCTGTGCGGTGGTATCGACCGGGTTGCCGACCGCGGCATAGGGCAGCAGCGCCTTCAGCTCGGCCTGCGACGCCGCCGGCATGGCGGTTACCTCGAGCCCGTGCCGGTCGGCCGCGTCCGACATCTGCACGCCGACGCCGCCCGACAGCGTGACCAGGGCGAGCCTCGGCGAGCGCGGGTAAAGCCCGCGCGCGCAGGCATAGGCGATGTCCACCTGCTCCTCGGTCGTGGTGGCGCGGTGGACGCCGAACTGTCGAAACACCGCGTCGTACACCTCATCGGCGCCGGCCAGCGAGGCGGTGTGCGACTGCGCCGCCAGCGCGCCGACGGCGGAGCGGCCAACCTTCATCATCACCACCGGCTTGCGCGCCGCCCGCGCCGCCCGCAGCGCCGCCACCAGCCGCGCCCCGTCCCGCACGCCTTCGACATAGGCCAGGATGACCCCGACCTCGTCCTGCCGCACCATCCATTCGAGCGCCTCGGGCACGTCGATGTCGGCTTCATTGCCGGTGGTGATCCAGTAGCTCGCGCCGAGGCCGCGCTGACGCACCAGATAGGCGAGATGCGAGCCGTAGGCGCCGCTCTGGCTGACGATCGCCACCGGTCCTGGACCCGGCACGCCGCGGTCGAAGGACTGGGTGAAGGTGGCGAAAAAGCCGATCCTGGCGTTGCAGGCGCCGAGACAGTTCGGCCCGAGCAGGCGCATGCCGCCGGCGGCGGCGATGGCGGCGATGCGGTCCTGCAACGCCGTCCCGCCGGCATCGCTCTCGGCATAGCCGGCCGAGAAGATCACCGCCGCTTTCACCCCGCGCGCCACGCAGTCGCGCACCGCCTGTTCGGTGGCCTCGGCCGGCACGGCGAGCAGCGCCACGTCCGGCGCTGTCGGCAGCGCGGCAACGCTCGGGTAGCTTGGCAGCCCCTGCACCATGCTGCGGTTGGGGTTGACCGGATAGATCGCGCCGGCAAACCCGCCCTCGCGCAGATAGCGCAGCGGGCGGCCGGAAATCCGGTCTGGATTGTCCGACGCGCCGAGAATGGCCACCGCGGCCGGGCGGAACAGCACATCCAGCGACGGCCTCGCCGCGCTCACGCCCGCGGCATCCGGGCGGTTCCGGCCAGCACGACCCGGGTGCCGACCCGGCAGCCGACGGAGAGCGTCAGCCCCGGCGCATCGGCCGGTCCCTGCAGCTCGCCGAACACCTCGACCTCGTCGCCGGCAAACACCGGGCCGACGAAGGCAACCTCGATCTCGCCCTCGGCGTCGAACCGCCCATCGCTCCAGCGGTTGAGCATCTGCCCGGCGAAGGCCAGCGTCATCAGGCCATGGGCGATGGTGCGCCCATAAGGACCGGAGCGGGCGAAGGCGGGATCGACATGGATCGGGTTATGGTCGCCCGAGGCCGCGGCATAGGCGTCGATGACCGCCTGGGTGACGACCCGGCGCAGCACCGGGGGGGCCGCGCCGCTCACGCCGCCGCCCCCCAGATCGAGGTGGTCACGCCGCTGGCCACCAGCGCGCCCTGTGCGTCTCGCGTCTCGAACGCCATGACCACATAGGGCCGCTCCTTGCGCCAGAACTTGTCCGTTACCGTGCCGCTGGTCAGCAACACGTCGCCCACCGCCAGCCGACGATGGAAGCGCACACTCTGCTTGGCGTGCACCCCGCCGGGCGGGCTGCCACGGCTTTGCAGCACCTGGATCAGATATACCGCGGCCAGCATCGACGGCGCCGCGGACGGGTTTGGCTCGTCGTCCAGCGTCGCCGCCCGGAAGGCGTCGGCAATCGCCTGCGTTACCGCAAAACGCGCCGGCGTCGGCGGGCAGACATCGCCGATCTGCACATCGGCATAGGCGCGGAATGTCGGCATGGTCAGACCGGGTTCCAACTGAACACGTCGCGCGACATGTCGAGCGGCACCAGCGAAGAGCGCAGCGCCGGCAACATGTGATCGGCCAGCGTCTCCGGGGTCCAGCCCTCGCTGCGGTGAACCGAACGCAGCGGCCGCGGCTGGCTCATCACGAACACCTCATTGCCGCGCACGGCGAGCACCTGCCCGTTGACATCGCGCGCCGCATCGCTGGCCAGGAACACCGCCACCGGGGCGATCTTGTCCGGCGTCAGCATGCGCAGCGTGTTCAGCCGCGCCTCCTGGTTGGGGGTGTTCGGAATCGAGCCGACCATGCGGCTCCAGGCGAACGGCGAGATGCAATTGGAGCGCACGTTGAACCGCGCCATGTCCAGCGCCACCGACTTCGACAGGCCGACAATCCCCATCTTCGCGGCGGCGTAGTTGGCCTGTCCGGTGTTGCCGACGAGGCCGGAGGTCGAGGTCATGAAGATGAAGTTGCCGCTCTCACGCTTGCGGAAATGCTCGGCCGCGGCGCGGGAGACGTTGAAACTGCCGTTCAGATGCACCGCCAGCACGTCGTTCCATTCGGCGTCGCTCATCTTGTGAAAGATGACATCGCGCAGGATGCCGGCGTTGTTGACGACGATGTCGAGCCGGCCAAACGTCGCAATCGCCTGCTCGACCATCCGGCGGGCGGCGGCCGGGTCGGTGACGCTGTCGAGATTGGCCTCGGCGGCGCCGTTGGCCAGCACGATCTGCGCCACCACCTCGTGCGCCGGCGCATCGCTGTCCGGGCTGCCATCGAGCGCCACCCCCGGATCGTTGACCACCACCGAGGCGCCGTGGCGCGCCATCAGCAGTGCGATCTCCCGGCCAATTCCCCGGCCTGCGCCGGTGATCAGGGCCACTTTGCCCTCCAGCATGCGACCCTGGCTCACCGCTTCCTCCAATTTCGAACAGTTGTTAGACTATGCCGTCAAATCCGTCCCGTCAACCGGGACGGCTCACACCATCCACCGCCCGCCATCGACCACCACCGACTGCCCGGTCATGTAGCGTGCATCGTCGCTGGCCAGGAAGGCCGCCACCGCGGCGATATCCTCCGGTTCGGCGCAATATCCCATCGGAATCATGCGGGTGATTTTCTCCAGCACATCCGGCGTGATCTGCTCCAGCGCACGGGTTCGCGTGGTGCCGGGGCAGAGCGCGTTGACATTCACCCCGAACGGGCCGAGTTCGCGCGCCAGCGAGCGGGTGAAGCCGATCACCCCCATCTTCGCCGCCGCATAGTCGGCAATGCCGATCTCGCCGGCCAGCCCGGCATTGGAGGCGACGTTGACGATGCGGCCGGATTTGCGCTCCCGCATCGCCGCCACCACCTGCCGCGAGCAGGTCATCGTCGGCAGCAGCGAGATGTCGAGCACGAAGCGCCACACTTCGGATTTCGATTCATGGAACGGGCCGGCGCGCTCTCGCGCGCTCTGCCCGACATTGTTCATCAGAATATCGACCGGTCCGCGATCCCGCGCGATGCGGCCGAAGGCCTCGACCACCGCCGCCTCGTCGGTGCAGTCCACGACCAGGGTGAGCGTCTTCGCCCCTTCGGCGGCGACCGCCGCGGCGGCCTGTTCCAGCGCCGCGGCCTCGCGGTCGATCATCACCAGATTCGCCCCCTCGCGCGCCATACGGATCGCGCTGGCGCGCCCGATCCCGTTGGCGGCACCGGTGATCACCGCAAGCCTGTTCTCGAGTCTTTTCATGATGCGTGTCCTTCCTGTCATCGGCCGCTACAGCGTGCGGCCGATGATCTCCTTCATGATCTCGTTGGTGCCGGCGTAGATCCGCTGCACCCGCGCGTCGGCGAAAGCGCGGGTGATTGGGTATTCCCACATGAAGCCATAGCCGCCGTGCAGCTGCAGGCAGGTATCCAACACCCGTCCCTGCAAATCGCTGGTCCACCACTTCACCATTGCCGCCGTGGTGGCGTCCAGTTCGCCGCGCATGACCAGTTCAAGGCAGCGATCGACGAAGATGCGGCCGACCTGGAGTTCGGTTTTCACCTCGGCCAGCCGGAAGCGGGTGTTCTGAAAGTCGAGCACCGGCTTGCCGAACGCCTCGCGCGAGCGGGTATAGTCCACCGTCCAGCTCAGCGCCGCCTCGCAGCAGGCAATCGCCGAGATGCCGACATGCATCCGCTCCCAGGCCAGTTCCTGCATCATGTAGGAAAAGCCCTTGCCCTCCTGCCCGATCAGGTTGGACGGCGGCACGCGCACGGCATCGAAAAACAGCTCCGACGTGTCCTGTGCCTTGGTGCCCATTTTCTTCAGCCGCCGCCCGCGCTGAAACCCCGGCCGGTCCGCCTCCACCATCACCAGACTGATGCCGCTCCGCCCCTCGCCTGGATCGGTCTTGCAGGCGACCAGGATAAGGTCGGCGGTCTGTCCGTTGGTGATGAATGTCTTTTGCCCGCTGATCACGATCTCGTTGCCGTCGCGCAGCGCCGTGGTGCGCAGCGCCTTGAGGTCCGATCCGCCGCTCGGCTCGGTCATTGCGATTGCCGCGACCAGTTCGCCGCGCGCCATCTTCGGCAGCCACTGCCGCTTCTGCTCCTCGGTGCCGTAATGCAGAATGTACGGCGCGACGATGTCGGAATGCAGCGGGAAGCCGAGGCCGGTCAGATTCAGCCGCGCCTGCTCCTCCATCAAAATCGTCGAATACAGCCGGTCGGCGCCGCCGCCGCCGTATTCCTCCGGGATCGCCACGCAGAGAAAGCCTTGCGCCCCGGCCTTCAGCCACGCCCAACGCGGCACCTCTCCCGCCTCCTCCCAACTCTCGTGATGCGGCGCCAGTTCGCGCTCGAAAAAGCGGCGGACCGAGGCCCGGAAGATCTCGTGCTCTTCGGCAAAGAGTGTGCGCGGGATCATGGTGACACCTCTGCGAATCCAACATTGGAGGAGCGCGCGCGGATCGGCTTTCCTGCCGTCACGGACACAGCAACGAAGGCGACACGGCAATGATTCTGGAAGAGCGGAACTACACCTTCAAGCCCGGCACGGTGGCGGGTTTCCTGCGCATGTACGAGGCCGAGGGGCTGGCCATCCACACCCGCCATCTCGGCCGCCTGGTCGGCTTCTTCACCTCCGAGGTCGGTTTGCTGAATCAGGTCGTGCAGATGTGGGCCTATGACAGCATGGCCGACCGCGCGGCGCGGCGCGCCAGCCTTTACGCCGATCCCGAGTGGATCGCCTTCCTGCCGCGCTCGGCCGGAATGGTCGAGCGGATGGAGAACCGCATCCTGATCGCGACGAGCTTCTCGCCGCTGCGCTGAACCGATCCAGGCAGCCAACGCGGCGCGCGCGCTCACCGCAACATTTGTGACGCGCGCGCTCACCGCACGACTCCCCGCCCGCGCAGCGCGGCGATGTCGTCCGGCGTGGTGCCGAGTGCTTGCAGCACCGCGTCGGTGTCCTCGCCCAGCAACGGCGCCCGTCGCCGCACCCGCGACGGGGTCAGCGTCATGCGGATCGGCGACGCCGCGATCGACACGCGCTTGCCGCTGCCGGGGTGCTCGACCTCGGCCAGCAGACCGCGCCCCAGGACATGCGGGTCGGCGAAGATGTCGTCGGCGGTGTTGACCGGGCCGAACGGCACCCGCCCGCCGAGCCGCGCCCCGATCTCCTGTTTGCTCAGCCGCTCCGTCCACGCCTGCACCGCGGCGTTGGTCGGCGCCGCATGCGCCAGCCGGGCGGCGTTGGTCTGGAAACGGGGATCGTCGGCCAGTTCGGCGCGCCCCATGATCGTGCTCAGCTCGCGCCAGAACGTGTCGCGCGGGCAGGCGATCGTGACATGGCCGTCGCGGGCGCGGAACATGCCGAACGGGCACAGCAGCGGATGGTTGTTGCCCTCGGGTCCCGGCGCAACCCCGGTGTAGGAACGCTGATAGACGACCCGTTCGCACAGGGCGAGCATGCCGTCATACATCGCGACATCGACGAATTGCCCGGCGCCGGTGCGCTCGGCGTGGCGCAGCGCCGCCAGGATGGCGAACGCCGCCATCGCCGCCGGGAACACGTCGCCGATACCGGGTCCGATCTTGAGCGGGCTGCCGGGGCCGGAACCGGTCACGCCCATGGCGCCGCCCATCGCCTGTGCCACCACGTCGAACGCCGGCCAGTGCATGTACGGGCTGTCGCCGGTCCGCGGATCGCCGAAGCCGCGGATGGCGGCATAAACCAGCCGTTCGTTGTCGCGCGCCAGACTCTCGTATGACAGGCCTAGGTCCATTACCCCGGCGCGGAAGTTCTCCACCACCACGTCCGAACCGCGCGCCAGGGCACGCAGCACCGCCTTGCCCTCCGGCGCCGCGAGGTCGATGGCGATGCTGCGCTTGTCGCGGTTGGTGCTCTGGAAATAGCCGCCATAGCCACCCGCAAGCTCCTCACCGCCCGGCGGGAACGGGCCGAAGCGGCGCGTCGGATCGCCGCCGATCGGTTCCACCTTGGTCACCGTGGCGCCCTGATCGGCCAGCATCATGGTGCAATAGGGGCCGGCCAGCATCTGGGTGAGATCCAGCACCCGCACGCCGGCCAATGCGCCGCCGGACCCGGCTGCAACGCCGCTCATAGCGCGAGATACCGCTTGAGGCCGGGGTCGGCGTCGAACGCCGCCCAGGTGCCGCCGAACACCACCCGGCCGCTGTCGAGCAGATAGAGCCGGCTGGTGCACGCGCGGGCAAACCAGATGCTCTGCTCGGCGACCAGCAGCGCCAGCGTCTCGCCCGCCTGGATCGCCTGGATCTGCGCCACCAGTTGCTCGACGATGACCGGCGCCAGCCCCTCGGTCGGCTCGTCGAGCAGCAGCAGGCGCGGCCGGGCGACCACCGCGCGGGCGATGGCAAGCATCTGCTGCTGGCCGCCGCTGAGTTCAAACCCACGCCGTGCCTGAAGCTGTTTGAGCAGCGGAAACATCTCCACCACCTCGTCGGTGCTGCGGGGTGGCACCCCCGGCCGCGCCCCGTGCCGGCCCATGGCGAGATTCTCCTGCACCGTCAGATGCGGGTAGATGCGGCGATCCTCGGGAACCAGGGCGAAACCCAGCCGCGCCCGCCGGTCCGCCGGCATGGCGCCGAGTTCGGCGCCGTCGCAGCGCACCGGTCCGCGCACCGTCGGGCCGGCGTTCATGATGCTTTTCAGCAGCGTCGTCTTGCCCGCGCCGTTGCGGCCGAGCAGCGCCACCCCCTCGCCCGCCGCGACATGCAGACTGGCCGACTGCACGACGTGGCTGTCACCGTAAAACGCATCGAGCGGGCCGACCTCAAGCATGACCGGACCCCAGATAGATCTCGCGCACGGTCGGGTTGGCGCGCACCTCCTCCGGCGTGCCGACGGTGACCACTTCGCCGTGGTTGAGCACGGCAACCCGGTTGGCCAGCCCGAACACGACGCTCATGTCATGCTCGGTCAGCACCAGCGTCATGCCGTGCCGCTGCTTGAGCGCCGCGATCAGTTCGACCGAGGCGGCGCGGTCGGGCGGCGACATGCCGGCGGTCGGCTCGTCGAGCATCAGCAGACGCGGCCGCAGGATGAGACTCATCGCCAGTTCGAGCCGCTTGCGATCGCCATAGGCCAGCAGCCGGGCGATGTGCGACCGCCGCTCGAACAGCGCCACCTCGTTGAGTGCCGCATGGGCGGCGGCGCGCACCGAGCGGGCGGGCCACCAGGCGAGCGACACGCCGCCGCGCCGTGCCGCCTCGGCGGCGACGATGGCGTTGTCTTCGGCGGTCAGGTCGGGGAACACGCGGGCGACCTGAAACGTCCGGCCGAAGCCGAGGCGCACCCGCTGCCACGCCGGCATCGCCGTCACGTCCCGGCCCTCGAAGGTGACCGTTCCGGCATCGGCAAACAATTCCCCGCTCAGCACCTTGAACAGGGTCGTCTTGCCGGCACCGTTGGGGCCGATCACGGCGAAGCTGTCGCCCTCCGCCACCGACAGGCTGACGCCGCGCAGCACCGTCACCGCCGGATAGCTCTTGCGCAGCGCCTGCGCCGTCAGGAACGGCGCGCGGCTCATGCGCCCGCCACCGGCCGCGCACGCCCCAGGGCGCCGCGCACACCGCCGATGATCCCGCCGATGATCCCGCCGGGGAAGATCAGCACGACGATCAGCAGGATGCCGCCGACGGTGATCTCGCCGACGCCGTGCAGCGTGCGGGTGGCGTATTCGAGCACGGTGAAACCGAGCGCGCCGACCGCCGGCCCCCAGAACGACGCCGCCCCGCCCAGCAGGGTGAACAGGATCGGGCGCGCCGAGAATGTCCATTGCGCCAGTTCGGGCGTCAGCAATTGCAGCCAGGGTCCATAGAGGGCGCCGGCGACCGCGGCGACCGCGGCGGCGATGACGAAACACAGCAGCCGCTGGCGGGCGACGGCGATGCCGAGGAAGGCCGCCCGCTCGGCGTCCTGCTGCACCGCGCGGAAGCGCCGGCCGGTGCGGCTGTGCGTCACCCACCACACGATCAGCGTCAGCAGGGCGCAGGACAGCACCAGGAAGCGATAGTAATTGTCGCCCTCGGCCAACTTTATCGTCGCCACGCCGAGGTCGAGCACCGGCCGCCTTATGCCGGCGAACCCGTCGTCGCGCCCGAGCGAGGGCAGGTCGGAGATCACCATCGCCACGATCTGCGACAGGGCCAGCGAGAAAATGGCGAAATAGACGCCGAGCGAGCGGCGCAGCGCGACCACGCCGACGACCAGCGCCGCCACCGCCCCGAGCGCCCCGGCGGCGACGAACACCAGCAGCGGAGGCAACCCCGGCCAGGCGCGGGCAAGCACCGCATAGCCATAGCCGCCGATGGCGAAAAATGCCGCGTGACCGAAGCTGACCAGACCGGTCTGCCGGAACATCAGATTCCAACTGAACCCGAACACCATGTTGATCCACAACAAGCCGGCCAGGAAAACCAGCCCCTGACCGGCGATTTCGGGCAGCAGCAGCGCCATCACCAGCGCCGCCAGCGCCGCCGCAGCCTGCACCAGTGTCCGACCGGTCAAAGCTGTGCCCCGCGCATCAGGCCCTGCGGACGCAACAGCAGCAGCGCCGCCATGGTGATGTAGAAAAACACGCCGGGCACGCCGGGCAGATAGGTGGAGGCCAGCGAGTCGGCCACACAGAGCAGAATCGCCGCCATGAAGGTGCCGCGCACGCTGCCCATCCCGCCGACGATCAGCGCGCCGAACGCCTGGATCACGAATGTACCGGCAAGGCTCGGCGACAGCGCCTGGTTGGGCACCAGCAGCCCGCCGGCGATCCCGGCCAGAAAGAAGCCGCCGACGACGATCCAGGTCTGCATCCGCGCCACATCGACGCCAAGCACCGAGGCCATCCATGGATCGGTCGCCACCGACTGCATCAGCTTGCCCAACCGGCTGTGATGCAGCAGCCATTCCAGCGCGACGAACAACGCCAGCCCGGCGGCCAGGATGAACAGCGCGTAGGTCGGCATGAACACATCGCCGACCTGCCAGACGCCGGACAACTCGGCCGGCGGTTCCATGCTGCGCACATCGACGCCCCAGATCAGCTTGACGATCCCTTCGACCAGCAGCAGCAGCGCGTAGGTGGCGATCAGCGAGTAGGCGCCATCGACCTGACGCAGCCGACGCAGCACCAGCCGCTCGGTGACGATGCCGAGCGCGCCGACCACGACCCCGGCGACTACCGCGATGGCCAGAAAGCGCCACAGCGGCAGCGCCGGCCCGAGCAGCCGGGTCAGCGAAAAGGCGAGATAGGCGCCGACCGCGAAGAAACCGCCCTGGGAGAAATTGAGGATGCGCAGCACCCCGAACAGCAGGGTCAGACCGGAGGCGAAGATGAACACCACCATGGCCGAGAACAGCCCGTTGAACACCACCCCGGCGAGATCGGCGAGCACGGCGGCAGCCGGCTACTGCCGCTTGGTATTCAGCACCAGGGCCTTGCCGGGACTCGGCGGCTCGATCGATTCGGCGCCGTCCACCACCCGGTAGCCGACGATCTTCCACCCCGCCGCGGTGTCGTCGGGCGCAAACTGCACCATGTTGACATCACAGATCGCCTGGTGGTCCTCCTTGCGGAAGGTGCGCTTGCCCTTGCAGCTCGCGAAGCTCATGCCTTCGAGCGCGCCGATCACCGCGCCGGTCTCGGTCGAGCCGGCGCGCTGGATCGCCGCCGCATAGGCGAGCACGCCGGCGTGCCCCTCGCCGACATAGCCGGCGGGAAACGGGTTGCCGGTTGATTTGACGTAGGCGTCGTACAGCGCGTCGTTGATCGCGTTGCCGCGATAGGCGCCGAAATACCAGTGAATGCCGGCCCACAGCCCGACCGGCGTGCTTTTGCCGAGCGTCTGGGCGACGATATACTCGCTGCCGGGATCGACCAGAACCTTGAATTTCCGGGCCAGGCCATAGGGCGCCGCCTGCCGCAGCATGGTCACCGCGTCGCCGCCATAGACCCCGAGATACAGCCCCTCCGCCGACCGTCGCATCAGTTGCGCGATTTCGTTTTTGTAGTCGGTGGCGCCGTATTTGACCGTCAGCGCGTCGATGACCTCGACGTTGTGGCCGGCCTCCTGGGGATAGAACTGGTTGAGGCCGTCCACGAACGAGTCCCAGTTCGAGGCGCCGATCGCCGTCTGTGGATTGATCGCGGTCCACGAGTTGATCGCGGCGTAATCCTTGGCCACCACCTTGGCCAGCGCGCGCTGGCGCATATAAGCCTCGTCGGAGGCGCGGAACAGGTTGGGCGTGAACTGCTCATGCGTCAGCTCGTTGGCCGATGCGGCGCACAGGATCAGCACGGCATCGTCGCCCTTCAGCGTCGGCGCGATGGCCAGCGCGACGCCGCTGGAGAGCACCCCGAACAGCAGGTTGACGCCGCTGGACACCAGATCCTTGGAGGCGGCGACGCCCGCCGCCGGCGACGCCTTGTCGTCGCGGGTCTCCAGCTCCAGGGTGCGGCCGAGCACGCCGCCGGCCTGATTGATCTGGTTGACGGCGATGGTCGCGCCGGCGAGATGGTCGCGCCCGACGATCTCCTGCGGCCCGCTGAGCGGGGTGATCAGTCCCAGCCTGATCGGCTTTTGTTGTGCGCGGGCGCCGGTGCTGCGACCGGCGACGCCGGCCAGCGCCGCTGCCGCGGCCGACACCATCACCTCACGCCGTGCGATCCCTGCCGCCATCGGTCGTCTCCTGCCCCAATATTCTGCCTAACATGAGTTAGATTTCTTCGAGCGTCAATGGTGCGTCGGCGCCGTGATGGTGGACCGCGGTGCCCACCGAGGCTAAGAACCGGCAGCCAAGCCGGGGGGCGCGGGTTCGCATGAGCGGTGGGGAGATCCACCACGGCCAGCATTATCGTGTCGTCCACCGCCAGGTGAGCGACGACCCGTTCACCGTGGTCTATTTTGAATGCTGGCTGCCCCGGCCGACGCTGGACGAACCGCCGACGGCGGAGGATTTCTTCGTCCCGCGCGGGGTCAATTTCATCGGCATCCGACCGGCCGACAACGACTGGTACCAGCACGACGAGATCAGCGACGCCGTTGCGGCCATCCGCCGCGCCGGCGCGGGGCGGTATCTGGTCGGCTATGGCGCCAGCATGGGCGGCTTCGGCATCATCAATTTCGCCGCCGAAATCGGGCTGCAGACGCTGCTCGCCGTCTGCCCGCAACGCTCGATCGACCGCGCCGTGGTGCCGTTTGAGCATCGCTGGGCGGCCGAGGCGGCGGCGATCGGCTTCCGCCACGACCGGATCGCGGTGCCGCCGCCGGCGCCGCGCGGCTTCGTCATGTTCGACCCGCACACCGCCGATCGGCAGCACGCCGAGATGATCCTGGCGCATCATCCGCTGACGCCGCTGCCGCTGTGGTTCACCGGCCACGAGCAACTTCGCGTGCTGACCCATACGCGCATGGCCGGCGAGGTGATCCTCGGCCTGCTGCGCGGCGAGCTGGACCGGCCGGGGCTGACCCGCCTGCTGCGGGCGACGCGCGGGCGCAGCAACGTGGTCTGGCTCGGCGCCGCCAAGGCGCTGCTGCGCCGCGGGCACACGGCCGCGGCGCTGCGGGCGATGACGCGCGCCCGGCTGGCCGCCCTGCCCGACCCGTTCGATGCGGCGGTGACGGAGGGCGAGATTCTGCACCGGCTCGGCCGCACGGCCGAGGCCGAAGCCTTGCTGACCCCGCTGCTCGACGATCCGGCGCTGCGCCCGCATGCGCGCTGGCAGCTCGACCAGTGGCGCCCGCCGCGGCCCGCCGCGGCGCCGCCGGCGCGATGGTGGCGGCGCCTGCTGGAGCGCGCCGGATGAGCCGCTCCGCCGACCGCATCCTCGACAACTACGCCGACTGGGTGCGCGACCACGACACGCTCGCCGCGGCCGACCGTGCCGCCATCGCGGCGCATGACCTGGCGTTCCGCCCGCTTGTCTCGCTGCTGCTGCCGCTCGGCTTCGGCCTGCCGGACGGAGCGATGCGCACCGTCGCCTCGGTGCAACGGCAGCTTTATCCGCGCTGGCAACTCTGCGCCGCCGGCGACGCGGCGGGGCTGGCCGATGTTGCCGAGCCGCGCCTGTGCCGCGCCACGCACCATCCCGCCGCCGACGTGGCGCAGGCGGTGAACGCGGCGCTGGGCGCGGCGGAGGGCGCCTTCGTCGCCATTCTGCGCCCCGGCGACACGCTGCCCGAGCATGCGCTGTTCGAGGTCGCGGCGGCGCTCGGCGCGGCGCCGGAGACTGATCTGCTCTACACCGATGAGGATCTGATCGACTGGCAGGGCGTGCGCAGCGCGCCGCGCTTCAAGACCGGCTGGGACCCCGATCTGATGCTGGCGATGGATGGCGTCGGCTCGCTGGCGGTGTGGCGGCGCGAGACGCTGCTCGCGCTGGGCGGGCTGCGCGACGGTTTCGGCCGCGCCGCGGAATACGATCTGGCGCTGCGCGCGATGGCCACGCTGTCGCCCGAGCGTATCCGCCATCTGCCCGCCGTGCTCTGCCACCGTCCCGCCGAGGCCGCGCCAAACCTGCACAAGCGCATGTTCGGCGACGATGCCGGGCACGCCCGCCGCGCCGTGCAGGAAGTGCTGGGCGAGGCCGCGCGCATCGTGCCGGCACCGCTCTGGCCGCAGGCGAACCGGGTGATCTGGCGGCTGCCGGTGACGCCGCCGCTGGTCAGCATCATCATCCCGACGCGCGACCGCGCGGCGCTGCTGGTGCCCTGCGCCTGGAGCGTGCTGCGGCGCACCGACTACAGCGCGCTCGAACTGATCATCGTCGATAATGACAGCACCGAGGAACTGACCGCGCAGGCGCTGCGCGATCTCGCCGCCGATCCGCGGGTGCGCGTGCTGCGCCACCCCGGCACGTTCAATTTCGCCGCCATCAACAACGCCGCCGTTGCCGAGGCGAAGGGCGAGATCGTCGTGCTGCTCAACAACGATGTCGAGGTGATTGATCCGGGCTGGCTCGGCGAACTGGTCGGCCACGCGCTGCGCCCGGATGTCGGCGCGGTCGGGCCGAAGCTGCTGTATGGCGACGGCAGCCTGCAGCATGCCGGCATCGTCTTCGGCCCCGGCATCGCGGCGACGCACATGCTGCGGCTGGCCAGCCGCAGCGACCCCGGATATGACGGCCAGGTCGCGGTGACGCGCAGCATGCTGGCGGTGACCGGCGCCTGTCTGGCGCTGCGCCGGGCGGTGTTTGCCGAGGCGGGCGGCTTCAACGCCGCGCATTTCGCCATCGCCTTCAACGATCTCGATCTCTGCCTGCGGCTCGGCGAACTCGGCTACCGCGTCGTGTTCACCCCGTTCGCCGAGCTGTTCCATCTGGAAAGCCAGAGCCGCGGCCGGCCGGAAACGCCGGCCGCGATGGCGCAGGAGGAACGCGAGGTGGCCAGCCTGTGGTACGGCTGGCGCCATGTGTTCTCGGCCGATCCGTTCCACAACCCGAACCTGACCTGTGCGTGGGACGACCCGCTGCGCCTGTCGCCGCCGCGACGGCCGCGCCCGTGGCATATCGAGACGCCGGAGACCGTGTGATGGACGCCGCCGACCGCACTGCCGCGCCGCACATCGCCCCGCTGCTGGCGCCGGAACTGGCGCCGCTGTTCCGCCGTCCGTCGCTGGTCGGCGTCGAAAGCGCCTGGACCGAGCATGTGCCGTTCGCGCTGTGGATCGTGCCGGCGCTGCGCCCGCGCCTGCTGGTCGAACTGGGCACGCATAACGGCGTCTCCTACGCCGCCTTCTGCGAGGCGGTGCTGGCCGGCGGCCTCGACACGCGCTGCTATGCCGTTGATACCTGGGAGGGCGACGCGCACGCCGGATTTTACGGCGAGCAGGTCTATGCCGCGCTGCGCCAGTTCCACGACCGCCGTTTCGGCGCCTTCTCCGAGTTGCTGCGCTGCACCTTCGACGATGCGCGCGGCTACATTGCCAACGGCAGCGTCGATCTGCTGCACATCGACGGCTGCCACGGCTACGACGCGGTGCGGCACGATTTCGACTCCTGGCTGGTGAAACTGTCGCCGCGCGCGGTGGTGCTGTTCCACGATACCAATGTGCGCGAACGCGGCTTTGGCGTCTGGCGGCTGTTCGCCGAGCTGCGCCAGCGCTACCCGGCCTTTGAGTTTCTGCACGGGCATGGCCTGGGCGTGCTGGCGGTCGGCGCCGAGGTGCCGCCGCCGATCGCCGATCTCTGCGCCGTGCGCGACCCGGCCGGAATCGCCACGCTGCGCGACCGCTTCAGCCTGATCGGCGAACGCTGGCGGCTGGAACAGGGCGAGGCACGGCGGGCCGGGCACATGGCGGCGATCGGCGCGGCGCGTGATGCGGCGGTGGCGGCGCTGGCGGCGGAAAGCAAGCTGCGCGCCCGCGCCGCCGCGCGCGCCGGCGAGGCACGGGCGGCGGCGGCGGACGCCTATGAGGCGCTGGAGCGGCTGCGCCCGTTGCAACGCGAGGTGCTCGCCGGCCGCGCGGCGATGCGCGAGGCGGCACAGTTGCGGCGCGATCTTGCCGCGTCCCGCAGCGCGCGCGATCAGGCGGCGGCGCGGCTTGCACATCTCACCGCCGAGCGGGCGCAGCTTGCCGACTCGCTGGTCTGGCAGGCGGCGGCGCCGCTGCGGCGGTTTGAGCGCGCGGTGCCGGTCGGGCTGCGCCGGCGGGCGCGGGCGGCGCTGCGGCTGGCCGCCTGGACGGTGACGCTGCGGCTGCGCCGGCAGTTGCGCCGTCGCGCCGAGACGCTGCGCCATCTGCAGCTGCTGGCCGCCTCCGACCTGTTCGATGCCGGCTGGTACACCGCGCGCTTCGCCGATGTCGCCGCCTCCGGCATGGATCCGGCGCTGCATTACCTGCGCCACGGCGGCCCCGAGCGGCGGCCGCCCGGCCCGCGGTTTGATCCGGCGCGCTACCTCGCCGACTACCCCGACATCGCCGCCGCCGGCATCGACCCGCTGCTGCACTATCTGACCACCGGCGCGGCGGAGGGGCGGGTCTGCCACGAGCTGCCCGACGCCGCGACGCCGGCCGCCGCCGGGGCGTCTGAGGCGGCACGCCGCATCGTCTTCCTCTCCGGCGAGCCGGACACCCCCGGCCATGTCTATCGCGTGCAGCGGCTGGCCCGCGCCGCCGAGGCGGCGGGGGCCGTCACCTCCTGGCTGCGGGTCGCCGAGATCGGCGCACGGCGCGACGAGATCGTCGGCGCCGACATCCTGTTCGTCTGGCGGGTGCCGCTCGGCGATGCGCTGCACGCGGCGATGGCGGCGTCACGCCAGGGCGGCGGCGCCATTGTCTATGATCTCGACGATCTGATGGTCGAACCCGACCTCGCCCACCCGGCGCTGCTCGACGCGCTGCGCACCGAGGGCATCTCGACCGACGACGCGCGCGGCCATTACACGCGCGTCCGCGACGCCATGACGGCGGCGGATTTCTGCACCGCCACCACCGACGAACTCGCCTGGCACATGCGCCGACACGGCCAGCCGGTGCTGGTGATCCCCAACGGCTTTGACGAGGCGACGCGGCAGAACTCCCGCCGCGCCCGCCGCGCCTGGCAGCCGGACGGGCTGCGCCGGCTCGGCTATGCCGGCGGCACGCGCACCCATCAGCGCGATTTCGCCCTGATCGCCGGCGCCGTCGCGCGTGTGCTGCGCGCCCGGCCGGATTGCCGGCTGGTGCTGTTCAGGAGCCATCTCGACGGGCTGCCGGTGCTCGATCCGGCCGAATACCCGGCGCTGGCCGATCTCGGCGGGCAGATCGAGTGGCGGCAGACCGTGCCGCATGCGCGCCTGCCCGAGGAAATGGCGCGGTTCGACGTGAACCTTGCGCCGCTGGAGGTTGGCAACCCGTTCTGCGAGGCCAAGAGCGAGCTGAAATATTTTGAGGCGGCGCTGGTCGATTGCCCGACCGTCGCCTCCCCCACCGGTCCGTTTCGCCGCGCCATCGCCGATGGCCGCACCGGCTGTCTGGCCGGCAGCGAGGATGCGTGGCACGACGCGCTGGCGGCGCTGCTCGACGATGCGGCGCTGCGCCGGCGGATCGGCCGGGCGGCATATCTCGATGTGCTGTGGCGCTTCGGGCCGGAGCGGCGGCGCGAGATGGCGGCCTCGCTGCTCGATCAGGTGCTCGGCGGCCCGGCTGGGGCGCGCGCCTTCGCCCTCGACGTGCAGCTTTCCCTGCAACCGCCGCCGCCGCCGGCGCTGCCCGAGCATACGACGCGGTTCGCCGCCGATGCCGGCGGCAGCGCCGAGGTGACGGTGATCGTGCCGCTCTATAACTATGCCCGGTACGTCACGACGGCGCTCGACTCGGTGGCGGCGCAGACGCTGACGCCGCTCGATCTGATCGTCGTCGATGATGCCTCGACCGACGACTCGGCGGCGATCGCCGAGGCGTGGCTGCGTGGCCATGCGGCGCGGTTCAACCGCGTCGTGCTGCTGCGCAACGTCGCCAATGCCGGACTGGGGGCGACGCGCAACGCCGCCTTCGGCGCCGCCGAAACGCCCTACGTCCTGCCGCTCGACGCCGACGACCGGCTGCTCGCCGAGTGTTGTTCGAGTCTGCTGGCGGAGGCCAAAGCCTCCGGCGCCGCCTTCGTCTATCCGATCATCCGCGAGACCGGCGAAGCCAGCGGCCTGGTCGGCGGCCTGCCCTATGTGCCGGCGCGGCTGGTCGGCGTGCCCTACGTGCATGCGATGACGCTGGTGTCGGTTGCCGCCTGGGCGGCGGTCGGCGGCTACAGCGACACGCGGCTCGGCTGGGAGGATTACGATTTCTGGTGCCGCATTGCCGAACGCGGGCTGTCGGGGCGGCAGATGCCGGGCGCGCCGCTGGCCGAATACCGGGTCCACAGCGACTCGATGCTGCTCTCCGTCACCGAGCACAAGAGCAACAAGCCGACGGTGCTCGCCGACATGAAGCAGCGCCATCCGTGGCTGTCGCTGGTCGAGGCGCGCACGCCGCCGCGGGTGACGGAGGCAGGATGATGGCGCGGTTTCACTTCGTCGAGGATTACGAGAAACTGGTCGCCGAGCTGCTGGCGCTCTATCCGCTGGACGAGGCGATGGCGCGCGCCGTCGGCGGCGACTACGAGAAGTTCGGCCGCATCCAGACCGCGGTGCTGCGCCATTGCGGGCTGGCCGACGGCATGTCGCTGGTCGATCTCGGCTGCGGCAGCGGCCGGCTGGCGGCGGCGCTCGGCCGCGTCATGCGCCTCGACTATCTCGGCATCGACATCGTGCAGGCGCTGCTCGACTACGCCGCCAGCAGGTCGCCGCCGCATTACCGCTTCGTGCTCAACCGCACGCTGCATGTGCCGGCGCCCGACGCCTCCGCCGACATGGTGTGCGCGTTCAGCGTGTTCACGCATCTGCTGCACATCGAGACCTATCTCTATCTGGAGGACATGCGCCGAGTGCTGCGGCCGGGCGGGCGGGTGGTGTTTTCCTTCCTGGAGTTCGCCGACCCGGAGCACTGGCTCGTCTTCGACAACACCGTCGAGGCGCAGCGCAGCGACACGGTGCCGCACCTCAATCAGTTCATCGAACGGCCGGTGATCGACCTGTGGTGCGACAAGCTCGGCTATGTGCGCGAGGCGTTCATCGACGGCGCCGCCGCGCCCTGGCCGGAGGCGCCGGCGCTGTGGCAGTCGCTGGCGGTGCTGCGCAAGGCGTAGCCCGCGATCGTTGCAGGCTGGCGGCAGCCGCAGCCGGGTCGCGCCGGGCGGCCGGGCGTCGTGCCAGTGGTCTGATGGCACCCCACGCGTCAGCGCCGGTGGCCCACGCAGCCGCGCCAATCAGGCCGGTGGCTCGGCGACGCGGGTGCGGGTGCGCAGCGTCACGAACTCCTCCGCCGCGGTCGGGTGGATGCCGACGGTGCGGTCGAAATCGGCCTTGGTGGCGCCGCAGTTGATGGCGATGGACAGGCCCTGGATGATCTCCGGTGCATCCTCGCCCAGCATATGCGCGCCCAGCACCACCTGCGACTGCTGATCGACCACCAGTTTCATCAGCGTCGGCCGCTTGCGCCCGCTCAGCACATGGCGCATCGGGGTAAAGCGGGTCAGGTAGATGTCGGCGGGGCGGCGCGCCGCCGCCGCGGCCTCCGTCAGGCCGACGGTCGCCAGCGGCGGGCTGGAAAACACCGCCGTCGCCACGCGGTCGAACGCCCAGCGCCGCGGGCCGCGGCCGAACAGCGCATCGGCCAGCCCATGCCCCTCCGCCGTCGCCACCGGCGTCAGGTTCAGCCGGTCGGTGACATCGCCGATCGCATAGATATGCGCCGCCGAACTGCGATACTCGGTATCGACGGGAATGGCGCCAAAACCGTCCACGGCGACGCCGGCACGCTCCAGCGCCAGCGACGCGGTGTTGGGCGAACGGCCGATGGCGACGAACACCAGATCGGCGACAAGCACGGTACCGTCGCTGAGCGTCACCCGCTTGTCGGCGCCGTCCGCGCTGACGCCGCTGATGGCGTTGCCGGGATGCAGGCGGATGCCCTGCGCGGTCAGCGTCTCGGCCAGCGCCGCGCGCAGATCGTCGTCGAAGCCGCGCAGTGGCATCGGCTGGCGCAGCACCAGATCGACGCTGCTGCCGAGGCCGGCGAAAATGCCGGCGAACTCGACGCCGATATAGCCGCCGCCGAAGATCACCACGCGCTGCGGCCGGTCGGGGAGAAAGAACGCGTCGTCGGAGACGATGCAGTGTTCGCCGCCGGGAAACTCGGGCGGGCGCGGCCGGCCGCCGGTGGCGATGACGATGCGCTCAGCGGTGACGCGCCGGCCGCCGACATCGAGCGTATGCGCGTCGATGAACTGTGCCCGCGCCTCGAACACCTGGGCGCCGGCACCGTCGAGCATCCGGCGGTAGATGCCGTTGAGCCGGGCGATCTCGGCGTTCTTGTTGGCGATCAGCCTCGCCCAGTCATGCGTGCCGGCGGCGATGGTCCAGCCGAAACCGGCCGCATCCGCCGTCGCCGCGCCGTATTCCGCGGCCATCACCATCAGCTTCTTCGGCACGCAGCCGACATTGACGCAGGTGCCGCCCCAGAGGCGTTCCTCGGCGATGCCGACGCGCGCGCCGTGGCCGGCGGCGATGCGCGCACAGCGCACCCCGCCGCTGCCGCCGCCGATGACGAACAGATCGAAATCAAAGGTCATGTCAGGTGCCGATCCCGCAGAGCGCCATGTCTTTGATCTCCAGATGGTCGGCGCAGGCGAATGCGACAGGGTTGGCGATCTCGATCGCTGCGGGCCTGGCGATAAAGCGCAACCGCGGCGCCACTGGTGGCGCGGTGCAGGATGGCTGCGGCCGGCAGGCGGGCCTCACTCCACCGTCACCGACTTGGCCAGATTGCGCGGTTGGTCCACGTCGGTCCCTTTCAGCACCGCGACGTGATAGGCCAGCAACTGCACCGGAATGGCGTGCAGGATCGGCGCCACGAACGGATCGACGGTCGGCAGCACCACCGTCTCGGCGGCGATGCCGCGCAGCTTCGCCGCCCCCGCGGCATCACTGAACACGATCAACTGGCCGCCGCGCGCCGCCGCCTCCTGCAGATTGGACGCGGTCTTGTCGAACAGCGGCCCGGAGGGGGCAATGGCGATCACCGGCACGCGCGGGTCGATCAGCGCGATCGGCCCATGCTTCATCTCGCCCGCCGCATAGCCTTCGGCGTGGATATAGCTGATCTCCTTCAATTTCAGCGCGCCCTCCAGGGCGATCGGGAAACATGCGCCGCGGCCGAGATAGAGCACGTCGCGCGCCTCGGCGATGCGCACGGCGAGACGCTGGATGTGGCCGTCATGCTCCAGCACTTCGGCCGCCCGCCCCGGCACTTCCAGCAACGCCGCTGTCATCGCCGCTTCCTGCGCCACCGAGATAGTGCCGCGCGCCCGCCCGGCGGCCAGCGCGAAACAGGCCAGCACCGCCAGTTGCGCGGTGAATGCCTTGGTACTGGCGACGCCGATTTCCGGGCCGGCCACCGTGTCCAGCACCGCGTCGCTGTCGCGCGCCATGCTGCTCTCCGGCGCGTTCAGCACCGACAGCACCGGCATGCCCTGACTGCGCAGATAGCGCGCCGCCGCCAGCGTGTCGGCGGTCTCGCCCGACTGGCTGACCAGCAGGCCGAGCCCGCCCGGCTCGACCGGCGGCGCGCGGTAGCGCAGTTCGCTCGCCACATCGGCGTCGGTCGGGATGCGCGCCAGCGTCTCCAGCCACCAGCGCCCGACCAGCCCGGCATAGAACGCCGAGCCGCAGGCGCTGATGGTGATCCGCCGCACCGCCGCGAGGTCGAACGGCAGCTCGGGCAGCACCACCGCGCGGGTGCCGGGATTGACCATCCGGCGCAGCGTGTCGCCGAGCACCGCCGGGTGCTCGTGCAGCTCCTTTTCCATGAAGTGGCGGAAATTGCCCTTGCCCACGGCGGCGCCGGTCAGCGCCGTGCGGCGCACCGGACGCGCCACCGCCGAGCCGTCGGCGGCGAACATGCGCACCCCGTCGCGCGTCACCACGGCCCAGTCGCCATCGTCGAGATAGGCGATGCGGCTGGTCAGCGGCGCCAGCGCCAGCGCGTCGGAGCCGACATACATCTCGTCCTCGCCATAGCCGATGGCGAGCGGCGCGCCATGCCGGGCGCCGATCATCAGTCCGGGATGGCCGGCAAACACCATCGCCAGTGCATAGGCCCCGTGCAGCCGCGGCAGCGCGGCGCGCGCCGCCTGCTCCGGCGACATGCCGGCGGCCAGCAGCGAGTCGAGCAGTTGCACGACGGTTTCGGTATCCGTCTCGGTGACGAACACCTGCCCGGCGGCTTCCAGTTCGGCGCGCAGTTCTGCATGGTTCTCGATGATGCCGTTATGCACCACGGCGACGCGGGCGGTGGCGTGCGGATGCGCGTTGGTCTCGGTCGGCGCGCCATGCGTCGCCCAGCGGGTGTGGCCGATGCCAGTGCTGCCCTCGACCGGCGCCACGGCAAGCACCGCGGCGAGGTTGACCAGCTTGCCCGAGGCGCGGCGCCGGTCGATGCCGCCGGCCACCACCGTCGCCACGCCGGCACTGTCATAGCCGCGATATTCGAGCCGCCGCAGCGCCTCCAGCAGCACCGGCGCCGCGGCGCCGGTGCCGACCACGCCAACGATCCCGCACATCAGCCTTTGTCCTTTTTGCGAGCCGCGCGAAACGCCGCGCCGGCGCCCGGCCGCGCGGTCTGCCGCGCCCGGCCGAAGGCCATCGCATCGTCAGCGACATCCTCGGTGATGACGCTGCCGGCGGCGATGAACGCGCCGTCGCCGATCGTCAGTGGCGCCACCAACACCGTGTCCGAGCCGATGAAGGCGCCGGCGCCGATGCGCGTGCGGTGCTTGTTGAAGCCGTCATAGTTGCAGGTGATGGTGCCGGCGCCGACATTGCTGCCGGCGCCGATCTCGGCATCGCCGAGATAGCTCAGATGATTGGCCTTGGCGCCGTCGCCCAGCACGGTGTTTTTCAGCTCGACGAAATTGCCCACATGCGCCCGCGCCCCGACCTCGGCGCCGGGCCGCAGCCGGGCGAACGGGCCGACGATGGCATCGGCGCCGACGCGGCACTGCGTCAGATGGCTGAACGAGAGGATTTCCGCCCGCTCCGCCACCGTCACGCCGGGGCCGAAGACGACATGCGGATGCACCGTCACATCGGGCGCCAGGCGTGTATCGACGGAGAAAAAAACCGTGTCGGGCGCGATCAGCGTCGCCCCCCCGGCCATCGCCGCGGCGCGCAGCCGGGTCTGCACCACCGCCTCCGCCTCGGCCAGCTCGGCGCGCGCGTTGATGCCGCGCAGTTCGCTGTAGGGCGCCTCGACGGCGGCGACGCTGGCGCCCTCGGCACGCGCCAGCGCGACCACGTCGGTCAGGTAATATTCACCGCGCGCATTGTCGCAGCCGACGGCGCCCAACCATCCGGCCATGCGCGGCCCGGCGGCGCACAGCACACCGGCGTTGCACAACGTCTCGGCGCGCTCGGCGGCATCGGCGTCGGCCCATTCGACGATGCGCTCGACCATGCCGCCGTGGGCGATGACGCGGCCGTAATGGCCGGGCTCGGGCGGCCGCATCGCCAGCAGCGCCAGCGCCACATCGCCGGCCTGCCGCCGCGCCAGCAGCCGGCGCAGCGTGTCGGGCATGACCAGCGGGTTGTCGGCATAGAGCACCGCCACCTCGTCCGCGCCGAAATGCCCGATCGCCTGCAGCGCCGCATGCGCGGTGCCGCGGCGCTCGGCCTGCACCACCACCGGGTTCGGTGCGGCGATCTCGGCGAGGCGCGGCATGTCGGGGCCGATGACGACGACGATGCGGTCGAACACGGCGGCGGCGCTGTCGATGAGATGGCGCAGCATCGGCCGCCCGGCGATCGGATGCTGCGCCTTCGGCAGCGCCGAACGCATGCGGGTGCCGAGACCGGCGGCGAGAATGACGGCAAGGGCTGACATACTGGTGCGGGTAGCGGGCGGCGAGGCTTCGTGTCAAAGGTCGCGTCATCACGCTTCGTTTCGCCGTGATTTGGAGGCGCCGATGCCGCGCTGCCTGTTGCTCGACCTCGACGGTACGCTGGTCGACTCGGCGCCCGATCTGGCCGCCGCGCTCGACCGGCTGATGGCCGCGCGCGGCCTGCCCGGCTTTGCCCCCGAGGCGGTGATACCGATGATCGGCGACGGCGTGCAGGCGCTGGTCGAGCGCGCCCTGGCCGCCCGGCGGCTGCCGCCGGACGCGGCGGCGGTGGCGGAGTTCGCCGCGCATTATCGCGCCACCTGCGCGGTGGCGACGCGCGCCTATCCGGGCGTGCTCGACGGGCTGACCCGGCTGGCCGGCGCCGGCTGGCGCATCGGCGTCTGCACCAACAAGCCCGCGGCGCTGGCCCGCGCGGTGCTGGCGGCGACCGGGATCGCGCCGTTCGTCGCCGCACTCGGCG
Organism: Pseudomonadota bacterium; assembly: GCA_021845985.1. Taxonomy (GTDB): domain Bacteria; phylum Pseudomonadota; class Alphaproteobacteria; order Acetobacterales; family Acetobacteraceae; genus JAFKFJ01. The sequence continues at coordinate 46,970 of JAJZES010000038.1, read as the reverse complement.
GCGGCGACAGTTTCGCGGTGCGCAAGCCCGACCCCGGCCATGTGCTGGCGACCCTGGCGGCGATGGGTGGGGTGGCGGGGCGCGCGGTGATGGCGGGCGACCACCGCAACGACGTGCGCGCCGCCGCCGGCGCCGGCCTGCCCTGCATCTTCGCCGCCTGGGGCTACGGCACGCCCGACATGGCGGCCGGCGCGGCGGCGGTGGCGGCGTCGTTTACCGAGATGGAACCGATCGCCGCGCGCCTGCTGCCGGACTGAGGCGGGCGGGCTGCTAGCGGCAGATAAAGCTGGCCGCCGCTTCGCTGTCGCCGCTGCCGCTGTAATGCGCCGATTGCGGATAGGGACAGAGCGGGCGCGACCGGCCGGGAAACGCCTTGCCGCGCGACAGCATCTCGGCCGGCGCATGGCCCTGCTCGACCCAGTCGGTCAGCGCCGTCAGCGGGTCGAAATCATCCAGCGCCGGACCGTCGCCGCAATGCGTCATGCCGGGCACGATGAACAGCCGCGCCCATTCGCCGGTCGCCGCCGCGCCGCCATTGTCGGCGGCCAGCCGGTCGAAATAATGCGCCGAGTCGTTGGCCGAGAAGACCGGGTCGCTGCCGCCATGAAACACCACCAGCTTGCCGCCGCGGGCGACGAAGCTGCTGTAGAACGTGCTGGTCGCGTTGTTCAGCGCCGCCGTCTGCGCCAGCCGCGGCGGATCGCGGTCGAAGTCGAAGCCGAGCGGGTCGAATGACGGGTCGGGCGGCGTCAGAAACAGCGAGGCCATGGCGACGAACCCGAGCGTCACGTTGAGCGCGTCCGGCTGCGGCCCGGCGGCGCTGCCGAGCTTCCAGCGCCGCCAGCCGGGGGCGGCGATGCCGGCGTCCCACGGCCAGTCGGAATAGAGCGCGGTGCCGTGCGAGTCGTGCGGCCCGGCATGCATCGCCGCCAGTGCCGCGACCTGCGCCGGGGCGAGGCAGCTATCGGTCTTCTCGCCCTGGCATTGCAGCACGGCGGGGTCGAAGCGGCAGACGCGCGGATCGGCGATCATGCCGTCCTTGACCCCGTCCGCTGCGTCACAGGCGGCGAGGATGGCGTTGCCGACCAGCGTCAGGTCGGCGGGCGAGAAGGCGCGCGCGAGGATTTTGTGTCCCTCGGCGTCGGTCGGCGCGGCGCGCAGCAGCGCCTGCGTGTCCCATGCCTCGGCGATGGCGGCGTTGGTCAGGTTATAGGCCGGGGCGCCGGCGACGACGCCGTCGAACTCGGCCGGGAATCGCTGGGCGGCGATCATGCCTTCCTTGCCGCCGTTCGAGCAGCCCATGAAATAGGAATGCACCGGCCGCGCGTCATAGTAGCGGGCGAGCAGTGCCTTGGCGGTTGCGGTGACTTCGGCGATGGCGTTGAATTCGTAATCCAGCCGCGCCTGCTGATCGAGGGCGAAACTGGCGTCCATGCCCTCATGCCCGCCATCGGCGCTGACCACCGCCATGCCGCGGGCGAGCGCCGGGACGGCGGTGCTGCCATGCGCGGGGATGCGGCCGAGCGCCGGCAGCACCGCGCCATCCAGCCCGCCGCCGCCCTGATAGAGAAACTGGCCGCTCCAGGCCGTCGGCAGGCGCATTTGAAAGCCGACGCCATAGGGCTTGCCGCCGACGCCGAGGCGCGGGGCGATGGTGCCGCTGACGATGCAATGCGGCGGCAGACCGTCGGCGGCGGCAACTGCCTCCGCCCGGTCGATGGCCAGCGCCGGCCCGGCCATGCCCGTCAATGCCGCGCAGGCGACCACCGGGTCGCGCGTCGCCGCCTCGGCGGTTCCGGCCAGCAGCACGCAGCCGCCGGCCAGCAGCATCCGTTTCAGCATGTTTCCCCCCGTTACTATTTTGTTCCGAACAGCCGGTCGCCGGCATCGCCCAGGCCCGGCCGGATATAGCCGTGACCATCGAGGCAGCGATCGACGGCGCAGGTGAACACCGGCACATCCGGGTGCGCCGCGGTCAGCACGCCCAGCCCTTCGGGCGCGGCGATCAGGCAGACGAAGCTCAGTTGCTGCGCCCCCACGTCTTTCAGCCGCGCCACCGCGGCGGCGGCGGAATGGCCGGTGGCCAGCATCGGATCGACGACGATCACTTGCCGCTCGGCGATGTCCTCGGGCAGTTTGAGGTAGTATTCCACCGGCAGCAGCGTCTGCGGGTCGCGATAGAGGCCGATATGGCCGACGCGGGCCGACGGCACCGCATCCAGCATCCCCTCCAATATGCCGTTGCCGGCGCGCAGGATGGAGACGAGGCAGAGCTTCTTACCCGAGATCATCCGCCCCTGCATCGGCTCCAGCGGGGTTTCGATGGCGACGGGTTCGAGCGGCAGGGCGCGCGTCACTTCATAGCACATCAGCAGCGAAATCTCGCGCGCGATGCGGCGGAAATCGGCGACCGCGGTGTCGCGGCTGCGCAGCAGGGTCAGTTTGTGCTGAATCAGCGGGTGGTCGAGGACGGTGACGCTGGCCATCTCAGACATGCTGCCCGCCGTTGATGTGCAGTTCCGCGCCGTTGACGTAGCTCGCCGCGTCGCTGCAGAGGAAATGGATGGTGGCGGCGACCTCGGCCGGCTTGCCGAGGCGGCGCATCGGCACCTCGCGGTCGGCGAAGGCGGCGGAGCCGGGGGAGAGGATGGCGGTGTCGATCTCGCCCGGTGAAATGGCGTTGGTGCGCACCCCGAGCGGGGCGAACTCCGAGGCCATCTCGCGGGTCAGCGTCGCCAGCGCCGCCTTGCTGGCCGCATAGGCGACGCCGGCATAGGGATGCACGCGCGAGCCGGCAATCGAGGTGACATTGACGATCGAGCCGTGGGCCGCCGCCAGATGCTCGATCAGCCCCTGCGCCAGCAGTGCCGTCGAGACCAGATTGACGTTGAGCACGGCGAGCCAGACCGCATGGCTGGTGCCGAGCACGCCGAGTCGCGCGCCATCCGGCCCTTTCGGCGAAATCCCGGCGTTGTTGACCAGCGCATCGAGCCGTCCGGTGGTCAGCCGGTCGCGGATTTCGTTCAGCCCGTCGGCGAGATGGTCGATGTTGCCGAGATCGAGCTGAACATGGTCCTCCGCGCCGCCCCACGGGCAGCGCGGCGAAAACGCCTGCCGCGACACGGTGATGACGCGCCAGCCCTGATCGTGGAACAGCTTGGCGGTGGCATGGCCGATGCCGCGGCTGGCGCCGGTGAGCAGAAGGGTGCGCTGGGACATGGACGACGCTCCGCTGGTGGTCCGCTGCCAACGCCCGACGCCGGGCATTGGCCAACACGGCCGACACACTCAACCGGGTGCCCTGACGCAGCCGGCCTCGTCCGACACGCGCAGAGCTACCCGGCCACCCAGCATAGAGGAGGCACGCGCGGCGTGCCATGACCGCGCGCGGGGGGCATGTCGCCGCGGCGGGAATCCTGCTTTAGTGGGGGATATCCTGGATGGGGCGGGGACAATGAAACGATGGCTGACGGCGGCGATCCTGGCGGTGGCGGCATTGAGCGGCCCGGCCTGGGCGGCAGACCCGGCGCAACCCGCCGCGCCGGTGAAAATCGGGCTGCTGGTGACCTTGTCCGGCCCCGGCGCGGTGCTCGGCCAGCAGGTGCGCAACGGCTTCATGCTGGCGCTCCAGCAGCGCGACGGCAAGCTCGGCGGGCGCACTGCCGATGTCGTGGTCGCCGATGACGAGCTGAAGCCGGATGTCGGCGTCAGCCGCGCCCGCCGGCTGGTCGAGGGCGACAAGGTGGCGTTCGTCGTCGGCCCGATCTTCTCCAACATCCTCGGCGCGATCTTCCGCCCGGTGACGCAGGGCGGCGCCATCCTGATCAGCCCCAACGCCGGCTCCTCGGTCTATGCCGGCAAGCAGTGCAGCGCCGATTTCTTCGTCACCAGCTATGAGAACACGCAGATCCATGCGGTGCTCGGCGCCTATGCACAGAGCAAGGGCTACAAGCGCGCCTTCCTGATGGCGCCGAATTATCAGGCCGGCAAAGACGCCGTCGCCGGCTTCCGCAGCCGCTTCAAGGGCGAAGTGGTGGCCGAGGATTACGTGCCGCTGACCACCATCGACTTCCAGTCCGAGCTGGCGCGGATCGCCGACCTCAAGCCCGATGTCATCTTCACCTTCATGCCTGGCGGCCTCGGCGTCGCGCTGGTCAAGCAGTTCCACCAATCGGGGCTGGCCGCAACGATCCCGTTCCTGTCCGCCTTCACCGCCGACGAATCGACCCTGCCGGCCGAGCAGGATGCCGCCATCGGCCTCTATGGCGGCATGACCTGGGCGCCCAATATGGACAACCCGGCCAACAAGCGTTTCGTTGCCGACTACCTCGCCGCCTATCACGCGGTCCCCGGGTCCTACGCAATGCAGGGCTATGACGCAGCGCAACTGATCGACAGCGCGCTCAGCAAGGTCGGCGCCGAGGATGGCGACCGGACGAAACTGCGCGCGGCGCTGCATGCGGCCGATTTCGCCTCGCCGCGCGGGCCGTTCCGCTTCAATACCAACGGCTACCCGATCCAGGATTTCTACGTCACCAAGGTCGCCAAGCGGCCGGACGGTCTCTACGAAACCGAGATCGCCGAAAAAGTCGCCTCGCAGGAGGCGGACGGGTTCGCGCAGGAATGCCCGCTGCACTGACGGGCGCGTCGCCATGTCGGCCGGATTGCTGCTGGTGCAGACGCTGGACGGGGTGCAACTCGGCCTGCTGCTGTTTCTGATCGCCGCCGGGCTGACGCTGGTGTTCGGCGTCATGGACGTGGTCAATCTGGCGCATGGCGTCCAGTACATGCTGGGCGCCTACGCCGCGGTGGCCTGCGCCGGCTGGACCGGCAGTTTCTGGGCGGCGCTGCCGCTGGCCGCGGCGGCGTCGCTGGCGCTCGGGGCGGTGCTGCAGCGACTGGTGTTCCGCCGGCTGGTCGGCGCCGGCCATCTCGATCAGGTGCTGGCGACGTTCGGCCTGATTCTGCTGGCCGAGGAGGGTGTGCGCATGGTGTTCGGCCCGGCGCCGCTCAGCCTCGCCATGCCGCCGGCGCTGGCCGGCACGGTGCCGCTGTTCGGCGGACTGCGCTATCCGGTCTATCGGCTGGCGGTGGTGGCGGCGGCGCTGGCGGTGGCGGCGCTGCTGTGGCTGGCGATCGAGCACACGCGCACCGGCATGCGGCTGCGCGCCGGAGCGTCGAACGCGCCGATCCTGGCGGCACTCGGCGTCGATGTCGGGCGGCTGTTCGCGCTGGTGCTGGCGGCCGGCGCCATGCTTGCCGGGTTCGCCGGGGCGATCGCGGCGCCGATCGTGGCGATCGAGCCGGGCATGGGCGGCTCGGTGCTGATCCTCGCCTTCGTCGTCGTCGTGCTCGGCGGTCCCGGCTCGGCACGCGGGGCGTTCCTGGCGGCGCTGCTGGTCGGGCTGACCGACACGCTCGGGCGCGGCCTGCTCGATGCGGCGCTGCGGGTGGCGCTCGATCCGTCGGCGGCGCGCATGGCCGGGCCGGCGCTGGCCTCGATGCTGATCTATCTGCTGATGGCCGCGGTGCTGGCGTTCCGCCCGGCCGGTCTGCTGCCGGCGCGGGGACGGCGGTGACGCGGGCGCTGGCGGCGGCGCTGTTCGCGCTGCTGGTCGTGGCCCCGCTGGCGGCGCAGGCGGCGGGCAACACCTGGCTGCTGTCGCTGGCCACCAGTGCGGCGATCACCGCCATCGCCGCGGTGTCGCTGCAACTCGTCGTCGGCACCGCCGGGCTGGTCAGCCTCGGCCATGCGGCGTTCCTTGGCATCGGCAGCTATGCGGTGCTGATCCTCGCCGGCTGGGGGCTGGACGAGGCGGCGCTGTCGCTGCCGGTGGCGATGCTGGCGGCGGCGCTGTTCGCCTGGCCGACCTCCTGGCTGGCACTGCGGGCGCGCGGCGTCGGCTTCATCATGGTGACGCTGGCGTTCGGGCAGATGGCCTATTTCGCCGCCGGCGCGCTCGCCGCCTATGGCGGCGATGACGGCATGCCGCTCGATCGCACGCCGACGCTGTTCGGCTCGGCGCTGCTCGCCCGGCCGCTCGCCCTGCACGCGCTGGCGCTGGTGCTGCTGGCTGCCGGCGTGCTGGCGGCCTCCGCTCTCGGCGCCTCGCGCTTCGGCCGGGTGCTGCGCGCCGCGCGGGCCGATCCGGCACGTCTGGCGGCGCTCGGCTTCGATGTCGCCCGCACCCGCCTGATCGCCTGCGTCATGGCCGGGGCGGCGGGCGGTGCCGCGGGATGGCTGATGGCGGTGCAGTCCGGCTTTGTCAGCCCGGCGACGTTGGACTGGCGCGTCGCCGGGCGGCTGCTGGTGATGGTCATTCTCGGTGGCGCGGCGACCCCGGCGGGGGCGATGGCGGGCGCCATCGGCCTGACGCTGATCGAGGAAGCGCTGTCCGCCGTCACCGAGCATGGCCGCATCGGCGTCGGCGCGCTGCTGCTGCTCGTCGCCCTCGGCCGCCTGCGGCGGACGGCATGAGCGTGCTGGCCGCGCGCGGACTGCACAAGGCATTCGGCGCCCTGGCGGTGACGCAGAATGTCAGCCTGGAGGTGGCGGCGGGCGAGGTGCATGCGCTGATCGGGCCGAACGGCGCCGGCAAGTCGAGCCTGATCGCGCAGCTTGCCGGGGCGCTGCGGCCGGATGCCGGGCGGGTGCTGCTCGACGGCGCCGACGTCACCGCGCTGCCGGCGCACCGCCGCGCCCGGCTCGGCCTCGCCCGCACGTTTCAGGTCAGCGCACTGGTCGCCGATCTGTCGGCGTTGGAGAATGTGGCGCTGGCGGTGCAGGCGCGGGCGCGCCGGCCGCTGGCGCCGTTCCGCCGCGCCGCCGGCGACGCGGCGCTGGAGGGACCGGCGCGGGAGATGCTGGCGGCGGTCGGGCTGGAGGCCCGCGCCGCGGTCGCCGCCGGGGCGCTGGCGCATGGCGAGCGGCGGGCGCTGGAAATCGCCTCGGCGCTCGCCCTGGCACCGCGCTGCGTGCTGCTCGACGAGCCGCTGGCCGGCATGGGGCATGACGAGGCGGCGCGGATGATCGCGCTGCTCGGGCGGCTGCGCGGCCGTTTCGCCATGCTGCTGGTCGAGCACGACATGGCGGCGGTGTTCGCGCTGGCCGACCGCGTGTCGGTTCTTGTGCAGGGACGCATCATCGCCTGCGGCCCGCCCGGGGCGGTGCGCGCCGACCCGGCGGTGCGCGCCGCCTATCTCGGCGACGCCGCGGCATGCTGACGATCGAGGCGCTGGAGGCGGGCTATGGCGCGGCGCAGGTGCTGTTCGGCGTGTCGCTGAGCGTCGGCCCCGGCGAGACGCTGGCGCTGATGGGTCGCAACGGCATGGGCAAGACGACGACGGTGCGGGCGCTGACCGGGCTGCTGCGGCCCTGGCGCGGGCGGGTGCTGTTCGAGGGGCAGGCGCTGCACACGCTGCCACCGCATCTGATCGCGCGCGCCGGCATCGGGCTGGTGCCGGAGGGGCGGCAGGTGTTTCCGACGCTGACCGTCGCGGAAAATCTGCTGGCGACGGCGCGGCCGGGGCGCTGGACGCTGGCGCGGGTGCTGGCGCTGCTGCCGCGGCTGGCCGAGCGGCGGCGGCATTACGGGTTTCAGTTGTCCGGCGGCGAGCAGCAGATGCTGGCGATCGGCCGGGCGCTGATGACCAACCCGCGGCTGCTGATCCTGGATGAGGCCACCGAAGGTCTGGCGCCGCTGATCCGCGCCGATATTTTCGCCGTTCTGGCGACGCTGCGTCAGGCGGGCGAGGCGGCGATCGTCATCGACAAGGACCTCGCGGCGCTGGTGGCGCTGGCCGACCGCGTGGTCATCCTGGAGAAAGGCCGCGTCGCCTGGGAGGGTGCGCCCGCCACCCTGGCCGCCGACCAATCGATCGTCGCGCGCCACCTGCAGGTCTGAGGTCAGGAATCAGCAAACCATTGCCGCGGCGAGCGGCCGGCATCCGGGCCGAGGATGGAGAATCCACCATCCACCGGCAGATCGACGCCGGTGATGAAGCCGGCCATGTCCGAGCAAGCGAACACCACCGCATTGGCGACATCGGCGCCGCGGCCGACCCGTCCGGCCGGGTGCAGCCGTCCGCCCACCGCATCCGCCCGCGCCTCGCTGCCCGCCATCGCGGCGAGCGCGGGCGACCATGTCCAGGCCGGCGATACCGACAGCACGCGGATGCCGCGCGGCGCCAGGCTGACGGCGGCGTTGCGGGTAAATTGCAGCAGCGCCGCCTTCGACGCCGGATAGAGCGCGCGTCCGGCGGCGCCGAACTTGCCGCCGACGCTGCCGATATTGACCACCACGCCGCCGGGCGCGGTCATCGCCGCGGCCGCCCGCGCGGTCAGCAGCGCCGCCCCGATCAGGTTCACATCGAGCGCCCGGTGCCACTCCGCCCGCATCGCATCGAGGCCTGGATCGAGATAGAGCACGGCGCAGTTGACCAGCACATCGAGCCGCCCGAAGCCGCCGAGCGCCGCCGCGACACAGCCGTCGATGTCCTCGTCGCGCGCCAGATCGGTGGCGCAGAACGCCGCGCCCTGCCCCAGCTCCGCCGCCACCGCCGCGCCGCCCGCCGCGTCGCTGTCGGCCAGCACGACGCGCGCACCCGCCCCGACCAGCCCGCGCGCGATGTCGGCGCCGAGGCCGCGCGCCGCCCCGGTGACGATGGCGACGCGGCCGTCGAGCCGCATCAGGTCCATCCGGCGAGCACCTCATCGACCGAGGCGACGCGGCCGATCAGGGCGATGTTGTCGAGCGCCGCGCGATGCAGATCGGCGCGGCCGGCGGCGCAGGCATCGGCGGCGACGCTGACGAAGAAACCCATGTCGGCGGCGTGGCGCGCCGTGTGTTCGACCACCGAATGGGTGGCGACGCCGGCCAGCACCAGATGCCGCGCGTCGTGCAGCCGCAACGCCTCCTCCAGCGGGGCGCCGAAGAAGGCGTTGATGCGCCGGTGGCGGACGATGATTTCCGCGCCGCGCGGCGCCAGCCGGTCGTGGAACGCTGCCCCCCAGGACCCTTCGACCACGGCGCCGAGACGCACCACATTGTCCCAGATCGGGCCGTTGCGGATCACGTCGGCATGGTCGGGGCGGAAGCCGACCGCGACATGCACCACCGGGACATGCGCGGCGCGCGCCCCGGCGAGCAGCCGCTCGGCGGCGTCGAGCAGCCCGGCGCGCTGCGCGTCGCCCTCGGCCAGACCGAGCCGGATGCGGCCCTGCTCATGCACCACGTCGTTCTGGTAATGCAGCGCCACCAGCACCGTGCGCGCGGTGGTCACAGGAAGGTCTCCAGCGTCTCCTGCGCCGCCTCGCAGTCGATCAGGTCGATGCGCTTGAGCACGATGCGCAGGCCGCCCGCCGCCGGCCGCAGCCGGTGGGTGTAGTGGCCGCCGAGCATGCGGTTGCCGCTGCGCCGCCACTCCAGCAGATGAAAGGTCGAGACGGCGACGATGTCGCCCTCGGTGTCGGCCAGAAGATGAATATTGCCGATGATGCGCGCCGCCTGCGTCACCGGCTGCTGCGACCAGGCGCGCTTTTCCTCCAGCCGCCGGGCGCGGACTTCGCGCAGCAGCGCATCCTCGTAATAGAGCGAGACGTGGTTGATCGGGTCGGTCTGATCATGCGTCAGCGGCGCCCAGTACATGCCGCCCTCGGCGAACAGGTCGAGCCAGTCGTGCCAGCGGCGCTGATCGAGCAGCCGCGCCTCGTGGAACAGGAACGCCGAGACCGTGTGCAGCCGTGCTGTATCCATCGCTCAGGCATCCTGGGTCATGTACTGCGCCCAGGCGCGGAACTGATTGCGCATCGGCAGCTCGCTCAGCCCGTTGCCGACGAAACCACCCGCGATCGGCCGGTCGCGGCCGGCATCGCGATGCTGACTGACCCAGTCGCCGCCCTGGGTTTTCAGGCCCTCCTGACAGCGGGCATAGACCTCGATGTCGTCGGGCATCACCACTGAGGACGGCGAGTTGACCACGTTGGCATAGACCACCGAGCGCTGAAACAGCGAGTCCGGTGCGCCTTTGAGCCGGAAAGTGTAGATTTCAACCAGCGTGCGATCGACCGCGATCGGGCGGATGACGCGAAGCTGCTGAAACGAGGTGTGCGGCGAGCAGCTCGGATAGATGATCGAGTTGTGGCGCTGCACCTGCAGGATCTCGCGCGCCCGCGCCGCACCGTGCGCCGCCTCCAGCGTGGCGATGTAGGCCAGCGACACCGGATCGGTCGGCGGGGTGAAGATGGCGCCCATGTAGCTGTGGCCGTTGTCGAACGCGACCATCTCGAGCTTGTCCCAGAACTCGTAGGGTTCACCGTTGCCCTCGATGATATGCAACTGGAACGGCATCTTGGTGCCGGGCGGCAGGCTGCGGTATTCGGCGCGGGCGGCGTTGACGGCGGATTCGTGCGTCACCATCGGGTGCGAGGTGTCGTTGAGATTCTCGAAGAAGATTTTCCAGTTGGACTGCTGCCAGACGCGGAACACGCCGCCCTCGACGGCAACCTCGCCGGCCGGTGCGCGGTCGCAGAAATTGTCGATCGAACTGCGGATGCCGCCGAGGAAGCTTTCCAGGTCCGGTCCGTCGGCGGCGAGGCTGGCGAACACGAAGCCGCGATAGACGGCCTGACGCGGCAGGCGGCGGACGGAGAAATCGGCATCGTTGATGTCGAAGCGCGTGCCCTGATAGCCGTCGCGGATCGGCACCGCATGCAGCCCGCCGTCGCAGCGGAAGCTCCAACCGTGAAACGGGCAGCGGATGAACTTGCCGACATTGCCGGCGGGGAAGGCGACCAGTCGGGCGCCTTTGTGCGGGCAGCGGTTGAACAGCACATGCACCGCGCCGTCGGGGCCACGCACCATGAACACCGCTTCGCGGCCGATCAGCGCCTGATGATAGTCACCGACATTCGGCACCTGGCTGTCATGGCCGACATAGACCCAGGCGCGGCCGAAAATGCGCTCCATCTCCAGGTCGAAGATGGCGGGATCGGCATAGACCGATTTATGCACCCGGTCGGGCTGGACCAGCCGGGCGATGTCCGGGGTGGCAAGGTCGGGTGACTGCTGTGCGTCCATGCGGCGCCTCCGGCGAAGGTTCGGCAGAGTAGAGCCTACGCCAGGGTTGGCCGGCAACGCTACTCCCCGGCGGCGCCGGTAATCCCGCGCCCGTGATCCCGCACCGGTTGCGTGGCCGGCGCCGATGCGCCATCATCACGTCCGTTCGCATCCCACCGAAGCGGGAGAGTGCAGGCTGATCCCTGCCGCCGAAGGCGCAACCGGCCCCCGGAAACGCTCAGGCCAAAGGACCGCCCCGGTGTGCGAACCTCTGGAAAGCCGGTGCGTGCCGCAGGCACGCCCCGCACCGACGGAGTAAGGGCGCGCGGCCGAACCGCATACCCGAATCTCTCAGGTTCCGCGACAGAGGGGGGCACGGACCCGTTCGCGCGTTAAGCGCAGCGGGACCCTTCAACGCGGAGCCGACAGAATGCCGATCGAAATTGCCCCAAACGACCCACCGCCGCCGCCGCAGGCCTCGCCGCTGGCGGCGCTGCATCAGCGGCTGGGCGCCCGCATGGCGCCCTTTGCCGGCTGGATCCTGCCGATCCAGTACCCCGACGGCACGCTGGCCGAGCACCGGCACTGCCGCGCCGATGCCGCCCTGTTCGACGTGTCGCACATGGGACAGGTGACGCTGGCCGGCCCGGATGCGGCGCTGGCGCTGCAGCGTCTGGTCGTCGGTGACATCGCCGGCCTGCGCCCCGGCCGCCAGCGCTATACGCTGTTCACCAACGAGGCCGGCGGCATCCTCGATGATCTGATCGTGACACGGCGCGGCGCCGACCGGCTGCACCTCGTCGTCAATGCCGGCCGCACCGATGACGACCTGCTGCATCTGCGGACCCATCTGCCGGAGAGCGTCACCCTCACCCATCACCCGGAACGCGCCCTGCTCGCCCTGCAGGGGCCGCGCGCGGCGGCGGCGCTGACCCGGCTGGCGCCGGAGGTCGCGGCGCTGCGCTTCATGGACGCCGCCGACATCACGCTGGCCGGCACGCCGATGCTGATCGCCCGCTCGGGCTATACCGGCGAGGACGGGTTTGAACTGTCGCTGCCGCGCGAGGCGGCCGAACGCATCGCCACGCTGCTGCTCGATCAGCCGGAGGTCAGCCCGGCCGGCCTCGCCGCACGCGACCTGCTGCGGCTTGAGGCCGGGCTGCCGCTTTATGGCCATGACCTCGACGAGTTGACCACGCCGGTCGAGGCCGGATTGACCTGGACCATCGGCAAGCAGCGGCGCATCGCCTGGGACTTCCCCGGCGCCGCAGCGATCCGCGATCAGCTCGACAATGGCCCGCCGCGCCACCGCGTCGGGCTGCGCCTGGCCGGACGCGCGCCGGCGCGGGCGGGCGCCAGCCTCGTCGCCGCCGACGGCACCGCGGCGGGCAGCGTCACCTCGGGCAATTTCTCCCCGGTGCTCGATGCGCCGATCGCCATGGCCTATCTGCGCCGCGACCTGACCAGCGACGGCAGCGAGGTGTTCGCCCTGCTGCGCGGCGCGCAGGTACCGGCGCGCGTCGTCCCGCTGCCCTTCCTTCCCCCCCGCACCCGTTCCTGACCGGAGGCACGCCATGCCGGAGACCCGCTTTACCCCCGACCACGAATGGCTGCGCCCCGCCGAGGCGGGGGCGGCCACCGTCGGCATCACCACGCATGCCCAGGGGCTGCTCGGCGACATCGTGTTCGTCGAACTGCCCGCCCCCGGCCGCGTCGTCGCCGCCGGCGAAGCCATTGCCACGGTCGAGAGCGTCAAGGCCGCCTCGGACGTGTTCGCCCCGGTCGCCGGGCGCATCGCCGCGATCAACGCGGCACTCGCCGACGATCCGGCGCTGGTCAACCGCGACGCCGAGGGGGCCGGCTGGCTGTTCAGCATCGTCCCCGACGACGCGGCTGCGCTCGGCGGCCTGCTCGACCGCGATGCCTATGCCGCACTGGTGGGGGCGGCGTGATGGACGCGCTCGCCGATCTCGCCGCGCTGGAGCGGCAGGAGGGCTTCGTCGGCCGCCATATCGGCCCCGACGAAGCCGACATCGCGGCGATGCTGCAGGCGGTCGGCGTCGCCAGCCTCGACGCGCTGGCCGACCGCACCGTGCCGGCCGACATCCGCGCCGCGCCGCCCGAGCTGCCGGCGCCGCTGTCCGAGGCCGGCGTGCTGGCCGAACTGCGCGATCTCGCCGAGCGCAACACGCTGAAGCGGTCGCTGATCGGCTGCGGCTATCACGGCACCCACACGCCGCCGGTGATCCGCCGCAACGTGCTGGAAAATCCCGGCTGGTACACCGCCTACACGCCCTATCAGTCGGAGATCGCGCAGGGCCGGCTGGAGGCGCTGCTGGTGTTTCAGACGATGGCGGCGGAACTCACCGGCATGGCGCTCGCCAACGCCTCGCTGCTGGACGAGGCGACGGCGGTGGCCGAGGCGGTGCACATGGCGCAGGGGCTGGCCACCGCCGCCGCGCCGTCGCGCAGCGTCGCCCTCGCCGCCGATCTGCACCCGCAGACCCGCGCCGTGCTGGCGACGCGCGCCGCCCCGCTCGGCCTGACGCTGACCGAGGTCGCGCCCGGCGACCTCGACGCCATTCGCGACGCCAGGCCGTTCGCCGTGGTGCTGCAATATCCCGGCACGACCGGCGCCATCCGCGACCTGTCGGCGGAGATCGCCGCGGCGCATCAGGCCGGGGCGTTGGCGGTGGTTGCCGCCGATCCGCTGGCCTGCGCGCTGCTGACGCCGCCGGGCGAGATGGGCGCCGACATCGTCGTCGGCTCGGCGCAGCGCTTCGGCGTGCCGATGGGCTTTGGCGGCCCGCACGCCGCCTATCTGGCGACGCGGGAGGCGTATCGCCGCGCCATCCCCGGCCGGCTGGTCGGCGCCTCAGTCGATGCCGCCGGCGCGCCGGCGCTGCGCCTCGCGCTGCAGACGCGCGAGCAGCACATCCGGCGCGAGCGGGCGACCAGCAACATCTGCACGGCGCAGGTGCTGCTGGCGGTGATGGCGGCGTGTTATGCGGTGTGGCACGGGCCGGAGGGGCTGCGCGGCATCGCAAGGCGGGTCAATCTCTGCGCCCGGCTGCTGGCCGGCGCGGCACGGCGCGGCGGCCTCGTGGTGCGCCACGAGACGTTTTTCGACACCGTTGCCATTGACTGCGGCGGGCGCGCCGAGGCGATCATGGCGGCGGCGCTGGCGGCCGGGTTCAACCTGCGCCGGCTTGATGCCACCGGCATCGCCATTGCCTGTGACGAGACGCTGACGCAGGCGGAGGTGATGCGGCTGTGCGCGGTGCTCGGCGCGCCGGCCGCCGACGCGCCGGCCTCGCTGCCGCCGGCGCTGCTGCGCGAAACCCCGCCGCTGCGTGCCGCGGTGTTTCACGCCCACCGCAGCGAACACGCCATGCTGCGCTGGCTGCGCCGGCTGGAGGCGCGCGACATCTCGCTGACGCGCAGCATGATCCCGCTCGGCTCCTGCACTATGAAGCTGAACGCGACGGCGGAGATGCTGCCGATCTCGTGGCCCGAGTTCGCCGATCTGCACCCGTTCGCGCCCGAGGACCAGACGGCAGGAACGCGCGAGATGATCGCCCGGCTGGCTGGCTGGCTCGGCGCACTGACCGGGCTGCCGGCGGTGTCGGTGCAGCCGAATGCCGGCAGCCAGGGCGAGTTCGCCGGGCTGCTGGCGATCCGCGGCTGGCACGCCTCGCGCGGCGAGGCGGCGCGCGACATCTGCCTGATCCCGGCGAGCGCCCACGGCACCAACCCGGCGAGTGCGACGATGGCCGGGCTGCGCGTCGTCGTCGTCGGCTGCGATGCCGGCGGCAATATCGACGTCGCCGATCTGCGCGCCAAGGCGACGCAGCACGCGGCGCGGCTGGCGGCGCTGATGGTGACCTATCCGAGCACGCATGGCGTGTTCGAGCCGGCGATCCGCGAGATCTGCGCCATCGTCCATGGCGCCGGCGGGCAGGTGTACATGGACGGCGCCAACATGAACGCGCAGCTTGGCCTGACCAGCCCGGCGGCGTGCGGCGCCGATGTCTGCCATCTCAATCTGCACAAGACCTTCTGCATCCCGCATGGCGGCGGCGGGCCGGGCGTCGGGCCGGTCTGTGCGGCGGCGCATCTGGCGCCGTTCCTGCCCCGCCATGTCGCGGCGGCGCCGTTCGGCAGCGCGCTGATCCTGCCGGTGGCCTACGCCTATATCCGGCTGATGGGCAGCGCCGGGCTGCGCCGTGCCAGCCAGGTGGCGATCCTCGCCGCCAACTATGTCGCGGCGCGGCTCGGCGACGCCTATCCGGTGCTGTTCACCGGGGCCGGCGGCCTCGTCGCCCATGAATGTATCCTTGATTGCCGCGGCTTCGCCCAGTCGGCCGGCGTCAGCGTCGAGGACATCGCCAAGCGGCTGCAGGATTACGGGTTCCACGCGCCGACGATGAGCTGGCCGGTGCCGGGCACGCTGATGGTCGAGCCGACGGAGAGCGAGACCCGCGCCGAGATCGACCGCTTCATCGCCGCGATGGCGGCGATTGCGGCGGAGATCGGCACCATCGCACGCGGCACCTGGGACCGCGCCGACAACCCGCTGAAACACGCGCCGCACACCGCCGCGGCACTGGCGGCGGGGACATGGCCGCACGCCTATTCGCGGCAGGTGGCGGCCTTTCCGCTGCCCTTCGTCAGCGACACCAAATACTGGCCGCCGGTGGCGCGGGTGGATAACGCGCATGGCGACCGGCATCTCGTCTGCACCTGCGCGCCGCTGGCCGATTATGCGGCGGCGGCGGAGTAGCGCCGCCGCCGGCGGCGATCGGCGGCCCGCCCGACTGGCGCGGGTCAGTCGGTCAGCCGCGTATAGGCGGCGGCGAGCAGCAGGATGATCGCGCCGTAGAGGATCTGTTTGACCGGCTCGGGCGCGTCCAGGAGGGTGAGCAGACTGTCCAGCACGGTCAGGATCAGCGCGCCGACGATGGTGCCGGCATAGCCGCCGCGGCCGCCGAAGATCGAGGTGCCGCCGATGATCGCGGCGGCGATGGCGGGCAGCAGATAGACGTTGGCGAGGCTGAGATCGGCGGCATTGGTGGTGCCGACCAGGACGATGCCGGCGACCGCGGCGAGCAGGCCGCACCCGGCATAGGCGCCAACCAGCACCCGCCAGACTCGCACCCCGGCCATGCGGCAGGCAAGCGGGTTGTCGCCAACGGCGTAGAGCAGCCGGCCGAACCCCGAGCGCGACAGACCCAGCATCAGCAGCGCCGCCACCGGCAGCCACAGGAACAGGTCGATCGGCACCACCCCGAACACCCGACCGCTGCCCAGCGCCACCACGAACTGCGGCACATGCGGCTGGTTGGCGATGATCTTCTGGCTGTAGACCACCAGCACGCCCTCGGTCATCAGCCCGGTGCCGAGCGTCATCACCAGCGGCTGCACCTGGAACACCGCGACGCCGATGCCGTTGAGCAGCCCGACCAGCAGGCCGAGGCCGAGACCCAGCGCCAGCGCCGCCATCTCGCCATGTGCCGCATTGGCGGCGAGCAGATAGGCCGCACCGGTGGCGATGCTGGCGACCGAGAGGTCGATGCCGCCGGTCAGCAGCAACAGCGTCTCGCCGCCCGCCATCAGCCCGAGCGGCGCGGCGAACAGCAGCGTGTTGGCGATCCAGTCCGCGGTCACGGTGCCCGGCCGCACCGCGGCGATGCCGCCGACCAGGGCGACCAGCAGCAGCACCAGGACGACGATCGCACGCTCGCGCAGCCAGCGCCTCACGGACGCTGCCGCAGCAGCGTGGCGAGGCCGCCGCCCATCACCACCAGCACGATCAGCGTGCCCTGAATGACCTGGCCGTAATTCGGGTCGATGTTAAGGAAGATCAGATCGGTCGGAATGAGCGTCAGCACGAAGGCGGCGAGGATCGGCCCGGCGATGAAGCCGCGCCCGCCGGTCAGGCTGACGCCGCCGACCACCACCGCGGCCAGCCCGCTCAGTGTGTAGTAGGTGCCGGAGAGCGGCGAGCCGATGCCGGTGGTCATGGTCAGCGCCAGCCCGCCGACGGCGCTGAACACGCCGCCGACGACATAGGCCAGGAACCGCGTCCGCTCGACCGCGACGCCGCTGCGCAAGGCTGCGGTGCGGTCGCTGCCGATGGCATAGAGCGCCAGCCCGAGCCGGCTGCGCGACACCGGCAGCCACACCGCGACGACGACCGCGGCCAGCAGCAAGACCGCATTCGGCAGCCAGGGCGCCAGCGACGTGCCGGTGGCGAGATTGAGGAACGCCTCCGGCGCGCCGCCGCCCGGCTGCTCCAGGATCAGCAGCGCGACGCCGCCCCAGATGAACCCGGCGGCCAGCGTCACCACCACATCCGGCACCCGCGAGGCGACCAGCACGAGGCCGTTGATGGCACCGGCCAGCGCGCCGCCGAGCAGGATCAGCGCGGCGAGCAGCAGCGAGGTCGGAAAATCGACATGCTGCATGCTGCGCGCGGCCAGCACATTGGCCACCGCCATCAGCGGGCCGACCGACAGATCGACGCCGCCCGACAGCACCACCACCGTCTGCGCCGCCGCCGCCAGCGCCAGCGGCAAGGCGCCGAGCGCCAGCGATTGCAGGTCGAAGGCGCCGAAATCGGGATGGATGGCGCCGGTCAGGGCCAGGAAGGCGATGACCAGCGCCGGCATGAACACCAGCGGCGCGTTGCGGCGCAAAAAGGCCGGCGCCCGCCCGACTCCGCCGCCGCCGCCGCCGCCGCCCCTCAGGTCGCCCGCAGTCAGCTCGCCCTCAGTCAGGTCATCGTCATCCGCGCTCATGCCGCAGCCGTCAGCCCGTGCGCGCTGCGCAGCAAGGTCGGCTCGTCGGCCGCGGCGGCGGGCATCTCGCCGACCACGCGCCCGCCGAACAGCACCACGACGCGGTCGCAGGCGAGCGCGATCTCCGGCAGTTCGGAGGTGAACAGCAGCACCGCCGCCCCGGACGCCGCCAACTCGCGCAGCAGCGCATAGATCTGCCGCTTGGTGCCGATGTCGATGCCGCGCGTCGGGTCGAAGCAGAGCAGCGTGCGGAACCCGTGCGCCAGCCAGCGGGCGATCACCACTTTCTGCTGGTTGCCGCCCGACAGGCGGCGCACCTCGGCGGCGGCGCGGGTGTCGATGTCCAGCCGGCGCACCGCCGCGGCGACACGGGCGCCCTCGGCGCGCATCGGCAGCGCCCCCCAGTCGCGCAGCCGGCGCACCAGCGGCAGCGCGATGTTCTCGCGCACCGAGCGCTGCGGCAGCAGCGCCTGCACGCGATCGGCCGGGACCAGCACGATGCCGGCTCCGATCGCGTCGGCCGGGTGGCGAAACCGCACCTCCTGCCCATCGGCCAGGATGACACCGCCATCGGGGCGGCGCAGTCCGGCGATGCAGTCGAACAGCTCCGCCTGCCCCTGCCCTTCCAGCGCGGCGACGCCGAGCACCTCGCCGGGATGCAGGCTGAACGAGACGTTGCGCAGCAATTCCCCGGCGCGCAGGTGTTTCACCTCCAGCGCCGGCCGGCCGGCGGCGCGATGGTCGGGCCGCCGCGCCTCGGCCGCCTGCGGCGACGTGCCGAGCATTAGCGAGACGATCCGCTCCTCCCCGCCGGTGGCCGGATCGACCACGCCGACGCTGACGCCGTCGCGCAGCACGGTGGCGCGGTCACAGATGGCGGCGATCTCGGCCAGACGATGCGAGATGAAGATGACGGCGCGCCCGCGCGCCCGCCACTGGCGCGCCACGGCGAACACATGCGCCGCCAGATCGGCCGGCAGCGCCGCGGTGATCTCATCGAGCAGCAGAATATCCGGCTCCGCGGCGAGCGCGCGGGCGAGGTCGATCAGCCGCAGCAGCGGCAGCGGCAGCTCGCGCACCACCGCGCCGGGGGCGACGAAGCCGAGGCCGAACTGCTCCATCCAGCGCCGCACCTCGGCGGCGGCGACGCCGGCGAGACGCATATTGTCGCCGACCGTCAGATCCGGCACCAGCGCCGGATCCTGATAGACCGAAACGAGACCGGCCCGCCGCGCCGCCGCCGGCGAGCGGAAGACATGAGCGGTGCCGCGAATGACGATGCGGCCGGCATCGGGGCGCAGCACGCCGGTCAGCATCTTGACCAGCGTGCTCTTGCCGGCGCCGTTGGCGCCCATCAGGGCATGCACCTCGCCCGCCCGCACCTCCAGATCGGCCGAGCGCAGGGCGACGACGGAGCCGAAGCGGCGGGCGATGTTTTCGGCCCGGAGGAGGACGGCACCGGTCATTCAGCAAATCATCGCAGGCGGCGGCCGGCAGCAAATCATCGCAGGCGGCGGCCGGCAGCAAATCATCGCAGGCGGCGGCCGGCTGGCGTCATGGCCGGGACAGGCCCGGCCATGACGGTGACGGGATGCGCCACTCACGGCCCCGCGCACGCCACCACGTCGGCGGTGCTGTAGGTGGTGTACGGCTTGACCTGCGTCGCCACGCTGTAGAACGGGTCGAGCTTCTGCTCATGCACGCTGGTCAGTTTGGCCATGCCGGCATCGGTGGTGTTGTCCCACACCTCGGGCGTCAGCTTGATCAGGTGCGGACGGTCTTTGTGCTGCAGCACGTCGAGCGCCACCGCCAGCCCGGCACCGCCGACCGCGGCCGGGTTGGTGACCGCGACACCCGCCAGCCCCTTCGCCTTCCAGTCGATGAGCTGGCCGATGAAGCCGTTGTTGTCGGCGCCGACCGTCGCCACGAACGGTTTCTGCGCCGTCTGGTAGGCTTCCGGCACCACCATGTCGATGCCCGAGGTCCAGACGCCGTCGATCTGCTTGCCCGAGGCGATCAGGTCGCGGATCTGCTTGGACGCGGTGTTGAGCGCCCAGCCGGTGAACGGCATCGCCACCACCTTGATGTCGGGATACGCCTTCAGCGCCGCCATGAAGCCCTCATGACGATCGGAATCGGCCGGCACGCCGTCGATGCCGCGCATCTCGACGACGTTGCCCTTGCCGTGCAGATGCTCGAACAGCCAGGTGGCGCCGCGTTGGCCATAGGCGACTTGATCGTTGGACAGCACATAGGCTTCCGGCGCGCTGACCGCCTGATCGACGGCGACGACGACGATGCCCTTGGCCGCCGCCTGCTTGATCACCGGGTTGAGCGCGTCGCGGCTCGACGGGTTGACGATGATGGCGTTGGCGCCGGCGGAGATCAGGTTGCGCAGATCGGCGATCTGCTCCGGCGGGCCGCCGTTGCGGTTGGCCAGGATGACCTTCGAGACGATCCCCGACGCCTTGGCCTGCGCCTTGATCGAACAGATCATCTCCTCGCGCCAGCCATTGCCGATCAGCGTGTTGGAGACGCCGACGATATAGGTCTTGTCGGCCGCCCCGGCATGGCGGCCGAAACCGGCCAGCGCCGTCGCGGCGAGCAGCGCCGCCAGCAGAACCCGCTTTTGCATTGTTTTCTCCCCTTTGGTCGCCTCAGTGTCGCATCGACAGTCGCCGTCGGTAAAGACAATTGGGCCGCGACATCAGGCGATAACGGCACCGTCGATCCACACCGCCTCGACCGCCATAGCCGCGTCCAGCCGCACCAGCGAGGCGCGCGCGCCCGGAACGATACGGCCGAGATCGGTGCGGCCGAGATAGTCGGCCTGCCGCGTCGCCGTCATCGCCGACGCCTCGGCCAGCGGCACGCCGATCGCCACCAGATTGCGCAGCGCATCGGCCATGGTGATGACGCTGCCCGCCAGCGTCGTCCCGTCCTCCAGCGTGATGCGGCCGTCGCGCTTGTACACCCGCCGCCCGGCGAAGTGGTACTCCCCGTCGGCAAGGCCCGAGGCGGTGGTCGCGTCGGTGATCGCGTAGAGGCGCGGGATGGCGCGCCGCGCGGCGTGGATCGTGGTGGCCTGGACATGGCACAGGTCGCAGATCAGTTCGGCATGATCGGCATGCGCCAGGGCGTAGCCGGCGACCCCCTGGGTGCGGTGGTGCAGTCCGGTCATGGCGTTGAACAGATGAGTAAAGCCGGTGCAGCCGCAGGCGAAGGCGGCGGCGCACTCGGCGTCGCTGGCGATGCTGTGGCCGATCTGCACCCGGCAGCGATGGCCGGCGAGTGCCCGGATCACCGCCAGCCCGCCGGGGATTTCCGGCGCCACGGTGGCGACGACGATCGGGCATTCGGCGGCCCAGGCATCGGCCAGCGCCGCATCGCCGTCGCGCGTGCGCGGCACCTGCGCGCCGAGCCGGGCGGGATTGATGAACGGACCTTCGAGATGCGCGCCGAGCACCAGCGGCTCACCGGCGCCGGGCCGCGCGGCGATGGCGGCGATGTCGGCCAGGGTGGCGCGGATCGCCGAAGCGGTTTCCGTCACCGTGGTCGGCGCCAGCGCCACCGTGCCGTGCGCCGCATGATAGCGCAGCATGCCGCGCAGCGCCGCCGCCCCGGTCATCCCGTCATGGCCGCCGCCGCCATGCACATGCAGGTCGATGAACCCCGGCAGAATATAGGGCGGCTCGGGCGGCCGGTCGGCGCCGACGACCGCGGCGATGCGCCCCTGCGCCATCGTCACCTCGCCGCGCACCCAGCCGGCCGGTGTCAGGATGCTGCCCCGCGGCGTGGTCATGCACCGCTCTCCCGCACGACTTCCGGCGGCGCCGCACCGATGGCGACCAGCCGGCAGCCTTCCTGCGCGTCGGCCGCCGGCGCGTCAATCCTGCGGCCGAGCCGGGCGGCGACGCGCGGCGCCAGCGCCGCCGCCAGACCACCGGCCATGAACAACTGATCCGCCGCGCCGAGCCGCAGCGTTCCCGCCAGTGCCGCGAGCAGCGCCGCGGCGCGGTCGAGAATGCGCCCGGCGGTGGCATCGCCGGCGGCGGCGGCGGCCAGCACCAGCGGGGCGAGCGCCGCCAGCCGGTCCGGCCCGAGGCCGGTCAGCCCGTCCCGGAGGGTCGGCGCGCGCAGCGGCGCCAGCACCGCGCGCGACAGGGCATCATGCGCCACGATGCGATCCTCGGCCGCCAGCGCGTGACGCAGCGCCCGCTGGCCGATCCAGGCACCGCTGCCCCGGTCGCCGCCGACCCAGCCCCAGCCGTCGCGCTCGATCGAGGTTCCGTCGTCGAACAACCGGTGCGCGGCGATGCCAGTGCCGGCGATGATCAGGCCGCCGGGCCGGCCGCCGCCGGCGCCGATCAGCGCCGCATAGCCGTCGCTCATCACCACCGCAGCGGCGAAGCGCGGCAGCACGGCGAGGAAGCGCGCCCGCACCGCCGCCGAGGACAGCCCGGCGCCGCCCAGCGCCAGCCCCACATCGGCCGCCGCATGCCCCGCCGCGCACAGCGCCCACAGCCGGCTCAGGCTGTCGGCGGCGCGGTCGAGGTCAGTCGCGGGGTTGCACGGGCCGGCTTCGGCGCTGGCGAGCACGCCGCCCGCCGCATCGACCAGCCGGCCACGGCAGCGGGTGCCGCCGGCATCGACACAGAAGTTGACGCGGGCGGTCATGCGGGGATCAGATCGGCCGGCGCCGAGGGCGGAGGATAGCATGACCGACACGCTGCGGGTCCTGGTGGTCGGGCTGGGACATATGGGCGTCACCCATGCGCTGGCCTATGAGGCGCTGGAGGGATACGAACTGGCCGGGCTGTGCGCCCGCGGCATCGCCGACCGGCACGACCTGCCGCCGCGCTGGGCGCATCTGCCGCGCTTTGCCGATTATGCGCAGGCGCTGGCGACGCTGCGGCCGGATGTCGTGTCGATCAATACCTGGCCCGACACGCATGCCGATTTCGCCATCCGCGCCGTCGCCGCCGGGGCGCATGTGTTCGTCGAAAAGCCGCTGGCCGAAACCGTTGCCGATGCCGAACGCACGGTCGCCGCGGCGCGCCGGGCGGGGCGCAAAATGGTCATCGGCTACGGCGCCCGCCACAGCCCGAGCTGGGCGCGGCTGGTCGAGGTGGCGCAGGGCCTCGGCAAGCCGCTGGTGATGCGGATGAACCTCAATCAGCAATCCATCGGCCCGGCTTGGACATGGCACCGCAATCTGCTCGCCTCGCTGTCGCCGATCGTCGATTGCGGCGTGCATTACGTCGATCTGATGTGTCTGATGACCGGCGCGCGGCCGCTGCGCGTGCATGCGATGGGGGCGCGGCTGAGCCAGGAGATCGCGCCGGACATGTACAATTACGGCCAGCTCCAGGTGATGTTCGATGACGGCTCGGTCGGCTGGTACGAGGCCGGATGGGGGCCGATGATGAGCGAGACGGCGTTCTTCGTAAAGGACGTGATCGGCCCGCGCGGCTCGGTCAGCATCCTGACGCCGGGCTATGGCCGGCGCAATCCGGCCGGCACGACGCTGACCGTCTCCTCCGACATCGAAACGCATTTGCGCCCCGGCGTGCTGCGGGTGCATCACGCCGCACTCGGCGCCGGCGATGCGATGGCGTTCGACGACGAGGACATCGCCATGGCCGACGCACCGGACCATCACGGCATCAGCGCGCGCGAGCAGGCATGGCTGCGCGATGCGATTCGCGGCGATCTCGACCTGTCGCGCCACTGGGACGACGCGGTCAACAGCCTGCGCATCGTGCTGGCCGCCGACACCAGCATTCGCGAGCGGCGGGTGGTGGCGCTGTAGCCGCCGGGCGGGACCTCACGCCTCGGCCACCGGCGTCCAGCATCCGCCGGCCTCGCTGGAGGCGACGCAGGCGGCGACGAAGCACATCGCCGCGACGCCATCGGCGACCGTCGGCACCGTCGTTGCCAGCGGATCGGGCGGGCGCCCGTCGCGCCGGGCGCCGATCAGCTCCGCGGCGTCGGCATAGACGGTGGCAAACGCCTCGGCATAGCCCTCGGGATGACCCGGCGGCAGTCGCGTCGCCCGCGTTGCCGCATCGCTCAGCCCCGCCCCGCCGCGCACCAGCCGGACCTGCGGCGCGCCATGCCGCGTCACCAGCAGCTCGTCTGGCCGCTCCTGCGCCCAGGCGATGCCGCCGCGCGCGCCGAACACGCGCAGGGTCAGCGCATTGTCGTTGCCCGGCGCCACCTGGCTCGCCCACAGCATGCCGCGCACGCCCTCGCCGTAGCGCAGCAGCACCGCCGCATCGTCATCGAGCCGCCGTCCGGGGACGAAGCGCGACAGTTCGGCGCAGACCGCGTCGGCGGTAAGGCCGGTGACATAGGCGGCGAGATTATAGGCATGCGTGCCGATATCGGCGATGCAGCCGCCGATGCCGGCCTGCACCGGATCGAGCCGCCACGCCGCCTGCTTTTGGCCGTCGCTCTCGATCGGCACGGTCAGCCAGTCCTGCGCGTATTCCACCTGCACGCGGCGCAGCGCGCCGATCTCGCCGCCCTGCACCATCGCCCGTGCCTGACGCACCATCGCATGCCCGGTATTGTTGTAGGTCACGGCACAGATCAGACCGGAGGCGCGGGCCGTGGCGGCAAGCGCGCGCGCCTCGGCCAGCGTCGCCGCCAGCGGCTTGTCGCAGATCACGTCGATGCCGGCGGCGAGGAAGGCACGCGCCACCGGCACATGCAGATGATTCGGCGTGACGATCGCCACCGCCTCGATGCCGTCCGGCCGCGCCGCCTCGGCCTGCGCCATGGCGCGGAAATCGGCATAGGCGCGGTCGGGCGCGAGGCGCAGATCGGCGGCCGAGGCGGCGGCGCGCGCGGCATCGGCGGACAATGCGCCGGCGACCAGTTCGAACCGGTCATCGAGCCGCGCCGCCATGCGATGCACCGCGCCGATGAACGCGCCGCGTCCGCCGCCGACCATGCCGAGGCGCAGCCGCCGGCTGCCCGCCTCCGCCGCCGAGGCCGCGACCATCAGCCGAGCCCGAGCAGGTGCCGCGTCGTCGTCCGGTCGGCGCCGGTGCCGGCGAAATCGTCGAACGTCTTGTCGGTGACGTGGATGATGTGCTCGGCGATGAACGGCGCGCCTTTGCGCGCCGCCTCCTCCGGGTGCATCAGGCAGCACTCCCATTCGTAGACCGCCCATCCGGCATAATCACATTCGGCGAGTTTGGAGAATATGCCTTTGAAGTCCACCTGCCCGTCGCCGAGCGAGCGATCCCGTGCGGCGCGCTTCAGCCATGGCTGGTAGCCGCTGAACATGCCCTGACGTCCGCTCGGGTTGAACTCGGCGTCCTTGACGTGGAACATCTTGATGCGCTCGTGGTAGAAATCAATGAACTCGAGATAATCCAGCCCCTGCTTGATGAAATGGCTGGCGTCGTAGTTGATGTGGCAGCGCCGGTGGTTGCCGACGCGGTCGAGAAACATCTCGAAGGTGGCGCCGTCGAACAGATCCTCGCAGGGGTGCAGCTCGTAGCACAGATTGACCCCGGCCGCGTCGTAGTGGTCGAGGATCGGCCGCCACAGCCGCGCCAGCTCGCCGAACGCCTCGTCGATCAGCCCCGCCGGCCGCTGCGGCCAGGGATAGACGTAGGGCCACGCCAGCGCGCCGGAGAAGGTGACGCTTTCGGTCAGGCCGAGACGGCGCGAGGCGGTGGCGCCCTTGCGCACCTGGTCGATCGCCCAGTGCTGCCGCGCGGTGGCGTTGCCGCGCACCTGCGGCGGAGCGAAGCCGTCGAACATCGGCGCATAGGCCGGATGCACGGCGACCAACTGGCCCTGGATATGGGTCGAAAGCTCGCTGATCTGCAGGCCGAGATCGGCCAGCATGCCGCGCAGCTCGTCGCAATAGGTCTGACTCTCGGCGGCGGTGTCGAGATCGAAGAAGCGGCGTTCATTGGTCGGAATCTGGATCGCCGTGTAGCCCAGGCCGGCGGCCCAGCGAGCGATGCCGGCGAGCGTGTCGAACGGCGGCGCAGCGCCGACGAATTGCGCCAGAAACAATCCCGGTCCCTTGATGGTTTTCATCACCTGTCCTCCCGCGGCGGCGGCGGCGCGCCAAGCACCGTCTGTCCGTAGTCGATCAGCGCCCCGGTCATCACCCCGGCATGCCGGCTGAGCAGGAACGCGATCAGATCAGCCAGTTCCTCGACATCGATCAGCCGGCCGAACGGCACCGACGCGGCGGCCCGCGCCAGCCAGTCGTCGTCGCCGGTGACGCGGCGCTGCACGAGGTGTTCGGCCGGCGTATCGGTCCAGCCGAGATTGATGCCGTTGACCCGGATGCGCCGGCGCGCCAGCGTGTTGGCGGCGTTGCGCGTCAGCGTCGCGAGGCCGCCCTTGGACGCCGCATAGGCGGCCAGCTCCGGCGCGCCGCAATGTGCATTGACCGACAGCACGTTGACGATGGCGCCGCCCGCGGCCATGCGCCGCGCCGCCTCCTGCATCAGCAGGAACGGGGCGCGCAGATTGACCGCCAGCATACGGTCGATGAACGCCGCGTCGGCATCGGGCAGCCCGCCGCGATCGGTCAGCGCCGCGGCGTTGACCAGCCCGTCGAGCCGGCCGAACGCCGCATCACAGGCGGCCATGACGGCGGCGGGCGCCGCCGGGTCGGCGAGGTCGGCGGCGACGAAGACAGCGCAAGGGCCGATCGCGGCGGCGGCGGCGCGCCCCTTGGCGGCATCGCGGCCGCAGATCACCACGCCGGCGGCGCCCCATTCGGCGACGCGGCGCGCCGCGGCATGGCCGACGCCCTGCGTGCCGCCGGTCACCACCACCACCCGCCCGGTCAGGTCGCCGCGTAATCCCGTGCTCATGACGACAGATTTTCCTGGCCCGAGGACGCAGTCGCCGACATCACGCCCCCCTTTATTAACCACGCCATGCTATGATGGCGGTCGTGGACGCAGCAAGAACGCTGTGTTCACCCCAACCATCCCGTCGGAGCGCACATCAGCCTTGCAAGGAAAACCTGTCTTGCTTCACAAGGGGTGTGCGACTCCGGGGCGCGATCACATATGCAGCCGGCGCCGTCGTGGCGCGTCTTCCCCATGGGTTCGGCCAGCGCCAGGGCACGCCGATACGGGCGGCGCGGTCCGGCAGGCCGAACGAGAGATAAGCAGCCGGAGGCGCCCCCGCGCCGCCGGCGTCGTGACGTTTCGAACCCGACGAGTGCGAGCAGGTTTGACATGGACGGATTGATCGGTCTGACCACGGTGGAGCGTGACGAGTCCCGCGACGATGGGCGCGAGGACCGGATGGCGTACGGTGCCCGTCCGGCGGCGCTGGCGGAACTCATCGGCCGCGTCGGCGCCCGCGGCCACGTAACGCGCGAGGAGCTGGACGCCTCGCTGTCCGGCCTCGGCGACCAGGCTGAGTTCGACAGTGCCACCGCCCTGCTGACCGAATACGGCATCGACCTGATCGACGCCGAACCGGCCGACGCCGATGCGGACGCGGCGGCGCCGCACGCCGCCGACGAGGACGCCGGCGAGGATGGCCATGACGAGTCCGCCGACGACGCCGCCGAGCGGCCCGAGGCGCCGGGCCGCGGCAATGTCGATGCCGCCTCGCTCGGCCGCACCGACGATCCGGTGCGGCTGTTCCTGCGCGAGATGAGCGGCACCGGCCTGCTCACCCGCGAGGATGAGGTGGCCGTCGCCCAGCGTATCGAGGCCGGGCGGGACGCGCTGCTGTCCGGCTTGTGCGACAGCCCGGCGACCTTCGTGATGCTGGCCGGCTGGCGCAAGGCGATCGCCGAGAGCCGCCTGCCGCTGCGTGATCTGGTCGAGCTCGACGCCACCCCCGCCGCCGCCGCCGCCCCCTCCGAGGATGGCGTCGAGGCAGAGGTGGAGGCCGAGGGCGAGGCGACGGTGGCGCCGACCTCGACCGCCGAGGAGCGGCTCAAGCCCGAGGTGCTGCTGGCGTTCGACGCCGTGCTGGAACACGCCGCCCGGCTGCGCACCACCTCCGGGGCGGCGGCGCAGGCCAAGCTGCGCACGACCCTGGCCGGCATGCTGGCGGAGCTGCGGCTGCGCGGCGACCGGCTGGCCGATCTGGTCGGCGCGCTGCGCGAGGCGCATCGCCGGCTGACCGCGCTTGACGGCCGGGCGCTGCGGCTGGCGCTGGCCGCGCAAGTGACGCGCGAGACCTTCATCACCCTGTGGGACGGCAGCGAGGCCAGCGTGCGCCGGCTGCTGCAGGCGGCCAAGCCGGGCCGCGCCAAGGGGGCGCCGGCGATTGCCGCGATGCGCGACGGGCTGCCCGGCATCCGCGCCGAGATCGCCGCGCTGGAGGCCGAGGCGGCGCTGCCGGCGATCGAGCTGCGCCGCATCCATGCCGAGGTGTCGCGCGGCGAGCGCGACATGCGCCGCGCCAAGGACGAGCTGACCCGCGCCAATCTGCGGCTGGTGGTCCATATCGCGCGCAAATACGTCAACCGCGGGTTGATGTTCAGCGACCTGATCCAGGAGGGCAATATTGGCCTGATGCGCGCGGTCGATAAGTTCGACTGGCGCCGCGGCTTCAAGTTCTCGACCTATGCGACGTGGTGGATCCGTCAGGCGATCACCCGCAGCATCGCCGATCAGGCGCGCACCATCCGCGTGCCGGTGCACATGACCGAGACGGTCGGCAAGATCGCCCGCGCCTCGCGGCGCCTCGCGCAGGAGACCGGGCGCGAGCCGACGGTCGAAGAACTGGCGACGCGGCTCGGCCTGCCGCTCGACAAGGTGCGCACGGTGCAGCGGCTGGTGAAGGAGCCGGTCAGCCTGGAAGCGCCGATCGGTGACGAGGAGGAAGGCCGCCTAGGCGACCTGATCGAGGACAAGGACGCGGTGATGCCGTTCGACGCGGCGGCGCGCACCAGCCTGCGCGAGGCGGCGGCGCGCGCGCTGTCCGGCCTCAGCCCGCGCGAGGAGCGCATCCTGCGCATGCGGTTCGGCATCGGCATGAACCGCGACCACACGCTGGAGGAGGTCGGCCGGACCTTCAACGTGACCCGTGAGCGCATCCGCCAGATCGAGGCCAAGGCGCTGAAGAAGCTGCAGCTCGGCAATCAGTCACGCTCGCTGCGCGGCTTCCTGGAGGACTGAACCGAAGCGTCGGCGGCGGGTTGTCTGCGTGTCACCCCGGAGACGACCCGCCGATGTCCGATAATCCGCTGCAAACCAACCCGGCACGCACCGAGCGCATCCGCCTGCGCGCCTATCATCTGTGGCAGCAGGATGGCGGCCCGCATGGCCGTGATGCCGAATACTGGGAGCGTGCCGAAGAGTTGATCGGCATGCAGGACAGCGCCGGCGCCGGCCTGCTGCCCAACCCGCAGACGCTGAATGAACCGATCCCCGGCGTCATTGTCGAGGAAGCGCAGATCCAGGAAAATTACGGCGAGTTCCCCGACCGCTCGGCCGACCAGGGCGACTGGCGGCAGACGCCGATGACCAAGGAGCAATTGCGCGCCTGGGAGCAAGGCCGCGACCAGCCGACGCGCGGCGATGCGCCGTAAGCCGCCGATGCGGCGCCGCTATCCCGGTAGGCGCTGAACCGCGGCCAGCGTCGCCGCTGCGTGCGGATTGCCGCCCCGCCGCCGTTCCAGCCGGGCGCGCGCCGCGGCGTGGTGGCCGGCGCGGAGCAGCGCGTCGTCGGTGATCTGCTCGAACAGATCGCGCTGGGCATGGCTGCCGCCGATCGCGGCGAGACGCGGCAGCGCCGCCAGCAGGTGCGGCACCGCCGCCGCATGGTCGCCCCGCGCATGCGCCAGCAGCCCCGCCGCCGCCGGCAGGGCGACGCTCTGCCACGTCTCGCGCGCATGCCCGGGGGCGGCGACGGCGAAGCGGCGCATATCCTCCAGCATCGCCGGCGCCTCCGCCCGCCCGGCACGGGCCAGGCCGTACAGGTAATGCAGATCGAGGAACGGCTGCACATGCTCGGTGATGCGCGGCGCCAGATGATCAGCCAAGTCCTGCCAGCGGTCGCCGACATCGACCCCGGCCAGTTCCAGCCGCGCCAGCAGCGACACGGCACCGACCTGATCCTGCGAGTAGTCCTTGCAGATGCCCCAGATATGCGTGGAGTAGTGCTCGAGAACCGCCGCGGCCTCGCCCTGGGCGATCATCACCAGCGACAAATGCCACCAGTTATGCGTCAGCATGAACGAGTTGAGGCCGGTCCAGGTGTCGCGCACATCATCGAGAAAGGCGCGCCCCTCGTCGTTGCGCCCCTCGGTGAGCAGCACATGGGCGAGCGCGTGATGCGCCCACGGCTCCTTGCGCTGGCGCCGCATCGCCGCATGCGCCGCCGCCTCCGCCTCGCGCATCCGGTGGCACTGCTCATAGCCGAAGGCGATCATGCCATGGGCATAGGCGATGTCGTCGCAGGCCGGCAGCACGGCGGCGCCGATGCGCAGCAGGCCGGCGGCGTCGCCGCGGTTGAACATGTGGTACTGCGTCACCTTGGCGGCGACGAGGTCGCGCGGATACTCGGCGGCGAGGCGATCGCCGATGGCGAGCGCGCGCACCATGTCGTCGTCGGCCCAGGCGCGCGCGGCGGCGACGATCAGCCGCTCGCGCCCGCTGCCGGCGGCTGCGGCGGCCTCGGCGCAGCGCAGATAGGGCAACGCCGCCAGCGGCCCGGCGGGGCTTTCCAGAAACAGCCACGCCATCGCCGCATAGGCATTGGCCAGCGCCGAGTCCGGGTCGGCGTCGGCCGCCTCGATGACCCGCTCGATGCCGGTCTCGTAGCTCAGCAACCCGTGGACGAAGGCGTCAATGCCGGCAACCGTGTCCGGCGCACCGACCGTGACCGGGTTGCCGAGGATGTCATGCTCCGTCATGGCCCAGCGGTTTAGCTCAAAGTCCCGGCGCCGTCACCGGCGGGGCGGTCTCAGCCGGGGCAAACCGGCAGTTGCAGGCCATCGCTGAAGCGATGCACGGTCAGCGGCGCCGCCGGGCCGGCCAGCATGATGTCGAAGCCGCAGCGACCATCGGCAAGCCCGGCACGGTCGAGGTCGCTGCGCCAGTGATCGGCGACGAACCGGGTGATGACCCGCCGGTCGCAGCGCACCTCCAGCACCACCGGCGGCGCGGCGTCGAGCGCCCATCCGACGATCCGCAGCCGGCGACGCTGACGCAGCATGCGCTCGACATGGCCGCGCAGCGGACCCGCCGGGCCGGTCGGCAACGCCGCAACGCCTTGGCCCTGCTGGCGCACCCGGCAGGGCTGCAGCGCGCGCGGACGCCGGCCGTGCTCGACATCGAATCCCGACGGCGCGCCGTCCGGCAGGTAGCTCTCCGCCCACACCCCTTCGGCCAGCAGCAGATCGTGCCGCGCCAGGGCGACGTGGTGATAGTCGATGACGCCGGCCGGATCGCGCGTGATGCCCGGCCGGCCGAGCCATGCGGCGGCGGGCCGCAGCAGCGCGCCGTCGAGCAATGCATGTTCGGGGGAGAGCAGCAGATCGCGCCGCGGCCGGCCGCGGCCGAGCGCGCCGGCGGCGATGCGCACCGGGCGAAGCTCCGGCGCGGCGACGCGGCTGCGGCCGGTCCAGACCAGCCGGCGCGGTCCGTCGGGCGTCAGCACCGCGTCACCCGGACGCAGCAGTTCGACCGGCATTTCGCCGTGCGGCGTGGCAATGCGGGTGGCGGCGGCGAAGCAGGCAACGACGGTGAGCAGCGTGCCGCCGCGCCCATCGGCGGCGGCGGCGAACACCCGGCTCGGCGGCGTGCCGAGCACCGGCAGCGCGGCGACGGTGGCGAGGGCCTGGGCGGCAGTGACGGCAAGGTCGATGGCATCGCCGATGGCGAGACCGGCCAGGGCAACCGACAATTTGCCCGACGCCATCAGCGTCGCCCCTGGCGCCGTGAATGCGATGGTCGGGCCGACCAGATCGGCGGCGGCAAACAGCGTCGCGCCAGCGCCGAGTTCGACGGTGCCGCTCCCGCCGACGGCGCCGAACAGGCCGAGCGCGCCGGCGCCGACCCGCAGCTCGCCGCCCAGCGTCAGCGGCGCGTCGATCCGCCCGGTGCCCGACAGTGTTGCCCCGGCGGCGATGGCAACGGTGCCGGAGGCGCCGTAACCGCCGACGGCGATGCCTGAGGCGATGTCGGCGCTGAGCGTGCCACCAGCCAGCGTCAGCGTGCCGGCGCTGACGACGCCGCCGGCCAGCGCCGCCAGCGTGCCGGACAGCGTGATCGCCCCGGCATCGAGCCGCCCGCCGCCGGTGACGGCGAGCAGCGCCGGCGCGGCGAGGCTGGTGGCATGCAGGCTGCCGGCGAGCGCCACGGTCCCGGCGGCGGCGACTCTGCCGGCGCTGCCGGCGCCGCCATAGACGGCGATGCCGCCGGCATGGCCGAGCGCCAGGGTCCCGGCGCTGCCCGGCAAAGCGGTGTCGGCGGGAGCGAGCGACAGCGCGCTGCCGCCCATGCCGTCCGGCAGCAGCAGAAATTGCGCCGTGGCGGCGACGCCGGGCAGCACCAGGGCCGCGCCATCGACGCTGAGCGTGCCGGCGTTCCAGGTGAGCGCGGCCGGCGCGGCGTCGGCCAGGTCGATCACGTCGCCGGCGGCGAAACCGCTGATCGGGGCGGCGAAATCGTGCGGCGCAAACAGCTCGAGGGTGCCGGCCGCCGCCTCGAAGGCGACGCTGGCGGCGGCGCCGACGGCGGCGGCGGCGAACAGCGTGGCACCGGCGGCAATCCCCAGCGTGCCGGCGCCGCCGACGCTGCCGAACAGAGCCAGGGCGCCGCCGGAGGCGACGACGCTGCCGCCGGCCAGGGCGACCGCGGCATCGATGCGCCCGCTGCCGCTGAGCAGTCCGCCGACGCCGACGGCGACAGCGCCGCCGGCCCAGGGCGCGGTGCCGATGACCAGCGTGCCCTGCGCCAATGCCTCGATGGTGCCGCCGGCGAGGTCGAGCACCGCATCGAGCAGAAATCCGTCGAGCGCGAGGTCGGCGGCGAGCGTCAGCACGCCGACCACCTCGGTTCCGGTCGCGTCGAGCCGGCCGACCGCGCCGATGCTGGCGGTGTCGGCGAATTTCGGCCGTGTCGCGGCGGGGCTGGCGCCGGTGGTCAGGTCGGTCCAGTCGGCGGCGGCGCCGAGGTCGGTGCCGCCGCCGCGCCACAGATAGCGGTTAGGCATGGTCGCCGACCCTGACGCAGCCAGGTGAACAGGACGTCAGCGCAGCGGCGGCATCAGCGCGCCGCGATCTCGTCCACCAGTTTGCGGGTGATGGCGCGGCCGAAGGCGGCGAAGTCATGCACCTCGACGACGAAGCTGCCGGGGCCGCCGGTGACGTGGTCCTGGTACCATTTGGCGAGGCCGCCCGGCGGCTGGACATGGGCGAAGACCCAGGACACCGGATGATCGTTGATGATGGCCAGGCCGTTGATGGTGATGCCGGCGGCGACCGCGGCATCGCGTGCGGCGGTGACGTCGCGGCCGGAATTGCTGGTGCCGTCGCCGCACACGTCGATCACCTGGCGGGCAGCGGCGACGGGGGCGCAGGCAAGATCGTCGGTGGCCAGCGCGATGCCCTCGCCAATGGCGGTGCGGCCCCGCGCGGTGCGCGGGGCCGCCTCCAGCGCGGCGGCGAAGCGGCCGGCATCGGCGGCGCTGCGGATGACGCGCCAGTCAAGCACGGTGCGGACATCGACCGGCGAGGCGAACTCGACATAGGCGACGGCGATGGCGCCGACGCTGCCGCCGGCAATCGCCGCAGTCACCTCGGGGCTGGTGAAGGCAGCACGGTAGCCCTGCTTCTGCAGGCGGTACTCGCTGTCGTCGATGCTGCGCGACACGTCGCTGACCAGTACCAGCGCAACATCAACCGGCTCCGCAGCACCGGCTGCGGCAGGCACCGCGAGGCAGGCGAGCAGAAGGGCAACCGCGCGCATCGCCGCAGTCTGGCAAATCGGCGCGGCGAATGTCACGCACGAAGTGATGATTGCGTTGGCCCGGACAGTCCGTCCGTGCTATCGCGTAATCAAACACGGATGGGCTGGCATGCCGGGACAGCGGTTGATTTTCATCGAATTCAACGAGTTGAGTCCGACGCTGCTGCAGCGCTGGATGGCCGAGGGCCGGCTGCCGAATTTCCGGCGCTTCCACGACGCGTCGCAGGTATTCACCGGGGTTGCCGAAACCACCGATCCCAACTGCCTGGAGCCGTGGATCCAGTGGTATTCGCTGCATACCGGTCTCGGGTTCGACCAGCATGGCGTGTTCAACCTGACCGACGGACCGCGGGCCGGACATCTCGACATCTGGCACGCATTGCTGGCGGCCGGGTACCGGGTGGGCAACTTCGCCGGCATGAACGCGCCGGGCTTCGCCGCCCCCGGTTCATTCTACCTGCCCGACCCCTGGTGCAACACCGAGCGGCCGTACCCCGCCGAACTCGACGCCTATCAGCGCGTGGTGCTGAGCAAGGTGCAGGAGAACAGCAACGGCAGCGCCGCAGCCGGGCGGGCCGAGTATGCCGCCTTCCTGCGCTACGTGACGACGCACGGGCTGCGGGCCAAATCGGTGCTGGCGGCGCTGCGGCAGGTGACCAGCGAGGCGCTGACGCGGCAGACCTCCTGGAAGCGGGCGGCGCTGCTGGACAAGCTGCAATTCGACCTGTTCCGGCACTACTGGAGCCGCAGCCGGCCGGACTTCGCCTCGTTCTTCGTCAACAGCACGGCGCATTTCCAGCACGCATGGTTCCACCTGCTGCAGCCGGAGGCATTCGACCTGCCGCCGGACCGACTTGACGATCCGGTGCATCGCGACGCGATCCTCTATGGCTACCAGCAGATGGACGCGCTGCTCGGCGATTTCTTCGCCCTCGAGCGGCAGGGCGCGTTGCTGGTGCTGGCGACGGCGCTGAGCCAGCACCCCAACCCGAACGCCGGCAACCGCTATTACCGGCCGCGCAACGCGGCGCAGTTGCTCGACTGGGTCGGGGTGACGCCGACGCGGCTGCTGCCGGTCATGGCACAGCAATTCTCTGCCGAGTTCGCCGATGCGGCAGCGGCCGAGGCGGCACGGGCGCGGCTGGCGCAGCTTACCTGCGAGGGCCGGCCGGTGATCGGCTTCGTGCAGGCACCGGCTCATACGCTGTTCTTCGACAATGCGGTACGCCGCGCGGTGCCGCAAGAGGCGCAGGTGCTGTTCGGCAACCAGGCAATGCCGTTCCACGACCTGTTCTACGAAATCCCGCATACCAAGAGCGGCGCCCATCACCCCGACAGCGTGCTGTGGTTCAAGACCGGAACCCACCGGACGCATGCGGAGCGCACCTCGATCCTTAACGTCATGCCGACGCTGCTGGACTATTACGGCGTCGCCTTGCCGCCGGACCGGCGCGGGACAAGCCTCCTCGACCTGCTCGGGATCGCCCGCTTCGCAGCACCGCAGCCGCGGCAGGCGGCGGCGTAGCTACTGGCTGGCCCAGACGATGCGGTGCATCCAGGCGATCTCGGGCAGCTCGAAACTGTAGCTCGGATGTGCCGGGTTGAGGCTGAGCAGTTCGACGCGGCGGGCCGAGCGGCGCTGCAGCTGCTTGGTCATCACCGCGCCGGCACGGGTGCGCACCACCACCCGGTCGCCGCGGCGGATCGGTGCGTTGGGCGAGACGATCACCAGATCGCCATCGCGGAACACCGGCTCCATCGAGTCGCCTGACACTTCCAGCGCATAGGCGTTCGGATCGGCGATCTCGGGCAGGCTGACCTCGTCCCAGCCGCCGCCGACCGGATAGCCGCCATCGTCGAAAAACCCCTCGCCGCCGGCCTGCGCAAAGCCGATCAGCGGCACCCGCCGGATCGGGCCGCGGGCGGCGCTGGGCAGGGCGCGGGCGCCGGTGACCAGGGCGGTGAAGGTGGACAGGTCGGCACCGGTGGCGGCGAGCACCTTGGCGACGCTCTCGGTCGAGGGCCAGCGGGCGCGGCCGTCCGGCATGCGGCGCTTGGACGGGTTGAACGTCGTCGGGTCAAGCCCGGCGCGGCGCGCCAGACCGGACGCCGACATGCCGTATTCGGCGGCGAGCGTGTCGAGGGCGCGCCAGATGTCCTCATGCTTCATGATGCGTCATGCGATGCGTTCCGCTGCCCGCAAGCATGTGGGCTGCGACTCGGGGCCGGGTGCAGTGTGCCGGGGAACGGGCGCGTCGGAAATAGGAAAGTTTGCGCAAGACGCTTGCCCAGGTCGGGGTGTCCGTGGTTCAGTGTTCCTGTTCCGTTCATGTTGCCTCCTGGGGGTGAGTGCCGATGCAGCCCGTTCGCGCCTTTCCGCATCCGGGCCTGGGCGAGCGCAAGCCGCCGCGGGCCACGCCGGCGGAGCCGTTCCGCAACGCCGAACAGGCGTGGTTCTGGACCATGTCGGCGCTGCTGGCGCGTCATGCCGGGGCGACCCGACCGGGCGGCGGGGTGCCGCGGCCATGCGAGCCGGACGACGTGATCCTGTGCCTGGACGGACTCTATCGGCGCAAGCGGATCGATCTCGGGCATGCGCGGGTGCTGCGCCAGTGGGGCGAGCGTGGCGTGGCACCGGACCCGCGCATGCCGGCCGAGCGGTTGGAGGCGCGGCTGTGGGCGGAGGCGATCGAGTTGCTGGACTGGTCGTTGCGGCTGCGCGGAATCGTTGCCAAGCCTCACGCATCTAGGAAAATAATCGTTGACGGTGGCGTGAACTCTCGCTAGACATCGCTGGTCGTCGGGAGAGGTTTGTCCTCTCCGCGGCGTTCCCTCCCTAACGACCAGACTTGCCAACGGCCGCCCCACACTCCTGGGACGGCCGTTTTTCTTTTTGCTGTGCCCTTCATCGAGGAGAGACGAGCGATGGCGTTTGCGATCCGCAACCTGTCGGTACTGGCCTATGCGCAGGGTTTCACGCTCTGGCACTACCGCGCCAACGTGCCGACGCTGTCCGGCCGGCTGGTGCCGCCGGCCTCGGCGGAGGAGGTGACGCGTCCGGGCTTCTTCGATCCGGCCGCCGACATGCTGGCGGCCGGCGACATGGTGCTGGTCTCGACGCCCGGAACCGGCCAGATGCTCTACGTCACCGGCATCGAGGGCGGGGTGCAAACGGCGTCACTGGCGGGGTGACGCGGCGGCGGGCGGCGCGCTTTGTCGCGGCAGACGGATCATTCCGCCTTGACGACATCACCGCCTCCTGAGCAACATATTGCTCAGGAGGCGACGATGACAGCAACGCTGCTGATCCGTCTCGTTGTTCTGGCAATGATTGCCGGGGCGCTGGCAGCTTGCCATGGCGGTCAGGTCGTCGTCGGTGCGGCTCCGCTCTGTGTCGATGACGCCCGCTACCCCGCTGACCGGGGCGACACCTGCGCACTGTCTGCAGACGACAGGAAACTCCAGACGGATCGCGAAAATTTGGAGAAAGAAGAGAATAATCAGCTCTTTGCCGCCAAACTTTCTGTCTATCACGCAGACCTTGAAAACCAGATCTTCAATATTGTTCAGGAATCTGAATACAAATGTGGGCAATTTGTCGATGAACTGACCAAGGGGGAGGGCACCAGCAACACGGTGCTCGATATTCTTGGCGGCGGTTTCGCCGCGCTCGGCACCGCCTTCACGCCGCTCTCGACCGTGCATGCGCTCAGCGCCGCCAGCGCCATCAGTTCGGGTGCCAAGGGGGCGATCAACGGCGACCTGCTGGCCAAGGCGGCGATCAGTGATTTCGCCGATGCAATCCAGAAAACGTATTATGTTCGCATGGATCAGTTTGTCCGCGACGTGGCGGCGACGGACCCGGCGAAGCTCTCCTACGGCGCCAGCGTGGCACGGATCAGGATCATTCACCGCTATTGCTCGCTGGCCTCTGCCGAGGCGACGATCTCCGCGACGCTGAGCGGCAGCGGCGGAAACGTGGCTGCCGCACCGGGCGCCGCCACGCAGCAGGTCGTGCAGGTGCTGAACAAGCCGGCAGACGGGGACGATTTCAAGATCATCGGCTCAATCGCCAAGCCGTCGAAGACGCTCACGGCGGAGGTTAATCAGAAAGGTTTGAATACGATCGCCGACGTCGTTCTCCTGCTGGTCGTGAAAGTCAACGCCGACAGCGATTTTCAGGCGCTCGGCATCTTCGCGACACCGGGCAACGACGCGGCAAGCGTCGTGCTGCACATCCCGGCCGGTATTGCCGCCTGCTGGAGCGCGACCTCGGG
Source organism: Pseudomonadota bacterium (assembly GCA_021845985.1). Taxonomy (GTDB): domain Bacteria; phylum Pseudomonadota; class Alphaproteobacteria; order Acetobacterales; family Acetobacteraceae; genus JAFKFJ01. The sequence goes on along the minus strand of JAJZES010000038.1, from coordinate 8,907 downwards.
CGGAACCCCGGACAAGCTGAAGACGGATGAGTGCGCGCAGGTGCCGGCGCCGGCAGGGGCAGGGGCAGGGGCAGGAGGGCCGCCTGCCGCTGCCGCTAAAGCGGTCCTGGCGCCATTGTTCAAACTCGATAACGCAGTGCTGCGGCCGATTCCGCCGCCGGGCTCGGCGGCGCCGTCGCAGCAGTGAAACCCGGACCCGCAGCACCGCTCACGCCCGGCCCGGCAGCGCCGCCAGCACCTCGCGGCGCAGGCGCGCCAGGGGGGAGCCGCGATGCGCGGCGTCGTTCTGCGCCAGATAGGCGCGCGCCGCCGCCGGCAGCGGCGTGGCCGGCGCCGAGCGCGACAGCCGCCACGCCGCCGGCAGCGCGCGCAGCGTCTGACGCAGCACGCCGTTGCGCGCGCCCTTGACCAGATAGGCGCCGATGCGCGGCGCCATGCCGAGCCAGCTCTCGCCCGATTTGCGGCCGATATAGAGGCGGTTGCGGACGAAATAGAACCAGCGCGTCCCCGACCAGGCGAAGCGCCGCGCGGGGCTGACCTTGTGGCGGATGACGAGGTCGCCGCGATAGGTCACCCGCCAGCCGCGGGCGATGACGCGCAGGCAGAAATCATACTCCTCCCAGCAGAAGAACAGGGCGTCGTCGTAGCCGCCGGCGGCGTCCCAGGCGGCGCGGCGGATGGCATGGCCGGCGCCGACGAAGGTGACGGCATCAAAGCGCGCCCCGGCCCGCGGCAGCAGACTGTGCGGGTAGCCCCAGGACGACAGATCGTCCTGCCCGCCGTCGAACACGACGATGCGGAAGGCCAGCGCCGCCGCCGTCTGGTCGGCGTCCAGCGCGGCGACGGCGCGGGCGAGGGTCTGCGTGTCGGCGAACTCGGCGTCGTTGTCGAGCGCGACAATGACCCGGCCATGGCCGAGCGCGCTGCCGCGGTTGCGCCCGCCGGCGACCCCCCAGTTGCGCTCGAGCCGCACCAGCGTCGCATCACTCCGCCCCTGCACTGCAGCGGCGAGACGGGCCAGGGTGTCCGGCTGCGATCCCTGATCGACCACGAACAGGTGCCGATCCACCCCGCTTTGCGCCAGCGCCGAGCCGATCGCCTGCAGCGTCTCCTCGGGCCGGTCGAGGGCGAGGATGACCACATCGGCGGCATAGGCACGATCCGGTGCGGCGGCGGCGCCGGCGATCACCTGCATGCGACATCCCTCAATCACGTTGCGGTCAGCCCGACGGCAGAGCCGCCGGCGGGCTGTTAGAGTCGGGCGGCGCGAGGGAGTGTGCAATGCGCATCACGGTGATCACACCGGCCTGGAACGTGGCGCGCTTCATCGGCGCCACCATCGCCTCGGTGCAGGCGCAGACGCATCGCGACTGGTCGATGCTGGTCATCGACGACGGCTCGACCGACGACACCGCCGCTGTCGTGGCGGCGTTCGACGAACCGCGGCTGCGGCTGATCCGGCAGGCGAATGCCGGCGTCTCCGCCGCGCGCAACCGCGGCATCGCCGCGATCGATGGCGCGGCGGTGATCTTTCTCGACGGCGACGACACGCTGGCGGCGGACGCGATGGCCCGGATGTGCGCCACCCTCGGCGGCGCCGATGCCGCCTATGGCGCCTATTGCTTCACCAGCGAGGACGGTGGCAGCATCGTCGCGCAGAAGTCCGGCCCGTTTCCGGCCGGCGACATCATCGACCGTTTGGTGGTGCAAAACCTGTTTGCCAATGGCGGCCACATGCTGATCCGCGCCGATGCGCTGCGCCGCGCCGGGATGTTCCGCGCCGATCTGCGGTATGGCGAGGACTGGGAATACTGGTGCCGGCTCGCCGCCATCGGACGTTTCGCGGTGGTGCCTGGGGCGGCGCCGCTGCTCTATGTACGGCGCCGCGGCGGCAGCGCAATTCTCAGCCAGGGCACCGAGCGCAGCGCCCTCACCCCCTGCCTCGACGCGATTTTCGCCAACCCGGCGATTGCCGGCCGGGTCGGCGCCGGGCGACGGCGGCAGAGCGAGGCGGAGATCGACTGGATCATCGGCCGCGAACTGCTCCGCCACGGCAGGGCCGGCGAGGGTCTGGGCTGGCTGCGCCGTTCGCTGGCCGGCCGGCCGAGCGCCCGGCGCGCGGTGCTGCTGCTCGCCGCGCACGCGCTGCGGCTGCTGCCGCCGCGGCTGCACGGGCCATTCCGCGCTTATGCCGCAGCGGGGAGCCATTTGAGTGATTGACAGCCAGGATCGGCCCTGTTTAATTAAAGCAGACTGATTGAACAAAAAATGCGCGGCGCCTCGATGTGCCGCGTGGGGGAAACGTAGCGTCCATGCCCGTCCGCAGCGCCGGTCAGGGGGCCTCGTCGGTCCTTATCCGGCACGCCAACCAGCGGTTGATTCTGCAGCGCCTGCGCCGGCTCGGCGAGGCGTCGCGGGCCGATCTGGCGCGCGCCGCCGGGCTGACCAACACCGCGGTCGGGCAGATCATCAAGCATCTCGAACAAGACGGGCTGGTCCGCACGCTCGGCAAGAAGCATGGCGGCCAGCGCGGCCAGCCGGCGACGATGCTGGAACTCGATCCGCGCGGCGCTTATGCCATCGGCGTCCGGCTCGACCGCATGCGCATCGAAACCGCGCTGACCGATCTGTCCGGCACCGTGCTGGCGCATCTCACCCACGACCATCTGCTGCCGGCGCCGCTGCGCGCCATCGAGATCGTCCGCGACGACATCACCCGGCTCGCCGCCCTGGTGCCGGCGGCGCGGCGGCGGCGCATCGTCGGCGTCGGCGTGGCGCGGCCCGATCGGCTCAATCATTGGCTGGAGAAGCTCGACCTGGCGCGCGAGGACTTCGCCCCCTGGGAGCACGTCGCCTTCGCCGCCGAACTGGAACGCGCCTGCGGCATGCCGGTGATCGAGGAGAACGACGGCAGCGCCGCCGCCATCGCCGAGCTGTTCCACGGCCATGGCCGCAGCCACGACGATTTCCTGCATGTGTTCATCGGCCCGGCGATCGGCGGCGGGCTGGTGCTCGGCGGCCAGTGCGTCCGCGGCAGCACCGGCAATGCCGGCGACATCGCGGTGATGCCGGTCGGTCCGTCGCGGCTGGCCAGCGTGCCGCGCGCAGCCGACGGGCGGGAAATTCTGCTCGGTCGCGCCTCTCTGGCCGGGCTGCGCCGGCATTTGCGCGCCCGCGGCGAGCCGCCGGCGGCGATCGACGCGCCGCGGCGCAGCGCCGCGGTGGATGAATGGCTCGACGACTGCGCCGATGCGCTGGCCGATCCGTTGCTGGCGGCGCGCGCGCTGCTCGACGTCAAGCTGGTGGTGATCGACGGCGATCTGTCGGCGCCGCTGCTCGATCGGCTGATCGAGCGCACCGCAACCCGCCTTGCCGCCACGGCGGCCGAGGCGGCGCAGCCCCCTGCCCTGCTGCGCGGCAGTTTCGGGGCCATGGCCGGCGCGGTCGGGGCGGCAACGCTGCCGCTGTTCCTGACCTTCGGTCCCGGCGGCAGCGCCGGGATGCAGCGCGACCCGAACCGCCAGGGAGGCGCCTTTGACCTCGTCGCCTGAACCGAGCACCTCACCGATCCTGCAGATGCGTCGCATCTCCAAGACATTCCCCGGCGTCAGGGCGCTGTCGGACGTGCAGCTCGACATCTTTGCCGGCGAGGTGCATGCCCTGATGGGCGAGAACGGCGCCGGCAAATCGACGCTGATGAAAATCCTCGCCGGCGCCTACACGCCCGATGCCGGCGCCGAGATCACCATCGACGGCCGGCCGGCGCAGATCGACGGCCCGCTCTCGGCCAAGGCGCACGGCATCGCCATCATCTATCAGGAGCTGGCGCTGTCGCCGAACCTGACGGTGGCCGAGAACATCTATCTCGGCCGCGAACCGACGCGCGGCGGCAGCATCGACCGCGCCGGCATGATTGCCGGCTGCGCCGACATCCTGACCAATCTCGGCGCCACCTTCGGCCCGCGCACACTGGTCGGCGATCTGTCCATCGCCGAGCAGCAGATGGTTGAGGTGGCGCGCGCCATCCATGCGCGCAGCCGCATCCTGGTGATGGACGAGCCGACCACCGCGCTGTCGAGCCGCGAGACGCGCAAGCTGTTCGAGCTGATCCAGCGGCTCAAGGCCAACGGCCTCGCCATCATCTACATCTCGCACCGCATGGCCGAGGTCTATGAACTTGCCGAGCGGGTCTCGGTGCTGCGCGACGGCGGCTATGTCGGCACGCTGACGCGCGACGAAATCCGGCCCGAAAGCATCGTGCGGATGATGGTCGGGCGCGACCTGTCGTCGTTCTACAAGAAGGACCATCGCCCCGGCACGCACAACCAGGTGGTGCTGCAGGTCGAGGGCATCGGCGACGGCGGCCGGGTCAAGCGCGGCAGTTTTGTGCTGCATGCCGGCGAGGTGCTGGGGCTGGCGGGGCTGGTCGGCGCCGGGCGCACCGAACTGGCGCGCCTGCTCTACGGCGCCGAGCCGCACAGCAGCGGCACCATCACGCTCAACGGCCGCGCGGTGAACTTCCGCTCGCCGAGCGAGGCGATTGATGCCGGCCTCGTCTATCTCACCGAGGATCGCAAGGCGCAGGGCCTGTTCCTCGACATGCCGGTAGGCGAGAACATCAATCTCGGCGTCATCGGCCGCGATGCGAAATTCGCCGGCTGGCTCGACCGGGCGCGGGCGAAATCCCGCTCGCTGGCGGCGATCAAGGCGATGACCATTCGCGTCACCGGCCCCGAGGTGCCGGTCGGTGCGCTCTCTGGCGGCAACCAGCAGAAGGTGCTGCTGTCACGGCTGTTGGAGACGCAGCCGAAAGTGCTGATCCTCGATGAGCCGACGCGCGGCGTCGATATCGGCGCCAAGTCGGAAATCTATCGCATCATCGACGATCTGGCGAAATCCGGCGCCGCGGTGCTGGTGATCAGCTCCGAACTGCCGGAAGTGGTCGGCATCGCCGACCGCGTCGTGGTGATGCGCGAGGGCGAGACCGTCGGCGAGGTCGGCGGCGACAGCGGCGTTCCGATCACCGAAGAAACTATTATGGCATTTGCAACCGGCGTGGACATGTCAAAGGTGGCAGCATGAGCAACACCACGGGCGGCGCCCAACCCTCTGGCCAGCGCGCGGGCCGGGCGCAGATGCGCGCCCTCGTGCGCTCTGTCGGCATGCTGCCGGTGCTGATCATCCTCGGCGTACTGGTCCAGGTCGGCGGCATCTATCTGACCGGCGAAGGCCGCTTCCTGACCTTTCAGAACCTGTCGATCGTGGCTCAGCAGGCCTCGGTCAACGCGGTGCTGGCGGCGGGCATGACGTTCGTCATCCTGACCGGCGGCATCGACCTGTCGGTCGGGTCGATCCTCGCCGCCGCGGCGATGATCGGGCTGATCGTCTCGCAGGGTCTCGGCGATCTCGGCATTCCCGCCGCCCTGCTGATGGGTTTGCTGATCGGCCTGGGCAACGGTGCGCTGATCGCCTTCCTGCGGCTGCCGCCGTTCATCGTCACCCTCGGCTCGCTGACCGCGGTGCGCGGCTTCGCCCGTCTGCTCGGCAACGACACCACGGTATTCAACGCCGACCTGCCGTTTGCCTTCATCGGCAACGGCTCGCTGACCATCGGTCCGGTGTCGGTGTCGTGGCTGATCGTCATTGCCTTTCTGGTCATTCTCGGCTCGTGGCTGATCCTGCGGCGCACCGTGCTCGGCGTGCACATCTATGCCGTCGGTGGCAACGAGAACGCGGCGCGACTTTCTGGCATCAAGGTCTGGGCGGTTCTGCTGTTCGTCTATGGCGCCTCGGGGCTGCTGGCCGGGCTTGGCGGGGTGATGCAGGCGGCGCGGCTCTATGCCGCCAACGGATTGCAGCTCGGCCAGTCCTACGAACTTGACGCCATCGCCGCGGTGATTCTCGGCGGCACCAGCTTCGTTGGCGGCATCGGCAGCATCTGGGGCACGCTGATCGGCGCGCTGATCATCGCCGTGCTGACCAACGGGCTGATCCTGCTCGGCGTCACCGATGTCTGGCAGTACATCATCAAGGGTGCGGTGATCATCGGCGCGGTGGCGCTCGATCGCTACCGGCTGCGCGGCTCGGCCCGCACCTGACACGGATCTGCGCGCGCGGCTTCCTGGACCGCCGCGCGCGCAGGGTTCAATCACGCTCCAGGGGGATGGACAGTATGCTGAAGAAGATTCTGATGACGGGCGTCGTGCTGGCACTCAGTGTCAACGTCGCCTCGGCGAAGGAGCTCAAGTCGATCGGCATTTCGCTCGGCTCGATGGGCAACCCGTTCTTCATCGCCCTCGCCAAGGGCGCCGAGTTCGAGGCCAAGAAGACCAATCCGAACGTCAAGGTGCTGACGGTCGGTTATGACTACGACCTCGGCAAGCAGAACACCCAGATCGACAACTTCATCGCCGCCGGCGTCGATCTGATCCTGCTCAACCCCGGCGATCCGAACGCCATCGAGCCGGCGATCCGCCGCGCCCAGGCGGCCGGCATCAAGGTGGTGGCGGTCGATACCGCGGCCAAGGGCGCCGATGCCACGGTGACGACCAACAACGTCCAGGCCGGCGAAGTGGCCTGCCAGTACCTCGCCGACAAGATGGGCGGCAAGGGCGACATGATCATCGTCAACGGCCCGCAGGTTTCCTCGGTGATCGACCGGGTGAAGGGCTGCAAGGACGTGATCGCCAAGACCAGCATCAAGATCCTGTCGTCGGATCAGGACGCCAAGGGCTCGCGCGACGGCGGTCTGGCGGTGATGCAGTCGCTGCTGACGCGCTTCCAGAAAGTTGACGGTGTGTTCGCCATCAACGACCCCGAGGCGATCGGCTCGGAGCTGGCGGCCAAGCAGATCCACCGCACCAACTTCCCGATCACCGCGGTCGATGGCGCGCCGGATGCGGAGACCGCGCTGAAGGACGCGAAATCGCCGCAGTTCGTCGCCTCGGCCAGCCAGGACCCGTTCATGATGGCGCGGCTGGCGGTGCAGGCCGGCGTCAAGCTGCTGAACGGCGAGACGCTTGAGCATCCGGTGCAGCTGATGGACAGCAAGCTGGTGACGCGCGACAATGTCGGCAGCTACAAGGGCTGGACGTCGGACCGCAACTGACGCCGCCGCGACAAGACGACAGCACAAAGGGGGGAGGCGCCGGCTGCAAGGCCGGCGCCGAACCTGTTTACACAAGGAGAGCCGCATGGTTGCGCGAGTCATCGTCGTCGATGCCTTCGACATCGTCGTGTTCGGCGCCACCGGCGACCTGGCCGCGCGCAAGCTGATCCCGGCGCTGTTTCACCGCGACGAGGCGGGGCAGATTCCGCAGCGCGCGCGCATCATCGGCGCCTCCCGCCGGCATCTTTCCGACAACGAGTACCGCGACCTCGCGCGCGGCTGGCTGGAAACCCATGTCGAGGCGGAGGACCGGCGCGACGGCGCGGTGCCGCGCTTCCTCGGCCGGCTCGGCTATGTCCCGGTGCAGGCGGACGGCGATGACGGCTGGGAAGACCTCGCCGCGGCGCTGGCCGACCAGCCGGACCGGGTGCGGGTGTTCTATCTCGCCACCAGCCCCGATCTGTTCGGCCCGATCTGCGGGCGCATCGGCCGCTTCGGCCTCGCCACGGCGAATGCGCGCGTGGTGGTGGAGAAGCCGATCGGCAAAAGCCTCGCCTCGGCAACCGAGGTGAATGACGCCATCGGCGCGGTGTTCCCCGAGGAGCGAGTCTATCGCATCGACCATTATCTCGGCAAGGAGACGGTGCAGAACCTGATGGCGCTGCGCTTTGCCAATTCGCTGTTCGAGCCGCTGTGGAACTCGGCGCATATCGACCATGTGCAGATCACCGTCGCCGAGACGCTGGGGGTGGAGGGCCGCGCCGGCTACTACGACACCGCCGGGGCGCTGCGCGACATGGTGCAGAACCACATGCTGCAGCTGCTGTGTCTGGTGGCGATGGAGCCGCCGACCTCGCTGGCGGCGGATGCGGTGCGCGACGAGAAGCTGAAAGTGTTGAAGGCGCTGGTGCGGCTGACGCCGGAGACGGCGGCGGAGCAGACGGTGCGCGGCCAGTATCGCGCCGGCGCCTCGGCCGGCGGGCCGGTGAAGGGCTATCTGGAGGAACTCGGCGCGCCGTCGAGCCGCACCGAGACGTTCGTCGCGTTGAAGGCACAGATTGCCAACTGGCGCTGGGCCGGGGTGCCGTTCTACCTGCGCAGCGGCAAGCGGCTGGCGAGCCGGGTATCGGAGATCGTGGTGTCGTTCCGGCCGATCCCGCATTCGGTGTTCGACGGCGGCGCCGGCCCGATCGGCACCAACCGGCTGGTGATCCGGCTGCAGCCCAACGAGGGCGTAAAACTGTGGCTGATGATCAAAGACCCCGGCCCCGGCGGCATGCGGTTGCAGCATGTGCCGCTGGATATGAGCTTCGCCAGCGTGTTCAACGTGCGCAACCCCGACGCCTATGAGCGGCTGCTGATGGATGTGGTGCGCGGCAACCAGACGCTGTTCATGCGGCGCGACGAGGTGGAGGCGGCGTGGACCTGGATCGACCCGATCCTGGACGCCTGGGGCGCCAGCACCGACGGCCCGCGCGGCTACACCTCCGGCACCTGGGGCCCCTCCGCGGCCATCGCGCTGATCGAGCGCGACGGGCGGACGTGGTACGAAGAGGACGCGGACTGAGGCGGCGGGGCGGCAGGGATTGGCCGGAAGGAGAATGGCGGCTTTCAAGGCCACGCAGCAGGAGCGGACTGAGAGTCCATTTGGAAACGGTGTCTCAACGAGCCAGGCGTCGTAGCAGCAGCACGCTTGAGGCGGCGTAGAGGAAGGCCTCGACGGACTCGATTGTGGCTTCGAAGTCCTTGGCCAGCCGTCTGTTTCGGTTGATCCAGGCGAAGAAGCGTTCGACGACCCA
>JAJZES010000020.1 GCA_021845985.1 Pseudomonadota bacterium | reverse complement strand
CGCAGCCGGCCGGCGAGCGGCGCCGGGTTGAGCCGCGGCAGCACCCGCGCGGCCAGCGCCGCACGCCCGGCCACCGCCTGACGCAGGGCGGCGCGCAGGTTGGCCGCGGCGAGGCCGAGCCGGGCATGGCCGGCGGCGAGCAGGGCGGCGGGCGGCGGCAGATGCCGCTCGACATCGACCAGCGCGGCGCGGCGCGCCCGCACCAGGTTCGGCAGCGCCAGCGCCAGCCGCTGCGCCCGGTCATCCAGCGTCTGCCGCGCCGCGCCGAGCAGCGATTGCAGGTCCGGCATACCGCTCTCGGCGCGCTGCAGGCGCAACCGCCGCTCCTGCGCCAGCCGGCCGAGCGCGCCGGTCAGCCGCGCGGCTTTCTGCTGCAGATCGGCGGCCAGTTCGGTGCGCGACGGCACGGCGAGTTCGGCGGCGGCGGTGGGCGTCGGGGCGCGGCGGTCGGCGGCGTGGTCGATCAACGTCGTGTCGGTCTCATGGCCGACAGCGGAGATCAGCGGGATGGTGCAGGCGGCGGCGGCGCGCACCACCGCCTCGTCGTTGAACCCCATCAGGTCTTCCAGGCTGCCGCCGCCGCGGGCGACGATCAGCACGTCCGGCCGCGGCACCGCGCCGCCGGCGGGCAGCGCGTCGAACCCGGCGATGGCGGCGGCAATGCGGGCGGCGGCGCCGTCGCCCTGCACTGGCACCGGCCACAGCAGAATCAGGCGCGGGAAGCGGCGGGCGATGGTGGTGCGGATGTCATGCAGCACCGCGCCCTGGGCGCTGGTGACGACGCCGATGACGCCGGGCAGCAGCGGCAGCGGACGCTTGCGGGCGGCATCGAACAGCCCTTCGCCGGCCAGTTTCAGCCGCAGCGCCTCGACCCGGACGAGCAGCGCGCCGGCGCCGGCATAGTCGAGCCGATCGACGACGAGCTGGTATTCCGAGCGTTCGCCGTAGGCGGAGAGCTTGCCGAGGGCGATGACCTCGACCCCGTCCTCGGCGGTCATGCCGAGCCGCGGCACGGCGAATTTCCACACCACCGCCTTGATCTTGGCGCCTTCGTCCTTGAGGCAGAAATAGATGTGACCCGAGGCGTAGCGTTTCAGCTCGGTGATTTCGCCGCGCACCCGCACGCGGCCGAACGTCCCCTCCAGCGTGCGCTTCACCGCCCCGGACAGTTCCGAGACGGTGTATTCAGGGATGTTGGAGGCGGGGGCGAGGGTGTCGGCGTCCATGCCGCCAGCTTACCGCAGCCAGGGCCGCGCCGGCAGTCCCGCCCTGTCTTGCCTTTCAGCCAGGCTTTCGCAGCCTGTGCTGCCGGACACTGTCGCCGCGCGCCTATGAAACACCCGGCGCGGCACCGGCCGGGTGCGGCAGGGCGATGAGTGCTCGGGCCAGCGCGAACACCTCGTCGCGCACGTCGAGACGCTCGATCCATTCATGCGGCATGCCGCCGATGCCGTGGCACGCGCCCCAGAGCTGGCCGGCGATGGCGGCGGTGCTGTCGCTGTCGCCGTCGTGGTTGGCCGCAAGTGCCATCACCTCGGCAAAATCCGTCCCGGTCAGCGCCGCATAGGCGGCGATCGCCACCGCCTCCTCGCCCACCCAGCCCTCGCCGAGGGTCGCGATGGCGGCGGCCGGGGCGTCCGGCTGGCGTTCGGCGAGGTCGAGCGCGCGCCGGTATGGCAGGCGCGTCGGCGCCGGGCCGAGCGGGTCCAGATCGGTGATCGCGCCGGCCAGCGCCGCGGCCAGCGTCGCGCCCTGCGCCGCGCGGCAGATTGCCGCGGCAACGACTGCCGCCGCCCCCCAGCCATCGGCATGGCCATGTGTCAGCGCCCCGGTGCGCGCGCCGAGCCGCGCCGCAGCGGCGGGAGCGATGCCGGCAAGCAGGCCGAGCGGCGCGCTGCGCATGGCGGCGCCGCATCCCTTGCTGTCGTTGGCCGGCGCGGCGAGGCTGCCGTGGCCGCCCTGCTGCAGCGCCGCAAGACAGGTCGTGCCCGGCGCCCGCCGCACCCGCAGCGCCGGCCGATGCGCCAGCGCCCCGACCAGCGTTTTGCCCGCCAGGCCGCCGGATTGCGTGTCGAGCCAGTCGAGACAGGCGCGGCGGACCTGTGCGACGACCGCGTCTTCCTGCCATGCTCCGCCTGCGCCCACCGCGCGCAGCATCCCCTCCAGCGTGAACAGGGTCATCTGCGTATCGTCGGAGACGACCAGCCGCCCGGCCTCGAATACCGGCGCACGCAGCCCCTGCGGACCATGGCGGCGGTGGATCGCCGCCAGCCGGTCGAACTCGACGGCGTAGCCGAACCCATCGCCCACCGCGCCGCCGAGCAGGCAGCCGAGCACCCGCCCCGCCCAGGCGTCGGCGGCCGGACTGATCGGACGCACGTCGCGCACACAGGCCTCCTGCGCCGCGGTCTCGATCGTGCTGGGGCGGGCGGCGCGCACCGCGCGGATCGCCGCCTCCGGGGCCGTGCCAAGCTCGATCAACAGGCGGGCGGCGATGGTGCCGGTGCGGCCGAGACCGCCGCGGCAATGCACCAGCACCCGGCCGCCGCCGGCGAGGATGGCGCGCAACCGCAGCCCGCTGTAGCTCCAGGCGGCTTCGAATGCGGCCCCCGGCACGTCCACGTCGCGGATCGGCAGATGGTGCCACGCGATGCCGCGGTCGCGCACTTGCTGGCCGAGCGGGGCGACCTGGAAACGCTCCAGCTCATGCTGCTCCATCAGGGTGACGACGGCCTGTGGCCGCCATGCCTGGACGACCGCCATATCGGTGTCCAGGTCCCGCTCCCAGCTTGTGTTGAAGCGCTCAGTGATCTTCTTGCCGGGGCAGATCGTCACGCCGATCAGGCCGCCGCCGGGCGACGCGGCCGCGTCGATCATCAGGGGGTTGGTCATGCTGGTGCGGGTCATGCGCTCCTTCGCGGGAATGGACAGGATGCCGCCCCATCGCTGAGAGATTGCGAAGCACGCCACTTAGTTGCAAACATTATATAAGTTATGTCGAAATGGAAAAAACCCCCGAGGCGGCGCCGGAACAGCTCTACTCCTACCCCTATCCGCACCACGCGGTGGCCACCGACATTGCCGTGTTCACCGTGTGCGATGACGCGCTGAACCTGCTGCTGATCCGCCGCGGCGCCGAGCCGTTCCGCGGCATGTGGGCGCTGCCGGGCGGGTTCCTCAAACCGGATGAAGACCTCGACACCTGCGCGCGGCGCGAACTGGCCGAGGAAAGCAACGCCGCGGTGCCGGTGCTGCGCCCGTTCGGCGTGTTCAGCCACCCCGACCGCGACCGCAAGGAGCGTGGCGAGCGGGTCATCTCCGTCGCCTATCTGGCGCTGATCCGCGCCGATCGGGTGACGCTGCAGGCGGCAACGGACGCCTTGGGCGCGAAATGGTGGCGCCTCGGCGCGCTGCCGGCGCTGGCCTTCGATCACGACCGCATCGCCGCCGGCGCCGTCCATGAGCTGCGTGACCAGCTTGGCCGGGGCTTTGAAATGCTGTTCGGCCTGCTGCCGGACCCCGACCGCTTCACCCTGCGCGAGCTGCAGGCAACCTACGAGGCGGTAATGGCGGCGCGGGTAGACAAATCGACCTTTCGCAAACGCGTGCTGGCCGAACACAGCGTGCGCCCGAGCGGGGAGATGAATACCGCAGTCAGCCACCGGCCGCCGCAGTTCTACCGCTACGTTCCGCCACAGGAACGGGGCCACCACCGGCAGGCGCCGGCGGCGATCGTGCTGCGCTAGCCGCCGCGCGGTGGCGCCGGCGGCGCGAACGGTCACGATCTGGTCAGGTAGCCCGGATATGCTGCGCCGCGTTACAACCCGGCGTTGACAAGGCTTGACCCGAGGGTGGCGCGCGTGCGAACCGCGATGAATGACACGGAGGTCATGATTGGCCGACAGGATCGCGCCGCGCCGCCGCCTCTATCGCACCCTTCGCCGCCTCGGCGGCCGGGCGCTGCGGCGCGTGCCGCTGCTGCGCAGCTTGCTGCTCGATCAGTTCGATCCGCGCCATCCCGCCGCCTACCGCGCCTGGCTGCGCCGCCATGACCGGCTGACCCCGGCCGACCAGGCGGCGATCCGCGCCCAGGTTGCCCGCCTGCCGCACCTGGTGCTGACCCTGCTGGTGCCCGGCGACGCGGGGGTTGCCGGGCTGGCGATGTCCCTGCTCGGCCAGCTCTATCCGCATTGGCGGCTGCGTATTGTCGGCGCCGCGCCGGCCGGTCTGCCGGCCGACCCGCGCATCAGCCACGGCGAGACTGTTTCGCTGGCGGAGGACGGCTTCGTCGGGGTGCTGCCGGCGGATGCCCGGCTGGCGCCGCATGCGCTCTACGTCTTCGCCGCCGAACTGGCGCGGCAGCCGGAAACCGACCTGCTCTATTGCGATGAGGACCGACTCGATGGGCAGGACCGGCGCCATGCGCCGCTGTTCAAGAGCGGCTGGAGCATCGACCTGCTGCACGGGCAGGAGGCGTTGGGCGATCTCGTGCTGATGCGGGCGACGGCGCTGCGCCGCGCCGGCGGCATCGGCGCGCTTGCGGCGTGGCACGACCGCGCGCTGCGCCTCGGCGAAATCGTGCCGGAGGCGCGCATCCGCCATCTGCCCTGGGTGCTGGTGCATCGCCGCGCCGCCCCCGGTGCGCGCCCGGCCGATGCGGCGGCGGTGCAGCAGCATCTGGCGCGCAGCGGCGAGACGGCGGCGGTGACGGCGCTGCCCGGCGGCATGCTGCGGCTGCGCCGGCCGCGCCCGGCGCGCCCGCCGCTGGTCAGCGTCATCATACCGACGCGCGACGCCGCCGCGCTGCTGGCACGGGCGGCGGCCGGGGTGCTGGAGCGCACCGACTGGCCGGCGCTCGAACTGATCATCGCCGATAACGGCAGCAGCGATCCGGTGGCGCTCGCCCTGCTGACGCGGCTGGCGGCCGATCCGCGCGTGCGGGTGCTGCGCCTGCCCGGCCCGTTCAACTACGCCGCTCTGAACAATCGCGCGGCGGCGCAGGCGCGCGGCGAAATCCTGGTGCTGCTCAACAACGACGTGGACATCATCGGCGCCGACTGGCTCGACGAGTTGGTGGCGCAGGCAATGCGGCCGGAAGTCGGCGCGGTCGGCGCCAAGCTGCTCTATGCCAACGGCACGCTGCAGCATGGCGGTGTCGCGCTCGGCGTCAGCGGCGTCGCCGGACATGTCGAGCTGCTGGCGGCCGGCGATGCCGCCGGCTATGGTGGGCGGCTCGCCGTGGTGCGCGAGGTCGCGGCGGTGACGGCGGCCTGCCTCGCGCTGCGCCGGGACGTGTTCGATGCCGTCGGCGGGCTGGACGCGGAGCATCTCGCCGTCGCCTATAACGATGTCGATCTGTGCCTGCGCATCCGGGCGCGCGGCTGGCGGGTGCTGTGGACCCCGTTCGCCGAAATGTTCCACCTGGAAAGCGCCTCGCGGCCGTTCGATCTGGCGCCGGCACAGGTCGAGCGCTATCGCCGCGAGGTCGCCTACATGACCCGCAGATGGGGGGCGGCGCTGCTCGCCGATCCCTATTACGGGGCCAATTTCTCGCTGCGTGACGGGCTTTATGCGCTCGGCGCGCCGCGACGTGAGAAGCCGTGGCGGGCGGGGCCGGCGACCGACGGGCGTGCCGCGGCGCGGTCGGCGCCCGTGCTCGCCGGCGTATCGTCGGGCGATTAGGCCGGGACCGACCCCGCCCTACCGCCGTGCCGCCTGGGCGGCGAGGCGGAATGCGGCGTTGGCGGCACCGAAGCCGGTGGCGCCGCGGCGCTCCACCAGTTCAAAGAAAAACCGCCCCTCGAAGGTGTCGGTATAGGCATGCAGAAACGCGCCGCCCGGCTCGCGATCGTAGAGCAGATGCAGCCGGCGCATCGCCGCCAGCACCGCCTCATCGAGCGCCCAGCGCGCCGCCAGGTCGTCGTAGTAATTGGCGGCGATCGACAGCATCGGCGCGCGGTCGGCCAGCCGCGCCACTGAGGCGGCGACATCGGCGGTGACGAAGGCGATGTGCTGCACCCCGGCCCCCGATGCGGCCGAGACGAAGCGGCCGGTGGTGGTCTCGCGGCTGTCGGACACATTGAGCGGCAGGCGGAAGCCGCCGCCGGGGCTGACCAGGGCGCGGCTGCGCACGAGGCCGTACGGGTCGGTCAGATCGACCGGGCCGAGCGCCTCCAGCCCGAACAGGGCGCGCCAGAACAGCACCGCCCCGGCCAGCCCGTTGGCCGGCAGCGCCTGGGCGATATGGTCGATCGCGGTCAGGCCGATGCCGTCGGCCTCCGGCGGCGGCCCGGGGGCGAGGATGAAATCGGCGTCCCAGATGCTGCCGCCATGCGGGTCCGGCGCGACCAGGTGCACCAGCATGCCGTCCGGCGCGCGCACCGCCGGGATGACCCGCTCGCCGGCGCCGACCGGGTTGCGCCATTTTGATACCTGCAGCGCCTCGGCGCGCGCGATGGCAGCGGCCGCATCCGCCACCCGCAGCGCCAGCGCGCAGACCGATGGGCCATGCCAGTGGAAATGCTCCGACGCCAGACTGTCCTGCTCGCGGTTGAGCACGAGATTGATGCCGCCCTGGCGATACAGATCGACCTGCTTGGAGCGGTGATGGCCGGCATGGCGGAAGCCGAGGCTGGCCAGCATCGCGGCCAGCGCCGCGCCGGAGGTGTCATCGACGGCGAACTCGACGAATTCGACGCCGGTGATGTGCGGCGGCGGCGGAATGTCGGCGAGGCCGGATTCGGCCTCCATCAGCGCCAGCGAACACAGCGCATCGCGCGCCACCACGCGCGACGGCGCCGAGCGGAACTCGTCGTTGAACACTTCCAGCGACAGCGGCCCGCTATAGCCGGCGGCCAGCACAGGGCGCAGGAAACCGGCGACATCCAGTTCGCCCTGGCCGGGGAAGCAGCGGTGATGGCGGCTGAGCGACAGTACATCGAGCGACAGTTTCGGCGCGTCGGCGAGTTGGACGAAGAACAGCCGTTCGCCCGGCACCTCGGCGATGCCGGCAGGGTCGTCGCCGAGTGCCAGCGTGTGGAAACTGTCAACCGCGAGGCCGAGCGCCGGATGGTCGGCCATCTGCACGATGTGCCAGGCCTGCGCCCAGCGGTTGACATGGCGGCCCCAGGCCAGCGCCTCGTAGCAGACGCGCAGGCCGCGGCCGGCGGCGCGCTCACCGATGGCGCGCAGATCGGCGGCGGCGCGGGCATCGTCGTCGATCGCCGTCGGCTGGACGTTGCTGCACACCAGCATCAGCGTCGTGCCCAACTCCTGCATCACGTCGAACTTGCGTTCGGCGCGGTCGAGGTTGCGCGCCCGCAGCGCCTCGGGCGCCGCCTCGAAATCGCGGAACGGCTGGTAGATGGTAATGGCGAGGCCGAGATCCTCGGCCATGCGGCGCACCTCGGCGGGCGAGCCGTCGAAGGTCAGCAGGTCGTTCTCGAAAATCTCGATGCCGTCGAACCCGGCGCGGGCAGCCGACTCGAGCTTGTCGGCCAGCCGCCCGCTGAGGCAGACGGTGGCGATCGACCGGAGGTGACGGCGGGCAGGCATTTCGTCCGGCATGGCTGTCCTGCGATCTGGTCCCGTCGCACAATGCCGCAGTTTGTCCCGCCTGGTCGATGGCGGCGGCGCAAAAACCGGTGTTGACGTGGTTTAACCAGTTAGTCCATTATTGCGGCAACCGTCGCCTGCCGGATGGAAAGGAAACGTCCCGTGACAGAAAGTCCCGCGGCTGCCGACCTCGATACCCGCCGGCCCGTGTTGCTCGGGCTGATCGGCACCGGCATCGGCGGCTCGCTGACGCCGGCGATGCACCAGCATGAAGGCGACGCGCAGGGGCTGCGCCTGCAATACAAGCGCATCGACCTCCAGCGTCTCGGCCTCGGCGTCGCGGCACTGGCGGAGTTGCTGCTCGCCGCCGAACGCATGGGCTTCGACGGGCTCAATATCACCCACCCCGCCAAGCAGGCGGTGCTGCCGCTGCTGCACGAACTGTCCGACGATGCGCGCTTTCTCGGCGCGGTCAATACGGTGGTGCTGCGCGACGGCCGGCGGGTTGGTCACAACACCGACTGGCAGGGCTTCGCCGAGGCGTTCCGCCGGCGCATGGACAATGCCCCGCGTGCGCGGGTGGTGCAGATGGGCGCCGGCGGCGCCGGCGCGGCGGTCGCCTATGCGGCGATGACGCTCGGGGTCGAGCGGCTGACCATCGTTGACATGGACCGCAGCCGCGCCGAGGCGGTGGCGGCGATGCTGTGCGGGCGCTTCGGCGCCGGCCGGGCGGTGGCGGCCGATGATCCGGCGGCGGCGCTGGCCGATGCCGACGGGCTGATCAACACGACGCCGGTAGGCATGGCGAAATATCCCGGCACGCCGCTGCCGCCGGCGCTGCTGCGGCCGGCGCTGTGGGTGGCGGAGATCATCTACTTCCCGCTGGAGACCGAATTGCTGCGCACGGCGCGGGCGCTCGGCTGCCGCACGCTCGACGGCGGCGGCATGGCGGTGTTCCAGGCCACCCACGCCTTCCGCCTGTTCACCGGCCTGGAGCCGGACGCCGAGCGCGTGCTGCGCCATTTCGCCGAGCTGGTGGCAGCGGGCAGCGCCGCGTAAGCGCCGGAGAGCGAGACCGAACGGGGGAGCACGTCCGTGTTACAAGGCATGACGACGGACGATGCGGCCGTGCTGCTGTTCGACAAGCTGTTCCTGCCGCCATGCGATCTGCCGGCCGGCGCGGTTCTGCTCGACCGACGGCGCTGAGCGATGTCCGCGGCGCGGGATGCCGGCACCGCCGACGGGCGGCGCGCCGTCGGCATGCTGCTGCTGGTCGGCGCGGTTGGCTGTTTCGCCTGTCTGGACGCCACGGCGAAATGGGTGAACCAGACCACCGACCCGATGCTGACCGTGATCGCCCGCTATCTCGGCAGTTTTCTGCTCACCCTGCTGCTGTGCAATCCGCTCACCCGCGCCGGGCTGCCGCGCACGCGCAGCTTTGCCCTGCAATGCGCCCGCGCGCTCTGCCTCGTGGTGGCGACGGTGTCGTCGTTCTTCGCCTTTCGCCATCTGCCGCTGACCCAGGCGACGTCGATCGTGTTCGTGGCGCCGTTGCTGGTGGCGCTGGCGGCCGGGCCGCTGCTCGGCGAATGGCCGGGGCCGCGGCGGCTGGGCGCGGTCGCGGTCGGGTTTGTCGGCGTCCTGGTGGTGACCCGGCCATGGAGCGGGCGGATCGAGCCGGCGGTGCTGCTGGCGGTGCTCACCGCCTGCGCCAACGCCCTTTATGCGGTGCTGACCCGGCTGCTGGCGAAGCGCGACCGGCCGCTGACGACGCTGTTCTACAGCGGGCTGATCGGCTGCGCCGTGGTGCTGCCGGCGCTGCCCTGGGTGCAGGGCGGCGCCCCGCCGGCGCCGGTATGGCTCGCCTTCGCCGCCCTCGGCAGCTTCGGCGCGGTGGGGCATTTTCTGCTCATCCTGGCGCATGCGCGGGCGCCGGCGGCGACGCTGGCGCCGTTCTTCTATGCCCAGTTGCTTGGCGCGACGCTGCTCGGCTGGTTGGTGTTCGGCGAGGTGCCGAGCCGCTGGACCGCGCTCGGCGGCAGCATCATCGCCGGTTCCGGGCTGTATCTGCTGTATCGCGAGCAGGTGCGCGGCGGCGGCGGACAGCGGCGGCGTCAGGCGTCGTAGGCGACCAGTGACTCGAACGGCACATCCAGCCGCGCCCGCCCGTTGAGGAACGACAGCTCGATCAGCGCCGCGGCCGCCGGCACCACCGCGCCGACCTGGCGCAGCAACGCGATCCCGGCGGCCATGGTGCCGCCGGTCGCCAGCAGGTCGTCGATGATCACCACCCGCTGCCCCGGCTCGACCGCGTCGGCCTGAATCTCGATGCGGTCGCTGCCGTATTCCAGCGCGTAGTCGAGCGCCACGGTCGGCCCCGGCAGCTTGTCGCGCTTGCGCAGCATGATGAAGCCGCAGCCGAGTTTCAGCGCCAGCGGCGCCGCCATCAGGAAGCCGCGCGATTCCAGCCCGGCCAGCATATCCGGCTGATAGGCGCGCACCACCTTGGCCATGCGACCCATCGCCACCTGCCACGCATCGGCGTGCCGCAGCAGCGTGGCGATGTCGTAGAACAGGATGCCGGGCTTGGGGAAGTCCGGGACGCCCCGGATATGATCCTTGAGGTCCATCGGGCGGGTCGGTTCCCATATCGGCAGATGAAGCGGGTCGGGAAATGATGGCGGCTGGTCGGAGTGAGAGGATTCGAACCTCCGGCCCCTGCGTCCCGAACACAGTGCTCTACCAGGCTGAGCTACACTCCGAGGGCGGGCGGCATATAGCGCCGCGGCGCCGCCGGGGCAAGCGCCGTCTCCACCCGCGAGCTACAGCAGCGCCGCCGCGCCGCCGACCACCTGTGACAGGTCATTGAGCCGCGCCAGCAGCGCCGGCACGCCGTTGACCACATCGAACCAGTCGCGGCATTCCGCCGGGGCGAACCCGTCGGCGACGGCGGCGTCGATCACGCCGAGCAGCGCCGCCGCCGAGCCGGCGATGTCGCAGACCAGCACCGGCTTGTCATGCAGGCGCAACTGCCGCCAGGTGAGAATCTCAAACGTCTCGTCGAAGGTGCCGAGGCCGCCGGGGAAAGAGACGAAGGCGTCGGACAACTCAAACATCCGCCGCTTGCGGGTGTGCATGCTGTCGGTCACGATCAGCTCCGAGACCCCCTCATGCGCCACCTCCCATTGCTGGAGGAAATCGGGGATGACGCCGACCACCCGGCCGCCGGCGGCCAGCGTCGCGTCGGCCAGCGCGCCCATCAGGCCGACGCGCCCGCCGCCATAGACGAGTTGCATTCCGGCCGTCGCCAGACCGCGGCCGAGCGCCACCGCCGCCTCACGAAAATGCGGCGCAGCGCCGGGCCGCGATCCACAAAACACGGCAACGGAGCGGATTTTGGTCATGCCTCAGCTTTCGGTCATTGCGTCCCGCCCGAGCGTGCTCAGCTATGCCGGGCAACGCAATGGGGAGATGCGTGAAATGGCGCGACACACGATGTGGCTGGCTGGTGTCATCATGGGAAGCATGGTTTTCGGCATCGCCGCCGCACCCGAGCAGATCATTGCCGACCGCCGCGCCGGCTTCAAGCATATGGGCGAAAACTTCAAGGCAATGAAGGAGGCGATTGACAGCGGCGGCGATGTCGCGCCGCTGGCCGTCCGCGCGGCCGAGATCGCCGACTGGGCCAAACGCATCCCGACGATGTTCCCGCCCGGCAGCGACAGCGGCGGCGGCACCCATGCCAAGCCTGACATCTGGACCGATCGTGCCGGATTCGACCAGCACGCGAGCGAGCTCCAGCAGGCCGCCGCCAAGCTGGAGCAGGCGGCGGCATCGGGCAACAAGGACGCCTTCGCCGCACAATGGCGGGCAACCGGGCAGGTCTGCGGCGGCTGCCACAAGACCTACCGCTACCGCATCTCCTGATCCGGCGGGCCGGCGGCGACGAAACCGCGGTCAGGCGTCAGGCGAGCGCACCGGACACGCTCGCCTCCGCCTGGGCGCGGCGGCTCTGCCACAGCGCCACGAAGTCGATCGGCTGCAGCATCACCGGCGGGAAGCCGCCATCGCGCGTCACATCGGCGAGAATGGCGCGGGCGAACGGGAACAGCAGGCGCGGGCACTCGACCAGCAACAGCGGCTCGACACTCGCCTCCGGCACGCCGGTCAGGGTGAAGATGCCGGCATAGGCCATTTCGGCCAGGAACACCCGCGTCCCCGGTTCGCCGCTGCCATTGCCGTTGGCCGCCGCCGCCACCGCCTCGCGCGCCTCGGCGCGGATGGCGAGGGTGACCTCGAACGTGTTCTGGTTCTCCTGCAGGCGGCGCACCTGCACGTCGAGATTGATATCGACGCGCGGGGCGTTGCGCAGCGTGGTGTAGATCAGCGGTGCACCCGGAACCTCGAACGACAGGTCCTTGACATATTGCAGGTTGACCGCGAGGGGCGGCGTACCCGGTGCTGGCGCGCCAGCTGGCTGGGGGGATGTCTGGGACATTCTGGACGCTCCGCGAAACTATGCGGCCGGCGGGTAGCACACGCCGATCACGGATGCCAGACGACCTGCGCCGGGGCCGGTGCGGCAGGGTCGCAGCGCAGCCACTGGCCGTTGCCGACGCTGCTGCCGGTCAGGCTGAGGATGAAGCCCCAATGGCTGACCACCAGCGTCTGCGCCCAGTCGGGCAACGCCGCCATCTCGGCGCGGAACAGCGCGGCACGGCCGACGATCTCCGCCGCCGTCTCCTCCAGCCCCGGCCACCACACCTCGTCGATATGGCTGAAATCATGCGCTGGCCAGGCGGCGGCGAGATCGCTGCGCGGCGTGCCGACATCACAGGAGAAGGCGAAGCGCTCGCGCACCCCCGGATTGACGTGGACCGGCACGCCGAGGCGGCGGGCGATCGGTGCGGCGGTCTGCAGTGCGCGGGTATACGGCGAGACGATAATCCGCCTGATTGGCTCGCCGGCCAGCGCCTCGGCCGCCTGTTCGGCCTGCGCCACGCCGAGTTCGGTCAGCCCCGGGTCGATGATGCCGGGGTCGCGGCGGGTCGCGGTGAAGATGGCGTTGAACGCGCTCTGGCCGTGCCGCAACAGGATCATCACCCCCGATTAGCCGGATGGCGAAAGCGCAGCAACCGCCATCGCGTGTTGTGCGCGGGGCCGGCCGTGCCTATGTCGGGCGGGTCAATGGAGGACGGCATGGGCGCCGGCGGCATTCTCCCGGGCAACTTCCCGGTCGATCTGGTCCTGTTCGGCATGATTGCCGCTTTCCTGGTGCTGCGCCTGCGCAGCATCCTCGGGCGCCGTCAGGGATTTGAACGGACTGCGGCGCCACCCGCGCCGCCGGTCCGCCCGGCGGTGGCGGCGGCGCCGGTGATCGACGGCGTTGCCGAGCGGCCGCCCAGCCGCGCCCTTCCCGACCCGGCCAGTCCGGCCGGGCAGGCGATGGCGCGGATGCAGCGGCTCGACCGCAGCTTTTCCGCCGCCCGCTTCCTCGACGGGGCGGAGACGGCGTTTCGCATGATCGTCACCGCCTTTGCCGCCGGCCAGCGCGACGCGCTGCGCCCGCTGCTGGCAGAGGATATGCTCGCCGCCTTCACCGCCGCCATCACCGCCCGCGAGACCGCGGGCGAAACCCAGCGCAGCGACATTCGCGGCATCGAAGTGGCGACCATCGAGGCGGCCGATCTGCGCGGCAGTGTCGCCGACATCACCGTGCGCTTCGTCAGTGATCAGGTGACGCTGACCACCGGGCGCGACGGCGCCATCGTCGCCGGCACCGATGCGGTGACCGAGATCGTCGATCTCTGGACCTTCGAGCGTGATCTGGGCACCGCCGACCCGACCTGGCGGCTGGTCGCCGCCCGCAGCGCCTGACCATGCGGCTGCGGCTCGGCTGGGGCTGCGCCCGTTCTGGCGCGGCCCGATTTCTGGTCGCCTTACCGGCGCTCGCCGTGCTGGGGCTGGCCGGCTGTGTGCCGCCGGGCGTCGCCACGGCGCCGGGCGGCAAGTCGGAACTGTCGCTCTCCCTGGTCGGCTTCGCCGCGCTGCCGGGCTGGCAGGCCGATCATGCGGCAGAGGCGTTGGCGGTGTTTCGCGCCGGCTGTAGTCAGTTGGCCGAGGCGGCGGTGAACGGCACGCTTGGCGGCCAGGGGCAGACGGCGGCGCTCGGCGGCAAGCCGGCAGACTGGCGCGCGGCCTGCAGCGCCGCGGCCAACGCCGCGCCCGGCGACGACGCGGCGGCGCGGCAGGTGTTTTCCGACTATTTCCAGCCCTATCAGGTGGCTGATGCAACGGCTCCGGCGGCCAGCCGGACGCAGGCGCTGTTCACCGGGTATTTCGACCCAGAGGTGCGCGGCAGCCGCTCGCCGGGCGGGGTCTATCGTACGCCGCTGCTCGGCCGGCCAGGCGATCTGGTGCAGGTCAACCTCGGCGCCTTCGCCGCCGACCTGAAGGGCCGCTCGCTGGCCGGGCGGGTCGAGGATGGCAGGCTGGTGCCCTATTACGACCGCGCGCAGATCGAACAGGGCGTGCTGGCGCGGCGGCGGCTCGAACTGATGTGGCTGGCCGATCCGGTGGATGCGTTCTTCCTGCAGGTGCAGGGCTCGGGGCGGGTCGATCTGCCGGATGGGCGGGTGGTGCGCGTCTCCTATGCCGGGCAGAACGGCCGGCCGTATGTGGCGATCGGCCGCATCCTGGTCGATCGCAGCGACATGACGATGGATCAGGTGTCGCTGGCCAGTATCCGCGCCTGGCTGGAGCAGCACCCGGATCAGGCGCCGGCGCTGATGGACGAAAACCCCTCCTATGTGTTTTTCCGCGAGGTCAACGGGCTGCGGCCGGACCAGGGGCCGCCGGGGGCGCTCGGCGTGCCGCTGGTGCCGGGCCGGTCGATCGCCGTCGATAGCGCCTATATCCCGCTCGGCGCGCCGGTGTTCATTGCCACCACCGATCCGCTGAGCGGCGCACCGATCCAGCGGATGATGCTGGCGCAGGATCTCGGCGGTGCGATCAAGGGGCCAGCGCGGGCGGATATATTCTTCGGCTGGGGCCGCGCCGCCGAACAGCGGGCGGGGCAGATGCGGGCGCATGGCGCGGAGTATGTGCTGCTGCCGCGGCCCGTACTGGCGCCCGCCGGCGCCGCCTCAGTGGCGCAGCCGCAGGGCGAACCGGCCACCGGCGGCGGTGCGGCGGCGCAATAGGTAGATCGAGACGACGATCACCAGGATCAGCCCGCCGAGCACCGTCAGCTCCAGCATGGCGGCGCGGAACAGGCTCTCGCTGGCCGGCGACCACGTCGCCGCCTTGGTCGCCTGCGACGATTCCAGGGTCAGCACCAGAATCCGCCGGATCGAGGCGATCAGCCCGACGACCAGAAACGGCTCGCAGGTCAGCGTGCCGGAGCGGATCGAGGCGCGCACCGTGTGCAGAATCTCGATCAGCATCAGCGCGAACAGCAACCGGTCGATCAGCGCCAGGATCGGCTCCGGCCCGCTCCAGTCCCGCGCCGCGTCCCACAGCGCAAAGCAGGCGCTGCCCAGCGCCAGCAGGGCGGTGATCGACAGCAGGGCGGCAAGGCCGAGATAGATGGCGTGTTCGACCGTCTCGAACAGCCGGTCGGCGGGGCCGGGCGGCGTGGCATCGGTTTCGCTGCTGGTGTTAAGGGTCTTGTCCATGCGATCCTGCCGCGCTGCGCGGCGCACTGTGGCAGGGCGCCGGACGATATAGAAGTGATGCAATGAGTGCGCCCCAAGCCCGGCCGCGCGTCGGCCTGTTCGTCACCTGTCTGGTCGATCTCTATCGGCCGACCGTCGGTTTCGCCGCCATCCGCCTGCTGGAGCAGGCCGGCTGCCAGGTGGAGGTGCCGCGGGCGCAGACCTGCTGCGGCCAGCCGGCCTACAACACCGGCGACCGGGCGACCTCGCGCGATCTGGCGCGCGGCATCCTCGATGCGTTCGGCGGCTTCGACTACGTGGTGGTGCCGTCGGGCAGTTGCGGCGGCATGCTGCGCGAGCATCTGCCGCATCTGTTCGACGACGACCCCAATCTGAAGGCGCGGGCGGCGGCGCTGGCGGCGCGCTCCTATGAGCTGGTGGCGTTCCTGGTCGATGTGCGCGGGGTCAGCGTGGTCGATGCCGCCTATGCCGGCACCGTCACCTATCACGACAGTTGCGCCGGGCTGCGCGAGCTGGGCGTAAAGGACCAGCCGCGCCGCCTGCTCGGCAGCGTCGCCGGGCTGCGGCTGGCCGAGATGGCCGAGCCGGAGACCTGTTGCGGCTTCGGCGGCACGTTCTGCGTCAAATATCCGGCAATCTCGACGCGCATGGTCGCCGACAAGACGCGCGACATCGCCGCCAGCGGCGCCGACACGCTGCTGGCCGGCGATCTCGGCTGCCTGCTGAACATGGCCGGGCGTCTGAAGCGCGAGGCCAGCCCGGTGCGCAGCCGCCACGTCGCCGAGGTGCTGGCCGGCATGACCGATCAGGTGCCGCCGATCGGCGAGGCGCGCGAGCGCGGATAGTGCTATGGTCACGAGCATGACCGCCGCCCTGCGCCGCCCGATGAGCGTCGATGCCTTCCTCGACTGGGAGGAGCGCCAGGAGCTGCGCCACGAGTTCGACGGCGCGGCGCCGCTGGCGATGGTCGGCGGGACCGAGGCGCATGCGCTGATCGCCGGCAACATCGCCTTTGCCCTGCGGTCGCGCCTGCCGCCAGGCTGCCGCATTTACGGCAGCGATCTGAAACTGCGCATGGCGGCGAGCGTGCGCTATCCCGATGCCATGGTCGTCTGCCGGCCGGCCAGTCTTCGCGCCACCTTCGTCACCGATCCGGTGGTGGTGTTCGAGGTGCTGTCGGACAGCACCAGCTACACCGACCGGCTGGTGAAAAGCCGCGAGTACCGCGACATCGCCACGCTCGCCCGCTACGTCATCGTCGAGCAGTCGGCGATCGGGGCGATGGTGTTCGAGCGGCCGGACTGGCGCGGCCAGCCGATCCTGGGCGGCGAGGCACGGCTGGCGATGCCGGAGCTCGGCATCGACATCGCGCTGGCCGAGCTTTACGCCGGCCTCGACTTCGCCGCCTGAACCCAGATCGGCAAAATCTCAGCCGCCCCGGCCGGCCTGTCCCGCCGCGCCGCCCTGCACGTCGGCGCGGGCGAAGCGGAAATCCAGGTTGCAGAACTCGCAGGTCATGATGATGTCGCCATCGACCGCCATGTGGTCGAGATCGGCCTCATTGAACCCTTCCAGGATGCCGGACAGGCGCTGACGCGAGCAGCGGCAGCCATAGGCGAGGGCGCGCGGCCGGTCGGCCGTCACCCCCTCGGTGTGGAACAGCCGGTACAGCAGCCGCTCGGCGGGAAGCTGGTCGTCGAGCAGTTCCGCCTCGGTCAGCGTCGCCGCCAGCGTCGTCGCGGTGCGCCAGCTCTCCTCCTGGGCCGCCGCGTCCATGTCCTCGGCGATGCCGCCCTCGCCGGCGACCTTCTCCAGGATCAGCGCACCGGCGCGCCAGCCGGCCGGCGTCGGCGCGCAGGCCAGCCGCAGGAAGCAGCGGAGCTGTTCGCTGGTGGCGAAATAATGCAGCGCCGCGTCGGCCAGCGTCGTCCCTTCGATCGTCACGATGCCCTGGTAGCGTTCAGTGTCCGGCCCCTGATCGACGGTCAGCGCCAGATAGCCGTCCCCCAGCAGGGCGCGGGCGGAGGGGGCGGGATCGGCGGCGAACAGGTCGGCGAGCCGCGCGGCGTCGCCGCTGGCATAGCCGCGCAGCGCCCCGGTATCGGTGCAGTCGGCGAGCAGCATGCGGACGGGGCCGTTGCCCTTCACCTGCAGGGCGAAGCTGCCGCGGTATTTCAGCGCCGCCGCCAGCCCGGCGACCAGCGCCAGCGCCTGCCCGGCCAGCGCGGTGACGGCCGGCGGGGTGTCGTGTCGGGTGAGCAGCGCATCGGCCAGCGGACCGAGCCGCACCAGCCGCCCGCGCACCGGCTGGCGCGGCAGATGAAACGGGGTGACGCCGCGCGGCACCACGAGATCGGGCACGTCCGGGCGCCCGCTGTCGAGAAAGGCAGGGGTTTGAGGCATGACGGCAAGATAGGTGCGCGCGGCCGCGCCCGCTACCGGCTGGCCCGCCCGAACAGTTGTCAGTCGAACAGAGTGGCAAGCTCGATCCCCGGCGGGTCGAGCACCAGCGGGCCAGTGCTCAACACCCGACTGGTGATGCTGCCGTCGGCGCCGCGCGCGTGGTGGATCAGGACCCGCGCCTCCGGCCGCACCACCAGATAATGGCGCAGCGAGGGGATGCGGAAATAGTCGGTGAACTTCAGCCCGCTGTCGAGCGCACGCAACGAACGCGAGATCACCTCGACAACGATCATCGGGTCGGTGATTTTAACCGCGTCATCCGGCAAGGCCGGACCGCAACGGAGCATTGCATCCGGCTCATAGACGGTGGCTTCGTCCACCACCACGACGGCGCCGTCCATCAGCACTTCGCAGTGCCCGCCGAGTCGCTCGGCGCCGCGTGACAGAAGTGTGTAGATGCGCTGTTTGGCCCGCACATGCCCGACCCGCTCGGGCGCCATCGCCACCACCTCGCCCGCCACCAGCTCAAAATGCTCGGTCTGCGGCTGCTCAATCGCCCAGGCGATGAACTGGTCGGCGGTCATGCGGTCGCGGCGCACCGGGTCGCTCATCGCCGCAGCAAAGCGCCGCACCAGATGCGTGCGCGAGCCTTGCGCGACACCGCCGGATCGGCTCTACGCCCGCCATGCAAGAAACGGCCGGGGCATCCTGGGGCATCCTTGTCGCCATCTGCTTCGCCCGGTTCGCCTTCGGCTACCAGATGCAGACCGTCGCCAGCCTCGGCCCCGATCTGGTCGGGCTGTTCGGCCTCAGTTTCGCCCAGCTCGGCTCGCTGGTCGGCGCCTATATGCTGCCCGGCATCGTCGCGGCGCTGGCCTGCGGCTTTCTGGCGCAGCGCTTCGGCGACCGTGCCGTGCTGGCCACCGGCATGGTGCTGATGACCGCGGGCGGGGCGGCGGCGGCGCTGGCCGGGGGACCCGGCGGCATCGCCGCCGCCCGCATCCTCGCCGGCAGCGGCGCCGTGGCGCTCACCGTCATGCAGGGCAAGGTGCTGGCAGACCGTTTCCCCGGCAAATTGTTCCTGACGACCCTCGGGCTGATGCTGGCCGGCTTTCCGGTCGGCATCGGTGCCGGGCAGATGACGCAGGCGCCGCTGGCCCATCGCTATGGCTGGCGCACCGCCTTCCTGGCCGGCGCGGTGCCGGCCGGCATCGGCGCCGTGGTGCTGCTGGCAAGCTGGCGTGGCGACCCGCGCGGCAGCGTCCGGCGGCTGTCCTGGCCGTCGCCGGCGGAATGCCGGCTGGTCATCCTCGCCGGGCTGATGTGGACCTTCTACAACGCCGCGTTCAGCGCCTTCCTGACCTATGTGCCGACGCTGCTGGCGGTGCGCGGCACGCCACTCTGGGTCGCTGATCTGGTGATGGATGCCGCCACCTGGGGCAACGTGCCGGCGCTGCTGCTGAGCGGGGCGGCGGCGGCGCGGTTCGGCGCCGGACGGGTGTTTCTCGCCGGCACCGCCGCCGCTCTGATCGCCATCGTCTGTATCGGCCTGCTCGGCTGGCCGCTGCTGTGGGGGGTGGTGTTCGGCACCATCGGCGCGGTGCAGGCGGGCATCATCGTCGGCGCCGGCACGCTCTCCGCCCGGCCGGGCAACCGGGCGGTCGGCATGGCGCTGTTCTACACCACCTATTATATCGGCGGCACGGTGTTCCCGGCGCTGTGCGGGCGCGCCGCCGACCTCGTCGGCGACCCGAGCGGGGCGCTGCTGTGTGGCGCGGCGCTGTCGGCGCTGGCGGTGCCGTGCTGGTATCTGCACCGGCGCTGGGCGCGGAGGGTACCGGCAGGCTAAACTACCTGGACAGTCCAACCCTGCCCTGGCCGCCCATGCCTGACGATCTGCACACCGCCGATCCGCCCGACCGTCGCCGGCTCGACCCGGAGCGGACGCGGCGCGCCATCCTCGATGCGGCGCATGACGAGTTCGTCGAAAACGGCCTGACCGGCGCCCGCGTCGATGCCATCGCGGCGCGCACGCACACCGTCAAACGCATGATCTACTATTATTTCGGCAGCAAGGAGGGGTTGTTTCTCGCCGTGCTGGAGCGCGCCTATGCCGGCATCCGCACCGCCGAGGCGGCGCTCGATCTCGAGCGCATGCCGCCGCTGGCGGCGATCCGGCGGATCACCGAGGCGAGTTTCGACTACCACGACGAGCACCCGGATTTCGTCCGCCTGATCAGCATCGAGAACATCAACCAGGGCCGCTTCGTGGCCCATTCCACCACCATCCAGGGCAGCAACATCGGCGTCCTCGATCAACTCCGTGCCATCCTGGCGCGCGGCACGGCGGAGGGGGTGTTCCGCGACGGCCTCGACCCGGTGGATGTCCACCTGATGATCAGCGCCCTGTCGTTCTACCGCGTCTCCAACCGCCATACCTTCGGCGCGCTGTTCGGGCGCGACCTGACGGCGCCCGATCTGCGCCGCCGGCAGCGCCAGTTCGTCGTCGAGGCGGTGCTGCGCATGCTGGCCGCCTGAGCCGGGTTGTGCCGGCGGATCGCCAGGGGTGGATTTGCCGCCGCCCGCGTGGCACCTCTGCCGGCCCGCTCCCTCTGCGCCAGGTGCTGTCATGTTGCTGCTGATCCCCGGTCCCGTCACCACGCGGCCGGAGGTGCGCGCCGCCGCGGCCCAGGATTACGCCCCCTGGGACCGCAGTTTCCGCCCGCTCTATGGCGCGGTGCGCCAGCGGATCGCCGCCATCGCCGGGGTATCGTTTGCCACCGACACCATCTTGCCGCTGCAGGGCGCCGGGCATTTCGCGGTCGAGGCGTCGCTGCGCAGCCTGTTGCCGCCGGGCGGGCGCATCCTGATCCCGCTCACCGGGTCCTATGCCGAGCGGATGGCGCGGCTGGCGCGCGAGGCCGGGCGCGATCCGGTGACGCTGCCGGTCTCCGACATTGCCCCGGTGCCGCCGGCGGCGGTGGCGCAGGCGCTCGCCGCCGATCCTTCGATCAGTCATGTCGGGCTGGTGTATTCCGAAACCAGTTCCGGCGTCGTCCACGACCCGGTGACGATCGGCGCCGCGGTGCGCGGCGCCGGGCGGCGGATGATCCTCGATGCCGTGTCGGCGTTCGGCGCGCTGCCGCTCGACCTCGCGCGGCAGCCGGAGATCGACGCCGCCATCTTCACCGCCAACAAATGCCTGGAGGGACTGCCCGGCCTCTCCTTCGTCATCGCCCGCATTGCGCCGCTGCTGGCCGGGCGCGGTCAGGCGGGAAGCTGGTCGTTCGACCTCGCCGACATCCATGCAATGGGTGAGCGCGACGGCTGGGGCGGCTTCCGCTTCACGCCGCCGGCGCAGGTGATGGCAGCGCTGCGCACCGCACTGGTGTTGCATGCGGCCGAGGGCGGCGCGCCGGCGCGGCTGGCCCGCTACCGCGCCAATGCCGATGTGCTGCACGCCGGCATGGGCGCGATCGGGCTGACGCCGTATTTGGCGGCGCCAGTGCAGGGGCCGATCGTACTGAACGTGCATGCGCCGGGCGATGCGCGCTGGTCGCTGCACGGCTTCGTCGATGCGCTGAAGGCGCGCGGCTTCCTGATCAGCAATTTCCACAACACCCAGCGCCCGAGCTTTCGCGTCGGCTGCATCGGCGCGACCACCCCCGACGATATGCGCCGCTTCGTCACCGCGGCCGATGCCGCGCTGACTGCCATCGGCGTGACCCGGCGCGCCCCCGCCGACTGAATTGTTGCGCACGCCACTGCCGCCCCGGCACACTGGCCGGGCGATGGCGGGGGATGGCGGAATGGCGAGCGACCTGGAGATCGCGCGGTCGGTCAGGCTGCGCCCGATCGGCGAGATCGGCGCCCGCGCCGGCATCCCCGAGGCGGCGCTGCTGCCCTATGGCCGCTACAAGGCCAAGGTCGATTTCGACTTCATCGACGGCCTCGCCGACCGGCCGGACGGGGCGCTGGTGCTCGTCACCGGCATCAGCCCGACCGCCGCCGGGGAGGGCAAGACCACCACCAGCATCGGCCTCGGTGACGCGCTGAACGCGGCCGGGCGGCGCACCATGATCTGTCTGCGCGAACCCAGCCTCGGCCCGTGTTTCGGCATGAAGGGCGGGGCGACCGGCGGCGGCCGGGCGCAGGTGGCGCCGATGGAAGAGATCAATCTGCATTTCACCGGCGATTTCCACGCCATCACCGCGGCCAATAATCTGTTCGCCGCGCTGATCGACAATTCGCTTTACTGGGGCAACCCTTCCGGGCTGGACCCGCGGCGGATGGCGTGGCGGCGCTGCCTCGACCTCAACGACCGGGCGCTGCGCGAGATCGTGCTCGGCCTTGGCGGCGCCGCCAACGGGGTGCCGCGCGAGGGCGGCTTCGACATCACCGTCGCCTCGGAGGTGATGGCGGTGTTCTGCCTGGCCCGCGACCTGCACGATCTGCAGGCGCGGCTCGGGCGGATGGTGGCCGGCGCGCGCGCCGACGGGTCGCTGGTGACGGCGGCGGAGCTGAAAGCCGCCGGCGCCATGGCGGCGCTGCTGCGCGATGCGCTGATGCCGAACCTGGTGCAGACGCTGGAAGGCTCGCCGGCGCTGGTGCATGGCGGGCCGTTCGCCAACATCGCGCATGGCTGCAACTCGGTCATGGCGACCCGGCTCGGGCTGAAACTCGCCGACGTGGTGGTGACCGAGGCGGGGTTCGGCGCCGATCTCGGCGGCGAGAAGTTCATCGACATCAAGTGCCGCTCGGCCGGGCTGCGGCCGGGCTGTGCGGTGGTGGTGGCGACGCTGCGGGCGCTGAAGCTGCATGGCGGCGTGGCGCGCGCGGCGCTGGATGCGGAGGATGTCGGCGCGGTCGTCCGCGGCGCGCCGAATCTGGCGCGGCATGTCGAGAACATGCGCCGCTTCGGTCTGCCGGTGGTGGTGGCGCTGAACCGGTTTGCCTCCGACACGCCGGCGGAAATCGCCGCAGTGCAGGCGGCGCTGGCGCCGCTCGGGGTGGCGGCGGTGCCGTGCAGCCATTGGTCCGACGGCGCCGCCGGCGCCGCGGCGCTGGCCGAGGAGGTCGGCCGGCTGCTCGACGGCGGCACCGCGGCGCCGCGCCTGCTGTATGCCGACGACATGCCGCTGGCCGACAAGATCGAGACGGTGGCACGGGAGATTTACCGGGCGGCGGAGGTGGTGCTGCCGGCGCCGCTGCGCTGCCGGCTGGCGACCTGGGAGCGGATGGGATTCGGCCGCGCGCCGGTGTGCATCGCCAAGACGCAGTATAGTTTCAGCGCCGACCCGACGCTGCTCGGCGCGCCGGAGGGGCATGTGTTCCCGGTGCGCGAGGTGCGGCTGTCGGCGGGCGCCGGGTTCGTGGTGGCGCTGGCCGGCGACATCCGCACCATGCCCGGGCTGCCGCGGGTGCCGGCGGCGGACGCCATCGGGCTGTCGCAATCCGGGCAGATCGAGGGGCTGTTTTGACCGCCGGGGCGACGCCGCGCCCTCAGCCGCGCCGCGCCGCCGCCGCCGCGGCAAACCGATACGGGCCGAGCGCCAGGATCGCCAGCGCCGCGCCGGCGCAGATCGCGGCGCCGCTGCCGAGCGCCGCGCCATAGCCGTGCAGCCGGTCGAACACGGCGCCGTACAGCACCGGCCCGACCACCCCGCCCAGCGAATAGATGCCAAGAAAGACGCCGAAAAACAGGCTGAACTGCAGCAGCCCGAAATAGCGGCGGACGAGGAACGGCATGATGTCGCCCTCGGCACCGACGGTCAGTCCGAACAGCACCGCACCGGTCGAGGTCACCGCGAGCGAGGGGGCGGGCAGCCAGGCCAGCAGCGCCAGCCCGGCGGCGCCGAGGCTGAACGCCAGGGCGGCGACATAGCGCGCATGCACCATGTCCATCAGCGCGCCGGCGCCGAAGCGCCCGACCATCAGCCCGATGCCGATCCAGGCGGCGCCGCGCGCCGCCAGCGCCGGCGGCATGCCGCGGTCGCTCAGCATCGCCACCATATGCACCGCCGCCCCCAGCGCCGCCGCCGAGACGGCGAAGAACACCAATGCGATCAGCCAGAACCGCCCGCTGCGCAGCCCCTCGGCAAAGAGCATGCCGGGCAGCGGCGGCGCGCCCTCGGCCGGCCGGGTTCGGCCCGAGGTCGCCTGCGCCCCGCCGGCCGCCACCATCAGCACCAGCGCGACGGCGCCGAGCGCCAACACCAGCAGGGCAACCGAGCGATAGGCGCTGTGCCAGCCGGCGGCGGTGATCCAGCGTTGCGCGATCACCGGCGCCAGCACCGTGCCGATGCCGAGACCGAGCATGGCGAAGCCGAGCGCCAGACCGAGCCTGCGGTCGAAGCCACGCGACAGCACCGAGAGATAGCCGACCGGCGTGGTCGCCACCGCGACGAAGCCGGTCAGCAGCGTCAGCGCGCCGAACAATACCAGATCGTTGGGCACCAGGGTCAGCCCGGTCAGCCCGAGGGCGAACAGCACCACCGCCGGGGCGATGATGCGGCTGCCGCCGTAGCGGTCGATCAGCCCGCCGATAATCGGCGCGCCGAGGGCGATGCCGATCTGTGCCAGCACCGCCACCAGCGACGCCTGCGCCCGCGTCCAGCCGAAGCCGGAGGCAATCGGCTTGAGGAACACCGACAGCGTGCCGAAATAGGCCGGTGAATAGCCGCCGGCCAGACCGATCGCGGCACCGGCGACGAACACCGCCCGCCGCAGCCGGACGCGCACCACCGGCACTGCCTCTGTCGCCATGATGTTTCCCCCCAGCCGCTGGTCGGCTGCCGACCGGTTCGCGTTGCGGCGCCGCGCTTGTGCGGCGCCGCCGCCGCGGCGACAACCTTCCTAGCCGTCCGCGTCCGGCCGGACAGATGCCGGAAATGACCTTGCGATACCGCGGAGACATCGCTGCTCAAGCTGCATCACCTGCGGGACTTCATCGCCATCGCGCAGGCGCACAGCGTGCGCGGCGCGGCGCGGGCACTCGGGCTGGCCCAGCCGGTGATGACGCGCAGCCTGCGCGAGCTCGAACAGGACCTCGGCACCAGACTGCTCGAACGCCACGCGCGCGGGGTCGAACTCACCGCCGCCGGCAGGCTGTTCCTGGTGCGCGCACATGCGGCGATGGAGGAGGTGCGGCGCGGGCGGGAGGAATTGCGCCAGACCGGCGGGGCGATGGAGGGCGCGGTCACCGCCGGGCTGTCCGGCATGGCCATGCTGGCGCTGGCGCCGGCCGCCTATGAGCAGTTCCGCCGCGCCTGCCCGCTGGTGCGGCTGCGGCTCATTGAGGGGCCGTTTCCGCCGCTGGCGCCGCGGCTGCATGACGGCAGCATGGATTTCTATCTCGGGCCGCGGCCCGAGCGGATCGACCGCAAGCAGTTCCGCGTCGAAACCTGGTTCGCCAACCTGCGCCGGGTGGTGGTCCGCCGCGGCCACCGGCTGGCCGGCGCCACCCGGCTCGACGAACTACTCGGCGCCGACTGGCTGCTGACCGGCCTGCGCGAGCGCGCCGAAGCCGAGCTCGAGGAACTGTTCGAGGCGCATGGCCTGCCGGTGCCGCCGCTGCGGACGCGCATCGACTCGATCTCGGGGGTGCTGTCGCTGCTGGCCAACACCGATGCGGTGGCGCTGCTGCCGCGGCAATGCGTCGAGGCGCCGATGTTCCGCGCGGTGGTGCAGGCGGTGACGCTGCGCGAGACGCTCGGGGCGCCGGACATCGTGCTGATCCATCGCGCCGCGTTGCCGCTGACCCCAGCGGCGGAGGCGTTGGCGAGCTGCCTGCGCCGCGCCGGTGGGCAGAGTGCGCTCACCCCCGAGCGCCAAGACCCGGCGGAGCGATAGCGTCCGGGTATCGCTGGCAGCAATCCGCTCTCTGCCGCGTGCGGCTGAACGGGTCCATCATCGGCGGCCGGAGCGGGGGAGACGCAGCACGATGGACGAGGGCGCACAGCCGCGACGTGGCCGGGTCGCCGGCAAAGTCGCGGTGATCACCGGCGGCACCGGCGGCATCGGTCAGGCGATTGCCCTGCGGCTCGGCGCGGAGGGGGCACAGGTGGTGCTCACCGACCTCGCCGACGGCGCCGAGGCCGTCGCCCGGCTGGCGGCCGCCGGCGTGGCGGCGACCTGCCTCACCCATGACGTGCGCGAGGAGGCGGCGTGGCACCGCGTCATCGCCGAGGTCTGCCGGCGCTTCGGCCGGCTCGACGTGCTGGTCAACAATGCCGGCATCGCCCTGCCGCCGCCGGAGTCGTTCGAGCAGACCTCGCTCGCCGACTGGCGGCGGATCATGAGCGTCAATCTCGATGGCGTGTTCCTCGGCACCCGTGAGGCGGTGGCGGCGATGAAGAACAGCGGCGGCGGCGCGATCATCAATATCGGCTCGGTCGCCGCCTATGTCGGCACGCCGGGCGGCGCCGCCTATGGCAGCAGCAAGGGCGGCGTGCGCGCGCTGACCAAACAGGCGGCGGTGGCCTGCGCCCGCAAGGGCTACGCCATCCGCATCAACGCCATCCATCCCTGCTACATCCGTACCCCGATGAGCGAGGCCGGCGCGGTCGCCCGCTGGGGCCGCGACAACGCGCTGCAGGGCATGAAGGACCTGCATCCGTTCAAATGCCTGGGCGAACCCGACGACGTCGCCTGGGCGGTGCTGTTCCTCGCCTCCGACGAAGCCCGGCTGATCAACGGGGCGGATCTCGTGGTGGACGGGGCGCTGCTCAGCACCTGACCGGCCAGTCGCCCTGGCGCGGCAAACCTGCTACGCTGGCGGCATGAACGCGCCCTTCGCCCTGCCGGACTGGTTGCCCTGGTGGGTGCCGGTGCTGCTGATGATCCCGGTTGCCGTCTATGTCGTTGCCTTCGCCCTGATGCCGTTCAGCGTCTTCGGGGTGAAGGGACGGCTGAGCCTGATCGACGCGCGGCTGGATGAGATCCAGGAGGAAATCCGCGCCCTGACGCTGCGCCTGCCGGAGAGCCGCCGGCCGCTGGTTCCGCCGCTGCCCGCCGCGCCGGCGGAGGAGCCGCGGCAGCCGCCGCCCGGCGACGCCGCCATGGCCGAGGATGAGGCGGCGTCGCGCCGGCCGCGCCCGGCCGCGCCACCGGAACGCCCGCCGCGCAGCGAGCCGCGGCTTGACTGGCCGCGCTGAGCACGCCGGGCTAGCTTGAACCGGCCAGGGCACGTCACGGCGGGCCAGGGCAGATCGGGCAAGGCAGGAGGCGGGCGATGCGCGTCAGCGTGGTGCAGATGAATGCCGGCTCCGACAAGGGGCAGAATATCGAGCAGGCGCGACGCCTGATCGCCGACGCCATCGCCGCCGACCGGCCGGCGCTGGTGGCGCTGCCGGAGATGTGGACCTGCCTCGGCGGCACCCGCGCCGACAAGCTGGAGGCGGCCGAGGAGCTGCCCGCGCCGGGCAGCGCCGCCGAAGGCGGGCCGGCCTACACCTTTCTGCGCGACGTCGCCCGCACCGGCCGCCTTCATGTGCATGGCGGCTCGATCGCCGAGCGCGTCGGCGAGCGGCTGTTCAACACCACCCTGCTGTTCGACCCGGACGGGCGGGAACTGGCGCGCTACCGGAAAATCCACCTGTTCGACATCGTCACCCCGGACGGCACCGGCTATCGCGAGAGCGCCAGTTTCGGCGCCGGCGAGCAGGTGGTGACCTGCACCGTCGATGGCGTGCGGGTCGGCCTCGCCATCTGCTACGACCTGCGCTTTGCTGAATTGTTCCTGGCGCTGCGCCGCGCCGGGGCGGAGCTGATCCTGTTGCCCGCCGCGTTCACCCTGCAGACCGGCAAGGACCATTGGGAGGTGCTGCTGCGCGCCCGCGCCATCGAGACGCAATGCTGGCTCGCCGCCCCGGCGACCTGGGGCCGCCATCTCGATGGCGGCGGCGAGCCGCGCCACACCTACGGCAATTCGCTGATCTGCGACCCGTGGGGACAGGTGCTGGCACG
The DNA here is from genome assembly GCA_021845985.1 of Pseudomonadota bacterium. Classification (GTDB taxonomy): domain Bacteria; phylum Pseudomonadota; class Alphaproteobacteria; order Acetobacterales; family Acetobacteraceae; genus JAFKFJ01. Next base: position 105,102 of record JAJZES010000020.1, on the reverse strand, counting down.
GGTCTCCGACGGCACCGGCTGGGCCAGCGCGCGCATCGACCCGGCATTGACCGCACGGGTGCGGCGCGACATGCCGGTGCAGGAGCATCGGCGTCTGCCCATATGAGGATCGGGGCATGAGCGGCGGCCGCTTCACCCGCATCGCCTTCGCCGCGTCGCCGACCGAGTTCGCCGCACGCGCCCGCGACAAGCTCGTCGCCCGCTACCAGGATTGTCCTATCGAGGCCGCGGAAGTGGTCGTCTGCCTGGGCGGCGACGGCTTCATGCTGGAGACGCTGCACCGCACGCTGAGCCATCCGCTGCCGGTCTATGGCATGAATTGCGGCTCGGTCGGCTTTCTGATGAACGATTTCAGCGAGGAGGATCTGCCCGGCCGCCTCGCCCGCGCGCAGGCGGCCGAGCTGCATCCGCTGCGCATGGTGGCGGTGACGGCGACCGGACGGGTGGAAGAGGCGCTGGCGCTGAATGAGGTGTCGTTGCTGCGGCAATTGCGGCAGGCGGCGAAAATCCGCATCACCGTCGATGGACGCATCCGCCTCGCCGAGCTGATCTGCGACGGCGTGCTGGTGTCCACGCCGGCCGGCTCGACCGCGTACAACCTGTCGGCGCACGGGCCGATCGTGCCGCTGTCGGCCAATCTGCTGCCGCTGACGCCGATCAGCGCGTTCCGCCCGCGGCGCTGGCGCGGCGCGCTGCTGCCGAGTTCGGCCGACGTGCAATTCGCCGTGCTGGAGCCGGACAAGCGGCCGGTGGCGGCGGTGGCGGATTTTACCGAGGTGCGCGACGTGGTCTCGGTGGCGGTGAGCGAGGATCGCGCGATCAGCGCCTGCGTGCTGTTCGACCCGGATCAGGGCCTGTCGGAGCGCATCATCGCCGAGCAATTCGTGGCATGAGGCGCGCTTCGGTGGCGATGCCGTGCGCTGTCCCGATGCGCCGGTGACCGGCAGCACGTCGGCATCGCCCGCCCCGTCGCTGAACGCCGCGGCGACACCGATCTCACCTGACCGGCTTGCGGCGCGGCCCGCGCGACTGTTTGCTTGCGGCATGAAGGTGATCGGGCTGACCGGCGGCATCGGCATGGGCAAATCGACTGCGGCCGCCGCGTTTCGCCGCGCCCGGCTCCCGGTGTTCGACGCCGATGCCGCGGTGCATGCGGTGCAGGCGCCGGGCGGCGCGGCGCTGCCGGCGATTGCCGCGGCGTTTCCGGGCACCGTCGGCATTCGCGACGGCCGGCGCGTGCTGGACCGCGCGGCGCTGCGCCGCGCCGTGCTCGGCGACGAAGCGGCGCTGCGGCGGCTGGAGATCATCCTGCACCCGATGGTGCGGCGCGCCGAGCGCGCCTTCCTTGCCCGCGCCCGGCGCAGCGGCGCCCGCCTCGCCGTGCTCGACATCCCGCTGCTGCTGGAAACCGGCGGCGCGGCGCGGGTCGATCTGGTGCTGGTGGTCTCCGCCCCCGGCGCGGTGCAGCGCCAGCGCGTCGCCCGGCGGCGGCAGATGACGCCGGCGCAGATCGCCGCCGTCATCGCCCGCCAGATGCCGGATGCGGAAAAGCGGCGGCGCGCCGATGTCGTGGTGCGCACCGGACTGTCGCGCTACCATGCGCAGCGCGCGCTGCGCCGTTTCATGCTGGCCACGAGATGACCCGTTCCGTCCTGTTCGACACCGAGACCACTGGATTGGATCCGGCGCAGGGCCATCGCGTGATCGAGGTGGCGGCGCTGGAGCTGTTCAACGATCTGCCGACCGGGCGGCAGTTCCACGCGCTGATCCACCCCGACCGCGACATCCCCGACGACGCCGCGCGCATCCACGGCATCACCCTCGACGATCTGCGCGACATGCCGCGCTTCGCCGCGGTGGCCGACGGGCTGCTCGATTTCTTCGCCGACGGGCCGCTGGTCGCGCACAATGCGCCGTTCGATTTCGGCTTCATCAATGCGGAACTGGCGCGGCTCGGCCGGCCAAAGCTGGCGGCGGCGCGCATGGTCGATACGCTGGCCCTGGCCAAGGCGCGGTTTCCCGGCCTGCCCAACAGTCTGGACGCGCTGTGCCGCCGCTTCGCCATCGACTTGTCGGAGCGCACCACACATAACGCGCTGCTCGACTGCCGGCTGCTGGCCGATGTCTATGTCGAGCTGACCGGCGGCCGTCAGCGCGGCCTGTCGCTGGCGGCGTCGGGAGGCTCGGCGAAGATCGTGGCAAGCTACGCGGCCACCTCCCGCCGCGCGCCGGTGCTGGTGGTGCCGGGCGCGGCGGAACTGGCCGCGCATGCGGCGTTGGTGGCCCGGTTGAAGGATGCCGTGTGGACCCTGGGTGGTGAGCCAGCCTAACCTGGCGCGGACCGCTACAGCCGCGTCGCCACCACCGCCACCGCCGCCGCCGCCACCAGCAGCAGCAGCGCCAGCAACGAACTCGCCATCCGCGGCGCCCGCGTCGCCGCCGGCAGGCGCTTCTTGCCGGTCACCATCGGTCGCACCAGATCCTGCCGCTTGACCGTGGCATAGACGCCGATGGCGATCAGATGCAGCACGATCGCGGCAAAAATCAGCTTGAACGTCACCGCATGGACCAGCGACAGCAGGTCGCTGAGATGGCCGCTGATATGGTGTGCCAGCGGCCCCTCGGTGACGCCGAGTCCGTCATTGGCGAACAGCCCGGTGCTCACCTGCAGCGCCAGCAGCAGCAGCATCAGCAGCACCATCCAGCCGCCGGCGGCGTTGTGGCCGACCTGGGTATCCGGCTCGCGCCGGCGCCATGTGGCGAGATGCCGCAGCCCGGCGGCGGGACTGGTGAGGAAGCGGGCGAAGCGCGACGTGTCGCTGCCGACGAACCCCCAGGCCAGCCGGAACAGCAGCAGCGCCAGCATGGCGATGCCGAAGCGGATATGCAGGTCCAGATGCCCGGTCTTGGCACTGATGTAACTGGCCGGGATCAGCAGCACGATCGCCCAGTGGAACAGCCGCGTCGGCAGGTCCCAGACGCGCATCGGCAGTTGCATCACGGTGCGGCGGTTGCGCAGCGCCATCGTCGGTCGGCTCCGGTTCAACAAGGTTGGCAGAGTGACGCAGCCCGGCGGTTTGCGCAAAGCCGGTCCGTTACGCATGCGCATGACGCAATCGTAAGCCTGTGCATTGCAGGAAGCGTGCCGTCTGCCTAGTGTCGTGTTCATGTCGGCAACCGGATCCTCTTGGCGCCGTCCGGCGGCGATTCGCTCGGTGGCGATGGTGCTGCTCGGGGCTGCGGTGCTGGGCGGTGCCGGACTGCTGGCGTGGCGGCAGCAACAGCCGACGAGGCCGGCGATGCGCGCCATCGCCGTCGCCGCCAGTGGCGCCGCGGTGGCCGTCCCGGCGCCGCCCAGGCAGGCCGCAACGACAGATGACGCACCGCCGCGCCCGAGCTTCGACATCGTCCGCGTCGCCCCCGACGGCGCCGCCGTGGTCGCCGGACGCGCCGCGCCGAATGCCGATGTGGCGCTGCTCGACAATGGCGCGGTGATCGCCCGCGGCCATGCCGATGGCAGCGGCCAGTTTGTCGTCCTGCCGGAAAAGAAGCTGCCGGCGGGCGGGCAGGAACTGGCGCTGCGCGAGGAACGGCCGGGCGGCGGCGCGGTCGATGGCGACACGCCGGCGCTGGTCGTGGTGCCGCAGACCCCGAGCAAAACCGACGCGGCCAAAACCGACGCCGCCAAAGCCGAACCGGAGGCGACAACGCCCGGCCCGGTGGCGGTGCTGACACCGCCCGATGCGGCGCCGCGGCTGCTGACCGTGCCGAGCGATGCCGCCACACCGGCCGGCCAAGTGGCGCTCGGCGTGGTCGATTACGACACGCATGGCGCCATCCGCTTCGCCGGCACGGCGCGGCCCGACAGTCTGGTGCGGTTCTATATCGACAACCAGCCGGCCGGCGAGGCGCGGGCCGATGCGCATGGCCGCTGGGGCATGGTCCCGGACCTGCCGGTCGGCGCCGGCGAGCACCGGCTGCGCGCCGATAATCTCGGCGTCAGCGGTCGGGTCATGTCGCGCGCCGAACTGCCGTTCCAGCGCGCACTGTTCGCGCCCGAAGACCTCGGCGAGGGCCGCGTCGTGGTGCAGCCGCGGCAAAGCCTGTGGCGCATCGCCCGCCACGTCTATGGCCACGGCGTCCGCTACACGCTGATCTACGCCGCCAACCGCGATCAGATCCGCGATCCGGGCCGGATCTATCCCGGCCAGGTGTTCACGCTGCCGACCGATGCGCCCGGCGGCTCGAACAGCGGCGCCGCGGCATCGAGCGCCGCCAAATAGGGCGCCAGATCGAGCAGCGCCGCGGTGACCGCGGCGAGCAGCGCGCCGGCGCTGGTCGGCAGATCGAGCCGGCATGACGTTTCCGCCAGGGCGCGATGATCGGCGCGCAGGGCGACATGCCATCCCGCCGGCAGACCGCGGCGCAGCCCCGCCAGGGCCGTGAAGGCGCCGTGCCGCGCGCCGGCAAGCGCCCCGGCGCTGCTCGGCACCCGGCCGAGCACCAGCGCAAAGCCGAGTTGGCCGGCGCGATCGAGCCGGGCATGCGCCATCCGGCCGCGCCAGCGCAGGCTGAACCCGGCGGATGCGCCATCGAGGCCGAGCCTGCCATCGGTGCCGACGGCGAAGGGACCGAGCATCAACGGACCATCTGGCGGCATGGCGGCTCCGGCATTGACAGGCGCATGATCTTGCCCGGCGGGGATGAAGCATCCATAACCGCGCCGCATGTCCCTCGCCGCTTCCGTCCGCCTCGTCCTTGCGCCACCGCACCCGGCGGCCCGTCCGTTCCTGGCGGTGGCCGGCGTCGCCATCGTCCTCGGCCTGATCGTGGCCCACTTGCTGGCCTGGCTCGGGCTGATTTTCCTGCTGTTCTGCCTGTATTTTTTCCGCGACCCGACGCGGGTGCCGCCCGGCCGCTCCGGCCTGCTGCTGGCACCGGCGGATGGCCGCGTGGTGTCGGTCGCCGCGGCGTTGCCGCCGGCCGAACTCGGGCTGGGTCCGGCGCCACGCTGGCGCGTCGGCATTTTCCTCTCGGTGCTCGATGTCCACGTCAACCGCATGCCGGCCGATGGCACGGTGACGCGCATCGCCTATCGCCACGGCCGCTTCGTCAACGCCAGCCTCGACAAGGCGAGCGAGCATAACGAGCGCAACGCGCTGGCCATCCGGCTGCCCGATGGGCGCGAGATCGCGGTGGTGCAGATCGCCGGGCTGATCGCGCGGCGCATCCTCTGCTCGGTGCGCGAAGGAGATGCGGCGCATGCCGGTGCACGCTTCGGCATCATCCGCTTCGGCAGCCGCACCGACCTTTATCTGCCCGAGGGGGTGCGCCCGCTGGTCGCCGTCGGCCAGACGATGATCGGCGGCGAGACGGTGATCGCCGACCTGCTGGCGCCGCCGCTGCCATGAACGGCGGGACGGCATGAGCGGCCCCGGCCCGCTCAAGCTGCCGGTGCCGCGGCTGCGCCGACGGCTGCGGCCGCGGCCGCGGCCGCGGCAGCGCCCGCGCTTCCGCGGCCTGTCGTTCAACCGGGTGATCCCGAACCTGATGACCATGGTCGGGCTGTGCGCCGGCCTGACCTCGATCCGCTTCGCGCTGGAAAGCCGTTTCGGCGCCGCCGCCGCGGCGATCGTCGTCGCCGCGGCGATCGACGGGCTGGACGGGCGGCTGGCGCGGCTGCTCAAGGCGACCTCGCGCTTCGGCGCCGAGTTCGACAGCCTGACCGATTTCCTGTGTTTCGGCGTGGCGCCGTCGATCGTGCTCTATCTGTGGTCGCTGCAGGCGCTGCACGGCTTCGGCTTCGTGCCCTGCCTGATGTTCGCCGTCTGCATGGCGCTGCGGCTGGCGCGCTTCAACGCGGCGCTGGAGAGCGGGCCGCACCCGGCCTACACCTACAATTTCTTCACCGGCGTCCCCGCCCCGGCCGGCGCCGGGCTGGCGCTGTTCCCGCTGTTCCTCGGGCTGGAGGCCAAGTCGCTCGGCGCCTCCTGGCTGCTGACCGCGGCGCAGTTCCCACCGGTCAGCGCCGTGGTGCTGATCGGCACCGCGCTGCTGCTGGTGTCCCGCCTGCCGGTGTGGAACTTCAAGAACTTCAAGGTTCCGGCGGAGTATGTGCTGCCGCTGCTGCTCGGTGCGGCACTGTTCGTGGCGCTGCTGGTGGCCGATCCATGGGCGGCGCTGGCGGCGGCGGGGCTGCTCTATCTCGGCATGCTGCCGTTCAGCGCCCGCAGCTTCCGCCGGCTCAAGCTCGCGGCCGAGGGCTCCGGCGAGACCAGTTCCGAGGCGTAGGGTCCAACACCCGATCAGACCGGCCGCAACCCCGCCCGGAAACGCGCCGCCAGCGCTACATAATGCGGCGCCGTTGCGTCGAAGCGCGCCCGTTCCTCGGGCGAGAGCACGCGGACGAGGCGGGCCGGCGAGCCTTGCCACAACTCCATCCGGCCGATCCGCTTGCCTGGCGTCAGCAGCGCGCCGGCGGCCAGTACGCCGCCCTCCTCGATCACCGCGCCGTCCAGCACCGTCGCCCCCATCGCCACGAAGGCGCGGTGGTGCAGCGTGCAGGCATGCACGATGGCGGCGTGGCCGATGGTCACGTCGTCGCCGATATCGGTCGGCAGCTCGCCGCCGGTGACGTGGACGATGCTGCCATCCTGGATGTTGGTGCGGCTGCCGACGCGGATCGGCGCGCTGTCGCCGCGCAGCACGCAATGGAACCAGACGCTGCTCTGCGTGCCGATCACCACGCTGCCGATCAGCACCGCGGTCGGCGCGATGAAGGCGTCGGGGGCGATCTGCGGCTGCGCCCCATCGAGGGCGAAGAACGGACCCTCAGGCATGCACCACCTCCCGCTCGGCCGCCGCGGCGAGGCCGAGCATCAGCCCGATATTTTGCACCGCGGCGCCCGAGGCGCCCTTGCCGAGATTGTCCAGCCGCGCCACCAGCACCGCCTGCCGCTGCGCCTCGTTGGCGACGACGCGCAGTTCCATCAGGTCGGTGTCGTTCAGCGCCTCCGGCTCCAGCCGCGCCGCCGCGGCCGGCAGCACGCGTACCAGCCCAGTTGGCGGGTAATAGGCGGCCAGCGCCGCGGCGAGGTCGGCGGCGCGCGGCCGGCCGGGCAGCAGGTCGAGATGCAGCGGCACGCACACCAGCATGCCCTGGCGGAAATGGCCGACCGCCGGCACGAAGATCGGCGGCGCGGCGAGATGCGCATGCGCCACGATCTCCGGCAGGTGCTTGTGCGTCAACGTCAGCGCATAGAGTTCAAACGCCGGCCCGCCATGCACCTCATGCGCCTCGATCATCGTCCGCCCGCCGCCCGAATAGCCGCTGACCGCGTTGATGGTGAGCGGATGGGCGGCCGGCAGCAGGCCGGCATCGACCAGCGGGCGCAGCAGGGCGATGGCGCCGGTGGCGTAGCAGCCCGGATTGGCGACGCGGACGGCGGTGGCGATCCGCCCTGACTGTTCCCCGTCGAGTTCTGCGAAACCATAGACCCAGCCGGGCTCGGTGCGGTGTGCGGTGCTGGCGTCGAGCAGCTTTGGCGCCTCGGCGCCCAGGCTTGCCGCCAGCTCGGCCGATTGCCGCGCCGCGTCGTCCGGCAGACAGAGCACCGCGAGATCGGCCTGCGCCATCGCCTCGCGGCGGGCGCCGGCATCCTTGCGGCGGCCCGGATCGAGGCTGATCAGGCTGATGTCGGGCAGCGCGCGCAGCCGCGCGGCGATGCCGAGGCCGGTGGTGCCGGCCTCGCCGTCGATGAACACGCGGGCGCGAATGGACATGGCAGGCTCCGTCAGCGGCAGTTCGACGCACGCGCGGTTTTCCGTCCCGCGGCGCAGCGGGTCAAGCCGCCGGCCAGTGCTCTGACTCGATCAGAAGGCACCGCATGTGTCAGAGCACCCGCTTCTTTTTTGGGGGCCGATTCAGCCAACGCGCTAAAGTGCCCGTTGGCATCGGACCACTAGCGCACCTGCTGGATCGCCGAGAGCACCCAGCGTCCCCCCGGTGCGCGCAGGAACGTCCAGCACTCGGTGGTGCTCACCCACTCCGTCAGGCTGCCATCGACCACATGCCCGGCGGTATCGCGCGTCACGTCGTGCATGGTGAAGCGCATCGCCACCGTCGCATACTCCCGCCCGTCCTCGGCCCAGGCTTCCGACAGGTCGCCCTGATCGAGCCGCACGTCGCCGACCAGATTACGCACGCCGCGGCTGGCCTGCTCGGCCATCTGCTGGCCGAAATATCCCACCATCTCGGGCGTCGCGATGGCGCGCAGCCGGTCCAGGTCATGCGCCGACCATGCCGCCTGCACCGCCTGCAGCAATTGCTCGAAGGCCTGATAATCGGCGGGCGTGATCTGAATGCCGCGCAGCGCGGCGCCGCCGGAGGCGGGGAGCGCCGCGGTCGGCGGCATGGCGCCGCGGCCATAGCCGCCGGCCATCACCGGCATGCCGCCGAACACCCGGCGCAGCACCCAGCGCACCACCCAGACAATCAGCGCCAACTGGATCAGCAGCCCGAAGATGCTGCCGAAGCCGCTGATGCCGCCGAACATGCCGTGGCCGAACAGCATGCCGCCGATGCCGGCGCCGATCAGTCCGCCGAGCAGGCCGGACATGAACGGCGAGCGTCCGCCATAGCCGTAGCCCGGCTGCATAACGCCCGGCTGGCCATAGCCAGGGGCGGCGCGTGGCGTCAGGCTGCGCTCCATCGGCGACGCGCCAAAGGGCGAGGTGCGGGTGGCGGGCGGCGCGGTGTAGGTGCGCATGCCGCGGCTGCCGAAAGAACCGCCGCTGCCCGCGGCGGCCATGCCGAGCGCCGGCGCCAGTGCCAACAACAGGGCCAGGAAGGCGGCGAGAATGAAGCGGGGGCGCATGATGGCTCTCATGTTAGGGACCGCCGCGCATATGGGGGGCGTTCCCCCGCACCGGCAGAGGGTCAGGCCCCCGCCATCGTCATCCCTTCGACCCGAATCGTCGGCGCATCGGTGCCGTGGCGGAAGCGCAGGTCGTTGGCGGGGATGAGATGGAGGAACATCTCCGGCAGCGTGCCGGCGATGGTGATTTCGGCCACCGGCTCGGCGATGGCGCCGTCGCGGATCATGAAGCCGGCGGCGCCGCGGCTGTAATCGCCGGTGATGCCGTTGACCCCCATACCCATCATCTCGGTGACGTACAGCCCCTCCTTGATGTCGGCCATCAGCTCGACCGGGGTCAGCGCGCCCGGCCGCAGATAGAGATTGGAGGCCGAGGGCGACGGCGGCCCGCCGGTGCCGCGCACCGCATGCCCGGTGCTGCGCAGGCCGAGTTGGCGGGCGCTGCGCGTGTCGAGCAGCCAGGAAGCGAGCACGCCGTCCTGCACCAGATGCAGTTCCGCGGTCGGCACGCCCTCACCGTCGAACGGGCGCGAGCGCGGGCCGCGACGGCGGCGCGGGTCATCAACGATGTCGATGCCGGCGGGGAAGATGCGGCTGCCGAGTTTTTCCTTGAGGAAGCTGGTGCCGCGCGCCACCGCGGCACCGTTGATGGCGCCGGCGAGATGGCCGAGCAGCGAGGCGGCGACGCGCGGGTCATAGACCACCGGCAGCCGCGCCGTCTTCGGCCGAGTCGGGTTGAGCCGGAAGACGGCACGTTCCCCGGCGCTGTGGCCGATGGCGGCGGCATCCTCAAGATCGGCCAGATGCACCGCCGAACTGTAATCGTAGTCGCGCTGCATCGCCGTGCCGGTGCCGGCGAGCGCACTGGCCGAGACCGAATAGCTGGTCCGCGCATAGCCGGCGGCGAACCCGGCCGAGGTGGCGAGGGCGATCTCGGTGCGGCCGAACCCGGCCTCGGCGCCTTCGGTGTTGGTGACACCGGGCACCGCGAGCAGCGCCGTCTCGGCAGCGGCGGCGCGGGCAATCAGCTCCTCGGCCGAGGGCTCGGCGCTGTCGCACAGATCGAGCGCGCCGGCATCGACCGCCTGCGCCTGCTCGGCGAGGCCGGAATACGGGTCTTCCGGCACCACCCGGGCCATCGCCACGGCACGCTCGGCCAGCAGGGAAAACCCGGCCGGGTCGAGCGCGGTCGAGGAGACGATGGCGGCGCGGCGGCCGACGAACACGCGCAGGCCGAGGTCGCGGCCCTCCGAGCGTTCCAGATGTTCGGTGCGGCCGAGCCTGCGCTGCACCGACAGCGAGGTGCCGGAGACCAGCACCGCGTCGGCGGCGTCGGCCCCGGCGGCGCGGGCGCGGGCGATCAGATCGGCGAGCAGATCGAGAGGTGTCATCTCAGGCAGCCAGCCGGTCGGCGATATGCGGCAGGCCCGGCACATGCCCGGCCGGGCCGAGTGCGGCCAGCGTCGGCGCGGCGCGGAACTGCCGCGCCGCGGCGCGCTGCACATCGGCGATGCTGACGGCGTTGATCCGCGCCACCGTCTCCTGCGTCGGCACGATGCGGCCGAACACCTGAAGCTGGCGGGCAAGCTGCTCGCAGCGGCTGCCGGTGCTCTCCAGCGACATCAGCAGCCCGGCCTTGACCTGCGCCCGCGCCCGCGACAGTTCGACCTCGGTCACGTCGTGCTGGACGCGGCGCAGTTCGTCGAGGGTGACCGGTACCAGCTCCTTCGCCCCGTCCTCACCGGTGCCGGCATAGATGCCGAACAGCCCGCCATCGAGCGCCGGGGCGGTGAAGGAATAGATCGAATAGACCAGCCCGCGCTTCTCGCGCACCTCCTGAAACAGCCGCGACGACATGCCGCCGCCGAGCAGGGTGGACAGCAGCATGGTCGGGAAATACTCGGGATCGCCATAGGCGACGGAGGGAAAGCCGAGCACGATATGCACCTGATCGAGGTCGCGCTCCTCGCGGAACTCGCCCCCGGCATACAATCCGGGATCGGCGCCCGGCGTGGCGCTGGCCGGCAGGTCGGCGAAATGGCGCGCGGCAAGCTCCACCACCTGCTCGTGGTCGAGATTGCCGGCGGCGGCGAGCACGGTGTTGGCGGCGGTGTAGTGCCGCCGCATGTAGCCCATCAGCGCCTCGCGCGGCAGGGCGCGGATAATGTCCTCGCGCCCCAGCACCGGGCGGCCCATCGCCTGCGCCGGGTAGGCGGTTTCCTGGAAATGGTCGAAGATGATGTCGTCGGGCGTGTCGTTGGCTTGGCCGATCTCCTGGAGGATGACGCCGCGCTCGCGCTCCAGCTCCTCCGGGGCGAAGGTGGAGTGGGTCAGGATGTCGCCGATGATGTCGGCGCCGAGCGCCAGGTCTTCCTTGAGCACCTTGACGTAGTAGGCGGTCTGCTCGCGCGCGGTGTAGGCGTTGATCTGGCCGCCGACTGCCTCGATCTCCTCGGCGATGCCGGCGGCGCTGCGCCGTTCGGTGCCCTTGAAGGCCATGTGTTCGAGAAAATGCGAAACGCCGTTCTCCGCCGCGGTCTCGTGACGGGTGCCGGCGGCGACATAGGCGCCGAGGGAGACCGTCTCCACCCGCTCCATCCGTTCGGTCACCACGATCAGGCCGGACGGGAGGCGGGTCAGGCGGATCGCCGCCGCTGGTTCGCTCATGCAGCATTCCTCTGGACGGTGGCACGCACCAGCGCCTCGATGGCGGCGAGGTCATTGGGCGCGCGGGTGTAGCGCTCGGGCCTCTGATATAGGTCGGCGAGGCGCGCTGGCAGAGGGGGGCGCAGCCCGATCGCGCGTTCCATCGCATCGGGGAACTTTGCCGGGTGGGCGGTGGCGACGGCGACGGTCGGCATGCCCGCCACCGGATGGGCGCGCGCGGCGGCAATGCCGATCGCCGAGTGTGGATCGGCGGCGTAGCCGGTCGCCCCGTGCAGGCGGCGGATTTCCGCCAGCGTGCCGGCATCGTCGAGGCGGAAGCCGGTGAACAGCGCGGTCGCCTGCCGCCATGCCGGCTCCGGCACGGCGAGCCGGCCGGTGGCGCGGAAACCGGCCATCGCCGCGTGCGTCGCAGCGGCGTCGCGGTCCAGCAGCTCGAACAGCAGCCGCTCGAAATTGGAGCTGACCTGGATGTCCATGCTCGGCGACAGGCTCGCTTCCACCCCGCGCAGGCTCATGTCGTTGTCGGCGAGGAAGCGGGCGAGAATGTCGTTGCGGTTGGCGCCGACGATCAGCCGGCCGATCGGCAGCCCCATGCGCCGCGCCACCCAGGCGGCCAGCACGTTGCCGAAATTGCCGGTCGGCACGCTGAACGCAACCTCCCGCTCCGGCGCGCCGAGCGCCAGCGCCGCGGCGGCGTAATACGGCACCTGCGCCGCCACCCGCGCCCAGTTGATCGAGTTGACCGCCGACAGCCGCAACTCGGCGCGGAACGGTGCGTCGGCGAACATCGCCTTGACCAGATCCTGGCAGTCGTCGAACGTGCCGGCGACGGCGATGTTGCTGATGTTGGGCGCCGCCACCGTGGTCATCTGGCGGCGCTGCACCTCGCTGGTGCGGCCCTCGGGATGCAGGATGACGACATCGACGCGCGCCCGCCCGGCGCAGGCGGCGATGGCGGCGGAGCCGGTGTCACCGGAGGTCGCGCCGACGATGGTGACGCGCCGGCCGGCCGCCTCCAGCACATGGTCGAACAGGCGGCCGAGCACCTGCATCGCCATGTCCTTGAAGGCAAGCGTCGGGCCGTGGAACAGCTCCTGCACCCACAGCCCGGTGTCGAGCTGGAGCAGCGGGACGACGGCCGGGTGGCCGAACCCGGCATAGGCCTCGCCGCAGATCGCCCGCAGCGTGGCGAACGGGATGGCGTCACCGACGAAGGGCAGCAGCAGCCGGGCGGCCAGCTCGTCATAGGACAGGCCGCGCAGCGCGCGCCACTCCGCCGCCGACAGCACCGGCCAGCTCTGCGGCACGTAAAGGCCGCCATCCTCGGCCAGCCCGGCCAGCAGCACGCCGGAAAAATCGCGCACGGGCGCCTGCCCGCGGGTGGAGACATAGCGCATGGCGGATCGCCGTCCTGCGTGAGAAGCGCCGATCAATGGGCCAGGACGGGGGCCGGATCAACCCGCGCGGGCCATTCCAAATTGGCATGATTGGCGCGCATCGCCTCCGGCGTTCACCGCCAGCCGGTCGCGCAGAGCGCGGCCGGTCCGCCTTGTCATGAACTCCGCAGTCGGCGCAACAGCCACGCCGCGACAATTCAGGCGGCTGTCATCCGCCAGGCCGCTGACACACAGGGCGACAGAGCCGGTTTGTCCCTGCTGGTTGATCCGGCGGGACGACCGCCGCGCCGAACGGATTTTTGCGCGTCGCTCAGCATCGCCGGCGGCTACGCCGCATCCGCCGCCCGGCGGCGGCGGAGCGGCGCCGGCACCACCGCCGGGGCCACGTCATCGGGGCTGGCCAGGGCCACCAGCAATGCCTCGCGCAACTGTGCCAGTTTGCGTTCGTTCTCGACTTTCAGGCCGAACACGTCCTTGACATAGAACACATCGACGGCGCGCACCCCGTAGGTGGTGACGTGCGCCGAGGCGATCTGCAGCCCCTGGTCGCTGATCGCCGCGGTCACGTCGTGCAGCAGGCCGGGACGGTCGCGGCCGTTCACCTCAAGCACCGTATGGGTATGGCTGGCGCGGTTGTCGATCACCACCCGCGGCGGCACGTGGATCGCCCGCATCCGCCGGCCGAGCAGGGCGCGCCCGGCCTTCTTGATTTCCGCCGCCAGCTTCAGCCGGCCGGACAGCGCCTGTTCGATCAGCACATAAAGCCGCGCCAGCCGGTGCGGCTGGTCGAAGGCGCCGCCGGCGGCGTCCTGGATCCAGAACGTGTCCAGCGCCATGCCGTTGGTCAGGGTGTGGATGCGCGCATCGACGATCGAGGCGCCGGCCACCGCCAGCGCCCCGGCGATGCGGCTGAACAGGCCGGCATGGTCGGCGGCATAGACCGTCACCTCGGTCACCGCCCGCGCCGGCAGCGGCTGCGTCTCCACCGTCAGCTTGGCGCCGCGCGCCTCGGCGTCGCGGATCATGCGGGCGTGACGCACATGCGTCTCGGGATCGAACGACAGCCAGTAGCCGGCATAGCCGAGGGCGTGAAACTTCTCGATCTCCGTGACCGGCCAGCCCTCCAGCAGCATCGCTACCGCCTGCCGCGCCCGCTGCACCCGCACATCGCGTTCGGTGGCGGCGAGTGCGCCTTCCAGCACCTCGGCGACGCGGGCGTAGAGTTCGCGCAGCAGCGTCGCCTTCCAGCCGTTCCACACCTTCGGCGACACCGCGCGCATGTCGGCCACCGTCAACACCAGCAGCAGCCGCAGCCGCTCCGGCGACTGGATGGTATCGGCGAGATCGAGAATGGTCTTCGGGTCGTCGATGTCGCGCTTGAACGCGGTCTGGCTGAGCAACAGGTGGTGCAGCACCAGCCAGGAGACGGTCTCGGTCTCCTCCGCCGACAGGCCGAGCGCCGGCCCGACTTCGAGCGCCACTTCCGCGCCGAGTTCCGAATGGTCGCCGCCGCGGCCCTTGGCGATGTCGTGCAGCAGCATGGCGACATAGAGCGCACGCCGCGACTGCAGCTGATCGGTCAGGCCCGAGGCGATCGGCGCCACCTCCTCCAACTCGCCGCGCTCCAGCAGATTGAGCACCCGCACCGCCTCGATGGTGTGCTCATCGACGGTAAAGACGTGGTAGGTGTCGAACTGCATCTGCCCGACGATGCGCGCCCAGTCCGGCAGCAGGCGGCCGAGGAAGCCGGTCTCGTTCATCACCGCGAGCCAGCGCGCGCCGTCGGCGCGGCCATGCTCGCGCCCGCACAGCAGATCGAGGAACAGCGAAGCCGCCTCAGAGTTGCCGCGCAGATGCACCGCCCGGCGCTCGTTGCGGATCAGCGCCCGCATCGCCAGCGGATGCAGCTTGAGGTCGCGGTCGCGGGCGAATTGCAGGATGCGCAGCATCAGGATCGGCTCGTCGCGGAAATCGCGTGCCCGCGTCCACATCAGCTTGCCGTCGGCCAGCACGAAGCCGGCGGCGGCCAGCGCCGGGTCGGTCTCCGGCGCCAGCGCCGGCGGCCCGAGTGCGGCGCGCACCAGCGCCGGCTCCATCACCTGGGTCAGCCGCGTCACCTCGCGCGCGGTCAGGAAATAGTGGCGCATGAAGCGCTCCACCCCGTCCTGCCGACCGTGCCGGGTGTAGCCCATGCGGGCACCGACGACCGGCTGAAGATCGAAGGTCAGGCGTTCCTCGGCGCGGCCGGTGACGTAGTGGAGGTGAAAGCGCAGCGTCCAGAGGAAATCCCACGAGCGTTGCGCCAGCCGCGCCTCAGTCTGGGTGATGATCCCGGCCGCCGCGCCCTCCGCCTCGGCGAGGTCGTGGATCGAGCGGATGGCGAAGACGTAGCGGGCGATCCAGTAGAGCGTCTGCAGGTCGCGCAGGCCGCCGCGGCCCTCTTTGATGTTTGGCTCGACGACGAACGGGCTGTCGCCATAGCGGCGATGGCGGGTGGCGCGCTCGGCGCGTTTGGCGGCGATATAGCCGGCGGCGCCGGCGGCCTGGCAGGCGGTGCGGAAGGCCTCGGCAAACTCGGCGAACAGGGTGCGGTCGCCGGCCACCGGGCGCGCGTCGAGCATCGAGGTGCGCACCGTCGCGTCACCGTTGGCCTCGGTCAGGCAATCGGGCACCGAGCGGGTGGCGTGCCCGACCTTGAGGCCGAGATCCCACAGCAGATAGAGCATGAACTCGACCACCTGCAGCGTCGCCGCGCCCGGCGCCTCGCGGGTCAGGAACAGCAGGTCGATGTCGCTGAACGGCGCCAGCACGCCGCGGCCATAGCCGCCGGTGGCGGCAACCGTCAGCCGGCCGGGCGGATGATGATGAACGGCAAGTGCATAGTCGTGCAGGGTGGCGATCAGCCCATCGGTGAGCGCGCCGAGCAGCCGCGCCGCTTTCAGCCCCGGCAGGGTGCCAAGCTCGAACGTGTCGCGGATATGGCCCTGGACACGGGCGAGATGGCGGCGAAACAGGCCGAGCGCCGCATCGCGCGGCGCCACCTCGCCCGCAGGCGCGAGGGCGGCGAGCGATTGCGCCAGCAGCGCCGCGGCATCGCGCGGGTCGGCCGGAAATTGGGGAAGCGGCGTCATTGGGTCGATGTTAACCGCGTCCCTTGCGGTGCAACAACGCCCAACTCCGCCTAGTCTAACATCTCCTTCAGCCGATACAGCTCGGCCAGCGCCTCGCGCGCGCTCAAACGGTCGGGGTCGAGGGCGGCCAGCGCGCGGCGCAGCGCGTCTGCGGCCGGCGGCGGCGGCGCCGCGGCAAACAGCGGCAGCGCCGCGGCATCGGTCAGCCGCCCGGCCCGCGCCTCCAGCGCGGTCAGCAGCGCGGCTGCGCGTTTGACCACCGGCGCCGGCACCCCGGCCAGCCGCGCCACATGCACGCCCCAGCTTCGCCCGGCGGCGCCGGCGGCGACCTCATGGAGGAACACCACCTCGCCGCGGTATTCCTTCACCCGCATGGCGTGCGGCGCGAGCCGCGGCAGCTCGCCGGTCAGCCCGGCGAGTTCGTGGAAGTGCGTGGCAAAAATGACACGGCAGCGCACGACATTGTGTAGCGCCTCCAGCACCGCCCAGGCGATGGCCAGGCCATCCAGCGTCGCCGTGCCGCGGCCGATCTCATCGACGACGACGAGGCTCTGCGGCCCGGCGCGATGCAGGATGGCGGCGGTCTCCGTCATCTCGACCATGAAGGTGCTGCGTCCGCGCGCCAGATCGTCGGCGGCGCCGACGCGCGAGAACAGCCGATCGACGACGCCGATGCGGGCCCGCTCCGCCGGCACCGGCAGCCCGGCCTGCGCCAGCACCGCGGCCAGCGCGTTCTGCCGCAGGAAGGTCGATTTGCCGGCCATGTTCGGCCCGGTCAGCAACAGCACCCGCCCCTCGGCCGGCAGCGCGCAGTGATTGGGCACGAAGGCGCCGCCGCCGGCCAGCGCCGCCTCGACCACCGGATGGCGGCACGCCGTCACCTCGAAGGCGGCGTCGGCGCTCACCTCGGGCCGGCACCAGGTGCCGGGTTCGGCGAGCCGGGCGCAGGATTGCGCGACATCGAGCAGCGCCAGCGCGGCGGCGCAGGCGGCCAGCGGCTCGGCCACCGCCAGCGCGTCGGCACAGAGCGCGGCGAACACGCGGCGCTCGCGCAGCGCGGCGCGCTCGGCCGCCTCGGCGATGCGGCGGTCGAGATCGGCCAGCGCCGCGGTGGAATAGCGGGCGCCGTTGGCCATACCCTGACGCAAGGTCAGATCGGCATGCTGGCGCAGTTTCTCCGCCGCCGCCGCCGGCGCCTCGATGACGTAGCCGAGTTGCTGGTGGTGGCGGATTTTCAGGCTGGCGACGCCGTACTGCTGCGCATAGTCGAGCTGCAGCGCGGCGATGACGCGGCGGCTGTCGTCGCGCAGCGCCCGCTCGGCATCCAGTTCGGCGTCGAAGCCGGCGGCGATGGCGCCCTCCTCCAGCCGCAGCGGCGCCGGATCGCTCAGCGCCGCGGTCAGCCGCGCCGCCAGCCCCGGCGCCGGATCGAGCGCCGCGCCCGCCGCCGCCAGCAGGGCGGGCGGCATCCCGGCCAGCGCCGCCGCCGCCGCCTGCCCCGCCTGCAGACCGCGGCAGAGTGCCGCCAGATCGCGCGGGCCACCACGGCCGAGCGACAGCCGCGACAATGCCCGCGCCATGTCGCCGGCGCCGCGCAGCGCCGCGCGGACCGCGCCGGCGACATCCGGCGCAGCCAGCAGATAGCGCCACGCATCCTGCCGCGCCGCGATCGCCGTCACATCGGTCAACGGCGCCGCCAGCCATTCGGCGAGCCGCCGGGCGCCGGCCGCGGTCAGCGTGCGATCGACGGCGCCGAGCAGCGCATGCACGCTGCCGCCGTCGCGCGCCCGCACGATCTCCAGGCTGGCGCGCGTCGCTGCGTCCATCTCCATGCGTCCGTCAACCCCCTGCGGCGCCGGCGGCGACAGATGCGGCAGCTTGCCGGCCTGCGTCGCCCGCACATAGTCGAGCGCCAGCAGCGCCGCCGCCGCCTCGCTGTCGGAGAACACGCCGAACGCATCGACACTGGCCACCGCGAGCGCCTCGGCCAGCCGCCGCCGCGCCTCGCCCGGCGGGTCGGCCGGGTCGGGGGCGCGGCGCGCCGCCCACTCGCCGAGCGGCAGCGCCGGCGGCGCCAGCACCTCGGCCGGGTCGAGCCGGCCGAGCAGCGCCGGCAGGTCGGCGGCGGCGATGTCGGCGGTGTCGAAGCCGCCGGTGGAAATGTCGATCCAGGCGGCGCCGAGCCGGCCAGCCGAGCCGGCCAGCGCGAGCAGCAGATTTGGCCGCCCGGCCTCCAGCAGCGCGTCTTCGGTCAGCGTGCCGGGCGTCACCAGCCGCACCACCTCGCGCCGGAGCGGCGCTTTGCCGGTGCGGGTCTTCGGGTCCTCCATCTGCTCGGCCACGGCGACGCGGAAACCCCTGCGGATCAGGCGCAACAGGTATCCGTCTGCCGCATGCACCGGCACCCCGCACATCTGGATCGGCCGGCCGTCATGCACCCCGCGATGGGTCAGCGCGATGCCGAGTGCGGCGGCGGCAGCATCGGCATCGGCGAAGAACAGCTCGTAGAAGTCGCCCATGCGGAAGAACACCAGCGCGTCCGGATGCGCCGCCTTGGCAGCGAACCACTGGGCCATTGCCGGCGTCGCGCCGGCGGCGCCGCTGGCCGCATTCGGCGCACGAGGTCGCGAGGTCATGCCCTGGCCTTACCCGTCGCGGCGGCGGTTGCGAAGCAGACGGCTTGTGAAGCGGTGCGGGAGTGCGCCACGATGAGCCAACGTCCAATCAAACAACACAAAGGAGGGGACCGCATGGCCGACGGCATCAGCGATCCGCGCACTGCCCGCATTTCGGCGCAGGAGGCGCTGGCCATGCACGCCTCCGGGCGTCCCGGCAAGCTCGAAATCCGCATCACCAAGCCGCTGGTCACCGCGCGCGACCTCTCGCTCGCCTATTCGCCCGGCGTCGCCGAGCCGTGCCTGGAAATCCACCGCGATCCCAGCACCGCCTATGACTACACCAGCAAGGGCAACATGGTCGCCGTGGTGTCCAACGGGACCGCGGTGCTCGGCCTCGGCAATCTCGGGGCGCTCGCCAGCAAGCCGGTGATGGAAGGCAAGGTGGCGCTGTTCAAACGTTTCGCCGATGTCGATGGCATCGACCTGTGCATCGGCACCGAGGACGTCAATCAGTTCATCGAATGCGTGCGCTATCTCGGCCCCAGCTTCGGCGGCATCAACCTCGAAGACATCAAGGCGCCGGAGTGCTTCATCATCGAGGACCGGCTGCGCGAGCTGATGGATATTCCGGTGTTCCACGACGATCAGCACGGCACCGCGATCGTCGCCGCCGCCGGGCTGATGAACGCCTGCCTGCTGACCGGGCGCGACCTGCGGTCGATCCGGCTGGTGGTCAACGGCGCCGGGGCCGCGGCCATCGCCTGCGTCGAGCTGCTCAAGGCGATGGGCACGCCGCATGACAACATCATCCTGTGCGACACCAAGGGCGTGGTGTACCAGGGCCGCACCGACGGCATGAACCAGTGGAAGAGCGCCCATGCCGTGCCGACCGCGGCGCGCACGCTGAGCGAGGCGCTGGAGGGCGCAGACGCCTTTTTCGGCCTGTCGGCCAAAGGCGCGCTGACCCAGGACATGGTGCGCCGCATGGCGGAGCGGCCGATCATCTTCGCGATGGCCAATCCCGACCCGGAAATCACCCCGGAGGAGGCGCGCGCCGCCAGCCCGCGCGCCATCATCGCCACCGGGCGCAGCGATTATCCCAACCAGGTCAACAACGTCCTCGGCTTTCCCTACATCTTCCGCGGCGCGCTGGACGTGCGGGCGCGCACCATCAACGAGGCGATGAAGATCGCCGCCGCCGAGGCGCTGGCGCAACTGGCGCGCGAGGACGTGCCCGACGAGGTCAGCACCGCCGGCGCCGGCCACCGGCTGCAGTTCGGCCCCGAATACATCATCCCCAACGCCTTCGACCCGCGCCTGATCTCGCGCCTGCCGCCGGCGGTGGCCCGCGCGGCGATGGAGTCCGGGGTGGCGCGCAAGCCGCTTGCCGATCTGCGCAAATACACCCGCGAACTGTCCGGCCGCCTCGACCCGACGGCCAATGCGCTCGACGCGATCATGGAAAGCGTGCGCAGCAACCCCAAGCGCGTGGTGTTCGCCGAGGGCGAGGAGGAAAAGATGGTGCGCGCCGCCGTCGCCTTCCGCAACGCCGGCCACGGCATGCCGGTGCTGATCGGGCGCGAGGAGCGGGTGCGCGCGACGATGGCGCGGCTCGGCCTCGGCCACGCCGAGGGGCTGGAAATCCACAACGCGCGGCTGTCGCACAACAACGCCAAATACACCGATTTTCTCTATCAGCGGCTGCGCCGCCGCGGCTACATGTTCCGCGACTGTCAGCGCATGGTGAACCAGGACCGCAACGTCTTCGCCGCCAGCATGGTGGCGACCGGCGATGCCGATGCGATGGTGACCGGGCTGACCCGCGCCGCCTCGGTCTGCCTCGACGACATCGCGCTGGCGATCGACCCGGTGGCGGGCGGCATCGCCTTCGGGCTGACGCTGATGGTCGGGGTGCGCGGGGCGACCATTTTCATCGCCGACACGCTGATGCATTTCCGCCCCGACCCGAAGCAGCTTGCCGATATCTGCTGCGGCGCCGCCACGGCGGCGCGCGAACTGGGCCACGAGCCGCGGGTGGCGCTGCTGTCGCATTCGACCTTCGGCAATCCGATGCATGTGACGGTCAATACCATGCGCGAGGCGGTGGCGGCGCTGGATGCGCGCGGCGTCGATTTCGAATATGATGGCGAAATGTCGCCCGATGTCGCGCTGGAAGAGTCGTACCGCGCCCTCTATCCGTTCTGCCGGCTGACCGGGCCGGCGAATGTACTGGTGATGCCGGGGCTGCACTCGGCCCACATCACCTCGCGGCTGGCGCCGCGGCTCGGCGGCGGCAGCACGATCGGGCCGCTGCTCATCGGCCTGACCCATGCCGCGCAACTGGTGCCGATGGATGCCTCGGTCAGTCAGATCGTCGAAATCGCCGCCATCGCCGCGCATCAGGCGGCGCGGATGAAGGTCGCGGTGTGAGTTCGCCGGCCCTGAGCACAGCCGCCAGCGGCGCCGGCCCCGGCCGGCGCCGCCTCCTGGCCTCGATCTTCGGCGGCTCGGTCGGCAATCTGATCGAATGGTACGATTTTTACGTCTATTCGTTCTTCTCGCTCTACTTTGCCCGCGCCTTCTTCCCCGGCGCCAGCCCGACCGGGCAGTTGCTCAACACCGCCGGCATCTTCGCACTCGGCTTCATCATGCGCCCGGTCGGCGGCTGGGTGATGGGCGCCTATGCCGACCGGCACGGCCGGCGCACCGCCCTGCTGTTCTCGGTGATGCTGATGTGCTGCGGCTCGCTGGTGGTCGGTCTGTGCCCGACCTATGCCAGCGTTGGCGCCGCGGCGCCGCTGATCCTGGTGTTGGCGCGCATGGTGCAGGGGATTTCGCTCGGCGGCGAATACGGTGCCTCGGCCACCTATCTCAGCGAGATCGCGACCGCGCGCCATCGCGGCTTCTATGCCAGCTTTCAGTACGTCACCCTGATCGGCGGACAGTTGCTGGCCAGCCTGACGCTGCTGGTGCTGCAGCGCTTCCTGCTCAGCACCGCACAGCTTGAGGCGTGGGGCTGGCGCATCCCGTTCCTGCTCGGCGCCGCACTGGCGCTGGCAGGCGTCCTGCTGCGGCGCAACATGGCCGAGACCGACGCCTTCCTGCACGAGCGCCGGCGCGGCGCCGCCGGCACTTGGCGCGAACTGGTCAGGCACAAGCGCGAGGTGGCGATCGTCGTCGGGCTGACGCTCGGCGGCACCCTCGCCTTCTATGCCGACACCGTTTACATGCCGAAATTCCTGGTCAACTCGGTCGGCCTGTCACGCCAGACGGCGACGCTGATTTCGACGCTGTCGCTGTTCCTCTATATGTGTCTGCAGCCGGCGGTGGGGGCGCTGTCGGACGTGGTCGGGCGGCGGCCGGTGCTGATCGGCTTCGGCGTGCTGGGCACGCTGTTCACCGTGCCGATCCTGTCGGCGTTGGCCAGGACGCATGATCCGGTGGTGGCGTTTCTGCTGGTAATGGGGGCGCTGGTGATCGTCAGTTGCTATACCGCGATCAATGCGGTGGTGAAGGCGGAATTGTTCCCCGCCGAGATCCGTGCGCTGGGCGTGGCGCTGCCCTATGCGGTGACCGTGTCGGTGTTCGGCGGCACCGCCGAATATGTCGGGTTGTGGTTCCGCCGGCTCGGCCATGAGCCGCTGTTTTACTGGTACATCACCGGCTGCATCTTCATCTCGCTGCTGGTGTACACGCTGATGCGCGATACGCGATCGACATCGCAAATCGACCCGGCGCCTGGGACGCTGTCGGAACGGTAATGCGGCGACGGCCGCAGCAGCACCGCCAGGCGGCCGGCGATCAGGTGTTCATCGCGTCGAAGAAATCCTGATTAGTCTTGCTGTATTTCAGCTTGTCGAGCAGGAAGTCCATCGCATCCATCGTGCCCATCGGGTTGAGGATGCGCCGCAGCACCCACATTTTCGACAGCGTGCCGCGATCGACCAGCAGTTCTTCCTTGCGGGTGCCCGACTTGGTGATGTCGATGGCCGGGAAGGTGCGCTTGTCGGACAGCTTGCGGTCGAGAATAATCTCGGAGTTGCCGGTGCCCTTGAACTCCTCGAAAATCACCTCGTCCATCCGGCTGCCGGTGTCGATCAGCGCGGTGGCGATGATGGTCAGCGAGCCGCCTTCTTCGATGTTGCGGGCGGCACCGAAGAAGCGCTTCGGCCGCTGCAGCGCGTTGGCATCGACACCGCCGGTCAGCACCTTGCCGCTGCTGGGCACGACGCTGTTATAGGCGCGCGCCAGCCGGGTGATGCTGTCGAGCAGGATGACCACGTCGCGCTTGTGCTCGACCAGCCGCTTGGCCTTCTCCAGCACCATCTCGGTCACCTGAACATGCCGCGTCGCGGGCTCATCGAAGGTCGAGGCGATCACTTCGCCTTTGACCGTGCGCGCCATGTCGGTGACTTCCTCCGGCCGCTCGTCGATCAGCAGCACGATGAGGAACACGTCGGGGTGGTTCGAGCTGATGGCGGTGGCGATATTCTGCAGCATCACCGTCTTGCCGGTGCGCGGCGGCGCCACGATCAACGCCCGCTGCCCCAGCCCCATTGGCGCGATCAGGTCGATCACCCGCGGCGTCAGATCCTTGTTCGGCCCTTTGGCCACCGACTGGAAGTTCTCGACCTCCATTTTCAGCCGCCGGTCGGGGTAGAGCGGCGTCAGATTGTCGAAGTTGATGCGGTGGCGTACCGCCTCGGGCGGCTCGAAATTGATCGTGTTGACTTTGAGCAGGGCGAAGTAACGTTCGCCGTCGCGCGGCGCGCGGATCTGTCCCTCGACGGAATCGCCGGTGCGCAGCGCGAAGCGCCGCACCTGCGAGGGCGAGACGTAAATATCGTCCGGGCCGGGCAGGAAATTGCTTTCGGCGCTGCGCAGGAAGCCAAACCCGTCGGAGAGGATCTCCAGCGTGCCTTCGCCGTGGATCGCCTGCTCATTTTCGGCGAGGTTTTTCAGAATCGCGAACATCATGTCCTGCTTGCGCAAAGACGATGCGTTCTCGATCTGCAGGGATTCGGCGAAGCTGAGCAGATCCGCCGGAGATTTTGCCTTGAGTTCGGCGAGGTGCATGGAATCGCGCCTTGGGTGCGAGGGTCGGACGCGTGCTGGCGGGACGCGGGAATAATCCTGGGCGCAGCGGCCCGGAAGCCCGGAGGCCGGCACTGTCCCGACGGAGGGGGAACAGGGAGGTTCGGCCGGCGTATCGTCCCGCCGGCCCGGACACGAGGCACGCTATCCAGCCTGCCACGCGCCGTCAAGCTCAGGTGGACCGGCAACCGCGATGTTCAAGGGAACTTCATACGCTCAGAACGGCCGGGCAATCACCATCAGCACGATGACCAGCAGCAGCACGGTCGGGATTTCGTTAATGATACGGAAGAACCGCGGCGAGCGGGTGTTGCGGTCATGCAGGAAATCACGCCGCCAGCGCGGCAGGAAGCCGTGCAGCGTGCTCATCAGCACCAAGGCGGCCAGCTTGACGTGCCACCATCCAGCGGTCCAGTCGATCACCCCGGGGGTCAGCACCAGCAGAATGCCGAAGGTGAACGTCGCCATCATCGCCGGATTGGTGATCTGCTTTAGCAGCCGGCGTTCCATCAGCTTGAAGCGCTCGCTTTCCGCCGTGCCGCGCGGTACGTCGCAATGATAGACGAACAGCCGCGGCAAATAGAACATTCCCGCCATCCAGGCGACCATGCTGACGACATGCAGCGCCTTGACCCAGGGATACAGCGCCAGCAGCAGCGCGCCGATCATGCCGCCCGCCGCCGCCGGGCGATCAGCAGGTCGGGCAATTCGGCCATCGCGGCGAACGGCATGGCGCCGGCGGCCCGCAGGGCGGCGCCGTCACCCTGCGGGACATAGGCAAGGCAGGCCATGCCCGCCGCCACCGCGGCGGCAACGCCGGGCGGCGAATCTTCCACCACGACGCAATCGGTCGGGCTGACACCCTCGGCGGCGGCGGCGGCGAGGAACAGGTCGGGGGCCGGCTTGCCGCGCGCGACATCGGTAAAGCTGTGGACCCGCCCGGCAACCAGCTCGGCAATGCCGAGACGGGCGAACTTCGCCGCCATTTCGGCGTGCGAGGAGTTGGATGCGATGCGCCAGGCCAGCCCCATCGCCTGCACCGAGCGCAGGGCCGCCAGCGCGCCGGGGATGGCGGTCGCCTCCACCGCCAGCGCCGCGACGATGCGCTGGCGCAGCGCCGCCGCCCAGTTCGCTGGCAGCGCGGCGCCGAGCCGCGCCTCGATGGTCGGGCGCATGTCAGGCAGCGTCGTGCCGACGAAGCGGCGCGTCGCCTCCGCCGTGTGCATCGGCCAGCCGCGGGCGGTCAGGTCCTCGGCGATGATGCGGTTGGACACGCTTTCGCTATCGACCAGCACCCCGTCACAATCGAAGATCACCAGCCGCAGCATCACGCCGCCACCGCCAGACGGGGTGCCACCGGCGCGGCGAAGGCAGCGCCGGCGCGGACATGCGGACAGTCGCGATGCGGCGCCGGACAGGTGCCGCCGCCGGCGAAGCTGCACAGGCCGGGGCCGTGGCTGATCGCGCCGCGCACCAGATCGGCCAGGGCGGCAATGAACCCGGCATCGGCATTCTGCGTCGGCACCCGGAAATACCCCGGCACACCCAGCCGGTGCGCCAGTTCCTGATACTCGATGTCGAGTTCGACCAGGGTTTCCGAATGCTCGGAGACGAAGGCGATCGGCACCACCACCACCGCCACCTTGTCGGCCGCAGCGCGCGCCACCTCGGCATCGGTTGACGGGCCGATCCAGCGCTGCGGCGTGGCGCGCGACTGATAGCAGACGACGTGATCGAGGCCGGGCAGCGCCATCTGCCGCACCACCGCCGCCACCGTACGCTCGACCTGGAACTGATAGGGGTCGCCGGCCCGCACGATGACCTCCGGCAGTCCGTGGGCGGAGAACAGCACCCGCAGCCGCAGGCCCGGCTCCAGCGCCGCCCGTGCCTGCTCGACATGCCGCCGGACGATCGCCGCGGTGGCGGCGACGAAGCTCTGGTCTTCGTAATAGCAGCACAGCGTGCTGACCGGCTTGATCAGCCCGACCCGCACCGCCGCCTCGCGCCACGCATCGAGGCTGCTGCCGGTCGTGGTGGTGGAAAAATGCGGGTAGAGCGGCAGCAACACGACATGGTCGGGGTCCCAGTCCTTGACCGCGCGCGCCGCCTGCAGACTGAACGGATGCCAGTAGCGCATGGCGACGAAGCAGCGCGCCGAGACCTCCGGCAGCGCCGCCTCCAGCGCCCGCGCCTGCTGCTCGGTCAGTGCCAGCAGCGGCGAGGCGCCGCCGAGGCGGGCATAATTCTCCGTCGCCGGCTTGGTGCGCGCACGGGCGATGATCCGGGCCAGCAAGGGGCGGACAAGAAACGGCACCCGCAGGATGGCAGGGTCGGTAAATAGGTTAACCAGAAATGGCCGCACCGCCTCCAGCCGGTCTGGACCGCCGAGGTTGAACAGCACGATGGCGATGCGGGGAGCGGTCCGGGGGGCGCGCGTCATAACCGCCAAGGTGGCGGAACCGCGCCCAAGGTCAAGCCGCCCGCACGAGACGGACGAGATCGGCGACATGCTCGGGCGGCGTCAGCGGCACGATGCCGTGGCCGAGATTGAACACGAACGGCCGTCCGCGCATCGCCGCCAGGATGTCGGCGATGCCGTCCGCCATCGCCGCACCGCCGGCGACCAGCGCCAGCGGATCGAGATTGCCCTGCAGCGCCATCGTCGCCGGCACCAGCCGCGCCGCCTCGGTCGGGTCGGCGGCGGTGTCGAGACCGAGACCCTGCACCTTGGTCGCCGCCGCATAGGCACCGAGCAGCAGCCCGGCCAGCCGCGGAAAGCCGATCACCGGCACGGTGGGGGAGCGGGCGCGCAGCGCCGCGGTGATCTGCGCCGCCGGGGCGATGACATGGCGGCGGAACAGTGCCGGCGGCAGCAGACCGGCCCAACTGTCGAACAGCATCACCGCCTCCGCCCCGGCCTCGATCTGCGCCGCCAGATAGATGATGGTGGTTTCGGTCAGCAGCGCCATGAGCGCGCCAAACAGCGCCGGGTCGCGCCATGCCAGGGCGCGCGCCTCGGCGAAATCACCGCCATGCCCCTCGATCATGTAACAGGCGACGGTGAACGGGGCGCCGGCGAAGCCGATCAGCGCCGCGTCGCCAACCTCGGCGCGGACCCGCCGCACCGCCTCCAGGATCGGCGCGATGGCGCCCGGCAGCCGCGCCGGATCGAGCGTGGCCAGCCCCGCCGCGTCGCGGATCGGCGGCAGCATCGGCCCCTCGCCCTCGGCGAAGCGCAGCCCCTGACCGAGCGCCCAGGGCAGCATCAGGATGTCGCTGAACAGGATCGCGGCATCCATGCCATAGCGGCGCAGCGGCTGCAGCGTCACCTCGGCGGCGAGCGCCGGTGTCGTGCACAGACTCACGAAATCGCCGGCCTCGGCGCGCAGCGCGCGGTATTCCGGCAGATAGCGCCCGGCCTGACGCATCAGCCACAGCGGCGGCGGCCATACCGCCTCGCCCGCCAAAGCACGCAGCAGCCGTTTGCCCATGGTCGTCCTGTCCTGCCGGTCCACTTTCTCTTAACAGATAAACTCTAAAGAGGAGATTGCGGAAACAGTAGATGCCTGTGGATAAGGTGGTACCCGGCTGACCCGGTGCTTCCCCGGTTGTTATCCACAGTCTGCGCAGGCAGGCGACTCGCCCGCCGGGGCGGCGCCGGCCGGTCTGTCCACAGATGGCACGGGCGCCGCCCTCAGCTTGTCAACCGTACCCGCGTCCGGCCCGGTCATCCCCGACTCTCACAGCAGCGCTGGCGGACGGGGATGATTGTCCCCGCAATCCCCGGTATCCTCGGCCGCCTCAGCATCGGTGCGCCCTGACATGTCCAACCGGATCAATCTGCATTTGGTGTCGGACGCCACCGGCGAGACGCTGAACTCGATCGCCCGCGCCACCGTCGCCCAGTTCGAGCACGCGCAGATCGTGCATCATCGCTGGAGCCTGATCCGCACCCGCTTTCAGCTTCACCGGGTTCTGGAGGGGATCGAGGCGGAACCCGGCCCGGTGCTTTCGACGCTGGTGGAAAAAAGCTTGCGCGCCGAGATGGAAACGGCGTGCCATCGGCTCGGGGTCGCGGTGGTGCATGTGCTCGATCCGGTGCTGACGATGCTGCAGGATCAGTTCGGCGAGGCGGCGATGTCGCGGCCGGGGCGGCAATACGTGCTCGACGCCGATTATTTCCGCCGCATCGACGCCATGCATTTCGTCCTTGCCCATGACGACGGCCAGTCCCCGGCCGGCATCGCCGACGCCGACGTGGTGCTGGTCGGCGTGTCGCGCTCGTCGAAAACGCCGACCTCGTTTTATCTCGCCAATCGCGGCATCAAGGCGGCCAATATCCCGCTGGTGCCCAATCTGCCCGACCCGCCCGGACTGGAGGCGCCGCAGACGCCGGTGATCGGGCTGACGCTGGATGCCGAGGCGCTGATCGAAATCCGCCGCCACCGGCTGCGGCTGATCGGCGCCGGCGGCCCGTCGGCGCCGCTGCGCCATGACAGCGGGGATTATGTCGATCTAGAGACGGTGAAGACCGAATTGCTGTGGGCGCGGCGGCTGTGCGCGCGGCGCGGCTGGCCGGTGATCGACGTTACCCGCCGCTCGATCGAGGAGACGGCGGCGACGGTGCTGCAGCTGATGGACGCCTGGCATCTGCGCCGGCGCAAGACCGAGACCGCGGCACCCTGATGCTGCAGGCGGCGATGCCGGAACTGATCCTGGCCAGCGCCTCGGCGGCGCGGCGGACGCTGCTGGAGCGCGCCGGGCTGCAGTTCACCGCGACGGCGGCAGCGATCGACGAGGCGGCGGTCAAGCAGGCGGCGCAGCGCGAGGGGGCGGCTGCCGACGACACCGCGCTGCTGCTCGCGGCGCTGAAAGCCGAGCGCATTGCCCGGCGACATCCCGCGGCGCTGGTCATCGGCTGCGACCAGTTGCTCGTCTGCGGCGACCGCTGGTTCGACAAGCCGCGCGACATCGAGGAGGCGCGCGCCCAACTGACGGCGCTGCGCGGCCGCAGCCATACGCTGATGACGGCGGTGCTGTGCCTGCGCGACGGGCAACGTCTGTGGCAGCATGTGGCACGGCCGCGGCTGACCATGCGGGGGTTCAGCGATGCGTTTCTCGACGCCTATCTGGCGGCCGAGGGTGAGGGGCTGTGCGCGACGGTCGGCGCCTATCGGCTGGAGGGCCGCGGGGTGCATCTGTTTGATGCGGTGGCGGGCGAGCACGCCGCCATCGTCGGGCTGCCGCTGCTGCCGCTGCTCGGGTTTCTGCGCCAGCACGGGGTGCTGGTCGGCTAACCGGCATCAGGCGGGTTCGGCCAGCCGCTCGCCCTGCAGCACGTCGCCGCTCCAGTCGGCCACCGGCGCGGTGCCGCCGGTGACCAGCAGATCCGGCCGCAAGGTCTGCAGCAGCGCCGACGGCGGGCCGTCATGCCCGGTGACGACGAGATCGACCGCTGCCAAGGCGGCGAGCCGGGCGGCACGGTCGGCCTCCATCTGCAGCGGCCGGTCGGCACCCTTGCGCCGCCGCACCTCGGCGTCGTCGGCCAGCGCCACCACCAGCCGGTCGCAGCGGGCGCGCGCCTGGGTCAGCAAATGCTGGTGACCGGGGCCGAGCGGGTCGAAGCAGCCCAACACCACACCGCTGCGCAGGCCGCGGCGGCGCCAGCGTTCGATCTGCTCGGCCGCTGTCTCCGGCGAGACGATCTTGCGCAAAACCCCGTGTTCGGGCGATAGCGCGGCGAGAAAATCCTGTTCGCGCACCACCGCGGTTCCGACCCGGCCCATGGCGATGCGCGCGGCGAGATTGGCCAGCCGCGCCGCCAGGGTCAGCGTCGCCCCGGTGGCCAGCGCGGCGCCGAGCGTCGCCACCGCGGTATCGCCGGCACCGGAGACGTCGAACACCTCCATCGCCTCGCCGCGCAGATGGACGGTATCGCCCTCATGAGCCAGCGTTACCCCCGCCTCGCCGCGGCCGACCAGCACGGCGCCGAAGCCGTGGGCATGGCGCAACGCCTCGGCCGCCGCGGCGATGGCGGCGTCGTCATCGACCGGCAGGCCGCTGGCCCGCGCGAGGTCGCGCCGGCCGGTCAGCAGCACGTCGGCGCCGGCATAGGACGCGGCATCGCCGCCACGCACATCGGCCAGCACCCGCCGCCCCGCCTGCCGCGCCGCGGCGATGAGCTGCCCCGGCAGGTCGCCGGCCAGCACGCCCTTGCGATAGTCGGAGAGAATGGTCACGCTGGTCGCCGCCATCGCGTCGCGGGCGATGCGCAGCAGCCGTTCGGCGAGTTTGGGGTGGATCGGCGAGGTCTGCTCACGATCGACGCGCAGCAATTGCTGGCCGTGCGCCAGCATGCGGATTTTCGTCGTGGTGATGCGCCCGCCCTCGACCAGCAGCCAAGGCTCGACGCCCGGCTGGCCGCCGATCAGCCCGGTCAGGTCGCTGCCGGCCTGGTCATCGCCGACCACCGAGACGAAGGCGACGGCGGCGCCGAGCGCGCCGAGATTGCGCACCACGTTGCCGGCCCCTCCCGGCATGGCCAGCTCGCGCTCGACCGCCAGCACCGGCACCGGTGCTTCCGGGCTGACCCGCTCGACCTGGCCACAAACATATTGGTCGAGCATGGCATCACCCACCACCAGCACGCTGGCGCGGCCGAGGCGGCGGACCGCCTGCGCCAGATCCGTCGTTGTCGCCGTGTCGTCCTCAGCTCGTGCCATGCGCTCCGATCTCGCGGTATGGGTGCCGCCGGCGCCGCGGGCCGCGCACCTCCCTCATGCGCGCAAAAACCCCATCCGGTCGCCTTCCAGCACCGCACAAGTGAGCACGCCGCCCAGCACGGCGCCAGTGTCCACGCCAATCCGATTGGCGCGCACCACGGCGTCGTGGTCGGGCGTGTGGCCATGCACGACGACCGACGGCAGTTCGCCCTGCCAGGACAGGAAAGGCTCGCGGATCCACAGCATATCGTGGCGCGACTGCCGCTCCAGCGGCACGCCGGGGCGCAGACCGGCATGAACGAACAGATAGCCGCCGGCCTGGAAGCGCACGTCGAGGCCGCGCATGAACGCCAGATGGTCCGGCGGAATGGCGCGCGCCCAGTCGCGTTGGCGCGTCCGCCGCGGCACGCCCCAGCTTGCCAGCGATTGCGCGCCGCCATTGGACAGCCATTGCAGCGCTTCGTCGGCGTCGCCGCTGTCGATGGCCGTCAACATCATCGCCTCGTGGTTGCCGGTGAGGTTGACGATGCGCGGCGCCACCGGCCCCGACCACGGCGTCATCAGCCGCCCGATCACCGCGGCGCTGGCCTCGCCGCGGTCGATATAGTCGCCGAGATGGACCACCACCGGATCGGCGACCGGACGGGCGGCGAGATCAGCGGCGATCAGGCCATGCATCATCGCCAGGCGGTCGTCGCAGCCATGCACGTCGCCGACGGCATAGACGCGTTGGCCTTCGGGCAGCGTCGCGGGTGCTAACGTCAAGGTAATCATGGAACGGCAGCTTAGCGACATCGCCCGCGCGGTTCGAGCGGGCGGCGCCGAACATCGCGTGTCAGCCGGAGCCGTCGAGATCAGCATGCAAAACGCGGCATCGGGACACCTCATGTGGCCGAAATGACGGAACCGGATGCGATCCGCAGCCCGGCCCTCAAAGTCGCAGCATGGCGGATCGTTGCGCCGGGTGCGGCCGGCGAGCGGCATCTGCGCGATGCCGCGGAGCGGGCGCTGCGCCATCCCGAGGGTCGGATTGCGCTGGTGCTGCACCTGTCGCGGCTGCGTCCGCCGGCGCCGCGGCCGCATCATGTGCGCATCGCCCGCGCCATCCTCCAGGACACCGCACAGTTGCATGACGGGCAGGTTTTCAGCCTCGGCAACGGCGATCTGGCGCTGCTCTGCCGCGACGATGATGACGATGACGATGACCGCGCCGGCGGCGACGCCGCCGCCGCGTCGTCCCCCGGCCGGTTGCCATCGGTGCTCGGCCGGCTGCTGCGGCCCGATGTTGCGGACGCGGCGACGCTTATGTCGCGCTGGCGGCTGGCCGGCGAAGGCCATGCCGTGCTCGCCTATGCCGCCGAACGGCTGGCCGAAAGCCTCGTCCGGCCAGCACCAGCCGCCACACCGGCGCCCGACGCGGCGCATCTGGTCGAGGCGATGGAGGTGGTGCTGCAGCAGGCCGGCATCGCCGACATTACCCAGGCGCAGACCGCCGCGCTGGTGGGACCGGGGGCGGCGGGGTTGCGACCGCTGTATCGCGAGCTTGGTTTCAGTATCCCGGCGCTGGAGGCGCGCGCCGGCGCCACTGCGGCGGCCGACCCTTATCTGTTCCGCCACCTCGCGGCGCGGCTCGACCGGCGCATGCTGGCGGCGCTGACGGGCGCGCTTGGCGGCGGCGGTCCGCTCGACGCGGCGCGGGCACGAACGCCGCGGCTGCATCTGAATCTCGCGCTGCCGACCCTGCTTGGCGGCGAGTTTGCCGGCTTCGCCCGGCGCTGCCAGGCGCTCGGGCAACGCCTCGGCGCCGAGGTCTCACTGGTCGAGGCCACGGCCGATGCCGCCGGATTTGCCCAGGCGCGCGCCGCGGCGGCGGCGCTGGGTGTGACATTGGTGCTCGATTGCGTGCCGTATCTGGCCTTGCTGCTGGGGCGGCCGTGGCGGCTGCGGGCCGATCTGATGAAGCTCGACTGGTCGCCGCGGCTGTCCGAGCTTGCCGGTGGCGAGCGGGTGGAACTGGCGGCGGGGCTGCGCGCGGCCGGGCCGGCGCGCATCGTGCTGCAACGCGCCGAGGACGAGGCGGCCATCGCCTGGGGCCGGGCCGAGGGGATCCGGCGGTTCCAGGGCCGGTATGTCGATGCCATGCTGGCCGCCGGCCGCATGCTGATCTGTCCGCAGGCCGCCGCATGCACCTTGCGGCAATGCCAGGAGCGCGGCGCGGCGACCGGCCCGGCCGGGCGGCGGTTCTGCCGCAATCAGCCGCTGCTGGACGCCGCGGCATGATGGGGTCGGCGGCGCGGGCCGAGGCGCCGCCGGACCCGGCGGCGGCGGCGGCGCGGCTGATCGCGCTGGCGCAGGACTGCATCGCGGCGCGGGTGGCGCGGCGGGCGCTGCTGCTGCTGCTGTCGGCGCTGCCCGCCGCCTTCGCCCGGCCGACGCATCTGCGGCTGGCCCGGGCGGCGCTGGACCCGCTGCGGCTGGTCGGGCGGGTGCAGGAATTCGTCCTGCCCAACGGCGATCTGGCGCTGGTCTGGCGCGGCGCGGCGGATGCGGCGGTGGCGGCGAGCATGGCGGCGCTGGCCCGGCTGTTCGCCGATGCCGGGGAGGGCGCGCCGGACCCGCTGGCGCTGTGCCGTCTGCTCGATCTGCCGGCCGATGCCGGAACGCTGCTGCACTTCGTCGAGACCAGCCTGCGGCCGGCCACGGCGCCGGCGCTGGCGCAGACGCGCCGGGCGCTCGATGCGGTCGCGCTGGCGGCGTTGGAGGAGGCGCTGGCGCGGGCCGATGTCGCCCGGTTCGTCCGCCGCCGGCCGATCTGTGCCGCCACCGCCGCCGGCGGGTTCCGCAAGCTGTGGGAAAAGCGCTTTCTTTCAATCGAGGAACTCGCCGGGGTGCTGGCGCCGGGCCAGGCGGTGGCGGCCGATCCGTGGCTGTTCCGCCGGCTGACCCGTGTGCTTGACCGGCGCATGCTGGCGCTGCTTGCTGCGCCGGGGGAACTGGCCGGGGCCGGGCCGTTCAGCCTCAACCTCAACGTCGCCAGCATCCTGGCGCCGGAGTTCCTGCGCTTCGACGCGGCGCTGCCGTCCGGGCTGCGCCGGCAGGTCACGCTCGATCTGCTGACGGCCGATATTCTGGCCGATCCGCCGGCCTTCCTGTTCGCGCGCGATTTCGTTCGGGCCCGCGGCTACCGGCTGCTGCTGCGCGGCGTCGGCGTCGATCTGCTGGAGGCGGCGCCGCTCGACCGCATGGGTCTGGACCTGCTGCAGCTGCGCTGGTCGCCGGGGCTGGCGGAGACCGATCCCGACTGGCTCGGCGCGCCGCCGGAGCGGCTGGTGCTGGCGCGGGCGGCCTCGGCGTCGGCGGTGGGCTGGGGGCGGTTGCGCGGGATCAGCCTGTTTCAGGGCGTGGCGGCGGTGCCGGGCGGGCGCGGCTGACGCGAACGTGACGTTGCGGCGCCGGTCTGCCGGCTTCCCGATCGCCTGTCGCGCGCTTTAGGCGGGGAAGGTGCGCAGCAGGGGCAGCCGCGATGACGTATCTGCGACCGCCGCTGCCTGACCGGGCGGCCGGCCAGGACGGTCTGAACTGGGCCGAGCGGCGGCGCGGCGCGGCGCGGTGGCGGCGTGACAGCGCGGCCTTCGCGGCGCTGGCGTTGCTGATGTTGCTGCCGATGGCGGCGGCGCGCATCCCGCTGCTGGTCGATTATCCTGTTCATCTGGCGCGCCTGCATGTGCTGGCAACCGGCGCGGCCAGCCCGGCGCTGCGGGCGATGTTTCGCATCGAGCGGTCGTTCATCCCCAACATGACGATGGACCTCGTGGTGCCGCGGCTGGCGCAGGTGATGCCGCTCACCCTCGCCGGGAAGCTGTTCATCGCATTGGCCATGCTGTTGCCGCCGCTCGGGGTGATCGCGCTGCATCGTGCCTGGTTCGGCCGGCGAAGCTGGTGGCCGTGGATCGCAGTACTGCCGGCGGTCAACGCCTTTCTGCTGTACGGTCGGCTCAACTATCTGGTCGGTCTGGGGCTGGCGCTGCTGGGGGCGGCGTGGCACGCGCGGCGGCCGGTCGGGGCGCACGGGCAGGCGGTGGCGGGGACTGCGGCCGTGGCGGCCGGCTGGGGCGTGCTGTGCCTGATGTCGCATATCGTGGCCTTCGGCCTGCTGCTGCTGCTGATGGTCTCGACGGAGATCGGGCGTTGGGCTGGCGGGGCGGGTCTGGCGCGGCGGGCCGTCCCGCTGGCGGCGGCGGCGAGCCTGCCGCTGGTCCTCGGCAAGCTGGCCGGCCCGGCCCATTCCGCTGCCAGCGCCGATGTGCTGACGCGCGTCGCCGGGCAGATCCTGCGGCTTGGGCTGCGGTCGGAGGCGGGCGTGCGGCCGGCATGGCTGCTGGCGGGGTTCACCGGACAGGGGGTGGCCATCGGCGTGGTGGCGGCGACTGGGGGTGGCGCCGCCGATGCTGCTGGCGTTTGCCGGTGCTGGCGTCTGCTGTGTGCTGCTGCCGGCGGAGCTGGTGGACCATGCGCTGGTCTATCAGCGGCTCAGCCTG
The DNA here is from genome assembly GCA_021845985.1 of Pseudomonadota bacterium. GTDB lineage: Bacteria > Pseudomonadota > Alphaproteobacteria > Acetobacterales > Acetobacteraceae > JAFKFJ01. The sequence goes on along the minus strand of JAJZES010000020.1, from coordinate 70,059 downwards.
CCGCTGGCGCTGGTTGGTATCGCCGGGGTCAACCCGCGGCTGCGGCCCGGCGCTGGCGCGGGCGCCGGTGGGCGCGCGCTGCGGCGGGGTGATGCCGGACATCCCCTGCCAGCTCTATGCCTGGCCGCAGCGCTACGACTACCTGCTGCGGTTCGCTGCCGATGCCGATGCGGCGGCGCCGCCGGGAGCGGGATATCTGCGGCAGGTGGCGCGCGCCGGCTGGGTCACGCTCTACCTGGTGCTGCCGTCGGCACCCGCTGGCCGCTGAGTTCGGCGCCGGCGGTGCGCGGCATCAGCAGCGAGATCGGTGCGCCGAGCAGCGATACCAGGGCGATGACGATGAAGGCGGCGGAGAAATCGACCAGGGCCGGGCGGGCATTGCCGTGCGTCAACATCGCCACCTCCAGCGCCGCCGCGCCGGCGGTGACGCCGAGGGTCAGCGAAACCTGCTGCAGCGTGGCATAGAGGCTGGTGGCGGCGCTCATCCGTCCGGGCGGAATGTCGGCATAGGCGATGGTGTTGTAGGCGGTGAATTGCAGCGAGCGGAACAGGCCGCCGGTGAGCAGCACGGCGTAGATGGCGACGATCGGCCAGGCGGGGCGGAACGCGGCGCAGATCAGCAGCGATATGCCGGAGAAGATGCCGTTCCACAGCAGCGTGTCGCGAAAGCCGAACAGGCGCAGCGCGGTGGTGGCGGCGGGCTTCATGACGATGGCGCCGGCGGAACTGGCGAAGGTGACGAGACCGCTTTGCAGCGCGGTGTCGCCGAAGCCGAGTTGGAGCATCAGCGGCAGCAGGAACGGTGTGGCGCCGACGCCGATGCGGAACAGCGAGCCGCCGACCACCGAGACCATGAAGGTCGGAATCCGCATCAGGGTGAAATCGAGCAGCGGTGCGGCGGAGCGGCGGGCGTGCAGCGAATAGAGCAGGGCGGCGGCGACGCCGAGCGCGATGGCACCGCCGGCAAGCCAAGATGACACTACGCCCCGACCGACCGCCTCCAGCCCGAACATCAGGCTGGCCATTGCCACGCCGGAGAGCACGAGGCCGATCATATCGAGCCGCGTCGCCCCCGGCTCGCGCGTGTCCGGCACGTAGCGGGTGACCAGCACGATGCCAAGCACGCCGATCGGCACGTTGATGTCGAACACCCAGCGCCAGGAGGCATAGGTGACCAGCATGCCGCCGATCGGCGGCCCCAGCACCGGGCCGAGCAGCGCCGGGGCGGACAGCCAGGCCATCGCCGCCACCAGTTCGCTTTTGGCGGCGGTGCGCAGCAGTACCAACCGGCCGACCGGCACCATCATGGCGCCGCCGGCGCCCTGCAGCACCCGCGCGGCAATCAGGAAGGGCAGCGTTTCGGCCCGGCCGCACAGGATCGAGCCGATGGTGAACACGGCGATGGCGCCGCGAAAGACGGTGCGCGCGCCGAAGCGGTCGGCCATCCAGCCGCTCATTGGGATGAACACGGCGAGGCTGAGCAGATAGGAGGTCAGCGCCACGTTCATGTGCACCGGATCGGCGCCGAACGACCGCGCCATCGCCGGCAGCGCGGTGGCGATGACGGTGCCGTCGAGGTTCTGCATGAACAGGGCGCAGGCGACGATCAGCGCCGTCAGCCGCGTGCTGCCGGGGCTGGGCGCCGCATCGCCGGTCGCCATTCCCGGCTCAGCGGCGGTCACGCCCGGCCTCCGGCCGATTTGCGGCTGAGGCGATACTCCGGCGTCAGGGCAGCAGCACCGTGCTGCCCGTGGTCTGCCGCGCTTCCAGGGCGCGGTGCGCGGCGGCGGCCTCGCTCAGCTTGAAGTGCTGGTTGACGCGAATATTCACCGCGCCGGACTGCACCACGGCAAACAGATCTTGCGCCGATCCGATCAGGTCGGCGCGTTTGGCGGTATAGGTGGCGAGGCTGGGGCGGGTCAGGAACAGGCTGCCCTTGGCGCCCAGCAGCCCGACATCGAGCGCGCCGACCGGGCCGGAGGCATTGCCGTAGCTGACCATCAGGCCGAGCGGGGCGAGGCTGTCCAGGCTCGCCATGAAGGTGTCGCGGCCGATGCTGTCATAGACCACCGGCACCATGGCGCCGCCGGTGAGGCGTTTGACCTCGGCGGGGATGTCGGCGCTGTTGAGCAGGACATGGGCGGCGCCATGGGCGCGGGCCAGCTCGGCCTTCTCCGGCGTCGAGACGACGCCGATGACGGTGGCGCCGAGATGGCGGGCCCACTGGCAGAGGATCAGGCCGACGCCGCCGGCGGCGGCGTGCACCAGGATGGTCTCGCCGGGTTGCACCTTATGGGTGCGGCGGAGCAGATACTGCGCCGTCATTCCCTGCAGCATCATCGCCGCACCGGTCTCGAAATCGATGGCGTCGGGCAGCCTGACCAGCCGGTCGGCGGCGATCACCCGTTCGGTCGCGTAGGCGCCGATCGGGCCGGTGGCATAGGCGACGCGGTCGCCGACGGCGATGTCGGTGACGCCGTCGCCGATCGCCGTCACCGTGCCGGCGGCCTCCATGCCAGGAGTGGCCGGCAGCGGCGATTTATACAGGCCGGTGCGGAAATAGACGTCGATATAGTTCAGCCCGATGGCGGCATGGTGGACCAGGGCCTCGCCTGGGCCGGGATCGGGCGTCGGCACGTCCTCCCATTGCATGACTTCGGGGCCGCCATTGGCGTGGATGCGGATGGCCTGTGTCATGGGGTGTCCCGTAATGGTTGTGCGATGAGGGCGGAACGCTCCAGCGCCAGCAATGCCCGCTTGGTGGCCAGCCCGTCACCCCCCGAATAGCCGCCGATGCCGGTGCTGGCCAGTACCCGGTGGCAGGGAATGAGGACGGGGATCGGGTTGGCGGCGTTGGCGCCGCCAACCGAGCGCGGGCTGCCGCCGGCGCTGCGGGCAATCTCGCCATAGGAGCGGGTCTCGCCCGGCGGGATCGCCCGCAATGCCTGCCAGACGCGCAGGCGGTAGGGCGTGCCGGCAGGGGCGAGCGGCAGGTCGTCGAAGCGGACCGGCTGGGCGTCGAAATACGCATGCAGCCGCTCGCGCACGCGGCTGAGCAGCGGGGTTGCCGACTGGTCGCGGCCCCAGCCCCAGTCGAGCGCGACGATGGCGCCATCCTCCTCGGAGACGGTGACGGCGCCGACCGGTGTATGGAGCGACAATTGCGGCACAGGGCGATGGCAGACCCGTCGGGCCGAGATGTCAAGCCGGCGCCGGTCGCTGACGGCGGATGAGCAGCGCCGCCAGCGCGGTCGGGTCCTGCACCGGCAGGCCGCAGACGCCGCCGCGGCAGACATAGGCGGCGGCGCTCGCGGCGGGGGCGATTTTGCCATGCGCGGGATGCAGGGCGGGCAGCGCCTCGGCGGAGGCTGCCCGCAGCACGCAGACCGCCGGATCGGCGGCGGTCAGCGCCGCGGCGATCAGCGCGCCGGTCTGCGGCGCCGTGGCCGGGCCGGCGATCACCACCGCGGCACCCTCTTCCAGCAGGTCGGCGGCGGCGAGCAGCGTCGGGCAGGCGGACAGCCGGCTGCCGAGGCCGCCGAAGGCGCGCAGCACGCGCTCGGCACGCTGGCGCCAGAGCGGGGCGCCGGTGAGATGGTGCAGGCGGGCGAGCACCTCCGCCAGCAGCCCGTTGCCGGAGGGCGTGGCGGTGTCGCCGGCGCTGCGCGGCCGCGCTGCGGGACCGAGCGGCAGGTCGGCGGCATCCGCGGCGGTGGTGAAATAGGCCGAGTCGGGATCGGCGAACCAGCGCTCGGCGGCCTCGGCGAGATCGACCGCATCGGCGAGATAGCCGGCGCTGCCGGTGGCCTCGAACAGCGCCAGGGCGGCGCGCGCCAGGCTGGCGTGGTCGTCGAGCAGGCCGGCGGCGGTGCAGCGGCCGAGCCGCCAGGCGTGATTGATCCGGCCATCGCCGGCGGCCAGTTCGCTGCGCAGGAAAGCGTAGGCGGCGACGGCGGCGTCCTGCCAGGCGGGCTGGGCGAAGACCTGGGCGGCGCGACACAGCGCGGCGATGGCGAGGCCGTTCCAGTCGGCCAGCACTTTGTCGTCACGCGCCGGGCGCGGGCGGCGGCTGCGCGCGGCGAGCAGGCGGGCGCGGGCGGCGGCGAGGTCGGCGCTGTCGGCGCTGTCGGCACCATCGTCGCGCCGGCGCAGGATGGTGCGGCCCTCCCAGTTGCCCGCGGCGGTGACGTCATAGACCGGTTTGAAGGCGGCGGCGTCGGCGCCCAGCACGGCGTCTATTTCGGCCTCGCTCCAGACATAGAAGCGGCCTTCTTCGCCCTCGCTGTCGGCGTCCTCGGAGGCGGCGAAGGCGAGGCCGCTGGCGCGCGGTTCGGCGCGCATGTCGCGCAGCAGCCAGCCGACCGTCTCGGCGGCGCGGGCGGTGTAGAGCGGATCGGCGCGGGCGGCGTGGGCGAGCGCCAGCAGATCGAGGATCTGCGCGTTGTCGTAGAGCATCTTCTCGAAATGCGGCACCAGCCACTCGGCATCGGTGGCGTAGCGGGCGAAGCCGCCGCCGAGATGATCGCAGATGCCGCCGAGCGCCATGCGGCGCAGCAATAAATGGGTGGCGTCGGCGCCGGCCGGTGCCCCGGTGCGGCAGGCGTTCTGCCACAGAAAGCGGAAGATCGGCGGGTTGGGGAATTTCGGCGCGCCGCGCAGGCCGCCCTGCAACGGATCGGTGGCGGCGAGCAGGGACGCGGCGGCGGCATCGAGCGTCGTCGGACCGGGCAGGTCGCCGGGGGCGTCGGCGGCGAGACGCGCCATTGTGTCGCGCAGCGAGGCGACATTCTGCCGGACCGCGTCGGCCTGGCTGCGATAGGCGTCGGCGACGCCGCGCAGCACCTGACGGAAGGAGGGTCGGCCCCAGCGCGGCTCGGGCGGGAAATAGGTGCCGCCCCAAAACGGATCGGCCTGCGGGGTGAGGAACATGGTCAGCGGCCAGCCGCCCTGCTCGCCGAGGGCGTTGAGCGCCGACATGTAGAGATGGTCGATGTCCGGCCGCTCTTCGCGGTCCACCTTGATGCAGACACAGAGCGCGTTCATCAGTGCGGCGGTGGCCGGGTCCTCGAAGGATTCATGGGCCATGACATGGCACCAGTGGCAGGCGGCATAGCCGATCGACAGCAGAATGGGTCGGTCGGTGGCGGCGGCCTCGGCCAGCGCGGCGGCGCCCCAGGGGCGCCAATGCACCGGATTGTCGGCATGCTGGAGCAGATAGGGTGAGGTTTCGTGGCGCAGCAGATTGCCCGGAACGGTCACGCGCGCTTCCTTGCGTCAGACAGGTGGGTGGCAGATAGGGGCGGCGACGGCCGGGCGCGAGGGGCGTGCGGGCGTGGACCTGGAACATCACGGTGTCTGGGCGATCCGCCGTGGCGGGGCGCCCGGGTGCGCCGGTGGGGAGTGTGCCGATGGGCCGACTGCCTGACGATCCGCCGCTGTTTTTTGCGGCGCATCTGTTTGTCTGCTGCAACCGTCGCCCGGACGGGCATGCGCGCGGGTCGTGCGCGGCCAAGGGGTCGGAGCGGCTGCGCGACTACATGAAGGCGCGGGCCAAGGAACTGGGGTTGCCGCAGCTGCGGGTGAACGCGGCCGGGTGCCTCGACCGCTGCGAGCTTGGACCGTGCATGGTGATTTATCCCGAGGGCGTTTGGTACCGGATCGGCTCGCCGGCCGATGTCGATGCGGTGCTGGAGCGGCATGTCGCGGGCGGCGGACGGGTGCCCGAATTGATGCTGCCAGAGGCCTAGCGGCGCGGTGGCGGGCGAGGCGGACACCATCTTTGCCGCCGCCTCCGGTGCCGGGCGGGCGGCCGTGGCGGTGCTGCGGCTCAGCGGGCCGGGCAGCGCGGCGATTCTCCGGGGGCTGTGCGGACGGTTGCCGGTGGCGCGGCGCGCCACGCTGATGACGCTGCGCGACGGCACGGGGGGGATGCTGGACCGGGCGCTGGTGCTGTGGTTTGCCGCACCGCGCAGCTATACCGGCGAGGATGCCGGTGAGCTGCATCTGCATGCCGGTCCGGCGGTGATCGCCGGCGTCGCTGAGCGGCTGGCGGAGCTGGGGGCGCGGCCGGCTGAGCCGGGCGAATTTACCCGCCGCGCTTTTCTCAACGGCCGGATGGATTTGTTGGCGGCGGAGGCGGTCGCCGATCTGGTGGCGGCGGAGACGGCGGAGCAGCGGCGGCAGGCGTTGCGCCAGCTCGAGGGCGGGCTGGGGCAGGTTTACGCCCAGTGGACGGCGCGGCTGACGCGACTCGTCGCACAGCAAGAGGCTTTGATCGATTTTCCTGATGATGCCCTGCCGCCCGAGATTGATCTCGGGATGGCAGCGGAGCGTGCTGCGCTGCGCGCCGAGATCGCCGCGCATCTGGATGATGGACGGCGCGGCGAACGGCTGCGCGACGGGTTGGTGTTCGCCGTCGCCGGACCGCCCAATGTCGGCAAATCGACGCTGGTGAATGTTCTGGCCGGGCGCGAGGTGGCGATCGTCTCGCCGGTCGCCGGAACCACCCGCGACGTGCTGGAGGCGCGGCTGGTGCTGGACGGCGTGCCGGTGACCATGCTGGACATGGCCGGGCTGCGGCAGACGGCGGATCCGATCGAGGCGGAAGGGGTGCGGCGGGCGGCAGCGCGGATGGCCTCGGCGGACCTCGTGCTGGTGTTGCGCCAGAGCGGGTCGGCAGCGATGGCGGTCGAAATGTCGGACGGCGGGCGGACGCTGCGGGTGGCGACCAAATGCGATTTGGGCGGCGCGGTGCTGGCGGGGGAAATCGCCGTCAGTGCGGCGACCGGATATGGTATTGACCGCTTGCATCAGAGTCTGGCGCAGGCGGCACGGGAGCTGACCGGGATCGGCGGGCCGCCGGCGCTGACCCGCCCGCGGCACCGCGCCGCCCTGGCCGAGGCGGCAGCGGCGCTGGCGGCATCGGCGACGGCCGGATTGCCGGAGCTGTGCGGCGAAGAGCTGAGGCTGGCCCTCGCGGCGCTCGGGCGGATTACCGGGCGGGTCGGGACGGAGGCGATCCTGGACAGTGTCTTCGGGCAGTTCTGTATCGGCAAATAGCGGAGTGGTGATGGACCGAACGGCGGATGTCGTGGTGATCGGCGGCGGCCATGCCGGCTGCGAGGCGGCAGCGGCGGCGGCGCGCTGCGGCGCGCGCACGGTGCTGCTGTCGCATAATCGGGCGACGATCGGCGAGATGTCGTGCAATCCGGCGATCGGTGGGATCGGCAAGGGCCATCTGGTGCGCGAGGTCGATGCCCTGGACGGGCTGATGGGACGGGCGGCCGATGCGGCAGGCATTCATTTCAAGCTGTTGAACCGGAGCAAGGGGCCGGCGGTGCGCGGGCCTAGGGCGCAGGCCGATCGGGCGCTGTACCGGCGGGCGATCCAGGACCTGCTGGCGGCGCAGCCTGGGCTGGAGGTGGTGCAGGCCAGCGCCGAGGCGCTGGTGGCGGCCGGCGATGGCCGGGTCGCCGGCGTCGAGCTGGACGATGGCGGGCGCATTGTCTGCGGATCGGTGGTCATCGCCACCGGGACGTTTCTGCGCGGGCGGGTGTTTGTCGGCCAGGAGAGCACGCCCGCCGGTCGCAATCTGGAGGCGCCTTCGGTCGGGCTGGCGCTGTCGCTTGAGCGGCTGGGTGCGCCGCTCGGGCGGCTGAAGACCGGGACACCGCCGCGCCTCGATGGGCGCACGATCGACTGGGGGGCGGTCGGCCGCGACTGGGGCGACGCGGTACCGGAACCGTTCAGCCCGCTGAGCGGGGCGATCAGCTTGCCGCAGGTGGCCTGCGGGGTGACCCACACGACGCCGGCGACGCATGCGCTGATCCGCGAGAACCTGCATCTCTCGGCGGCCTATGGCGGGCAGATCGGTGGGCGCGGGCCGCGCTATTGTCCGTCGATCGAGGACAAGGTGATGCGCTTCGGCGACCGCGACGGGCATCAGATTTTTCTCGAACCGGAGGGGCTGGACGATCCGACGGTCTATCCCAACGGCATCTCCACCAGCCTGCCGGCATCGGTGCAGGCGGCGCTGGTGGCGACGATTCCCGGTCTGGCGCAGGCGCGTATTCTCCGGCCGGGCTACGCGGTGGAATATGATTATGTCGATCCGCGGGCGCTGTGGCCGACGCTGGAGATGCGGGCGATGCCGGGCCTGTTCCTCGCCGGGCAGATCAACGGCACCACCGGCTATGAGGAGGCGGCGGCGCAGGGGCTGCTGGCCGGGCTGAACGCGGCGCGCCGTGCCGGGGGGGCGGAGCCGGTGATTCTCGACCGGGCCGAAGCCTATCTCGGCGTCATGGTCGATGATCTGGTGGTGCAGGGGGTCAGCGAGCCGTATCGGATGTTCACCTCGCGCGCCGAATACCGGCTGACGCTGCGCGCGGACAACGCGGCGCTGCGGCTGACCGATCGGGGCATCGCGCTTGGCTGTGTCGGTGCGGCGCGGCGGCGGCAGTTCGAGCCGTTCCGGGATGCGGTTGAGCGGCTGCGGCAGCGCGCCGCGACGCAGAGCGTGGGGCCGCGCGCGTTGGCCGCCTCCGGCCTGCCGATCAGCGCCGATGGCCGCAAGCGCAGCGCGTTTGAACTGCTGGCGGTGGCCGATGTGGCGGCGCTGCAGGCGCTGTTCCCGTGGATGGGGGAGGCCGATCCGCAGGCGATGGCGGTGATTCGGGCCGACGCGCAATATGCCGGATATGGCGCCCGGCAGGAGGCGGATATCCGCGCCTTCCGCCGCTTCGAGGGGGCGGTTCTCGGTGCCGGGATCGACTACGCCACGGTCGGCGGCTTGTCGGCCGAGGTGCGCAGCAAGCTGACCGCCGCGCGCCCGGCTTCGCTCGGTGCGGCGTCGCGCATCGAGGGGGTGACGCCGGCGGCGCTCGCCGCGTTGACCGCGCATGTGCGCCGGCACGGCGCGGCCGGTCAATGTTTCACATGAAACACTCCGCCCGGCCGGGATTTACCCCCGATGTCAAGGCGCGGCTCGACGCCTTCGTTGAGCTGCTGCGGCGCTGGACACTGCGGATCAATCTCGTCGGTCGCGCCGATGCCGCGGACATCTGGGAGCGTCACATCATCGACTCGGCCCAGCTAGCCGCCCTGCTGACCGACCTGCCTGTGGTCCCCGCCGATGCCACGATCCTCGATCTCGGCGCCGGCGCCGGGTTTCCGGGTCTGGTGCTCGGCATCGTCACCGGGCGCCGGGTTCACCTTGTTGAGGCGGACCAGCGCAAGGCCGGCTTTCTGCGCGAGGCGGCGCGCGTCTGCGAGGCCGACGCGGTGATCCATGCCGAACGCATCGAGCGCCTGTCGCTGCCCAGCTTTCATGTGGTGACGGCGCGTGCCCTGGCGCCGCTGCCCGTCCTGCTCGGCTTTGCCGCGCCAGTGCTGCGGCCGGACGGGATTTGCCTGTTTCCCAAGGGCCGTACCGCCGAGGCCGAATTGACGCAGGCCCGCCGCCAGTGGCAGATGCAGGTCGAGCGCTTCCCAAGCTGCACCAATCCTGACGCCACCATTTTCCGTCTGCGCGAGGTCGCCCGTGTCCAATCGATCGGCTGACCCCACGGTCATCGCCGTTGCCAATCAAAAAGGCGGCGTCGGCAAGACAACGACCGCGATCAACCTTGCCACCGCGCTCGCCGCCGCCGGGCAACAGGTGTTGCTGATCGACCTCGATCCGCAGGGCAATGCCTCGACCGGGCTCGGGCTGGGCCGCGCCGACCGCCGTAACGGAACCTATCGTCTGCTGATCGACCCGGTCGATCTCGCAGCCGTGCAGCGCCCGACCTTCGTGCCCAATCTCGCCATCGTTCCCGCCGATCCCGACCTCGCCGGCGCCGAGATCGAGCTGGTCGGCGAAACGCGGCGCGAGTTCCGCCTGCGCGACGCCTTGCGCGCCACCGCCGGCGCGGCGATGCCCGACGTGGTGCTGATCGACTGCCCGCCCAGCCTTGGTCTGCTCACCCTCAACGGTCTGGTCGCGGCGGCCTCGGTGCTGGTGCCGCTGCAATGCGAATTCTTCGCCCTGGAGGGAATCAGTCAACTGCTGCACACGGTCGATATGGTGCGCCGCGGCTTCAATCCGCTCCTGCGGCTCCAGGGGATCGTGCTGACGATGTTTGATCGGCGCAACAATCTGTCCGACCTCGTCGCCGCCGACGCCCGCGGCTTCTTTGGTGATCAGGTGTATGAGACCGTCATCCCGCGCAACATCCGCGTCTCCGAGGCGCCGAGCCACGGCAAGCCGGTGTTGCTGTATGACTATCGCTCGCCTGGGGCGCAGGCCTATGTCAAACTCGCCACCGAGATGTTGCGGCGCGAGCGGGCCGTGGTGGCAACAGGATGAGCGTGAAGGACCCCGGGCCGCGCCTCGGCCGCGGCCTGGCGGCGCTGCTGGGCGACGCCGCGGCCAATCGCGAGTCGGCCGACGGGCCGCGCAGCATCGCCATCGATGCGCTCGAACCCAGCCCGTTTCAGCCGCGACGCACCGTCGATCCGGCCTCCCTGGCTGAACTCGCGGCGTCGATTCGCGCCCGCGGCATCCTGCAGCCGCTGCTGGGCCGTCCGCATCCGACGCTGCCGGGGCGGTTTCAGGTGATCGCCGGAGAGCGCCGCTGGCGGGCCGCGCAGCAGGCAGGGTTGCACGACGTTCCGGTGCTGGTCCGCCCGCTCGCTGATGCCGAGGCGATGGCGGCGGCCCTGGTGGAGAACCTCCAGCGCGAAGACCTCAACGCCATCGAGGAGGCGGAAGGCTATCGCCGCCTGATCGACGAGTTCGGACTGACGCAGGAGGCGATGGGCGAGGCGGTGGGCAAGTCGCGCAGCCATGTCGCCAATACGCTGCGCCTGCTGCATCTGCCGGGCACCGTTTTGGCCGAGGTGCGGGCGGGGGCATTGAGCGCCGGACATGCACGCGCCCTGCTCGCCCACCCGGAACCGGCCAAGGCGGCGCTGGCGGTGATAACCCGCGGCCTCAACGTCCGCCAGACCGAGGCGCTCGCCGCGGCGCGCGGCTCCGGTGCCGATCCCGCCGTCCGGCCTGATGCCGCGCCGAAGGACCCGGACACGGCGGCGCTGGAGCGCAGCCTCGCGGCGCGCCTCGGCATGCAGGTGGAGATTACCCCGCGCGGACGCGGCGGCACCCTGCGCCTGCGTTACCGCACGCTCGACCAGTTGGAAGGGCTGCTGACCCTGCTCACCCGCGACTGAGCCATTGCCGGTCGCGCCCGGCGGTCATCCCCGGCGCAACGCCGCCGCGCGCAGGGCGACGCCGATCACGGCGCTGCGGCACAGCGTTTCGGCTGGCAGGCCGGTGCGCTTGCACTTGCCTTCCGCCGCCCCCAGCGTGGTCGCCGTCAGCTCCAGCCGCTGCCCCGGCCACAGCCGCAGCGCCGCCACGAAGGCCGGCTCGCGGCGGAAGAAGATCGGTGGACGCACCGTCTTTGCCGCCTCCGCCGCGCTCATCCCATCGCGCATCGTCAGCCGTGCCCGGTGCAGCCGCTGGACATGGCCGAGCGCCGCGCGAATGACCGCCACCGGCGACGCGCCCTCGGCCAGCGCCAATTCGAGCGCCCGATCCGTTGCCGCAACATCGCCGGCGGTGGCCGCGAACACGGCATCTTCCAGCGACAGCCCGGCGAGGTCGCCGACGCAGGCCTGTGCTGCCGTCAGATCGACCTCGCCCCCAACGCCGACATAGAGCGCCAGCTTTTCCACCTCGCCGCGCGTCGTCGCCAGATCGCCGCCGAGTTGTGAGGTCAGCCATGCCAGCGCCGGCGGCGCGATCGTCACCTGCAGGGCGGCAAGCCCGCTGCGGATCGCCGCCGTCACCGCCGTTCCGTCGGGGGCGTAGCAGGCGATGACGGCAGCCGCGGCATGTCGCTCCAGCGCCACGCGCAGCCGCGAGCGACCCGGCAGCGCGCCGGCCTCCAGCAACAGAAGGGCGCTGCCCGGTCCGGCCAGCGCCGCCTCCACCGCCGCGGTCATGCCGTCCGTTGCCTCGCGCACACGCACCACCCGCCGCCCGCCGGTCAGCGACAGGCTGGCCATTTCGTCGCCAAGCCGCGCCGCCGCATCGCGGTCCAGTTCGACGACGCGAAACGGATCATCCACCGCGCCGGCGACGCTGCGCACCAGCCGCCCGCCGCGCTCCGCCACCAGCCCGGCATCCTCGCCATGCAGCAACACCGCCCGCGCCGGTCCGGGGTCGTTCAGAAACGCCTCGACCCGGCGGGGCTCCAGCTTCACCGCGATCAGTGCGCCGACACGGCGGCTTGCTTGTTGAAATACGCAGCCAGCTGCAGCGCGATCGAATCGGCGATTGCCTCGGCAATCCGCTGCTGCACCACGTCGCCCTCCAGATCGGCGGCAAATAACTGCTGATCGAAAAAGTTCAGACCATCGACCGAGCGCGCCGTCCCTGTGGTCAAGGTGCTGCGGCTCGGGTCCTGCGCCGTCAGCCGGTAATTGGCGGTGCCGACATAGCGGATATAGGTCGAGGACGTGTCCTGCTGGATGCTGATCGCCTCGCTGGTGATGCCGAAGGTCACGCCCAGATCATAGCGCCGCGCCAGGGCCAGCCCGCTGCGCTCAAACCGCTCCTGCAGGGCATTGCGCAGCAACTGCCCCGGCCGCTCGGGAATGAGCAGGATGGAGGTCTCCGCCAGCCCTTCCGCCGCCGCTCCCGCCTCGCCGGAGGATCGCCGCGCGTAGACCGGGCGGAAGCCGCAGCCACCTAGCAAGGGCGCCGCCAGCACCGGCGCGGTCAGCAGCCTCAGCAGCGCGCGGCGGGGCACGCCCGGTCCGGCGCTGCGCTGGCTCATCCGGCAATCACGAAATTGACGATCCGGTTGGCGACATGCACCCGTTTGACCACGCGCCGCCCCTCCAGCGCCCGCGCCACATTCGGTTCGGCGGCGGCAGCCGCCAGCACAATCGCCTCGGGACTGTCGGGCGGCATCTCCAGCGTGCCGCGCAGCCGGCCCATCACCTGCACCGCGATCGTCACCGATTCCGCGGCGACCAGTGCCGGGTCGGCGTCCGGCCAAGCCATCTCGGCCGCCAGCCGCGCCGCCGCCGGATCCAGCAGGTGCCAAATCTCCTCGGCCAGATGCGGCATCATCGGCGCCACCAGCAGCGCCAGCGTGCGCAGCGCTTCATGGCGTGACCACAGCAGATCGACCGCCGCGTCTGCGGTCGCGCCCTGAGCGCGCTCCGCCTCGCCGACCGCGTTGGCCAGTTCGTGCAGCCGCGCCACCGCGACGTTGAAGGCAAACCCCTCCAGCGCCTCGGTCACCGCGGCGACGCAGCGATGCGTCGCCCGGCGCAGCGTGCGTGCCGCCGCACCGATGGTCGGCGGCAGTTCCTCCGGGCATGCGGCACCGCCGAGACCCTGGGCCAGCCGGAACAGCCGCTGGGTGAAGCGATAGGCGCCGGCCACTCCCGCCTCGGTCCACTCCATGTCGCGCTCGGGCGGATTGTCGGCGAGGATGAACCAGCGCGCCGTATCGGCGCCGTAGCGGTCGATGATGGCGCCGGGATCGACGGTGTTGCGCTTGGATTTCGACATCGCCTCGACGCGGCCGACGGTCACCGCGCCGCCATCCGCCCGGCGCCGCGGCGTGCCGTCGGCGGTGCGTTCGACCTCCTCGGGATAGAGCCACTTGCCCGCCGCGTCGCGGTAGCTCTCATGCGTCACCATGCCCTGAGTGAACAGGCCGCGGAACGGCTCCTCGACCGACAAATGGCCGGTGGCCTGCATGGCGCGGGTGAAGAAGCGGGCATAGAGCAGGTGCAGGATGGCGTGCTCGATGCCGCCGATATACTGATCGACCGGCAGCCAGCGATCGACCGCCGCGCACGCCACCGGCTCCGCCGCGTGCGGGCTGCAGAAGCGGGCGAAATACCACGAACTGTCCACGAACGTATCGAACGTGTCGGTTTCCCGCCGTGCCGCCGCGCCGCAGTTCGGGCAGGCGACGTGCCGCCAGGTCGGATGGTGATCGAGCGGATTGCCCGGCCGATCAAAGGTGACATCGGCCGGCAGCACCACCGGCAACGTCGCCGCCGGCACCGGCACGACGCCGCAGGCGGCGCAGTGGATCACCGGGATCGGGCAGCCCCAATAGCGCTGCCGGCTGACCCCCCAGTCGCGCAGCCGCCAGTTGACCACGCCGGCGCCGAGACCAAGCCGTTCCAGTTCGCTGATGGCGCGGCGCTTGGCGTCCTCGATCGTCAGCCCGTCGAGGAATTCCGAGTTGACGATGCGCCCCGGTCCGTCATAGGCGCGCGTGCCGATGGCGCCGGCCGCGTCGTCGTCCGGCCCGCCCGGCTGTCCGCCGTCGGCCGGCACCGCGGCGACCACCGGCAGCACCGGCAGACCATAGGCGCGGGCGAAATCGAGGTCGCGCTGGTCATGCGCCGGGCAGCCGAAAATGGCGCCGGTACCGTAGTCCATCAGCACGAAATTGGCGATCCACACCGGGCACCGCAGCTGTGGCCGGAATGGGTGAGCAACAAACAGCCCGGTATCGTAGCCGCGCTTCTCGGCGGTCTCGATCACCGCCTCGCTGGTGCCCATGCGTCGGCACTCGGCGGTGAAGGCCGCCGCCCGCGGGTCGCGCGCCGCCAGCCGCGCGGCGAGCGGATGCTCCGGCGCCACCGCCAGGAACGACATGCCGAACAGCGTATCCGGCCGCGTCGTATAGACCTCGACCTCGTCCTGTCCGGCCAGCTTTGCATCAGTCAGCGCGAAGCGCAGCCGCGCCCCCTCGCTGCGGCCGATCCATTTCGCCTGCATCACCCGCACACGTTCCGGCCAGCGATCCAGGCCGTCCAGCGCCGCCAACAGCTCCGGCGCATAGCGGGTGATGCGCAGGAACCATTGCGACAGCAGCTTCTTCTCGACCAGCGCGCCGGAACGCCAGCCGCGGCCATCGATCACCTGTTCGTTGGCCAGCACCGTCTGATCGACCGGGTCCCAGTTGACCCAGCTTTCCCGCCGCTCCACCAGCCCGGCGCGCAGCATGTCGAGAAACAGCTTCTGCTGCTGCCCGTAATACTCCGGCTGGCAGGTGGCGAACTCTCGCCGCCAGTCGAGCGACAGGCCCATCCGCTGCAGCTCGGCCCTCATCGCCGCGATGTTGTCGAAGGTCCAGGTCGCTGGGTGAATGCCACGCTCGCGCGCCGCGTTCTCCGCCGGCAGGCCGAACGCGTCCCACCCCATCGGGTGCAGCACGGTAAAGCCGCGCGCCCGCTTGTAGCGCGCCACGACATCGCCCAGTGTGTAATTGCGGACATGCCCCATATGGATCTTCCCGCTCGGATACGGGAACATCTCAAGAACATAGTAGGTTGGGCGACCCTGCGGCGGCACGTCCTCCGCTTCGAAGCAGGCCCGCTCGGCCCAGGCGCGCTGCCAGCGCGGCTCGGCGGTGCGGAAATCATAGGCCGGCGCATCCGGCCGGGCGGGCGTGGTCTCGGGCGAGGCGGACATTGTTTGGCGGGTACTCGACTGCTTCTGCCGCCTCTATCGTTCAGAACACGTCGTCAGGCAACCGCGGGCCTACTGGTTTGAGGCCGACTGCGCCCGCAATTCACGCGCCTTGGCCAGCACTTTGTTCTCGATTTCGGGCGCGGTGTTCGTTGCCACCGGCGCATCGACCCAGTTGCCATTCTGTTCAACCTGCCGATAGATCGACACCTTCACGCCGTCTGCCCGCAACTCCCGGCCGAGAATATAGGCGGTCGCCTTGAACCGCTCGTCGCTTGCCGAGGGCGGGGTGTACCAGTCGGTGATGATGACCCCGCCGAACGGGTCGGCCGATGCCAACGGCATGAATGACAGCGTGTCGAGCGCGCCGCGCCAGAGATAGGCGTTGACGCCGAGACCCTGTCCTTCGCCACCCGCCGCCGGCCGCTTGCTGGCAAAGTCGAACAACGAGCCGTTGCTGGAGGCCATGCCTGGCTGCGACGATTCCCAGGGTGGCTGAGTCACGATCGATCGCAGGCTGCCCTCCTGAGGTGGCGGCCCACCACCACAGCCGGCGAGCGCGAGCAACGCCGACACGCCGCCGCCGCCGACAACAACGCGCCATCGACGCGCCACCGCTGTGTGCCGGGCCAGACGATCATTGCTCATGAGACCCCAGACTTTCACCATCGCGCATTCACTGTTTAGCGCAAATGTGAGGGTGGGCCAAGCGCAGCAACATGCGCCCTGGCCTGCGCCGACACGCCCGCAAAAGTTGAGCGGGACGGAGGTTGCCCCCCATCCCGCCCGAACCGCGTACGACAGCCGCGCCGAAGCGCGGCTGCGTGATCACCAAGTGAAGTAGGTGCCGATGCCGAGGCCCGCCGGATGCTGCGTGCCATAGCTTCCGGTCGCCGGGCTGACCGTGTCGAAATTGGCCCGGATAGCGTCGAAATAGGCCACCACTCCCGGTCCAACCGTGTAGCTGGCGCCAAGACCCTCACCGCTGATGTGGCCGGTCTTGCCCATCGTGCCGCCGAAGTCCGAGGCGTCGTATTGGACGCCGTAATAGACGGCACCGAACTTGATCGGTCCGGTTGCATAACCGGCGCCGGCGACATAGGCGGTGGTGCCCTTTGCGCCGACCGCGAGCGGGCCGTCCGGGTTGCCGTTGTCGGTCAGGTTCGGGTTGAACTTGCCGGAAGACACGCTGCCTTCCAACTCGAACCCGGCGACGTGCAACTCGATACCGCCGTTGCCGTAGCTGACGTCCTGCGCGATCACCGCGTCGCCCGACTTCTCCGCGCCGGAGAACACGTAGCCGGCGTTCACTTTGACCCCGACAGCGCCGAAATTGCCGGCATACTTGCCGGCCAGTTCGACCCGGTTCTTGCTGAGCAGGCCGGTTGCACCTGGCAACTGGTCGCTCGTCAGGTTGTCGGCGTAGTTCAGCGCAACCGGCTGCGGCTGATACGAAATCGCCGCGGTAAAGCCGGAGAAGGTCGGGGTCGTATAGACCACCTTCTGGCCGGTCACGTAGTTATCGACCGAGTCGGCCATCACCCAGGGGACATACGGGCTGGTGCCGTACCAGGCGAAGAACACGCCGCTGCCGAAGTCGTCGCCGGTGCCGACCGCGTTCTGCACCAAGGCGCCCGACACTTCGCCGAACTGCACCTTACCGAACTGGGCGCTCGACACGTAGGTCTGCGCCTGATGGATCCAGGGAACCGGCGAGTTCAAATTGCCGCCTACACCGCCACCCTGCGTCGCGCTGGTCACCCGGATTTCGGCGTTGGCGCCGAAATGCACGCCGCTCGGCGAGGCGTAGTCAAAGCCAGGGTACAGGAAGAAGTAGCTCATGAACTGAGGCTGCGGCGACCTGTTCCACGACGCCGTGCCCGACGGATTGTTCTGGAACCACAACGCCGAGAACGTCCGGCCGCCGAGGTTCACCTGCACTGAGCCGGGCGCAGCCCCGTTCAGCGACGGTCCGTTGACGCCCGCCAGATCAGTCTCGCTGGTAACCGGGAAAACCGCAGCCGGCGCATCATCGGCAAAAGCCGGCCCGACCATCGCCGCAACCGCCCCAAGGGCGACCCCGGCAAGAAGAAGTTTACGCATCCACTCCTCCACATTGTCATTCGACCGGCGACGCCGGCCTATCGCATGCCTGCCGAGAGCCGATCTGGGCGAAGGCGGGGCTGTTCCCCGATCCTCACGGTTTCGACATCGATGGCGCACGCTCATTTCTGACGCAGGTTTCACGAACCTGCAATCGCCTAACCGAGGCTGTGGTGGCGTTGTCGAGACACTGTGGCTGGAATATCACGGCGCCGCGTCCGGGCCGCCGGCCGGATCAACGCCAAACGTCGGACCGGACACAGCCCAGCCCGCGCGATCGGACCATGGCACAGCCGCGCTGCTGCCGGCGATCACACTGCACTGCATCGATCGTTGGAGCGACTAGAGGAGCGCCGAAATCGCCCCGGCGCCCCGGCACGGCGCCGCCGGCACCCGCCGCACCGTCGTCCCATCGACGCCGCCCAGCGCCGCCGCGCCGCCGCCGGCGCGGGCTGCGCGCGCCCAGCGCAACAAGCCCAGCGGCGTGGCGCCCGGATGGCTGGCAGTGGTGAACGCCGGCGACAGGAATGCCAGCGCCACCCCGGCCCGCCGCGCCCGCAGCAGCCCGGCAACGTCATGCGCCGAACTGGTCAGCGCCGGCAGCCAGCGCGGCATCCCGGCCGGCCGGCGCCCGTCGCGCAGATGCACGCCGGCGCCGAGCGACGCCGCCAGCCGCCAGTCGCCGCCCACCGACAGGCCGAGCCGCCGCGCCCGGCACAGCCGCGCCACCTGTGCCGCCCGGTCCGGCCGGCCGGCCGCATCGCGCAGCACCACCCCGCCGAGGCCGCGCGGCAGTCGCCGGATCGCCGCCAGCGGCTCGGCCAGCCGCCGCGCATCGGTGAACAGCCACAGCACCGGGCAGGCCGCCCGGCCGACGCGGCCCTGCCGCACCTTGACCGCCCGCGCCCAAGTCAGCAGCTTTTCATCCATGTCCACCTCCGCCATTGCCGAACGCCTCGCCACCATCCGTGCCCGCATCGCTGCCGCCGCCGCGCGGGCCGGGCGGCGGGCCGAGGATGTCGCCCTGGTCGCCGTCGCCAAGACCCATCCGCCGGCAGCGGTTGTCGCTGTGCTCGCCGCCGGCCAGACGCTGTTCGCGGAAAACCGGGTGCAGGAAGCCGCCGCCAAATACCCCGCCCTGCGCCCGGCATATCCCGCGCTGCGGCTGCATCTGATCGGCGGCCTGCAGACCAACAAGGCGCGCGAGGCGGTGCGGCTGGCCGATGTCATCGAGTCGCTGGACCGTCCCGCCCTGGCCGACGCCATCGACGCCGCCGCCCAGCGTGCCGGCCGCCTGCCGCGCCTGCTGATCCAGGTCAATACCGGCCGCGAAGCGCAGAAATCCGGTATCGCGCCAGAGGCGGCGGAGGACTTCATCGCCGCCTGCCGCGGTCGCTTCGGTGCCGCGCTGGTCGGGCTGATGTGCGTTCCGCCGGCCGAGGGCGATCCGGCGCCGCATTTCGCCGCCCTGGCGACGCTCGCCGCCCGGCATGGGCTGTCGGTGCTGTCGATGGGCATGTCGGCCGATTTCGAGACCGCCATCGCCCACGGCGCCACCCATGTCCGCGTCGGCACCGCCATCTTTGGCCATCGGCCGGCAGGGTGAGCCGCCATGCCGGGCCGGACGATGCTGTTGCACCCGACAGGTCGCAAGCGTATGCGTCCGCCGGTCACAGTGCGGATGCACAAACGATGAACAACTGCCGCCGACGGGGCAGCGCTTGACCGTCGCGGTCACAGCCGAGGCAGCGCCGCCGGCGAAGCTGCGCCTGGCGGTGCTGCTTGGCGTGCTCGGGGTCGTGTACGGCGACATCGGCACCAGCCCGCTGTATGCCTTCAAGGCGAGCCTCGACCATTTCCGCCATGTCGGCTTCGCCGCCTGGGAGGTGCTCGGCATCCTGTCGCTGATCTTCTGGTCGCTGGTGCTGATCGTCACCGTCAAATATGTGCTGCTGGTGATGCGCGCCGACAACCGCGGCGAAGGCGGCATCCTCGCCTTGATGGCGCTGGCCCAGCGCGTCGTCGGCAATCCACGGCTGCGGGCAACGCTGGCGCTGGTCGGCATCGGCGGCGCTTGTCTGTTTTTCGGCGACGGCGTCATCACCCCGGCGATTTCGGTGCTGTCGGCGGTGGAGGGGCTGGAGATCGTCGCCCCGCCGCTGAAGGAAGTGATCCTGCCGATTTCGGTGGTGATCATCGTCGTGCTGTTCGCGGTGCAGTACCGCGGCACCGGCAGCGTCGGGCGGGTGTTCGGCCCGGTCATGGTGGTTTGGTTCACCGCCATCGGCCTGCTCGGCGCGCTGGCGATCCTGCACAACCCGACGGTGCTGCTGGCGCTGTCGCCGAGCTATGCCGTCGAACTGTGCCTGCATTATGGCTGGCTCGCCTTCGTCGCCCTCGGCTCGGTGGTGCTGGCGGTGACCGGGGCGGAGGCGCTGTATGCCGATATGGGGCATTTCGGCGCCCGCCCGATCCGTGCCGCCTGGCTGTGGTTCGTGCTGCCCTGTCTGGTGCTGAACTATTTCGGCCAGGGGGCGCTGGTGCTGGCCGATCCGGCGGCGCTGGAAAGCCCGTTCTTTCTGCTGGCCCCGCCCTGGCTGCGTCTGCCGCTGGTGATCCTCGCCACGCTGGCCACCGTGATCGCTAGTCAGGCGCTGATTTCCGGCGCCTATTCGATCGCCCGGCAATGCATGCAGCTCGGCTTCCTGCCGCGCATGACGGTGCGCCACACCAGCGCCACCGAGGAGGGGCAGATCTACGTGCCGCAGGTCAACATGGCGCTGCTGCTCGGCGTGCTGGTGCTGGTGCTGGCGTTCAAGACCAGCGACAACCTCGCCGCCGCCTATGGCATCGCCGTCACCGGCACCTTCATGTCTACCTGTGTGCTGGCCGCCGAGGTGTTCCGCGCCCGGCTCGGCTGGTCCACCCTGGCCAGCTTCGCCGTGTTCGGCGCCTTCTTCGTCATCGACAGCGTGTTCTTCGCCGCCAACCTGCTGAAAGTGCCGGAGGGCGGCTATGTGCCGCTGGTGCTCGGCATCGCCCTGCTGGCGCTTATGACCTCGTGGAAGCGCGGGCGCGATCTGATGCTGTCGCGTTGGCGGATGGACAGCCTGCCGCTCGCCTCTTTCCTCGCCCGGCTGCCGCAGTCGCGTACCGTGCGGGTGCCGGGCATCGCCGTGTTCCTCACCGGCAACCCGGACTACGTGCCCGGCGCGCTGCTGCACAATCTCAAGCACAACAAGGTGCTGCACGAGAAGGTGGTGTTCGTCACCGTCACCAACCTCGACGTGCCGGAGGTGCCGGCGGCTGAGCGTTCGGCGGTCGAGGAGCTGGCGCCGGGCATCCACCGCGTCACCATCCGCTACGGCTTCATGGAAAGCCCCAACCTGCCGCGCGACCTCGCCGCCTGCCGGGCGCAGGGGGTGGATTTCGACCCGATGCAGGTCAGCTACTTCCTCGGCCGCGAGACCGTGGTGCGCGCCCAGGTGCCGAAGCTGCCGCTGTGGCGGGTCTGGCTGTTCCTGGTGATGGCGCGCAATGCGGTGTCGGCAACCGAGTTCTTCCGCATCCCGAGCGACCGCGTGGTCGAGCTTGGGGTGCGCGTCGCCATCTGAGCCGGAAAATCGCGCGATGCACGTCACCAGCCCGCAGTTCAAGCAGAACGCCGACCGGGCGATGGCGGATGTCGGGCTGCAGACGGCGCTCGCTCGCACCCAGGCGGGTTTTCCGGCCCGCCGCGCCGCCGCCGTCGCCGCCCTGCCGGAGTTCGAGGCGCTGCGCGAGGCGGGAAAGCAGATCAAGGACCACAGCCTCGCCCATCTCGATTTCTATCTCGACACCTTCGCCGCCAATGTCGAGCGCGCCGGCGGCCGCATACACTGGTGCGCCACCGCCGAGGCGGCGCGCGACGCTGCACTGGCAATCTGTCAGGAGGCCGGCGCGCGCACCGCGACCAAGGGAAAAAGCATGATCAGCGAGGAGATCGGTCTCAACGATTTCCTCGCCGCCAACGGCGTCACTCCGGTCGAGACCGATCTCGGCGAATATATCCTCCAGCTCCGTCACGAACCGCCGAGCCACATCATCGCCCCGGCCTTCCACCTCAACCGCGCCGATTGGGAGGCGAGTTTCCGCGCCGCGCACCGCGACCTGCCGGCCGACCGGGTGTTCAGCGAGCGCCGCGACATCCTGGCCGAGGCGCGGGCACGGCTGCGCGCCCAATTCCTCGCCGCCGATGTTGGCATCACCGGCGCCAATTTCCTCGTCGCCGAGACCGGCAGCAGCGTGCTGGTCACCAACGAAGGCAACGGCGACCTGACGCAGACGCTGCCGCGGGTGCATATCGTGCTGGCCAGTATCGAAAAAGTCGTGCCGACCCTTGAGGATGCGACGACACTGCTGCGTCTGCTGGCGCGCTCGGCGACCGGGCAGGACGCTTCGGTCTATACGACGTTCTCCACCGGCGCCCGCCGCCCGGCCGATCCCGACGGGCCGGCGGCGTATCATGTGGTGCTGCTCGACAACGGCCGCTCGGCGATGGTCGGCACCGAGTTCCAGGACATGCTGCGCTGCATCCGCTGCGCCGCCTGCATGAACCATTGCCCGGTCTATGGCACGGTCGGCGGCCACAGCTATGGCTGGGTCTATCCAGGTCCGATGGGCAGCGTGCTGACACCGAGCCTGATCGGCGTCGATCAGGCCGGGCAGTTGCCCAATGCCAGCACCTTCTGCGGCAAATGCGAGAGCGTCTGTCCGGTGAAGATCCCGCTGCCCAATCTGATGCGGCATTGGCGGGAGCGCGAGTTCGAGCGCCATCTGACGCCTGCCACGCTGCGCCGCAATCTGGCGCTGTGGGCGTGGTTCGCCCGCCGCCCGGCGGCCTATCGGCTGGCGACGCGGGCCGGGGCGGCGGTGCTCGGCATACTCGGCCGGCGGCGCGGACGGCTGGCCTATCTGCCGCTCGCCGGCGGCTGGACCGAGGGGCGCGACCTGCCGGCGCCGGAGGGCGACACCTTCTTTGCCCGCCATGCCCGCGCCGAGCGCCAGCGGGTCGGCGGTTGAGGGTGGGCAGATGAGTCGCGACGCCATCCTCGGCGGCATCCGCCGCGGCCTGCGCCGGGGGCCGCTGCCCGAGGATCAGGCCATGGCGCTGCGGGCGCGGCTGGCGGCGCATCCGCGGCACCTGCTGCCCGCCCGCACCCGCCTGCCGCGGCCGGCGCTGATCGAGCAGTTCGCCGGGTATCTGCAGCGCGAGTTTGCGACCCTGGCGCGGGTCACCGCGGCCGGCGACGTGCCGGGTGCGGTCGCCGACTATCTGGCGGCCGAGAACCTCGCCCCGGTCCTGGTGATGGCGCCGCATCCGGCGCTGCGCGCGCTGGCGTGGTCGCAACAGCCGCGGCTGACGATCCGAGAGGGCCGCGCCGAGGCGACCGACGTGATCGGCCTGCAGCACGGCTATGCCGGCGTCGCCGAGACCGGCACGCTGATGCTGCCCGGCGGCCCGGAGCGGCCGACGACGCTGAACCTGCTGTGCGAGACCGAGATCGTCGTGCTGCGCGCCAGCCGCATCGTCGGCGCCTATGAGGAGGCGTGGGATCTGCTGCGCGCCGAGGGCGGCGGCGGGATGCTGCCGCGCAACGTCATGTTCGTCACCGGCCCGTCGCGCTCGGCCGACATCGAGAGCGTGCTGGAACTCGGCGCGCATGGCCCGCGGCGGCTGCATGTGGTGCTGATCGAGGATGATCCGGCGGCGCGCGACTGAGCCGCTTCCGGCGCGGCGTCGCTGCCCCTATCTCTGCCGGGTGCCACGCCGCGCCAAAACGCTGACCGCGCAGGATAGCCGTGACTGGGCGATATTCGCCCACACGGTAGCGCCGCTCGACGGCCGCGCGCCGCTCCCGCTGCCCGACATAGTACCGCCGCCGGTTGCCGCCCCGCCGCCGCCGCCGCCGCCGCGCGCCGCCACGCCGCGCGTGCCCGCCCCGCCGGCGACGCTCGGCGTCGGTGAGGCGCCGGCGGGGCTGGATGGCGGCTCGTGGAACCGGCTGCGTGCGGGCAAGCTGGCGCCAGTGCGCACGCTCGACCTGCACGGCCAGACGGCACAGCGCGCCTATCATGCGCTGGAGGGGTTTCTCGCCGCGGCGCATGGCGACCGGGTGCGCTGCGTCGAGATCATCACCGGGCGCGGCAGCGGCGACGCGGGCGGGGTGATCCGCCGGGAATTGCCGTTCTGGCTCAACCAGCCGAAGCTGCGTCCCCTGGTGCTGGCGGCGGTGCATCCGCACGCGGCCAATGTCGGCGCGGTGCGGCTGCTGCTGCGCCGGTCGCGCTGAGACCCGCGGGGTGACGCCGTTCGGGGCGCGGCTGCGTGCCCTGCGGGCGGCGCGGGGGCTGACGCTGCGCGCCTTCGCCCGCCAGCTGCAGGTCTCGGCCGCCTATCTCTCGGCGCTGGAGCACGGCAAGCGCGGCGCGCCGAGCGCCGGGCTGGTGCATCAGGTGTGCGAGGCCTTCGGGCTGATCTGGGACGAGGCGGAGGAGCTGGCGCGGCTGGCCCGGCTGTCGCACCCGCGCGTGGTGCTGGACACCTCCGGCCTTGCCCCGGAGCAGACGGCGCTGGCCAACCGGCTGGCTCAGACCATCCGCCGCCTGCCGCCCGAGACGGTGGCGGCACTGCATGCGGCGCTGGACGCGGCGACGCTGGCGCCGAAGACGCGGCGGCGGCCGTGATGGCGGCGCCGCCGCCTTTTCGCGCCTTGGTCGCCCGGCTCGGGCGCCGGTCTAGCCGCGCACCGCCTCCAGCACCGAGACGTAGTTGGCCACCGCCGCACCGCCCATGTTGAACACGCCGCCGAGGCCGCTGCGGTTGACCTGCATCTCGCCCGCCCGCCCGGTGAGCTGCATCGCCGCCAGCGCGTGCATCGAAACGCCGGTCGCGCCGATCGGATGGCCCTTGGATTTCAGCCCACCGGACGGGTTGATCGGCAGCCGTCCGTCCTTCGCCGTCCAGCCCTCCAGCGCCGCGCGCGCGCCCTGGCCGGGCGGCACCAGCCCCATCGCCTCGTATTCGATCAGTTCGGCGATGGTGAAACAGTCATGCGTCTCGACGAAGGCGAAATCATCGAGCGTCGCCCCCGCCGCCGACAGCGCCCGCCGCCACGCCTCGGCCGGTCCCTCGAAGGCGATCGGGTCGCGCCGCGACAGCGGCAGGAAGTCGTTGACCTGCACCGCGGCGCGGAACCGCACCGCCTTTTCCAGCGTCGCCGCCGTCGCCTCATCGGCCAGCACCAGCGCCGCGGCGCCGTCGGAGACCAGCGAGCAGTCGGTGCGCTTGAGCGGCGGCGCGACGAACGGGTTCTTCTCCGACTCGGCGCGGCAGAAGGCGAAGCCGAGATCCTTGCGCATCTGTGCGTAGGGGTTGGCGACACCGTTGCGGTGGTTCTTCGCCGCAATCGCCGCCAGCGCGTCGGACTGGTCGCCGTGGCGCTGGAAATAGAGCTCGGCGATGCGGCCGAACACGCCGGCGAAACCGGCCGGGATGTCGCCCTCCTCGCGCCGGTAGCTGGCGGCGAGCAGGATGTCGCCGACCTGCGCCGTCGGCGTCGCCGTCATCTTCTCGGCCCCGACCACGAGCGCGAACCGGCCACGCCCGGCGCCCAGCCACTCCCGCGCGCCATGCACGGCTGCCGAGCCGGTGGCGCAGGCATTCTCGAACCGCGTCGCCGGCGTGAAGCGCAGCTCGGGCAGGCTCTGCAGCACCAGCGAGGCGGGAAAATCCTGTTTGGAAAACCCGTTGTTGAACAGGCCGACGAAAACCGCGCCGATTTCCGCGGGGTCGATGCCGGCATCGGTGATGGCGGCGCGGGCGACGCGGCCGATCAGCGCCTCGGCATCCGGCTCCTCCAGCCGGCCAAACGGGGAGTGGGACCAGCCGACAATACAGGCCTCGGGCATCGCGCGCGCTCCTGAACGGACCGTCTCTCTCTCTACGCCGCCGCGCCGGCCTCTGGCCAGCGCGGCGTTGGTGCGTCAGATTCGCAGCAGGGATGAAACACGCACGGCCACCGATCCAAGCGGACCAGCCGCGGCTGCTGGCCTCGCGCAATTTCCTGCTGCTGTGGGGCGTCGGCGGCATCGGCAACGCCACCCGCTGGCTGGAGGTGCTGGCGGCGGCGCTGTTCACCCTCGATGTCACCGGCTCGGAGTTCGATGTCGCCGTGGTCTCGGCGGCGCGCTCGCTGCCGCTGCTGTTCACCGGCGCGCTCTCCGGCGTCATCGCCGATGCGTTCAACCGGCGCGCGATCGTGCTCGGCGGCGCCATCCTCAGCCTGGCCTCGGCTGCCACCATCGCCGTGCTGGCCTGGCTCGGCGTCGTGCAGCCGTGGCATCTGTTCACCGCCAGTCTGGTCAGCGGCCTCGTCTATGGCACGGAGATGTCCACGCGGCGGCGGATGGCCGGCGAGAGCGTGGCGCCGTCGCTGGTGGCGCGCGCGGTGGCGCTGGACAGCATGACCGGCTCGGCGAGCCGCGTCGCCGGCCCGCTGATCGGCGGCGTCGCCTATCAGTTCCTCGGCCTGTTCGGCGCCTTCTGCGTCTCGACCGTGCTCAGTGTGGCGGCGGTGGCGATGGCCGGGCAACTGCGCCATCAGCAGGCGCGCCGGCCGCTGTCGCCGCGCGCCGTGCTGACCGATCTGGCCGAGGCGGCGGTCGTGGTGCGCCGCTCGGCGGTGCTGCTCGGGTTGCTCGGCGTCACCGTGGCGCAAAACCTGTTCGGCTTCTCCTACAGCGCGCTGATGGCGCCGGTCGGGCAGGACGTGTTCGGCGCCTCGGCCGCGCTGGTCGGGGTGATGTCGGCGGCCGAGCCGGCCGGCGCCACGCTCGGCGGCATCCTGCTGGCGTGGCGCGGCACGCCGCGCGGCCAACCGGTGTGGCTGCTGCTGGGCGGGGCGGCGGCGTTCATGGCGGCGATGGGGCTGCTGCCGGCGGTGCCGTGGTTCTGGGCGGCGTGCGGCTTGCTGCTCGCCGGCGGCTTCGGCGTCGCGCTCTATTCCAACGAGCAGACGACGATCGCGCTGGCTTATGCCCCGGCGCCGGTGCGCTCGCGGGTGATGGGACTGATGACGGTTGCCGTCGGCACCTGGCCGCTCGGCATGCTGCTGGCCGGGTGGCTGGCCGACCACGTCGGGCCGCTATGGGCGCTCGGCGCGCTCGGCTGGGGCGGGCTGCTGTGGCTGGCCGCCGTCGGCAGCGTGCTGGCACGGCGGCGCTGACCGGCTGGACAGCGGCGGCGCCCGGCGGCAAGGCTCGGTGCGAGAGGTCGGGAGACGCGCATGCGGGTTCTGGTGGTGGGTGCCGGCGGGCGCGAACACGCGCTGTGCTGGGCGCTGGCGGCAAGCCCGCTGCTGACCAAATTGTGGTGCGCGCCGGGCAATCCCGGCACCGCGCAGGTGGCCGAGAATGTTGCCATCGGCGCCGCCGATGTCGCCGCCCTGGTCGCCTTCGCGACGGCGCAACGGCTCGATCTGGTGGTGCCGGGACCGGAGGCGCCGCTGGTCGCCGGGCTGGCCGATGCGCTCGGCGCCGCCGGCATCGCCTGCTGCGGCCCCTCGGCGGCGGCGGCGCGGCTGGAGGGCAGCAAGAGCTTCTGCAAGGAGGTGTGCGACGCCGCCGGCATCCCGACGGCGCGCTGGGAGCGGTTTACCGACGCCGATGCGGCGCGCGCCTTCGTCCGCCGCCGCGGCGCGCCGATCGTGGTCAAGGCCGATGGTCTGGCCGCCGGCAAGGGCGTCGTCGTCGCCGCCTCGGTGGCCGAGGCGGAGGCGGCGATTGCCGATTTCATGCAGGCGCGCACCCTCGGCGAGGCCGGGGCGTCGCTGGTGATCGAGGAATGTCTGATCGGCGACGAGGTCAGCCTGTTCGCGCTGTGCGACGGCACGCATGCGATCCCACTCGGCGCGGCACAGGACCACAAGCGCGTCGGCGAGGGCGATACCGGGCCGAATACCGGCGGCATGGGCGCCTGTGCGCCGCCGCCGGTGCTGACGCCGGCGCTGGCAGCGGCGGCGATGCAGCGCATCATCCGCCCGGCGCTGGCCGAGCTGGCACGGCAGGGCACGCCGTTTCGCGGCATCCTGTTCGCCGGGCTGATGCTGACGGCGGATGGTCCGAAGCTGATCGAGTTCAATGTCCGGCTCGGCGACCCGGAGGCGCAATGCCTGCTGCCGCTGCTGCAATCGGATCTGTTGGCGGCGCTGCTGGCTGCGTGCGACGGGGAGCTCGGCGATTTTGCCCTGCGCTGGCGGCCGGGGGCGGCGCTCGCCGTGGTGATGGCGGCGCGCGGCTATCCGGGGGCTTACCTGCACGGCACGCCGATCGGCGGACTGGACAGGGCGGCGGCGGTGCCGGGGGCGCTGGTGTTCCAGTCGGGCACCGATATGCGCGACGGGCAGCTCGTCGCCGCCGGCGGGCGGGTGCTGACGCTGTGCGGCAGCGGCGTCGATCTCGCGGCGGCGCATGCGGCGGCGTATCGGGCGGCAGCGGCGATTGCCTGGCCGGAGGGGTTCTATCGGCGCGACATTGGCTGGCGGGCGCTGGCGGCGGAGTGACCAGGGCGCGTCGCCGCCGGCGACCGCCGCCCGGTCACGGCCGGCCGCCTTTCCAGACCAGATCCTGCCGGTCGATGCGCCGCAACGAGGTCGCCATGCGCAACTCGTCGCGGCGGATTTCTTCGATGGTGGCCTGGGTGAAGCGGATATGCTCGGCCGCGGCACGCTCCGCCGCCTCCGGCTCGCCGGCCAGCACCGCCGCGCCGATCGCCAGATGCTGGGCCAACAGCGTCTCGCGCACGCCGGCGCGGCGGTACAGCTGTTCGCGGTTGTAGAAGATGTTCTTGCGCATCAGCTCGGCCAGCACCGACATGATGTGCAGGAGCAGCACGTTGTGCGCCGCCTCATAGATCAGGCCGTGCAGCGTCACGTCGCAATCGGCCTCGTCGGTCGGGTCGTCCGAACCATGCACCGTGCGCATCCGCTCCAGACAGTGCCGGATCGCGGTGCGGTCGGGCTCGGTGGCGCGGCGGGCGGCGCGGCGCGAGGCGGCGGGTTCGATGGTCAGGCGGTATTCAAAATAATCCGCCGCCACCCGCTCATCATCGGCCAGCAGTTCCGCCAGCGGGTCGGCCAGCCGGCTGAGGAACCGCGCCACCACGGTACCGGAGCGGCCCGAGACCAGCAGCCCCTTTTGCTCCAGGATCGCCAGCCCCTCGCGCAAAGACGGTCGCGAAACGCCGAGCGTCTCCGCCAGCTCCCGCTCCGGGTTGAGCTTTTCCCCCGGCCGCAGCACGCCCTCCAGGATCATGGTCTGGATGTGCCGGGCAATCGTCTCGGCGAGGCGGACAGGTCGGATCTGCTCGGTCAACGGAGGGCGTTCCCATCTCTGGCGGCGCCGGAGATTAGACCACGCCGTTCATTGGAGGCGAGTCTGATCGGTCCGACCGTCTGGTAAAAAAATATTGCCAACTGCTCTTCGGCCAGATTATACGTCCATAGACGGTGCGGCCGTGTGGACAAACCCATGGCGACGCCCGATCAGGGGAGGGGAAGCAACCCGTGTCGGACAAAGTTCCCGAGGGCCCGCGTGTCGGGCTGTTCGTCACCTGTCTGGTGGACACGATGCGCCCGCCGATCGGTTTCGCCGCCATCGCGCTGCTGGAGGCCGCCGGGTGTCGCGTCGAGGTCCCCCGCCGCCAGACCTGCTGCGGCCAGCCGGCGCTGAACTCGGGCGACCGGGCCGGGGCGGTGCGCGTCGCCCAACACACGATCGAACTGCTGGCGTCGTACCCGCATGTCGTGGTGCCGTCCGGCTCCTGCGCCGCCACCATCCGGCTGCACTACCCGACCCTGTTCGACGCCGGCACGGCATGGCACCGCCGGGCCACCGACCTCGCCGAACGCACCCATGAGTTGCTCAGCTATCTCGTCGATGTCCGTCAATGGCTGCCGGCGGGGGTGGCGCTCAACGCCCGCGCGACCTATCACGACAGTTGCTCGGGCCTGCGCGAACTGGGCATTGCGGCGCAGCCGCGCCGGCTGCTGGCCGCGGTTGCCGGCCTGTCGCTGGCAAGGTTGGAGGGCGCCGACACATGCTGCGGCTTCGGCGGCACGTTCTGCGTCAAATACCCGGCGATCTCCGACGCCATCGTCAGCGAAAAGGCCCAGGCGATCGAGGCGACCGGCGCCGACCTGCTGCTCGGCGGCGATCTTGGCTGTCTGATGAACATGGCCGGCAAGCTGCACCGCCGCGGCGCCGCGGTGCGGGCCTTCCATACTGCCGAGGTGCTCGCCGGCATGGCCGACGGACCGGCGATCGGTGACGGCGCATGACCCAGCCCGCCTTCGCCGCGCGGGTCGATCGCGCCCTGGCCGATCCCGACCTCAAGCGGGCGATCGAGCGCACCACCGGCACGGCGCGGAGCAAACGCGCCGCCGCGGTCGCCGCGTGGCCCGATTTCGCCGCCGCGCGCGAGCTTGGACGCGACATCAAGGACCATGTCACCGCCAATCTCGATCACTACCTGCTGACGTTCGAGCGCAACGCCACGGCCGCCGGCGCCATCGTGCACTGGGCGCGCACCGCCCAGGAAGCCTGCGACATCGTGGTCGGCATCTGCAAGGCCGCCGGCGCGGCCAGCGTGACGCGGGCCAAGTCGATGCTGGGCGAGGAGATCGGCCTGCCGCATGCCCTGGCCGATGCCGGCATCGAGCGGGTCGAGACCGATCTCGCCGAGCACATCATCCAGCTTGCCGGCGATCCGCCGTCGCATATCGTCTGGCCGGCGCTGCACAAGACGCGCGAGCAGGTGGCGGCGCTGTTTCGCGCCCATCACCACGATCCCGGCGCGCTGGCCACCGTCGCGGCGATGGTGGCGAGCGCGCGGCGCGAGCTGCGCCGCCGGTTCATGGCGGCTGATGTCGGCATCTCGGGCGCCAATTTCCTCATCGCTGACACCGGCGCGGTGTGCACCGTGACCAACGAAGGCAACGCCGAACTGACGACCACCCCGCCGCGGGTGCATATCGTCACCGCCGGTATCGAGAAGCTGGTGCCCTCCACCGCGCATGCGATGAGCTTGCTGCGCCTGCTGGTGCGCTCGGCAACCGGCGCCGAGGTGACGCAGTACACCACGTTCCATTGCGGCCCGCGGCGCCCTGGCGATGCCGACGGTCCGACCGCGTTCCACATCGTGCTGGTCGATAATGGTCGCAGCCGCATGCTCGCCGAGGGGCTGGCGGAGATGCTGCGCTGCCTGCGCTGCGGCGCCTGTCTCAATCACTGCGTGGTGTTCCGCCAGATCGGCGGCCATGCCTATGGCGGAACCTATCCGGGACCGATGGGCGCGGTGCTGACGCCGGTGCTGGACGGGCTTGCCGGCACGCAGGATCTGCCGCACGCCTGCACGCTCAACGGACAATGCCAGGAGGTCTGCCCGGTGGCGATCCCGCTGCCGACGCTGCTGCGCGGCTGGCGCGAGCGGTCCTGGCGCGAGGGGCTGGAGCCCGGCGTGGTGCGCGGGTCGCTGTTCGCCTGGCGCTTCCTGGTGCTGCGCCCGGCACTCTATCGGCCGGCCACCGCGCTGGCGCTGCGCGTCATGCGGCTGTTTGCCCGCCGCGGCTGGATCGCGCGCATGCCGCTGGCCGGCGGCTGGACGCGGCATCGCGACCTGCCCAGCCCGGCGCGGCAAACCTTCATGGCGCAGCTGCGCCAGCGGAGACCGTCGGCATGAGCGACGCACGCAGCACCATTCTGACCGCGATCCGCGCCACCCTGCGGCCGGACCGCGCCGCCGCCGATCCGGCCGCCATCGCCGCCGCGGCGGCTGGTCTGTTGTTGCGCGTCCCGCCGTTGCGCCCCGACCGGGTGCGCGGCGCGGCGGCCGAGGCGTTCCTGGCCCGCGTCGCCTCACCGGCGGTTGGCGCCAGCGCCGAACGCATCGTCTCCCTGGCCGGGCTTCCAGACGCCGTGCGCCGCTATCTTGCCGCGCACGACCTTGCCGCCAGCATCGCCTTGCAGCCGCATCCCGAGCTGTGCGCGCTCGATTGGTCCGGCATCGCCACACATCCGCGGATCGACCTCGACGAACCCGTCGCCGTCGGGTTGGCGCTGGGCGGCATCGCCGAAACCGGGTCGCTGGTGTTCCATTCCGGCCCAACCGCGCCAACGCTGTTCGCCTTTCTGCCGCTGCACCACATCGTCGC
The DNA here is from genome assembly GCA_021845985.1 of Pseudomonadota bacterium. Classification (GTDB taxonomy): domain Bacteria; phylum Pseudomonadota; class Alphaproteobacteria; order Acetobacterales; family Acetobacteraceae; genus JAFKFJ01. The sequence continues at coordinate 38,217 of JAJZES010000020.1, read as the reverse complement.
CGTCGCGGCAGAGCGGATCTGGCCCTGGCTGGAGGACTACGCCGCGGCGCTGGCCACTCTGCCGGTGCCGCGCAACGTCAACCTGGTGACCGGACCGAGCGGCACCACCGACATCGAGGGCACGCTGGTACGCGGCGCCCACGGTCCCGGACACCTGCACGTTGTGCTGGTGGACCCAGCGTACCACCCGCCCGCTTCCGACGCCGCATGAACCCTGCAACACGTATCGAAAAGAGCGCGAAATGTTCCATCAACTTCTGACGCCGGTTGGCGACAGCCTGTTGCTGTCGTTTCTGGTCGCCGTATTGCCGATCGTCGCGGTGCTGGTCCTGCTCGGGCTGCTGCGCAGACCGGCATGGCAGGCGGCGCTGGCGGGCCTCGTCGTAGCCCTGGTGATCGCGGTGGCCTACTGGCAGATGCCGCTCGGTCTTGCCGTCAATTCGGTGGTCAGCGGCGCGGTGTTCGCCCTGTGGCCGGTGATGTGGATCGTGGTCAACGCGCTGCTACTCTACAACATCGCCGTCTGCTCCGGGCGGTTTGACGCCTTCCGCGCCTGGGTGATCGAGCATCTGCCGAATGACCGGCGCATCGTGCTGGTGGTGATCGGCTTTTGTTTCGGCGCCTTGCTGGAGGGGGTCGCGGGGTTCGGCACGCCGGTTGCGATCACTAGTTCGCTGCTGATCCTGGTCGGCTTTCCGGCGCTGGATGCGCTGGTGCTGGTGCTGATCTTCAACACCGCGCCGGTCGCCTTCGGCGCGCTGGGCGTGCCGGTGACCGTGCTGGGCGCCGTCACCGGCCTGCCGCCAACCGCGGTCGGCGCCATGATCGGCCGGCAATTGCCGGGGATGGCGTTGATCCTGCCGTTTTACGTCATGGCCCTTTATGGCGGCCTGCGGTCGATCCGGGCGCTGTGGCCGGTGCTGCTGGTCGCTGGCGGCAGCTTCGCGGTGGCGCAGTTCATCACCTCCAACCTGCTCGACTATGCGCTGACCGATGTGCTGGCCTCGCTCGGTTCTCTGGTCTGCACGCTGCTGTTCCTGCAGGTCTGGCGTCCGGCGCCGGATGCCGCCTTCATGATCAAGGATACCGTCCTTGTCGGCGAGCGTATGTCGGGTCCGGTGGCGCCGTGGCAGGGCTGGCTGCCGTGGCTGATCGTCTCGGCGCTGGTGATCGTGTGGACGCATATGAAGTGGTTTGCCATCGGCCAGCAGGCCATTGCCTGGCCGGGCCTGCACAATGCGGTTGCGATCACCCTTTATGGCGGCAAGCCCTATGCGGCGATCTGGGTGTTTCAGCCGCTCGCCACCGGCACCGCGATCCTGCTGGCGGCGGTGATCACCGCGCTGCTGGTGCAGCTTTCGCCGCGGGCGTTCTTCGGCTGCGTCGCGGAAACCATCAGCCAGGCCTGGCTGGCGGTGGTCACCGTGATGCTGATCATCGGACTGGCCTATCTGATGAACTATTCCGGGATCGCCTACACGCTCGGCAAGGCCGCCGCCTCGACCGGTCATCTGTTCGTGCTGCTGTCGCCTTTCCTCGGCTGGGTCGCGGTGATGCTGTCGGGCAGCGATACGTCCGGCAATGCGCTGTTCGGCAATTTGCAGGTGGTCGCGGCACGCCAGCTCGGCCTCAACCCGGTGCTGTTTGCCGCCGCCAACTCCTCCGGCGGCGTCATGGGCAAGATGATCTCGCCACAGAACATCGCCACCGGCGTATCGGTGACCAACCTCAAGGGTCAGGAAGGCGTCGTCTTCGCCCGCACCTTCTGGCACAGCGTGCTGCTGACGCTGCTGCTGGGCCTGCTGGTCGCGCTGCAGCAGTTCGTGATCCCATGGATCATCCCGGTGGTCGGCGGCTGAACCGACGATGACGGAATGTGGCGGCGTCGCGCGACCTTGCGCGACGCCGCCACAGATGTTGCCCACCCGCCGCGCTGCGGCATCAATCCTGGCAAGTGCCGGACGATCCACCCGCCTGCAGCATGGCGAGGAATTCCTGCCGTGTCGCGAGATCGTCGCGAAAGGCGCCGAGCATGCGGCTGGTGGTCATCGTCACACCCGTCTTGTGAATGCCGCGGGTGGTCATGCACTGGTGCGCCGCCTCGACCACCACGGCGACGCCGCGCGGCTGCAACACGTCGTTGATCGTGTTGGCGATCTGCGCGGTCAGCTTCTCCTGGATCTGCAGGCGCTTGCCATAAGCTTCCACGACGCGGGCGAGCTTGCTGATGCCGACAACGCGACTGGCCGGCAGATAGGCGACATGCACGCGGCCGATGATCGTTGCCATGTGATGCTCGCACACGCTTTCCAGACGGATATTGCGCAGCAGGACGATCTCGTCATAGCCTTCGACCTCCTCGAAAGTGCGGGCGAGGATTTCGCGCGGGTCGATGTCGTACCCGGCGAAGAATTCCTCATAGGCGCGGGCGACGCGGGCCGGCGTGTCGCGCAGGCCCTCGCGCTCAGGATCATCGCCAGCCCAACGCAGCAGCGTTCGCACCGCGTCCTCCGTCTCCTTGCGCGACGGCCGATCGGCGACGAGATTGCTGCGGAGTTTGGATTGACCGGCGATAAAGTTCATCGCGCGCGTTTCCCTTCCTGGTGAACGCCGCCGACCATGCCGCACGAGGCTTAACAAAATCCCTATCGCTGCGGCACGGTTGCGCTCCGCCACGGCGGGCGGCGGATCAGCTCAGTTGGAATCCGTGCGCCAAGGGATCCCGATCATCGACGAAGATCGTGTTGTGGCCAATGACCCGTGCCCAGCCGGAGACGCTCGGCAAGATGGCGGCGTGGCTGCCGACCCGTGCCGCAGCCTCGACCCGGCAGTCGAACATGGAGCCGATGATGCTCTCGTGGACGAATTCGTCGCCGACGGCCAGCCGCCCCTTGGCCACCAACTGGGCCATGCGCGCCGAGGAGCCGGTGCCGCAGGGCGAGCGGTCAATCGCCTTGTCGCCGTAGAACACCGCGTTCCGCGCCGTGGCCCGCGGGTTGCGCGGCCGGTCGCACCACATGACATGGCTGACACCGCCGATGCGCGCGTCCTCGGGATGGACCGGCGCCAGCCGTTCCTGCGCCGCCCGCCGCACCAGCGGACTGAGCCGCAGGATCAGATCGGCCGACATCGTCTCCAGTCCGCTCCAGTTCCGCTGCGGTTCGATGATGACGTAGTAGTTGCCGCCGTACGCCAGATCGACCGTCAGCGGGCCAAGTCCTGGCACATCGATTGTCACGTCGGCGGCGTGCAGATAGCTGGCGACGTTGAACAGCCGCACCTGCTCGACGTATTGGCCGGCTGTGGTGTACTCGACGACGATCCGCCCCGCCGGCGCCTCGATCGCCAGCCGCCCGGCCTGGCGGGGCACCACCAGCCCGGCCTCGATGGCGGCCGTTACCGTGCCGATGGTGCCGTGCCCGCACATCGGCAGACAGCCACTCACCTCGATGTACAGCACCGCGAGATCGCAATCGTCGCGAAACGGCGGATACAGGATCGAACCCGACATGACATCGTGGCCGCGCGGCTCGAACATCAGCGCCCGCCGCACCCAGTCATGGTCACGCAGGAAAAGCGCGCGCCGCTCGGCCATGCTGACATGGGGCAGCATCGGCCCGCCACCGGCAATGACGCGAACCGGGTTGCCGCAGGTGTGCGCGTCGATGCAGAAGAACGTGTGACGGGCCATCGGCTATCCTGACCAAAGCGGGCGAAAGCGGGTGACGGCGTAGGGTGTCAAATCAATCGGCGTCGGTCGCCGCAGCAGCAAATCCGCGATCAACCGGCCGGTCGTTGCCGCCTGTGTCAGACCGAGATGACCGTGACCGAAGGCATAGAACACGCGGTCATTGGCGGACGCCCGGCCGATCACCGGCAGGCTGTCGGGCGTGGCCGGGCGATGCCCTGCCCATTCAACCCCGCCCGCGGTGCGCAGGTCGGGAAAATACCGCGCGGCAAGTTTCGCCAATGCCTTGGAGCGTCGGTAGTCGGCGACTGCAGCCAATCCGCCGAACTCGGCCGCGCCGCCAATGCGCAGACCGCAGCTCAGCGGCGTCGCCACGAAGCTGCGCTCGGCGAAAATGATCTCCCGTCCGACCGTCACGCCGGGTTCGCGGATGGTCGTGTTGTAGCCGCGCTCGCTCTCCAGCAGCACGGCGTCGCCCAGTCCCTTGGCCAGGCGTCCAGACCAGGCACCGGCGGCGACCACCACCCGCGCCGCGGTGACCGAGCGGCCGTCGCGCAGCCTGACGCTCAGCGGATCGCTGCCGTCGATGGCGGCCACCTCACCGGGCATGACAACGACGCCCGCCGCCTGCAGCCAGGTTCGCAGCGCGCTGACGAGGTGCCTGGGGTCGCTGATATGCGACCACTGGGGGGTGAAGACGCCACAGGCGACGATCGGACCCAGGGCGGGTTCCAGGGCAAGCGCCTCGGCCCGGCCGAGCATCTCCATCTCGATCCCGTGCCGCCGCTTGAGCTCCCACGCGGCACTGTCCGCCGCGAAGGCCTTGCGGCTTTCATAAACGGTCAGCGCGCCGCTGCGGTGCAGCTCGCCGATCAGGCCGGTCGCCGTCAGCATCGGGATGAGATCGTCATAGACGCGGCTGTTCAGCGCCGACAGCGCGGCGGCGATGCGCGCGACCTCGGCGGGCCGCCCGGCGCGGGCAAAGGCCCACAGCCAGCGGGCCAGCCTGGGGGCGTGGCGCGGCCGTATGGCCAGTGGGCCGAGCGGATCCAGCAGCCAGCCAGGGACTTTCCACGCCAGTCCGGGAACCGAGGCCGGGACTACCTCGGTGACGGCGATGGCGCCGGCATTCCCGTGCGAGGCACGGTCGCCCTCCGGGTCGCGGTCGATGACGGTGACCGCCATCCCCTCCTGGTGAAGGTGGTAGGCGATGGCGAGGCCGACAGTTCCGGCTCCGACAACAATCAGCGGACCATCCGTCACCAACATCTCCCCACGGCCAACCGGGGCGGGCCACCCCAGGCGCTATAGAGCAGGTCGCGCTCCCTGTGCAGCACCGTCGAAGCCTTGCCCGCCAAATGTCGCGGCGAACTGCGGATAGGTCTCGGCAACGTCCCGCGCCACCACGTCGCTGATCTCCGCCCGCAGCGCCGCATCCGGCAGCTCCGTCTGCGCCACGGCGTCCGGCTCGCTGTAGTCAAACCCGGTCGCCGCGCGCACCCCCGCCGCCGTCTCCCCCGGATGCACGCTGCGCAGGGCAAACCGCCGCTCGGCGCGCCGCCAGTCGAACACGCAGCGGCCGGTGACCAGCGCCGCCGGGCCGCCCGGACGGTACACCTCCGGCGCGCTCCATCCCGGCGCACTGACGAAATCGACGCGCGGCACCAACGCCCGCCGGTCATGCCCGGGGCGGAACAGGATCACCCGCGGCACCAGCATGTACAAGTATGGTGCCCCGAACGACCCGGAAAACCGCTGCGTCGGCCGCGCATAATCGCCGACGCTGAGCAGGTTGATGTTGGCCTCGCCGTCGATCTGGGCGCCGGAGAGGAAAAACACATCGAGCCGCCCCTGCGCCGCGCAGTCGAACAACTCCTTGGCGCCGTCGGTAAAGCGGTTGCTGCGGCGCGAGCCGAGCACGGTGACGCGCATCCGTCCGCCCGAGCGGCGCCGCGCCAGCATCGCCGCCGCCATCGGAATCGGCGACAGCGCGCCGGTCGCCACATGTCCCGCCGTGCCGATCAGCCCGGCAAGGGCGGCGATCAGCACCGCGTCATCCATCACGCCGCCAGCCGCGCCGGAAACAGCGTGCCGGCGGCGTAGCGGGCCAGTGCCGCCGCGTCGGGTGCGTACGCCTCGTCGATGCCGAGCGGCCAGGCGCCGCGCTCGGCGACGGCGACCGCCTCGACATAGAGCGCCGGCAGCACCCCGGCGACCAGCTCCTCGCGGTCAAAGAAACACGTCTCCAGCACCCGCTCGACGGTGACCAGCGTGCGCCGCGCGGCATGCGCCATCACCGCCAGCTCGCGCCGGCGGCCGACCCAGACATTGCCCTCGCGGTCGGCGGCGGCGGCGTGGAACAGCGCCACATCCGGGCGCAGCGCCGGCAGCAGCACGATCGGGTCGGGCGCCTCGGCGAACGGGTTCTGCATCACCCGCCAGTCGGGGCGGTGGCGCAGCACGTCGCTGCCGATCAGGCCGCGCAGCGGAATGAACGGCAGCCCCTTCTCGGCGGCGTTGAGTGCCGCATGGATGGCCGGGCAGGTCGAGTCCAGCATGCGGATATTGCCGGCACGCACCGCGGCGTTGAAGGCCGGCGCAGTGCCGAACTCGCCGAGCGTGACGCCGGCGGCCTCCATGGTCGCGACGCAGCCGGCGGCGATCAGCAGGTCGGCCTGAATGCCGGAGGTCGGCGCCGCCAGCAGATGCAGCCCGCGCACCCCGCGTGCGATCAGCGCCCGCGTCGCCGCCACCGCGACGCCGCTGTAATCGGCCGGGACCACCAGCATGGCGCCGTCCGGGATGCGGGCGACCAGCGTGTCGAGCGAAACGGTCATCGGCGGCTCTCCGTCCTCGGCGCCCGCATCCGGCCGTTGCCGCTGCGGCCGGCGCCGCGCAGGATGGCGCGATGCGCGACCAATTGCCACCGCCGATCGTCGCCGCGCTGCGGCGCATGGGGCTGCTCGCCGCCGATCTGCCGCCGCCGTGCGGCGAGGCGCTGGCCGGCGGCGTCTCCTCCGACATCTGGCTGATCCGGCTCGGCGACCGGCCGGTCTGCGTCAAACGCGCCCTGGCCCGGCTGAAAGTCGCGGCCGACTGGCAGGCGCCGGTAGAGCGCAATCGGTATGAGGCGCGCTGGATGCGCCATGCCGGCGCCGCCCTGCCCGGCGCCGCCCCGGCGCTGCTCGGGGAGGACGCCGAGAGCGGCTCGCTGGCGATGGACTATCTCCCGCCGGAACGATACCCGCTGTGGAAGACGCGGCTGCGTGACGGCCACGCCGACCCGGATTTCGCCGCGACGGTCGGGCACAACCTCGCCACCATCCACAGTACAACTGCGGCCGACCCGACGGTCGCGGCCGACTTCCCGACCGACGCAATTTTCCACGCCATCCGGCTCGACCCCTATCTGCTGGCCACCGCCGCCCGCCATCCCGACCGCGCCGCGGCGCTGCGGCGGCTGGCGGCGGACACCGCGGCGACGCGGCTGGCGCTGGTGCATGGCGATGTCAGCCCGAAAAACATCCTGGTCGGCCCGGCCGGTCCGGTGTTCCTTGATGCGGAATGCGCCTGGTGGGGTGACCCGGCCTTCGACCTCGCCTTCTGCCTGACCCATCTGCTGCTGAAATGCCTGTGGACTCCGCCGGCGCGGCAGGGCCTTCTCGACTGCTTCGCGGCGCTCGGCGGGCGCTATCTGGCGCGGGTGGACTGGGAGCGGCCGGTGGCGCTGGAGGCGCGGGCGGCGACGCTGCTGCCGGGGCTGCTGCTGGCGCGGGTGGATGGCAAGTCGCCGGTCGAGTACATTACCGCGGCGTCGGACCAGGACCGGGTTCGCCGCGTCGCCCGCGCCTTGCTGGCGGCGCCGGCGACGCGGCTGGACCGGGTGGCGGCGGCGTGGCGGAAGGAAACGGGATGAACGAGACCGAGATCGTCTATCTGCACGGCCGCCGCGTATGGGACAGCCGCGGGCGGCCCACGGTGGAGGCGGAGATGCTGCTCTCCGGCGGCGCCGTCGGACGCGCCATCGCCCCCGCCGGCGCCTCCACCGGCTCGGCGGAGGCGCGCGACCTGCGCGATGGCGGCGAGACCTTCGGCGGCCTCGACGTGGCGCGCGCCGTCGCCAGCGTCAACGGCGAGATCGCCGCGACCCTGCTGCACAGCAATGCCGCCGATCAGGCGGCGCTCGACGCGGCGCTGATCCGGCTCGATGGCACCGAGGGCAAGACGCGGCTCGGCGCCAACGCCATGCTGGCGGTGTCGATGGCCGCCGCCCATGCTGCGGCCGGGGCGGCGGGGGTGCCGCTGTACCGCCATCTCGGCGGCGAGGAGGCGGGGATGCTGCCGCTGCCGCAAATCCAGATCTTCGGCGGCGGCGCGCATGCCGGCGGGCGGGTCGATATTCAGGACGTGCTGGTCATCTGCCCCGGCGCCCGAAACTTCGCCGAAGCCCTGGACTGGACCGCCGAGGTCTATCGCGCCGCCGGCAGCCTGATGCGCGAGGCCGGGCTGCTGCACGGCGTCGCCGATGAGGGCGGCTGGTGGCCGGAGTTCACCGCCAATGAACAGGCGCTGGAAATGGTGGTGCGCGCCATCGACCGCGCCGGGTTCGAGCCGGGCGAGGAGATCGCGCTGGCGCTCGACATCGCCGCCTCCTCGTTCGGCAGCGCCGGGCGCTACCGGCTCGGGCTGGAAGGCCGCGAGATGGACAGTGACGGGATGGTGCGGCTGCTGCAGGACTGGATCGGCCGCTATCCGATCGTGTCGATCGAGGACCCGCTGGCAGAAGACGACTGGGACGGGTTTGCCGCCTTCACCGCCGCGGTCGGCGACCGGGTGCAGGTGGTCGGCGACGACCTGCTGGTGACGCAGGCGGCGCGCATCGACCAGGCGGCGACGCGGCGCGCCTGCAACGCCGTGCTGCTCAAGCCGAACCAGCGCGGCACGCTGAGCGAGACGCATGCCGCCTGGGAGGCGGCACGCGCCGCCGGCATGGCCGGCATCGTCTCGGCGCGCTCGGGCGAGACCGAGGACACGACGATCGTGCATCTCGCCGTCGGCTGGGGCATCGGTCAGTTGAAGGTGGGGTCGATGGCGCGTGGCGAACGCACGGCGAAATGGAACGAGGCGCTGCGCATTGAGGAGGCGATGGGGCCGCGCGGGCGGTTTGCCGGCGCCGCGGTGCTGGCCGGACGCGCCGCGGCCGGGGCGGGAGTGCCGCGATGAGCCTCCCTGCTGTGTTCAACCGGCTGCGCCTGCCGGTGATTGGCGCGCCGCTGTTCATCGTCTCGCACCCCGATCTGGTCATCGCGCAATGCAAGGCGGGGGTGGTCGGCAGCTTCCCGGCGCTGAACGCGCGCCCGGCGCATGTGCTGGACGAATGGCTGCGGCGCATCGTCGGCGAACTCGGCGAGCATGATGCACGTCACCCGGAGCGCCCCGCCGCGCCGTTCGCGGTCAACCAGATCGTGCATCGTTCCAACCCGCGGCTGATGGCCGACATGGAGGTGTGCGCGCACCACCGCGTGCCGCTGATCATCACCTCGCTCGGCGCGCGCGAGGAGGTCAACCGCGCCGCGCATGACTGGGGCGCGGTGGTGCTGCATGACGTGATCAACGCGATGTTCGCCCGCAAGGCGATCGACAAGGGCGCCGATGGACTGATCGCCGTCGCCGCCGGCGCCGGCGGCCACGCCGGCGCGGTCTCGCCCTTTGCGCTGGTGGCCGAAATCCGCCAGTTCTTTGCGGGGCCGCTGGCGCTGTCGGGGTCGATCGCGACCGGCGGGGCGGTGCTGGCGGCGCAGGCGATGGGCGCGGATTTCGCCTATGTCGGCTCGGCCTTCATCGCCACTGCCGAGGCGCATGCGGCGGAGGACCACAAGCGCATGATCGTCGAGGGCAGCGCCGCCGACATCGTCTATACTGACTATTTCAGCGGCGTGCTGGCCAATTTCCTGCGCCCCAGCGTGCGGCGCGTCGGGCTGGACCCGGACGCGCTGCCGCCGCGCGCGGCCGGGCATGAGATGAACATGGGCGACGAGACCAAGGTGTGGCGTGATGTGTGGAGCGCCGGGCACGGCATCGGCGCGGTGCGCGCGGTGCAGCCGGCGGGCGAGGTGGTGGCACGGCTGGCGGCGGAATACGCCGCCGCCCGCGCAAGATTGGGGATCGGGGCATGAGCGGCGATATCGCGGGCAAGGTGGCTTGGGTGACGGGGGCATCGTCCGGCCTCGGCCACCGTTTCGCGCAGGTCCTGGCGGGCGAGGGTGCGGTGGTGGCGCTGTCGGCGCGGCGCGGCGGGCGGCTGGAGCTTCTCGGGGCAGAGATCGCCGCGGCCGGCGGGCGGGCGCTGGTGCTGCCGCTGGACATGCAGGACGTGGCGGCGATCCGCGCGGCGGCGGCGCGCATCGCCGATGAACTGGGGCCGATCGACATCCTGGTCAACAACGCCGGGATCAGCCGACAGGCGCGGCTGGAGGCGTTCGCCGAGGCGGATTACGACGTGGTGATGAACGTCGATGTCAAAGGCGCGTTCTTTGCCGCCCAGGAGGCGGCGCGGCAGATGATCGCGCATCAGCGCCAGGGCCGGATCGTCAACATCGCCTCGATCGCGGCGTTCCGCGCGCTTGGCCAGCAGGCGCCCTATTCGATGGCCAAGGCGGCGCTGGTGGCGATGACCAAATGCCAGGCGAAGGAATGGGGCCGGCACGGCATCAACAGCAACGCCATCTGCCCCGGCTATATCCGCACCGAGATCGGCGGCGATTTCTGGGACACCGAGGGCGGCGCCAAACTGATCGCCGGCCTGCCGCGGCGGCGGATGGGCGAGGCGCGCGATCTCGACGGGCTGCTGAAACTGCTGTGCTCGGGCGAGGCGAGCCGGTTCATCAACGGCGCGGCGATGGTGGCCGACGACGGTGCGATGGCGTAGCCGCGGCGGGCGCGGCACGTAGCCGAGCCGCCATGCACGCCGGCGCCCCGACATCCGTGACGTCGGTATGCGGCGCGGCGTCTGCCGCCGTCATGGACGGTCGGTGAGGGGCGAACCCGGTCGCAGACGGGCGAGACCTGCCGCCGCGTCAATGCTCCCCGTCATCACCTCCGCCTCCGGTGGAGGTCGGTGTGGGGGCGACGGCGGGGGTAATGCCGTTGGCGATCCTGCTGAATGTCTGATTCACGTCGCCGCCGAACGACATGGTGCCGACCGCCAGCGCGCCGATGATGCCGACCGCGATCACCGCATACTCGACCGCCGCAATTCCCCTGCGGTCGCGGCATACCGCCCGCACCGTGTTGAACCCCATACCCGTCATCCGACCGGTCTTTCCCAGTGTCGAGCAGAACACCGCATCACTGTCTCAGTCAGCACATTGAAACGATTCAGCGAGCGATTCAATGCTTATTTTCATGTTTCATTTGTCAACAAATACCAACCACGGCCATGTGCCGATCCGGTTGCATTCTGCCTGCGCTGCATTCTGGCCGGTCGACGGCAGGCGTCGCGCCGGATGGTAGCGGCGGGCGGATTTGAACCACCGACCAAGGGATTATGATTCCCCTGCTCTACCACTGAGCTACGCCGCCATCCGTCGCGCCGGGCCGAAATACCGCCGCGCCGTGGCCCGCGTCAACCGCCGCCCCCTGGCAATTCTCCGCCGGTCGGACTACCTGATCGGTCGAAACGTCCACAGAAACGGAACGTCGGCATGCCCATCCGTCCGCACCGCCAGATCATTCCCCGCCGCGCCAGTGCCGCCGCCGCCCTCGGCGCCGCGGCGCTGCTGCTCTGCGCCCAGCCGGCGCCGGCGCAATTCCTCAATCAATTACAGAACGCGGCCGGCGCGCTCGGCGCCCTCGGCGGCGGTGGTCTGCCGTCGGTCACCCAGGCCGGGCCGAGCAATCTGGCCGGCATTCTGCAGTATTGCGTGCAGAACAACCTGCTGAACGGCAATGCCGCCGGCCCGGTCGGCAGTTCCTTGCTGACACAGGGTGGCTCGACGGCCGACAGCCTGTATCAGTCCGGCGTCAACGGGCTGCTGCAGACCGGCCAGGGCCAGAGCTTCGATCTGGGCGGCAGCGGGATGATCGCCGATCTCAAGCTGCAACTGTGCAACCTCGTGCTGCAGCACGCCCGCTCGCTGCTCTGACCGGCGCTGCCGGCGTGCCTCAGGCGGCGCGGATGAAACCGCCGCCGAGCACCCGGCTGCCGTCATAGAACACACAGGCCTGGCCGGGCGCGGCCAGTGCCGGGGTGTCCAGCGTCACCTCGGCGCCGCTGTCGGTCGGCACCAGCTCGGCCGGCTGCGGCTGCTCGCGGGCGCGCAGTTTCACCGTGCAGCGCAGCGCCCGCCGCCCGGCCAGCCAGTTCACCTCGCGCAGCCGCACCGTGCGGCTGCCACCCTCGGCCGGCCCGACGACGACGCGCCGCCGCGCCGCGTCCAGCCCGATCACCACCCGCCGTGCCCCGCCGGCCGCGCCCAGCCGCTTGGCCTGGCCGACCGTGTAGTGGGCGATCCCCGCATGCCGGCCGAGCACCGCGCCCGCCGCATCGACGATCTCCCCCGGCGCCAGCGCGTCCGGCCGCAGCCGCCCCACCGCCTCGGCATAGCTGCCGCTCGGCACGAAGCAGATGTCCTGGCTGTCCGGCTTGGCCGCCACCGGCAGACCGAGCCGCACCGCCGCCGCGCGCACCGCCGCCTTGTCGGGCATGGTGCCGAGCGGGAACACCGAGGCCGCCAACTGCGCCGGTGTGGTGGCGAACAGGAACCAGCTCTGGTCGCGCGCCGGATCGGCGGCAGCGTGCAGTTCCGCCCCCTCCGGCCCGTCGAGGCGGCGCACGTAATGCCCGGTCGCCAGCCGCTCGGCGCCGAGATCGCGGGCAAGGGCGGTGAGGTCGGCAAACTTCACCGACTGGTTGCAGCGCACGCAGGGCACCGGGGTCTCGCCGGCGGCGTAGCTGTCGGCGAACTCCTCCATCACCGCGGCGCGGAAGCGTGCCTGCGCGTCGATCACGTAATGCGGAATGCCGAGCAGGTCGGCGACGCGGCGGGCGTCGTGGATGTCCTGCCCGGCGCAGCAGGCGCCCTTGCGGCCGATGGCGGCGCCGTGATCGTAAAGCTGCAGCGTGACGCCGATCACCTCATGCCCAACCTCGGCCAGCAATCCGGCAACCGTGCTGCTGTCCACCCCGCCGGACATCGCGACGAGGATGCGCATGCCGCGTCCCCGCTAGCCGTTGAGCAGATTGCGGCTGCCCGGCGGCAGGCGCACGACCAGCCCGTCCAGCGCCGCAGTCATCACCAGTTGGCAGCCGAGGCGGGAGGTTTTTGCCAGCCCGAAGGCGAGGTCGAGCATGTCTTCCTCATCCTCGGTCGGCGTGGCGAGGCGGCCGAACCAAGCGGCATCGACGATGACATGGCAGGTCGAACAGGCGAGCGAGCCTTCGCACGCACCCTCGATATCGACGCCATGCTTGTGGGCGATCTCCAGCACCGAGAGGCCGAGCGGCGCCTCCACCTCTCGGCGGGTCCCGTCGCGGTCGATAAAGGTCATCTTCGGCATGGATTGGTGCTTCAGGTCCCGGTTCGCTGCTCGGCCACCGCCGCATGCGCCGCCGCCAGTGCTGCGACCGCGAAGTCGATGTCGGCGGCGGAGGTAAAGCGTCCGACCCCGATCCGCAAGGTGCGCGCCGCACGCGCCGGGTCCAGACCGAGCGCGCGCAGCACATAGGAGGGTTCCACCTCGGCCGAGGAACAGGCCGAACCGGTGGAGACGCAGAGATCGGGGCAGGCCGCCATCAGCGCCTGGGCGGTGGCGGCGGGGAAGCTGAGATTGAGGTTGCCGGCGATGCGCGGCGCGCCGACGGCGTTCTGCGCGAGGCCGGGGATGGCGGCGGCAAGCTCTGCCAGCAGCCGGTCGCGCAGAGCGGCGATGCGCGTCGTTTCCTCGGCCATCTCGGCGGCGGCGATGCGGCAGGCGACGCCGAAGCCGACCAGCAGCGCCGCCGGCAGCGTGCCCGAGCGCAAGCCCCGCTCCTGCCCGCCGCCGCTGAACAGCGGCGCGAGGCGCACCCGCGGGCGGCGGCGGACATAGAGCGCGCCGACCCCCTTCGGGCCGTACAGCTTGTGGGCGCTGAGCGACATCAAATCGATGCCGGCGACATCGAGCGGGATTTTGCCCGCCGCCTGCGCGGCATCGGTATGAAACAGCGCACCGGCGGCGCGGGCGATGGCGGCCAGTGCCGCGATGTCCTGGATCACCCCGGTCTCGTTGTTCACCGCCATGACGCTGACCAGCAGCGTCGGCTCGGCGAGCGCCGCCGCCAGGGCCTGCGGGTCGAGCGTGCCGTCCGGCCGCACCGGCAGGACGACGGTGGAAAACCCCTCGGCGGCGAGGTCGGCGACGCTCTCCAGGACGCATTTATGCTCGCTGGCGACGGTTATGATGCGCCGACGCGGGTCGGCCTGCGCCGCGGCGAAGCGGGCGGCGCCCTTGATCGCCAGATTGTTGCTCTCGGTCGCCCCGGAGGTGAAGACGATCTCGCGCGGCTCGGCGCCGATCAGCGTGGCGACCTCGCCGCGCGCCGCCTCGACCGCTGCCTCGGCGGCGCGGCCGAGCGCGTGCTCGGCGCTGTGCGGATTGCCGAAGCCCTCGCTGAACAGCGGCAGCATGGCGGCGACGACGCGTGGATCGCACGGCGTGGTGGCCTGGTTGTCGAGATAGATCGGACGGTTGGGGTGCGGTGGCATGCGGCGCAGGATGCCGTCAGGCGACGGCGCGGGAAAGCCGCGCCGCCATGGCCTGATAGGCGGCGATGCAGGCGGCGGCGTCGGCGGCGGTGGCCGACCAGGGCAGCGAGACGCGGATCGCCTCGCCGGCCAGCCGCCCGGCACCCATCGCCGTCAGCACATGGCTGCGCGCCACCTTGCCCGAGCTGCAGGCGGCCCCGGCGGAGACGGCGACGCCGGCGAGGTCGAGCGCGATCACCTGGGTCAGCGCGGCGACGCCGGGCAGCGCGAGGCAGGTGGTGTTGGGCAGGCGCGCGGCACCGGCGCCGAGTGCCACCGCGCCGCACGCCAGCGCCGCCTGCTCGATCGCATCGCGCAGCGGCGCCAGTCGCCGGCCGGCGTCGTCTGTCGCTGCCGCAGTCGCCGCGGCAGCGAGGCCGGCGATGGCGGGCAGCGGCGGGGTACCGCCGCGCCGCCCGCGCTCCTGCCCGCCACCGGCGATCAGCGGCACCATATGTTCGGCGGCGGCGGGGCCGAGCAGCAGCGCCCCGGCGCCGGCCGGGCCGCCGAGCTTGTGGCCCGACAGCGCCAGACTGTCGGCGCCGAGGGCGGCGCGATCGACGTCGATACGCCCGGCCGCCTGCACCGCATCGACATGCAGCCATGCGCCGGCGGCGCGGCACAGGGCGGCGGCCTCGGCCACCGGCTGCAGCGTGCCGGTCTCGTTGTTGGCCAGCATCAGGCAGACCAGCGCCGGGCCGCAATCGGCCAGCAGCCGGCGCAGCGCGTCGAGATCGGCGACGCCCTCGGCATCGACCGCGATGATCGTGGCGGCAGGCGCCGCGGCGCGGATCGCGTCGTGCTCGGTGGCGCCGGTCAGCAGTCGCCGGCCGCGGCCGAGCGCATGCACGGCGAGCGCGTTCGCCTCGGTGCCGCCGGAGGTGAAGATCACCTCCGCCGGGGCGGCGCCGAAGCGGACGGCGAGACTCTCCCGCGCCGTCTCCAGCGTCCGCCGCGCGGCGCGGCCGGCGGCGTGGACCGAGGACGGGTTGCCGAGACCGCCCATTGCCGCCAGCGCCGCCTCCCGCGCCGGCTGGCGCAGCGGCTCGCTGGCATTGGCGTCCAAATAGATCACTGCCGCTCCGTTCCGATTACGGAAAGGCTAACATCGGTGAAAAGAATGACACTCACGCGACATTTCCCTTCTGTAAGAAGCCTTGTGCCCCCTATAGTCCGCTGCCCGAGCGTGGTCGAACACCGCACCATGCGGGTGCGTGTCGCCGGGTCGCATCATCGGGTTGCGTCAGCATGGGGGAGGCAAATCGTTGCAGAACCGCCGCTCCGCCCTGCGTGATGGCGTCGCCGGCAAGGCCGCCACGACCTCCGCGCTATCAAGAGTTGGCGTTTGCATATCCTGCTCTATGGCGGCGCGCGGTGGCGGCACCTATCTGATGGGCGTCTCGCCCCGGCTGCTGCCGACCGTTCCGCCTTCGTTGGGTTTTCGGCCCAGCCGCGTCGCGGCGCCGGGCGCAGCTTGAAACGGATACCGCAAGACCATGCCTGAAGTGATGTTTGCCGGACCGGACGGCCGCCTGGAGGGGCGCTATCACCACTCCAAGGAGAGTGGTGCGCCGCTTGCGCTGATTTTGCATCCGCACCCGCTGCATGGCGGGACGATGAACAACCGCATCGCGTACACGACCTACCAGTCGTTTCAGCGGCTTGGCTTCTCGGTGATGCGGTTCAACTTCCGCGGCGTCGGGCGCAGCCAGGGGCGCTATGACGGCGGCATCGGCGAGATCGGCGATGCCGCGGCGGCGCTGGACTGGATGCAGGCGGTGAACCCGAGTTCCAACAACCTGTGGATTGCCGGGTATTCCTT
Source organism: Pseudomonadota bacterium (assembly GCA_021845985.1). Taxonomy (GTDB): domain Bacteria; phylum Pseudomonadota; class Alphaproteobacteria; order Acetobacterales; family Acetobacteraceae; genus JAFKFJ01. Next base: position 21,923 of record JAJZES010000020.1, on the reverse strand, counting down.
CGGCGCCTTTATCGGCATGCAGTTGTTGATGCGCCGGCCGGAGATTTCCGGCTGGATCAGCGTCTCGCCTCCGGCCAATCATTACGATTTCGGCTTCCTTGCGCCCTGCCCCTGCGGCGGCCTGATGCTGCATGGCGACACCGATGAACTGGTGCCCGAGCCGGCGGTACGCAAGCTGGTGGATAAGCTCAACACGCAAAAGGGCGTGCAGGTCGATTACCGCATCCTGGCCGGCGGCGACCATGTGCTGGCGCAGCACGCTGAGCGTATTTCCGGCCATGTCGAGGACTATGTGAAGAAAACCATGGCGCACCGCGCCATGGCGCTGGCCGCCGATTAGGCCCGCAAAAGCGTTCCCTCCGGCTGCCGCTGTGGGCTTTGCCCCGGCGCGAAGTGCGCCAGTCAAACACAGATTCCTGCCTCCTCCCTCCCGCAACGGGAGGGCAGAAGCAGGCATCGCGCAAACCTGCGTGAACGCCCCCTCCCGCGGTGGGAGGGGGCGCTTGCCGGTGCTGCTTCAGCCGGCGTTAGATTCGGCCGCGGCTTTCTTGGTCAGGTCGATGGCGACGAAGGCCGAGTGGCCGTCGCGGAAGATGCGCAGCGCCACCGCCTTGCCCTTCTGCGCCGCCAGCTTGATGGCATGCGCCGCCTGCTCCGCCGAATTGACCGGCTCGGCGCCGACCCCGACGATCACGTCGCCCTGCTGAATGCCGGCCTGATCGGCCGGCGAGCCGGGCGTCACCTCCGCCACCGCGGCGCCGCGCAGATGCTCGGGCAGGTCGAGCTGGCTGCGCATTTCCGGCGAGATCGGCGCCAGCGCCAGCCCGACGCCATGGTGCTGATCGGCGCCGCCGCCGGCATCGACGCCCTCGTCGGACGGCAGCGAGGCAACGGTCGCGGTGACGGATTTCGCCTGGCCGTCCTGCAGCACGTCGATCTTCGCCTGCTCGCCGGGCTTGACGCCGGCGACATCGACGGCGAGGTCGCGAGGGTTGCCGACGGTCTGGCCGTTGATGGCGGTGATGACATCGCCGGCGCGCAGACCGGCACGGGCCGCCGGGCTGTCCGGCTCGACCCCGGCGATCAGCGCGCCGCCGGCGCCGGGGTTGGACTTCGGCAGGTCGAGCGCCGCCGCCATCGTCGCCGTCACCGGCTGCGCCTGCACCCCGAGATAGCCGCGGACGACATGGCCGGCGGTCTCAAGCTGCTGCACCACCGCCTTGACGGTGTTCGAGGGGATGGCGAAGCCGATGCCGATGGAGCCGCCGGAGGGCGACAGGATCGCCGTGTTGACGCCGACGACGCGGCCGTCCTGGGTGAACAGCGGGCCACCCGAGTTGCCGCGATTGATCGGCGCGTCGATCTGCAGGAAACTGTCGTACGGGCCGGCGCCGATGTCACGCTGGCGCGCCGAGACGATGCCGGCGGTGACGGTGCCGCCGAGGCCGAACGGGTTGCCCATCGCCACCACCCATTCGCCGACCTTCACCTCGTCGGAATTCCCGAGCGGGACATAGGCCAGTTTGCGTCCGGCATCGACGCGCAGCACCGCCAGATCGGTGCGCGGATCGCGGCCGATGACGCGGGCCGGCAGTTCGGTGCCGTCATCGAGGGTGACGCTGACCGATTTGGCGTCCTTGACGACGTGGTTGTTGGTGACGATGAGGCCGCTGGCGTCGATGATGAAGCCCGAGCCGCGCGCCTCCACCGGCCCCTGAGGCTGCTGCGGCGCCGCGCCGAGCGGGTTCGGCACGCCGCCTTCGTCGCTGGCGGCCTGCGGCTTGAGTTCGGTGGTGACCGAGACGACGGCGGGGCGAATGCGGGTGACCAGGGCGGTGAAGTCGGGCAGCAACTGCGCCGGCGCGGCGGGCTGGATCGGCTGCGCCGCAGCGGGCGCGTCGGCGGCATGGCCGAAATTGCCGGCGGCAAATCCCGCCAGCGTGGTGGTGCCGAGCAGCCCGGCGAGCAAGGCGCCGCGCAGGGTGCGCGGAGTCAGTCCTGAAATCCTCATCGTTCGTCTCCATGCAAGAGGGAAAGTCGCGGGCGCAGAGATGCGCCTGGCTTGCATGGATAATGCCTGAACGATGTATCCGTTGCTGTGGCGCGGGAATGAAACCGGCGTCATCGGCCGGCTGAGGACTTCATAACGCGCCTGTCATATGCTTTGTGCCGCATGCCGGAGGCGGAAGGCAAAGGCGATCATGGCGACGCCGAAGATCAACGCGTAGGCGCCGAGCCAGATGGTCAGCACCAGGGCGCCGGCGATCGGCGCGAACCACAGCAGCACCCCCCAGACGACCGAGACCAGACCGGCGAGGCCGAGCAGCCAGTTACCGTGGCTGCCATGTACCCGAAAGGCGGCGGCAAGCATCAGCCCGCCGGTGACGACGCCCCAGGCGGCGATGACCCAGACGGCGCCCAGCACCACCGCGCCCGGCACCGCCAGCGCCAGCACGCCGACGATGAGGTCGAGGATGCCCTCCAGCAGCAGCATCGCCCAGCGCCCGTGATGGGTCGCCGCGCGGATCGCCGCGGTCAGTGCAAAGACGCCGTCCACCAGAAGATAAATGCCGAACACCAGAGCCAGGATGGCGGCCACCGCGGCCGGCTGGAGCAGCGCGAAAATGCCGAACACGATGCCGAGCAGACCGCGCAGCAGCACCGCCCACCAGTTGCGCGCCAGCGCGGCACTGCGCTGCATCGGCGGGGTAACGGCAGGATCGTTCATGCGGATGGCTCCTCGGCGCGCGGCGGCCGTCCAGTATAACGCGCCGGCGGCGGCAGCCCCAGCCGGCCCGTTTGGCCATCATCGGTCTGGGCGAAGCGGTCACGACGCGAAGCGGGCGCGGCCATCCCTGGCCGCGCCCGTCGCCAGCTTCAGGCCTCAGGCGGCGCGGCTGGCCGCCTGCGTCGGCGCATCACAGTTTGGCGCATCCCAGTAAGGTGTGCCCATCGGCACCACATGGACCGCCAGCACGCGGCCGCCGGGACTGTCGGGCAGCGTCAGCACCGCATCGCCATTGGTCCAGCGCCAGGATGCGCCGTCCTCGGCCGGATACCAGCCGGCGGCGAGCGCGGCGCCGTCGAGTCTGGCGCCGTCCAGCGCCACCGCCAGGGCGGCGCCGAGCAGCCTGCCATCGCCGCAGCCCGGCGTTTGCGTGTCGGGAACGAAGCGGCGGCTGGCGATGCGGACCTGCCGCGTGCCCGGCGGCAGCGCCAGCCGCACGAGGTCCGGCAGCACGATGGCGACCTCCAGTCCCGGCCGGTCGGCGGTGAAGCACAACGCCGGATCGGCGCTGCGCCGCCAGCCCAGCGCCTCGGCGCGCGCCGCCAGCCGTGCATGCGCGGCATGCGCCAGCGCCCCGTCGAGGACCAGCGGCGCACAGCCGCGCTCGGCGAAGGCGCGCAGCGCCGCCGCGGTCGGATCGGTGTCGAAGCGCGGATGCAGCATGCGCCGGCCGGACTCGCCGTCGAACTGGCCGCGGTTGCCGGTGTCGAGATAGCTCTCGCTGGCCAGACCCTCGGCCAGCAGCAGGTCGTGACGATCGAGTTCGACATGGATGTAGCGCACCGTGCGCAGCGTCGTGTCCTGGCGGATGCTGGCGCCGTTGATCAGCCGGTGGGCCGGGATCAGCACGTCATCGACCAGCATGGCATGATCGGGCGAGACCAGCAGGTCGCGCCGCGGCAGGCCGGGGGCGAAGGCGCCGGCGGCGATGCGCACCGGTGCCGCCTGACGCGGCGCCGGATGATGGTCGAGGTTAAGCGTGGTGTGCCCGACCCAGGCGACCGGCGCCAGCCGGTCGCCGGCGGTGCGCACGAGGTCGCCGGCGCGCAGCATCTCCACCGCGATCTCGCCGAACGCCGCGGCGATGCGGGTGCCGGCGGCATAGCAGGCGATGTCGGTGATGATGGTGCCGCCCTTGCTGTCGGCGGCGACGGTGAAATCACCGACCGCCAGACCGGCGCCGACAACGATGCTGTCGGCGCCGACCGTCAGCGTGCTGCCGGAATAGGACAGGGCCGGCCCGGCGCCGGTGCCATAGGTGAGCGCCCGCAGGTCGATGGCGCTGTTGTTCATGCTGACCGCACCGGCGGGGCCGGCGCCGGTGTCGATCACCAGGGTCGATTGCGGGTCGATGGTGACGTTGCCGGTGAAGCCGGCGGCGCTGCCGACCTCCATGGTGTAACCGCCGCCGACATGCACGCTGCCGGCGCCGCTCAATGCGCCGGTGATCACCGGGCCGTGGCCGATCGCATAGGACGAGCCGGCGGTGTTGACCAGCGCGACAATCGCCCCGTTGTCAACCACGTTGGCCTCGACCTTGGCCGACTCCAGCAGCAGCGTGCCGGCGGCGCCGATCGCCACCGCACCGGCGACGCCGGCGGCCTGGAGATCGACCGAACTGGTGGCGTCGATGGTGAGCACCGATCCATCGACGATCTTCATCGTCGGCGCACTGACTGCGGCGCCGCCGGTCACCGCGAGAGTGCCGGCGCCAATGCTGAACGGGGCGGAGGCCGTGCCGTCGGCGCCGATGTTGATGACCGTGCTGGCGTTGATCGCGGCACCGGCACCCTGCACACTCATCCCGGTGGTGAAGAACTGACCGATCCACAGCGTGTCGGCATTCCACACGCCGGCGTTGGAGACGGTCGCGGCATCGCCATCAAGGTCGAAGAAGCCACCCGTGGTGATGGTGCCGCCGTTGACCTCGAACGTGCTCTGCTGGGTGACCGAGTTGCCGTTGATGCCGAGGGTTGCGCCGCTGCCGAGCAGGACGGTGCCGCCGCCGGTGCTGCCATAGCCCATCGACGCATTGCCGCTGACATTCAGCGCGCCGGCGATCGAGAGGGTGCCGAGCGTGCCCATCTGCAGCGTCAGCGCGGCGACGGCCTGACTGCCGGCCAGCGACACCGTCCACGGCGCCGAGGCACTGACGCTGGGACCGATCACGGCGCTCGTCGCGACGCCGGGCACCGAGGCGGTGCTCCAATGAGTGGCGTCCGTCCAACTGCCGCTGGGCACCGAGTTGACGTCAATCCAATTTGCCGACGTGACTGATGCACTCATGGTGCGAGGCGCTCCCGTTCGATCGTTGAGCGCGACCGTAGCGGTTGCGGAAGTGTCGTGTGGTAAAACCCGTGCGATGTTACATTACCGTGATGCTGCACCCGAAAATTTTTTCTTCCTAACGAGGCGCCATTACAAATGGCGCCGACATGCGTGCCGCCAGCAGATTATGACGGACGCGTGTATCACGCATATTTTATTTGCTGCCATTCGCCATCATCCCGGCGGATGACAGCGGCGGGGGGCTGCGCTAAGTGCTGGTCGGACATATCGCCCGAGGATCGCCGCCGCATCATGGCCAGCAGCAGCAACGACATCCGCGCCACCTTCCTCGACTATTTCGCCCGCAACGGGCATGCGGTGGTGCCGAGCAGCCCGCTGGTGCCGCGCAATGACCCGACGCTGCTGTTCGCCAACAGCGGCATGGTGCAGTTCAAAAACGTCTTCACCGGCCAGGAAAAGCGGCCGTACAGCCGGGCCACCACAGCGCAGAAATGCGTCCGCGCCGGCGGCAAGCACAACGACCTGGACAATGTCGGCTATACCGCGCGGCACCATACCTTCTTCGAGATGATGGGCAATTTCTCCTTCGGCGATTATTTCAAGGAGACGGCGATCGAGCACGCCTGGACACTGGTGACGCGGGATTTTGCGCTGCCTGCCGACCGGTTGCTGGTCACGGTCTATTCCGAGGATGAAGACGCCGCGGTGCTGTGGCGCAAGATCGCCGGCCTGCCGGAGCAGCGGATCATCCGCATCGCCACCTCGGACAATTTCTGGCGCATGGGCGATACCGGGCCGTGCGGCCCGTGCAGCGAGATTTTCTACGATCACGGCCCGTCGATCCCCGGCGGCCCGCCCGGCAGCGCCGACGAGGACGGCGACCGTTTCATCGAGATCTGGAACCTCGTGTTCATGCAGTTCGAGGAGGGGCCGCCGGGGACCCGCGTGGCGCTGCCGCGGCCGTCGATCGACACCGGCCTCGGCCTCGAACGCTTCGCCGCCATCCTGCAGGGCAAGCACGACAACTACGACACCGACACGCTGCGGGCGCTGATCCTGGCCAGCGCCGAGGCCACCGGCCGCGCGCCGGACGGCGACTTCAAGGTCAGCCACCGGGTCATTGCCGACCATCTGCGCAGCAGCAGCTTTCTGATCGCCGACGGCGTGCTGCCGGGGAATGAGGGGCGCGGCTATGTGCTGCGCCGGATCATGCGCCGCGCCATGCGCCATGCCCACATGATGGGCGCCCGAGAGCCGGTGATGTGGCGGCTGGTGCCGGCGCTGGTGCGCCAGATGGGCACCGCCTATCCCGAACTGGTGCGCGCCGAGGCGCTGATCGCCGAGACGCTGCGGCTGGAGGAGACGCGGTTCCGCGTGCTGCTCGACCGCGGCCTGCATCTGCTGGCCGAGGAGTTGGCGCGGCTGCCCGAGCGCGGCACGCTGCCGGGCGAGGTGGCGTTCCGGCTCTATGACACGTTCGGCTTCCCGCTCGATCTGACGCAGGACGCGCTGCGCGAGCAGGGGCGTGCGGTCGATACCGAGGGCTTCACCGCGGCGATGGCCGAGCAGCGCCGCCGCGCCCGCGCCGCATGGTCCGGCAGCGGCGAGGCGGCGACCGAGCGGGTGTGGTTCGAGCTGCGCGAGCGGGTCGGGGCCAGCGAGTTCCTCGGTTACGCCACCGAGAGCGCGGAAGCGGTGATCGCCGCCATCGTCGTCGATGGCCAGCCGGTCGCGCGCGCCGAAGCCGGGCAGGAGGTGGCGCTGCTGCTCAATCAGACGCCGTTCTATGGCGAGAGCGGCGGCCAGGTCGGCGACAGCGGGATGATCACGGCGGCCGGACTTGCTGTCATGGTGACTGATACGCAGCGCAAGCTCGGCGATCTGTATGTGCATCTCGGCCGGGTCGCGCACGGCGCGGCGGTGGTCGGGGCGGCGGTGCTGGCCGAGGTCGATCATGCACGGCGCGGCGCCATCCGCGCGCATCATTCGGCGACGCATCTGCTGCACGAGGCGCTGCGCCGGCGGCTCGGCGCGCATGTGTCGCAGAAGGGCAGCCTGAACGCGCCCGACCGGCTGCGCTTCGATGTCAGCCACCCGGCGCCGATCGGCCGCGACGATCTCGCTTGGGTCGAGACCGAGGTGAATGCACGCATCCGTGAGAACGGCGAGGTGACGACCCGGCTGATGACGCCGCAGGCGGCGGTGGCGCAGGGGGCGATGGCGCTGTTCGGCGAGAAATACGGCGACGAGGTGCGCGTCGTGGCGATGGGCGAGGGCGAGGGCAACCGGCCGGCCTACTCGATCGAACTCTGCGGCGGCACGCATGTCCGGCGCACCGGCGATATCGGCTATTTCCGCATCGTCGCCGAGGGTGGCGTCGCTGCCGGGGTGCGACGCATCGAGGCGGTGACCGGGGCGGCGGCCGAGGCGGCGGTGGCCGAGGCCGACCGGCGGCTGCACGAGGCCGCAGCGGCGCTGCGCGCCAGCCCGGCCGAGCTGCCCGAGCGGGTGGCGGCGCTGGCCGAGGAGCGGCGCCGGCTGGAACGGCAGGTCTCGGAGCTGCAACGGCGACTGGCGACCGGCGAGGCCGGCGGCGGCGTGGAGCAGGTGGCCGGGGTGACGCTGGCGGCGCGCAACCTGGGCGAGATGCCGGCGCGCGACCTCAAGGCGCTGGCCGAGACCATCGGCAAGCAGATCGGCAGCGGCGTGGTGGCGCTGGTGGCGACGACCGAGGGTAAGGCGAGCGTGGTGGTCGGGGTGTCGGCCGATCTGCTCGGACGCTGCAACGCCGTCGAGCTGGTGCGCATGGCGGCGGCGGCGCTCGGCGGCAAGGGCGGCGGCGGCCGGCCGGAACTGGCGCAGGCGGGCGGGCCGGATGGCGCGGCGGCCGACGCGGCGCTGGCGGCGGTGCGCGCCGGGGTGGCGCAGACCGCGGCGTAGGCAGCGTGCTGTGCGGGATCACCTGCTGCGTCTGCTCGAAGCGGTCGGCTGCGAGGCTTCCCCCCAAAGCGTTACGTATGGGTCGTTTCAGTAGGAGCGCGGCAGCCCCAGCACGTGCTCGGACAGATACGCCAGGATAAGATTGGTCGAGATCGGCGCCACCTGATACAGCCTTGTCTCGCGGAACTTGCGTTCGACGTCGTATTCCTCGGCAAAGCCGAAACCGCCATGCGTCTGGATGGCGACATTGGCGGCCTCGTTGGAGGCGTCGGCGGCGAGCATCTTGGCCATGTTGGCTTCGCTGCCGCAGTCCTGGCCGGCTTCGAAGCGATGGATCGCTTCCTTCACCATCAACTCGGCAGCCCGCATGTTGGCGTAGGCGCGGGCGATGGGGAACTGGATGCCCTGGTTGGCACCAATGGCGCGGCCGAACACCACGCGCTCCTTGGCATAGGCCGCCGCCTTGCCGATCAGCCATTTGGCGTCGCCGACGCATTCCGCGGCGATCAAGATGCGTTCGGCGTTCATGCCCGACAGGATGTAGCGGAAGCCGCGGCCCTCCTCACCGACCAGATTTTCCGCCGGCACGCGCACATTGTCGAAAAAAACCTCGGTGGTGGCGTGGTTCATCATCGTGCGGATCGGCCGGATGGTCATGCCGGCGGCCAGCGCCGCGCGCATATCGACGATCAACACCGACAATCCGTCGGTCCGCTTGCTGACCTGATCGCGCGGCGTAGTGCGGGCCAGCAGCACCATGAGATCGGAGTGCTGCGCCCGGCTGGTCCAGATTTTCTGGCCGGTGACGACATAATCGTCGCCGTCGCGCACCGCCATGGTGCGGATCGAGCTGGTGTCGGTGCCGCTGCCCGGCTCGGTGACGCCGAACGCCTGCAGGCGCAGCGTGCCGGCCGCCACCGCCGGCAGATAGCGCGCCTTCTGCGCCGGACTGCCGTGGCGCAGCACCGTGCCCATGACGTATATCTGTGCGTGGCAGGCTGCCCCGTTGCCACCGGCCGCCTGGATTTCCTCCAGCACCGCCGCCGCCGCCCCCAGCGGCAGGCCGGCGCCGCCATATTCCTCCGGGATCAGGATGGCGAGATACCCGGCCTCGGTCAGCGCGGCGACGAATTCGCTCGGATAGGCGCGCTCGGCGTCGAGCCTACGCCAGTATTCGCCGGGAAAGCCCTCGCACAGTTTGCGCACCGCGGCCCGGATGTCCTGGTGATCGGCTGCCTCGAACATGCTGATGATCCTTTGTCGGGCTCAGGCCTCGGCGGAAAACTCGGCGCGGATGGCAGCGCTGTGGGCGCCGATCGCCGGTACCCCGCCCAGCGGGCGCCCCGCCCCGTCCTGCAGCACCGCAGGCGCGACGATGGATGCCGGACCGTTCTCGGTCATCACTGTCTGCCGGCGCAGCGCCGGGTGACCGCCCAGATCGGCCACCTCGTTGACGAAGCCATAGGCGATGCGGGCGCGATTGAGCCGCTCCGCCGCCGCGGCGCGCGTCATCGCGCCGATGCCCAGCGCCACCCGCGCATCGACCGCGGCCCGATTGGCGACGCGCGCGGTGTTGCTGTCAAAGCCGGGCGCCGTCGTCAGCTCCGGCGCATCGAGCACCAGCGCGCACAGATTGGCCCATTCGCGCTCGTTCTGGATCGAGATCAGCACCAGGCTGTGATCGCCGGTGGCGAAGGCGCCGTAGGGGCAGATCGACGGATGCGCGAGACCGATCCGCTGCGGCGCCGCGCCGGTGCCCTCGAAATACAACAGCGGCACGGTCATCCAGTCGGCAACGGCGTCGAACAGGCTGACCTGCAGCGCCGTGCCCTGGCTGGTGCGCCCCCGCTTGATCAGCGCCTCCAGCACCGCGGCATGCGCGGTCATGCCGCAGGCCACGTCGCAGACGGAGACTCCGACCCGGCCGGGGCCGGCCGGCAGGCCGGTGATGGCGGCAAGACCGCTCTCGGCCTGGATCAGCAGATCATACGCCTTCATCTCGGCATAGGAGTTGCCGCTGCCGTAGCCGCTGATGTCGAGGGTGATCAGCCGCTCATTACGCCGGCGCAGCGCCTGGGCGCCGAAGCCGGCACGCCCGGCCGCGCCGGGAGCGAGATTCTGGATGAACACGTCCGCCTTGGCGACAATCCGCTGCAGCAGCGCGGCATCCTCGGGCGACTTGATGTCGGCGACGAGGCTTTCCTTGCCGCGATTGAGCCAGACGAAATAGCTCGACAGCCCGCCCGCCGCGGTATCGTAGCCGCGGGCGAAATCGCCCTCCGGCCGCTCGACCTTGATCACCCGCGCGCCGGCGTCGGCCAGACGCGAGGAACAGTACGGCGCCGCCACCGCCTGCTCCAGCGATACCACCAGCACGCCTTCCAACGGACCGCCGGCCATGGTCAGGCGCCGTGGCGCGAATGCTTGGCGCCGCCGCAGGCGATCCACGGCGACTTGCCACCGATGAACATCTTGTGCGGGGTCATCGTCTTGCTCTCCGACCGTCTCGGCGTGGCCGTCGCCCCGGCGCATATGCCCGGCCGATCCGCCAGCGTCCAGCCTGCCAGCGCGGCGGTTCTCACCGCCTGTGCCGGCGCGACCAAACACAGACAAAATCCTCATTCTCGCCGCCGGAAAAGCCATGTGATTGATCAACGATGAATATCCGACTGGCGAGACAGTCGTAGGGACGTGAGATTGCACGCGGCCGGGCGTTGGCGCAGATCTGGATCTGCTTCGCCCTTGGCCCAGGCGCGATTCCGGGCAACGACGTGTTCCGCAAGCCGATGTTCAGCGGCGGCGAGGCCGTGCTCGGCGTGCCCTCGTCGTCGGTCCGGCAGGTGGTATGCTGGCTGGCGGGGGTGCAGCATGAGCGCAGAGCAGACCATTGGGCGGCTGACTGATCTCGCCGCCATGCCGGCCGCGGCACTGCCGCCGCAGGCGCGCAGGCTGGCGCGGTTCTCGCTGTTCGACTGGATGGTGGTGGCCCGCGCCGGAGCGGATGAACCGGTGAGCCGCATCATCCGCGACGTCGTCGCCGATGAGGGCGGCCGTCCGGTGGCGACCGTGGTCGGAGCCGCGGCGCGCGCGCCGGCGCGCGCCGCGGCACTGGCCAATGGCACGATCTCGCACGCGCTCGACTACGACGACACGCATTTTGCCCATATCGGCCATCTTTCGGTCGGCATCATGCCGGCGGCGCTGGCGGTGGCCGAACAATGCGATCTGCCGGCGGCGCAGGCCTGCGACGCTTTTCTGATCGGCGCCGAAGCGTCCTGCCGCATCGGCATGGTGCTGGGGCGCCGGCACTACGAGCGTGGCTTCCACCAGACCGCGACCGCTGGTGCGTTCGGCGCCACCGTCGCGGCGGGTCGGCTGCTGGGTCTGACAGCGGCGCAGCAACGCAACGCACTCAGCCTGGTGGCCACCCGCGCCTCGGGATTGAAGTCGCAGTTCGGCAGCATGGGCAAGCCGTTCAACGCCGGCATCAGCGCCGCCAACGGCGTCGAGGCCGCGGCCCTGGCGGCGCGCGGCTTCATCGCCTGCGATGACGGCATTGGCGCGGTGCAGGGCTTTATCGACACCCACACCGACGACGCCTCGGAGGCGCGCGGCTGGGCCGCGCCGCCGCCGGGGCGCTTCGTCTTCGAGGACAACAAATACAAGCTGCACGCCTGCTGCCACGGCACACACGCGATGCTGAACGCGCTGGCCGAGGCGCGGCGGCAGACCGATCTGCCGGCCGACCGGATCACCCGCATCATGGTGCGCACCAACCCGCGCTGGCTGCACGTCTGCGACATCAAGGCGCCGCGCACCGGGCTGGAGGTGAAGTTCAGCTACGCCTTCCTGGCCGCCATGGCGCTGCACGGGGTCGATACGGCGGCAGACCGCGCCTATGTCGAGTCCCTCGGCGCCGACCCGGCGCTGATTGCAACGGCACAGCGCGTGGTGGTGACGGGTGGCACGGAGATCAGCGACACGGCGGTCGCGCTGACTCTGATCCTGGCCTCCGGCGAGCGCATCGAGGTGGCGCATGATCTGGCCGCGCCGCTGTCCGAGCCGCAGTTGCAGGCCGGCCTGCGCGCCAAGGCCCGCGCGCTGCTGGGCGAGGCGGCAGCCGAGGCGCTGTGGTCTGCGGTTGCCGCGCTGGACACGCTGACCGCGCGCCAACTGGCCGCGCATCTGGCGCCCGCCGACTGAGAGCGTGAGAATGACTTGCCGGGCAGGCAAGCCTGGGGCTCCGCCCCAAACCCCGTTGAGGCCGCGAGGCCCCAGACCCCATGACAAAAGTAATGGATTGCAAAGGCTTCGCCTTTCCTGGGGTCCACGGGCAAAGCCCCTGGGCTTGCTGCCTGCTGCTTGCCGATCAGCCCGAATGAATTTCAGGCGCTGAGCCGGCGGCGCGGTTTGAGCTACATTCGGACGCATGTGCAACCTCTACGCGATGACGCGGCCGCGCGACGCGGTGCGCCAGATTTTCCGGGTCGCGCGGGATCAGACCGCTAACCAGGGGGCGCTGCCGGCGGTGTTCCCCGACCAGCTTGCGCCGGTGATCTGCACCGCCGATGACGGCGGGCGGGTGATGCAGACGATGCGCTGGGGCTTCCCGCCGCCGCAGTCCGGCCCCGGCGCGCGGCCGGTGACCAACATCCGCAACACCGCCAGCCCGTTCTGGCGCGGCTGGCTGAAGCCGGCATACCGCTGCCTGGTGCCGGCGACGTCGTTTTGCGAATATGACGACACCGACGCCAAGCGCCCAACCTGGTTCGCGCTGGCCGAGGACCGGCCAGTCTTCGCCTTCGCCGGCCTGTGGCGGCCGTGGACCGGGACGCGCAAGGGCGAGACCGGCGCGCATCTGCTGTTCGCCTTCCTGACCACGACGGCCAACGCCGAGGTGCGGCCGGTGCATGCGAAGGCAATGCCGGTGATCCTGACCGCAGCGGCCTGTGACCAATGGCTGACGGCTGAGTTGCCGGCGGCGCTGGCGCTGCAACGTCCGCTGGCGGACGGGCAGTTGCGCGTGGTCGCTCGTGGGCTGCGGCAGGATGGCTGAGCCGGCGGCGCCGGCCGATGCGACGCGGCCGACGGTCCAGGTCTGGGATGCCGGGGTCCGCCTCGGCCATTGGCTGCTGGCGGCGGCGGTCGGCGTCGCCGCGCTGACCGGCTTCGTGCTCGGGCCGCGCTGGCTCGCCTGGCATCTGGCGGCGGGCGTCAGTGTCATCGTCGTGGTCGGCTGGCGGGCGGTGTGGGGCGTGTTGGGCCCGACCTATGCGCGCTTCGCCGGGTTCGTCTTTCCACCCGCCGCCGTGCTGGCGCATCTGCGCGGCCGGCAGCACACCCGCCATGTCGGCCATAATCCGCTCGGCGCGCTGATGGTGTTGGCGCTGCTGCCGGTGCTGACAGCGATCGTGCTGACCGGCACGCTGGCGCTGGGCGGCATGCTCAAACAGGGGCCGCTGCGGGCGTTCCTGTCCTATGCGGCGGGCCGTGGCTGGCTCGGGCTGCACAACACGCTGGCGATTGCGCTGCTGGTGATGATCGGGGCGCATCTCGCCGGCGTCGCGGCGGAGAGCTGGCGCGGGCGGGAGAATCTGACGCGCGCCATGCTGACCGGCAGCAAGCCGGCCGACCCGCCCTTCGCCGCGGTGCGGCCGGCGGCGGCGCGGCCGGCGCTGGCCGCGGCGGTGGTGCTGTCGGCGGTCGCGGTGGGGACGGGGGGCGTCGCGGCGCTGGCGGCGCTGCCGGGCCGCGGCGTGCCGCCGGCCGAGCCGGACCCGATGGTCGCCGAGCAATGCGGCGCTTGCCATCTGGCGTTTCCGTCCAGTCTGGCGCCGGCCGCAACATGGTCGGCGATCCTGGCCGATCTGAAACATCATTTTGGCGCGGATGCGAGCCTGTCGCCCGCGCAGGCGGCGCATATCCGCGACTGGCTCGACGCCAATGCGGCCGAGCGCTGGGATACGCTGCCGGCGCATCTGCTGCGCCAGCCCGCCGCCGACGGATCGCGGCGGATCACCGACACGCCCGGCTGGCGGCGCCGGCACCGGCACATCGCCGCCTCGGTGTTCGCCGGCAAGGACGGTATTCGACGCAGCGACTGCGCCGCCTGCCATGCCGACGCCGCAACCGGCCGCTTTGCCCCGCAGCGCATCGCGCTGCCGGCGGCACAGTGACGGCAGCACGATGAGCTAGCGGCAATGCCCGCCGGGGGACTCGAACCCCCATGCCTTTTGGGCTGCGGATTTTAAGTCCGCTGCGTCTGCCGTTCCGCCAGGCGGGCGTAAGCGCGGATTACTCGGGCAGGTCGCGGGCGATGTCGAGCGCGCGGCGCAGCAGCGTCTCGCTCGCCTCGGGCGTGCGAAACGCGCTGTGGGCCGACAGCGTCACATTGTCCAGCCCGGCCAGCACATGGCCTGCCGGCAGCGGCTCCTCACTGAACACATCGAGCGCCGCGTGGCCGAGCGCGCCCGAGCGCAGCGCCGCTGCCATCGCCGCTTCATCGACCAGCGCGCCGCGCGCGGTGTTGACCAGGATGGCGCCGCGCCGCAGCCGCGCCAGCCGCTCGGCGGAGAGAAAGCCGCGCGTCGCGTCGGTCAGCAGCAGATGCACGCTCAGCACGTCGCTTTGCGCCAGCAGCGTGTCGAGATCGACGAAGCTGACGCCGGGGGCGGATTTCGCTGTGCGGTTCCAGGCCAGCACGCGCATCCCCGATCCGGCGGCGATGCGCGCCACCTCGGCGGCAATGCCGCCGAAGCCGAGCAGGCCGAGCGTCCGACCGGTGAGCTGCATCCCCTCGTGGCGCGGCCAGCCGCCGGCGCGGATGCCGCGGTCCATCGCGGCGAGGCCGCGCGCGGCGGCCCACATCAGGGCGATGGTGTGCTCGCCGACCGCGGTGTCGCCATAGCCGCGGATGATGTGGACGGTGACGCCGGCCGCGGCCAGCGCCTCGGGGTCCATGTAGCTGCGCGCGCCGGTGCCGAGAAAGATGATGTGGCGCAGTCCGGGCGCCGCCTGCACCGCCGGCACCGCGACGGCGGTGTGGTCGATCAGCACGAACGCATGGCCGGCGAACAGGCCGGGCAGTGCGTCCGGCGGCACCATCCCCTGCACGTTCACCGCGATCGGGCGATCGTCCGGGCGCACCACGCGGGCGAACACCGCGGCCAGTTCCTCGGTCGCGTCGGCAAACAGGCCCTTCATGCGCGCTCCCCGTGCAGCGCCGGCATAGTGCGTACGTCGCGCGCGGTGGGCAAGCGGCGGGCTGCGTGCGCCGCGCGTGGCGCGGCGGCGTCGATGCGGCTATGAGCCGGGCAATGTACCGGGCGCCGCAGATCTATGAGGCGGAATACCGCGCCCCGGCGCCCGCCCCGGCGCCGGCGCCGGGGCGGGCGCCGGAGCGGCGGCGCGGCCTGCTCGGGTGGGCGCTGAAATGGCTGCTGATCCTTGGCGTCTGGGGCGTGCTCGGGGTCGGTGTGGTGGTGCTGTGGTTCGCCCGCGACCTGCCGCGGCCGGACAGCGCGTTGGACGCGGTGCGCCGGCCGAGCCTGACCCTGGAGGACCGCGCCGGCCATGTGTTCGCCACCTATGGCGATGTGGTGGGCGAGAAGCTGCGCCTGTCCGACCTGCCGCCCTGGCTGCCGGCGGCGGCCGTGGCGGTGGAGGACCGGCGCTTCTGGTGGCACTGGGGTATCGACCCGGTGGGCATCCTGCGCGCCGTGGTGGTCGATCTGCGC
This sequence comes from Pseudomonadota bacterium, assembly GCA_021845985.1. Taxonomy (GTDB): domain Bacteria; phylum Pseudomonadota; class Alphaproteobacteria; order Acetobacterales; family Acetobacteraceae; genus JAFKFJ01. The sequence goes on along the minus strand of JAJZES010000020.1, from coordinate 6,170 downwards.
GCCCGGCATGTCGTGCAGGGCGGCTCGACGCTGACGCAGCAGGTGGCGAAGAACCTGTTTCTGAGCAACCGCCGCACCTTCGGGCGCAAGGTGCAGGAGGTGCTGCTGACGCTGTGGCTGGAGCGGCATTTCAGCAAGCGCGAGATTCTCGAAATCTGGCTCAACCGCGTCTATCTCGGCTCCGGCGCCTGGGGCGTCGATGCGGCGGCGAAACTCTATTTCGGCGTCTCGGCGCGCAATGTGTCGCTGTGGCAGGCGGCGGTGCTGGCCGGGCTGCCGCGGGCGCCGTCGCGCTTCTCGCCGCGCGTCGATCCGGCGGCGGCGGCGGCGCGCGGGCGGGAGGTGCTGGCGGCGATGGCCGAGACCGGCGCCATCACCGAGGCGCAGGCGGCGGAGGCGGGGCGCCAGCTCGCCTTCCCGGTGCCCGCCGACGGCGCCGGCTGGTTCGCCGACTGGGCGTCGCAGGCGGCCGAGGCGGTGGTGCCGGAAAATGCCGATGCGGTGGTGCGGACGACGCTGGATGCGCGGCTGCAGGGCGTCGTCGAGGCAAAGCTGTCGGCCATGCTGGACGGGCCGGGGGCCGCGGTCGGCGCCGGGGAGGGCGCGGCGGTGGTGCTGGACGCGGCCAGCGGCGCGGTGCGCGCGATGGTCGGCGGGCGCGACCGGCATGCCGGTGGTTTCAACCGTGCGGTACTCGCCCGGCGCCAGCCTGGATCGTCGTTCAAGCCATTCGTCTGGCTGGCGGCGCTGGAGCACGGCATGCACCCCGACGGCCTGGTGGAGGACGCGCCGCTGCATATCGGCGGCTGGTCGCCGGGCAATTTCGACGGCAAGTTCCGCGGGCCGGTGACCTTGGAGGAGGGTTTGGCGGAAAGCCTCAATACGGTCGCGGTGCGGCTGGCGCAGGATGCCGGCGGTCCCGGCGCGGTGGCGGCGGTGGCGCACCGCCTGGGGATTGCCGAGAAGCTGCCGGACAACCTGACCATCGCCCTCGGTACCGGCGTGGTGACGCCGCTGGAACTCACCGGCGCCTATGCCGCGTTCTGCAACGGCGGGCTGCGCGTCACCCCGTCGGCGATCGAGACGGTGCAGGCGGACGGGCGGACGACGCTGCCGCCGCATCCCGCCGCGGCGCGGGTGATTTCGGCCGATCTTGCCGCCGGGATGCTGCGGATGATGGCCGGCGTGGTGGCGCATGGCAGCGGCCGGGCGGCGTCGGTGCCGGGGCGGCTGGTCGCCGGCAAGACCGGCACGACACAAGATTATCGCGACGCCTGGTTCGTCGGCTGCGTTGGTGGTGCGGTGATCGGCGTGTGGACCGGCAACGACGACAACCGCCCGATGCAGGGCGTGACCGGCGGCAGCCTGCCGGCGCGACTGTTCCGCGAGATCGCCCTCGAACTGCACTGAACCGCGAGGAGTCGCCATGCCCGCCTTCATCTGCACCGCCTGCGGCGTCCAGTATCCGCCGGCCGAAGCGCCGCCCGATAGCTGCCCGATCTGCCAGGACGAGCGGCAATACATCCCGCCCGCCGGTCAGCAATGGACGACGCCGGCCCGCCTCGCCGCGGCGCATCGCAATGCGTGGCACCAGCACGAGCCGGGGCTGCTCGGCATCGGCACCACTCCGGCCTTCGCCATCGGCCAGCGCGCGCTGCTGATCCGCACCGCGGAGGGCAACGTGCTGTGGGACGGGCTGAGCCTGCTCGACGACGCCACCGTGGCGCTGCTGCGGGCGCTGGGCGGCCTTGCCGCCATCGCCATTTCCCATCCGCATTACTACGGCAACATGGTCGAGTGGGCGCAGACCTTCGGCTGCCCGCTGTGGCTGCAGGCGGGCGACCGGCACTGGGCGGTGCGGCCCGATCCGGCGATCTGCTTCTGGTCGGGGGCGACGCAGGCGCTGCCCGGCGGGCTGACGCTGATCCACGCGCCCGGCCATTTCGACGGGGCAGCGATGCTGCACTGGCCGGGCGGGGCGGAGGGTCGCGGGGCGTTGCTGTCCGGCGACATCGTGCAGGTGGCGGCGGATCGCCGCACGGCGGGCTTCATGCGCAGCTACCCGAACTGGATCCCGCTCGGTCCGGCGGCGGTGCGCCGCATCGGCGACGCGGTGGCGCCGTTCGCCTTCGATCGCGTCTATGGCGCGTGGTGGGACCGGGTGATCGAGACCGATGGCAAAGCGGCGGTCGAACGCTCGGTGGCGCGGGCGCTGCACTGGCTGGAGGCGCCGTAGCGCCGGCGCGCCGCCTGCGGCCCCGGATGGCCGGTCGCGACGCCAGCCCAATGGCGGGATGGCCGCCGCGGACGGCCGGCGAAGCTAATCCGGCAGCAACTCCATCGCGTCCCCCACCGCCATGTGACCGCCCGCGATCACCTCGGCATAGACGCCGAGATCGGGGTGGCCATAGGCGGCGCGCAACTCGGCCACCGGATCGGCGTCGCGCTCGGCGGTCTCCGGGTTGACCTCGGTGGCGGCGCAGCGCGGGATGCGGCGGTGGATGCGCAGCCGCACGCCGCCGGCCAGCACCTCCCGTCCGATCCAGCCGAACTCGCTCCAGGCCGCGGCGCCGGAGAACCAGAGATTGGCGCGGAACCGCCGCTTGTGGCGCACCGCGCCGGCATGGCGGGCGAGATCGGCGAGGCTCGCCAGGTTGATCAGACTGAGACGCTTGTCCCGCACGTCGGAGAAGGCGTGGCCGGGAACATGGTGGAACTGCGGGGTGCCGCGCGCCTCCGGCCCGAGAAAGCCGGTCAGGAACGCGGCGATGTGCCGCCGCCCGCGCTCGCTCAGCGCGTTCTCGGCGATCTGGCCGCCGTCGGGGGCGCGGATGGCGAGGGTGCCGCTGGCCGGGTCGAAGCTGGCGCGCAGCAGCGCGGCGCGGGCATTGGCCATCAGGCACATGAAATGCCGCTTCTGCAGCCAGCCCGGCGCCGCCGGGTCGAACGGGGCGTCGCCCTGGACGAGCGCGAAGGCGCGGTCCCACGGCAGCATGCCGCCCGCCGCCACAGCGACCTCCTCCAGGGCCTCGGCGGTCAGGCCCTTCACCGGGTAGCGGTAGAGCTGTTCGATGCGCATGCGCGGGTCCGGTCGCGATCTTGAGATGGGTCAAAGCATCGCCCATCTGCTTGTCCGAGCATAGTCTCCGTTGCCGGTTGGCGGGACGGGACCGTGCCGTCGCCTGATGCAGGGACGCCAGACATGGACATCGAGAAATTTACCGAACGCTCGCGCGGCTTCATCCAGGCCGCGCAGACCATCGCCATCCGCGAATTCCATCCCCAGCTCACGCCCGAGCACTTGCTCAAGGCGCTGCTGGACGATGAGGAGGGTGCCGCCGCCGGCCTGATCCGCGCCGCCGGCGGCGATGACAAGCCGGTGCGCGCCGCCATCGAAGCCGAGCTGGCCAAGCAGCCGAAAGTCAGCGGCAGCGGCGCCAGCCAGCCGCAGGCGACGCCCGGCCTCGTGCGCCTGCTCGATGCGGCGCAGCGCGGCGCCGAGCAGGCGGGCGACGACTACGTGGCGCAGGACCGGCTGCTGCTGGCGCTGGCCGGTGGCGACGGGGCGGCGGCGCGCGCCCTGCGCGGCGCCGGGGCGACCCCGCAGGCGCTGGAAAAGGCCATCGCCGACATCCGCAAGGGCCGCCGCGTCACCAGCCAGAACGCCGAGGCGAGTTTCGAGGCGCTGAAGAAATACGCCCGCGACGTGACCGAGCTGGCGCGCCAGGGCAAGCTCGATCCGGTGATCGGCCGCGACGAGGAAATCCGCCGCACCATCCAGGTGCTCGCCCGGCGCACCAAGAACAATCCGGTGCTGATCGGCGAGCCGGGTGTCGGCAAGACCGCGATCGTCGAGGGGCTGGCGCTGCGCATCGTCAACGGCGACGTGCCGGAGGCGCTGAAGGGCAAGCGGCTGCTCGCTCTCGACCTCGGCGCGATGGTGGCCGGCGCCAAATTTCGCGGCGAGTTCGAGGAACGGCTGAAGGCGGTGCTCAAAGAGATCGAGAGCGCCAATGGCGAGATCGTGCTGTTCATCGACGAGATGCACACGCTGGTCGGCGCCGGCCGGGCGGACGGGGCGATGGACGCCTCCAACCTGCTCAAGCCGGAACTGGCGCGCGGCGCCCTGCATTGCGTCGGCGCCACCACGCTCGACGAATACCGCAAGCATGTCGAGAAAGACGCGGCGCTGGCGCGGCGCTTCCAGCCGGTGTTCGTCGGCGAGCCGAGCGTCGCCGACACCATCAGCATCCTGCGCGGCATCAGGGAGAAATACGAGCTGCATCACGGCGTGCGCATCACCGACGGGGCGCTGGTCGCCGCGGCGACGCTGTCCAACCGCTACATCACCGACCGGTTTCTGCCCGACAAGGCGATCGACCTGATCGACGAGGCGGGCAGCCGGCTGCGCATGCAGGTGGACAGCAAGCCCGAGGAGCTGGACGAGCTGGATCGCCGCGTGCTGCAGCTCAAGATCGAGCGCGAGGCGCTCAAGCGCGAGAGCGACCCGGCGAGCCGCGACCGGCTGGGCAAGCTGGAGCACGAGCTGGCCGGGCTGGAGGAAAAGGCCGACGCGATGGCCGCGGCGTGGCGGGCGGAGAAGGAAAAGCTGGTGGAAAACCAGTCGTTGCAGGCGCAGCTTGAAGATGCCCGCACCAAGGCCGAGATCGCGCAGCGCGAGGGCAAGTATGTCGAGGCCGGGCGGCTGCTGCACAGCGTCATCCCCGACCTCGAGCGGCGCATGGCGCAGGCGCAGGACGGCGGCAGCCTGGTCAATGAGGCGGTGACCGAGGAACAGGTGGCCAGCGTCGTCTCGCGCTGGACCGGCGTGCCGGTCGATCGGATGCTGGAGGGTGAGCGGGCCAAGCTGCTGCGCATGGAAGATCAGTTGCGCCGCCGCGTCGTCGGGCAGGAGGACGCGCTGCGGGCGGTGTCGAACGCGGTGCGCCGGGCGCGCGCCGGCCTGCAGGACCCACAGCGGCCGATCGGCAGCTTCCTGTTCCTCGGCCCGACCGGCGTCGGCAAGACCGAGACCTGCAAGGCGTTGGCCGAATTCCTGTTCGACGACGAGCGGGCGATGGTGCGCATCGACATGAGCGAGTTCATGGAGAAGCACGCCGTGGCCCGGCTGATCGGCGCGCCGCCGGGGTATGTCGGCTATGAGGAGGGCGGCGTGCTGACCGAGGCGGTGCGGCGGCGGCCATATCAGGTGATCCTGTTCGACGAGGTCGAGAAGGCGCACGAGGACATCTTCAACGTGCTGCTGCAGGTGCTCGACGACGGGCGGCTGACTGACGGGCAGGGCCGGACGGTGGATTTCCGCAACACCATCATCGTGCTGACCAGCAATCTCGGCAGCGACATCCTGGCCGGCCAGCCGGACGGCGAGGATCTGGCGATGGCCTGGCGCGGGGTGATGGAGATCGTGCGCCAGCGCTTCCGGCCGGAGTTCCTCAACCGGCTCGATGAAATCATCCTGTTCCGCCGGCTGCAGCGCAGCGACATGGCCACCATCGTCGATATTCAGCTCGATCGGCTGCGGCACCTGCTGGCGGAGCGCAAGATCACGCTCGAACTGGACCGGGAGGCGCTCGATTGGCTCGCCGGCGAGGGCTACGACCCGGTGTACGGCGCCCGCCCGCTCAAACGGGTGATCCAGCGCAGCCTGCAGAACGCGCTGGCCGGGCTGCTGCTGGAAGGTGCGGTGAAGGATGGCGGGACGGTGCATGTCGGCGCCGGGCCGCGCGGGCTGTCGATCAACGGCAGCTTCGCCGCGGCGGCCTGAGCAGAGACGGCGGGACATGGCAAGCCCAGGAGCTATGCGATAAAGTAATACCTTTACTGCTCGCCGTCCGGCTGCTAAAAGCTGCGCCCTCGCCCGGAGTCGGGGGCGCAGTCCCGCGGATTTCCGCTGTTTTCTGCCCGCTCCGGGGGGTGCGTCGCGGGCACTGTCACGGCGTTGACACCGAGGCGCCGGGTCACTAGATAGCGCCTCACCGATGAGCACCGCTGAGACGCGGTGTCGCCGGCCCCGGAAACGGGATGTTCATTGACAAGTAAATCTGCATGGAAGGGATACGTTGGCGGCGTTCTGGGACCTGGGCTGTATTTTGCGGTTTCGTGGGATATGGTTTTGGGGTGTGGCTGGGCTAGGTTTGGGTTAGGGTTTT
>JAJZES010000017.1 GCA_021845985.1 Pseudomonadota bacterium | reverse complement strand
CCGCGGGGTGGAGCAGCCCGGTAGCTCGTCAGGCTCATAACCTGAAGGTCACAGGTTCAAATCCTGTCCCCGCAACCATCTCACTCGCACTCAGCCCGCGCCCATAAGGGGCGGGCTTCGCTACGTTTTGCCGCCCGCCAGCCGCACCAGCTCCATCTGTCCGATCGCGCCCAGCGACAGCATCCAGCCCGCCGGCAGCCATGTCGTGGCAGACATCTCTTCGATCACCGCCGGGCCGGCGATGCGGCTGGCGGGCAGGATGTCGGCACGCGACCACACGGCGCAGGGCGTCGCCAGTCCGGGAAGCAGCCGGCGGCCGGCCGGCAGGCCACTGCCGCCGCCGGGCGCGGGCCACGCCGGCGCCTCGATGGCGATGCGGCCGACGACGCGCAGATTGACCATCTCCACCCCGCGCCCGCTGTCGCGCCGGCCAAACTGGCGTTCAAATGCCGCCTCGAAGCGCTCCGTCACCTCCGCCAGCGTCGCACCGCGCGGCACGGTGATGGGCAGCTCGTGCGCCTGGCCGCGATAGCGCAGGTCGAACTGGCGTTCCTCGACCAAGGCCGCCACCTCGGCGGCATCGGCGGCGAATTCCGCCCGCACCGCGTCCAGCATCTCCGCCAACATCCCCTCCGCTGCCACTAGGCCGGCGGCATCGAGCGGTGCGAGCACGGTGCGCGAGCGGTCCTTCGACAGCGACGCGCACAGCGCCCCGAAGGCGGAAAACGCGCCCGGCGCGGGCGGCACGATGACCCGATTGATGCCGATCTCCTCTGCCACCAGCGCCGCATGCAGCGGCCCGGCGCCGCCATAGGACAGCAGCGCAAAGTCCCGCGCATCGAAGCCGCGGGCGATGGAGATTTCATGCACCGCCGCCGCCATCTTGGCGACGCCGAGGCGCAGCACCGCCGCCGCCGCCGCCGCGGCATCCTGGCCGAGGCCGCGGCCGAGCTCGTCGAGGGCGGCGCGTGCCGCCGCGGCATCGATGCGCAGCGACCGTCCCAGCTCCTGCCCCGCGCCCAGCCGGCCCAACACCACGTTGGCATCGGTGATCGTCGGCTGCCTGCCGCCCTGGCCATAGGCCGCCGGTCCCGGCACCGCGCCGGCGCTTTCCGGCCCCACTTGCAGGCTGCCCCCGGCATCCAGCGCGGCGATTGAGCCGCCGCCGGCGCCGACGGTGTGGATGTCGAGCTGCGGCAGCCGGATCACCAGCCCCTCCAGCAGCGTCTCGCGCTTGAGCGGGAAGGCGGCGCCGGCGATCAGCGCCACGTCGGTCGAGGTGCCGCCCATGTCGTAGGTGATCAGGTTCGTCACGCCGATGGCGCGGGCAAGGTGCAGCGCTGCCGCGACGCCGGCGGCGGGACCGGACAGCACGGTGCGGACCGGCTGCGCGGCGGCGGTCGCCGTGGACAGCAGCCCGCCATGCGAGGCGACAGTGTAGAACCCGGCCCCCGGACAGGCCGCATGCAGCGCCCGCGTCAGCCGGCCGATATAGCCGGCCATCACCGGCATTACGTAACCGTTGATCGCCGCCACCGAAAACCGCTCGAACTCGCGGATTTCGTTGAGTATAGCGGTGGACAGGGTGACATGGGCGAAGTGCCTGGCGAGGATGGCGGCGGCCTCGCGTTCATGGGCGGCGTTGCGATAGCCGTTGATGAAGCCGACGACGACCGACTCGACGCCCTGCGCCTTGAGGGTCAGCGCCGCGGCCTCCACCGCTGCCGTATCGAGCGCGCGGCTGGCCGTGCCGTCGGCCTCCATGCGTTCGGCCACGCAGATGCGGTCGCGCCGGCGGATCAGCGGGGCGGGGCGGCGGAAATACGGGTCGTACAGGCTGTTGGGCACCAGCCGCGTGGTGCGCCCCAGCTCCAGCACATCGCGAAACCCTTCGGTGGTGATCAAGCCGGTATGCGCGCCGCGCCGTTCCAGCAGGGCGTTGGTCGCCACCGTGGTCCCGTGCACCACAAGACGCAGCGACTGCGGCTCCAGATCGGCCAGACGCAGCGCCGCCAGCACCGCCCGGTCGGGGGCGGCCCGGTCGGAGGGTACCTTCACCGCCCGCGTGGTGGCGCTGGCCGCATCGTAAACGATGAGGTCGGTGAAGGTGCCACCGACATCGATGCCGACGAACGCACTCATTGCCGGCCCCCGCCGAGCCGGCGGATGCGGAACGCGCCGTTGAAGACGGCGGCGACGATCCCGGCGTCGAGCGCAGGGTCGATCGCCGCCACCCAAAGGCGCCGCGCCGGCCCGGATGCGGTGGCAAGCTCGATCAGATCCCCGACCGCGACCCCCAGCCGGGCGGCGAGCGCCGGGGGCAGGTGGCAGCACCGGGCCAGCAGTCCCGGCGTGGCGCACGCGCGGGCGGCGGGGGCGGCGGCGTCATAGGCCGCCCGGCCCGCGCCGGTGACGTATCCGTCCGCCAGATCGTCGGCCAGGGCCGCCGGATCGCGCTCGCTGGGGTCGCCGAACCCGCCGCCGCCGGAGGACTGCATCACCACCACGTCGCCGAGCCTGAGCGGGAAATTGGCTATCTTGCCGGGAAAGCCGCCGGGCAACAGCTCGTTGCCATCGCGCCGCACGGTGAAGCGGTTCGGCGCGCCCGACGCCCCGCCATTGACCCCGGCGGGCGGGATCAGGTTGCGGTCCGACAACACCGACAGGCTTGCATCCCCGGCCAGCACCTCGACCTCGCGCACGAGGCCGCAGCCGCCGCGCCGGCGTCCGGGGCCGCCGCTGTCCGGGCGGACCTCCTGGCGGACGATGCGCAGCGGAAAGCTGCGCTCCACCATCTCGGTGGACTGCACCGAGACGTTCTCGCCCTCGTTGAAGGCGCGTACGGCGGTGTTGCCGTCGCCGGTGTCCCAGGCGCCGGTGCCGCCGGACGGGTATTCGTAGAAAATGAACCCCCGCCCGCCGATATAGGTGTGGTTCGACGTGCCGCGCACGTCGCCGGTCATGCGGTGCGGGATCGCCTGACCCAGCGCCCCCATCAGCGCCGCGTCGCAGCCGAACCGCACCTCGTTGAGGCCGCCGCATGGCGCCGGGCTGCGCGCGTTGACGATGGTGCCGGGAACGGTGATGACTTTTACCGCGCGCAGGGTGCCTGAGGTGATCGGGCCGCTCGGGTCCAGGAACGATTTCACCACCGTCAATACCGAGGTCGGCGCAATCGCCGGCCCGGCGTTGAGCGGTGCTGCGACCTGGGCGGAGCTGCCGGTGAAATCGGCCTCGATGCTGCCGTCGCCGATCACCAGCCGGACCTGCACTTCGAGCGGATGCGGCGTCGCCGCGTTGCCGTCGAGGTAGCCGACATGGCGGTACTCCCCCGGCGCCAGGGTGGCGATGGCCGCGCGCATCCGCCGTTCCGAAGCATCCAGGATGTCCTCCGTCGCCGCCTGCACGATCGTCAGGCCATGCCGGGCGACGAGGTCGCGCAGCCGCCGCTCCGCCACCCGGCAGATGCCCAGCACGGCGTGGAAATCCGCCGTCGCCTCGGCGGTGGCGCGGACATTGTCCAGGATCATCCGCAGCAGCTCCGAGCGGCCGGATTTGTCGAGTTTGAGGTAGTTCATCCGCAGACCTTCCTGCAGGATGTCGGTCGCCGCGCCGTTCAGCGAGCCCGGCGTCATGCCGCCGACGTCGCCCCAATGGGAGCGGACCACGACATGGAAGATCGGCAGCCCGTCGGCATGCACCGGCCAGATCACCGCGACATCATTGAGATGGGTGCCGCCCGTGTACGGATCGTTGTGCAGCAGCAGATCGTCTGCGCCGATGGCGCCGTGAATGGCCAGCGCACCTTCGACCGCCCAGGCGACGGGGATGATGTGAAACGGGTGGTCTTCGCCGGACTCGGCGAGCAGCCGGCCGGCTCCGTCGATCAGCACGCAGGAGAAGTCATAGCCCTCGTAGATGATCGAGCTGTACGACGACTGCACCATTGAGCGCCGCATCTCGCGCACGATCGAGCTGAGCTGCTCGCGGATGACGGCGCTGGTCGCGGCGTCGATGCGCCGGACATAAGCGTCGCTCATGCCTTGGCCGGCAGCAGGCGCCAGGTCGCGGTGGCGTGCGCCGCCAGCACGCCGTCGGCGCGCGTTGCGTGCGATTGCAGGAACGACACCGAGCGACCTTGCCGCAAGAAAGTGGCACAGCAGCGCACCGGGCCGGCGGTCACCGGGGCCATGAACTGGACCTTGATTTCCAGCGTCGCGCCCGGCCCGACGCTGCGGTTCAGCAGGTGCCCCATCGAAATGTCCATCGCCGTCGCCAGCACCCCGCCATGCAGCGTGCCCTGCGGGTTGAACAGCGGCGGTGCGGCGTCGAAGGCGACGGTGCAGCTCTCCGCCGCGTAGCTCACCGTCATGCCCAGCAGCCGCGCCAGGAAAAACGACCCGAACTCCTGCCGATCATCGGCGGCGGCGCGATCGAGCATGGCCTGCGCCTCGGCCTGCAGGGCGCTCATGCGGCGGCCCCGAAGGCGCCTTGCCGGGCCAGCGCGGCGACCGCGGCGGCGTCGAGGCCGAGCCATTCGCTCAGCAACTCGTCGCGGTGTTCGCCCAGGCGCGGGGCCGGGCGGGCGGGCGGCGGCGGCGCATCGTCGAAGCGGATGGCGCTGGCGACATGGCGCACCGTGCCGGCCGCCGGGTGCCGGGTGGACTGGATCTGGCCGCGCCCGGTCAACTGCGGCGCCTCGCAGACCTCGGCGACGGTGCGGATTTCGCCGCACGGCACGCCGGCGGCGGTCAGTTCCGCCACCCATTCGGCGCGCGGACGCGCCCGGATCAGCGGCTGCAGCAGCGCCTTCAGCGCCATCCGCCCGGCGGCGCGATCCTGGGCGCGGGCGAAGCGCGGATCGTCGCGCAACTCCGGCCGGCCGAGCACGCCGCAGAACAGCGCCCAGAACTTGTCATTGGCGACGCCGAGGTTGAGCCAGCCATCGGCCGCCTCGAACGTCTCATACGGGCTGATCGTCGGGTGCGCGTTGCCGCGGCGGCGCGGCGATGCGCCGGTGGCGAAATAGATCCCGGCGTTGAACGTCAGCAGCGACGCCATGGCGTCGAGCATGGCGACATCCACCCGGCCGCCCGCGCCGCTGCGCGCGCGCCGGGCGAGTGCGGCCAGCACTGCCTGGGCGCAATAAAGCCCGGTGACGAGGTCGGCAATCGAGGTGCCGACCTTCACCGGCGGGCCGTCCGGCTCGCCGGTGATGTCCATCACGCCGGACTCCCCCTGGATGATCAGATCGTAGCCGGGCCGGTCCGCCTGCGGGCCGTCGCGGCCAAAGCCGGTGATGGCGCACAGGATGAGCCGGGCGTTGTCACGCGCCAGCACCTCATAGCCGAGGCCGAGCCGGTCGAGCGTGCCGGGCCGGAAATTCTCCACCACGACGTCAGCCGTCGCCGCCAGACGCCGCACGAGGTCGCGCCCGGCCGGCGATTTCAGGTCGATGGCGCAGCTCCGCTTGTTGCGGTTGATCGACATGAAATAGGCGCTCTCGCCGCCCGGGAACGGCGGCCCATAGGTGCGGCTCTCGTCGCCGCGCCCGGGTTCCTCCACCTTCAGCACGTCCGCCCCCAGATCGCCGAGCTGCATGGTGGCGAACGGGCCGGAGACCACCCGGCACAAATCGAGCACCCTGATGCCGGCCAGCGCCGGCGTGTCAGACCAGGGCATCCGCGAGGTCCTTCATCGAGGGCACCAGAAGGTCGGGCCGGTACGGCGTCTCGCCGAACGGCCGGCGGCGGCGGTCGATGAAGGCGGTGTGCATGCCCGCGGCTTTGGCGCCGACGCAGTCGAAGGCATGGTTGGCGACGAACAGCACCTCGTCGAGCGCCACCTCCGCCAATTCGGCCGCCTTGCGGTAGGTGGCGACGTGCGGCTTGAAGCTGCCGGCCTCGGCCACCGAGATGATCCGGTCGAACGCCACGCCGTGATAGCCGCGGGCGGTCTCCAGCATGTCCGGGTCGCCGTTGGAGAGCACGACGAGCCGGTAGCTTGTGCGCAGCCGGGCCAGCGCCTCGGGCACTTCGGGGAAGGCGGGCAGCTTCTCGATCTCGCTGACCAGCCAGCGCACGTCCTCCGGCGTGTAGGCGATGCCGGCACGGTCCATGACGAAGGCGACGGCGCGGTGGCCGATCTCGCGATAGGGCGTGTGCTCGCGGTGCAGCAGCGCGTCGATCATCGAGTTCTCGAAATGCGTGCGCCGCCACCAGGTGACGAAGCTGTTGGGGTTGCCGGTCCACCCCTTGGCCTTGAGGAACGGCGCCGCGATGGCGGTCAGGCCGCCCTGCATATCGACGACCGTGCCGTACTGGTCGAACATGCAGACCTTGATGCAGCGCTTGAGGTCGGCGGCGTCGGTCATCGGCACTCCCCGGGGTGGTTCGGGTCCGGCGGTGGCGCCAGACGCATTGACCCCAAACTCTGCACTTTGTATACATCATCCGTCAAGTCAGGGTGGACACCATGCCACAGGCCAAGATCTACGGCATCCGCGAGCACCTCGTGCCGATTCGCGAGGCGCTGTCGGACGCCATCAACGAGGCGATCTCGGTCGGCCTCGTCTTCCCGCGCGAGCGGCGGCTCCAGCGTTTCTTCCCGATGGACCGGGCGGATTTCATCTATCCGGCGCATGAGCGGTCGGAGCGCTACACCATCATCGAGGTCGAGACGTTCCAGGGCCGCTCGAAAGAGGTGCTGAAGCGGCTGGTGCGCGAGCTGTACAGCCGGGTGCCCGCCGCCACCGGGATCGCCCCGCGCGACCTCGACGTGATCATCTCCGAGCAGCCGCGCCACGCCTGGGGCCTGATGGGCGAGAACGGCGACGAGATCGAGCTGAGCTACAAGGTCGCCATCTGATGCGGCCGGCGTCTGGTCCTGCCGCCGTCGCGGCGTGACCTCCGGCGGCAGGATTTGTGTACAAAAATCGGGATGAAATCCTGGAGGAAGTCATGAACGCTCCCCTCTCCACCCACGGCATCGGCCGCAATGGCAACATGTCCACGGTGGAAAGCGACCAGTTCGTCATGGCCTCGCACGCCCTGCCCGGCGGCGCGCTGGGCGGCAATGCGCTGGCGCAGGACGTCCGCTTCGTCGTCAGCCACGGCAAGGGGCCGCGCTTCTGGGACACCTCGGGCAACGAATACATTGATTACGTGCTGGGTTCCGGCGCCATGTTCCTCGGCCACGCGCACCCGGCGGTGCAGCAGGCGGTGGCCGAGCAGGCCGGCCGCGGCACCCATTTTTTCGCCTATCTCAACCAGCCCGCCGTTGAGCTTGCCCGGCGCGTCACCCCGCTGCTGCGCTGCGCCGAGCGCATCCGCTTCACCACCTCCGGCTCGGACTCCACGTTCCACGCCATCCGCCTCGCCCGCGGCTTCACCGGGCGCGACAAGATCCTGAAGTTCGAGGGCGCCTATCACGGCACCCACGACTACGCCCAGCTCAGCACGTCGCCCAAGCGTTCCTCCAACTTCCCGGTCGCCCAGCCGGACACGGCCGGCATCCCGGCCGCCGTGCAGGAGTTGATGCTGGTCGCCCCGTTCAACGACCTCGACGCGCTCCGCTCCATCCTCGACACGCATGGCCACGAGATCGCGGCGGTGATCATCGAGCCGATCCAGCGCATCATCTCGCCGCTGCCCGGCTTTCTCGCCGGTGTGCGCGAGCTGACCGCACGGCACGGCGTGGTGATGATCCTCGACGAGGTGGTGACCGGCTTCCGCTATGGGCTGGGCGGGGCGCAGGACTATTTCGACGTGGTGCCGGACCTGGCCACCTACGGCAAGATCATCGGCGGCGGTCTGCCGGTCGGCGCGGTCGCCGGCCGCGCCGATATCATGGATCAGGCCGACCCTGCCAGGAAGGGCCAACCCGGCTACGTCTACCAGAACGGCACCCTGCAGGGGCACCCGCTGGGCTGCGCCGCGGCGCTTGCCGTGCTCGACGTGCTGAGCGAGCCGGGCCTCTATCCGCGCGTCTTCGCGATGGCCGACAAGCTGCGCGCCGGGATCAGGGAAGTGGCCGAGCGCAACGGCATGGGGCTGGTGGTGTTCGGCGACGGGCCGATGTGGCACTTCCTGTTCGCCGAGGCGCCGCCGGTCAATTACGGCGACATCCTGCGCACCGACATGAAGCGGCAGGCGGCGCTGGAGACGGAGATGATCCGCCAGGGCCTGTTCGTGCTGCCCAACAACCGGCGCTTCATCTCCATCACCCACACCGACGACGATCTGGCGCAGACGTTTGAGGCGTTCGACCGCGCCTGCCGGGCGTTCAAGGCGGTCTGAGCCGCCGCTCCATCCAGCGCAGCGCGGCGGCGCCGGCCAGGCTGACGATCAGGAACGCCAGCCCGACCAGCGTCAGCGGCTCCGTGTAGCGGAACGTCTCGGCGCCGATCAGCTTGGCCTGCTGGAGCATCTCGGTGATCGAGATGGAGGCGAGGATCGGCGTCTCCTTGAGGATCGCCAACGCGTAGTTGCCGAGCGCCGGAAACACCGGCAGCAGCGCCTGCGGCAGGATCACCCGGCGAAACGCCGCCGCCGGACGCAGGCCGAGCGCCGCCGCCGCATCGCGCTGCCCGCGTCCGACGCTGCGCAGCCCGGCCCGGTACACCTCAGAAACATAAGTCGCATAGTGCAGGCCCAGCGCGCCGACCCCGGTGAGCAGCGCCGGCAGCACGACGCCGATCGACGGCAGGGTGAAATACAGCACATAGACCTGGATCAGCAGCGGCGTGCCGCGGACGAATTCGATGCCGGCGGTGACCGGCAGGCGGATCGCCGGCCGCCGCGCGTCGCGGCCGAGGGCGAGCGGCAGGCCGAGCACCACCGCCAGCGCGAACCCGGCCACGCCGGCCAGCAGCGTGGTGACGAACGCACGCGACAGCGGCGACACCGCCTCGGCCGCCGCCGACCAGTCCCAGGTGTCGCTCACACCGCCGCCCGCCGCCAGCGGCCAATCCCGCGATCGAGCCGGCGCGTCGCCACCGCCACCGCCTGAGTGATGACGAAGTAGAGCACCAACACGGTGGCGAAGATGCTGCTGGTGCGCATCGTCACCTGGTTCAACTGATAGGCCCGGTAGGACAGCTCGGCGATGGTGATCAGCGAGACCAACGAGGTCGCCTTGACCAACTGCACCATCAGATTGCCCCACGGCAGCACGGCGATGGCGGCAGCCTGCGGCAGCACCACCAGCCGCAGTTCCTGCGCCGGCGACAGGCCGAGCGCGCGTGCCGCATCGCGCTGGCCCCGTCCGACTGCCTGCATCGCGCCGCGCACCACTTCGGCGCCATAGGCACCGTAGTTCAGTCCCACCGCCAGCACCGCCACCGCGAAGGCCGGCAGGTTCACCCCGAAATCGGGCAGCACGAAGTACATCCAGAACAACTGGATCAGCAGCGCCGTGCCGCGGAACAGTTCGATATAAACGATGGCCGGCCAGCGCAGCAGGCGGCGGCGCGATTGCCGGGCCAGCCCGGCCAGCCCGGCGGCGATCAGCGCCAGCGCGCCGGACAGCAGCGATATCTCGATGGTCACGAGGCTGCCGGCAAGCAGCAGCCCGATCCCCGGCATCATCCGCCGGCCGGTCGGGGCGCGGCGGGCGCTGCGGTCAGCCGCACAGCTCCTGCGTCGTGCGGTCCGGCAGGTTCGCCCTGGTGAAGCCGAACGGCGCCATGGCGGCGAGGAACTGCGGCGTTTCCCGCAGCCCGGCGAGCGCCTGGTTGAAGGCATCGCGCAGGCTGGTATCGGCCGGGCGAAAGGCAAACGCGTCGTAGCCGCGGGCCGGCCGGCCGTTGATCACCGGGTCGGCGAAGTCGGGCACCAGTTGCAGGCCTCTGGCCGCCCCGGCGGTGGCCAGCAGGCGGCGGGCGGGCAGGTCGCTGATCGCGAAAGCATCGGCGCGCCCGGCGGACACCGCCGCCATCGCGCTCGGCCCGTCGGGGAAGGCGATGACGCGGCCCTGCGGGATGCCGAGCGCCTTGGCGTATCCCGCCTGCGCGGCGCCCGCCATCACCGCCAGACGCAGCGGCTTAAGGACGAAGTCGTCATAACCGGTGATGCCGGCGGCATTGCCGGACTTCACCACCATGCCCTGGCCGATGGCGTAGATCGGCTCAGAGAACGCCACCTGGGCGCAGCGCGCCGGCGTGACGAACATCGCCAGTACGGTGTCGAAGCGGTCGGCGCGCAGGCCCGGAATCAGCGCCGCGAACTCGGTCAGCACGCCGTTCATGCTGGCGATGCCCATGCGGGCGAAGACCAGACGGGCGATTTCGGCATCCGCCCCGGTCAGGGCGCCGGATTCGTCGGCATAGGCGTAGGGCACCTGGTTGGGGAAGCCGACGCGCACGCTGCCGGCGGCGCGCAGCCGGGCCAGCGTGTCGTCCGCCGCCGCGGCGGTGCCGGTGCCGATGCGGGCGGCGAGGGCGGCGGTGGCGAGCGAGGCAACCAGGGTACGGCGCATGACCTGCATGAAACGCCTCCTTTGACACCGAATACTGTATACGACGGCTCGTTTCAAGTCTCGCCAAAGGTGGCGCGGATGCCCTGCCACGATTGCTGGATCAGATCCTCGGTCAGCGACCGCGCGGTGCGGCCGCGCTGATGGCGGATGGCGTCGATGATCTCGCGGTTGGTCTCGACCGAAAGCTGCATCATGTTGGCGGTCCGGCTGTAGGCGAGGTACCGGTAGCGCAGCGCCTGCTTGCCGATCGTGCCGAGCAGCCGGCGCAGCGTGGCATTGCCCGAGGCGAGCAGGATCTGGTCGGTCAGCCGCACGTTCTGCGCGAAATAGTCGCGCACATTGGCCTCAGCGAACGCCGCCTGCAGCCCGGCCATCGCCGCATCCAGCGCCGGCAGATGCGCCGCCGTGCGCTGCTGCGCCGCGGCCTCGGCCGCCAGCCCCTCCAGCGGAATGCGGCAGACATAGATCTCGTCGAGATCCGGCACGCTGAGCAGCCCGACTCGCACGCCGCGGCGGCGGTCGCGCACCAGCAGGCCGTCCTGTTCGAGGAAGTGGAACGCCTCGCGCACCGGCGAACGGCTGACGCTGTAGCGGCGGACGATCTCCTCCTCGGTCAGCCGGGTGCCGGGGGCGATGTCGCCATAGACGATCTGGTCCTGCAGGAACCGCGCCAGTTCGCGGGCCAGCACGTCCGGGAGCCGGGCGCCGGGCAGCTCGGCAATGCGGTCGCTCACGGCGCGCTCGGCGATGTCATGGCGGAGGGGATAGCGCCGGCGCCGTCCTGCGCAAGAGTCGCCCCCGTCTGGTCCGCCCCGAGGTAGCGCTCGAACAGCCCCGGATCGGCCGCCAGCGCCGCGCGCCCCGCAGCCGCGGCGATCCGGCCGTCCTCCATGAACAGGAAGCGGTCAGCCACCCGCCCCGCCACCGCCATCGTCTGCTCGACCACCAGCAATGCCACGCCCGCGCCGGCGATCTCGGCCAGCGCCGCGGCGATCACCTCGATCACCAGCGGCGCCAGCCCCGCCGTCGGCTCGTCCAGCAGCAGCACGCGCGGGTTGCCCGACAGGGCGCGGGCGAGCGCCACCATCTGCTGCTGCCCGCCGCTGAGCTGACCGGCACGCTCGCCGAGCCTTCCGTCCAGCGCCGGGAACAGCGCCAGCAGCCGCTGCCGCGTCCACGGCGTGCCGGCGGCGCGCGACACCGCCAGATTCTCGCCCACCGTCAGGCGCGGGAAGATGCCGCGGTTCTCCGGCACATAGCCGAGCCCGGCGCGCACCGCCCGGTGCGGCCGGCCGCCGCTGACCGCCGCGCCGAGCAGCGTCACCCGCCCCGCCGTCGGCCGCAACACGCCGGCGATGACGTCGAGCGTCGTCGTCTTGCCCATGCCGTTGCGCCCGAACAGCGCCACCGCCTCGCCGTCGCCGAGCTGCAGATCGACGCCGTGCAGAATTGCCACGCCGCCGCGCGCCGCATGCACCCCCTCCAGGCTAACCACCGACAAAGGACGCCCCCAGATAGGCAAGACGCACCGCCGGGTCGGCGACGATCGTGCCGGGCGGGCCGGCGGCGATCACCTGACCATGATCGAGCACCGTCACCAGATCGGCGATGCCGAGCAGGAAGCGCATGTTGTGTTCGACCACGCACACCGCCGTCCGCGGCCGCAGCCAGCGCAGCGCGGCATCGAGCTGCGCCATCTCCGCGGCGGTCAGCCCGGCCGCCGGCTCGTCGAGCAGCAGCACCCGCGGCATCTGCGCCGCGACATGGCACAACTCGGCCAGCCGGCGCAGCCCGTGGCTGAACGTGCCGGCCGGGCGATCCAGGAAACGGTCGAGCCCGAGCCGGGCCGACGCCTCGAACCCCCAGCCGCCATCGGCCGCGCCGAGCAGGATATGCTGGCGCAGGGTCAGGCTTTCGAACACGCGCGGCGTCTGGAAGGTGCGGCCGAGGCCGCTCAGTGCCCGCCGTCGCGGCCCGGCGCGGCCCAGCAGGCTGCCGCCGAGCGTCACTTGGCCGCGATCCGGCGCCACCGTGCCGGCGAGCACGCCGAGCAGGGTGGATTTGCCGGCGCCGTTCGGCCCGATCAGCCCGAGGATGCTGCCCCGCTCCAGGCGCAACGACACCTCGCGCAGCGCCTGTTTGCCGCCGAACCACTTGCTGAGGCCGCTGGCGTCCAGCGCCGGGGCGCCGGCGGGGCTGGGCGGCGGCTCAGGCGTCACGTCGCCCCCGCCGGTCCACCGGCGACAGCAACACCGCGGCGATGAACGCCAGCCCCAGCACCAGCCGGTAATTCGGCAGCACCTGGCTCAGTGCCTGCTCGAACAGCGTGTAGCCGACCGCCCCCAGGAACGGCCCGGTGACGCTGCTCACGCCGCCGACCACCGCCATCACCAGGACGCTGCCGGAGGCCGACCAGTCGAGCGCGGAGGGCGCCACCGAGCCGACGACGAAGGCGGACACCCCGCCGGCGAGGCCGGCCAGCAGGCCGGAGCCGGCGAGCGTCGCCACCCGCACGGCATGCACCGCGATGCCGCTCGACGCCGCGCGCAGCGGATCGTCGCGCACCGCATGCACGACGAGGCCGGCCCGGCGGCGCAGCAGCGCGCGCAGCCCAACCCAGGTCAGCACCGCCAGCGCCGCCGCCGCCGCGTACAGGGCGCGGTCGCCAAGCTCCCGACCGAACAGGCGCGGGAACGGCAGCCCGACCAGCCCGTCGCTGCCGCCGGTCACCTCGGCCCAGCTATTGGCCACCTGCGTTACCATGCCGCCGAACGCCAGCGACCCGATGGAGAACGCCACCCCGGACAGGCGGCCGAGCACGAGGCCCATCACCGCGCCCATCGCCGCCCCGAACAGCCCGCCCGCCGCCAGCCCGCCCGCCAGGCTGTCCGACAGGTTCAGCGCCACCCACGCCGCCGCATAGGCGCCGCCGCCGAACAGCGCCGCGTGGCCGAACGAGGTCAGCCCGAGCTGCCCCATCACCAGCCCGAAGCTCATCGCCCAGGTGCCGTAGCAGAGCACCAGCGCCAGCAGGTGGATGGTGAACGGCGGCAGCACCAGCGGCGCCGCGGCGCCGGCGAGCAGCACCGCAGCGACCAGTGCGGGACCCGTCAGCGCGGGCATCCGGCCGGCGGCGGCCGGATCGCGCATTGCCATCGCCGGCTTCATTCGCCGCGGCTCGCCACCAACCCGAACGGCCGCAGCAACAGCATCGCGATGACCGCGGCGAATAGCAGCAGATAGGCCGAGGACGCGGCATAGGTGGCGCCGAGCGTCAGGATGACGCCGACCAGCAGCGACGCCAGGGCGGTGCCCGGCAGGCTGCCCAGCCCGCCGACGATCACCACGATGAACACCAGCACCGTCACCGACAGGTCCATCCCGTTGCTGGCGCCGATCATCGGCAGCACCAGCACCCCGGCGAGGGCGGCGAAGCCCGACCCGATCGCCAGCACCGCGGTAAAGGCGCGGTCCACGTCGATGCCGGCGATCTCCGCCGTCGCCGGGTCTTCGGCCGCGGCGCGCAGGCGCAGGCCAAAGCCGGTGCCGTG
The DNA here is from genome assembly GCA_021845985.1 of Pseudomonadota bacterium. Taxonomy (GTDB): domain Bacteria; phylum Pseudomonadota; class Alphaproteobacteria; order Acetobacterales; family Acetobacteraceae; genus JAFKFJ01. The sequence continues at coordinate 119,026 of JAJZES010000017.1, read as the reverse complement.
CAGCGCCGCCACCAGCAGCCCGGTGACGGCCAGCGCGCTGGCCGCCAGCACGATCGAATAGAGCGAGATCTGGCCGCCAAACAGGGCCACCCCGCCGGCCAGCGCGGCCGGCACCGGCACGGCGTAGCTGCGCGCGCCCCAGATGCCGGTGATCGCCGCGTCGATGACGATGCCCAGGCCGAAGGTGAACAGCAGCACGGCCATCTCGCCGCGCCGCCGCAGCCGGCGGATGACCAGCAGGTCGAGCGCCACCGCCGCCGCCGCCACCAGCGCCGGCGCCAGCAGGCACGCCGCCCACCACCCGGCCAGCGCATGCAGGCTGGCGCCGAGAAAGGCGCCCAGCGCATAAAGCGTGCCGTGGGCGAAATTGACCACCCGGCCGACGCCGAACACCAGCGTCAGCCCGGTCGCCACCAGCAGCAGCGTGCAGCCGTAGAGCAGCCCGCCGGCCACCGCGAGCGCCGCGGTCTGCATCAGCGCGGCACACAGCCCGTCTGGTCGAAGGCGGGCATCACCTCCTCCGCCGGGTGTTTCTGCACCGCGACGAAGGCGTAGGCGGAGCCGGCCACCGGCTGCGGCAGTTTTTCGATCCGCGCCGACCACACCGGGGCAATCGCCTGCTGGTCGCCGGGGCGGAAGCGCACCGGGCCGATGATGGTGTCGAAGTGGCCGGTCTGCAGCGCGTCTCGCACCGCCGCCGGCGTCGCATCCCTGGCCGCCGCGATGGCGTCGAGCATGATGCCGGTGGCGATGTAGGATTGCAGCGCCCCCTCGCTCGGCGCCCGGCCATATCTGGCGCGGTACGCGTCGGCGACCGGGATCACCGCCGGCTCGGTCATCAGCACCGCGCTGGCCGGTTCGACCGCGCCGACGGCGGCGTCGCCGAGCTGGTCGATGATCTCCTGCGGCAGCCCGGTCGGCGCCAGCACGGTGACATGCCGCAGCACCTGCATGGCGTTGGCGGCGACCATCAACTGCACATAGGGCGACCCCAGCGCCACCGGCAGCCACAGCCCGGTGGCGCCCGACTGGCTGACCTTGTTCAGATAGGGCGTCCAGTCCGCGGTATCGAGCGGGGCGTAGCTCTCGCCGGCGATCCGGATACCGGGGATCGCCGCGAAGGCGCGGCCCGAGGACCGGCCATACAGATAGTCGCTGCCCAGGATGTAGAAGCCGCCGGCCGACAGTTTCGGCTGCCCGGCGGTGAAGCGCGCCACCGCGTGGGCGATGGTGGTTGCCGCGGGGACGAGGCGGAAGGTCCACGGGTTGCAGCTCTTGCCGGTGATCTCGTCGGCCACCGCGCTGGCCAGCAGGTCGGGCACCGGCATGCGGCCGGCCCGGGCCGCGGCGGCGAGCGCCGCGCCCTCGCTGCTGAGCGATGAGCAGAGCAAGGCGGATACGCCGTCGGATTGCAGGCTGGCGGCCTGCTGCTGCGCCACCGACGGGTCGCTTTTGCTGTCGCGCACCAGCAGTTGCACCGGGCGGCCGGCGATGTCGGGCCGCGCCGCAACGGCAAGCTCCGCCCCTTCGCGCAGCCGGGTGCCGATATCCGCCCCGGCGCCGGACAGCGCGGCGATGCAGCCGAGCCGGATCGGCTCCGCCGCCCGCGCCGCGGCGCCGGCGGCGAGCAAGACGAAAAGGGCGGCCGGCAGGGTCAGTGCGCGCATGTTCGTCCCCAGGCGGTTGTCCTGCACAGGCGCCGCCCGCCCGCCACTGACGCGCCGCGCCGCCGTCTATAGTATACAATGCGGGAGTTGCCGGTTGGCGTCAACGGCCGCTTGTGGCGTGCCGCTTATCACCATAGCGTCGGGCCGTTCAGGCCAGTGAGACCAGGCAGGTGATGCACTCAGGAGCGACCATCCGGCGACCTGGTAACGGTGACGCGTACCGATTGCCTTGCCCGCTCGACCTTCGACCTGTTCGCAATCGTCAGGCAGATCGTGGACACTGGCGGGCAATTCCGATCACTGGCCGAGCGACGGGCCGATATATTCACCAGCACTGGCCGCCTGATGATCGCCGTGCTCAGCGGGATGGCCGACGTTGAGCGCGACTTGATCCGCACCCGGACGGCAGAGGGCCAGAGCCGCGCCAAGGCGGGGGGGAAGCATATGGGGCGACTCGCTGCCCTCATCCCGCCGCAATAGGCAGAGGCGCGGCAACGGCGTGTCGAAGGTGCTGCGCTCAGAGGATTGGCCGAGAGCTGTGACGTAGGTCGCGCGCGTCTTCGCCGCCCTGCAGGGCATGGTCAGGCTGGACGCGGCGGCGCTCGCCCGCGCGGCGGGGGGCTGACGCATCTGGCCGGGGACGGCGGCGCTCGGCGGTCAGACGGCTGGAACGCGCCGCCTACCCCTCCACCCGTTCAATCTCCGCCCCGCACGTCGCCAGCTTGCGCTCCATCGCCTCATAGCCGCGGTCGAGGTGATAGACCCGGCTCACCATCGTCTCGCCCCGCGCCGCCAGCCCGGCCAGCACCAGCGAGGCGGAGGCGCGCAGGTCGCTGGCCATCACCGGGGCGCCCGACAGCGCCGGCACCCCGCGCACGATCGCCGAGGCGCCGTGCACGTTGACCCGCGCGCCGAGCCGGTTCAGCTCCGGCACATGCATGAAGCGGTTCTCGAAAATCGTCTCGGTCAGCATCGCCGCACCCTCGGCGACCGACATCAGCGCCATGTACTGCGCCTGCATGTCGGTCGGGAACCCCGGATAGGGTTCGGTCATCGCGTCCGCCCCGTGCAGGCCGTTCAGGCGGCGGACCATCAGCCCGTCCGCCTGCTCCGTCACCTCCACCCCGGCCTCGGCCAGCACCCGGGCGACGGCGCCGAGATGCTCCAACTGCGCATGGCGCAGCAACAATTCCCCGCCGGTGATGGCGGCGGCGCAGGCATAGGTGCCGGTCTCGATCCGGTCGGGCACGATGGCGTGCTGCGCGCCATGCAGCCGTGACACCCCCTCCACCGTCAGCCGGTCGCTGCCAATACCCTCGATGCGCGCGCCCATCGCCACGAGGCAGCGTGCGAGGTCGGAAATCTCCGGCTCGCGCGCCGCATTGGCGATCACCGTCCGGCCGTCGGCGAGGCTCGCCGCCATCAGCAGGTTTTCCGTCGCGCCGACGCTCGGCATGGTCAGCAGGATCGACGCGCCGTGCAGGCCGCGCGGCGCGGTGGCGTGGACATAGCCGCCCTCCAGCCGGATCACCGCCCCCATCTGCTCCAGGCCCTTGAGGTGCAGGTCGATCGGCCGCGTGCCGATGTTGCAGCCGCCGGGCAGGCTGACCTGCGCCTCTCCGGCGCGCGCCAGCAGCGGGCCGAGCACCAGCACCGAGGCGCGCATCTTGCGCACGATGTCGTACGGCGCCTCGGTATTGTCGATTGTCCCGCCGATCGACAGGCTGCGCCCGGCATCGTCGAGCGGCTCGACGGCGACGCCGTGCTGGGCGATCAGGCTGGTCATCGTGGCGATGTCGGCCAGCAGCGGCACGTTGGACAGCGTCAGCCGCTCATTGGTCAGCAGCCCGGCGGCCATCAGCGGCAGGGCGGCGTTCTTGGCGCCGCCGATGAGGATGCTGCCGGAAAGCGGCCGGCCGCCGCGAATGCGAATTCGATCCATGCCGGTGTTCTAGCGACAATCAGCCGAGCCGGGGAAGTGCCACGCCGGTCTGGCCCATGTATTTGCCCGCCTTGTCGGCATAGCTGGTCTCACACGGCTCGTTGCCGCGCAGGAAAAGGAACTGGCAGATGCCCTCGAAGGCATAGATTTTCGCCGGCAGCGGCGTGGTGTTGCTGATCTCGATCGTCACCTGGCCCTGCCATTCCGGCTCCAGCGGGGTGACGTTGACGATGATGCCGCAGCGCGCATAGGTCGATTTGCCGAGGCAGATCACCAGAATGTCACGCGGGATGCGGAAATATTCGACCGTGTGGGCGAGCGCGAAACTGTTCGGCGGGATGACGCAGACCGGGCCGCGGCGATCGACGAAGCTGGCCGGGGAGAATTGCTTCGGATCGACGATCGCCGAATCGACGTTGGTGAACACCTTGAACTCGTCGGCGACGCGCGCGTCATAGCCATAGCTCGACAGGCCGAAGCTGATCACCCCGTCGCGCTTCTGAGTCTCGACGAAGGGCGCGATCATCGCCTGCTCGCTCGCCATGCGGCGGATCCAGCGATCCGACATCACCGCCATCAGCCCGGCTCCGTCGGCGCGGCGTCCGCTTCGTCGGCGCGGGCGCGGGCCTGCGCCTTGCGGCGCAGGAGGTTGCGGCGCAGCGCCGCGGCCTCACGGTCGCGGCGGGCCTGTTGCTCGGCGCGGGCATGGTCGGTGAGCTGCGGCGCGGGCCGGTCGGCATGCGGTTCGTCCATCGCCGGACAAGACAGCCTGCGCGCGGCATGCGTCAAGGGTCGGCGATTTGTCGCGCCTGCCGGCGGCGGCTATACCGCCCACGCATGAAACCCCCGCACGGCCGCCCGCCCGGCCCGAACCGTTTCGCCCGATCGGATCAGCGTCCGGCCCAAGGTCCGGGCCAGGGCGCAGCGTCGCGCCCACCCCAATCGCGCCCGCCCCAATCGCCGGCGTTCCAGGCGCAGCCCCGCGCGCCGCGCCCGCCGGAGGCGCCGCGCGGCGCCGTCTGGCTGTATGGCCAGCATGCCGTGGCCGCGGCGCTGGCCAACCCGGCGCGGCGGCTGCGCCGGCTGCTGCTGACCGAGGAGGCGGAGGCGGCGCTGAGCGGCCGGCTGCGCCAGCCCTGGCCGCTCGCCGCCGAGCGCACGGAGCGCGGCCGCATCGACCATCTGCTCGGCCGCGACGTGGTGCATCAGGGGGTGGCCCTGCTCGCCGACCCGCTGGCGCCGCCGCCGCTGGCGCAGGTGCTGGAGCGGCCGGGGCCGCTGATCGTGCTCGATCAGGTCAGCGATCCGCGCAATGTCGGCGCCATCCTGCGCTGCGCCGCGGCGTTCGGCGCCGCCGGGGTGGTGACGCAGGAGCGCAACGCGCCCGAGGAGACCGGCGCGCTGGCCAAGGCCGCCTCCGGCGCGCTGGAAACCGTGCCGCTGCTGCGCGCCGTCAACATCGCCCGCACGCTTATCGCGCTGAAGGCGGCCGGGTGCTGGGTGGTCGGGCTGGATGCCGGCGGCGCCGCGCTCTCCGGTCCGGCGCTGGCCGAGCGGCGCGTCGCCCTGGTGCTCGGCGCCGAGGGCGAGGGGCTGCGGCGGCTGACGCGCGATACCTGCGACGAGGTCTCGGGCATCGCGCTGCGCGGTGCCGGCGGCGGACTCGACAGCCTCAACGTCGCCGCCGCCGCCGCGGTGGCACTTTATGAACTGGGACGCCGCGCATGAGTTTCGACCCTGCCGCCGCCGCCGATGCCCTGCTCGCCGCCCGGCGCGATCGGCGCGTCGCCGGCCCGCTGCCCGACGGCCTTGCCCCGCGCGACGCCGGCGAGGCCGCCGCGGTGCAGGTGGCGCTGGCCGGGCGCACCGGCGCGCTGCCGCTCGGCGGCTTCAAGATCGGCGCCACCGGCAGCCGCATGCAGGCGTTTCTCGGCATCGACCATCCCTGCGCCGGTTTCATGGCGGCGCGCGACATCTATCCGTCCGGTGTCATGCTGCCGCATGCCGCCTTCCGCCTGCCGCAGATCGAATGTGAACTGGCGGTGCGGCTCGCCAGCGATCTGCCGCCCGGCCCCTGCACCATGGAGCAGGCGGCGGCATCGGTCGGCACGCTGTTCGCCGCCATCGAGATCGTCGAGAACCGCTATGGTCCGCCGCCGGTCGGCGACGTGGCGGCGGTCGGCCTGCCGACGATGATCGCCGACCAGTTCTACCACGCCGCCGCGGTGATCGGCGCGCCGCCGGCCGACTGGCGCCGCCTCGATCTGCCGGCGCTGGAGGGGCGGGCCATCGTCGATGGCACCCAGCGCAACGCGGGCAAGGGCGCCGATCTGCTCGGCCACCCGCTGCGCGGCCTGGCATGGCTGGCGGCAAGCCCGGTGGCGGCGGCGTTCGGCGGGCTGAAGGCGGGGCAGGTGGTGCTGCTCGGCAGCGTCATCCCCTCGATCACCCTGCCCGAGCCCTGCGCGGTGCGCATCGAGTTCGACGATCTGCCGGCGGTCGAACTGCGTTTCGTCTGAGGCGGGCGGGCCGGCGCAGGACGGGCCGGCGCAGGGCTGGCGTGCAGCGTCGTCGGCCCGGTCCTGCTGATGGTCGGGCTGCCACCGACCGACGCCATTCGGCCGGCGTGCCGCGCCGCCGCTCAGTCGGCGCGGATCATCACCAGGCCGGGGGGCACGACGCCGGGGGCGCGCCAGAACATGTCGTTTTCAAAGCGGGCAAACAGTTCCGGCGGCAGCACCGTGTTGCGCTCGATCCACGCCACCTTGCGGCGCACCCGATGCAGCCCGCGGGCGCCCAGCGCCATGTCGAAATCGTCGGCTTCGTACTCCACCTGATCGAAATCATGCGGAAAATACGGCTCGTTCAGCACCTCGTACAGGCGCCGCAGCGTCGCCTCCGGCGCGCGGGCGAGGGCCTGATATTCGACCAGCACCAGCCGATCCGACTGTTCGCCGAAAAACGCCTCCTTCAGCGCGTCGAGCGCAAAGCCGACCATGCCGTCGCTGGTCGCCAGCCGGTTGACGCGGGTGAACACGGTGCCGCCAGGGTCGAAGCCGAACATGCCGGAGGGTTCAAAGGCGTTGTGGCGCACCAGCCGTTCGATCGAATCCATGATCCACGAAATCGACCGCACGCAGCACACCACGCGCGCCTGTGGAAACAGCTGCGACAGCGCCGGCAGCTTGGTGCACCAGACCCGGTTGGTGTCGAACACCAGCTTGTCGGTCTCGATGGCTGCGTAGTAGTTGCCGAACAGCCCGCGCAGCACGTCGCGCCGCCGGGCCTCGTCGATGAACACCGCCGCCTCGTTACGCCGGCTGAGCGCGCCTTCCAGCGCCAGATAGAGGCTGCCGACCGGGCTGGTCATCCCGGCATGAAAGCGCGGGTTCTGCCGCAGGATTGCCGCCAGCAGTGTCGAGCCGGAGCGTGGCAGGCCGGAGATGAAATGAATACCGTTGCGCATGCCGCGAGAGTTTCCGCAAAGGTCGTCGGGCCATCATTGCCGGATGATCCCGCCGACGCAACCGCGACACGCCCGCGTGTCTCGACAGCGGCGGCCGGACGGGGTCTATCGGCGGGGCATGCGGCCGCGGGGCGGTGTGCATCGGCGCGCCGCGTCGTGCGGACGATCTTTGTCACTGACCATGGGAGCCGGGCATGACCAAGGAAGAGTTGACCACCTGGGCGCTGGCCAGCGGATGGAAGATGATCGGCGGCTGTCCCAGCCTGTGCAAACCATCGCGGCCGGGGGAGGCGATCGTGCGGCTGGTGTTGAAAGCCACCGTGGCCAATGTCGAGATCAGGAAACCCGCCGGGCGTTGGGAAAAAGTCTCCGGCGCCAGCTATGCCGCAATCGCACCCGACGCCGACAGCGGCGTGCCGCGCGGGCTGGGGTTGGTCAGCATCCAGGGCCTGTCGCGGCTGATGCAGGACAATCGCGACAGCATGGTGTTCGCCGCGCGATGACGCGCGACGCTGGCGGCCGGCGCGGTTGACGCTCCACCGGTGCCCGGTCACGCCGCCCGCCCAGATCAGCGACGGCTGGGACCGCCTGGCGCCGGGTGGTGCACCAGGCCACCGCGACGCTGCTCCGGCGGCAGGCTCATCGGCCGGTCACCTGCGCGCCGGCGCCGCGCTGCAGCAGGAGAAATCCCGGCGCAGATGCCAGCGTCACCAGCGCCACCAGCACGAACACCAAATGGAAATCCGCCACCGACGGCAACGCGCGTGATCCGGCGGCGAGCGACAGCAGCGCCGCCGACGCGGCCACGCCGAATGATATCGTCAGTTGTTGGATGACCCCCGCGAGGCTGGTGGCGCGGCTGAGCAGGGCGGCCGGCATCTCGGAAAAGGTCAGCGTATTCGTGGCAAGGAACTGCGTGCCGCGGGCGATGCCGAACACCGCGGCGAGCGCGAACACGACGATATGCGGCGTGGTCCGCTGCAGCAGCGCGAAGGCGGCGATGACCGCCGCGGTGACGATCGCGTTGATGATCAGCAGGCGACGAAAGCCCCACGCGCTGAGCACCGATTTCGTCGCCGGCCGCACCGCCAGCGCGCCCAGGCTGATGATGAAGGTGAGTGATCCAGACTGGATCGGGGAGAGACCAAAGCCGACCTGCAGCATCAGTGGCAGCATGAACGGTACGGCATTGGCGCCGGTTCGGCACAGCCCGCCGACCAGGGTGCTGACGCGAAAGGTGCGGTTGGCGAACAGGGCAAGGTCGATCACCGGGTTCGGGCGGCGCCGTGCATGGCGGGCATACAGGGCGAACAGCAGCGCCGCGGCAACGAACAGAGCCAGCGTGGCGAGGCCGGGCAGCACCGCATGGCCGACCGCCTCGATCGCGAGCTGCGCGGCGGCGAGCGCGCTGCCGCAGATGATGAAGCCCACGACATCGAATGGCGGCGGGGTGGCGAGCCTGGTGTTTTCGACGTAACGCAACGCCAGCACGATCCCGATCAGGCCGAGCGGAATGTTGACGTAGAACAGCCAGCGCCAGCTCGCATAGGTGGTGATCAGCCCGCCGACCAGCGGCCCGGCGGTGGGGCCGATCACCACCGGGATGGACATATACGTCATCGCCGTCAGCAACTGGCTGCGTGGAAATGCCCGCAACAGGATCAGCCGCCCCACCGGCGTCATCATCGCGCCGCTGAAGCCCTGGAGCATGCGCATCGCGACCATGTGCAGCAGGGTCTGCGACTGTCCACACAGCCCGGACGTGACGGTGAACATGGCCAGCGCGGCGGCGAAGACGTGGCGCGCGCCGAACCGGTCGGCGAACCAGCCGCTGAGCGGGATGAACACGGCAAGGCTGAGGATGTAGCCGGTGATCGCCAGATTCATCTGCAGCGGCGTCGTGCCGAGGCTGCGGGCGATGTCGGGAATGGCGGTGGTGATGATCGTCGAGTCGAGCTGCTCCATCATGAAAGCGAATGCGACGGTGAGCGGCAGGATCAGCCGGAGCTTGCGGCTGCGCATGGTCGGATAGTCGTCGTCCGGCGCGGCGCCGGGCGGCGGTTGATGGAAGCTCATGGCAGGCGATGCGCCGGGGGACGACCTGCGTGCAGGCGCGACGTTGCTCTACCCCAGCAGCGCCTGTGCGCAGGCATCCAGGATCGCCTCGGTGTCCAGCCCGTATTCGCGGTAGAGGTCGGGAATATCGCCGCTCTGCCCGAAGCGATCCGGGCCGAGCGGCACCACCCGCTGTCCGCGCACCGCGCCGAGCCAAGCATGCGCCGCCGGATGCCCGTCGAGCACCGTCACCAGCGCCGCCTCTGGCGCCAACGGCGCCAGGATCGTCTCGATATGGCTCATCGCCGCGCGCACCCCGTCGCGCCGCGCCCGCTGCGCCGCCAGCCAGCCGGCATGCAGCCGGTCCGGGCTGGTCAGGGCGAGCAGGCCGGCGCCCGGCTCCTCGGCGCGCAGTTCGGCGAACGCCGCCTCCGCCTCCGGGGCGATCGGACCCTGATAGGCCAGCGCGATCCGCGCGCCCGGCAGCGGCGGCACCGCCCAGTGCGCACCGGCGATCACCGAGGCGGCGTCCAGGCTGCGCACCGGCTGGGCGATCTGGCGGGTGGACAGGCGCAGCCACACCGCCGATCCCTGTGGCGCCTGCATGTGAACAAACGCATGGCGCAGCAGGATCGCCAACTCATCCACATGCGTCGGCTCATAGCTCGCCAGCCGATCGGCGGCGATGCCGAGCAGCGGCGTGTTGACGCTCTGATGCTGCCCGCCCTCCGGCGCCAGGGTCAGGCCTGATGGCGTCGAGACCAGCAGGAAGCGCGCGTCCTGGTAGCAGGCATAGATCAGCGCATCGAGGCCGCGGTTGACGAACGGGTCATAGACGGTGCCGATCGGCAGCACCCGCGCGCCGTGCAGCGCCGGCGCCAGCCCGGCGGCGCCGAGCAGCAGGAACAGGTTCTGTTCGGCGATGCCGAGTTCGATGTGCTGACCCTGCGGCGTCATGCCCCAGCGTTGCGCGCTGGCCAGCTTGGCGTCGCGGAACACGTCGTTGCGGGTGTGCCGGTCGAACACGCCGCGCCGGTTCACCCACGGCCCGAGGCTGGTCGAGACCGCGACATCGGGGCTGGTGGTGACGATATGCGCGGCAAGCTGTTTCAGCTCGCCCTGGCCGCGGCCGATCTCGGCGAGAATGTCGCCGAAGCCCGCCTGGGTGGAGAGTTTCTTGCCCGCCGCGCGCGGCATCGGCAAGGCCGCCGGCACCGGCACCAGCGGCGCCGACAGCGCCCGTCCCTGCGGCGTCAGCGGCCGTGCGAACGGCACCTCGGCGAGTAACGCCGCCATCTCGTCGGCGGTGGCGTCCAGACCCTCGAAAATATCCCACTCATGGCCGGGGCGGATATGCATGGCGGTGCGGAACTGCGCCATCTGCTCCTTGGTCATCAGCCCGGCATGGTTGTCCTTGTGCCCGGCGAAGGGCAGTCCCATGCCCTTGATGGTGTAGGCGATGAAGCAGGTCGGCTGGTCGCCGTCGGCGGCGGCGGTGCGCAATGCCTCGATGATGGTGGCGATGTCGTGGCCACCGAGATTGGTCATCAGCTCGGCCAGCTCATCGTCCGACAGCGGGTCGATGATGGCGCGCACCGCGCCGGAGCGGCCGAGATCGGCCAGCACCGCGGCGCGCCACGCCGCCCCGCCCTGGAAGGTCAGCGCCGAGTAGAGGCTGTTGGGGCAATCGTCGATCCAGCGCCGCAGCGCATCGCCGCCGTCGCGGGCGAACGCCGCCTCCAGCCGGCGGCCGTATTTCAGGGTGACGACGTTCCACCCCATGTCGCGGAACAGCCCCTCGATGCGGCCGAACAGCCGGTCCGGCACGACGCTGTCGAGGCTCTGGCGGTTGTAGTCGATGATCCACCAGACATTGCGGACATCGTGCTTCCAGCCTTCGAGCAGCGCCTCGTAGATATTGCCCTCGTCGAGCTCGGCGTCGCCGGCGATGGCGATGTGGCGGCCGGCCGGCAGATCGGCCGGCGACAATCCGTGCAGCCGCACGTAATCGGCCATCAGCGCCGAAAAACTGGTCATCGCGACGCCGAGGCCGACCGAGCCGGTGGAGAAATCGACCTCCGGCCCATCCTTCACCCGGCTCGGGTAGGATTGCGCGCCGCCGAACTGCCGCAGTCCCTCCATCTGCGCCACCGTCTGCCGGCCGAACAGCGCGTTCACCGCGTGGAACACCGGGCCGGCATGCGGCTTGACCGCCACCCGGTCCTGCGGGCGCAGCATCTCGAAATAAAGCGCCGTCATGATCGAGATCACCGAGGCGCAGGACGCCTGATGCCCGCCGACTTTCAGCCCGTCGCGGTTGGGCCGGATATGGTTGGCATTGTGGATCATCCACGCCGAAAGCCACAGCAGCTTGCGCTCGACCTGGTGCAGCAGCGCGGTGCGGCGTTCGGCGGTCAGCGCCGGGCGGATCGAAACGGGCGCGTTCATCCGGCCCAGCCCCGCGCCAGCCGCCGCGCCGCGGTCGCCGCGTTGCGCTTGCCGGCGCCGGCATAGTCCTCGTGGTATTCCTCGATTTTCGCCAGGTCGTAGAGGTAGTTCACCATGATCCCGGCGCTCTCCCGAATACCTTTGTCAGCGATGTCGGCCAGCGGCACGATGCGTTCCAGCCGCGCGCCGTTGGACAGATGAAAATGCGCCACCGGATCGAGCGCGCGGCCACCGCGGCTTTCCACCAGCAGATAGCGTGCGCACAGCCGCAGCAACACCGGCTCGGCGGCGCGGCGCAGCGGCCCGTCGCGCCACCAGCCGCGCGCGGCGAGGATGGCGGCCATGGCCGCCGCGCCGGTGTCGGGGGCCGGCCCGTCGGATCGCGCCGCGGTGCACAGCGCCATCGACTCATCGTCGCTCAACAGGCCGGGTTCGGGGGTGGCGAGCTGCGCGTCGAGCCAGCGGCGGAAGCCGGGCACCGGCGACAGCGTGGCATAGGTCTTGATCCCGGGAAGTTCGCGCGACAGCACTTCGACCACCCGTTTGATCAGGAAGTTGCCGAAGCTGATGCCGGCCAGTCCCCGCTGGCAGTTGCTGATGGAGTAGAAGATCGCCGAATCGGCCTCGCGCATATCGACCAGTGGCGCCTTCGGGTCGAGCAGTTTCTGCACGCTGTCGGCAAGCCCGCGCACCAAGGCGACTTCCACGAAGATCAGCGGCTCGGTCGGCATGCGCGGGTGGAAAAAGGCGTAGCAGCGGCGGTCGCTGTCGAGCCGGTTCTTCAGATCGCGCCAGGAGCGCACGCCGTGCACCGCCTCATACCCGGCCAGTTTTTCCAGCAGCGCCGCCGGCGAGTTCCAGTCGATTGATTGCAGCACCAGGAAGCCGACGCCGAACCAGCTTGCCAACAAGGATTTGAGGTCGCTCTCCAGCGCCCCCAGCATCGGGTCACCCGCCATCCGCGCCATCAGCTCGGCGCGCAGATCGACCAGGAACTTGACCCCGTCGGGGATAGTGGTGAACTGGGTCAGCAGCCGCGCCCGCGGCGGTTCCAGCACCCGGCGCAGCCGCGCCTTGGCGGCGGCACGGGCGGCGGCGTCGGCGGCGTCGCGCACCTCGACATAGGCGGCATCGACCGCCTCGGCGTCGCTGTCGAAGCCGGCCAGGGTGGCAAGGAAGGCGTGCCGCCCGGCCGCGTCCAGCGTCAGATAGGTTTCGGCGAGCTTGGCGGCGCGGTTGCGGGCACTGACCTCGCCGCCATGGCCGTCGAGACAGGCGCGCATCTGGCCGGCAATGCTGTCATCTTCCTCGCGCGCCACACCCTGCGCCATGTCGCGCCAGACACCGGCGATGCGGCGCAGCGCGCGGTCGATCAATCCGGGGGCGGCGGCGGGGGCGGCTTCGCTCATGGTGCGGCATCCTGGAAGGCGCGGGGCAGGGCGGTGGCGAGGTCCTCGGCGATCAGATGCGGGCCGGCATGCACGCCGGCGCGGCCGTGCAGCCAAGCCCCGGCGGCGGCAGCCTGCCACGGCGCCATGCCCTGTGCCAGCAATGCCGCGATCAGCCCGGCGAGCGTGTCGCCGGCGCCGGCGGTGGCCAGCCAGGGCGGTGCGCTGTCGTTGATCGCGGCGCGGCCGTCGGGTGCGGCGATGATGGTGTCGGCGCCTTTCAGCAGCACGACGGCGCCGGTGCGCGCCGCGGCGGCGCGCGCGGCGGCCAGCCGGTCGCCGCCGAGGGCGCCGAAGACGCGGGCAAACTCGCCGGCATGCGGGGTCAGTACCGCGGCGCCGCGCAGCCGCTCCGGCGCGCCGGCACAGGCGGTGAAGGCGTCGGCATCGGCCACCACCAGCCGCCGCGCGGCGAACAGCACCGGCAGGGCGGCGCCCGCCGCGGCGGCGCCGAGGCCGGGGCCGCACACCCAGACGGTGCGCCGCGCATCCTCCAGCAGGGTGGCCAGCGGGCGCGCATCGACCATGTTGCCCGGCTCGCCGGCGCGGTACACGCCGGCGCCCTGCTCGGCGGCGATCGTCACCATGCCGGCGCCGCCGCGCCGGGCGGCGATGGCGGCGAGGCGGGCGGCGCCGGTCATCAGCGCGCCGCCCAGCACGGTGACGTGGCCGCGGCCGTATTTGTTCCCCTCCGGCTGCGGCGTCGGCAGCGTCCACAGCACCGGGCCGTTCTGGAACGTGCTGGGCCGCACGGTGGCGACCGCCGCCGCCGGCATGCCGATCTCGGCCAGTATCACCGCGCCGCACAGGTCGCGGCCGGGCAGCAGCAGATGGCCGGGCTTGCGGCGGACGAAGGTGACGGTGAACTCCGCCTGCGGGGCGAAGCCGCGCACCTGCCCGGTGGCGCCGTCCAGCCCGCTCGGCACATCCACCGCCACCAGCCGACGCGCCGCCGCCAGCATCGCCGCCAGCGCCGGGTCGAGAGCGCGCGTCAGGCCGGCGCCGAACACCGCGTCGATCACCAGTTCGGCCCGCGCCACCTGATCGGCCGACACCGCCCCGGGCCGCAGCGCGCGCACCGGCCAGCCGGCGGCGGCAAGGTGGCGGGCGGCGACGCGCCCGTCGCCGCCGTTGTTGCCCGGCCCGCACAGCACCAGCGTCCGGCAGGGGGCGATGCGGGCGCGCACCGCGCGCGCCACCGCCCGCCCGGCATGCTCCATCAGCGTCGCCACCGGCACCCCGGCGGCGACCGCGGCGCGATCCACCTCCGCCATCTCGGCCGGGGTCAGCAGCGCCGCGTCACTCGGGTCGGTCATCGCGCCAGGATAGGCCGCACCATGGCCGGGCGGGAAGGGTCTCGTCCCGGCCCAAACGCCGCGACCCGGCGCTGCTGGCGGTGACGGCCGCTTCCTGTAAGGTGGCGGGATGGTTCACGTCATCACGATTGCGCAGCAGAAGGGCGGGGCGGGCAAGACGACGCTGGCGGCCAACCTTGCCGCCGCCTTCGCCGCCGGGCGGCGCGTCGCCGTGCTCGACATCGATCCGCAGCGCAGCCTCGCCCGCTGGCACGCGCTGCGCACCGCGCGCGGCGGCGCGGCGGCGGTGACGCTGTCGGACGCGGCCGGCTGGCGGCTCGGCGCCGAGATCGAGCGGCTGCGGCGCAGCCATGACATGCTGATCGTCGATAGCCCGCCGCAGATCGACACCGACGCGCGGCTGGCGGTGCGCGCCGCCGACCTCGTGCTGGTGCCGCTGCAACCGAGCCCGCCCGACCTGTGGGCGGCCGAGGGCACGCTGGCGCTGGCCGCGGCGGAGAAGCGGGCGGTGCGGCTGGTGCTGAACCGGGCGCCGGCCAGCGGCCGGCTGCGGACGATGGTGGAGACGGAGCTGGCGCGCCGCGGGCTGAGTGTGCTGGCCAGCGTGCTGGGCAACCGGGCCGGCTTTGCCGGCGCCTTTGCCGAGGGGCTGGGCGTCACCGAAGCGGCGCCGAAATCGCTGGCGGCGGCGGAGCTGCGCGCGCTGCTGGCGGAGATCGAAGGGATCATCGGATGATGTGGGTGAACGTGGCGCTGGCGCTGGCGCTGCATCTGCTGGGCGTGGTGATGTGGGTGGGGGGGATGGCGTTTGCCCTGATGGTGCTGCGCCCGGCGCTCTCGGTGCTCGATCCGGCCGGGCGGCTGGCCGTGCATGGCGAGGTGTTCCGGCGGTTTTTCGCCTTGGTGTGGGTGGCGATGCCGCTGGTGCTGCTGAGCGGCTATGCGATGCTGTTCGGCGCGCTCGGTGGCTTCGCCCATGCGCCGCCGGCGGTGCATGTGATGCATCTGCTGGGGCTGGTGATGGCGGCGATTTTTGTCGTCAACGTGCTCGGCCCGTGGCGGGCGATGCGCCGCGCCCCGGATGCCGCCGCGGCGGAGCGCGTCCGCCGGCTGCTGCGGATCAACCTGTTGCTGGGGATGGTGACGGTGGTGGTGGCGGCGTGGGCGGCCTGAAAATCGTCGCCGCGAGATCCTCGGGGAAGATCATGTCGCGATCCCAGTCGGCGACGCCGCGAATCGGCCCCTCCAGCTCGCAGCGCACTTCTTCGTAACTCTGGCCGCGCAATCCGGCGATGAACCAGAAGAACGTGTCCGGCATGTTGGCCGGCGCCAGAACCGTCACCGCGGCGGTGGGCGGGGCGAACACCGTATTGGTCAGCGCCGCGCCCAGGATACCGACGATGTGGCGGGCGCCGGCAAACACCGCGATCTGCTCGTGCAGCGCAGCGGTACCGGGGTCGAAAATGCGATAGCCGGCGGCGCGCGCGATGGCCGCCACGTCCGCTTCATTACGAAACCGCCGGTGCCCGGCGCTGCCGCGCGAGAGGTAGAGCAGCCGGTCCGAGCCGGCCAGGACGTCCCACGACAGCGGCTCGACGGCGGCAACGGCAAGCGGCGACATATAGGAGCCGTGCGTGGTCATGCCATCGACCATCACCAGCCGCTCGACCCGGACCGGCGCGTCGCCGCGTGGCAGGCAGCGTGCGCCGACGACACCGATGCGCCGCAGCGTGGCAAGGATCGTGTCGCGCAGCGCCCCGGACGCATCCGGCACGATGAAGCGCATCTCCGCGAACGCCAGGTGCTGCGTCGCCAGCACCGCCTTGGGAAACATCTCCAGCAGCCAGTGGCCGTAATTGCCGACGCCGCGCTTTTTACAGAGGACGGCGGTGCCGTCGATCCGCGGCAGGCTGCCCTCGGTCAGCGCCGCCGCCGCCGCGCTGCGTGCCCAGTCGATCTCCGCTGGCGAATGCTGGGTGATGCTGGCCGGCACCAGCGCCAGGTCGGCGGTGAAGACCAATCCTTCCTTGGCGATAATCGCCTCACGCAGAACGGAAAACTGGATCGGCATGGCGGGAAAACTGCCGCTTTGCCATATCGGCGTGAGCGTCGCCTGCACCCCGGGCGGGATCAGGTGGCCATTGCGCAGCAGCGGCGGGGCGATGCTGAACCCCGGCGAGAGGATCGTCTTGACCGTCTCAGGGGCGATGGCGGCTTCGGCGGAGGCTTGTTCCAGCCGCAGCGTGATGCCTGCGGCCGGATCGCGCAGATAGCGCCCGCGCAGCACCTGCCGGCCATGCTCGACGGCGACGGCGTCGAAGCGCACCGTGCAGCTACCGTCAGCGGCCAGCAGCGCCAACACGCCGTCGTCGATGCGCCATCCGCGTTCGTTCGGATGGTCATAGCCGCCGATGCCGCCATCGGGCAGCAGACGGAAACAATCGGTCGAGGGCACCCGCCCGTCATGGCCATAGCGCCATGGCGTGCCGAGCAAGGCGACCTCGTCGATCTGGTCGGCCGGCGGCGTCAATGGCAGAATCCGTCGCCGTAGTTGCGGCCTTCGTCGCGCGTGATGCTGAGGCCGGAGAGCTGGACCCCGACGGCGACGCTGCCTTGCGGCACCGCCGTCACGGCGCCCGGCCGCAGATCGCGCGCCTGGGTTTCCAGCCCGACATACATCGCCTGCAGCCGCCAGTTGTGCAGATCCCGCACCCGCGCAAATGCCCCCAACTGTGTGCTGCGGCCACCCGGCTGCGCGCAGGCCGCGGGGTGGGTGATCACCGCGCAGACATAGTCGTTGAGGCGCAGGCGCAGCGGTCGCAGCGGTCCAGGATCAGCGGCGAAAGCAAGCGGCGGGTCGCGGTCGAGGCTTTCATTGGCGGTCACCCCGACGATCTCGGCGCCGGCATTGCAGGAGCGGTAGCTGCCATGGCCGGGGCGCGAGGCGGCAATCGGGATTTGCAGGAACATGTTGATCCGGCGCGGCGATTGCGGATCGTCGAATCGCAGCACGAAACCGCTGAACACCTGCCCCATCACCGCGCCGCTGGCCTCGGCAGTGGCGGTCCAATAGGCTGCCTCGGCGCGCGAGATGCGGGCGGACAGCGCGTAATCAATCGGCTTGTCGAGCGTCGCTTCGGTGCTCGCCTTGGCTGACAGGAACAGATTGGCGCCGCCACCGCGCAGCACGCCGTCGCGCTCGAACAGCTCGAAGACATAGCTGGCGCGATCGTGGAAAATCCACAGATGCGATTCGTCGAACGGCGCATTGAAGGCATAGAGCGCGCCGCCGTAGCGGGCATCGCCGATGGTCGGCGCCGGCACCTGATCGTTGCTCGACAGGTAGTGCGTGTGCTGCCACTGGCCGACCACCCAGTCGGATGGCGGCCCCGGAATGTTCGGCAGGTCCGGCGACACCTCCGGCTGGTTGCCGACGACGCGCCCGGTGGCGAAGCGCAGCTTCGGGTTGGTCAGACCGGGTTCGGGGAAAAGACTGTCAGCCTGTGCCAAATTGCACGGCATGGCGAGCACGGCCAGCAGCAACAGTCCGGCCCGGCCGATGCCGCGCCGAGAGACGTGGCACTGCCGAACCGTCTGCCCTAATCTATCCGGCGCGTGTGTCACAAAGGCTCTCCCCGCCCATGCCGCTGCTCATGCCACACTCGCTTCAGCAGATGCAAAACATCCATCGTGAGGAGTTGGAGGCCCATTTCGGCCCGTTGGGGCGGCAAGCTCATGCGATCCGTCCAGATATCCGCTTACTGTTCGTCGGTTTCACCAACCGCTGCGGCTCCAATTACGTGTGCGAAGCGCTCGCGTCGGGCGGCCGGCTCAATCTTGGCGAGGAATTCTACAACGCCGGGACGATCCTGGCCAACTGCCGCGATCGCGGACTGGATTCGGTGGGTGCCTTCACCGCCATGCTGATCGAGGAACGCAGCATGAACGGCTGGCTTGTCGCCAAGCTGGCAGTCGAGCATCTGGCGATCCTGACTGAAATCGGCTTGCTCGACCAAATCCTCGACCGCAGCCATTTCATGCTGGTGCAACGCGCCGACCGGCTGGCGCAGGCGATTTCCCTGGCCATCGCAGTGCAAAATGACCGCTGGAGCGATGCGCAGCCCGCCCGCATCCCCGACACCGCTCTCGTCTATGACGGCCCGGCGATAGCCTCGATTATGGAGGGTCTGACCAATGCCAACGGGTTGTTCGACCGCTTCTTCGGACTGAACGGGCTGGTGCCGCACATCGTCACCTACGAACAGTTCGTCAGGATGCCCGAAGCGGTCCTGGGTGACATCGCCGCGGTCCTCGGCATCACCGAATTCGCGGTCATGCCACGCGCAGTCCGCATGCGCCCCCAGGGCGGGGCGGTCAACGCCGAATGGCGGGCCCGTTTTCTTGCCCAACGATAGCGCCCGCCGCCGCTTGTCTCCGCGGCCGTGGACTGGCTAGAGATCGGCATGCCCAATTTTCGTTTGGCGCCGCCGCTGACGGAGGCGCTGTTGCTTGACCGGCTGTGGCGCATGCGCCGGGACGATGGATCGTCCGCGACCGGGGAAATCCGCTTCCTCGCCGACCATCGGATTGCCGGCCATGACCATCCCAACGAAAGCCGCTGGACCGTCGAGAACGGAATCCTGTCCTTCTTTGATCCGCACGGCCATTGCACCACCCGCTTCGACGAGGGTGCCGAGCAGGACGGCAGGCTGATCCTGCGCGGCCGGTTCGTCCTACATCCGTCGCTTAACGTGGTGCATTGCCTGGAGGAGCTTGCCCGCCGCGCCGATGGTACCCTGATCGGCGGTCTGCCGCCGGGGCGCCCGCCGGCGCTGACGCGGCAGGCGTTCAGCGCCGAGATCGGGCGCCTCGGCTGGCAAATCGGCGATCATTCCTATGGTGCGCCACTGGTGCTGGAGCCGCAGGCCGCGCACCTGTCGATCGGCCGGTTCACCTCCATCGCCGCCCATGTCGCAATCGCTCTCGGCAATCACCGCACCGACATGGTCAGCACCTATCCGTTTGCCACCTTGCGCCACATCTGGCTCGCCGCCCCGGAAATTGACGACCACGAGAGCCGCGGCGATGTGCGTATCGGCAACGACGTGTGGATCGGTGCCTACGCTTTCATCGGCTCAGGCGTCACCATCGGTGACGGCGCCGTCATCGGCGCGCATGCGGTGGTGACGCGCGATGTGCCACCCTATGGGGTGGCGATGGGCAATCCGGCGCGCACCCGGCGCCAGCGTTTCCCGCCGGCGATCGTCGAGGCGCTGTTGCGTATCGCCTGGTGGTCCTGGCCCGACGAAACGATCGAAGCCTGGCTGCCGCGGATCATGTCTCCCGATATTGCCGCCTTCATCGCCGCGGCGACGGCGGAGCGGCCACAGCAGTAACGACTTGCGATGTTTCCCGCACTATACCCCTGGCGCGCGATGACGACGCGGAGATGAGCAATGGACGCAATTGGGTATCACGTTCTCCCCGCTGGCCTGACCAATCAGAAGCTGGCGCTGCTCGGCCTTTTCCTGACCGCGCGCGAGACCGGGCAGCCGATCGTGCTGCCGGAGATGTGGCTGATGGATGTTGCGCGCGGCAAGGCCGGAACCGCGCCGATCGGCGAGATATTGGATACCGAGGCGCTGCGCGGCGTCGCCCGCAGCTATGGGATCACTGTCCTGGACAGCGGGCCGCGCGTTTCGATGCATGAAAGCTGGCCATATTTCGGCAAGGGCTGGCAGGCGACGATTCATCATCCCGTTGCCGATGTCGCGACCGCGACTGAGGGCTTCATCGCCGACTTCATGCGTGCGTTGGTGCCGGTCGGCCGCTCCTCGTTCCTGGTCCGCCATCTTCTGCCCGCGGTCTATGACCGCCAGGGGCCGGTGATCGCCGCCCATTTTCGCATCGAGGCGGACTGGCATCATCACTCCGCCAAGGATCTCGGCCCACGCCTCGCCGGCACCGAGGATTACTGCATTCCCTACGAGCAGATTCTTGACAAGATCAAGGCGACCCTGCCGGGCACGCGGACCATCTATGTCGTCTGCGACGAGCCGACGCTGCTGGTGCCCAAGCAGTTGATGCAGGAACATGCGGCAAATCAATATGGGTTCGAGCTGATCTGGAAATCTGACATCCTCACCGGATTTGAACTGCGGGCGTTCAATCCGCTCGACCTGTCGATCATTGATTTTGAGATCGTCTCCGCTGCCGAGTGCTTCGTTGGGATGTCGCGCTCGACCTTTTCCAACATGGTGACGTTCGATCGCTTCTGCCGAACCGGACGGCATGTCGATAACCACTACGTGTACAATCTGCTGGGTGGGGCGCTCGGCCGACGTACCGACGACGGACGCTCGCCAAGCCCGATCGTGGCCACGCAGACGCCGTTGCCGCCGCCCATTGCGCCGGCAGACGGCACCGCAGCATAGCGCGCCGCCCGCCGTCAACGTCGCGTCCGCGCCAGGGCGTTTTCCCGCCGCCAGATATACACCCCCGCCGCAACCAGAATCGCCACCCCCGCGATCGTCCAGCCGTCCGGCCACTCGCCCCAGAACAGCGCGCCGAGCAGGGAGGCCGGGATGATCGCGCCATATTCGAACGGCGCCACCGAGGTCGCCTCGCCGCCGCGATAGGCCTCCGTCATCAGCCATTGCGCCGCCGCCGTCGCCAGCCCCGCCGCCACCAGCAGGGCGGCGATGCGCGGCGACGGCGCCACCCAGACCGGCACCGCCAGCCCCGCCGACAGGACCAAAGTGCCCAGGCTGTACAGCAGGACGATGGTCGCGTTGCCCTCGCCCGCCGCGCCCAGACGGCGGATGGTGATGGTGGTCAGCGCCCAGGCCACCACCCCGCCCATCACCACCGCGACCGCCACCAGCGGCAGCCCCGCCGCCACCGCCTGCCACGGCCGCACGATCACCAGCACGCCGGCAAACCCCGCCAGCACCGCCGCCCAGCGCCGCCAGCCCACCCGCTCGCCCAGCAGCGGCACCGACAGCACGGTCAGGAACAGCGGCATGGCGAAGTTGAGCGCGGTGACGCTGGCCAGCGGCAGCCGCACATAGCCGTAATAGGACGACGCCATCGCCGCGAAGCCGAGCACGATGCGCACCGCGTGGCCGAGCCAGCGCCGGGTGCGCAGCGCCGCCAGCACCCCGCCCTGCAGCGCCAGCGCGGCCATCATCGCCGCGGCGATGACGGCGCTGCGGAACACCACCATCTCGACCACCGGAATCCCGGCGCTGCGCGTCGCCTTGATCAGCGCCGCGGCAACGGCAAAACACGCCCCGTCGGCCAGCACGCACAGGATGGCCCGGTTGCGGCCGGCGTCAGTCACGACAGCTCAAGCCGCGCCTCCAGCACCGTCTCGTCATCTGGCTGGCGGTGCAGCGTGAAGCCGAGATGGCGGACGAAGCCGAGCATCGCCGCATTGTCCGCCAACACTTGTCCAACCACCGCCGCCACCCCCTGCGCCCGGCCCCAGTCGAGCAGCCGGCGCATCAGGTGCGCGGCCAGCCCCTGCCCCTTGGCGTCCGGCTGCACGACGATGGCGAACTCCGCCTCTCCCGCCGTGTTGCGCACCAGCCGCGCCACCCCCGCCGTCTCGCCGGTCGGCTCGCGCACCGCAATGAAGGCGATCTCACGGTCGTAGTCCACCTGGGTCAGCCGCGCCATCTGCTCGGGCGGCAGGGCGCGGACGGCGGTGAAGAAACGGAACCGCACGTCCTCGGCCGGCAGCCGGGCGAAGAACGCGGCATGCGCCGCCGCGTCCTCGGGGCGGATCGGGCGGATCAGAAACGCCTCGTGACGGCCCTGGAAGCGCGCCGTCAGCTCGGCCGGATAGGGCGCGATGGCCAGCCGCCCCGGCTCCTTGCCGAGGCGCAGCGTTGCCGCCGCCGCGGTGGCGGCGTCGGCCGCGGCGAACAGCGGATTGATGTCGAGTTCGCCGATGGCGGGGAAATCGACCAGCAATTGGCTCACCCGCACCAGCACGTCGGCCACCGCCTCCGCCTGCGCCGCGCCGAGCGCGCGGGCGATGCGCGAGCGGCCGATCAGCGCGCGCGCCAGCGGCAGATTGAGCGGCGGCAGGTCGAGCGCCAGATCGGCCGCCCGGTCGGCCGCCGCGCCCCCCTCGCCGAAGCCGATCACCGGGCCGAACAGCGCGTCGCGTCGGACGGCGATGCGCAGCGCCTGCGCCTGCGGCCCCGGCCCGCCGGGGGCAACGGCGGCGATGCCGTAGGCGGCGAGCACCGCCAGCGCGGCGTCCGCTGCCAGCCCCTCCGGACCAGAGAGCAGGGCGGCGGCGGCGGCGCGGTCCGGCGCCACCTCCAGCACCGTCGAGGCCGGCAATTCGCGCGCCGCCTCGCGGTTGCGCTGGTGCTCGGCGAGGTGGAGAAAGCCGCGCACCGCTTCCTCGGGCGTCGCGAACACCGGCAGGCCGGCGGCGGCGATGCTGCGCCGATGCGCCGCCCCGGTGGTTTCCCCGAGCGCCGCCACCAGCAGCGGCGCGGCCAGGCCGCGCGCCGCTGCGGCCAGCGCGGCGATGCCGGCGGTGTCCTCGGCCCCGCTCGGCGCATGCACCGCCAGCACCGCCCCGGCCGTGTGCTGCGCCGCGGCGGCCTCGGCCAGCCCCGCCGTAGTGGTGGTGACGATGGCGCCATCCAGCGTCAGCCCGGCGCGCAGGGCGGCGTCGGCGGCGAGCCGCGCCGGGCCGCGCCCGTTGGCGACGATCGCCAGCCGTTCGCCGCGCAGGGTGCGGGCGCGGGTCAGCGTCTCGGCGGCGGCGAGCAGGTCTTCCATCCGCTCGACACTGAGCACGCCGCAGCGGCGCAGCGCCGCGGCGAAGGCGGCCTCGGCGGCGCCGTCCGGGTCGAGCCGCCGCGCGCCGGCGCGGATCGCCACCACCGGGCGCAGCCGCGCCGCGGCGCGGGCGGCGGAGAGGAAGGCGCGCACGTCCTTGAGCCGGTGGATGTCGAGCAGGATCGCCCCGGTGCCGGGGTCGCGCGCCAGCCGGTCGAGCGCGGTGGCGAAGCCGAGATCGTGGTTTTCGCCGATGCCGATGATATGGCTGAAGCCGACCCCGTTCGGCGCCGCCCAGTCGAGCACCGCGCGGCACATCGACGACGATTGCGACACCAGCGCCAGCCGCCCCGGCAGCGCCGGCAGATGGCCGAGCGTCGCGTTCAGCCCGATCCCCGGCACCGCCAGTCCGAAACTGTGCGGCCCCAGCGCGCGAATCCCGTGCGCCAGCGCGAGACTGCGCAGATCCTCGGCAGCGCCGAACACGATGGCGGTCGGCACGCCGAGCCGGCCTAATGCGGCGAACGCCGCCGGCACGTCGCCGCCGCAGATCAGCGCCAGATCGGCCGGATGCTCGCCCAGATGCAGCATGCCGCGAAACCCGCCGGCATGCAGATTGGCCAGCACCCGCCCGCCGGTCGCGCTGGTCGCGCCGCAGATGCTGAGCGCGGCCGGGGCGAACAGTTTTTCCGGGTTGAACGCGGGCATGACGGCGGCCCTACCGGTCCGCGCCGGTGTCGATCACTTGGCCGCCGGCGGCAGGCATTGTTCCGCCAGCGTCGCCCAGTAGCTCGCCCCGATCGGCAGCAGTGCGTCGTTAAAATCATAGCGCGGATGGTGAACGTTGGCGTCGGTGGCGGAGCGGCCGGCGCCGAGCATGATGTAGCTGCCCGGCTTGGCGTCCAGCATGAAGGCGAAATCCTCGCCCCACATCGGCGCCTTGGCGAGATGCTGCACCTGCGCCGGGCCGGCCACCGCCTCCGCCGCGCGCACCGTCAGCGCCGTTGCCTCGGCATCGTTGACGGTGGCGATATAGGTGCGGACATAGCTGACCTCGGCCGTGGCGCCGAGGCTGGCGGCGATGCCGGGGACGATGCGGCGCACGCCCGCTTCCAGCAGGTCGCCGACCTCGGGGCTGAACCAGCGCGAAGTGCCGCGCAGCCGCACCGTCTCGGGGATGACGTTGTGGGTGTGGCCGCCGTCGATATGGCCGATGGTGACGACGCCGGCCTCGGCCGGATCGACGCTGCGCGCGACGATGCCCTGCAGCGCGGTGATGATGTGGGCGGCGACGACGATCGGATCGACGGTGGCCTGCGGCACCGCGGCGTGGCCGCCGCGCCCGGTGACGACGATGTCGATGGTGGCGCAGGCCGCCATGATCGGCCCGGCGCGCCACAGGAACCGGCCCTGCGGCCCGCTCGGCCAGTTGTGCATGCCGAACACCGCGCGCATCGGAAACCGCTCGAACAGCCCTTCCTCGACCATCAGCTTGCCGCCGGCGAGACCCTCCTCGGCGGGCTGGAAGATGACATGCACGGTGCCGGCGAAGTTGCGCGTCTCGGCGAGATAGCGCGCGGCGCCGAGCAGCATCGCGGTATGCCCGTCATGGCCGCAGGCATGCATGGTGCCGGGGGTCGCGCTGGCATAGGGCAGGCCGGTTTCCTCGACGATCGGCAGCGCGTCCATGTCGGCGCGCAGGCCGATGGCCGCGCCGGGCGCCGCGCCTGCCTCGCGCCCACGAATGACGCCGACGACGCCGGTGCGCGCGATGCCGGTGACGACCTCATCGACGCCGAAGCCGCGCAGCAGTTCGGCGACCTTGGCGCTGGTGCGGTGCTCGGCGAAGCCGAGTTCCGGATGGCGGTGAAAATCCTGACGCCACGCCGTCATCTCGGGGTGGAAGGCGGCGATGCGATTGATGACCGGCATGGGCGGCTCCTGTCAGGCGAAGGTGCGGGCCAATCCTTCGTCGAGCGGGATCGGACGCACCCCGAGTGTGGCAGACATCGGCACGATATCGAATGCCTTGTCCTCGCCGAGGCGGCGGATTTCGGCGGCGCGGATGCGCGGCACGAACGGCAGCACGGCGGTCAGCGGCGCCAGCGCCATCAGCGGCGCCGCCGGCAGGGTGACGATGCGCGGCGGGGCGAGGCCGGCGGCGCGGGCGACGGCGCGGACGAAATCAGCATAGCTGAGCGGCGCCGGGCCGGCCACCACCAGCGCCGCCGGCGCCGCCCACTCGCCCGCCAGCGCCGCCAGCAGGCAGCGCGTCAGATCGTCCTGATGGATCGGCTGCACCAGCGCCCGGCCGCCACCCGGCAGCGGCAGCACCGGCAGGCGGCGCAGCAGGGCGGCGAGCCGGCGCACATTGTCCTCGCCGGCGGCACCGTAAATCATCGTCGGATGCAGCATGACGCCGGCCCGCCCGCTGCCGAGCAGCGCCGCCTCGCCGGCCAGCACGCCGGCGCCGTGCGCATCCATCCAGCGGGTGAAGCGCCGGGTGCTGCCGAGGGTGACCAGCATGGCCGAGGGCGGCGCCGCCGTCAGCAACAGCGCGGTGGTGCGGGCATGCGCGGTCGAGACGATGCGGGTGGCGTCCGCCAGCGCCGCCCGCAGCGTCGCCGGCTGCGTCAGATCGGCGATGCGCGGCGGCGCCAGCAGCGGGTGCGGCGCGGCGGCGAAGCGCCCGGCATCGCGCACCACCGGGACGACGCCGATACCCTGGGCCAGCAGCGCCCGCAGCAGCGCCGCGCCCGAGCGTCCGCCCGCGCCGATGATGTGGACGGCCCCGCGCATGCGCCGGTTATAGCGCCGGCGGCAGGCCCGGCAAGCTTCCGGTATCATCTTACCACATGGGGAAACCCTTGACCCGGCGCGCGAACTTCGTCATAAGCCGCGCCGCCATAGGCAATCCGGCAGGAACAGATGTTGAAGACCACCCTCTCGCTGAAACCCGCGGAGGTGAGCAAGGCGTGGGTGTTGATCGACGCGCAGGGCCTGGTGCTCGGCCGCCTCGCTGCGATCATCGCCTACCGCCTGCGCGGCAAGCACAAGCCGCAATTCACCCCGCATGTCGATTGCGGCGACAACGTCGTCGTCATCAACGCCGAAAAAGTCCGCGTCACCGGCAACAAGGCCGATCAGTCGGTGTTCCACTGGCACACCGGCTTCCCCGGTGGCGTCAAGGGCCGCACCATCCGCCAGCGGCTGGAAAGCCGCCACCCCGAGCGGGTGCTGGAGAAGGCGGTGGAGCGGATGATCACCCGCGGGCCGCTGCAGCGGCGGCAGATGAAGCACCTGCACATCTACGCCGGCGCCGCCCACCCGCATGACGGGCAGCAGCCGCAGACGCTCGACATCGCCGCGATGAACAAGAAGAACCGGAGGGCCTGAGCCGATGTCTGGAACACAGACCCGCAGTCTCGCGGATTTGAAGGACCTGGCCGTCGCCGCGGCGCTGCCGACCGACCAGCCCAAACGTGAACCCAAGCGCGACGCCTTCGGCCGCAGCTACGCCACCGGCCGGCGCAAGAACGCCATCGCCCGCGTCTGGGTCAAGCCCGGCAAGGGCGAGATCATGGTCAATGGCAAGCGCGTCGGGCAGTATTTCGCCCGCCCGGTGCTGCGCATGCTGATCACCCAGCCGTTCCTGGTGGCCGACCGCTACAACCAGTTCGACGTCTATTGCACGGTGGTCGGCGGCGGCCTGTCCGGGCAGGCCGGTGCGGTGCGCCACGGCATCAGCCGGGCGCTGACGCATTACGAGCCGGAATTGCGCGCCATCCTCAAGGCCGCGGGCTTCCTGACCCGCGACTCGCGCGTGGTGGAACGCAAGAAATACGGCCGCGCCAAGGCCCGCCGCAGCTTCCAGTTCAGCAAGCGGTAATCGGCTCGACGCTGGCGGTGGTTGCCCCCGCCGCCAGCGCCAGATTGTCCAGCGTCAGCGCCGCCGTCAGCTCCAGATGGCGGGCCAGCAGCGCCGCGGCGGCGTCCGCCTCATGGCGCAGCGCCGCCTCGGCGATGCCGCGGTGCTCGCGCTCCAGATCGCGGTCCGGTTCGGCGCCGGCGCGCGCCGATAAACGGCGATAGCGTTCGGAACGGTCGAACAGGCTGGCCCGCACCGCCAGCAGGCTCGGGCTGCCGCAGCCGGCGGCCAGCGCCAGATGGAACGCGGCATGCGCCGCCGCCCAGGCTTCGTTGACGACGGGGGCCTCGTTCATCGGCGGCGCCGCGCCTTCGGCATAGAGCGGCGTGTGCAGCAGCCGGTGCAGCGCCGACACCACCGCGCTTTCCCAGTCCAGCGTCGCGCGGGCGATGGCGCGGCGCAGCGCCAGCGTCTCGATCTCGATGCGCAGCCACGTCAGATCGTGCAGATCATCGACCGAGATCGGCGCCACCCGAAAGCTGCGCTGCGGCTCGGCGACCACCAGCCCCTCGGCGACGAGCCGCGACAGCGCCTCGCGCACCACCGCGAGGCTGACATCGAAGCGGGCGCAGAGCGCGCCGGTCAGCAGCCGCGCGCCGGGCGGCAGGGCGCAGCGCAGGATGTCCTGACGCAGCCGGCTGGTGACCGTCTCGGTGAGGCTTTTGGCCATGCCGCCGTCACAGCCGGCCGGCCGCGGCGGCGGACAGCGCCGGGCGCGGCGCCACGCTGGCGACGCGCAGCAGCAGCACCGCCACGGCGGCCAGCAGCAGCAGCCCGGCCATCACCAGCAACATGGTCTGTGCCGCGCCGCCCGGCCCGATCATGCGCGCCGCCAGCAGCGGCAGCGCAACCTGCCCGAAGCGTCCCAACCCCATGGCCCAGCCGATGCCGGTGGCGCGCATCGGCGTCGGATAGGCCAGCGCCGCCAGCGCGATCGCGCCGGAGGAGGCGATGCCGACCGACAACCCGATCGCCCCGGTGCAGGCGGCGGCCAGCGCCACCGAGGCGACGGCGGCGCCAAGCGCCGCGGTGCAGGCGGCGCCGACCACGAAGGCCGGCGCCAGCACCCGCGCCGCGCCGAACCGATCGACCAGGAACCCCGCCGCCGCCATGCCGATGCAGCCGCCCAGGCCGTTGAACGCATTGACATTGGCCGCCGTCGCCATGCTGCGCGCGGCGCCGCCCGCCTGCAGCAGCGTCGGCATCCACAGCACCACCACGCCGAGCACGCCAAAGCCGGCGAAGAACGGCAGCCACAGCAGCAGCGTCGGCAGCGCCCGGCCGGCGCGGAACAGATGGGCCACCGGCACGCCCGGCAGGGCGCGCTCGCTGACCACCAGCGGCTCACCGGGGCCGACCGCGCCCGGCGCCAGCCGCGCCAGGATGTCGCGCGCCGCCGCCGCGCCACGCTCACGCAGCACCAGGAAGGTCAGGCTCTCGGGCAGCCAGGCGGCACTGGCCAGCGCCACCAGGATCGGCAGCGTGCCGCCGACCAGGAAGATCGCCGGCCAGCCATAATTGCGCACCAGCCACGCATTGCCGAAGCCGCCGAGCATGATGCCGAGCGGGAAGCCGGCCCACAGCACGCTGACCAGCGCCCCGCGCATGCGCCGTGGCGCATATTCGCTGGCCAGACCGAGGAAGCACGGCGTCGCCCCGCCCAGCCCGATGCCGGCGACGAAGCGGCAGGCGATGAGCGCGGCGAGGCTGCCGGCAAGCGCGGTGAGGATCGTAAACAGCCCGAAGATGGCCGCCGCTGCCACCAGCACCCGCTTGCGTCCCAGCCGGTCGGCCAGCGGGCCGAAGCTCATGGCGCCGAGCATGGCGCCCAGCGTCGCCGCCGAGAACACCACGCCCAGACCGCGCATCGGCATGGCGAGTTTTGCGGCGATGGCCGGGGCGGCAATGGCGATCGAGGAGGTATCGGCGCCGTCCAGCACTGCGACCAGCGCGCACAGCGCGATGATGCGCAGCTGCAGCGGCGACAGGCCGCGCCGGTCGATCAGCGCCGCGACATCGCAGACATCGGCTGCGCCGCTCATGGCGCCGCCCCGCGCACCCGGGCGATGATGCCGGCGGCGTCCGCGCCCGCCGCGTCGCCGCGCCAGGCGACATGCTGGTCGGGACGGATCAGCGTCAGCGCCGCCTGGTAGAGCGCGGCAATGCGCCCATCCTCCGGCCGCAGCACGGTTAGCGGCAGCCCCGCCGCCTGCGCCGCTCCGGCCAGCGCGGCGACCGATGCGGCGGCGGCGGCCGGCGTCGCCAGCAGGGTGAAGCCGAGGCCGAACCCGTCATAAAGCGAGCTTCCGTCGGCCAGCCACAGATGCGGCGCGAGACAGCCGGGATGGGCGGAGGGGACGTAGTCCGAGGTGTGCTCCGGCGGCGCTGCGCTGCCGTCCGGCACGACGATCGGCGAGCCGGAATACTGCGCCCCGAGCACCACGCCGAGGGTGTGGAACTCGCGCGCCTTGCCGGTCAGGATGGCGTCGCCCAAGGCGCGCCGCACCGCCGCGCCGGCGGCGCCGTCCTGCTCGATTTCCGGGCGTGCCAGATGGTCCGACAGCAGCGCGTAATTGGCCACCGCCTCGTCGATGACGCGGCGATGCACGGGGCGGCGTTCGGCCGCGTAGCTGTCGAGCAGCGCCGCGCCGCCCCAGCCCTGCACCATCGCGGCGAGTTTCCAGCCGAGATCGACGCTGTCGCCGAGACCGAGATTCATCCCGTAGCCGCCGAACGGCGGATGCAGATGGCAGGCATCGCCGGCGAGGTGGACCCGCGCGGTGCCGTAGCGTTCGGCGATCAGGCTGTGCGCCGCCCAGGCGTCGGTGACGAGAATCTCGACGTCCACATCACGGCCGAACGAGCGGCGGATGCGCGCCTTGACCGCCGCGTCGTCCGGCGGCGGCTCGTCCTTGCCGCGCAGGAAGCCGTAGAACCAGACATCGTCCTGATCCATCGGGCCGGTGGCGGCGGGGCTGTCCTGATTGACCAGCCAGTACATGATCGCCGGATCGAGGGCGCCGAACTGGCGCAGTCCGGGCACGCGGATGACGTAATTGAGGTTGAAGCCGAAGGCGTGGCGGCCCTGCATCGCTATGTCGAGCACCCGGCGCACCTGGCTGCGCGCGCCGTCGGCGCCGACCAGATAGGACGCGGCGATCTGCCGCCGCGCCCCGCTGGCGATGTCCTCGACCTCCGCGCTGACCCCGGCGGGGGTTTCCACCAGCGACAGAAACCGCGTCGCCGCGTGCAGCGTCACGCCGGGCAGGCTGAGGGCGCGGCGGCGCAGCGCCGCCTCCACCTTGAATTGCGGCACCCATTGCGCCGGCTCCGAATACCGCTCGTCGCGGACGCGGTAGCCGTTGAAGGCGTTCTCGAAGCGGGCGAGGCGGTGGCCGAACAGGCGGGTGGTGAAGATCACGTCGGTCGGATAGTCGGCGGGCAGCGGCGCGCTGGCGCGCAGCGCCGCGGCGATGCCCCAGCGGCGCATATGCTCCATCGAGCGCACATTGGTCGTCTTGGCGCGCGGCTGCGGCGCGATGCGGTCGTTTTCCTCCACCAACGTCGCCCGTACACCGCGCATGCCAAGCTCGATCGCCAGCGCCAGCCCGACCGGGCCGGCGCCGATGATGACCACGTCGGCCCGCTCGGTCATGCCGCGGCGGCTTCCATGTTGACGATGAACTCGGGCGGCACCTGCGGACCCCAGAGATAGAACGAGTCCTCCGGCGGATGGTCGGCGCTCTGCCAGTCCATCGTCGCCGGGATGAAGTCGATGTCGCAGGAATATTCGCAGTAACTGCCCCAGGGGTCGCGCACGTAGTGGAA
This sequence comes from Pseudomonadota bacterium, assembly GCA_021845985.1. Taxonomy (GTDB): domain Bacteria; phylum Pseudomonadota; class Alphaproteobacteria; order Acetobacterales; family Acetobacteraceae; genus JAFKFJ01. Next base: position 88,123 of record JAJZES010000017.1, on the reverse strand, counting down.
GTAGTTGGACCCCAGCACATGCCGCCCGAGGCCCCAGCCGCGGTCATAGCCGCGATCGGCCATCGCCATCGCCCCGATGCCGACATCGCCGAGCGTCGGCACGTCCCAGCTCAGATGATGCAGGCCGGGGGCGTTGGAGCGGCTGAACGCCATCAGGTGATGGTCGCTGCCGTGGACGCCGTGCATGAAGGCGATCAGGTCGCCCGAGCGGTCGGACAGGCGCAGGCCGAGCACGCGGCTGTAGAAATCAATCGCCGCCGCGATATCGGGGGTGAAGCGCAGGATGTGGGCGAGCCGGCGCGGCTGCACCGGCCGGGTCATGCGGCGATAGGGCGCGTTGCGCTGCCCGGCTGGCGCCTCCGCCCAGCCGACGAGGCGCTTTTCATCGGGCGAGGTTTTCACCCCCACGGTGACCTCGATCAGCATGCCGTCATGGTCGCGCAGCCACAGGCCGTTGCTGTCGAAGCCGGGCGGCGGGTCGAGCAGGCGCACGCCTTGCGCCTCGATATGGCGGCGCAGCGGCTCGAAATCCTCGGCAAAGCAGTGGAAGGTGACGTGGTGCATCGCCTTGCGCGCGCCGGGGACGAGGCGGCCCCAGCGATAGCCGTCGCCGGCGGTGGCCAGCGTCAGCGTCGCGCCCTGCTCCGCTACGTGCAGACCGAAGGCGGCGTAAAAATCCTGCGCGCGGGCCAGATCGGGCACGCTCAGGACGAATTCGCCGATCGAATGGATGGCCGGGCGCTGGCCGCGCCGTGCGGGGGGCTTGAAGCCGCCGATGGCCGTCATGGTGATCCTCCCTGTCGCGCGCCGTGACGAAGCGGCGTCTTGCCGCCATCCTGCACCGCTGCCGCATCGGGTCAAGCAGAAGATCGATTTTCCAATCGTTGATCGATCACTCTGCCGGCGCGACAGCGACCGCCGCTCCGGTGTAGGCATGGCGGCACGACGTGGGAGGACAGGCATGCGGCTCGACGGGAAAATCTGCTGGATCACTGGCGCGGGGTCAGGCATCGGTGAGGCGGCGGCGCTGGCGCTGGCCGGGGAGGGCGCGACAGTGGTGCTGACCGGCCGGCGCGCCGCGGCGTTGGAGGCGGTGGCGGCGCGGGTCCGCGACGCCGGCGGCACGGCGCAGGTGCAGCCGGCCGATGTCAGCGTGGCGGAGGCAGTGCAGGCGGTGGCGGCGGGCATCGAACGCCGGTTCGGCCGGCTCGACGTGCTGGTCAGCAATGCCGGCGGCAATATCAGCGCCCGCGCCTGGGGTGCGCTGACCCCGGCGGGGGTGGACGAAGTGATCGGCGCCAATCTCGCCAGCGCCTTTTATTGTGTCACCGCGGCGCTGCCGATGATGCGGGCGCAGCGCGACGGGGTGATGATCCACACCGCCTCCTTCGCCGGCCGCTTCGTCGGCCTGCTCAGCGGCCCGGCCTATACCGCCGCCAAGCACGGCGTGGTGGCGATGAGTCACAGCATCAATCAGGCCGAATGCGCCAACGGCATCCGCTCGACGGCGGTGTGTCCCGGCGAGGTGGCGACGCCGATCCTCGACCGTCGGCCGGTGCCGGTGCCGGCCGAGGAGCGGGCGCGCATGCTGCAGGCGGCGGACTGCGCCGACCTGATCCGCTACATCGCCTGCCTGCCGCCGCATGTCTGCCTCAACGAGGTGCTGATCACGCCGACCTGGAACCGCGGCTATATCGCCGCCCAGCACGAGCGCGGGTGAGGGGCGGGTGCCGTGAACGACCTGCCGGTGGGGCGCAACCCGGTGGCGCGCAACCCGGCGACGGTGCGCGCGGTCAGCCGGGCGCTGGCGCTGCTGCGCGCCTTCACCGCCGAACGCCCGCGCCTCAGCCTCGCCGAGGCGGCGCAGGCGGCAGCGCTCGACAAGGGCACCGCGCGGCGACTGCTGCTGACGCTGATGGAAGCCGGGCTGGTGCGCCAGGACGCGGCGACGCAGCGCTATGCGCTCAGCCTGCAGGTGCTGGCGCTGGCGGCGGCGGTGCAGACCGGTGGGCTGCGCGAGGAGGCGCGGCCGGTGATGCTGCGCCTGGCCGCGGAGACCGGGGCGACGGTGTTCCTCAGCGTCGCCGACCGGCCGGGGGCGCTGTGCCTGGAACGGGCGCATGGGCACGACCCGGTGCAGGTGCAGTGGTGGGCCGTCGGCAGCCATCTGCCGTGGAACTGCGGCGCCGGCCCGCGGCTGCTGCTGGCGCATATGGACGAGGCGGCGGTGGCCGCCGCGCTGGCCCGGCCGCAAACGCTCACGGCGCGCTCGGAGACCGATCCGGGGTGGCTGCGCCGGCATATGGACGAGGTGCGCCGACGCGGCTTCGAGGTGACAACGGATGATGTCGCGGTCGGGCTGGCGGCGGTGGCGGTGCCGGTGCGCGACGGCGCCGGCAGCGTCGTCGCCGCGCTCAGCCTGGGCGGACTGACCGGCGTGCTGCTGGCCGCGGACGGGACGCCGCGCTTCCTGACTGGCCTTGCCGCCGCCGCGGCCGAGATTTCCAGCCATTTGACCTGACGTGGTTCGCAGGATGAAATGCACTTTGCAGCTTGACACGACCCGGCCATAGCAGCGTAGGATCAGGCCAAGAACACGGATGGGAGGCGGCGATGGGATACACCCTGGCCGAGAAGGTTTTGGCGCGGGTTTCCGGCCGCGACCATGTGCGCGCCGGCGAGGAGGTGATGGCGAAGCCCGATTTCGTCGTCGTTTATGATTTTCCCGGCTACACCGATGTCATCTTCCGCCAGATGAAAGAGGATTTCGGCATCGGTCTGCTGGCCGAGCCGGACCGCTTCGCCGTGTTCATCGACCACATGGTGCCGGTGGCCACAGCGGCCGAGGAACAGTTGCACATCCAGACCCGCGACTGGTGCCGCGAACAATCGGTGCCGCTGTATGAGCGGCGCGGCATCGGCCATCAGGTCTCGGCCGAACTCGGCTATGCCAGCCCCGGCGCCTTCGTGGTGCATTTCGACGGCCATATCAGCCAGCTCGGCGCCTTCGGCACGCTCGCCATCGGGCTTCGCCGCAACGTGCTGGAAGCCTTCGTGCGCGAGCACGTGTCGCTCAAGGTGCCGCACACCACCCGCATCAACCTGACCGGCGCGCTGCAGAAGGGGGTGATGGCGCGCGACGTGTTCCATCACATCGTGCGCGTGCTCGGGCCGAGCGCCTGCCGCTTTCAGGTGATGGAGGTCGGCGGCCCGGCGCTGGCCGGCATCTCGCTCGAAGGCCGGCAGGTGATCTGCGGGCTGGCGATGTTCACCGGCGCCATCACCGGCGTCGTCAACCCAGACGCGCTGTCGCGCGCCTACACCGACCCGCGGGCGCGGCTGCATCTGCCCGAGGTCAGCAGCGACGCCGATGCCGAATATGCCGCCGTGCATGACATCGAGATCTCGGCGCTGGAGCCGGTGATCGTGGTGCCGCCCAACCCGGCCAACACCCGCAACCTGATGGACCATGTCGGTCTGCCGATGAATGCCGGCTATCTCGGCAGTTGCGCCAGCGGGCGGCTGGAGGATCTGCGCATCGCCGCACAGATCCTGAAGGGCCGGCGGGTCAGGGACGGGTTCTCGCTGCATGTCATCCCGACCTCGCAGGAGATCATGGCCCGCGCCGCCGAAGAGGGATTGATCTCGACCCTGGTGGAGGCCGGCGCCTTCACCTCCAGCCCAAGCTGCGATTACTGCTTCGGCCGCATCGCCGTGCTGTCCGGCGGGCAGCGGGCGATGTCCACCGGCACGCTCAACGTCGCCGGGCGGATGGGCAACCCGGATTCGGAAATCTACCTGTGCAACGCCGCCGCCGTCGCCGCCGCAGCGATCGAGGGCTGCGTCGCCGATCCGCGGAAATATCTGTAGGCGGAGGAATCGCCATGAGTCTCGCCACGTTGCGCGGCCGCGTCGCCTGGATCTTCGATGAGGAGAACTTCGACGTCGATCAGATCGTCGGCGTCAAGAACATCAAGATCACCAATGTCGAGGAATTGTCCAAACTCGCCATGCGCGGCTACGACGCGGATTTCGCCGCCAGCGTCAGGCCGGGCGATGTGGTGATCGGCGCCGGCAATTTCGGCTACGGCCACCCGCATTACCCGCCGCTGCGCGCGCTGCGCCATCTCGGCATTGCCGGGGTGATCGCAGAGTCGTTCTCGCCCGGCTTCTGGCGCGGCGAGATCAGCATGGGCACCATGCTCGCCGCCTGCCCCGGCGTGCTCGGGCTGGTGCGGCGGTGGGACGAGATCGCGCTCGACTGGCAGGATGGCATGCTGCGCAACCTGACCACCGGCGGCGCCCGTCCGATCGAGCCGCTGTCGGATGCCGACCGCACCATGCTGGAGACCGGCGGGCTGGTGCCCTACCTCAAGCGCAGCCGCGACCTCACCCACGCCTGACCCGTTATACTCCCCCATTGCGAAGGACCCAGTCATGCAACAGCGCAAACTGATCCGCGAGCGCCTCGCCGCGCGCCGCACGGTGTGGGCCGCCGGCGCCTATGACGCGCTCAGCGCCAAGCTGATCGAGACCTCGGGGTTCGAGGCGGTGCTGACCTCCGGCTTCGGCATTTCGGCCTCCTTCCTCGGCAAGCCGGATGTCGAGCTGTACACCATGACGGAAAATCTGGCGGTGGTGCGTCAGGTGGTCAGTGCCGTGGAGATCCCGGTGATCGCCGATTGCGACACCGGCTATGGCAACGCGGTGAACGTGATGCGCACCGTGCGCGAGTTCGAGACGGCCGGCGTCGCCGCGGTGATCCTGGAGGATCAGGTGGTGCCCAAGCGCTGCCCGGCCATCGCCAACCGCATCGAGGTCATCCCGGTCGCCGAGGGGGTCGCCAAAATCCGCGCCGCCGTCGAGGCTCGGCGTGATCCCGACCTCGTCATCATCGCCCGCACCGATGCCGGCAGCGAGGCGGAGGCGATCGAGCGCGCCCGCGCCTATGTCGCCGCCGGCGCCGACATGGTGCAGCCGATTTCCAAGACGATGAAGGACGCGGCGATGCTGCGCCGCTTCAAGGCCGCCGCCGGCGTGCCGCTGTCGCTGCAGGTGCTCGGCTGGCTGGAGAAGGATCTGTCGCCCGACGATCTGCGCGAGATCGCCGGCATCGCCACCTTCCCGCTGGTGGGGCTGATGACCGTTGCCAGCGCGCTGCAGACCAATCTGAAGGCGCTGATGGAGGCGAAATCGACCCACGCCCTGCCGCTGCCCTGCATGGACCACAAGGCGTTCGCGGAACTGCTGGATTTCTCCGCCATCGCCGACATACAGATGCGCCTGCTGCCGGAAGCGCCGGCCGTTCTGGAGCGTCTGGCAAGCTGAGCGATCCCGCACAGACGGGACGAAAAGGGGGGAACACGATGCACATGCTGCGCGCGGCGCTGGCCGCCGGGATGTTGGCCACGGCGCCGGCCTGGGCCGATGGACTTGCCGCTGGCACCTACAAGATCGGCTTCATCACCGAGAATACCGGGCCGATCGCCTTCGCCGGCCTGTCCTATGACCACGGCGCGCAGCTCGCCGCGGCGGAGATTTCCGCCTCCGGCTATATGGGCGCGGGCACCGGGCTCGCATTGGTCGAGAAGGAAAGCGCCAGCGAGCCGGCGCGCGCCATTCAGGACATGCACCAGTTCATCGCCGACCGCACGGTGCTGGCGACGAGCTGCTGCATCCTGTCGGGCGTGGTCAAATCGCTGACCCCGATCGTGCTCGGGGCGAAAATCCCGCTGGTGGTGTTCGGCGCCACCGCCCCCGGCCTGCCGCATCCGCCGCTGATCTACAGCGTCACCATCCTGCCCGGCCCGAAGGACACGGCGACGGCGCAGCGCGCGGCGGACATCATCAAGCCGAAGACCGCCGCCTGGTTCGTCGCCGCCGACAACGACGCCTTTAAGGCACGCATGGCGGCGGCGCAGCAGGCGGTGGAGGCGATGGGGGTGAAAACCGCCGGCGTGGTCAGCGTCTTGTCGTCGGACACCGATTTCACCGCGCCGGCGACGCAGGCGATGGGCCTGTCGCCCGACATGATCCTGATCTACACCACGCAGACCCCGGCCGAGGGCATCATCACCGCGCTGCGCAGCCGCGGCTATGACCATCCGATCGTCGGCAACGACGTGTTGTCGCCGCAGTCGGTGGTGCAGAAAATGGGCAAGACGGTGGCCGGCGTGCCGTTCCCGATCAGCTTCTCGGCGGCGCTGGCGCAGACGCCGGAGGCCAAGAAATTCGTCGGCGACTATACCGCCCGCTTCGGCGCCGCGCCCGACATCTATTCGGCGCAGGGCTATGCGGCGGTCTATATGATCGCGCAGGCGATGAAGTCGCTGTCGGGCACGCCGACGCGCGAGACGCTGGCGGCGGCGCTGGCCGAGGTCAAACAGATCGACCACAACGTCTATGGCGGCGAGATCGTCACTGACGGACAGGCGGCAACGCAGGGCACGCTGATCGTCGCGTGGCAGCCGGACGGCACGCTGGCGCCGTGGCCGGCGCCGTGACCCGCTAAATGCTCCTGTTCGTCGAACAGCTCGTCAACGGCTGCGCTCTCGGTTCGCTCTACGCGCTGTTTGCGGTCGGCTTCGGCCTCGTGTTCGCCACCCTCGGCATCCTCAACGCCGCCCACGGCACCTACGCCAGTTGGGCGGCGATTGCCGCGCTGGCGGCGGTGCAGCATCTCGGCGCGCCGTTTCCGCTCGCCGTTGCGGCCGGCGTCGTCGCAGGCGGGCTGCTGGCGCTGCTGGTCGATCAGATCGCCTTCCAGCCGCTGCGCGGGCGCGGCGGGCCGGCGAAAGAGGGCGGCATGCTCGGCGCCCTGATCACCAGCATCGCCTTCTGGATCATGCTCGACAGTCTCGCCGGTTTCGCCACCGGCCAGCAGAGTCTGAACTTTCCCGCCGACTCCTATCCGGCACGCATGCTGCATCTGGGCGCGCTGCCGCTGCCGTCGATGCAACTCGTCACCATCGCGGCAATGCTGCTGGCGACGGCGGGGATTCATGCCCTGGTGCGGCACAGCCGGTTCGGCGCGGCGATGCGCGCGGTTGGCTGGAACGGCGCCGCGGCGGCGCTGGGCGGGGTCAATCCGCGCGTCGTCATCGTCGTCACCGCCTTTCTCGCCGGCGCCACGTCGGGGCTGGCCGGCGTGCTCGGCGGCATCTCGACGCAGAACGTGTCGTTCACCCTCGGCGAGGGGCTGATGCTGAAAGGCTTCGCCGCCGTCGTCGTCGGCGGTTATGACGATGTGCGCGGCGCCGCCATCGCCGGCGTCGCCCTCGGCATCCTGGAGGTGATGAGCGCGCAATATCTCTCCACCAGCCTGCGCGACGGCATCACCTATGCGCTGCTGCTCGGCTTTCTGCTGCTGCGTCCGCGCGGGCTGTTCGGCCGCGCCGCCTTCCTGCGCGCCTGAGCCATGCAGATGCTCGCCGATCTTTGGGCCGCCTACCAGAGCAGTGTCGGCTTCGCCATGGTCAACGTGTTCTTCGCCCTCAGCACCTACGCCGTGCTGTCGGCCGGCGTGCTGAGCTTCGCCAGCGTCAGCTATGCCGCGTTCGGCGGCTTCATCGGCGCGCAACTGGTGCTCAACACCGGCATCTCGCCGTTGCTGGCGCTGCCGGTCAGTGCCGTTGCCGGCGCGCTGCTGGCCTATGCGGTGGCGCTGCTGTTCCTGCGGCTCGACGGGCACTGGATGGCGCTGGCCAGTTTGGCGCTGGTGCTGATGACGCGGGTGGTGGTGCTCAACGCCCCGACGCTGACCGGCGGCGTCAACGGGCTGAGTCTGCCGGTCGATCTGTCGCTGGCCACGCTGACCGTGCTGCTGCTGCTGCTGATGCTGGTGTTTCACCGGCTGTCGGGGTCGTGGTACGGCATCGCCGTGCGGGCGGTGCGCGAAGATCCGGCGGTTGCCGCCAGTCTTGGCATGCCGGCGCGGCGGCTGCAGACCATCGCCTTCGTCATCTCGGGCGCGGTCGGCGGGGCGGGCGGTATGCTGCTGGCGGCGATGCTGCAGTTCATCTCGCCGGACACCTATTTCATCAACATCGCCTTCACCATGATCGCCGCCGTGGTGCTGGGCGGATCGTATCACTGGGCCGGCGCGGTGGCCGGCGCGTTCGTCTTCACCGCGCTGCCGGTGGTGATGCAGGCGGTGCTGCCGCAGATTCAGGATGTCGCCAACGGCGCGGCGCTGCTCGCCATCATGGTGTTCCTGCCGCGCGGGCTGATCGACCCGCGCGCGTGGCGGCTGCGCCATGCGCGGTGACGGCGACACGCCGGCGCTGCTGGAACTCGACGGCGTCGGCAAATCCTTCGGCGGCGTCGCCGCCGTCGCCGATCTCAGCTTCGCCGTGCCGACCGGCAGCGTCATGGGCCTGATGGGACCGAACGGCGCCGGCAAAACCACCGTCATCAATCTCATCACCGGGCTGCTGGGCTTCGACCGCGGCCATATCCGCTTCGACGGCGCCGAGATCGGCGGCGCCGCAGCCCACCGCATCGCCGCCCGCGGCATCGCCCGTACCTATCAGAACGTCCGCCTGTTCAGCGGCATGACGGCGCTGGAGCAGGTGCTGGCCGGCGGCTTCCTGCGCCGCGGCACCTCGCTCATTGCCTCCTTCCTCGGCACCCCGGCGTCGCGCGCCGCGCGCGCCCGTTCCCTGGCCGAGGCGCGGCATCTGCTCGACCGCGTGCGCCTCGCCCACCGGGCCGACGTGCTGGCCGAGACGCTGTCCTATGGCGAGCAGCGGCGCATCGAGATCGCCCGCGCGCTCGGCGCCCATCCGCGGCTGCTGCTGCTCGACGAGCCGACCGCCGGCATGAATGCCGCCGAATCTGCGGCGATCGGCGGTCTGGTGCATGAGCTGCGCGACGCCGGGCTGACGGTGCTGATGGTCGAGCACAATGTCCGGCTGGTGACCGATTTCTGCGACCATGTCGCGGTGATGAGCTTCGGCCGCAAGCTGACCGAGGGGACCCCCGCCGCTTGTCTTGCCCATCCCGAGGTGCAGGCGGCCTATTTCGGACGGAGCGGCGATGCTGAGCGTATCCGGGCTCTGCGCTAGCTACGGCGCCATCCGCGCCGTCGCCGATGTCGCGCTGTCGGTGCCGGCGGGCGGCATGGTGGCGATCCTGGGCGCCAACGGCGCCGGCAAATCGACCACGCTGCGCGGCATCGCCGGGCTGCACCGGCCGGTGCGCGGGCGCGTCCTGCTCGACGGCAGCGAAATCGGCGCCTTGCCGCTGCATCGCGTGGTGCGGCGCGGCCTCGCCCTGGTGCCGGAGGGCCGCATGGTGGTGGCGCCGCTGACGGTGGAGGAGAATCTGGCGCTCAGCCGCTACGCGCGGCGCGGCCGCGAAGCCGAATTGCTGGCCCGCGTCTATGACCTGTTCCCGCGCCTGAAGGAACGCCGGCGGCAGGTGTCGGGCCTGCTCAGTGGCGGCGAGCAGCAGATGCTGGCGATCGGCCGCGCGCTGATGACGGCGCCGCGCGTGCTGCTGCTCGATGAGCCGTCGATGGGCCTCGCCCCGGCCATCATCGACCTCGTCTTCGCCGCCATCGTGGCGCTGCACAAGCAGGGCCAGTCGATCCTGCTGGTCGAGCAGAATGCCGAAATCACCCTGGCGGTCTGCGACTACGCCTATCTGATGAAGCGCGGCGCCATCGTCGCCGAGGGCGCGGCGGCGACGCTGCGCAGCGATCAGGGCGTGCTGGAAGCCTATCTGTCCTGAAGGAACGTGGCGATGTGGCACATGCGGATCGGCGCCGTCGAGGTCATGCGGGTCGAGGAATCGCTCGGACCGGGCTTCGACCCGGCGTTCCTGTTCCCGCTCTATGATCCGGCGGTGCTGGACGAACATCCGCTGCTCGCCGCGCCGGCGCTGTTCGACCGTGCCGCCGGCAAGCTGATGTCGAGCATCCATTGCTGGCTGCTGCGCGTCGGGGATGCGGTGGTGCTGATCGACACCTGTTCGGGCAACGGCAAGCCGCGCTCGCACCCCGCCTTCCGCCGCTTCAGCATGCTCGACACGCCCTGGCTGGAGCGGCTGGCCGCCTGTGGCGTGCGGCCGGAGCAGGTGACGCTGGTGGTCAACACCCATCTGCACGTCGATCATGTCGGCTGGAACACGCGCTATGAGGGGGGGCGCCTGGTGCCGACATTCCCCCGCGCGCGCTATTTGATCGGTCGTGACGAACTGGCCCACTGGCGCGACCCGGAGGGCGGCCCGCGGCTGCATCCCGCCGGCATCGAGGTGATCGCCGACAGCGTCGATCCGGTGGAGCAGGCCGGGCTGGTCGAGCTGATCGCCGATGGCGACAGCATCCTGCCCGGCATCAGCGTGCATGCGGCGCCCGGCCACACCGCCGGCCAACTGATCGTGCGCGTCGCCTCGCAGGGCGCGCTGGGCATCTTCACCGCTGACGTGTTCCACCAGCCGATGCAGATGCTGCGGCCGGAGTGGAACAGTTGTTTCTGCGAAGTGCCGGACCTCGCCGTCGCCACCCGCCGCCGCGTGCTGCGCGAGGCGGCGGAAAGCGGTGCGGTGGTGTTCCCGACCCATACCGGCGCGCCGCATGCCGGCCGCGTCGCCGTCGCCGGCGACGCATTCAGGTTCATCCCGGTGACAGGAGTGTCGGCGTGATCATCGCGCAGCTTCGTGCCGCACTCGGCGCCGGGGGCGTTCTCGACGATGCCGCCAGCCTTGCGTTCTATGCCAATGACGTGTTCTGGCAGCCCGGCATCGCCCCGCGCATGATCGCGCTGCCGGCCACCGCCGAGCAGGCGGCGGCGGCGGTGCGGATCGCCACCGCGGCCGGCATCGCCGTGGTGCCGCGCGGTGGCGGCATGTCCTACAGCAAGGGGTATTTGCCGGCGCGCGCCGAGTCGCTGGTGATCGACGCCCGCCGGCTGGACCGGGTGATCGAGATCAACGCCGCCGATCGCTACGTGACCGTCGAGGCCGGCTGCACCTGGGCCAGGCTCGCCGAGGCGCTGGACGGCAGCGGCTTGCGCACGCCCTATTGGGGGCCGCTGTCGGGTCTCAATGCGACCATCGGCGGGGCGCTGTCGCAGAACAGCGCGTTCTTCGGCTCGGCCCGCCACGGCACGGTGGCCGACAGCGTGCTCGGCGTCTCGGTCGTCCTCGCCGATGGCAGCATCGCCGTCACCGGCGCCGGCGGCCGGGCCGGCACCCGCCCGTTCACCCGCGAAGGCGGCCCGGACCTGACCGGGCTGTTCCTCGGCGACAACGGTGCCTTCGGGCTGAAACTGGCGGCGACGCTGCGGCTGATCCCGACCCCTGCCGCCATCGACTTCCTGTCCTTCGGCTTCCCGACCATCCAGGCGATGGCCGAGGCGCAGGTCGGTCTGGCGCGGGCGCGGCTGGTCTCCGAGGGCTTCGGCATCGACCGCACCAAGGCCGAGCATTCGGCCAGCGTCAACCGCATCAGCGAGGGGTTGCAGATATTGGGCAATGTCGCCGCCGCCGGCACCTCGCGGCTGGCCGGCATGCGCGATGCGCTCGGCATCGCCACCGGCGGCACGGCGTTTCTGCGCCAGCACGATTTCACGCTGCATCTGGTGATCGAGGCCGACGACGCGCCGGCATTGCAGCGGGCGCTGGCGGCGGCGCGGGCGATCGGGGCGGCGGCGCAGGGCACGGAGATCGCCAATGCGGTGCCGCGGGTGATGCGCGCCCGCCCGTTCGGCCCGGTGCGCGGCATGCTCGGCCGCGACGGGGAGCGTTGGGTGCCGATCCATGCCGTCTTCCCGCTCGGCGAGGCGCGCCGCGTGCTGGACGCCAACGACGCCTTCTTCGCCGCAAGACGGGCCGAGATGCAGCGCGCCGGCATCGTCTATTCGGTGATGACGATGACCACCGGCCAGGAGTTTTTTCTCGAGCCGGCGTTCTACTGGCAGGATGAAATCACCGAACTGCATGCGCGCAGCCTGGGCGACGACGTGGTGCGGCCATGGCGCCACCGCCCGGCCAATCTGCCGGCGCGTCAGGCGGTGGTGGCGCTGCGCCGCGCCACGCAGGAGCTTTATGCCGGCCTCGGCGGCGTCTCCTGGCAGGTGGCGCGGGATTATCCGTTCCGCGAGCTGCTGGCGCCGGGCACCCGCGGCCTGCTCGATGCGGTCAAGCAGGCGGTGGACCCGCGCGGGCTGATGAACCCCGAGGCGCTCGGCCTCGGCCGGCCGCCGGCTGATTGACCGACGCGCCAAGCGTCGGATCAGGCCAGGGCCTCGCGCCCCATCTCGAGAAACTTCTCGCGCCGCTGCGCCTTCAGCGCCGCCGGGTCGAGCGTCAGCAGCGGCGCCAGCGCCCCGGCGATTGCCTCCGCCGCCGCCACCAGCGTCGCCGCCCGGTCGCGATGCGCGCCGCCCAACGGCTCGCCGACGATGGCGTCGATCAGCCGCAGCCGCTTGAGGTCCTCCGCGGTCAGTTTCATCGCCTCCGCCGCCGCCGGCGCCTGCGCCGCATCCTTCCACAGGATCGCCGCGCAGCCCTCCGGCGAGATCACCGAATAGATCGCGTGTTCAAGCATCAGCACCGCGTCGCCCGCGGCGAGCGCGATGGCGCCGCCCGAGCCGCCCTCGCCGATGATCGTCGCCACCACCGGCACCGGCGCTTGCAGACACGCCTCGATCGAGCGGGCAATGGCTTCCGCCTGCCCGCGCGCCTCCGCGTCGATGCCGGGGAAGGCGCCCGAGGTATCGACGAAGCTGAGGATCGGCAGGCCGAACCGCCCGGCCAGTTCGATCAGCCGCCGTGCCTTGCGGTAGCCCTCCGGCCGCGCCATGCCGAAATTGTGCCGCACCCGGCTTTCCGTATCGGTGCCCTTCTCGGTGCCGATCGCCACCACCGAGCGCCCGCGAAACCGGCCGATGCCGCCGACGACGGCGGCATCCTCGGCGAAGGCGCGGTCGCCGGCCAGCGGGGTGAAGCCGTCGAGCAGGCCGGTCAGATAGTCGCTCGCCTGCGGCCGGTCGGGGTGGCGCGCCACCAGCGTCTTCTGCCAGGGCGTCAGTTTCGCATAGGTGGCGCGAATCTGGCGGTCGGATTTCTCGGTGAGCCTGGCCACCTCCTCGGCGATATTGAGGCCGTCGGCCTCCGACATCTTCCGCAGCTCCTCGATCTTGCCCTCCAGCTCGGCGATCGGTCTTTCGAAATCGAGGTAATGGCGCATGGCGCGCGGCTTTAGCACCGGTCGCCGGCCGGGTCAGCCCCCGGCGCTGCGCGTCACCCCCGCGTGTCGCCCGGCGGGCGCGCCAGCGGGTGATGCTGCTCGACCAGAAGCTGCAGCCGCTCGGCCAGGACATGGGTGTAGATCTGCGTCGTGGCGATGTCGCTGTGGCCGAGCAGCAGCTGCAGGCTGCGCAGGTCGGCGCCGCGCGCCAGCATGTGGCTGGCGAAGGAATGCCGCAGCACATGCGGCGAGACGCGCGCCGGGTCGATGCCGGCGGCCAGCGCCACCTCTTTGAGCACCAGGCCGAAGCCCTGCCGCGTCATCGGCTGCGTCCTGGCGCGGCCGGGAAACAGGAACCGGCCCTTGCCGGCCAGCAGCGGCGCCGCCGCCGCGCGCGCCGCCGCCGACAGCGGCACGATGCGGTCCTTGCCGCCCTTGCCGCGCACCAGCAGCAGCGCCGCGTCGCCGGCCAGGGCGGCGCGCGGCAGCCCGAGCAGTTCGGACACCCGCAGCCCGGTGGAATAGAGGATTTCGAGGGCGGCCCGCATCACCGCCGCGCGCCGCGGTGGCAGCGCCGCCGCGGCGGCGAGCAGCGCATCGACCTCCGCCTCGGACAGGTATTTCGGCAGCGTCTGCGGCAACCGCGGGCGGTCCAGCAATTCGGTCGGGTCGTCGGCGCGGATGCCCTCGCGCAGCAGGAAGCGATGAAAATGCCGCAGCGCCGACAGCCGCCGCGCCGCGGTGCGCGCCGACAGCCCGGCCGCGGCAATCGCGCCGAGCCAGGCGCGCAGCACCGCCTCGCTCATCGCCGCCGCCGCTTCGCCGCGCGCCGCGGCGAAGCGGGCGGCGTCGGTCAGGTCGGCGGCATAGGCGGCCAGCGTGTTGCGCGCCGCGCCGCGCTCGGCTGCCAGCATTTCGAGGAACGCCTCGATATGCCGGTCCATCGCCGCCGGTCAGCCTTTCTGGAAGCGGTCGTTGGGCAGTATTTTCTGGATCTGCTGCGTATGCGGCTCGGGCGGGAAGGCGCCCAGCATCACCCCGCCGACGGCCAGGACGACGAGCCCAAGCAGGACCACCATAAGGAACAGTCGCGCCATGACACCCTTTGCCGCGTGGCGCGACCCTTGGCGCCCCGGCCGCGTGTGCTAGCGTCCGCCGCCATGACACGCAACATCATGCCCAGACCGTCCGGCCTCGCGACCGGTCTGCAGGAGACGGCACCGCCGCCGCTGCCGGCGGCGGTGGCCGGTCGCAGCATCGCGCTGGTCGGGCTGATGGGCGCCGGCAAGACCTCCATCGGCCGCCGGCTGGCCGCCCGCCTCGGCCTGCCGTTCCGCGACGCCGATGCCGAGATCGAGCTGGCCGCCGGCTGCACCATTCCAGAAATCTTTCAACGCTACGGCGAAAGCGAGTTCCGCGCCGGCGAACGCCGCGTCATTGCCCGCCTGCTGGCCGGCGACCCGACTGTGCTGGCGACCGGCGGCGGCGCCTTCATGGACCCGCAGACCCGCGCCAGTCTGCGCCGCGAGGCGGTCAGCGTCTGGCTGCGCTGCCCGCTGCCGACGCTGCTGCGCCGCGTCGCCGGGCGCAGCCATCGCCCGCTGCTCAACGATGGCGACGCCGAGGAGACGCTGCGCCGGCTGATGCAGCAGCGCGACACCACCTATGCCGAGGCCGATGTCATCGTCCAGTGCGGCGACGAAAGCCCCGAGGTGACCACCGGCCTGGTGGCCGAGGCGCTGCTCTCCTGGCGTCCGCCGCGACGGCTGACGGTGGCGCTGGCCTCGGCGCAGTATGACGTCATCGTCGGCCCCGGCCTGCTCGCCCGCGCCGGCGCCCTGCTGGCCCCGGTGCTGCCGCAGAAGCGCGTCTTCGTCGTCACCGATGCGACGGTGGCGCCGCTGCATCTGCCGGCGCTGCTCGTCGGGCTGGAGCAGACCGGCTTCGCGGCGACGCCGATCACCGTGCCGTCGGGCGAGGCGAGCAAGTGCCTCGATGTGTTCGCCGACATCACCGACCGCATCCTGGACGCGGCGGCGGAGCGGCGGACGGCGGTGCTGGCGCTCGGCGGCGGTGTGGTCGGCGATCTGGCCGGCTTCGCCGCGGCGGCGACGCTGCGCGGCCTGCCCTTCGTGCAGGTGCCGACGACGCTGCTGGCCCAGGTCGACAGCTCGGTCGGCGGCAAGACCGGCATCAACACGCGCCACGGCAAAAATCTGCTCGGCGCGTTTCACCAGCCGCGCATGGTGATCGCCGACACGGCGACGCTGGCGACGCTGCCGCCGCGCGAGCTTGCCGCCGGCTATGCCGAGATCGCCAAGGCCGGGCTGATCGGCGATGCCGCGTTCTTTGCCTGGTGCGAGGCAAATGGCGCCGCGGTGGTCGGCGGCGACGCGGCGCTGCAGGCCGAGGCGGTGCTGCGCGCCTGCGCCTTCAAGGCGCAGGTGGTGGGCGACGACGAGCGCGAGGAAAAGCCCTCCGGCGGCCGGGCGCTGCTCAATCTCGGCCATACGTTCGGCCATGCGCTGGAAGCGGAGCTGGGCTTCGGCACCATCCTGCATGGCGAGGCGGTGGCGGTCGGCATCGGGCTGGCGTTCCGCCTGTCATCCAGGCTCGGTCTGTGCGCGCCCGAGGATGCCGAGCGGGTGGTGGCGCATCTGGAGGCGGTCGGGCTGCCGGCGGAACTGCGCCACCTCAACCGCCGCCTCTCCGCCGAGCGGCTGCTACTGCATATGCGCCGCGACAAGAAGACCCGCGACGGGCGGCTGACCTTCGTGCTGGTGCAGGGGATCGGTCAGGCCGTCACCAGGGACGACGTGCCGGCGCCGGAGGTGACGGCATTGTTGCGTGCGGAGGGCTGCGGGGCCTGACGACACCCGCCCGGCGCCGTCTTCGCCGCCGGTTAACCCGCCGCCGCCATGCTCACCCGACTCGCCGCGCGCATCTCTCCGCGGCGCCACGCCAAAACGGCCGGACCAGGGGCGAGGGGATGATCCCCGACTTGGCTGCGACCGATTGGGACTCCTTGCCGGACACGCTGCAGCTCACGCTGGCGCAGGAGGCGATGCGGCGTGCGGCGCGCAGCTTCGCCCATCAGGCGGAACTGCTGGCCGGCGAGATCGAGGGCGGCGTGCTGGCCGATCGCGGTGGCCCGGAGGCGCTGCGGCTGCTCGCCGCGGTGCTGCGCCTGGCGGCGGCGGAGGTGCCGGCCGCCGGCTTTCAGGCGTGATCCGGCATGCCGGCGACGAGGTTGCCGGCGGCGGCGCAATCGCCGATGATCGCTCCCTGCGTGCAGGGCCGCGGCGGCATGCCCCGCCGGCCGCAGCCTGGAGCGACGCAGCCTGGAGCGACGATGATGCAGCGCATGGCGCGCGTGGTCCGGCTGCGGCCGGAAACAGAGGCGGAATATCTGCGGTTGCATCAGGCGGTCTGGCCGTCGGTGCTGGCGACCATCGCCGGCTGCAACATCCGCAACTATTCCATCTTCCTGCGTCGGCCGGAGATGCTGCTGTTCGCGGTGTGGGACTACCACGGCGACGACTGGGCGGCCGATGCGGCGCGCATGGCGGCAGACCCGGAAACCCGCCGCTGGTGGGCGCTCACCGACCCGTGCCAGGAGAAACTGCAAAGCTGCGCCGAGGGCGAGTGGTGGGCGCCGATGACAGAAGTTTTCCATACCGCGTGAGCGACAGTCGGCGATACCACGCCACGGTGGCGTTGGCGTTGGCGTCCGGGCAGATGAAACCGGCCCCGCTGCCGCGCGCTGCATAATTGTTGCTGCTGTCGCCGCGCGCCCCTAGATCTTCTCCGCAGGTGGGGAAAACGGCAAGACACAGGTGGTGGTGACCGTGGGGCAACTCGTCACTTCGGCGGCAGCCATTCTGGCGGTGGGCGTCGGGGCGTTCTGGGCGCTCGCCTCCTGGACCAGCGCCGGGCTGCGCGATGATGTCAGCGCCATGCGCACCTCGCTTGCGACCCTGCAGGGGTCGGACAAAGACAATGCGGTCAACATCAAGCAGGCTGAGCTGGACTTTACTCGGCAGATCGGCGCGTTGAACGTCACGCTGGCCACGTTCGGCGGCAAAGTTGACCAGGTCAACACGGCGATTGCCGACCTGTCACAGCAAATCCACGGCTACCAGAAGCAGGTGTCATTCTCGCAGCGGAGCGGGGTGGAGCCGAAGGATTTTATCGAGATGCTGCGCAAGGCGGGCATCGACGGCAAAAACATCATCGTTGTGCCATATCCCGCCGCGCTGCCGCCGGCCAACTGACCCTCGGCGGCGCAACGCCGCGCCCCATGCATGCCCCGGCGAGGTCGGCGCAGGGCGCTGGCGCGCAATTATGGCACCGCGATCCGCCCCCCGGTCAGCGGCGCGGCAACGCCGGTGGTGCCCGGAAAGCTGAGCGGCAGGCCGCGCCGCACCCGCACCGCCAGCACCGCGAAGCATTGCGCTTCCAGCGCATCGCCGTCCCAGCCCGCCGCCTCCACCGGCTCGACCGTGCCGAGGCGCCGGCGCAGCGCCGCCATGATCGCCGGATTGTGCCGCCCGCCGCCGGTCACCAGCCAGCGCCGCGGCGCCGCCGGCAGCGTCGTCCGCGCCACCGCCTCGGCGATGAAGGCGACCAGCGTTGCCGCCCCGTCCGCCGCCGACAGCGCGGCAAGGCCGCTCGCCGCCAGGGCGCGGGCGAAGTCCAGCCGGTCCAGCGATTTCGGCATCGGCCGGGCAAAATATGGCTCGGCCAGCAGCCGGCCGAGGACCGCCGCATCTTCCCGCCCGGCACCGGCCAGCGCCCCGTCGCGGTCGAACGCGGCGCCGCTGTGACGCTGCACCCAGTCGTCGAGCGGCCCGTTGCCCGGCCCGGTGTCGCAGGCCAGCAGCGTCCCGTCGGCGCCGAGCCAGGTCAGATTGGCGACGCCGCCGATGTTCAGCACGGCGAGCGGCCGTTCCAGCCCGGCCGCCAGCGCGGCATGGAACACCGGCGCCAGCGGTGCGCCCTCGCCGCCGGAAGCCACGTCGGCGGCGCGGAAATCATGCGCCACCGGCAGCAAGGTCAGCCGCGCCAGCAGGGCCGCATCGCCAATCTGCCAGGTGCGCCGCTCGGCCGGGCGGTGCAGGATGGTCTGGCCATGGAAGCCGACGATGTCTGCCGCCACGCCCAGCGCCGCCACCGCCTGCGCATGCACCCGCGTCAGCCGCTCGGCGGCCTCGGCCACCCGCGCATCATCGGGCGCCAGCCCCGGCGCCAGATCGAGCAGATGCCGCAGCTCGGCGCGCAAGCCGTCGTCATAGGGCAGCGTCAGCGCCGGGCCGAGCCGCCCGACCTCCGCACCGTCGGTTTCCACCAGCGCCGCATCCACCCCGTCGAGCGAGGTGCCGCTCATCAGCCCGATCGCGCGCAGCATTCTTCTGCTCCCTCCGCCGTGCTAACCCCGCCGGCGATGCCACGGGACCCCGCCATGCCCAACAGCGATTTCCTCGCCGAAGCCACCGCGCGCGGCTTCGTCCATCAGTGCACCGACCCCGCGGGGCTCGACGCCGCATTCGCCGCCGGGCCGGTGCGCGGCTATATCGGCTTTGACTGCACCGCCGACAGCCTGCATGTCGGCAGTCTGGTGCAGATCATGCTGCTGCGGCTGATGCAGCGCCACGGCCATCGCCCGGTGGTGCTGATGGGCGGGGGCACCACGCGCATCGGCGACCCCTCCGGCAAGGACGAATCGCGCCAGCTTCTGTCCGACGCGCAGATCGCCGCCAACATGGCCGGCATCGCCCGCGTCTTCGCCCCCTTCCTGCGCTTCGGGCCGGACGCGGCGATGGTCGCCGACAACGCCGACTGGCTCGACCCGCTCGGCTATATCCCGTTGCTGCGCGAGGTCGGCACGCATTTCACCATCAACCGCATGCTGACCTTCGATTCGGTGAAGCTGCGGCTGGAGCGCGAGCAGCCGCTCACCTTCCTCGAATTCAACTACATGATCCTGCAATCCTACGATTTCCGCGAGCTGTTCCGCCGCCACGGGGTGACCCTGCAGATGGGCGGCTCGGACCAGTGGGGCAACATCGTCTCTGGCATCGAACTGGTGCGGCGCACCGACGCCGCCACCGTCTATGGCCTGACCACGAAGCTGATCACCACCGCCTCCGGCGCCAAGATGGGCAAGACCGCGCAGGGCGCCGTCTGGCTCACCGCCGACCGGCTGGCGCCCTATGACTATTGGCAGTTCTGGCGCAACACGGAGGACGCCGATGTCGGCCGCTTCCTGCGCCTGTTCACCGATCTGCCGCTCGACGAGACGGCGCGGCTGGAGGCGCTGGGCGGCGCCGAGATCAACGAGGCGAAGAAGATCCTGGCCACCGAGGCGACCGCGCTCGCCCACGGCGCCGCCGCCGCCGCCGCGGCCGCGGCGACCGCCCGCAGCACCTTCGAGCAGGGCGCGGCGGCCGCGACGCTGCCCGGCATTGGCGTGCCGCGCAGCGACCTCGATGCCGGCATCCCGGCCTTCCGCCTGTTCACCGAGGCCGGGCTGGCGGCCTCCAACGGCGAGGCGCGGCGGCTGATCCGCGGCGGCGGGGCGCGGCTCAACGACGTGCCGCTGGCCGATGAGGGGCAGGTGATCGGCGCCGCCGACCTGCGCGACGGCGCGATCAAACTCTCGGCCGGGCGCAAGCAGCACCGGCTGGTGCGCCCCGTGTAATGCTTCCCCCGCGGCGCGGCATCGGGCACACTCCGCGCGTGTCGCGCCGTTCGATGGAAATCACGCCCGACCTGATGCTGCGGGCCTATCGCGCCGGGCTGTTTCCGATGGCGGAGACGCGACGCGGCAACCGGCTGTACTGGCTCGACCCGGAACAGCGCGGGGTGCTGCCGCTCGGCGGCTTCCACCTGCCGCGGCGGCTGCTGCGCACGCTGCTGGCCGACACCTTCACCGTCACCGCCGACGCCGATTTTTCGGGCGTCATCGCCGGCTGCGCCGCGGCGGCGCCGGGGCGGGAGGATACCTGGATCAACGACGAGATCGAGCGCCTGTTCGTCGAGTTGCACCGGCTCGGCCATGCCCATTCGGTCGAGGCGTGGCAGGGCGAGGCGCTGGTCGGCGGCCTGTATGGCGTGGTGCTCGGCGGGGTGTTTTTCGGCGAGAGCATGTTCAGCCGGTCGCGCGATGCCAGCAAGGCGGCGCTGGCGCATCTCGTCGCACGGCTGCGGCTGGCCGGGTTCCGGCTGCTCGACACGCAGTTCGTCACCGCGCATCTGGCGCAGTTCGGCGCGCTGGAAATCCCCCGCGAGGAGTATCGGGCGCTGCTCGCCGCCGCGGTCGATGCCCCGGTGCGCTGGCCCGTGGCGCTGCAGGCGGCGGCGCTGGCCGCTGAGTTTCGCGATATGGCCCGGCACTGACGTCCGTTTCGGCGGTCGCGGCGTAACGGAGGCGGCGCGGCAGAGTCCCTGCGTCAGAGCGTGCGGAGGCAGAGATGCGGGTGACGGGACTGGTGCGCGATCCGGCCGGGCGGTTTTCCTGGCTGAAATCGGTGGTGCTGCTGGTTGCACTGAGCAATGCCGGGGCGCTGCTGCTGAGTTGGTGGATGCATGCGCTCGGCCCGCGCCCGATCACCGAGGCGATCCACGATACCGGGTTGCTGGCGGTGCGCTTCCTGCTGCTGTCGCTGGCGGTGACGCCGGCGCGGGCGCTGCTCGACTGGCCGCGCGTGGTCGTCGTGCGGCGCATGCTGGGGGTCACCGCGGCGTGCTACGCGACCGCGCATCTGGTGCTGTACGCCCTCGACCAGAAATGGAATCTGGTCAAGGTGGCGAGCGAGATCGTGCTGCGCTTCTATCTGACCATCGGCTTCGTCACCCTGCTCGGGCTGCTGGCGCTGGCCATCACCTCCACCGATGGCTGGCAGAAGCGGCTCGGCGTGCGCTGGAAGCAGTTGCACCGCATCGCCTATGGGCTGGGCGTGCTGGCGCTGCTGCATTACGCCATCCAGTCGAAGGCGGACGTGACCGATGCGGTGTTCCTGGCCGGGCTGTTCGCCTTCCTGATGCTGTGGCGGGCGCTGAAGCGGCGCCACCAGCAGAAACTGTGGCCGCTGCCGCTGCTGGTGCTCGGCGCCGGGCTGCTCGCCGCGGCGATCGAGGCGGGGTGGTATGCAGTGCGCAACCACGTCGATCCGCGGCTGGTGCTCGACACCAATTTCGATCTGTCGATGGGGCCGCGGCCGGCGGTCGCGGTGCTGCTGGCCGGCGCGTTGCTGGTCGCGGTGGCGGCGCTGCGCCGCTGGCGCGGCCGGCGGCGGCTGCCGCGCGGCGCGGTGCGCCGGGCATAGGCCGCTCCGCCGCAGCCGGGCCGGGCGGGCAGGCCACCCGGCCGCCCGCTGTCAGTTCGCCTTCACCTTCACATAGCTGCCCGGCGCGTCCTCGATCGCCGGCAGCTTGCCCTCGCCGGGCACCCGCGCCTTGACCTGCCGCTTGTCGATCGCGGTGATCCAGCGTTGCCAGTCGGGCCACCACGAGCCGGCGATCTCGGTCGCGCCGGCGAACCATGCCTCGGCCTCGGGCGGCAGGTCGGGGTTGATCCAGTGGCTGTATTTGCCGCCCTCCGGCGGATTGACCACGCCGGCGATATGGCCGGAGGCGGCGAGCACGAAGCGGTTTTTGCCGTGCAGCAACTGGGTGCCGCGATAGGTGGCACGCCACGGCGCGATATGGTCCTCGCGGGTTGACAGAAAATAGGCCGGCACGGTGACGCGCGACAGGTCGATCGGCGTGCCGAGCAGGGTGATCCCGCCCGGTTCAGCCAGCCGGTTTTCCTGATACATGTTGCGCAGATAAAAACTGTGCATGCGCGCCGGCATGCGCGTCGAATCGCTGTTCCAGTAGAGCAGGTCGAAGGGGAACGGATCGTTGCCGAGCAGGTAGTTGTTGACCACGAACGACCAGATCAGGTCGTTGGCGCGCAGCATATTGAAGGTCGTCGCCATCTCGCTGCCTTCGAGAAAGCCGCGCCGGTTCATCTTCTCTTCGAGGTGTTTGATCTGCTCCTCGTCGATGAACACGTTGAGCTCGCCGGATTCGCGGAAATCGGTCAGCGTGACGAAGAACGTCGCCGACTTGACGCGCGTGTCGTCATGCGCCGCCATCCAGGCCAGCGCGCTCGACAGCAGCGTGCCGCCGAGGCAGTAGCCGATGGCGTTGATCTCGTGCTCGCCGGTCGCCGCCTCGATCGCGCTGAGGCTGTCGAGCACGCCCTCCTTCAGATAATCGTCAAAGCCTTTTTCCGACAGGTGCTCGTCCGGGTTGACCCAGCTCACCATGAACACCGTATGCCCCTGGGAAACCGCCCATCGCACCAGGCTGTTTTTCGGCCGCAGGTCGAGAATGTAGAATTTGTTGATCCACGGCGGGATGATCAGCAGCGGCCGTTTCAGCACCTTGTCGGTGGTCGGCGCGTACTGGATCAGCTGCAGCAGGTCGTTCTGAAACACCACCTTGCCCGGTGTCACGCCGATATTGTCGCCGACGCTGAAGGCGTCGGTATCGGTCATCTTGATGCGGAGCTGGCCTTTGCCGCGCTCCAGATCGGCGAGCAGATTGCTCAGCCCGCGCAGCAGATTGTCACCGCCGGTTTCAGCGGTTTTGCGCAGCACTTCGGGGTTGGTGAACAGGAAATTGCTCGGGCTCATCGCATCGACGAACTGCCGCGAGTAGAAATCGACCTTCTGCGCGGTGTGCGGGTCGAGGTCGTCGGCCTGCTTGACGACATCCTGGATGTAGCGGGCGGAGAGCAGATAGGACTGCTTGATGAAGTCGAAGACCTCATTCTCCTTCCAGGCGTCGTCCTTGAAGCGGCGGTCCTTGGCGTCGGCCTGGATCACCGGCGCGCTGTCCATGCCCATCATCCGCCGCGCGGTGTTCTGCCACAGCGACATGTAGTCCTGCCAGAATCCCATCTGCGCCTGCATCAGCCGCGCCGGATTGGACATCAGCTTGGCGGTCATCTCCATGAAGGCGCCGGCGATGTTGAGCGGGTCGGCGCCGCCGGAGCCGCCTTCGGCGCTCTGACGCTTGACCCATTCGCCGACGATGCGCTGCGATCGTTCGGCGATGTCGGCCATCGATCGTCCGATGCCGGCGGGATCAGGTAGCCGGAACTGGGTGGCGTCCGGCTTCTGGACATCGGCCATTGCGGGCGTCCTTTCGTCGCTTGAGCGGCGCTGCTACATGTGGCGAGGCGAGGCGCGCGTGGCCAGGGGGCGTGCGCAGCCGGAGTGGGCGGTCCCGACACATGAGACGAGCAAGCCGCCTTGCTGTTAGCCGGGCGCCGGTACGGGTTCAAGGGCGGGGCTGCGCGGCGCTGGCACTGCTGCTCGGCGGCTGCGCCCTGCCGCAATCGGCAAGCCCGGTCGATTGGTGGCACCAGGCCGAGGGTGGCCCGATCGCCGCCGCCCGGCCGCCGCCGCCGAACGCCGACGCGCCCTATCCGAAACTCGCCAGCATTCCGGCCAAGCCGCCGGCGCCGGATTCGGCCGGGCTGACGGCGATGTCCGCGGCGCTGCTGGCCGATCGCGGCAGCGCGCAATATGCCGCCAAGACGGTGCCGATCCCGACCCTGCCGCCGCCGGTGCTGCACCCCGAGGCGATGCCGGCGCCGCCGGCGGCGGCCGAGGACGACTCGCAAAGCAACGCCTCGCTGGCCGCTGCCTCGGCACCGCCGGCCTCGGTAACATCGGCCCCCTCACCATCTGTTGCGGCGCCATCCGCCCCGCCTCCATCCGCCCAGCCTCCATCGGCGCCGCCTCCATCCGCCCCGCCTCCATCGGCGCCGGCACCAGTGGCCGTGGCGCCGGCCGCCGCCACGGCTGGCGATGTCGTCATGCCGGATCTGCCGGCGGCGCCACCGGCGCCGCCGCAGATCGCCGGGGTCAGCGTGGCGTCGGTCACCGCGCCGGTGCTGCCGCCGGTGCCGCCGCCCGCCCCGCCGCCGGCACCGCTGCTGCCCGGCGTACCGGTCGCCATCCCGTTTCCGCCCGGCTCGGCCATCCTGCCGGCCGCCGGCCATATCGTGCTGACCGCACTGGCCAAGACCCGTGGCGCCCGCGTCGTCGCCATCACCGGCTATGGCGATGCGCCGCCCGGGGCCGATCCGTCGCAGCAGACCAGCGCCCTGCCGCTCGGCTTCGACCGGGCGCGCGCCGTCGCCGCCGACCTCGCCACCATTGGCGTGCCGGCCTCCTCCGTCCGCCTCGCCGCCGAGCCACAAGGCGGCGGCGCCTCCGCCCGCCTGACCAATTGAGACAGAACCCATGACCGACGAATTCCACCGCATCCGCCGCCTGCCGCCCTATGTCTTCGCCGAGGTCAACAGCGCCAAGGCGCGTGCCCGCGCCGCCCGCGAGGACATCATCGACCTCGGCATGGGCAATCCCGACAGCCCGACGCCGCCGCACATCGTCGCCAAGCTGATCGAGGCGGTGCAGGACCCCCGCACTCATCGCTATTCGGTCAGCAAGGGCATCACCGGGTTGCGCCGGGCGCTGGCCGGCTACTACCAGCGCCGTTTCGACGTGGCGCTGGACCCGGAAACCGAGGTCATCGCGACGCTCGGCAGCAAGGAGGGGCTGGCCAACCTCGCCGCCGCCATCACCTCGCCGGGCGACACCATCCTGGTGCCCAACCCGTCCTATCCGATCCATCAATTCGGCTTCATCATCGCCGGCGCCGGCGTGCGCAGCCTGCCTGCCACCCCGGATGAGGAGATGCTGCGGGCGCTGGATCGCGCGGTGCGCCATTCGGTGCCCAAGCCGACGGCGCTGATCGTCAACTTCCCCTCCAACCCGACCGCCTGGCTGGCGACGCTCGATTTCTACAAGGAGATCGTCGCCTTCGCCCGCAAGCACGAGATCTGGGTGATGTCGGATCTCGCCTATGCGGAGATCTATTTCGGCGATCTGGTGCCACCCTCCATTCTGCAGGTCGAGGGCGCCAAGGACATCGCCGTCGAGTTCACCAGCCTGTCGAAAACCTATTCCATGCCCGGCTGGCGCATGGGCTTTGCCGCCGGCAACCGCCGCCTGATCACGGCGCTGACGCGGATGAAATCCTATCTCGACTACGGCGCGTTCACGCCGATCCAGGTCGCCGCGACGGCGGCGCTGAACGGGCCGCAGGACTGCGTCGCCGAGATGCGCTCGCTGTATCGCGAGCGGCGCGACGTGCTGATCCGCGGCCTGCACGCCGCCGGCTGGGAGGTGCCCTCGCCGGACGGGTCGATGTTCGCCTGGGCGCCGATCCCGCCGCGCTTCGCTCATCTCGGCAGCCTGGAGTTCAGCAAGCAGTTGCTCGCCCGCGCCAAGGTCGCCGTCGCCCCCGGCATCGGCTTCGGCGAGCATGGCGAGGGCTTCGTGCGCATCGCGCTGGTCGAAAACACCCATCGCCTGCGCCAAGCGCTGCGCAACATCCGCGGCTTCCTCCAGCACGACAATGCGGGTCCGGCCGAGCCGAAGCTGGTGGAACCGGTGCAATGACCCGGCCTCTTTCGGTCGCCCTGGCCGGCCTCGGTACCGTCGGCGCCGGCGTGCTGACCCTGCTGCGGCAGAACGCCGACATCATCGCCGCGCGCGCCGGCCGGCCGATCGCCGTCACCGCGGTTGCCGCGCGCGACCGCAGCCGCGACCGCGGCATCTCGCTCTCCGGCCTGCGCTGGTTCGACGATGCGGTGGCGCTCGCCGCCGACCCTGCCGCCGATGTGGTGGTGGAGGCGATCGGCGGCGCCGAGGGCACCGCGCGCGCCGTGGTGCTGGCGGCGCTTGCCGCCGGCAAGGCGGTGGCGACCGCCAACAAGGCGCTGCTCGCGGTGCATGGCGCCGAACTGGCGGCGCTGGCCGAACGTCAGGGCGTGCCGCTGGCGTTCGAGGCGGCGGTGGCCGGCGGAATCCCGGTGATCAAGGCGCTGCGCGAGGGGCTGGCCGGCAACCGCATCTCTCGCGTCGCCGGCATCCTCAACGGCACCTGCAACTACATCCTCACCGTCATGCGCGAGCGTGGCCGCGAGTTCTCCGAGGTTCTCGCCGAGGCGCAGAAACTCGGCTACGCCGAGGCCGACCCGAGCTTCGATGTCGATGGCATCGACGCCGCCCACAAACTGGCCATTCTGGCGGCGCTGGCGTTCGGCCGGCCGGTGGCTTTCGATGCCGTGCATGTCGAGGGCATCCGCCGCGTCTCAGCGCTCGACATCGCCTTTGCCGGCGAACTCGGCTACCGGATCAAGCTGCTCGGCATCGCCCGCCGCACCGAGGGTGGCATCGAGGCGCGGGTGCATCCCTGCATGGTGCCGCAGGCGGCGCCGATCGCGCGCGTCGAGGGCGTGTTCAACGCGGTGGTGGCGGAGGGTGATTTCGTCGGCCGGGTGATGCTGGAGGGGCGCGGCGCTGGCGCCGGGCCGACCGCCTCGGCCGTGGTCGCCGACCTCATCGACATTGCCCGCGGGCGATTCACCCCGGTCTGGGGGGCGCATTCGGGGGCGCTGTCGGACGCGCCCTCGGTGCCGATGACGGCGCATCTCGGCGCCTATTACCTGCGGCTGATGGTGGTCGATCGGCCGGGCGTCATCGCCGATGTCGCCGCCGTGCTGCGCGATGCCGGCATCTCGCTGGAAAGCCTGCTGCAGCGTGGCCGCAGCCCCGGCGAGGCGGTGCCGGTGGTGCTGGTGACGCACGAGACGCGCGAAAGTGCGATGCGCGAGGCGCTGGCGCGGATCACCGCGCTGGACGCGGTGCTGGAAGACCCGGCGGTGATCCGCATCGAACCGGCATAGGATGTGGTCCACGCGACCCCTGCGCGCCGTCCGCGCGCGGGGGCGGAGGGCGGGGCTGGCGACCAAGGAGCAAGCGAGATGAGCAGCGCGACGACGCCGAGCCATGAGCAGCAGACCGACCGCAACCTGGCACTCGAACTGGTGCGCGTCACCGAGGCGGCGGCGCTTGCCGCCAGCCGCTGGATGGGTCTCGGCCGCAAGAACGAGGCCGACGGTGCCGCCGTCGAAGCCATGCGCAAGGCCTTCGACGCCGTCGCCATCGATGGCACCGTGGTCATCGGCGAAGGCGAGATGGACGAAGCGCCGATGCTCTATATCGGTGAAAAAGTCGGCCGCGGCGGGCCGGAAATGGACATCGCTGTCGATCCACTGGAAGGCACCACGCTGACCGCCAAGGGCGGCCCCAACGCCATCACCGTCATCGCGCTCGCCGAGCGCGGCAATTTCCTGCATGCCCCGGACATCTACATGCAGAAGATCGCGGTCGGGCCGGGGCTTCCCGCCGGCGTCGTCGATATCGACGATCCGGTCAGCAAGAACCTGCGCAACCTCGCCCGCGCCAAGCACTGCGACGTGTCCGATCTGGTGTGCTGCATCCTCGATCGGCCGCGCCATGAGCAGATGATCGCCCAGGCGCGCGAGGCCGGCGCCCGCATCATGCTGATCAGCGACGGCGATGTCGCCGGCGTCATCGCCACCACCAACGGCGATAGCGGCGTCGATATCTATCTCGGCTCCGGCGGCGCGCCAGAGGGCGTGCTGTCGGCGGCGGCGCTGCGCTGCGTCGGCGGCCAGATGCAGGGACGGCTGCTGTTCGAGGACGAGGCGCAGCGCGAGCGCGCCCGCGCCATGGGCGTCACCGACCCGAACCGCGTCTTTTCGGTCAGCGACATGGCGCGCGGCGAGGTGATGTTCGCCGCCACCGGCGTCACCGGCGGGCCGATGCTGCGCGGCGTGCGCCGCTTCGGCGCCGGCGCGGTGACCCATTCGGTGGTGATGCGCAGCAAGTCCGGCACCGTCCGCTATGTCGAGGCGCATCACAATTACGCGACCAAGACCTGGGCGGCGCACTGAGGCGATGGATGGCAGCCTGCTCAACGCTCCGGTCCTCGGCGTCGCCCGCAGCCTGACCGGCCGGCGCTGGGTGTGGCGCGAGGCGGAGGAGCGGATCGGCCTCGGCATCGCCCAGTCTCTCGGCCTGCCGGAGATTCTCGGCCGGCTGCTGGCGGCGCGCGGCATCGGGCCGGAGGCGGCGGCGGACTTTCTCGACCCGACGCTGCGCGCGCTGCTGCCCGACCCGAGCGTGCTCGCCGACATGGACGCGGCGGCGGCGCGGCTGGCCGATGCGGTGCGGCGCGGCGAGACCGTCGCCGTGTTCGGCGATTACGATGTCGATGGCGCGTGCAGCGGCGCGCTGATGGTGTCGTTGCTGCGCCGGCTCGGCTGTCCGGTGCTGCCCTATGTGCCGGATCGGCTGGCGGAGGGCTACGGGCCGAACCTGCCGGCGCTGCAGTCGCTGCTGCGGCGCGGCGCCACGCTGATCGTCTGCGTCGATTGCGGCACCGCGGCGGGCGCGGTGTTCGCCGGCCTGCCCGGCACCGACATCCTGGTGCTCGACCACCACAAGAGCGATGGCACGCCGGCCGGCGTGCTGGCGACGGTCAACCCGAACCGGCTCGATTGCCGCTCCGGCCTGACCGGTCTCTGCGCCGCCGGCGTCGCCTTCCTGACCGCGGTGGCGACGGTGCGGGCGCTGCGCCGGGCCGGACACTTCGCCGGCGGGGCGGAGCCGGATTTGCTGGCGCTGCTCGATCTGGTGGCGCTGGCCACGGTGTGTGACGTGATGCCGCTGACCGGCCTCAACCGCGCCCTGGTCACCCAGGGCCTGCGGCTGCTGGCGCGGCGCGGCCGGCCGGGGCTGGCGGCGCTGCTGGAGGTGGCGCAGGTCAAGGACCGGCCGAATGCGATGACGCTCGGCTTCGCCCTCGGCCCGCGCATCAACGCCGCCGGCCGCATCAGCGAGGCCGATCTCGGCCTGCGCCTGCTGTTGTGCGACGATCCGGTCGAGGCGACCGGGCTGGCCGCCACGCTCGACGCGGTGAACCGGCAGCGTCAGTTGGTCGAGACGTCGATGCTCGACGCGGCGATGGCGGCGGCGGCGGCGCAGGCGGCGGCGGGCCATGCGGTGCTGCTGGTCAGCGGCGCCGACTGGCATCCCGGCGTGGTCGGCATCGTCGCCGGGCGGATCAAGGAGCGGTTCAACCGCCCGGCCTGCGTCGCCGCCTTGCAGGACGGCATGGCCAAGGGGTCGGGCCGCTCGGTGCCGGGGATTGATCTCGGCGCCGCGGTGATCGCGGCGCGGCAGGCCGGGCTGCTGACCGGCGGCGGCGGTCATGCCATGGCCGCCGGCTTCGCGCTGCACGGCGAGGGTGTTCCGGCGTTCCATGCGTTTCTCGACGAACGGCTGGCGGCGGCGCGGCTGCTGCCCTCGGCGGCCGACCTGGTGGTGGAGGGCACGCTGGCGGTGGCCGGCTGCACCACCGAGGTGGCCGGCCAGCTCGCCCGGCTGGCGCCGTTCGGGCCGGGCAATGAGGAGCCGGTGCTGGTGCTGCCGCGCGCCCGCGTCGTGCGCGCCGACCGCGTCGGCAAAGAGGGGGCGACGATCCGCGCCTTCATCGACGGCGAGGGCGGCGGCATGCGGCTCAAGGCGGTGGCGTTCCGCGCCAAGGAGGGCCCGCTGGCCGAGGCGCTGCTGTCGCGCGCCGGCGTGCCGCTGCATCTGGCCGGGCATCTGCGCGCCGAGGAATGGCAGGGCCGCAGCAGCGCCGGCTTCGTGGTGACCGACGCGGCCGCGGTGTGAGCCGGCGGCGCTACGGGCGCAATCGCCCTGGCCGCATCGCCGCCATCGTCGCCTCGGCCTCTGCGCTGGCCAGCACCGCCGGCACCGGGGCGGACAGGCGGCGGCGCCAGTTCGGCCGCTCGCGGTCGGTGCCGGGCAGATTGAGCGCCACCGTCTCGCCGGCCAGATCGTCGATCTGCGCCAGCACCAGCGCCGACGGGGCGGCGGCCAGGAAGCCGTGCACCGCGGCGCAGCTCGGCTCGGTGCCGACCGCCGCCGCCAGTTGGCTGCGTTCGGCCGCCCGCTCCGCCGTCGCCGCCGCCGCGTCGATCTGGCCCAGCGCCGCCCGCTCGGTGAGGTCGGCACCGGAACGCCAGCCGGCCAGCGTCGGCAGATCGTGCGTCGAGACGCAGGCGACGGCGCGCGCCGGGTAGCGCGCCGGCGGCAGGAAGCCGGCGCCCTCGCGCTCGAACCACAGCACCCGGTAGCTCAGCACCTGGGCCGCCTCCATGCGCGGGCGGAAGCCCTCCGGCACGGTGCCGAGGTCTTCGCCGACGATCAGGCAGCGCGCCCGCTGGCTCTCCAGCGCCAACTGGCCGATCAGATCATCCAGCGGCGCGGCGACATAGGCGCCGTCCGCCCCGCTCGCCCCATCGGGCACCCAGAACAGCCGCGCCAGCCCCATCGCATGGTCGATGCGCAGCGCCCCGGCATGGCGCATGTTGGCGCCGAGCATGCCGGCAAAGCTGCGGAACCCGTCCGCGCGCATGCGCCACGGATCGGGTGGCGGCAAATGCCAGATCTGGCCGCCGGTCGAGAACGGGTCGGGCGGCGCCCCGACCGAGACGCCTTGCGCCAGATGATCGATGCCGGCCCACGCCTCGGCCCCGTCCGGCGCGCAGCCGATGGCAAGGTCACGGTAACAGCCGATCTCCAGCTCAGACTCCGCCGCCGCCGCGGCCAGTTGCCGGTCGGCGAGATACTGCAGCCAGATATGGAACCGCACCCGCTCCGCCGGCGCCGTCGCCCGCGCCGGGTTGCGCAACGGCTCCGGCCATTGCCGCCAGTCCTCCCCGGCGCGCTGCTCGCTGATCGCCTGGAAGGTGGCGAAGCGGGTCAGCGCGCTGCCGCCATAGGCCAGGAAGCCGGCCATCGCCGCGCTGTCGATGCCGCGGGCGTAGGCTGCCTCCAGCACCGCGCGCTTGACCTCCCAGACACGCGAATAGGCCACCAGCGGCGCCGCCGTCAGCGCCGCGATCTCCCCGCTCTGGGCCGCCAGCGCGGCGCCGCCAAGTTCCTCGGCCGAGACATCGATATAGATCGGGTCGATGAACCGCCGATCGGACGGATGATAGGGGCTGGCGCGCTCGCGCCGCTCGGCAAACAGCGCGTGCAGCGGGTTGAGACCGACCACCGCCGCGCCGCGCTGCGCCGCGCCGCGCGCCAGCAGCCCGAGGGTGGCAAAATCGCCGATCCCCTGATCGCCCTGGCGTCGCACCGCATAGAGATGCGCGGCAATGCCGAAACGCCGCCCGCCCGCGGTCAGCGCCGGCGGCAGGTAGCAGGTTTGCGGCGCCACCGTCAGCGCGCAGCGCAGCGCCGGCGCATCCTCGCGCCAGATCTGGTAGCGGCCCAGCGGCAGCGTCGGCAGGTTGACCCGCCAGACCCGCGCCGTCTGCCCGTCGGCACAGGTGCGCAGCTCCTCGGTTCCGTCGCCGGGCGCGACATCATGCGTCTCCTGCGCCCCGTCCTCGTTTTCCAGCACCAGGCGCAGCCGGGACCGCGCCGCCCCCTCGGCCAGCACCACCGGCAGCGTCGCGGCGTCATGCGTCGTCATCGCCCAGGGCAGCGCCCGACGCTGCTGCGCCTCGGCAAAGGCAACCAGCGAGTCGGCCGCCTCGGCATCGCTGCCGGCCGGCAGGCGCATGGCGGCGAGCAGTGCACGCTGCGTGTCCGGCCGAACCGGGTGGCGGGTGCCGTCGATGTCCCACCAGTCGGCGGCGATTCCCGCCGCCGCGGCGAGGCGCGACAGCGCCGCCGCGTCGCCCGGCGCCCGCAGCGGTGCCGGCACCTCGACCAGCACCAGCACCCCGCGCGCCGGACAGCTCAGCGCCGCGCCGTCCAGCAGGCAGGGCGGGGCATCGCTGCTGCTGTCGAGCGCAAGCTGCCACGCCATGCCCGGCGTCAGCGGCGGCAGCGACACCGCCTCGGGCAGGGCGCCGCAATGAAACACCATCGCCACCCGATCGCCCGGCATGGTGAGCACCACCACCAGCGCCGCCGCCTGCGGCCAGTCGGCGGCCGTCATCGGCTGACCGTCGGTGCGATGCCATGCCACGTCGCCGGCGCCGCTCAGGAACCGGTCGTCGCGCAGCACCGGATGGTCGCGGCGCAGCGCCGCCAGCCGCCCGACATAGGCCGCCAGCCCCGGCAGCGCGGCCGCCCAGTCGAGCCAGGAGGTGGCGTTGTCCTGCGCATAGGCGTTGTTGTTGCCGCCCTGCGTGTGGCCGAGTTCGCACCCCATCGCCAGCATCGGCGTGCCGCGCGCCAGCATCAGCGTCGCCAGCAGGGCGCGCTGGTCGCGCTGCCGCGCCGCCTCGATCGCCGGATTGTCGCTCGGCCCCTCGGCGCCGTTGTTCCAGGAATAATTGGCGTCGGTGCCGTCGTGGTTGTCCTCGCCATTGGCGGCATTGTGCTTGCCGGCATAGGCGACGAGGTCGGCCAGGGTGAATCCGTCATGCGCGGCGACATAGTTGATGCTGCGCGACGGCCGGCGCTTGGCGCGGAACACATCGTCCGAGCCGGCCAGCCGCGTGCCGAGCGCCCCGGCCATGTGTCCGTCGCCGCGCCAGAACCGCCGCACGTCGTCGCGGAAGCGGTCGTTCCACTCGCCCCAGCCATGCGGGAAGGCGCCGAGCTGATAGCCGCCCGGCCCCGGATCCCATGGCTCGGCGATCAGCTTCAGCCGCCGCAGCTCCGGGTCCTGGCTGATCGCCGACAGCAGCGGCGCCGCCGGGTCGAACCCGTCGGTCCGCCGGCCGAGCGTCACCGCGAGATCGAAGCGGAACCCATGCACCCCGCCGCGCCGCGCCCAGGCGCGCAGCGTGTCCATCGCCAGCCGCAGCACCGCCGGCCGGTCCAGCGCCAGCGTGTTGCCGCAACCGGTGTCATCGACATACTGCGCCGGATCGCCGTGCAGGCGGTAATAGGTGACGTTGTCCAGCCCGCGCAGCGACAGCGTCGGCCCCTCGGCGTCGCCCTCGCCGCTGTGGTTCAGCACCACGTCGATGATGGTTTCGATCCCGGCCGCCGCCAGCGCCGCCACCGCGCCGCGCACCTCCGCCCAGCCGCCCGGCGCCAGCCGCGGATCGGGCGCCATCCAGCCGATGGTGTTGTAGCCCCAGGCATTGTCCAGCCCGAGCCAGGCGAGATGCCGCTCCTCGATCCAGGCGGCCGGCGGCATGATCTCGACCGTGGTGACGCCGAGCGCGGTCAGATGCGCGATCGACGCCGGCTCGGCCAGGGCGGCAAAGGTGCCGCGCAGCTTCTCGGGGATGGCCGGGTTGCGCAGGCTGAAGCCGCGCACCTGCAATTCGTAGATGACCGTGCGGTCCCACGCCACCAGCGGCACCGCCGCGCCCCGCTCAGCGTCGGGCGCGCAGACGATCGCCTTGGCCATGTCGGCGGCGCTGTCGCCCGAAAACATGCCGGGGCGCAGGCGCAACGGCCGGTCGATCTCTGCCGCGTACGGGTCGAGCAGCAGCTTCTCCGCGTCGAAGCGATGCCCCTGGTGCGGCTCGAACGGCCCGTCGGCACGCAGCCCGTAGCGGGTGCCGATGCCGATGCCGGCGACATGGCCATGCCACACGTCGCCGCTGCGCTCCGGCAGGCGGATGCGCGCGCGTTCGGTCTCGCCATCGGCGTCGAACAGGCAGATGTCGATGCCCGTCGCATGGGCCGAGAATACCGCGAAGTTGACCCCCGCCGCATCCGGTGTCGCGCCCAGCGGCTCGGACGACCCTGCCGTCACCAGCACGGCGATCAGCCCGCCAGCTCGCGATAGAGCGCGGCGTAATGCCGGGCCGGGTCACGCCAGGAGACGTCGGTGGCCATGCCGTTCGTCTGCATCCGCGCCCAGGCGTCGGGCGCGCGGTGCAGCGCGGCGGCGCGGCGGATCGCCGCCTCCAGCATCTCCACCGAGACCGGCGCGAACTGCACCCCGGTCGCGACGCCGGCGGCGAGCGCCATCGGCGAGGCGTCGATCACCGTATCGGCCAGCCCGCCGACCCGCGCCACCACCGGCACCGCGCCGTAGCGCAGCGCGCAAAGCTGCGTCAGCCCGCACGGCTCGAAGCGCGAGGGCACCAGCAGCGCATCCGCCCCGCCCTGCATCAGATGCGCCAGCCCCTCGTCATAGCCGATGATGCAGCCGATGCGGCCGGGATGGGCGGCGACCGCTGCCTGCAGCGCGGCGACGATCGGCGCATCGCCGGTGCCGAGCACGGCAAGCTGCCCGCCCTCGTCCAGCAGCGCCGGCAGGGCGGCGGGCAGCAGGTCCATGCCCTTCTGCCAGGTCAGCCGGCTGACCACCGCGAACAGCGGCGCCGCCAGGTCGGGCGCGAGGCCGAGCCGGGCCTGCAGCGCCGCCCGGTTCGCCGCCCGCCCGGACGGCGCCGCGAACGGTGCCGCCAGCAGCGCGTCGCGCGCCGGGTTCCAGATCGCGGTGTCGATGCCGTTGAGGATGCCGCGGACATCGGCGGCGCGCCCGCGCAACAGCCCCTGCAGCCCCATACCGAACTCGGGCGAGCGGATTTCCGCGGCGTAGCTCGGCGAGACGGTGGTGATCCGGTCGGCGAACAGCAGCCCGGCCTTGAGGAAGCCGATGCTGCCGTAATACTCGACGCCATCGAGCGCATAGGCGTGCGGCGGCAGCCCCAGTTCGGCCAGCAAGGTGGCGGGAAACTGCCCCTGGAAGGCGAGGTTGTGGACGGTCAGCACGCTCGGCACCGGCGTCCCTGCATAGTGCAGATAGGCCGCCAGCAGCGCCGCCTGCCAGTCATGCGCATGCGCCACCGCCGGCCGCCAGTCCGCCAGCATGCCGCCGGCGATGTCGGCGCCGACGCGCGCCAGGGCGGCAAAACGCTGTGCATTGTCGGGCCAGTCGGCGCCGTCGGGCGCCGCATAGGGGGTGCCCGGCCGGGCGAACAGATGGGGCGCGTCGAGCGCCAGGATGTCGAGACCGCCGGCCGTGCCGGCCAGCAGCCGCGCCGGCGCGCCGGCAAGATCAGCGAACGACCACACTTCGTCCGCCGCGCCGAGCGCGCCAAGCACCGCAGGATAGCCGGGCAGCAGGGTGCGCACCCGCACCCCCTCCGCCGCCAGCGCCCCGGGCAGGGCGCCGACGACATCGGCGAGGCCGCCGGTCTTGACCAGCGGAAAGGCTTCGGAGGCGACGGAGAGGATGTTCATGCGGTCAGGACCGGCCCGGTGGCGTGGCTGCGCGGATCATGGCATGCCGCCCGCGCCGCGTCCTGTCGCTGCGGCAATTGGCGCATGGCGGCTCAGCTTTCCAGCCGATCCATCATCGCCCGGGTGATCAGGCAGACCCCGGACTCGGTGCGGCGGAAGCGCAGCGCGTCCAGCTCCGGGTCTTCGCCGACCACCATGCCCGGCGGGATGTTGACGCCGCGATCGACGATCACCTTCGACAGCCGCGCCCCGCGGCCGATCTTCACGTCCGGCAGGATCACCGCATGGTCGATGGCGGCGAAGGAATGCACATGCACGCCGGTGAACAGCAAGGTCCGCTTCAGCGACGCGCCGGAGACGATGCAGCCGCCGGAGACCAGCGACGACACCGCCATGCCGCGCCGCCCTTCCGTGTCATGGACGAACTTGGCCGGCGCGGTCATCTCCGCATAGGTCCAGATCGGCCAGTCGCGGTCGTAGAGGTCGAGGTCGGGGACGATGTCGGTGAGGTCGATATTGGCCTGATAATAGGCATCGACGGTGCCGACATCGCGCCAGTAGGCGGTCGATTCCGCCGACGAGCGCACGCAGGAGCGGGCAAAGTGGTGGGCAATGGCTTTGCCGCCGGCGACCAGTTTGGGGATGATGTCCTTGCCGAAATCGTGGCTGCTGTGCGGGTCGGCGGCATCCTCGCGCAGCCGGTCAAACAGGAAATTGGTCTCGAACACGTAGATGCCCATGCTGGCCAGCGCCGAGTCCGGCCGGCCCGGCATTGCCGGCGGGTCCTTGGGCTTTTCCAGGAACGACAGGATGCGGTCCTTATCATCGACGTGCATCACCCCGAAGCCCGCCGCCTCCATGCGCGGCACTTCCAGGCAGCCCACCGTCACGTCGGCATTGGCATCGACGTGCTGCTGGAGCATCGGCTCGTAGTCCATCTTATAGACGTGATCGCCGGCCAGGATGACGATGAAGCGCGGGCCATAGCTGTCGATGATGTCGATGTTCTGCGTCACCGCGTCGGCGGTGCCCATGTACCACATGGTTTCCGAGACGCGCTGGCTGGCCGGCAGAATGTCGAAGCTCTCGTTGCGCTCGGGACGGAAGAAGTTCCAGCCGCGCTGTAAATGGCGGATCAGGCTGTGCGCCTTGTATTGCGTCGCCACCGCGATCCGGCGGATGCCCGAGTTCATCGCGTTGGACAGCGCAAAATCAATGATCCGCGTCTTGCCGCCGAAATACACCGCCGGCTTGGCCCGTGCATCGGTGAGTTCGAGCAACCGGCTGCCGCGGCCGCCGGCGAGGACATAGGCCATGGCATGTCGCGCCAGCGGTCCACCAGGCGCGATATAGGCGTTCATCATTCCCTCGTCCTCCCTGTTTCGTTCCCCCTCGCTGTCATGCCTCCGGCCGCAGGAACAGCGTCGAAAGCGGCGGCAGCATCAGCTCCGCCGCAGCCGGCAGCCCGTGCGACGCCGTCGCCTCGGCCATCACCCGACCCTGGTTGCCCATCCCGGAGCCGCCATAGTCGATCGCGTCGGTGTTCAGCACTTCCAGCCATGCGCCGGCCTGCGGCAGCCCGATACGGTAGCCATAGCGCGGGACGGGTGTGAAGTTGCAGATCAC
The DNA here is from genome assembly GCA_021845985.1 of Pseudomonadota bacterium. Lineage (GTDB taxonomy): Bacteria > Pseudomonadota > Alphaproteobacteria > Acetobacterales > Acetobacteraceae > JAFKFJ01. The sequence continues at coordinate 51,184 of JAJZES010000017.1, read as the reverse complement.
CACCACCGGCGGATCACCCGGCGCGCCGAAGCGCACCCAGGCATACACCGACTGCGCCGCATCGTCGCCGACGATCCAGCGGAACCCCTCGGCCTCACAGTCGCGGGCATGCAGCGCCGGCTCCTCGCGGTGCAGCCGGTTGAGATCGCGCACGCAGTCGCGCACGCCGCGATGCGGCACATGATCGAGCAGGTACCAGTCCAGCTCGCCGGCGGCGTCCCACTCCCGGCGCTGGCCGAACTCCTGGCCCATGAACAGCAGCTTCTTGCCCGGATGACCCCACATGAAACCGTAATAGGCGCGCAGATTGGCGAATTTCTGCCATTCGTCGCCGGGCATGCGGCCGAGGATGCTGCCCTTGCCGTGCACCACCTCGTCATGGCTCAGCGGCAGCACGAAGTTTTCGCTGAAGGCATAGAGCAGGCCGAACGTCATGCGGTCGTGATGCCAGCGCCGGTGCACCGGATCATGGGCGATGTAGTCCAGCGTGTCGTGCATCCAGCCCATGTTCCACTTCATGCCGAAGCCGAGGCCGCCGGCCTCCACCGGTGCCGAGACGCCGGGCCACGCGGTGCTCTCCTCTGCCGTCATCACGATGCCGGGATGCGCCGCATAGGCCAGTGTGTTGACGCGGCGGAGAAAGCCCACCGCATCGTGATTCTCGTTGCCGCCCTCGGCATTCGGCAGCCACTCGCCGGGCTTGCGCGAGTAATCCAGGTACAGCATCGAGGCGACGGCATCGACGCGCAGACCGTCGATGTGGAACCGGTCGAGCCAGTAGAGCGCGCTGGCCGCCAGCACATTGGCCACTTCGCGCCGGCCGTAATCATAGATCGCGGTGTTCCAGTCGGGATGGAAGCCGCGCCGCGGATCGGCGTGCTCATACAGCGCGGTGCCGTCGAAGCGGGCGAGGCCATGCACATCGACAGGGAAATGCGCCGGCACCCAATCGATGATCACCGCGAGTCCGGCGGCATGCGCGCGATCGACCAGCCGGGCGAAGCCGGCCGGGTCGCCGAAGCGGCGCGTCGGCGCGAACAGGCCGATCGGCTGATAGCCCCAGGAGGCATCGAGCGGATGCTCGCCGACCGGCAGAAACTGCAGATGGGTGAAACCGAGATCGACCGCATAGGGGATCAGTCGCGCCGCGATCTCGTCCCAGTTGAGAAAGCTGCCGTCATCGTGCCGCCGCCAGGAGCCGAGATGCACCTCATAGATCGACATCGGCGCGCGCCGTGCATCGCGCCGCGCGCGCGCCGCGATGAACGCGGCATCGTGCCAGCGCATCGTGTCCGGCGCGGCGACGACGGAGGCGGTGGAGGGGCGCAACTCCGCCTCGGTGCCGAACGGATCGGCCTTCAGCGGCAGCAGCGTGCCGTCGGCGCCGATGATCTCGAACTTATAGACGGCACCCGCGGCGATGTCGGGGATGAAGATTTCCCACAGGCCGCTGTCCAGGCGCTTGCGCATCGGATGGCGGCGGCCGTCCCAGGTATTGAAGTCGCCGACCACGGAAACGCGCTGCGCATGCGGCGCCCAGACGGCGAAATGCACCCCTTCCGCGCCTTCATGCAGCATCGGATGGGCGCCGAGCTTTTCGTACAGTCGCTTGTGCGTGCCTTCGACCAGCAGGTGTTCGTCGAGCGGCCCGAGCACCGGGCCGAACGCGAACGGGTCGCGGAAGGTCCAGCGGGCGACCGCGCGGGTGGCATGCAGGCGGTAGGCAAAGCGTGCTTTGCGGTTGACCAGCAGCGCCTCGAACACCGAAGAACTGCCGTGCCGGTCGAGCCGCGCGATCGGCGCGCCGGCGTCGTCGATGGCGGTGACGGTGTCGGCACCGGGGACGAAGGCGCGCAGCACCATGCCCGGCGGCGCGCCGGGCGGGGCGCGGTGCAGGCCGAGCACGCCGAACGGGTCGGGATGGCGCGCATCCTCGAGCGCCGCGACATCCTCCGCGCTGGCCTGCCAGGGGGAGGGGGCGGTGGCGCTCAACGCCGGCGGCCGGGCATGGGCCGCAGCCGCCGCCCGCCCGGGTCACACATCCGCGGCCACCGGCACGCCCCAGATTTCGCCGGCATATTCGCGGATCGCCCGATCCGAGCTGAAGAACCCGACGCCCGCCGTGTTGAGCACCGAGCTGCGCCACCATGCGGTCCGGTCGCGGAAGCGCGCCGCCACCTGGCGCTGCGCCACCGCATAGGCGTCGAAATCCGCCGAGACGAGAAAATGGTCGTAATTGGTCAGCGCATCGACCAGCTCGCGATAGCGGTCCGGCTCATCGGGCGAGAACACGCCCGAGCCGATCTCGTCCAGTACCTCGCGCAGCATCGGCGAGGCGGCGATCACGTCCGCCATGCCGATTCCCTTGGTGCGCCGCCGCTCCTCGACCTGCGCCGCGGTCATGCCGAAAATCTCGATGTTGTCGGCGCCGACATGCTCCAGTATCTCGACATTGGCGCCGTCGAGCGTGCCGATGGTCAGCGCGCCGTTCAGCGCCAGCTTCATGTTGCCGGTGCCCGACGCCTCCATCCCCGCCGTCGAAATCTGCTCCGACAGGTCGGCCGCCGGGATGATCATTTCTGCCAGCGAGACATTGTAGTTCGGCAGGAAGACGATTTTCAGCGCCCCGCGCAGCGTCGGGTCGGCGTTGACGACGCGGCCGACATCGTGGATCAGCTTGATGATCAGCTTGGCGCGGTGATAGCTGGCCGCCGCCTTGCCGGCGAAAATCTTCACCCGCGGCACCCACTCGCGCATCGGCTGCGCCCGCATCGCGCTGTACAGCGCCACCGTCTCCAGGATGTTGAGCAACTGGCGCTTGTATTCGTGAATGCGCTTGATCTGCACGTCGAACAGCGCGTCGGGATCGACGGCGATCTGCACCCGCTCGGCGATCAGGTTGCCGAGCGCCACCTTGTTGGCGCGGCGCACTGCGGCGAGACGGTCATGCAGCGCCGCGTCGTCGGCGTGCTCGGCGAATTTCTGCAGCACCCGGGTGTCGTCGAGCACTTCGGCGCCGAGCGTATCGGTCAGCACCGAGGTCAGACCGGGATTGGCCTCGAACAGCCAGCGGCGGAAGGTGATGCCGTTGGTCTTGTTGGTGATGCGGTCGGGGAACATCGTGTTCAGGTCGTGGAACACCGTCTCGCGCATCAACTCGGTGTGCAGCGCCGAGACGCCGTTGACCTTGTGCGAGCCGAGGAACGCCAGCACGCCCATGCGCACCCGCCGCCCGCTGCCCTCGTCGATCAGCGAGACGGCGGAGAGCAGCGCGTCGTCGCTGTGCCCGGCGGCGCGCAGGCTGTCCAGATGCAGCCAGTTGAGCAGATAGATGATCTGCATATGCCGCGGCAGCACCCGTTCCAGCAGCGGCACCGGCCAGCTTTCCAGCGCCTCCGGCAGCAGCGTGTGGTTGGTGTAGGACAGCGTGGCGTTGGTGATCTTCCACGCCTCGGTCCACGGCAGATCATGCACATCCATCAGCAGCCGCATCAGCTCGGCGACCGCGATCGAGGGGTGCGTGTCGTTGAGCTGGATCGCCGCCTTGTCGGGCAGGGTGCGCACGTCCTTGTGCTGGCGCACATGCCGGCGCAGCAGGTCCTGCAGCGAGGCCGAGGTGAAGAAAAACTCCTGGCGCAGGCGCAATTCCTGCCCCGCCGCGGTCTCGTCGCTCGGATAGAGGATTTGCGAGATGGCGTTGGCGCGCGCCCGCGATGCCAGCGCGCCGATATGGTCGCCACGGTTGAACGCATCGAGGCGCAGCGGATCGGGGGCGCGCGCCGACCACAGCCGCAGCGTGTTGACGTGCTTGCCGCGCCAGCCGACCACCGGCGTATCATAGGCCAGCGCATCGACCGATTCCGCCGGATGCCAGACATGCCGGGTCGCGCCGTCGGCGCCGGTGATCGCCTCCACGGTGCCGCCGAAGCCGATCGAGAAGCTCACCTCCGGGCGTTCAAACTCCCACGGATTGCCGAAATTGAGCCAGTTTTCCGGGAATTCGTGCTGCCAGCCGTCCTTGATCACCTGCTGGAACAGCCCGTGATTATAGCGGATGCCGTAGCCATAGGCGGCGATCGACAGCGTCGCCATGCTCTCCATGAAACACGCCGCCAGCCGCCCGAGGCCGCCATTGCCGAGCGCCGCATCCGGCTCGATCTGGCGCAGCTTGTCGAGATCGACGCCAAGCTCGCCAAGCGCCGCGCGCATCGACTCGGTCAGCCCGAGATTGTTCATGCTGTCGAGCAGCAGCCGGCCGATGAGGAACTCCAGCGACAGGTAATAGACCCGCTTGCGCTGCTTGGTGTAGGTGGCGCGCGTCGAGGGGAACCAGCGATCGACGATGCGGTCGCGCACCGTCAGCGCGACGGCGACGAACCAGTCGCGATTGCTGGCGACCAGCGGGTCCTTGCCGACGGCGTAGGTCAGCTTGGCCACCACCGCGCGGCGCAGCGTGGCGATGTCCTCGTCTTCCGAGGGGAGGGCGATCCGTGCCACCGCTCCGCTGGCGGCGACCGTAGGGGGCACGCGGGCCTGGCTCATCGGCACTTCCTGTCCGGACAGCTTGGGTCCGTGCCGTATCATGGCAACGTTCCGCCGCGCAGCCTAGCGGAGAACCCGCGGCGCTGTCGATGAGTCGATGATCTACCCCGCCGGCCCGCCGATTGCCTGCAGCACCGTCGTCTCGGTGAGGATTTGCGGCAGTACGCGGGCGGCGCCGCCATGCGCCGGATAGACGACATAGAGCGGCACCCCGTCGCGCCCGTGGGCGCGCAGCAGCGCGGTGACCGCGGGGTCCTGCCGCGTCCAGTCGGCGCGCAGCACGGTCACGTCGGCGGCGGCGAAGGCGGCGCGGACCTGCGGTGCCGACAGCGCCACCCGCTCATTGACCAGGCAGGTGACGCACCATGCCGCCGTGGCATCGACCAACACCGCCCGCCCGGCGGCGCGCAGGGCGGCCAGCCGCGCCGGCGTATAGGCGGCGACACCGTCCTGCTGTGCCGCCTGCGCCGCCTGCGTTGCCGGCGGCAGCGCGGCGCCGATGCCCGGCAGCACCGCCAGCGCCGCCAGCGCCGCCGCCGCCGCCACCGCGTGGCCGAGCCGCCCGCCCTGGCCCAGCGCCCAGGCGGCGAAGCCGATCAGCAGCAGACCGATCAGCACCGCCAGCACGCCGGCCGATCCGGCCTCCTGGCTCATCACCCAGACCAGCCACACCGTCGCGCCATACATCGGGAAGGCGAGCAACTGCCGCAGCACCTCCATCCACCGCCCCGGCCGCGGCAGCAGCCGCCCGACGCCGGGGATCAGCGTCAGCGCCGCATAGGGCGCCGCCAACCCGAGGCCCATCGCCAGGAACACCGCCATCGCCGCCGCCGGCGGCGCCGCCAGGGCGCCGGCGATGGCCACGCCCATGAACGGTGCGGTACACGGTGTGGCCACCAGCACCGCCAGCAAGCCGGTGAAAAAACTGCCGGCATGCCCCGACCGTCCGGCCAGCGACTGCCCGGTGCCGGCCAGTGCGGCGCCGACGCTATAGACGCCCGACAGATTCAGCCCGACCGCGAACAGCACGAACGCCAGCGCGGCGACGAAGCCCGGCAACTGGAACTGAAACCCCCAGCCCGCCGCCGCCCCCGCCCCGCGCGCCGCCAGCAGCGCCCCGCCGAGCACGGCAAACGCCGCCAGCACCCCGGCGGTGTAGAATCCGGCATGCGCCGCCGCTTCGCCGCGCCGCCCGCGCGCCATCCCGGCCAGCCCGACCGCCTTGACCGCCAGCACCGGGAACACGCACGGCATCAGATTGAGCAGCGTGCCGCCGAGCACGGCGAGACCGAGCAGCCGCCACAGCCCGGCCGCCGTCGGCTCCGGCCCGTCCGCCGCCGCCGCGGGCGCGGCGGATATCGCGAGCCAGTTGGTCATGCCGCCGGCATCGTGCAGCGTCAGCACGCCGCTGATCGCGCTGCCTGGCCTGAAGTCCGGCTGGCGCGACAGTGCCAGCCGCAGCCCGTCGGCGTCCTGGGTCAGGCGTTGCGGCGCTGCGGCGTCGATCAGCCCCGGCGCGTCCGGCGCGAACCACGCCCGCGTCACCCCGGTCAGCCCGGCGAGGCTGAGCGTGCCGTCGGGCGCGATCCGCGCGGCGAACGGCGAGGGCCGCGGGGTGCGCGCATCCGCCGCCGCGAACAGCGCCGCCTGCGCCGACGGCGCCGGCCGGCCGGCCGGCAGATCGAGCCGGAACGTGCCGCTTTCCGGCACACAGATATTCGAGCACACCGGCCAGGACGCGGTGAGCTGCACCGAGGTCGCCCCGCTGGCACCCGTCACCGTCACCGGCAGCAGCACCTCGCCGGTATAGGCGAAGGTCATCAGCGGCCCCTCGCGCTCCTGCGCCGGTGCCGGCCAGACCACCGGCCCGGCACCGACGCCGGGCGGCAGCGTGAAGGCCAGCTCGGGGGCGACGCCGGCGTCGCCGGGATTTTTCCAGTAGGTATGCCACCCCGGCGCCAGACGCAGCCGCAGGGCGAGGCGGAACGGCTGGCCGGGGGCGACCGCATCGGTCTCCGACACCAGGCTTGCGGTGGCACGGCTGCTGGCCACGGCCCCGCTCTCCGCCGCGCGCGCCGCCGCCGGTGCCAGAACCATCGCCGCCGCCAGCAGGAGGTGGTAGGCGCCGCGCATGCTCGTGTCCTCCGATCTGCCTATCCATGACGTGTTGCCCGCCCTCGGTGCAAGCCTCGCGGTGCGGCCGAACGCGTTGCTGATCGCCCCGCCCGGTGCCGGCAAGACGACGCTGGTGCCGCTGGCGTTACGCGCGGCGGCGTGGCGTGGCGACGGCACGCTGCTGATGCTGGAGCCGCGCCGCCTCGCCGCCCGCGCCGCCGCCACGCGCATGGCCGCCCTGCTTGGCGAGGAGGTCGGCGGGTTCGTCGGCTACCGCACCCGGCTCGACGCCGCGACCTCGGCTGCCACCCGCATCGAAGTGGTGACCGAGGGTCTGCTGGTCCGCCGGCTGCAATCCGACCCCGGCCTGGACGGCGTCGCCGCGGTGATCTTCGACGAGGTGCATGAGCGCGCCGTGGAGGCCGATCTCGCCCTCGCACTCTGCCTCGACCTCCAGCGCGGGCTGCGCCCGGAACTGCGGCTGCTGGCCATGTCGGCGACGCCGGACACCGCCCGGCTGGCGGTGCTGCTCGACGCGGCGGTGATCGAGAGCGCCGGGCGCCAGCATCCGGTGGCCGTCCACCACGCGGCGCGCGACATCCTGCAGCCGCGCGATCTGGCCGAGGCGGTGGCCCGTGCGGTGCGTGCGGCGCTGGCCGAGCATGCCGGCGACATTCTCGCCTTTCTGCCCGGCATGGCGGAGATCCGCCGCGCCGCGGCGGCGCTGGAGGGCTGCGGCGCGCTGGTGCTGCCGCTGCACGGCGACCTGCCGCCGGCCGAGCAGGACCGCGCTTTGCGCCCGGCCGAGGGACGCCGCGTCGTGCTGGCCACCAGCATCGCCGAAACCTCGCTCACCGTGCCGGGGGTGCGCATCGTCGTCGATGGCGGCTGGCGCCGCGCCCCGGCGCTCGACCCGGCGACCGGCCTGACCCGGCTGGTGACGCGCCGCATCAGCCGCGCCGCCGCCGACCAGCGGGCCGGGCGGGCCGGGCGCGAGGCGCCGGGGGTGGCCATCCGGCTGTGGACGGCGGCGCTGCAGCGCGGCCTGGCGCCGTTCGACCCGCCGGAAATCCTCGGCGCCGAACTGTCCGCGCTGGTGCTCGACTGCGCCGCCTGGGGCGCCGCGCCGGCCGACCTGCCGTTTCCCGATCCGCCGCCGGAGGGCGCGGTTGCCGCCGCTCGGGCCCTGCTCGGCGCCCTCGGCGCGCTGGACGCAAACGGCCGCATCGCCCCGCTCGGCCGGCGCATGGCGCGGCTCGGGGCGCATCCGCGGCTGGCGGCGATGATGCTGGCCGCCGCCGACCCGGCCGAGGCGGCGCTCGCCGCCGCGCTCGCCGCCATCGTCGAGGAGCGTGACCCGCTGCGCGACGCCCCGGCCGACATCATGCTGCGCTTGGATGCCGATGCCCGCATCCGCCGCGCCGCCGCCCAGTACCGCCGCCGTCTCGGCACCGCCGCGGCGCCCGCCGGCGATGCCGGGCGGCTGATCGCCGCCGGCTTTCCCGACCGCATCGCCCAGCGCCGCGGCGAACCGGGCAGTTTCCGCCTCGCCGGTGGCGGCAGCGGCAAGCTGCCGCTGACCGACCCGTTGGCGCAGGAAAAATTGCTCGCCATCGCCGCGCTCGACGGTTCCGGGCGCATCCGCCTCGCCGCACCGCTCGACCCGGCGACGCTCGACCCGGCGGGCATCCGCGAGTCGGTAGAAACCGATATCGACCCTGTGAGCGGTGCGGTGCTGGTGCGCCGCCGCCGCCGGCTCGGTGCGCTGGTGCTGTCCGACCGCACCGCGACCGCCGCCCCGGCCGACATCGCCGCCGCGCTGGCCGCGGCGGTCAGGCTGCCGTGGAGCGACGGCGCCCGCCAGCTGCAGGCGCGCGTCGCGCTGATGCGCGGGCTGGAAGCGGGCTGGCCGGATCTGTCCGACGCGGCGCTGGACGCCGAACGGGGCTGGCTGGCGGCGCATCTGCACGGCATGACGCGCACCGCCGAGGCCGAGAAATGCGACCTCGCCGCCATCCTGCGCGGGCAGCTCGACTGGTCGCAGGCGTCCCGGCTCGACCGCGAGCTGCCGACGCATCTGCAACTGCCCGGCGGCCGGGCGGCGATCGACTACACCCAGCCGGTGCCGCTCGCCGCCGCCCGCGCCCAGTCATTCTATGGTACTTCGGAAACGCCACGCCTGGCCGGCGGACGCGTCGCGCTGCGGCTGGCGCTGCTGTCGCCGGCCGGCCGGCCGATCGCCATCACCGCCGACCTCGCCGCGTTCTGGCGCGGCGCCTGGGCCGACGCGCGCAAGGACATGCGCGGGCGCTATCCACGGCACCACTGGCCGGAGACTCCGGGTGCGGCGGCGGCAACTTGACCAATTTATCCCACTAGTTTACCAACTCAGGCCGCGAGTTGGGAAACTGGCATGGATGTGGGAGCCTCACGGCGGAGGATGCGAAGGCCAAGCGGTTCGAGGCGAACACCTCGTTCACCCCGTCCACGCCGATAGCCATTGGCGAATTGTTTGCCGGCCGGCAGCATCAGGCATCAAAAATCGTCGATGCGATCGGCGAGCGGGGACGCCACCTCATCCTGTTCGGGGAGCGTGGCGTCGGCAAGTCGTCGATGGCGCAGATCGCGCCCTTCTTCATTCCGAAAAGTCCGCGCGCCATCCGGCATATCCGGGTGCAGGCATTCCCCGGCGACAGCTTTGCCGCGGTGGCCCGGCGAATTTTCTCGCAAATCCATTTTGAAGACGACTATGGCGAAAGCAGAAAAGCCTATGATGTAGCTGAGTTCTATCCCGGTGACGTGACAATAGATCACTTCATAGCAGAAATGCAGCATTTTCGTGAGAGCGAAATCCCGATCGTCGTCATCGACGAGTTCAACGAAATTGACGACAAGGATACCGCAATAACTGTCGCCAACATCATCAAGGCCCTTTCCGACGTCGGCAGCAATGTTACCCTGATGATCGTCGGTGTTGCCGACAGCATCAAAGATCTGTTTGACAAACATCACTCCATCGAGCGTTGCACCGAGCAAATCATGATGCCGCGCATGGCGGTCGATGAGCGCAGGGATATTCTTGACCGCCGCCTGGCGCAGCTTGACATGTCGATGACATTGCCGGCAAAGTGGAAAATCATAAATCTTTCCAAAGGGTTGCCGTCATATGTTCATGCCTTGGGGAAGTTCGCAGCGTTTACCGCCCTGGACCGGCGCGATCTCGCCATCGCCGACAGCGACGTTGACGTGGCGATCACCCAGGTTCTGCAATCCGCCCAGCAAACGCTCAAGGATTCCTATGATGTGGCGACCCGAAGCAATCAGGCGCGGGCCTTGTTCCGGCATGTGCTGACCGCCTGCGCCCTGGCCAAAGTTGACGATGCGGGCTATTTCATGCCCAGCGCCGTGCGCGAACCGTACACCAATATTTTGCGGCGCCCGGTCGGCATCGCGCATTTCCAGGATGCCTTGCGTGATTTCGCCGAGCGGCGCGGGGGCATCCTGCAGCGGACCGGAGAAGCACGTTCTTACCGCTTCCGCGATCCTGCGATGCAGCCCTACGTGATCATGCGCGGCATGCGCGACGGCCTGATCGACGAGACCGCCCGTCAGGCGCTCGCCGCCGGCGATGACCCGGACCTGTTCGCCAGCGACTGATCCCCGCCCGCCCCTCAGGGGGCGCCTTGACGCAATCTTGTTCCGTGCCTGGACATCGGCCATTTCTACACTGCCGCCAGCGACCAGGAGACGCCGCGATGCTCATCACGTTCACCCGGCGCCGCGCGGCGCCGCTGCTCGCGGCGCTGCTGCTCGCCGCGACCCTCCGCGCGCCGGCCTTTGCCGCCGGGCCGGAAAGCTTCGCGCCGATGATCCGCCGGGTGCTGCCCGCGGTGGTCAATATCCGCGTCACCGAAACCGTCGCCGCCGAAGATCCGTTCGCCTTCCTGCCGCCCGAACTGCGCCAGCAGTTCCGCGACCGCTTCCAGGCGCACAAGGAGCGCATGCAGGGCGCCGGTTCGGGGTTCATCATCGACCCCTCGGGCTACATCGTCACCAACAACCACGTCGTCGGCAGCGCCGACCAGATCACCGTGGCGCTGCGCGACGGCAGTGAACTGCCGGCCCATGTCGTCGGCACCGACGACCTGACCGACATCGCGCTGATCAAGGTCGATGCCCCCGGCCCGCTCCCCGCCGTGGTCTGGGGCGACAGCCGCAGCGTCGAGGTCGGCGACTGGGTGATCGCCGCCGGCAACCCGTTCGGCCTCGGCGGCTCGATCTCCGCCGGCATCGTTTCGGCGCGCGGGCGCGACATCGGCGCCGGACCGTTCGACGATTTCATCCAGCTCGACGCGCCAATCAATCCGGGCAATTCCGGCGGCCCGGTGTTCAACGAGCAGGGCCAGGTGATCGGCGTCGATACCGCCATCGCCTCGCCGACCGGCGCCTCCGTGGGCATCGGCTTCGCCATTCCGGCCGAGATCGCCAGCCGCATCGTCGCCGAGTTGCGCGCCCATGGCCGCATCGACCGCGGCTGGCTCGGCGTCTCGGTCGAGGATACCGGCGACGACCAGCACCCCGGCGTGCCGGGCGCGCTGATCGGGGCGGTCGAGCGCGGCGGACCGGCGCTGCGCGCCGGCTTGCGTGCCGGCGATATCGTGACCACGGTGAACGGCCAGCCGGTGGACAGTGCCCGCGGCCTGATCCGCCAGATCGCGCAGGCGCCGCCGGGCAGCGTGGTGCGCCTGGATGTGCGCCGGCAGGGGCGCGACGTGCAGTTGAGCGTGACCGTCGGGCACCGCCCGAGCGGACAGGGGTAAGGACCAGATGCGCATCCTCGTGGTGGAAGACGACAAGGACGTGGCCGGCTTCGTGGTCAAGGGACTGCGCGAGGCCGGACATGTCGTCGAACATGCCGATAATGGCCGCGACGGGCTGTTCATGGCGGCCAGCGAAAACTTCGACGCCATCGTGCTCGACCGCATGCTGCCCGGCGGCATCGACGGGCTGCGGCTGCTGGAGACGCTGCGCGGGCAGAACAACAATACGCCGGTGCTGTTCCTCTCGGCGATGGCCCAGGTCGATGACCGGGTGCGCGGGCTGAAGGCCGGCGGCGACGATTATCTGACCAAGCCGTTCGCCTTCGCCGAACTGCTCGCCCGCGTCGAGGCGATGGCCCGGCGCGGCAAGGGCGAGGGACCGACCACCAAGCTGCTGGTCGGCGACCTGGAGATGGACCTGCTGTCGCGCGGCGTCAAACGCGCCGGCCAGCGCATCGACCTGCAGCCGCGCGAGTTCCGCCTGCTGGAGTTCCTGATGCGCCACGCCGGCCAGGTGGTGACCCGCACGATGCTGCTGGAAGGCGTCTGGGACTATCATTTCGACCCGCAGACCAACGTGATCGACGTGCATGTGTCGCGGCTCCGCCAGAAGGTGGACAAGCCGTTCGCCTCGCCGCTGATCCATACGGTGCGCAACGCCGGCTACATGCTGCGCCCCGAGCAGCCCTGAGCCGGCGGGCGGCACCATGCGCCGGCCGCATCTGCCGTTCCGCTCCGCCGGGGTGCGCTTCGGCATCATCTATGCCGGGGTGTTCGCGCTCGGCACCCTGGCGCTGGCGACGTTTCTCTGGTGGTCCACCGCCGGCCTGCTCGACCGGCAGACCGACGCGGCGATTTACGCCGATACTCAGGGCCTGTCGGAACGCTACGCCGAGGGCGGGCTGCTGGCGCTGGAGGAGACGATCGGCCAGCGCCTCGCCGGCAATGTCGATGACGACGCGATCTACCTGCTGGTCGATCCGGCCTATCACCGGCTGGTCGGCAACCTGGAGCGCTGGCCGCCGGCGCTGCATCAGGACGCCGCCTGGTACGAGGTGCCGATCGAGCGTGCCGGGCGGCGCGGCATGGCGCGGCTGCATCATTTCATCCTGCCCGGCAGCGTGCATCTGTTGGTCGGGCGCGATGTCGAGGTGCGGGCGCAGATGGCGCGGCTGCTGACCGATGCGCTGCTGTGGGCGGCGGGGGTGGCGCTGCTGCTCGGCACCGTCGGGGCGCTGGCGGTGCGCGGCCTGTTTCGCATCACCCTGGCCGATGTCTCGGCCACCGCCGCGGCGATCAGCGCCGGCGACCTGACCAAGCGGGTGCGGGTGGTCGGGCGCGGCGACGAGTTCGACCGACTGGCCGAGACCATCAATGACATGCTCGACCGGATCGCCCGGCTGATGGACGGCGTGCGCCAGGTGTCCAACGCCATCGCCCACGACCTGCGCACGCCGATCGCGCGCGCCCGCGCCCGGCTGGAGGACGCCGCCGCGCATGCCAGCGGCGAGACCGATCTGCGCGCCGCGATCGACCGGGCACAGGCCGACCTCGACGGGGTGATCGGCATTTTCCAGGCGCTGCTGCGCATTGCCGAGATCGAGGCCGGGGCGCGCCGCTCGGCCTTCGCGCCGCTCGATCTGGCGCCGCTGCTGCTCGATCTGGTCGAGCTGTACAGCGCCGCGGCGGAGGAGCGCGGCCAGTGTCTGACCGCCGCCATCCCGCCGCATCTGCCGGCCTTCGGCGACCGCGACATGATCCAGCAGGCGGTGGCCAATCTGCTCGACAATGCCCTCAAGTTCTCGCCCGCGCGCAGCACCATCGCGATCGAGGCGGCGGCGCGGCCGGATGGCGGCGCGGTGATCGCCGTCGCCGATCACGGGCCGGGCATCCCCGAGGCCGACCGGGCGCGCGCCGCGGAACGCTTCTTCCGCGGCGAGCGGGCGCGCAGCACGCCGGGCAGCGGCCTGGGTCTGGCGCTGGTGCAGGCGGTGGCGCAGTTGCACGGCGGCGCGCTGACGCTGTCGGACAACCAGCCCGGCCTGCGCGCCGCGCTGACCCTGGCAACGCGGCCACACCGGCACGCTGGCGTGACCCAAATGAACGCGACGTCATCGTACGATCAGGCCACAGCCGACCTGCATGCGGCATAGTCGGGCCATGGCCGTCGTTCGTACTGTTCTCGCCGTCGCCTTGCTGGCCGGTCTCGGCTCGGCCGCCGCGGTGTCGCAATCGCCGCCGCCGGCGCAGCCGGCGGTGCAGTCCGGCGGGCCGTTGCGGGTGACCAGCGACACGGCGGAATATTGCGACGACCTCGCCGGCCAGGTGGCCACCGAACGCGAGCGCCGTCCGGCGCCGCAGCCGGAAGCCGAGGTGCTGGCGCAGGAGGGGCAGCATATGTGCGACAGCGGCCTGATCCGCGGCGGTCTGGTGCGGCTGCGCCGGGCGCTGCTGCTGCTGCGGGCGGACAAGTAGCAGGCATCGGACCCTGGCGGCAGCGGCCCGGCGGGTTCGTGCTGCAACGCGTCAACCGCCAGGGGTACACGCACGCTTGTTTGCGCGCCGCCGGCGGGTTGGGTCGACACAAGACATTAAAATTCTACCATAACATTAAGAATTATAATGGTTTGTGCAGTGCGCATGGCGGCGTGGATTTTGACGCTTTCGCGCGCCGAATTCGAAATTGGCTTTGACTCGGATCGCTTTTCCGGCTAAAACGGCGGCTACAAAACTTCACTGGGTAAGGGTCGCGAGATGTCGGGTAATGCGACGGTCGTTCAAGTTGGCAGCGCTTCGGTCAGCACCTCGGGGGCCTTGACCGGTAAGTTGTTGCTGCAATTCCAGTCGGTGCTGTCGGCCAGCAACGCGGTGACGGTGCCTTCGGTTTCGACCGCGGGAACGACGGCGGCGCCAGTGACGTTGCCGGCGGCACCAGTAACCACAACCGCCCAGCCGACCAACACACTGATTATTCCGAGCAGCGATTCGGGCGTGATCAGCGTACCGGCCGGTTACCAGTTCGTCATCTACATGGGCACTGGTCAGCTCGTCGGCGGTGATGCGAGCCAGGTGGTCATCGGCGACCTGAACTATTCGGGCAATGCTGGCACGATCATGGGCACCGGCACCGGCACTGGCACCGTTTCGGCGACCGGCGCGAATGCCCGGATCGCCATGGCGACGGGCAACGAGGTGGTGCTGGCGCTGGCTGCGGCGCAGACGATGAGCTTCGACTCCGGCTACGACACGGTGGTCGCGACGGGGACAAGCGACTCGGTCTCGGTTGACGGCGCGGCGTCGGTCATCGGCTACTTCAACAACGCGGCGAATTTCGACATCACTGGCGGTAGCTCGACCATCGTTGCCGGCGTCGGCGTCAATACGCTGAGCGCGACCGCGGGCAACGCGGTGCTGTTCGGCAGCAATCTCGGCAACAGCGTGCTCGGCGGCAGCGGCAATGTCGGCTTCCTGAACGCCGCCGGCCAGTCCACCTTCACCGCCGGCAGCGGCTCCGACACGGTCTTCGCCCAGGGCGGCGTGCTCTACAACGGCAGCACCGGCAACAGCCTGTTCGTCGGCGGTCCGGGCATGAGCACGGTGTTTGCCGCACAGAACGAGACGGCCTATGGCGGCACGGGCGGCGAGGTGGTCAGCCTCAGCGGCACCGACAAGCTGCTGATGGTCGGCGGCGGCGGTGCGGATACGGTCATGGGCGGCACGGTGGCCCCGACGATCTGGGGCAACACCAACGAAAACCTGACGGTGACCAACACCGCCGCGGGTGGCCAGTACGTGCTGTTCGGCGACAACAACAAGATGAACTTGGCAGGTTCCGGCGGCGGCTCGCACATCATCGGCGTCAACTTCCAGGGCTTCACTGGAAACACCACCCTTGTCGCCTCCAACGCCGGCCACGACTCGGTGGTTCTGTTCTCGGCCAAGGAATTCGGCGCCACCGCCGGGCCTGCGCACACTATTACCATCTCCAACTGGCAGTCCACCGACCTTCTGGACCTGACCTTCACTACCATTCAGAACCAGACCTTCGGCTACACCGCAGCCGACGCGCAGGGCGCCACCACTGCGCTGGCGGCCGGCAATTCCTTCACCCTCTCCGACGGCACGACCGTCGTATTCCAGGGCGCCAAGCCGACCACGGTGTACCACGCCTGATCCGTCCTTCCACCACACGGCAAACAGGCCCGCAGCTTTGCTGCGGGCCTTTTTTTTGCTCTCCGCGCCAGATTGTCGGCCGAGGACAAATGCTCCTACAGTGGGCAGATAAACGGAACGTCCAGGGTGTTCATACATGCAGGAGGAGGCTGACCCCGGCCGCCGGGTGCCGCAGGCGGAGCGACTGGAGCAGGCCGCTCGTGCCGCCTGGATGTACTATATCGGCGGGCGCACGCAGGATGAGATCGCCGCGGCGCTGAACATCTCGCGGCAGGCGGCGCAGCGGCTGGTCTCGCTGGCGCTGGCCGAAAAACTCATCAAGTTCCGCGTCGATCATCCGATCGCCGCCTGCATGACGCTGAGCGAGACGCTGGTGCGGCGCTATGGCCTGCGCAGTTGCGAGGTGGTGCCGCCGGCCACCGCGGGTGGCGGCCAGGCCAGCGTCGCGGTGGCCGGCGCGCGCATGCTCGACCGCTGGTTCGCCCAAAAGGCGCCGCTGGTCCTCGCTGTCTCCACCGGCCGCACCCTGCGCGCCGTCGCCGCCGAGCTGCCGCCGCTGGTCGCGCCGCAGCACAAGGTGTTTTCACTCTGCGGCATCATCGCCCGCGACGGCCGCGCCATCGCCGCCGAGCCGGTGATGCAGCTTGCCGAGCGCACCGGGGCGCAATGCTATCCGATGCCGCTGCCGGTGGTGGTTGCCACCGTCGCCGAACGCGACCTGCTGCGCTCGCAGCGCGCCTACCAGACGCTGCGCGACCTCTACGGCGAAAGCCGCTGGATGATGGTCGGCGTCGGCCATGTCGGCTGGCAGGCGCCGATCCACGCCTCGGGCTGCATCACCGATGGCGAACTGACCGAGTTGGTCGAGGCCGGCGCGGTCGGCGAGATCGCCGGCTACGCCTTCGACGCGGCCGGCCGCATCGTCGCCGCCGAGATCAGCGAGCGGGTCACCGGTCTCGCCGTCGCCCCCGGCGGCGGCGGCGTGCGGCTGGGCATCGGCGTTGGCGCGGCGAAAGTGCCGGCGCTGCGCGGCGCCCTGGCCGGCCGGCTGATCAACGCCCTGATCACCGACGAGCCGACCGCGGCGGCGATCCTCGATGACACCGATCCTGGCTTGACAAAGGGCACCGAGTTTTGATCATCTGCTCGGGAGCCGGGCACAAGCCCGGACCTTTGGAGAGGAAACGGGACCATGCGTCTGACGCATCTTGTGTCGGGTGTCGCGCTGCTCGCCCTGTCGGCGGGCGCGGCGTCGGCGGCGACCATCACCATCGCCACGGTCAACAATTCGGACATGATCCGGATGCAAAAACTCTCGCCGCAGTGGGAGAAGAAGACAGGCAACAAGATCAACTGGGTGGTGTTGGAAGAAAACGTGCTGCGCCAGCGCGTCACCACCGACATCGCCACCAGAGGCGGTCAGTTCGACATCCTGACCATCGGCAGCTACGAGACACCGATCTGGGGCAAGCAGAACTGGCTGCTGCCGCTCGACGATTTCCCCGCCTCGTACGACTACAACGACATCTTCAAGGGCGTGCGCGACGCCCTCTCGGCCAACGGCAAGATGTATGCGGTGCCATTCTATGCCGAAAGCTCGTTCACCTTCTACCGCAAGGACCTGTTCGAAAAAGCCGGCCTGACCATGCCGGCACATCCGAGCTATGACCAGATCGCCCAGTTCGCCGACAAGCTGACCGACAAGGCGCACGAGCAGTACGGCATCTGCCTGCGCGGCAAGGCCGGCTGGGGCGAGAACATGGCGTTCCTCGATACCATGGTGAATGCCTTCGGCGGCCAGTGGTTCGACATGAAGTGGCAGCCGCAGCTCACCTCCGAGCCGTGGAAGAAGGCGTTGACCTTCTATGTCGATCTGATGCACCGCGACGGCCCGCCCGGCGCCACCGGCAACGGCTTCAACGAGAATTTGGCCTTGTTCACCACCGGCCACTGCGCCATGTGGATCGACGCGACGGTCGCCGCCGGCATGGTGTACGACAAGAACTCGAGCCAGGTTGCCGACAAGACCGGCTTCACCTCGGCGCCGATGGAAGTCACCGATCACGGCAATGGCTGGTTCTGGTCATGGGCGCTCGGCGTCCCGGCCAGCTCGAAGAATGCCAAGGTGGCGAAGGACTTCCTGGCCTGGGCGACGTCGAAGGACTACGTCACCATGGTCGGCGAAACCGACGGCTGGACGGTGGTGCCGCCCGGCACGCGCGAATCGACCTACGCCAACCCGGCCTACATCAAGGCGGCGCCGTTCGCCGAGACGGTGAAGGCATCGATCCTGTCGGCCGATATCACCCATCCGACCAAGGATCCGGTGCCGTATGTCGGCATCCAGTATGTCGCCATCCCCGAGTTCCAGGCGATGGGCACCCAGGTCGGGCAACTCGTCTCGGCGGCGCTGGCCGGGCAGATGACCCCGGATCAGGCGCTGAAGCAGGCGCAGGCCTCGGTCACCAGCACGATGCAGCAGGCCGGCTACCTGAAATAGGGCAGCACGCCCGGCCCGGAACGCCGAGGTGCGTTCCGGGCCGCCGCGATGCGGGAGGAAACGGCAATGAGCACGACGGCCGCAACAGGTCTGCCGACGCCGCGCGCCCATCGCCGGCGCACGACGGGGGGTGGCGTCAACACGCTGCCGCTGGTGGCGCCCTCGGTCGGGCTGCTGCTGGTGTTTTCCCTGGTTCCACTCGCCGCGACGCTGTATTTCAGCGTGCTGCGCTACAACCTGCTCAATCCGGCGGTTGGCGGCTTCGCCGGCTGGAACAACTATAAATACCTGTTCCGCGATCCGGCGCTGTTCTATTCGCTGTTCGTCTCGGTGGCGCTGGTCGTCGAGGTTCTGATCATCACTGTCGGCCTCGGCATGATCCTGGCCTCGTTGTTCGAGACCAATTTCCCCGGCCGCTCGATCGCCCGCATCCTCATCGTCTCGCCGTTTTTCGTCATGCCGACGGTGTCCGCGCTGATCTGGAAGAATCTGCTGATGCACCCGGTGAACGGGTTCATCGCCTGGGTCACCCGCGGCCTCGGCCTCGGCGTCATCGACTTCTTCACCGACTGGCCGCTCTCCTCGGTCGTCATCATCGTCGCCTGGCAATGGCTGCCGTTCGCCTTCCTGATTTTGCTGACGGCGCTGCAATCGCTCGATGAGGAGACGCGCGAGGCGGCGAACATCGACGGCGCCGGGCCGATCAAGGTGTTTTTCTTCATCGAACTGCCGCATATGGGCCGCGCCGCCTCGGTCGTGGTGCTGATCGAGACCATTTTCCTGCTCGGCATCTTTGCCGAAATCTACGTCACCACCTCCGGCGGGCCGGGCATCGCCACGACCAACCTGACCTTCCTGATCTACGAACGCGCGCTGCTGGCGTTCAATGTCGGCGGGGCGTCGGCGGCCGGCGTCATCGCCATCATCCTGGCCAACATCCTCGCCACGTTCCTGGTCCGCGCCATCGGCAAGAGGCTCGACACATGAGCATGCGCAGCAAGACCCAGCCGGTCGCCGGCAGCTTCGCATGGCTCGCGGCGCTGCTGATGTTCTTCCCGATTTTCTGGATGATCCTGGCCAGCTTCAAGACCGAGGTCGGCGCCATCGCCACCCCGCCGCAACTGATCTTCACCCCGACGCTGGAGAATTACCGCGACATCCTGGGGCGCGCCGATTATCTGAGCTTCGCGCTCAACAGCGTCATCGTCTCGTTCGGCGCCACCGCGCTGGCGATTCTGCTGGCGGTGCCGGCGGCCTTCGGCATGGCGTTCTACCCGACGGCGCGCACCCGCGGCACGCTGCTGTGGATGCTGTCCACCAAAATGCTGCCGCCGGTTGGCGTGCTGGTGCCGATCTACCTGTTCTGCCGCGATGTCGGGCTGCTCGATACGCGCACCGCGCTGGTGATCATGTACACCATGATGAACCTGCCCATCGTCGTCTGGATGCTGTTCACCTTCTTCAAGGAAATGCCCAAGGCGATCATCGAGGCGAGCCGCATCGACGGCGCCAATGTCTGGCAGACCATCGTCCATGTGCTGCTGCCGCTGGTGCTGCCGGGCATCGCCTCGACGGCGCTGCTCAACATCATCCTGTCGTGGAACGAGGCGTTTTGGAGCCTCAATCTCACCGCCCATGACGCGGCGCCGCTGACCGCGTTCATCGCCAGTTTCTCCGCGCCGGAGGGCCTGTTCTGGGCCAAGCTGTCGGCGGCATCGACGATGGCGATTGCGCCGATCCTGGTGTTCGGCTGGATCAGCCAGCGCCAGCTTGTTCGCGGCCTGACCTTCGGCGCCGTGAAGTAATCCCGAGGAGACCGAGCCATGTATCTGGAAAAACTCAACCTTAAAGGCCGCACCGCGCTGGTCACCGGCGGCGGCCAGGGCATCGGCTTCGCCTGCGCCCAGGCGCTGGGCGAGGCGGGGGCGAAGATCGTCATCGCCGACATGGTGCCGCAGCGGGTGCACGACGCGGTGGCGCAACTCACCGCGCTCAACCTCGCGGCCAGCGGCGCGACGCTCGATGTCACCGATTCCGCCGCGGTCGAGGCGCTGGCGGCGAAGCTGGAGGACGCCGGCGGCGTCGATATCCTGGTCAACAACGCCGGCGTCGCCAAGAGCGACGTGCGCGCCGAGGACACCAGCGATGAGCACTGGCGCTTTCACATGTCGGTCAATGTCGATGGCGTGTTCTGGTGCTGCCGTTCCTTCGGCAAGCGGATGCTGGGCAGGAAGCGTGGCGCCATCGTCAATATCGGCTCGATGTCCGGCTACATCGTCAACAAGCCGCAGGAGCAGTCGTTCTACAACGCCTCCAAGGCGGCGGTGCATCACATGACGCGCTCGCTCGCCGCCGAATGGGCCGACCGCGGCGTGCGGGTCAACGCGGTGGCGCCGACCTATATCGAGACGCCGCTGACCAAGTTCGGCATGCAGGACGCCGAGATGGCGAAGGTCTGGCTGGACATGACGCCGATGGGCCGGGTCGGCCAGCCGGAGGAGATCGCCTCGGTGGTGCTGTTCCTCGCCTCCGATGCGGCCAGCCTGATGACCGGCAGCATCGTGCTCGCCGATGGCGGATATTGCTGCTGGTAAGGAGGCTGCGATGCGGCTCAAGGACAAGGTTGCCGTCGTCACCGGCGGGGCGCGCGGCATCGGCCGCGCGATCTGCCAACGCTATGTGCTGGAGGGGGCGCGCGTCGTCGTCGCCGACATGGCCGGCGCGCCGGCGCTGGCGGCCGAACTCGGCCACGCCGCGATCGGCGTCACCCTCGATGTCACCCGTCAGGACAGCATCGACGCGATGGTGGCCGAGGTGGTCGGCGCCGCCGGGCGCATCGACGTGCTGGTCAACAACGCCGGCGTGTTCGACATGGGACCGTTGCTGGAGCTTACCCGCGACAGTTACCACAAGATATTCGCCGTCAATGTCGAAGGATTGCTGTTCACCCTGCAGGCGGTGGCGCGGCAGATGGTGCGCCAGGGCCAGGGCGGCAAAATCATCAACTTCGCCTCCCAGGCCGGCCGGCGCGGCGAGGCACTGGTTGCCGCCTATTGCGCCTCCAAGGCGGCGGTGATCAGCCTGACGCAGAGCGCCGGTCTGGCGCTGGCCAAGCAGCGGATCAACGTCAACGGCATCGCCCCCGGCGTCGTCGATACGCCGATGTGGGAGCATGTCGATGCGCAGTTCGCGCGCTACGAAAATCTGCCGCTCGGCGAAAAGAAGCGTCAGGTCGGGCTGGCCGTGCCGTATGGTCGGATGGGCCGGCCGGACGACATGGTCGGCGCGGCGGTGTTCCTGGCCAGCGAAGATGCCGATTACGTGGTGGCGCAGACGCTCAACGTCGATGGCGGCAACTGGATGAGCTGAGCGCCTGAATTTCCGTTGCCAGTCGGGCGAGCCTGGGGCTCCGCCCCAGACCCTATGACGAAAAGGCCTGGCGGCGTCCCGCCCGGCGGCGAATGATCTGTAGGCAATCGCCGCCGCCGGGCTGACGCGATCGTGACCGCCGGCGCGGTTTGTGCCCGCTCAACGCAGCGATGTGCGAACCTTCTGCGCTCTGCTATGTTGCGGTGCCATGCTGTTCGTCACCGACTTCGCCGATCTCGCCGTCGTGCTGCCGTTGGCCCTGGCGGTGGCGCTGGCCTTGCTGCTGACCGGCTGGCGGCGCGGCGCGCTGGCCTGGGCGCTGGTGGTGCCGGCGACGCTCGCCGCGGTGCTGATGGCCAAGCTGCTGGTCGCCGCCTGCTGGGGCCTGCTGCCGTTCCACGGGCTGCGCAGCCCGAGCGGGCATACCGCCTCGGCGGCGGTGGTCTATGGCGGGCTGCTGGCGCTGCTGCTGCCCGAGCCGGCGCGCGGCGCCCGGCGGCCGTTTGCCGCCCTGCTGCTGGCGGCACTGTTCGCCGTGCTGTTCGGTGGCACCCGGCTGGCGCTGCATGTGCATACGCGCTCGGACGTGCTGGCCGGCGCCCTGCTCGGGGTGGCCGGGGCGCTCGTCCTGGCGCGGCTGGCCGGGCCGCGTCCGGCCCGGCTGCGCGTCGCCCTGCCGCTGGCGGCGGCGCTGGCGGTGGTGTTGCTGTTCCACGGCGACCATCTGCGCGCCGAGGATCAGATCGACCGGGTCTCCCATCTCGTCTGGCCGCTGACCCTGTGCTGCCGGAAATACTAGCGCGGCGTCATCGCCCGCCGGCCGCCGCGGTCCCGCCGTACAGATCGTCCACCCGCACCACGTCGTCGGCGCCGAGATAGCTGCCGGCCTGCACCTCGATCAGCGTCAGCGGGATGCGGCCGGGATTGGCGACGCGGTGCAGGCAGCCGATCGGCAGATCGACGCTCTCATTTTCGCGCACCAGCAGGTCTTCCCCGTCGCGCGTCGCCAGCGCCGTGCCGGCCAGCACCGTCCAGTGCTCGGTGCGGTGAAAATGCTTCTGCAGCGCCATCTGCTGGCCGGGCAGCACCACCACGCGGCGCACCCGGAACCGCTCCGCCGCGAACAGCGTCTCGAAGAACCCCCACGGGCGATAGGTCCGGTTATGCGCCGCCGCCTCGTGCCGCCGGTCGGCGCGCAGCCGATCGACGATGCGCTTGACGTCCTGCGAGCGGTCGCGGTGCATCGCCAGCACCGCATCCTCGGTCACCACGACCACCGCGTCGTCCAGCCCGACCACCGCGGTCAGGATGCCGTCGCTGCGCACATAACAATGCCGCGCCCCCTCCAGCAGCACGTCGCCGAGGGCGACATTGCCGTCGTCGTCCTTGGCGCCGAGTTCCCACAGCGCACCCCAACTGCCGACATCTGACCAGCCGAGATCGGCCGGCACCACCGCGGCGTGGTCGGTGCGCTCGGCCACCGCATAGTCGATGCTGATGCTGCGCAGCGCGCGGAACGGCTCGGGCGCCAGCCGGATGAAATCGAGATCACGCGTCCGCCCGGCCATCGCCGCGCGCACCCCGTCCAGCACGTCGGGCACGAAGCGTTCCAGTTCCATCAGCATGGTGGCCGCGGTGAACACGAACATCCCCGAGTTCCACAAATGCCGCCCGTCGGCGACAAGCATAGCGGCGGTGGCGGCGTCGGGCTTCTCGACGAAGCGGGCGAGGTCATGCACCCCCGGCAATCCCGGCAGCGGCGCGCCGACCTCGATATAGCCGTATCCGGTCTCCGCCGCGGTCGGCCGCATGCCGAAGGTGACGATCCGCCCGGCCTGCGCCGCCGCCACCGCCGCCGCCAGCAGCCGGTGCAGCGTCGCCACATCGCTGATCGCCGCATCGGCCGCCATCATCCACAGCACCGCCTGCGGATCATCCTCGGCGGCGAGCAACGCGGCGGCGGCGATCGCCGGGGCGCTGTTGCGCGCCGCCGGCTCAAGCAGGATGCGCGCCCCGACGATCCCGGCCTGGCGCATCTGCTCGGCGGCGAGGAAGCGGTGTTCCTGGTTGCACACCACGATCGGCGGGGCGAACGCCGCGCCGGTGGCGCGCCGGGCCGTCTCCTCGATCATCGAGCGTTCCGACAGCAGCGGCCAGAATTGTTTCGGAAAACTCTCGCGCGACACCGGCCACAGCCGGGTGCCGGAGCCGCCGGAGAGGATCACCGGCACGACCGGCGCGGATGTCAGGTTTGTCATGTGAGGTTTTTATGAATCATTACCCCACCCTGTCCAGTCGGCCACCGCGGCAATCGCCTGGCCGGCGCCGCCGCGCCGGTCATCCGGCGGGCGGCGCCAACTGCCCCAGCACCCAGCCTTCCCAGCGGCGCAGCCAGGGATCATCGGGCACCCCGTCCGGCCGGTTGCCGGCCAGCACGTTGAGCACCGCGAGCACGCCGAGCAGGCTGTCGAAGCGGTCTTCGCCCGCCGCATCGGCGCCGAACCCGTCGCTCAGCGCGAGGCTCAGGACGGCGTCGGGCACCGCTTCCAGCCGCTGCAGCGCCGCCGCCAGCGGCGCCGCCATCGCCATCCGGTCGGCGTGCCGGCGTTTGCTGCCCGGCAGCGTCAGGCCAAGCTGGCGCAGCGCCTCCGCCGGGTAGGTTTCGGCCACCACGACGCGGCCGGGCGTGATCAGCGCCCGCAGATCGCCCTCGAACGGCCACAGCAGCGGCGGCCGCGGCCGCGCCAGCGCCGGCAGCAGCAGATCACGCCACGCCGAGATCGCCGCCTTGCCGCACTGGTTGGCGCCGAGCGTCCAGAACAGCGGCGCGCCCGCCGGCCGCTCGGCGGTGGCGTGGTCGCAGGCGCGGCACAGCCCGCGCGCGCCGCCCAGGTCGAGCGCCGCCGCATGCGCCGCCCGGGTCATGCCGCGCACCGGCCGCGCCGGATAGAACGGACGCCCGGCCGACACTTCGTCGAGGGTGGCGCAGGGGCTGAAAAACCCCGCCCGCCCGGCCAGCCCGCGCAGGAAGGCGGGAAAATCCGGCTCCGTCGCGTGCCGCGCGGCATAGGCGCGCGGCAGCCCGAGCGGCAGGTCGGCCCCCAGCACCACCGACTCGGCCA
This sequence comes from Pseudomonadota bacterium, assembly GCA_021845985.1. GTDB lineage: Bacteria > Pseudomonadota > Alphaproteobacteria > Acetobacterales > Acetobacteraceae > JAFKFJ01. The sequence continues at coordinate 26,543 of JAJZES010000017.1, read as the reverse complement.
GCGCCAGCAGCCGGGCGAACAGTGTCTCCAGCGCCCCCACCGGCACCGGGGCGGCGACCTGCCAGCCAGCGCCGCGGCGCCGCGCCAGCGTCATCCAGCGCTTGCGCGGGTCGCTGCTCCAGTCGGCATGCGCTGCCAGCAACGGGGTGAAAGCGGGGTGGTCGGGCGGCGGCGCTGTCATCACCGGGGTTATAGCCCGGCGCCGCGCCGAGTACCTTAAAGCGGCTTGCTGGCGCGCTCGATCAGGCGGGCGAAAAATCCCGGCTTCTTCGGCGGTTCGGCGGCCTTGCGCGCCGCGGCGAGGCGGCTGCGCTCGGCCTCGTCGCGTTCACGGTCCTTCATCGACAGCCATTTCTCCAGGCTGAGCCCGGCCTTGGCGGCGCGCTTGCTCTCATAGGCGCGCTGCCCCTCGGTCATTTGCTTGGCCATTGCACCCCTCCGCCGCGCCGCCGGGTTGTGGCAGCGGGGCGCCCCTGCTTCAAGGGGCGAATGGCAGAGCCACGGGTCAAGGCGGGTTTGTGGGTGCAGGTGGCGCTGCGGCTCGGCAATGCCGCCGGCCGCTACGGTGCGGTGCTGCGCCGCGGCGACGCCGATGCCGGCGGCATCCTGGTGGTGCTGCGCGGACGCGAGGGTCTGGTGGTGCTGAGCCAGGTGCGCACCGGCGACGGGCCGGTCGCTTGGCTGCGCGCCACCGGGCCGGCGCCGGTCGATGCCGACACCGCCGACGCCTATGTCGCCCGCCAGACCCGCACCGATCCCGACCTCTGGGTGATCGAGTTCGAGGCGCCGGATCTGCTGCCGCCGTTCGAGGCGAAGCTGCTATAGCCACCCGCGCCGGCGCGGGTCGGGTTCACATTTTCGGGAGTGGTCGGGCGGATTTCGCCGCCCGTTTGCGCCTCTGGCGGCGGCCTGGGCCGGGCCGATGCGGCCCGATCCCGGCCGCGGCGCCGGCGTCGCTCCTGCCGGGTGGCCGCTGCGGCGCCGGTGCCGTACGATTTCTGCAAGACAGGACGTGCAAGAGTTTTGCACCTGCCGCCCGCGGTGGGCGGCCGGCGGCGGTGGGCGCCGTGTGGCGGCGGCGGGTGGCGTCGGCGTCCGCACTCCTCCGCCCTGCCGCAGTCCTGCCACAGACCAGTTGCAAAAATATCACAGCGGCTGCCGCGCGGCACCGATCTGCGGTAATAGGTGCTGGTGAAGCCTCGGGTTGATGCCTAGGTTTCAGCCAACGGTGCGGCGCAACACGTCAGACGCGCGGCCGGGCGGCGTGCACAGCGCGCCACGCACGATAATATCGAGGAGAGAGAGCGCATGAACCTCCGGAACCTGCTCGTTGCCGCGAGCGTGCTGGCATTGCCGGCGGCGGCGCTGGCCCAGCCGGTGGATGGTATGTATGTCGGCGCCGGTGCCGGCTACAACTTCCTCCAGAATCAGAAGATCAAGAACAACGGCGGCGGCACCCTCGGCAACGATGGCGGTCTGGTCGGGGTGGGTAGCGTAGGCTACGGCTTCGGCAACGGCCTGCGTGTCGAGCTGCAGGGCGATTACTACAACACGGACCAGAACCACGGTCCGCAGCATGCCCAGAACCAGACCTACGGCGGCTTCGTCAACGCGTTGTATGATCTCGACATCGGCAGCAAGGTGGTTTACCCGTATTTCGGCGTCGGCGTCGGTGGCCAGATGCTCGATGATACCAAGGGTCGGACCGCTACGGGCGTTGGCTTCAACGCCAGCAAGCCCGACATCGCCGGTCAGGCCATCATCGGCGCCGCCTTCCCGGTGGCGATGGTGCCGGGCCTGTCGGCGACGCTGGAATACCGCTTCATGGCGACGGCCGACCAGATGACCTATGGCGGCACCCGCATCGCCAACCAGTACAACAACTCGATCTTGGTCGGCCTGCGCTATGCGCTGAACGTGGCGCCGCCGCCGCCGCCGCCGCCGGCCGCTGCCCCGACGCCGGTTGCCGCCCCGGCCCCGGCGCCGAGCCGCACCTATCTGGTGTTCTTCGACTGGGACAAGGCTGACCTGACCGACCGTGCCCGCCAGATCATCGGCGAAGCGGCCCAGAACGTCAGCCGCGTGGCGGTCACGCGGATCGAGGTGAACGGCTACACCGACACCTCGGGCACCACCGCCTACAACCAGAAGCTGTCGGCGATGCGGGCGCAGAACGTGGCCGCCGAACTGGTCAAGGACGGCGTGCCGCAGAACGAGATCGTTGCCCAGGGCTTCGGCGACACGCATCTGCTGGTGCCGACGGCGGCCGGCGTGCGCGAGCCGCAGAACCGGCGCGTCGAGATCATCCTGAAGTAGGGCTGCGATAGGTCACCCAGAAGAGGGCGGGCACGCGCGTGCCCGCCCTTTTTTGCGCCAGATTTTTGGCCGAGCAGCATCAAATGGGTTATGGACCGCCGGCGGCTGTCCGCAGGTCGCGGGGGCCGAAATGAAGGCTTGGCTGCCAGCCATCGTACCAGGACGGCGCCATGTCCGCGACTGACGAGGACTGGTGGCGATCTGCCTGCGACGAGTTGCGTGCGGCAAAACGCTGAAGGCGAACGGCCACGCCCGGCAGGCCTATCACAATGCCGGACAGGCGGTGGAGTTCGCTCTCAAGGCGATCTATATCCGCCGCAACGGTTTGGCGGCACTCCCGCCGGACTGCGTTGGCGCGAAGTGGCACGATCTGGCGCTGATCGCCGCCCGGGCAGGGCTCGAGCCGGGCAGGGCTTGAGCCGGGCAGGGCTTGAGAAGGACATTTCGGCGCTTCATAAACGGAAGGCTGTCTATGTAAACTGGCTTACCGTGCGCGACTGGAAAAGCGAGGCTCGCCTTCCAGGCAAGAAGCCGCAAAATCGGCAGATCAACGACCTTTTCGTAGCTGTGTGCCACGAGACAGACGGGGTCATGAAGTGGTTAGAGAGCATCTTTCGGCCGAGCTAAGCAAGCTTGATGCGCACTTCTGGCTGCCACGGATGAATTGATGATGCAGGCGCAGGGCGCTATGTGGATATACGATCACGCCCTGGATGATTGGCGCTTTTACATTGTTACATCATTGATTGATACCCTTGGCCGCAGGACGGCCTATGGCATCCTGCTGGACGCAATTCAGCATCTCGATATGGGTCAGGGCCTGACGGCTGCCGATATCCACCTTGGCAGCCCGTCTGACGCCTTGTTTCGTTTGATTTCCCAGGCGGTCAGAGTAGATGGCGCCGGTTTCGTCGAAGTTCACGACTGCCCGATCGACGGTGTTGACTTCGATGGCGTCATTTATCGGTCTGTCGGCGAGCCGCCAGCCGGCGCAGACGCCGCACGGATCGAGAAGCAGTTCGTCAGGCGTGCGAAGTCACTGTCGTCGCAGCAGGGCCGGAAGGAGCGAACGAAGGCAGCGGCGCCTCTCTGAATTGTGCCGCCGCGCTCCGGTTTCACGTCGGTCCAAGCAGATCGAGCGCCAGTTGCCGCACCGTGCCGAACCCGGCGCGATGGTGCGGTGCCGGGCCGAAATCGCGCAGCGCCGCCCGGTGCGACGCGGTGGCGTAGCCGGCGTTGCGGTCCCAGCCATAGGCCGGAAACCGCCGCGCCAGCCGCGCCATCGTCCGGTCGCGCAGCACCTTGGCGACGATCGAGGCGGCGGCGATCGACAGACACCGGGCGTCGCCGCCGACCACGCAGCGCGTGGCGCAGCCGAGCGCCGGCGGCTGGTTGCCGTCGATCAGCGCGAGGTCGGGCGGCGCCGGCAGCCGCGCCACCGCGCGTGCCATCGCCAGCAGCGCCGCCTGCAGGATGTTGAGCCGGCCGATCTCGGCCACGGACGCGGCGCCGACGCCGATTTCCAGCGTGCCGGCGCGGCGGGCCGCGCCGAGTGCGGCGAACGCCGCGGCGCGGGCTGCCGCGTCCAGCTTCTTCGAATCGTCGATCAGCCGCACCAGCGCCGGCTCCGGCCGGCCCAGCATGACCACCGCGGCGGCCACCACCGGGCCGGCCAGCGGCCCGCGACCCGCCTCATCGACCCCGGCGACGCGACCGCCGGCGGCAAGCTCCAGGATGAAATCCGGCATGCGCCGACCCTAGCAAGCGCGCCACCGAGCGGACCAGCCCTCAGGCGCTGCGGTGCATCGGGGCGTCGGGCAGGGCGGCGCGCGCCCAGGCCGGTTGCACGCCGGCCACATAGAGGTCGAGCCGCAGCGCCCCGCCGGGCGGCGGCGGCGGCAGCCGTGCATGCCCGTCGGTCCAGCGCCACGGCCCGCCGGCGCCAGCTTCGGGCGGGTGGAACCCCTCGCACAGCGCCGCAGCCTCGATCGGCAGTTCAAGCGTCTGCCCGCCGACGCGCTGGACGATGCGCGACAGCATCACCCCGAGGCGGCGTCGATCTTCGCTCATCGGGTCGCTCTCCGCCGGCACGCCGGCGCGGCTGACGATGCGGATGTCCGCCGTGCCCTCCGGCACCGCAAAGCGATAGCGCTGGCCGGCGACGCCGATCGGGTTGCAGCGCGCACCATCGACCAGCAGATGCAGGTCCGGCGCCCGCGTCAGCGGATGGCCGAGCACGCGCGCGCGGATCAGCAGCATCCGCCGCACCTCCGCCGCCGCCGCCCCGCGCACCACCCGCGGTGCGCAATCGCCCGCCGCCACCGCCACGTCGGCAAAGCGCGGATGCAGCAGCATCAGCCGCTCGCCGTCGAACGCGGCGCGGCTGCCGCGCTCCGGCAGGCTCTCCGCCGCGGCCCCCTCGGCCAGCAGCGCGTCGTGCGCATCGAGCGCGACATGATGATAGTCGAGCCGCGACCAGCCGCCGTCGCGTCGCACCGTGGCGCCGTTGACCAGGGCATGCGCCGGGATCAGCACCCCGTTCAGCAGCAGCGCATGGTCGGGCGAGACCACCAGATCGCGCCCCGGCACGCCGTTGCCGAGCGCGCCGCGGCGGATGCGCACCGGCTGCGCCTCGGCCGGGTTGGGATGGCGGCGCAGATCGAGCCGGCGCCCGCCGACCCAGACCACCCGCCGGTGCCCGCCGCTCGCTGTCACCACCACATCGCCCGGCGCCAGCGTCTCGACCGGGGTATCGCCCAGCGGAGTACGGATCAGGGTGCCGCGCAGCAGACAGGGCGGCGCGCCAGGGCCACCCAGCCAGAGCTGTGAGTGCGGTGGCATCTGCGGTTCGCCTCCCCGATCATGTCGCTCTGCTGAACGCATGCGCTGCGCCAGCGCTGCGCGCGCGGTGGCGACTCGCGCATATGTGACACAGATCGCCGCCCGCAACGGTTGCGCCGGCGCCGCTTCACCCCTGCCGCAGGCGGGAGTATTGCGGAGGTCTCCGCATGGGAGCTCCGCGCATGGCCCTGTCGTATCCGGCCGACACTCTTCCCGACCTGCTCGCCGGCGCCGATCCACAGCGTCCGGCGATCGGCGCCCCCGGCCGGCCGTGGCTCAGCCATGGCGGGCTGCGCCAGCTTTCGGCGGCGACGCTGGCGGCGCTGAACGGGTTTGGCATCGGCCGCGGCGACCGGGTGGCGATCGTGCTGCCGAACGGGCCGGAGATGGCGGCGGCGTTCATCGCCATCGCCGGCGCGGCGACCACGGCGCCGCTCAACCCGGCCTACAAGGCCGACGAGTTCGATTTCTACCTCGCCGATCTGAACGCCCGGGCGCTGGTCATCCAGCAGGGCATGGACAGCCCGGCCCGCGCGGTCGCCGCCGCGCGCGGCATCCCGGTGATCACGCTGGTTGCGGGGGAGGCAGCCGGCAGTTTTTCGCTCCACCCGGACGCGCCGATGGCCGGCACGCCGCAGCATCCGGGGGCGGCGCAGGCCGACGACGTGGCGCTGGTGCTGCACACCTCGGGGACAACCTCGCGGCCTAAGATCGTGCCGCTGCGCCATGTCAACGTCACCGCCTCGGCGGTCCACATCGGCGCCGCGCTGCGGCTGGCGCCGGATGATTGCTGCCTCAACATCATGCCGCTGTTTCACATCCACGGGCTGATGGCGGCGGTGCTGGCCTCGCTCGCTGCCGGGGCGTCGGTGTGCTGCACGCCGGGCTTCAACGCCTTCCGCTTCTTCGCCTGGTTCGCCGAGGCGCGGCCGAGCTGGTTTACCGCTGTGCCGACCATGCATCAGGCGCTGCTGCAATATGCCGAGCGCAACAAGGCGGTGATTGCCGCCGGCCGGCTGCGGCTGCTGCGCTCGTCCTCCGCCAGCCTGCCGCCGCAGGTGATGGCGGCGCTGGAGGCCGCGTTCGGCGTGCCGGTGATCGAGAGCTACGGCATGACCGAGGCGTCGCACCAGATGGCCAGCAACCCGCTGCCGCCGGCCGAGCGCCATGCCGGCTCGGTCGGCCGCGCCGCCGGGCCGGAACTGGCGATCATGGCCGCCGACGGCACCCTGCTCGCGGCCGGCGCGCGCGGCGAGGTGGTGATCCGTGGCCGCAACGTCACCGCCGGCTATGAGGCCAACCCGGAGGCCAATGCCCGCGCCTTCACCGATGGCTGGTTCCGCACCGGCGACGAAGGCTGGCTCGATGCGGCCGGCTATCTGCGGCTGTCCGGCCGGCTCAAGGAGATCATCAACCGCGGCGGCGAGAAGGTCAGCCCGCTGGAGGTCGATGAGGTACTTATGGACCATCCGGCGGTGCAGCAGGTGGTGACCTTCGCCATGCCGCATCCCAGGCTCGGCGAGGAGGTGGCGGCGGCGGTGGTGCTGCGCCCCGGCATGACCGCCGACGAGGCCGGCCTGCGCGACTTCGCAGCGACCCGGCTGACCGCGTTCAAGGTGCCGCGGCGGGTGGTGTTCCTCGACGAGATTCCAAAAGGCGCGACCGGCAAGCTGCAACGCATCGGGCTGGCCGAGCGGCTCGGGCTCGGCTCATGAAGATCGGGATTTTCGGCGCCGGGGCGATCGGCGGGCTGCTGGCGGTGCGCCTGCAGCAGGCCGGCGCCGAGGTCACCGTGGTCGCGCGCGGCCCGCATCTGGCGGCGATGCAGCAGGCCGGGCTGCGTCTGGACAGTGGCGGGGAGACGGTCACCGCGCACCCCCGCGCCATCGCCGATGCGACCGAGGCAGGCGTGCAGGATGCCGTCATCGTTACGCTGAAGGCGCACGGACTGACCGCCGCCGCCCCCGCCATCGCCGCCATGCTGGGGCCGCAGAGCATGCTGGTGACGGCGGTCAACGGCGTGCCGTACTGGTATTTCCACGCCTTCGACGGCCCCTTGCGCGACCGCCGCGTGGCCAGCGTCGATCCCGGCGGGGTGGTGTGGGAGACCTTGCCGCCGGCACGGGCGATCGGCTGCGTCGTCTATCCGGCGGCCGAGGTGGTCGCCCCCGGCGTGGTGGTGCACACCTATGGCGACCGTTTCAGCCTCGGCGAGCCGGATGGCAGCCGCAGCCCGCGCATCGCGCTTCTGGCCGCGGCGCTGCAGGCGGCGGGGTTCAAGGCGCCGGTGCGCCCGCGCATCCGCGACGAGATCTGGGTGAAGCTGTGGGGCAACCTCGCCTTCAACCCGCTCTCGGCACTGACCGGGGCGACGCTCGACCGGCTGACCGGGCAGCACGATCTGCGCGCGGTAGCGCGCGCCATGATGCAGGAAGCGCAGGCGGTGGCGGAGGCGCTCGGCGCGCGCTTCGCCATCGGCATCGACAAGCGCATCGCCGGTGCGGCGGAGGTCGGCGCGCACAAGACCTCCATGTTGCAGGACCTGGAGCGCGGCCGGCCGATGGAAATCGACGCGCTGCTCGGCGCGGTGGTCGAACTCGCCGGACTGGCCGGGGTGGCGGCGCCGACCTGTGCGCTGGTGCTGGCGCTGCTGCGCGAGCGTGGCCGGCAGGCCGGATGCTATGCCGGCTGAGCCGGCGCGGCAGCCGCGCCAATGGCGCGCTTGACCACGGCGCACAATATATTACCGTCGGGTTATGATGCAGTGCAGCCAAGTCGCATGATCGGTCGTCTTTCAATCGCCGCGTTCCTCGCCGTGACGCTGCTCGCCGCCGCCCCGCCAACCGGTACCAACGAGGTGCGGATGGTGGTGCTTGGCGTCGTCGCCCCCTCGGCGACGTTCGGGTTGAACAAGCATCTGCTCGGCATCCCCGGTGTGCAGCAGGTCCGCTTCGACCTGATGCACGGCATCGCCGCGCTGCGGCTGGCTCCCGGCGCCGTCGTCACCGACGAGCAACTGCGCGCAGCGGTGCGCAGCGCCAGCTACACGCCGGGGCCAATCAGTCGCGATCCGGCCGGCGGAAACTGAGCCTTGCGCTGGCTTGTCGGCGTTGTCGCCGCGCTGTTCCTGTTGGTCGGTGCGGCAGCGCCGGCGCGCGCCCAGCTCACCTTCCCCGGCGCGTCGCCGATCTCCTCTGGCAACGTGGTGGTGCGCACCCAGCCGGAATACACCACCGGCAGCGACGGGGTGCGCGGGTTTCTCGAAAAGAACGTGCTCTTCTACGGCGCCTCGCCCGACCTCGCGCTGATCGTGCAGAGCAATACGCTGGTGCTCAATTCCGCCCCGGTGATGATCAACGGCCAGACCCACCGCGTCACCGCCGCCGGGCTTGGTGATACGCTGGTCGAGGCGCGCTACACCGTCTATCAGCAGGACGGCGTCGGTTCGACGCTGCGCATCGCGCCCTATGTCGGCGTCAGCATGCCGACCGGCATGGACGCAGCCAACCAGAACCTGTCGCGCGGCGCGCAGCCGGGTACTGGCACCTGGGGGTCGCGCGATGCGCTGACCGCGTCCTATCAGACGCTGTTCTGGAACGGCGGCGCGGAAGTCGGCTATCAGGCCAACACCGCCCAGGCCGGCTACCGCTTCGGCAATGCCTTCTATGCCGATGCCGGGGCGCATTACCTGCTCTGGCCAGGCTCGTTGGAAGGCTATGTGCCGGCCGAACTCTATGCCTCGCTGGAGGTCAATTATTCCTCTCTGGCGCCGAACCGAGCCGGCGGCGGCAAAGTGCCGGGCACCGGCGCCGATCTGGTGCTGATCGACCCCGGCCTGATCTACACCACCGCGGGCTATTCGGTTTCCTTTACCGGGCAGTTGCCGGCCTATGAGCGGGTGCGCGACAATGGCAGCCGCTTTCAGTATGCGGCGATCATGCTGCTGCGGTTCAGTTTTTTCACTTCGCATCACTGGTAGCGGCGGCGGTCGCCGCTGGCAGCATGGCGCCGTCGGCGGGCGGCTTGCTTGACAGGCGGGGGGGCGGTGGGCTTGATCCCCCCGTGCCGCGTGCGGCGCACCCCTCGCACTCACAGCCGGACCTGATGTCCAATTCGAGCATGGCCAAGCGCAAGTCCGGCGGCATCGTCGAGACCGCCAAGACGATCATCTACGCGCTCCTCATCGCGCTGGTGATCCGTACCGTGGCGTTCGAGCCGTTCAACATTCCCTCCGGATCGATGATCCCGACCTTGCTGGTGGGCGATTATCTGTTCGTGTCCAAGTTCAGTTTCGGATACTCGCGCTACTCGCTGCCCGGCTTCCTGCAGGTGCCGCTGTCGGGGCGGCTGTTCGGCGCGCTGCCGAAACGCGGCGATGTCGCGGTGTTCAAGCTGCCGCGCGACCCCTCGATCGACTACATCAAGCGCATCATCGGCCTGCCCGGTGATACCATCCAGATGATCCACGGGCAGCTCACCATCAACGGCACCGCGGTCAACCGCCAGCCCGCCGGCACCTACGAGGCCGGCGGCGAAGGCCCGACGATGCTGCTCAAACGCTATGTCGAAACGCTGCCGAACGGGGTCAAGCACTACATCCTGAAGGCGTCGGACGATCAACCGCTTGACAACACACCGGAATATAAGGTGCCGGCGGGGTTCGTCTTCGCCATGGGCGACAATCGCGACAACAGCCAGGACAGCCGGGTGATGAATGCCGTCGGTTTCATCCCGGTCGATAATCTGGTCGGTCGCGCAGAGTTTATCTTCTTTTCGATCGATGCCACCGAACCGTGGTGGGAGGTATGGCAGTGGCCGCTGGAAATCCGCTGGTCGCGCCTGTTTACGGGGATTCACTGAGCGGCGCTGCGGTGCAGGCGATCGTCGGGCATGATTTCGCCCGACCGGCCCTGCTGCGCGAGGCGCTGACCCACCGCTCCGCCATTACCGGCCGCAAGCTCGGCCGCGGCCGGACGGCCCGCTCGACCGGCGCCGGATCGAACGAACGGCTGGAGTTCGTCGGCGACCGCGTGCTCGGCCTGCTGATGGCCGAGTGGCTCGCCGAACGCTTCCCCGACGAGCAGGAGGGTGCGCTCGGCCCACGCCTCGCGCAACTCGTCTCCGGCCCGGTGCTGGCGACGATCGCCGAGCAGCAGGGGCTGCCGGCGCTGCTGGAGGTGTCACCCGGCGAGTCGCGGGCCGGGGTGCGCAAGCGGGCGACGGTGCTGGCGGATGCGATGGAGGCATTGATCGGCGCGCTCTATTTCGACGCCGGACTGGCGACGGCGCGCGCCTTCGTCCGCCGCGCCTGGGCCGACAGCGTGGCGGCGATGACGGCGCCGCCGAAAGACCCGAAGACGGCGCTGCAGGAATGGGTGCTGGCGCGCGGCCAGCCATTGCCGAGCTATGGGCAGGTGTCGCGCGAGGGCAAGCCGCATGACCCGGTGTTCGTCATCGCCGTCAGCGCCGGCGGCCAGCGCGGTGAGGGGCGGGCGGGCAGCAAACGCGCCGCCGAACGCCTCGCCGCCATCGACCTGCTTGGCAAGCTCGGCGGATGACCGCGCGCTGTGGCTTCGTCGCCATCGTCGGCGCGCCGAATGCCGGCAAATCGACCTTACTCAACCGGCTGACCGGCGCCAAACTGTCGATCGTCTCGCCCAAGGCGCAGACCACGCGCATGCGCGTGCTCGGCATTCTGCTGCGCGGCGAGAGCCAGATCCTGCTGGTCGATACGCCCGGCATTTTCCGCCCGCGCCGACGGCTCGACCGGGCGATGGTCGCCGCCGCCTGGACCGGCGCGCAGGATGCCGACCTCGTGCTGCTGCTGGTCGATGCCAAAGCCGGGTTGACCGATGCGGTGCGCGAGATTGCCGCCGGCCTCGGCAGCCGCGGCGGCACGCTGTGGCTGGCGCTCAACAAGGTCGATCTGGTGTCGCCGCCGAGCCTGCTGCCGCTGACCGCGGCGCTCAGCGCGCTGGCGCCGTTCGCCGAGATTTTCATGGTCTCGGCCAATACCGGCGACGGGCTGGACCAACTGCTTGAGCATCTCGCCGCGGCGCTGCCGGAGGGGCCGCATCTTTATCCCGACGACGATCTGACCGACCTGCCAGACCGGCTGTTGGCGGCCGAACTGGTGCGCGAGCAGATTTTTCTGCAGACCCATGAGGAAGTGCCGTACGCCGCCACCGTCGAGACGGAAACCTGGCAGGAACGCCCGGATGGCTCGGTGCGGGTGGACGCGACGATCTACGTGGCGCGGGCCGGCCACAAGGCCATCTTGATCGGCGAGCGCGGTGCGCGCATCCGCGAGATCGGCGCGCGGGCGCGCGGCGAGCTGCAACGGCTGCTGGAGCGGCGGGTGCATCTGTTCCTCAACGTCAAGGAGCGCGCCGGCTGGGACGAGGAAGGCGCGCGGCTGCGCGCGATTGGCCTGGACGACGCGCCATGACCGGCGAACTGCCACCGGACGGCGAGCCGGCGATCCGCACCATCGCCATGCCCTCTGACACCAACCCGAACGGCGATATTTTCGGCGGCTGGCTGATGGCGCAGATGGACCTCGCCGGCGGCAGCACGGCATGGCGCCACGCCGGCGGGCGCACCGCGACGGTCGCCGTCGATTCGATGACCTTTCATCGCCCGGTCAAGGTCGGCGACGTGGTCAGCATCTACACCCGCGTCATCGGCGTCGGCCGCACCTCGATGCGCATTCTCATCGAGGCCTGGAGCCGCTCGCGCCAGGGCGAGATGAGCAAGGTGACCTCGGCGACCTTCGTGTTCGTGGCGATCGGCAGCGACGGCCGGCCGCGGCCGATCAATCAGCCATGACCGGACGACGATGAGCGCACCGGCCGGGCGCGAACCAGACTGGCTGGCCTGGGCCCGCGAGATGCAGGCCATCGCCCAGACCGGGCTGGCCTATTGCCGCGACCCGTACGACCGCGACCGCTACCGTCAGCTGCAGGCGCTGGCAGCGCGGGCGATGGCGCAGGGCGGCCCGGTGGCGCCGGTGGCCGATCTGTTCGCCGCCCAGGACGGCTATGCGACGCCGAAGATCGACGTGCGCGGCGCCGTGTTCGACGCGCGCGGCGCCATCCTGATGGTGCGCGAGGTGCAGGATGCCGGGCGCTGGACGCTGCCCGGCGGCTGGGCCGACGTCAACCTGACGCCGGCGGAGAACGTCGCCAAGGAGGTGGTCGAGGAATCGGGGTTTCAGGTGCGGGTGGACAAGCTGGCCGCGGTGTGGGACCGCACCCGGCAGGGCCACGGGCCGTCGCCGTTCGCCACCTACAAGCTGTTTTTCATCTGCGCGATCACCGCCGGCGCGGCGGCGGCGAGCCTGGAAACCTCCGAGGTGGCGTTCTTCGCCGAAGCCGACGTGCCGGCCGAGCTCTCCACCGGGCGGGTGCTGCGCCAGCAGATCGCCCGCATGTTCGCCCATCACCGGACCCCGGCGCTGCCGACCGAGTTCGAGTAGCCGGCGCGCCACTCAGGCCCGCGCCGAGACCAGCACCGGCGCGCTGCGCGCCGCCGCGAGCGACCCGCTGGCGCCATAGCGTTGCGCCGGCGCCTGCGGCACCGCGCGCGCCATCATGCCGAGCACCCGGCGCTGCACCTGCAGCGCGTGCTCCAGCCGCCGGCGGTTCTCCGCGATCAGCGGCGCCAGGTCGGGCGGCAGTGCGCCGGCGGCGAGCGCCTCGGCGACCGCCGCCTCCTTTGCCGTCAGCAGCGCCGTCGCCGCGGCAAAATCCAGCGCCGCCAGCGCCGCATTCTCCCGCGTCAGCAAATCCGCCAGCGCCTGCGCCGGGCTCATCCCTGGGCCTCCTGCGCCGCCAGCATCTGCCGCAGCACCGGCGCGGCCAGCCCGATGCCGCCCTTGGCCGCCGCCTGCTGGCCGATCGCCTGGGTCAGCATCGGCCGCCACGCCGTCTCGCCGGCGCCGCCGCCGAACGCGCCGGCGGCGACGGTGTCCATCATCGGGGCAAACAACTGCCCGAGCACATTGGCCTCGAAGCCTTGCGCGGCCTGCGCCGCCGCGCCCAGCAGCAGGGGGATCATCGTACCTCCAGATCGGCCTGCAAGGCGCCCGCCGCCTTGATCGATTGCAGGATGCTGATCATGTCGCGCGGCCCGATGCCGAGCGCATTGAGACTGGCGACCAGATCGCGCAGCGTCGCGGTGCCGCGCACCACCGCCATTTTCTCGCCCGACCCGTCCTGCACCTGCACTTGCGTCCGCGGCACCACCACCGTCTGGCCGCCGGAGAAGGCGCCGGGCTGACTCACCTCGGGGGTCTCCGTCACCCGCACCGTCAGGTTGCCCTGCGCCACCGCCACCGTGCTGATCCGCACATTATCGCCCATGACGATGGTGCCGCTCGATTCCTCGACCACGACGATGGCCGGGCTGTCCGGCTGCACCCGCAGTTCCTCGATGCGCGCCAGCGCCGCCACCACGTCCTGTCCGCTGAGATCGAGCGCCACCGTGCGCGGGTCGAGCGCCTGGGCCGGGGCGCCGCCGATGGCGCGGTTGACCGCACTGGCGATGCGCTCGGCGGTGGTCAGATCGGGGTTGCGCAGCGCCAGATGCACCAGCGACCGCGCCGCCAGCGCCGCCTTGACCTCGCGCTCGACGATGGCGCCGTTGGCGATCTTGCCGGAGGTCGGCACCCCGCGGGTGACCGAGGCGGCGGCGCCCTTGGCGGCGATGGCGGCGGTGGTCAGCGCCCCTTGGGCGACGGCATACACCTCGCCGTCGGCGGCGATCAGCGGCGTCACCAGCAGGGTGCCGCCCATCAGGTCGCTGGCGTCGCCCAACGCCGAGACGGCGACATCGATGCGGCTGCCGCCGCGGACGAAGGCGGGCAGATTGGCGGTGACCATCACCGCGGCGACGTTCTTGGTCTGCATGTTGAGGATCTGGTCGCGGGTGTTGACGCCGAGACGCTCCAGCATGGCGACCAGCGATTCGCGGGTGAACACCGCATTATAGAGCTGGTCGCCGGTGCCGTTCAGCCCGACGACGAGGCCGTAGCCGACGAGCTGGTTGTCGCGCACCCCCTCGATGTCGGCGATGTCCTTGATGCGCACCTGCGCCACCGCCGGGGCGGCCAGCAGCAGCAGCACGACGAGCAAGCGGAACATTGTCATGGGCGCGGGGTCCTGCACCATCCGTCAACCAGGACACCGCATTTTGCGGCGATCCCGGCCGGCTGGTCAGCGCAAGCGGCGTGCCAGGGATTGGGCGGCGGAATGGCTGCACTGCCGCCCGGCACAACCTGCCGGGCGGCAGCGATGGCCGGGCAGAAGGAGGCGGGCATGGATCCGATCGGCGGCATGACCGGGGCGACAGCGGCGGGCGGCACGCCGCGCCGCCCGGCGGCGGGCGGCTTCCGGGTGCCCGAGGCGGCGCCGCCGCCGGCCGCCGTGGCGACGCCGGCGGTGCTGCTCGACGGCTTGCTGGCGCTGCAGGAGGCGGGCGACACCGGCGCCGCGGACCGCCGGGCGCGCCAGCGCGGGCGCGACCTGCTGGCGGCGCTGGCGGCGCTGCAGCGCGATCTGCTGGCCGGCATCGCGCCGCGGCTGGAGGGACTGGCGGCGCTGGCCGCCGAGCTGCCGGCGGCGGCCGACCCGGCGCTGCGCGCGGTGCTGGCGGCGCTGGTGCTGCGCGCCCGGGTGGAACTGGCCCGGGTAGAACTGGCCCGGGTAGAACTGGCGCGGTCGCGTCATGGTTGACGAAGCTTCTCTTGGCGCCAGTCGGTGGGATCGGTATAAGCCGCCCGACAGAAGGCCCCGGAGGGCGGCAGGAGCGGCGCCTCCGCCGATGGATCCGCTCGTGGGCAAGGCCGACAAGACGCAGGATTGCCCCGCATGATGGTCACGCTGCCGCCCGATTACCGCCCCGCCGAGGGCGATGAGTTCATGAACCCCCTGCATGTGGAGTATTTTCGCCAGAAACTGCTGCGCTGGCGCGCCGACCTGCTGCGCGAGGCCGATGGCACGCTCGCCAGCCTCTCCGAGGGCGGCATACATGAGGCCGACATCACTGACCGCGCCAGCGTCGAGACCGACCGGGCGCTGGAACTGCGCACCCGCGACCGCGCCCGCAAGCTGATCGCCAAGATCGATCAGGCGCTGTCGCGGATCGAGACCGGCACGTACGGGTTTTGCGAGGAGACCGGCGAGCCGATCGGGCTGCGCCGGCTGGAAGCCCGCCCGATCGCCACCCTGTCGATCGAGGCGCAGGAGCGGCATGAGCGCATGGAGCGCGTCCACCGCGACGATTGAGCGCGGCTAGGCCGGCGGCGACAACCGGGCCAGCAGCGCCGCCGGCGTCACCCCGCCGTCGAGCGTGAACGGGCAGGCGTGCGGCCACGCCAGCGGTTCGGTCGCGTCGATCCGGTCGGCCGCCGCCAGACGGGCCGCCTGATCGTAAAGCCGGTCCAAACTGATGTGCTGGCGCATCGAAGGGGCGAAGCGGTCGGCAATGTCCGCCAGCAACACGCCGATTTCCGACTGCCAGTGGCGCCGCGCACGGCTCGCCGGCCAGGCATGGCATTTGAGCAGATGCAGCAGGGTCTGCCGCAGCAGACTGCGGACGCGTGCAGTTCCGACCGGCCGACGCTCGCCACCTCGTCGATGATGTTTGGCCAGTCGAGATCATTGACCCGCTCGCCGGCGGCGAGGCGGCGCAGCCGGTCGGCCTGAACCTCCGACCAGCGCAGGATGTCGCGCGCGTAGAGGTCATCGGGCATGGTCAGACCCCGTGCTGATGCAGAAACGCCAGCATGCGCTTCCAGCCGTCTTCGGCGTCGGCCGGACGATAGCTCGGGCGGTAATCGGCGTGGAAGCCGTGCGGCGCGTCGGGATAGATGACGATCTCGACCGACTTGCCCGCCGCCGTCGCCCGCGCCGCGGCCGCCTCCACGTCGGCCGGCCTGATGCTCGGGTCCTGGCCGCCGTAGAGGCCGAGCAGCGGGCATTTCAGCGCCGCGGCAATGTCCATCGGCGCCTGCGGCTGGATGGCGCTGCTCGGCGTCGCCACCGGGCCGTACCACGCCACCGCGGCACGCAGCGCCGGGTTGTGCGCGGCATACAGCCAGGTATCGCGCCCGCCGCGGCAGAACCCGATCACGCCGAGGCGGGCCGGATCGCCGGCCTGCCCGGCGGCCCAGGCGGCGGTCGCGTCAAGATCGGCAAGCACCTGTGCATCCGGCGCCTTGCTGATGACGTCGCGGAAAATCTGCTGCGCGTCGGACATCTGCGACAGGTCGGCGATGCGGGCATACAGTTCCGGCGCCACCGCCAGATAGCCGAGCCTGGCCAACCGCCGGCAGACATCCTTGATATAGGCGTGGACGCCGAAGATTTCCTCGATCACCAGCACGGTCGGGAACGGCCCGGCGCCCTGCGGGCGGGCGAAATAGCCGGGCAGGGAGCCGTCGGCGACCGGGATGCGCGTCTCGCCGGCATCGAGGCCGGCGCTGTCGGTGTAGATCGCCGCCGCCTCGACCCGCGCCGCCGCCAGGGTGAAGCCAGATATCAGGCTGCTCATCATGAAGCCGCGCCGCGCCAGCGGCGCCGGTGCCAGTCCTGCCAATCCGTGCGCTGCAAGCTCGTCCATCGGTCGGTCTCCGCGTGTTGCGGAAAAACTAAGCCCGATCGTGCCACAGCGCGAGAGGGGCGGGCGTCAGTCGGCGCCGACCTGATCGTCCCGCCCGGTGATCGAGACCAGCGGCGGCGGCCCGCCGCCGACCAGCACGTAGCGCAGCGTGACGCGGTCGCCGGCGATGGCGATGCGGGCCGGCGGCAGCAATTCGGCGCGCACCATGTCGTCGTTGCCCTGCACGGTGACCGAGCGGCAGCCGCCGCGCAGCGCGAACCGCCCGCCGCTGCCCTCGATCAGCACATTGCGCCCGGTGCAGTCGCTGTCGCGGTCCACGCCGTCGCCGCGCAACATCAAGGTTCCCGGCAACACCGCCGGCGCGGCCAGCCGCGGCGGCGCCGGCGGCGCCTCCGGCAGCGCCGGCATCGGCGCGTCCTGTGCCGCCGCCGGCAGTGCCAGCAGCAGCAGCGCCGCGGCGATGGCGGCGCGGCTCAGACGCTGGCCATCGCCGCCTGCAGGTTGCGGTCGATGCGGGACAGGAAGTCCTGCGTGTTCATCCATTTCTGCTGCGGCCCGATCAGCGAGGCGAGGTCCTTGGTCATGTCGCCGGCCTCGACCGTCGCGACGCAGACGCGTTCCAGCGTCTCGGCGAAGCGCGTCAACTCGGGCGTGTCGTCGAACCGGCCGCGATAGGCGAGGCCGCGCGTCCAGGCGAAGATCGAGGCGATCGGGTTGGTGCTGGTCTCGCGGCCCTTCTGATGCTCGCGGTAATGGCGGGTGACGGTGCCGTGCGCCGCCTCGCTCTCCACCGTCTTGCCGTCCGGGCTCATCAGCACGCTGGTCATTAGCCCGAGGCTGCCGAACCCCTGCGCCACGATGTCGCTTTCCACGTCGCCGTCATAGTTCTTGCAGGCCCACAAATAGCCGCCATTCCATTTCAGCGCGCTGGCCACCATGTCGTCGATCAGCCGGTGCTCATAGGTGAGTTTCTCGGCCTCGAACGTCGCCTTGAACTCGGCGGCGTAGATCTCGGCGAACACGTCCTTGAACATGCCGTCATAGGCTTTCAGGATGGTGTTCTTGGTCGAGAGATAGACCGGATATTTGCGCGCCAGACCGTAATTGAAGCTGGCGCGGGCAAAACCTTCGATCGAGGCGCGGGTGTTGTGCATGCCGAGCGCCACGCCCGGCCCCTTGAAGTCATGCACTTCCAGCACCGTCGGCGCGCCGCCCTCGGCCGGATGATAGCTCAGGGTGACGCGGCCGGGGCCGGGAATCTTGGTCTCCACGGCGCGGTAGATGTCGCCATAGGCATGGCGGCCGATGACGATCGGCTGGGTCCAGTGCGGCACCAGACGCGGCACGTTGTGGCAGATGATCGGCTCGCGGAAGATGGTGCCGTCGAGGATGTTGCGGATGGTGCCGTTGGGGCTGCGCCACATCTTTTTCAGGCCGAATTCTTCAACCCGCGCCTCATCGGGGGTGATCGTCGCGCATTTGACGCCGACACCGTATTGCTTGATGGCGTGGGCCGAGTCCACCGTCACCTGATCATCGGTGGCGTCGCGGTGCTCGATGCCGAGGTCGTAGTATTTCAGGTCGATGTCGAGATACGGGAGGATCAGCTTGTCCTTGATGAAGCCCCAGATGATGCGCGTCATCTCGTCCCCGTCGAGTTCCACCACGGGGGTCTTCACTTTGATTTTCGCCATGCCGTCCTCGTTGACAAAGATCGCGCCAAGGCGGTTTTCCCACCTCTGCTGCGCCGCATCAAGCCGGCTGGGCCGGCAAATGGCCGCTTCCGTCACGGCTGGCGGATAGGGCAGGGTTGCGTCATGCGCGTTTATCTCGCCGGACCCGACGTGTTTCTGCCCGATCCCGTGGCGCGCGGCGCGGCCTTGAAGCGCATCTGTGCGGCGCATGGGCTGGTCGGGGTGTTCCCGCTCGATCCGCTGGCCGGCGAGCCGGCGGCGTGGGCCGGCCTGCCGGAGTGGCAGCGTATTGCGCTGCGCAACGAGGCGCATATCCGCGGCGCCGCGGCGCTGATCGCCAACCTGACGCCGTTCCGTGGCCCGAGTGCCGATGTCGGCACGGTGTTCGAGTTGGGGTTCATGCGCGCCCTGGGCCGGCCGGTGTTCGGTTGGTCGGCGACTTCGGTGTCGTTTGCCGAGCGGACCCGCGCGTTCCTGGGCACCGCCGCGCAGGAGGATGCGGCAGGCGTGTGGCGCGACGCGGAGGGTACGGCACTCGAAAGTTTCGGCTGCCTGGACAACCTGATGATCGACGGCGCGGTGGCGTCCTCCGGCGGCGCGCTGGAAGTCGCGGAGGCGCCGCGCTGGACCGATCTGGCGCCGTTCGAGCGCTGCGTGGCGCGGCTGGCCGGCATGTTGCGGGCCGGGCCGGCCGCCGCCAGCGGCGACCACGCGCCGCCGGATCAGCCAACCAAATGAACCCGCGGCTGGCCCGATGCGGCGGCATGACAGTCCAAGTTGATGAAGAGTCGGAAATGATACGAGTCGTATTGCAATAATCCGGATTGACTCGCCATTCGTGTCATTTATGATAGTTGGAGTTTCCAAACGAGTTTTACTTCAACAGGAACGTCGCGTGCGCAACTTGGTTGCTGTTTGGTATCTTGGCGGACTCCTCATCCTCTCTGCTTGCACCGATGAGCCGCCGTTTCCCAACAAGACCGCCGGACCGATCACCGCGGAACCGTGGAGCACGCAGGACCGGGCGACCAATGTTCAGGACTGGGACCGCGTCGCGCAGAAGATCGCGGCGGCGATGCAGCAGCGCGGACTGCTTGCCGCGCCGCCTGCGGGCGCCGCCGGGCCGCCGTTTTACCTCCATCCGATGGAGGAGTCGCCGTTTCTCGGTGAGGTCAGTGTCGCCTTGGCGGCCGAAATACTGCAGCACCATGGCCGCGTGGCGACCTCGCCCGATGGCGCAATCACCATCGATCTGGCCGCGGACATCGTTTCGTGGGGGTCGCGCCGCGACGACGATCCGTACCGGCAGCGTACCGAAGTGGTGTGGACGGCCTCGATCCTGTCCGGCAATGAGCTGTCGATGGTTGTCCGGGAGCCGATCTATATTTTTGCCTCTGACGTATCCCTCTACGGCACATTCTCCCGACCGGTTCGGCAACTGCACTACAGCACGCAGGCTGCGCAGTAGTCATGCGGGTCAGCTTTCAGATGGATGCTCCGGCGATGCGCGCACGCGGCAAGGCCATTGTTGTCGTCCTGACCTTGGCACTGTCCGCGTGCGCAGGCGGATTTCACGATCCGTTTCATGCCGAAGCACCGCCGCCGCAAGACCTCGGGCAACTGACCTATCAGGCGGTTGACCATTTGCTGGAATCGGCGCCCGACCTCGTCGCCGGCATGCCGGTCGTCGTGTCAACGATCACCGACACCCAGCAACTCGACCACAGCACGCCGTTTGGCAATATCGTGGCGGATTTCGTGCGCAGCCGGCTGGCCGAACAGCATTCGGACGTGTCCGAGCCGCGCCTGCGCGCGGCCATGCTGCTGCGCAAGAATGAGGGCGAGATGATGCTCGGCCGGGACAGCAAATCGCTGGTGCCGCCGCCGCTGTATTCCGCCATTCTGACCGGCACCTATGCCGCCGGCGGAGAGCGGGTCTATGTCACCTTGCGGCTGATTTCGGTGCCCGATTCGCATATTCTCGGCGCCGTGGCATTCGTCGTCTGGCGTAACGACGACATCAACGCTTTGCTCGGCGGGCCGCCGGGCCTGGCGAGCGGCGGATGATGGCGCATCGCGCCGGCCGGTTTGACCGGGGCCTCACCGCCTCATAACGTCGCCACAACGCAGCAGTGGAGACAACCATGCCGGAGATCAGTTTCGCGTTGATCCAAAGCGACAATCTCGCCAATAAGAACCTCAAGATCAGCCAGATCGAATCGGTGATCGAGGTCAAGGGCAAGCTCGATGCCTATCAGCTGCAGGCGATCCGCGATGCGGTCAGTGACAGTTTCAAGGCGCGCCAGAAAAACATCAACGACCTGATCCGGGGCAAGGCAAAAGAGGCCGCCACCGAAAAAGATCCGAAGAAGCGCGAACTCATCGTCGCCGATCTCGACAAGGCACTGGCCAAAGCCTCCGGCGCGTTCGACAAGAAAATCCAGGCGGATGTCAAAGCATTCTGCGAAAAGGATGAGAAGATGCAGCAGGCCGGGTCGGGCACCTGGTCATATGTGGTCAGCACCGCATGGTCGCTCGGCTCTATTCTGTGGAACGGGTCGAAGGCGACGGTCGAGACCGGCGAGGCGCTGGCCACCGGCGGTGCCACCGCCGTTCTGGCGGTAAAGAGCCTGATCGACCTCGGCAACGACGTGATGAAGTTTTACACCAGCCAGTCCGATGCGTGGCGCAGCGTCGATGGGCAGGCGAAGAAAATCAGCGAGGCGCTGGAGAAAATCCGCAAGACCAAAAAAGGCCAGCCGGTCGCACAATCCGACATCGATAAGGCGGAACTGGCACTGGCGCCGTTCGGCGCCAAGATCGACGCGCTGGAAAAGGCCACCCGCGGCTTCGCCGAACGCCTCGACGCGATGCTGAACAATCCCGCCACCAAGAAGATCACCGACAAAAAGGCGCTCAAGCAGATCGAAGGCGGCATCGACGAGATGGTCAAAAAAGTCGCCGAGATGGGCAAATCGGTTGCCGATATGCGCAAAGCGCAGGCCCGCGCCAAGGACACCATCAGAACCGCGATGAGCAAGGCGAAAGCCGATCCGTGGAGCTACGTCACCTGGGCGTCGGGCATCTACGACCTGATCAACGACGGCATCGACGTGCTCAAGGCGCCGGAGGATTTGTTCGACGAGATGAAGCGGTTCGTCGTCGTGCTCGGCCATATTCAGGACAACCTCGCCGAAACGTAGCGCCGGCCGGGGCGGCGCCCCAGGCTTGCCTGCTCCGGGCAATCCATTTTCCCGCCCTCAATCGTTCGCCAAACACCCCAGCGCCGCGGTCACGCCAAACTCCCCCGGCAGGCCGCCGCGCGGAAACAGCCGGGTGACGTGGCCCATCTTGCGCCCCGCCCGCGCCTCGGTCTTGCCGTACAGATGCGGGATCAGGCCGGGCGTGGCGACGATCTGTGGCCACAGCGCGGCCTCGCGCGGGCCGACGAGGTTCTTCATCACCGCGTCCGAATGCCGCCGCGCCGCCGGCAATGGCAGCCCGGCGACGGCGCGGATATGCAGCTCGAACTGGCTGGCCGGGCAGGCGTCGATGGTCCAGTGGCCGGAATTATGCGGCCGCGGCGCGATCTCGTTGGCCAGCACGGTGCCGTCGGCGGCGACGAACATCTCCACCGCCAGCAGCCCGACCAGATCGAGCGCCTCGGCGACCCGCTGCGCCATCGCCTGCGCCGCCGCCGCCGTCGCCTGCGGGATGCGCGCCGGCGCCAGCGTCAGGTCGAGGATATGGTCGCGGTGGTGGTTCTCCACCGTGTCGAAGGCGGCATAGGCGCCGGTCGCCGCGCGTGCCGCCACGACGCTGATCTCGCTGGCAAAATCCACCATGCCTTCGAGGATCAGCGGGCGCGGCAGCAGCCGCTCGAAGGCCGGGGCGAGATCGTCCGGCCGGCGCAGCCGCGCCTGACCGCGCCCGTCATAGCCGAGGCGGGTGGTCTTGAGGATCGCCGGCAGCCCGATGCGCGCCACCGCCGCCTCCAGCTCGGCGAAGCTCTCCACCGGCGCCCACGCCGCGGTGCCGACGCCGCAGCCGTTGAGGAACGCCTTTTCGGCGATGCGGTCCTGGCTGACCCGCAGCACCGCCGGCGCCGGATGCACCGGCCGCAGCGCGGCGAGCAGGTCCAGCCCCTCGGCGCTGACATTCTCGAACTCGAAGGTGATCACGTCGCAATGCAGCGCGAAATCGCGCAGCGCCGCCGGGTCTTCGTATTCGCCGAGGGTCACCCCGGCCGACACCTGCCCGGCCGGGCTGTTCGGCTCCGGGGTCAGGATCTGGCAGCGATAGCCGAGCCGCGCCGCCGCCATCGCCGACATACGGCCGAGCTGGCCGCCGCCGACGATGCCGATGGTGGCGTTGGCTGGCAGCGCCGCGGTCATGGCTCGCTGGGGGCGTCCGGCACCGCGGCGGTCTGTGCCGCGCGCCATGCCGCCAGCCGCGCCGCCAGTGCCGCGTCGCCGCCGGCCAGGATGGCGGCGGCGAGCAGGGCGGCGTTGACCGCGCCGGCGCGGCCGATGGCGAAGGTGGCGACCGGCACGCCCGCCGGCATCTGGACGATCGACAGCAGCGAATCCAGGCCCTTCAGCGCAGCGCTTTCGACCGGCACGCCGAGCACCGGCAGCGTCGTCCAGGCGGCGCACATGCCGGGCAGGTGCGCCGCTCCGCCGGCGCCGGCGATGATGGCGCGCAGGCCGCGCGCCGCGGCGGTGCGGGCATACTCGGCCAGCCGGTCAGGGGTGCGGTGGGCGGAGACCACGCGGACCTCGTGCGCCACCTCCAGCGTCGCCAGCATGTCGGCGGCGTGGCGCAGGGTCGCCCAGTCCGAGGTGCTGCCCATGATGACGCCGATCATCGGCGCCTCACGCGATCGAATCCGGGATCAGCCGGCTTTCCAGCCAGGCGATCTCGTCCTTGAGCAGCAGCTTGCGCTTTTTCAGCCGCACCAGCTGCAGCTGGTCGAGCGCCCCCTGTTCCGACAGGCGGGCGATCACGGTATCCAGGTCGCGGTGCTCGCTGCGCAGCTCATGCAGCTTGCGCAGGAGCGAGTCACGGTCACTCAGCATCCCGCCATCCTAGCACAAGAAGTTTTGGCGATTTCGCGTGGCAATCGGCGGCCGAACGGGACTAGGCTGATGGCGCCGGACGGGACGCTTCCGGCCGGCACGCTCGCATCCAGCAGTTCAGGAGGCATCATGAGCCTGCAGTCCCGCATCGAGAGCCTGAAGTCCCGCCACGCGGACCTGGAAACCCGGCTCGCCGATGAAGACCACCGGCCGCGGCCGGATGGCGACGTGGTGGTGCGGCTGAAGCTTGAGAAGCTGCGGCTGAAGGAGGAGCTGGAACGACTGCGCACCGCCGACATGCACGCCTGATCAGGCGGCCTCTTCGGCATCGGCCGGCGGGGGGGCGGGCGGCACCGCCTGCCCCTCGCGCAGCAGCCGCTCATTGGCCTGCTGCACCATGGCGTTGAGATCGGTCTGGCTGCACAGGCCGAGGATCACCGGGTCGCGCGCCTTGATATTGGCCGAGTTCCAATGGCTGCGGTCGCGCACTTTCTGGATGGTTTCCTTGGTGGTGCCCATCATCTTGGCGATCTGCGCCTCAGTGAGCTGCGGGTAGTTGCGCAGCAGGAAGGCAATCCCGTCCGGCCGGTCGTTGCGCTTGGCAACCGGCGTGTAGCGCGCCCCGCGCGACCGCTTGGGCATCGGGATGGCGCCTTCGAGCAGCCGCAGCCGCGCGGTGCTGTCCTTTTCGCAGCGTGCGATCTCGGCATTGGTGAGCTGGGCGTTGGCCACCGGGTCATAGCCGACGATGCCCTGCGCCACCTCGCCATCGGCAATGGCCTGCACTTCCAGCGGGTGCATGCCGCAGAAATCGGCGATCTGGGTAAAGGTCAGCGCGGTCTTTTCGATCAACCAGACGGCGGTGGCCTTGGGCATCAGGGGCAGGGTCATGGCGGTCCACCTTCACGGCTCGCGCAACCGGCGCGCGCCCGCGCGGGTCGAGCCATTATGATGTGCGGGGCCATTCCGATATGACGGCGCCCTGGCCGCGGGTCAAGCACTGCCCGGCGCGCAGCAGAGAGGAGGAAATGCCCGATGTTCGAAGATGATCCGCCGCCCGCGAAGCCGCGCCGGCTGGCCGAGCTGAGGTTGGACGGCCTCGGCGTCGCGGAACTCGCCGCCTATGTCGCCGAATTGCAGGGCGAAATCGACCGCGCCGAGGCGGAGATCGCCCGCAAACGCGACCATCGCGGGGCGGCGGATGCGCTGTTCCGCCGCTGATCCCGCGGCTCAGCCGCCGCCGGTCTGCGGCGGCAGATATCTCGCCGCCAGCTCATCGAGCATTTTCGCCTTGGCGGCGCTGGCCTCGCGGGCGGCGGCGCGGCGCTCGGCGCGCGCCGCCAACCACTGCTGCATGTCCTTCCTGAAGAACCACACATAGGATGGCAGCCACGTCACCGCGACGATTCCGGCCAGTATCCATTGCAGGCGGCTCATCGGCGTCGCATCCCGGCGGCCCACCCCCTCCCGCACCGGCGCGAGGGGGTGGCGCGCGTCATCACATCTGCGAGGCCGCGTACTCGTAGTTGGCGATCTTGTCGAGCCAGTTCTGCACATAGTCCGGCCGGCGGTTGCGGAAGTCGAGATAATAGCTGTGCTCCCACACATCGATGCCGAGCAGCACGGTGCCCTCGCCGGTGGCCAGCGGGTTGGAGCCGTTGGGGGTCTTCGTCACCTTCAGCTTGCCGTCGCTGGCGAGCACCAGCCACGCCCAGCCGGAGCCGAACTGCGTGGTCGCCGCCGCCTTGAAGGCGTCCTTGAACTGCGTCACGCCGCCGAAATCGCCGACGATCTTCTGCTCCAACTTGCCGGGCATCCGGCCGCCCTCGGTCGGCGACATCATCGGCCAGAACAGGCTGTGGTTCCAATGCTGGCCGGCATTGTTGAACACCGGCGCCAGCTCCGCCTTGCCATGCGCCAGCTTGACGATCTCATCGAGTGACTTGCCTTTCAGCGCGGCGTCCTTCTCGACGAAGCCGTTGAGTGCCGTCACATAGGCCTGATGGTGCTTGCCGTGATGCAGTTCCAGCGTTTCCTGGCACATGCCGCGCTCGGCGAGGGCGCTCGTGGTATAGGGAAGCGGGGGAAGCTCGAAGGCCATCGGTCGTCTCCGTTCCTGTTGGACGCGCCGGCGGTAGCTATGACCGGGTCGGCGCAGCGTCAAGCGTACGGGGAGCGGCGATGGCGGGGCTGAGTGCGCTCGGCGCGACGGTGCAGCGGGCCGATCCCGACCGGTTTTTCACCGCCCTGCTGGCCCCGCCGGAGCGGCGCGAGACGCTGCTGCTGCTCTACGCCTTCAATCACGAACTGGCGCGCGCGCGCGAAGTGGCCTCCCAGCCGCTGCTGGCGCTGATCCGGCTGCAATGGTGGCGCGAGGTGGTGGAGGGGGCGTCGCGCCGCCACGCGGTTGCCGAACCGCTCGCCGCGGCAATCGCCACCGGCGAACTGGCAGCCGACGACCTCGCCGCGATGATCGACGGGCGGGAGGCCGAGGCGGCGCCGGCAATCGCCGATACCGCGGCGTGGCGCGGCTATGTCGGCGCCACCTCGGGGCGGCTGGCGGTGGCGGCCGGGCGGGCGCTGGGCGCCGGGGCGGCGCTGCTGCCACGGCTAGAGGCGCTCGGCACCGCCTACGGTGTCGCCGGGCAGGTGCGCCGGGCGCGCGCGCTGGCAGCCGAGGGCCGCTGCCTGCTGCCGCTCGACCTGCTCGGCGCGCACGGGCTGACGGCGGAGGCGGTGACGGCGCGGCCGGACGATCCGCGGCTGGCGCCGGTGCTGGCGGAACTGGCGGGCTGGGGGCGCGGCCTGCTGGCCGGCATGGCCGGGGCGCTGCCGCGTCCGGTCATCGCCGCGGCGCTGCCGGCGGTGCTGGCGCGGCGCGATCTGCGCCGGCCCGATGCCGCGCCCGGCCCGCGGCGCCTCGGCGACCGCGCCGCGGTGCTCGCCGCCTGGCTCGCCGGCCGCATCTGAGGCACGCGGCCGGCGCAGCTCC
>JAJZES010000013.1 GCA_021845985.1 Pseudomonadota bacterium | reverse complement strand
GCGCGGGTCGTCGGCGTCCACATGAGATCTCCGGCAAGGCTTCGAACACCTGCCTGGAATCACATCTGGCCCGGCCATCCAACCCCCGGAGGAACACGTTCCGCCTTGATTCCGAAATGGCCTCTTAGTCGTCTGGGTTCATCCGGCTGCGCCTTCCAGCCTTTCACGGCGTAGGCCATCTCGATCATCTGCTCAACTGCATCCAGCCGCTCATGCCCGGGACGACTTTGCCAATATCGATATTCGTCAGCCTTCATCTCATCGAGGCTGCCATACCTCCGCACGGTCGGTTTTTCTGCCATTGGAAACCGTAGCATTCAACGACTCCCAGCGGCAACGACGAGGCCCCCGCCGGTGGTTAGCGCGTGATCGGTCCGGCTGTGACGCAAGCCAAGGCCGGGGAGGGGGCAGAAAGTCGTCGGTTGTGTTCATTCCCGCGCCACCAGCCGCCCGAGCGGTCGGCCGCCGAAGATGTGTACATGGAAATGCGGCACTTCCTGCCCCGCATCGGCCCCGATATTGGTGATGATGCGATAGCCCGGCGCCTCCAGTTCCAGGGTCTGCGCGATCTGCGCCACCGAGCGCCAGAATCCGGCCACCGCGGCCGCCGGCGCCTGGCTGGCGAAATCGGCCAGCGAGACATAGCGGCCTTTCGGGATCACCAGCACATGCACCGGCGCCTGGGGCGCGATGTCGTGGAACGCCAGCACCCATTCGTCTTCATGCACCCGGCTGGCCGGAATCTCGCCGCGCAGGATGCGGGCGAAAATGTTGCTGTCATCGTATGGCCCAAGCCCGCTCACCGGCATCTCCGCGCCCCCTCACGCCAAGCCTTTCGAGGCTTTTTCATAGGTGCCGCGCGACAGGTTGGCCACTGCCAGAATGCGCGCCAGTTCCGCCCGCATCAGCGCCGCGCGTGCTGCCGCCT
This sequence comes from Pseudomonadota bacterium, assembly GCA_021845985.1. GTDB lineage: Bacteria > Pseudomonadota > Alphaproteobacteria > Acetobacterales > Acetobacteraceae > JAFKFJ01. The sequence continues at coordinate 11,206 of JAJZES010000013.1, read as the reverse complement.
GCCGCCGCCACTGGCCGAGCGGGTTGATCAGCCGCGCCGCCGTCTGCCCGTTGAGCGGGTCGAGGGAGATCACCGCATCGGCCAGGAAGCGGTATCCGGCCCCCGTCGCGTCATGGAAACGCACCTGATTGCCGGCCGAGAAGGCGCCGACCAGCGCGCGCACCCGGTTCGGGTTGCGCAGGTCGAAATCGGCGTGGTGATACAGCGCCTGCACCTCCGCCACCGTCTGCACCCGCGGCGACATCGCCTGCAGCGCGAACCATTTGTCGAGCACCAGGTCGTCGCCGCGCCAGCGTGCATGGAACGCCGCCAGTGCCGCCGTGCGGTCCGCCCCGTCGCCCGCCGCCAGCACATCGAGCGCCGCCAGCACATCGGTCATGTTGGCATCGGCGTCGAACTGCGCCCGGGCAAGTTGGGTGCTGCCGTCGGCGCTGAGATAGGCGAGGCAGGCATTGCGCAGCGCCCGCCGGCCCATCGCCGCGCCGTCGCTGCTGTACGCTCCGCGGTCGGTCAGGCGATCGTAGGTCGCCCGCAGCCGCTCGCCCAGCGCCGCGCCGATCGACCGGCGGACATGCTGGCGCAGCGCGTGGGCCGCGTCCGGCTCGGCAACCGGCATCTGGTCGGCGATATACGCCTCGGACGGCAGCACCAGCGCCTCGGCGGCGAAGGCCGGGTCGGCCTCGGCATCGCGCAGCGTCGCCGCCATCGCCTCGGCCAGCCCGGCATCCAGCGCCGGCGCCAGCTCGCCGCGGCCGATCAGCTCCAGCATCAGCGCCGCGGCGTAGGATTGCAGACTGTCCCAGCGCACGAACGGGTCGGCATCATGCGCGGCGAGGAAGCGCAGCCGCTCGCGCGACAGCCCGCGCAGCTTGACCGGCGCCGAGTAGCCGCGCAGCAGCGAGGGCACCGGCGGCGCCGCCACATCCTCGAACACCAGGCGCTGCTCGGCGTCGCGCAGCAGCCGCACCCCGGCGCTGCCCGGCAGCTCGGTCCCGTCCGGCCCCAGCAGCGCCATGGCCAGCGGGATCGGCAGCGGTGCCTTGTCCGGCTGGCCCGGCGTCGGCGGCGTCGATTGGCGCAGGGTCAGCGTGTAGCGCCGCGCCGCCGCGTCGTACTCGTCCGACACCGTGAGTTCGGGCGTGCCGGCCTGCGCGTACCAGGCGACGAACGGCGACAGGTCGATGCCCGCCCCGTCGCCGATCGCGGCGACGAAATCCTCGATCGTCACCGCCTGATTGTCATGACGGGCGAAATAGAGATCCATGCCGCGGCGGAAACCGTCCTGGCCTGCCAGCGTGTGCATCATCCGCACCACCTCGGCGCCCTTCTGATACACTGTCGCGGTATAGAAATTGTCGATGGCGATGTAGCTGTCGGGCCGCACCGGATGGGCCAGCGGCCCGTCATCCTCGGGGAACTGGGCGGCGCGCAGCCGCCGCACATCGGCCAGCCGCTTGACCGCGCGGCTGCCCTGGTCGGCGGTGAACTGCTGGTCGCGAAAGACGGTCAGCCCCTCTTTGAGCGAAAGCTGGAACCAGTCGCGGCAGGTGACGCGGTTGCCGGTCCAGTTGTGGAAATATTCGTGCGCCACCACGGTCTCGATGCCCTGGTAATCGCCGTCGGTCGCCGTCTCCGGCCGGGCCAGCACGTATTTGGTGTTGAAGACGTTCAGCCCCTTGTTCTCCATCGCCCCCATGTTGAAGTCGGACACCGCGGCGATGTTGAACACGTCGAGGTCGTATTCCAGGCCGAACACGTCCTCGTCCCAGCGCATCGCGGTTTTCAACGCCTGCATGGCATGGGCGCAGCGATCCTCGTCGCCGCGCCGCACCCAGATGGCGAGCGCTACGTCGCGGCCGGATCGGGTGGTGAAACGGTCGCGCACGGCGACCAGATCGCCGGCGACCAGGGCGAACAGATAGCTCGGCTTGGGGTGCGGATCGACCCAGCGCGCCCAGTGCCGCCCGTCGGCGGCGCGCCCGGCGCCGTCCGGGTTGCCGTTGGACAGCAGCACCGGACAGCTCGCGGCGTCGGCGGTGACGGTGACGGTAAACCGCGCTATGACATCCGGGCGGTCGGGGAAAAAGGTGATGCGGCGGAACCCCTCCGCCTCGCACTGGGTGAAGAAATTGCCGCCCGAGACATACAGGCCCGACAGCTCGGTGTTCTGCTCCGGGCTGATTTCGACTTCGGTGTCGAGGGTGAAGGCGTCCGGCAGCTCGGCGATGGTCAGCGCATCATCGGACAGGCTGTAGCGGTTGCCGTGCAGCAGCGCGCCGTCCAGCGCCACCGACAGCAGCCGCACCGCCTCGCCGTTCAGGCGCAGCGGTTCGCCGCCGCCATGCGCCGGATTGCGCCGGATCGCCAGCGTCGCGCGGACGCGGCTGGTTCCCGGCGACAGGTCGAACGACAGATCAACCGTATCGACCAGCCAAGCCGGCGGGCGGTAGTTTTGGCGCAGCGTCGCGGCGATTTCGGGCATGGGGCCTCCTCGCCGCTGGATAGCAGGCTGGCGGCTACGGCGCGACCTCGTCGGTCCAGACGCGGAAGCCGGTCAGCGTGTTGGGGCCGAAGCTGCTGCTGATGGCGACATCGGCGGCGTCGCGGCCGGTGGCGATGAGGATGCGGCCGATGCGCGCGGCGTTGTGGCGGGCGTCGAAGACGTGCCAGCGGTCGCCGAGATAGGCCTCGAACCAGCCGGAGAAATCCATCGGCGCGGTGTCCGGCGGCACCCCGATATCGCCGAGATAGCCGGTGCAGTAGCGCGCCGGGATGTTCATGCAGCGGCACAGCGTCAGCGCCAGATGGGCGAAGTCGCGGCAGACGCCGATGCGCTCGTTGTAGGTCTCCCACGCCGTGCGCGTCACCCGCGCGTGCTGATAGCCGAAGCGGACATGGCCATGCACGAAGCCGCAGATTGCCGCCACCAGCGCCCAGCCCTGGAGATGGCCGAACATCGCCCAGGCCGGCGCCAGCAGCCGGTCGGTCTCGCAATAGCGGCTGCCGAGCAGATACATCAGCGTGTCGGATGGCAGCGACTCGACCGCGTGCTGGCGCGCCTCGGGTGCGGCGGTGTCGGGCAGGCCGCTGTCGCGCACCAGCGCATCGGCGTGCAGCCTGATGCCGCCGGCCGGCGCCACCAGCCGGCTGCACCAGTTGCCGAACAGGTCGCGATAGGCGCTGATCGGCACCGCCGGCACGGTGTGCAGATGGTCCGGCTGCAGAATGTCGGAGGCGCGGGAATAATGGATGTTCAGCATCACGATCATCGGCAATGGCTGCGGACAATCGAACGCCAGATCGTAGCCGACATGGATATGCATGAACTGTCCTGACGTCATACCGTTGCAGAATGCGTCAGACAGCCGTTTGCGTCGCTGGCAGCCAGACGGAGAAGGTACTACCATGCCCTTCTTCGCTTTCGATGACCAATTGCCCGCGATGACGGCTGACGATGTGCTTGACGATGGCAAGCCCGAGGCCGGTGCCGCCGGCGGCGCGGCTGCGGCCCTTGTCGATGCGGTAGAAGCGCTCGGTCAGCCGCGGGATGTGTTCGCGCGGGATGCCCGGCCCGTCATCGGCCACCGCCAGCACGATGCCGCGCCGCGCCGGCCAGCGCGTGCCCGCCGCCGCCGTGGCCGACAGCCGCACTGTGCCGCCGCCGTATTTCAGCGCGTTTTCGACCAGGTTGTGCAACACCTGCTCGATCTGGTCGGCATCGGCCACCATCGGCGGCAGCCCCTCGGCCACCGTGATGCTGAGCCGGCCGGCGGCGCTGCGCGGCTCGAAGGCGGCGGCGATGCGTGCCAGCAGCGCCGCCGCATCGACGCTGCCGACCGGCGGCTGATGCTCGGCCAGTTCGATGCGCGACAGCGACAGCAGGTCGTCGATCAGCCGGTTCATCCGCTGCGCCTGCTCGGCCATGATGCCGAGGAAGCGTTGCTGGACCGGCCGGTCGTCGGCGGCGGGGCCGCGCAGCGTGTCGATGAAGCCGATCAGGCTGGCCAGCGGCGTGCGCAGTTCGTGGCTGACATTGGCGACGAAATCGGCGCGCATGCGCTCGACCGCGCGCTCGCGGGTGCGGTCGGACAGCACGACGATGGCATGGCCGCCATCGGCCAGCGGCGGGTCGAGCATCAGCACCGCCGCCTGCACCTCGCGCGGGACCGGGACTTTCAGGCTCAGATCGGCGATCTGCGGGGTGCCCTGGGCGAAGGCGCGGTCGAGGGCGGCGCGCAGCACCGGATGGCGCAGCACCGCCTGGATCTCGCCGCCGAAGGCGGCGCGGGCGGCGGCGTTGGCGCGGCGGATCGAGCGGTCGGCGCCGAGCACCAGCAGCGGGTCGGGCAGCCGGTCGAGGATGGTCTCGGTGGCGCGCAGCACCTGACCGATCTGCCCGGCGCGGCTGGCCAGGGTGCGCGCCAGCCGTTCGATGGCGCGGGCGATGCGCTCGACCGGCGGCAGCCGCGCGGCGCCGGCGGCGTGCGCCAGCGACAGGCTGTTCTCCAGCATGGCGTGGCGCACCGTCTCGGCCAGCCGCTCCATGTCGCGCGCCCACAGCGCCGCCAGCAGCAGCGCGGCGAGCAGCACCGCCGCCAGCGCCAGCAGCGCCGGCCCCGCCCGCGCCGCACCGGTGACGGCGAGCAGCAGCAGCGCGACGGCGGGGGTGGCGCCGATCGCCGCGGCGGTGGCGAGCAGCAGGCCGACGCGCATCGCCGATCAGATGCCGGGACCGCCAAGCGCGGTCGGCGCCGGTTCGATCGCCTCGGCCCCGCCGCGGTGGATCTGGAACACCGCGAGGCCGCGCCGCACCGTGCCATCGCTGCGCAGCGCGAACACGCCATCGACGCCGGCGAAGCCTTCGGCGCGGCACAGCGAGGCGCTGGCATAGCCGCGGCCGGCCGCGGCGACGCGGGCGATGGCGGCGGCGTCATAGGCGACATCGGCCAGCACCGGCGCCGGCGCGCCGTATTTGTCCTGATACGCGGCATCGAAGCTGGCGCGCGCCGCCGGGTCGGGCGCGGCATACCAGGCGCCGTTGAGGTCGGCGCCGCCGCGCGCCGCCGGGTTGGCCCACAGCGCCGGACCGAGCACGCGCACCTGTGGCCGGTCGATGTCGTAATAGCCGAGGAAGCTGGTCAGCCAAGCGAGTTTCTCGCCGGTATCGGCGAGCAGCAGGGTGTCGAAGGCCGGCGGCGGGATCGGCGTCTTGGCCAGTTCGGCGGCCTGACGGCGACCCTCCGCGGTATGGGTGTCGCGCGCCGCCTTGATCTGCGCGTCGAGCGGGCCGCGCCGGTTGGCATAGTCCGACAGGTCGCGCAGCGTGTGCTGGATGCCGGCGTTGCTGCCGTCATGGATGCGGATGTCGGGCGGCGCGGCGCCGGCGGCGGCGAGCGCGTCGGACAGCGCGGCGGCCATCGCCGCGCCGAATTCGCCGGGCGGCAGCAGGGCGGCGAAATGCGTCCGGCCCTGCGCCGTCGCCGCCCCGACCAGCCGGCGCACCTGCTGCGCCGGGGTGATGCCGAGCGGCCAGACGCCCGGCCGCGCCTGCGCCCGGTCATTGGTGAAGGCCAGCATCGGCACCCCCGCCGCCTGCGCCGGTCCGGCGGCGGCGGCGGTCTCGGCGGCGGTCAGCGGGCCGAGGATCAGCCCGTCGCCGGCGCTGATCGCCGCCGCCACCGCCGCCGCCGCGCCTTGCGGCGTGCTGGCGGTGTCCTGCACATCGAGCGGCGGGGCGCCCGGCGCGGCCAGCGCCAGTTGCGCCGCCTGCACCAGGATTTTGCCGCGTTCGGCATTGACGCCGGTGAGCGGGGCGAGCAGCGCCACCGCGACATGCGCCGGCGGGCGCGCCGCGCCGGCGGCGTCCGAGGGCATGACTGGACCGCCGCCATCGGGCATGCTGACCTGCATGCAGCCCGCCAGTGCCAGCGTGGCGCCAAGGAGCGCCCATGCACGAAGACCCATCCGACCCTCCTCCCGCGGCACCCGGTTCGCACGCTCCGCTGCCGGAGGGACTTGTGCTGGTTCCGACGCCGCTCGGCAACCTTGGCGATGTGACAGCACGCGCCGTCGCCACGCTGCGCGCCGCCGACCTCGTGCTGTGCGAGGACACCCGCGTCAGTGCACGGCTGTTCGCCGCCCTCGGCATCGCCGCGCGCACCGCGCCGCTGCATGAGCACAACGAGGATGCGCGCATCGCCGCGACGCTGGCGCTGCTGCGCGCCGGGCGGCGGGTGGCGCTGGTTTCCGATGCCGGCACGCCACTGGTGTCCGATCCCGGCTATCGGCTGGTGCGCGCGGCGATTGCCGCCGGGGTCAGGGTCGGCGCGCTGCCGGGGCCGAATGCGGCGGTGCTGGCGCTGGTGCTGTCCGGCCTGCCGCCGCTGCCGTTCCTCATGCTCGGCTTCCCGCCGCCGCGCGCCGCCGCCCGCCGCGCCGCGTTTGCCGGGCTGCGCGCCGCCGAGCGGGCCGGGCTGTCGGCGACGCTGCTGTGGTACGAGGCGCCGCATCGGGTGCCGGAGACGCTGGCCGATCTGGCCGCGGCGTTCGGCGACCGGCCGGCCGCCGTGGCGCGCGAGTTGACCAAGCGATTCGAGGAGGTGCGGCGCGGCAGCCTGACCGAACTGGCCGCCCACTATGCCGAGACGGCGCCGCGCGGCGAGGTGACATTGGTGGTCGGCCCGGCGCCGGAGGAGGCGGCGGATGCCGCCGATCTCGATGCGGCGCTGCGCGCGGCGCTGGCCGGGCACAGCGTGCGCGAGGCGGTGGCGCTGGCCAGTGCGGCGACCGGGCTGCCGCGCAAGCAGGTCTATGCCCGCGCCCTGGCGCTGCGCGGCGGCGCATGAGGCGCGGTGCGTCGGGTCAGGGCATCAACTGGCCGCCGTTGACCTCGATCACCTGGCCGGTGATGTAGCCGCTGAGCGATTCGCTGGCGAGGAACAGATAGGCGCCGACGCATTCCTCGGCGGTGCCGGCGCGGCCCATCGGGATGGTGCCGATCATCGCCGCCATGGTGTCCGCCCCCGTCAGCGTGGCATGCAACGGGGTCAGGATGACGCCCGGCGCCACCGCGTTGACGCGGATGTTGTCGCGCGCCACTTCCTTCGCCAGCCCGCGCGTCAGTGTCGAGACGCCGCCCTTGGCGGCGGCGTACATGGCCGTGCCGGGGCTGCCGCCATTGCGTGCCGCGACCGAGCTGGTGTTGATGATGCAGCCGCGTCCGGCGGCGCGGAAATGCGGCAGCACCGCCATGCAGGCTTCCGCCAGACTGTGCAGGTTGAGATCGACGAGGTCGCGGAACAGCGCCATGTCGGCCTCGGCGAAGCGGACGCGGCGGATCAGGTGGCCGGCATTGTTGACCAGCACGTCGAGCCGCCCGGCATGCCCCACGACCCGATCGATCAGCGCCGCCGCGGCGCCCGGCCGGGCAAGGTCGGCATGTTCGGTCCAGGCGGTGCCGCCGGCATCGGTGATGTCGCCGGCGACCCGTTCGGCGTCGGCGGGGCTGTTGTTGTAGTGCACCGCGACCTGCGCGCCGACGCCGCCGAAGCCGCGCGCGACAGCGGCGCCGATGCCGGTGCTCGCCCCGGTTACCAGCACCACACGACCTGCCAGATCGGCGAAAGACGCCTGCATTGCGTTTGCCCCGTTGCGGACCAATGGAGCGCCATCCTACGAAACCACCGGCACGATGTCACATGGGGGCGGGGCGTGGGCTGGGACGACTACAACCTGCTGCGCGAGGCGCTCGAACGTGACGGAGCCGCCGCCAGTCTCGATCGGCTGCAGCGCGCCGTTGCCGCGCCGGGAGAGTTGCTGGTGCCGCTGAGCGGGCTGCTGGCGCAGGCCTATGAACTGCTCGGCCGCCCGCAGGACGCGGCGGCGCTGCTGCGGGCGCTGATCGAGGCGGGGCTGGGGGATTTCTGGACGCATCACCTGCTGGCGGGAAATCTGCGCGCGCTCGGCGACCTCGCCGGCTGCGCCGAGCAGTACCGGCGCTCGCACGCGCTGCATGGCTGGCCGGAGAGCGCCCGCCACGGCTATGTCTTCACCCACGACTATTTCGCCGCCAAGCTGGACGACTGGCGCGGCTGGTTCCGCGACCAGATCACCGCCGCGCCGCTTGCGGCGCTGGAGATCGGCAGTTGGCAGGGGGCGTCGGCGGCATGGCTGCTCGATGCGGTGATCGGCCCGCGCGGCGGCCGGCTGACCTGCATCGACACCTTCGCCGGCAGTTCCGAGCACGCCAGCGCCGCCGGCGCGGCGCTGCCCGGACTGCAGGCGGCGTTCGATGCCAACATCGCCCGCACCGGCCGCGCCGCGCAGGTGCGCAAGCTGGTCGGCGCCTCGCAGCAGGTGCTGCCGCGTCTGGCCGGCGAGCGTTTCGACTTCATCTTCATCGACGGCGCGCACGAGGCCAAATACGTCATCCAGGACGCGGTGCTGTGCTGGGGCCTGCTGCCGGTCGGCGGGTTCATGCTGTTCGATGACGTGGAGTTCCGCTTTGCCGACCGCCCGGCGCAGGACACGCGCCACGCCATCGCCGCGTTTTGCCGGCTGTTCGCCGAGGACATCGCCGTGCTCGCCGAGGGCCGCGAGTTGCTGCTGCGGCGGATCGGCGAATGAGCGAGACGATCATCGCCGGCGTCGCCTGCCGCGTCTGGGCGCCGCCGGCGGCGCGCCGCACGCTGCTGCTGCTGCACGGGTTCGGCGGCGACAGCCTGAGCTTTGCCGGTCTGGCGCCGCTGCTCAGTGCGCGCGGCTGGCGGGTGGTGGCGGCGGACATGCCGGGGCATGGCGCGACGCTGCATGCGGCGGATGAATTCGCCGCCTTGCTGCCGCCGCTGCTCGGGCTGCTGGCGGCGCTGGGGGCGGCGCCGGTGACGCTGGCCGGCCATTCGCTCGGCGGTGCGGTGGCGACGCGGCTGGCGGTGGCGGCGCCGGCGCGGGTTGCCCAAGTGACCTTGCTGGCGCCCGGCGGCCTCGGGCCGATCGCCGATCCCGGCTTTCTGCGCCGTGTCGCCGCGATCAGCAGCGGAGCGGAGCTGCGGGCCTTGCTGGCGCATGTGGCGCAGCGTCCGCCGGTGATTCCGGCGGATCAGCTCGAGCAACTGGCGGCGCTGCTCGGGCCGCGGCGGCGGTTGCGCGGGTTGGCCGAGTCGCTGGCGGCCGGGCTGGACATCACCACCGATCTGGCCCGGCTGGCGATGCCGGCGCGGGTGTTGCTCGGGCTGGAGGATCGGGTGCTGGCGTGGACCCAGGCGCGCACCGTGCCGCCGCGCATTGCCGTGCATCTGCTGCCCGATGCCGGGCATTCGCTGCACTGGGACCAGCCGGAACTGGTTGCCGGGTTGATCGGCGCGCCGCCCGGCGCCGATCAGGACGGCGCCTGAGCCGCCGCCGGTTTGGCCACCATGCGCAGCGCCGGCGGCGGCGAGAGGCCGAACCGCTCCACCATCCAGGCGCGGAAGCGCGCAATCGCCGGGTCCGACAGGTCTTCCGGGTGGACCGTCAGATAATAACCGTAGCCGGATTCGAGCACCGCATCGAACGGCGCGACCAGCCGCCCGGCGGCCAGATCGGCGGCGAACAGCAGCGGGTCGAGCAGCGCCACACCCTCGCCCGACAGGGCATACTGGGCGGCCAGCGCCGAGGTGTCGAAGACGAGGCCGCGTTCCACCTCGGCGGTGATGCCGCACTGGCGGAACAGCAGGTGCCAGAGTTTGTGGCGCGACTCGTGCTCAAGCTTGCCGTGCAGCAATTCGCTGTGGGCGAGGAAGGCGGCGAGGCCGGCCGCGGCGGCGGCGGCGGCGGCGGGATGGCACATCGGCGTCAGCCGCTCCATCCACAGCAGGTTGGAGACGCGGTCGCTGACCTGCGGCTTGGCGTAGATCACCGCGACATCGGTGTCGCGCGCCGCTTGCCCGACCTGATGCGGGCTTTCGATGTCGAGGATGACGTCGGGGCAGGCGCGGCGGAAGTCGCGCAGGATCGGCACGGCGAGCAGTTGGGCGAAGCTCGGCGGCAACTGCACCCGCAGGCTGCGGGCGCGGGCGCCGCCGTCATGGACGATGTCGTTCAGCGCCTGCTCGATGCGGTCGAAAGATTTGCGCACCACCGGCAGCAGCGCGGCACCGGCATCGGTGAGCGCGAAGGCGCCGGGCTTTCGTTCAAACAGCGGCGTGCCGAGCAACCCCTCCAGCGCGATGACATGGCGGCTGACGGCGCTTTGCGACACGCTCAGCGCGCTGGCGGCGGCGGTGAAACTGAGGTTGCGGCCGACCGCCTCGAAGGCGCGCAACGCGTTGAGGGGGAGCCAGCGGCGGTCGATCATGGGCGGCCGGCGGCGCTGTCGGCCGGCGTCGGCTGGCGCAGGATAGGGTTGATCGCGGCCTGATCGCCGGCGGCGTCCGATTGCGCCGAGGGCAGGCCAAGGTCGTCCGTGGCGTTCGGCACAGGGTCTGCGCGCTCCTGGATTTGCCGTGTTGCGGCGGATGATGCGGACCTGCGGGTCATTCGTTGCCGCGGCCCCTGACGCGGAGCGTGTTTGGTCAGAGTGTCCGCAGCGTCGTATATGCGCCGCGCTGGTCCGGTCAAGCTGTCGTGCGGTGCCGGGCGCTGCGGCCTGGCTGTCGGAGATGGGCCGGGAGCGGACGGGCGGCTGGCGCAGCACCAGGCCGGCAAAGCAGGACTGGCGAGGCCATGGCCAATTATCGCCGCAACCGTGTGGCAGGCGGATCGTATTTCTTCACGGTCACTCTGCGTGACCGCCGCGCTGATTTGCTGATCAGTGAAATCGAGGCGCGGCGCGGCGCGGTGCGCGCCGCGCGGGCGCGCCATCCGTTCCACAGTGATGCCTGGGTGGTGCTGCCGGATCACCTGCATTGCCTCTGGACATTGCCACCGGACGACTGCGACTTTCCGATCCGGTGGCAGATGATCAAGGCGCTGTTCTCACGTTGCGTCGCGCCGGCGGAGGACCGGCGCGCCTCGCTGGTCCGCAAGCGGGAGTCTGGCATTTGGCAACGGCGATATTGGGAGCACACGATCCGTGATGAGCAGGATTACGCAGCTCACATTCATTTCGATCCGGTGAAGCACGGACTTGCCGCCCATGCCGCCGACTGGCCGTATTCGAGCTTCGCCAGATGCGTCAGGCTGGGGATGTATCCGCTCGATTGGGCGCCGCAGGGCGGCGGAGTGGCGG
>JAJZES010000012.1 GCA_021845985.1 Pseudomonadota bacterium | reverse complement strand
TGCGGCGCGATCCGCGCCATCTGTGCGTCCGACAGCCAAAATAGGTCGCTCATGGCGGATACCTCCCGCCACACTCAGAATCACGCCGCTCCGCGTCGCTGCAAGCTTTTTATGGGTCCTGAACCTAGGCATGGTGGTCGCCGAGCTCGTATCGAACTGCTACGCGCATGCCTTCCCCGACGCGGCGGGCGCCATCACCGTGACGCTGCGCCGATCGGAGCAGACGGGAGAAGCCGAGCTGATCATCCGCGACGACGGCGCCGGCTTCGTCGAGAATCCGGGCAGCAAGCGCCACGGCATCGGCCTCGTGCGGCGGCTGGCGCAGCAGGTGCGCGCCAAGGTGGACCTCGTCTGCGACAGCGGGACGATGTGGACCTTCCGCTTCCCCGCCGGCGCCGCCGCCGAAGCCGGCTGAACCGGCGGCCGCCCGGCCCTATTGCAGCGGGCTGCAGGCGGCGGCGGTGACGCGCGCCAGCACCACCATGCGCCGCGCGGCGACGCCGGCCCCGGCGACCTCGCCCGCGACATGGCGCAACAGCGGGTTCGACAGCACCGCGCGCGTCGCCGCATCCAGCGCCAGATCGGTGGCGACGACCCCGGCGGCGGCGAGGGCGACACGGCGCAGCAGCGCCAGCGTGCCGAGCGTGCCCGGCCGCAACCCATGCAGCGCCGCCACCTGACGCACCAGCCGCGCGCCGCGCCACGCCACCAGCAGCCCGTCCAGCGCCGGCGAGGGCACCGCGGCGGCGGCGGCGAACACTTGGAGCGCCGCCGCCCGGCCGAGCGCATCCGACTGCGCCCGCAGCGCGGCGACCGGGCCGGCGCGCAGCAGGGCGGCGATTGCCTCCGGCGCTTCGGCGGCAGCCAGGGCGGGGCGCAGCGCAGCCCCCTCGGCCAGCGTGTCGAGCCATGCCAGCGCCGCGCCGCGCGCCCGCGCCGGATCGGCCAGCGCCAGCCGCAGATGATCGACGCGGCGCAGACCAAGCAGGCCGCGCAGTTCGCCCCCGATGGAGGCCGCGATCAGGCCGAAGCCGGCGGTGGCGATGCCGAGCGTCAGCCAGCCGAGCCAGGCCGCACGGTCGAACTGGGCGGCGACGAAATTGCCGACCACCAGCACGGCGAGGCCGAGCACCAGCAGCGCGGCGCCGGACGCCGCCAGCCCGAGCGTGCCCGCACCGGCGGCCGGCGGCGGCACCAGCGGCAGCGGCAGCGGCAGCGGCAGGCTCGCCGCCTCCAGCCGTTCGATCGGCGCCTCTTCGAGCGCGAAGCGGGGCACGACGCGGGTCTCACTCACAACCGGTCTCCCACCAGAAAGTCGAGCAGCGTGTCCACCCCGATATGGGGCACCCCGGCGCGTCCGCCCAGCGGCAGGCGCATCGGCTCGAAATCCGGCAAGGCAAGGAACGGATGCGCCCAGAACGCGGCGTCGGGCGGACGGTCCGGCACCTCGCCCGGATAGGAGCGGCCGGCCCGCGCCGCGCCGGCCACCCGGCCGCGCACGGCGGAGACGGGATGGCCCTCCAGCGTCCACACCACGTCCTCCGTGCAGCGCACCGCGGCGACGGCGACGGCGGCGGTGTCGGTGTCGGCGGCGGTGTCGGCGCGCGGCACCTCGGTCAACCGCGACACCAGGGCGGCAAGATTGCCGCGCTGCCGCTCGGCGACGTGGTCCGCCTTGCTGGCCACATAGGCGACGCGGGCAATGCCGGGGACGAACGGCAGCCAGGCCGGCAGGAACGGCAGCCGGCGGCGCCAGCGCAGCGCCCCGGCAACGGCGCCGAGCGCCGCCGCGGCATCGGCGAACGGCTCGGCGCCGGCATGCAGCGCGCTCAGCAGGTCGGCCAGCACCACCAGCCGGTCGATGCCGCCGAACACCGGGGCGGCGAGGCTGTGCCGCACCTCGGCGCAATAGCGGTCGAACCGCTCGCGCAGCAGGCCGGCCAGCGGGCCGCTGCCGGCGCAGGGAAAGAAGCCGAGCCACGGCGGCGCGCCACCGGGCGCCGGCATCAGGAAGCGGCCTGGCTGCAGCATCGCCAGACCGCGATCATCGCGCAGTCGGCGCAGCGCCGCGCGATACAGATGATGGCCGGTGGCGGCCAGCACCTCGTCGCGCGGTGCCGCGACCGGCAGGCCGCGGACGAAGCCGAGAAATCCGGCCGCCTCGGCATACGGCTCCAGCCGGTGCAGCGCGGCGCGCGACCACGCGGCGAAATCCTGCGCCAGCATCGGCAGGTCGAGCAGCCATTCGCCGGGATAGTCGAGCAGTTCCAGACGCAAGCGGCGCGGCGGCAGGCCGGGCGTGGCGCGGCCGACGTCGAGATCGAAGGCGAGCAGCGAGACCGCATCGGTGCGCGCCGGCCAGTGCGGTGGGTCGGCGGCCAGTGCTGCGAGATGCGCGGCGTGGTCAAAGCGCGGCAGGGCATCGGCGCCGGCGGGAGCAAGGCGGATCCGCAGCGACCGGCCGCCCAGCCGTGCCGCCAGCGCCGGCAGCGTCGGCAGCCCCGCCCCGGCGGCCAGCAGATTGCCGGCGATGGAGGTCAGCAGCACCGTCTTGCCGGCGCGCGCGAGGCCGGTGACGCCGACGCGCAGGGTGCGCCGCGGGATCAGCATGCGGCGCGCTCCCCCCTGCCGCCAGGAAAGGGGGAGACACGCGGCACTGGGATCAGTGCCGCTCGATCAGCTCGATCTTGTAGCCGTCGGGGTCCTCGACGAAGGCGATCATGGTGGTGCCGAACTTCACCGGCCCCGGTTCGCGGGTGATGTTGACGCCGGCGGCGCGCATCTTCTCGCAGGCGGCGCGGATGTCCGGCATGCCGACGGCGAGATGGCCGAAGGCGGTGCCGATCTCGTAGCTCTCGACCCCGTAATTATAGGTCAGCTCCAGCACCGTATGCGTCGCCTCGTCGCCGTAGCCCATGAACACCAGGGTATATTTGCCGTCCGGAACGTCGGTGCGGCGCAGTTCCTTCATGCCGAACATGTCCCGGTAGAAAGCGATGCTGCGGTCGAGATTGCCGACGCGCAGCATGGTGTGCAGGTAGCGGTTGGCTTCGCTCATGACGTTTCTCCTGTCTCGGATAGCCGGCCGGGGTCGATCCCCAGCACGAACAGACCTGCCGCATCGGCGGCATCGACCAGACCGGCGCGGTCGGTCAGCAACGTGCCGCCGGCCTCGACGGCGATGCCGCGCAACCCTGCCGCCCGCGCCGCGCGCACCGTGGCCGGGCCGATGGTCGGCAGGTCGGCGCGGCGATCCTGCCCCGGCTTGACCAGTTTCACCAGCACCCCGCCCGGCCCCGGACGGGCGAGGCCGGCGGCGCGCGCCAGCATCGCGTCGGTCCCCTCGATCGCCTCGACACACAGCACGATGCCCTGCTGCACGACGCAGCCCTGGCCGACATCGACGGCGCCGAGCGCACGCACCACCGCGATGCCGCGGGCGATGTCGCCGCGCGCCTCGGCGTCCGGCGCGTGGCGGCCGAGCAGGCCGGCGGGGGCGACCGCCTCGGTCAGCACCTCATGCGCGCCGAGCACGCGAAACCCCTCCTCGGCCAGCACCCGGACGATGGCGGCGAGCAGCCCGTCATCGCCGGCAAACGCGGCGCGGCCGATGCGGGCGAGCAGCCGCGCCCCCTCGGCGTCCGGCCGCAGATGCAGAAACGACGGCCGGCGCACCGGGCCGACCAGCACCAGATCAGTGCAGGACGCCTCGCGCAGCAGGGCAAGGATGCGCCCGGCGGCGCCGAGCCGCGCCCAGGCATGGCGGAACGGCGCCAGCACCGCGGGTTCGGCATAGCCCTCCAGCCCGACCAGGAACACGCCGCGCCCCGCCGCCGCCGCCGCCGCCGCCACCCTTCCCGGCAGCGGCCCGCCGCCGGCCAGGATGCCGAGCGCCCGCGGCGGCTCAGCGCCTGGCATCGGCGGATTCCTGTTGCTCCGGTGGCCCCGGTTCAGGCATAGGCAACGCGTTGGCGGTCACGCATCCGTGAGCACCGCTGCCAGGGATTGAAGCATCATGAACGACGACCCAAGCGCCCAGGGCATCGTCGAGTGTCTGCGCATGCTGGCCGATGAGGCCGCGGCGCTGCGTCTCGACCGAACACTGACGGCGCTGCTGACGGCAATGGATGTCTGCGCCACGGAATGCCTCGCCGGCGAGGTGCCGCAGGCGGCGCCTTTCGGGGCGACGCTGCACTGAACCGCGGCATCCGCGGGCCGCGTTAGCCGCCGCCGGCATCCTCATCCCCCGCGTCGGCGGTGACGCGGATCAGGCCGCGGCGGCTGGGGGCGGCGGCGAACTCCAGTACTTCTTCGACCAGCACATCGCCGGCAAATTCCGCCCGCACCGCCGCCAACCGGTCGGCGAACACGCCCTCGGCACGGAACAGCAGCCGGAAGGCGGCGCGCAGCCGATGGATCTGCGCCCGTTCGACGCCGAGTCGCTTGAGGCGCACGAGGTTCAGGCCGGCCAGCCGGGCACGATTGCCGATGACGCTGCCGAACGGGATCACGTCGCCCTCGACGCCGGACACGCCGCCGACCATGGCGCCGCGGCCAATGCGGACAAACTGATGCAGCGCCGCGGCGCCGCCGATCACCGCGCCGTCGCCGATGGTGACATGCCCGCCCATCACCACGTTGTTGGCGACGATGACGCCGTCGCCGAGGGCGCAATCATGCGCCACATGCACCACCGCCATCAGCAGACAGTCGGCGCCGACGCTGGTTTTGCCGCTGCCGGTGACGGTGCCGCGATGGATGGTGACGTGCTCGCGCACCTGCGTCCGCGCGCCGACCTCGCACTGCGTCGGCTCGCCGCGGTATTTCAGGTCCTGCGGCGGCAGGCCGACGCTGCAGAAGGGAAACAGGCGTGCCTGCGTGCCAATACGCGTATGGCCGTCGATGACGACATGGCTGACCAGTTCCGCCCCGTCACCGAGACTGACGTCGGGGCCGATGCTGCACCAGGGGCCGATGCGCACACCGTCCCCGATCATGGCTCCGGCCGCCACGACCGCAGTCGGGTGGATTACGCTCGACACTCGCTTGCCTCCAGGATCGCCGCTACCGCTCGGCCACGCGGTCCATGATCATCGCGGAATAGGTCGCCTCGGCCACTGGAACACCCTCGACGCGGGCAATGGCGTGGAACTTCCAGACATTGCCGCGATTGCGCTGCTTGACGACATGGATGCGCACCTGATCGCCGGGCTGGATCGGACGGCGGAACTTGGCTCCCTCGACCGACATGAAATAGACCACCCTGCCCGCCGCGTCCGGCCCGAGCGTCTTGACCACCAGCACCGCCGCGGTCTGCGCCATGCTCTCGATGATGAGCACGCCCGGCATCACCGGATGGCCGGGGAAATGGCCCTGGAAGAAGCTCTCGTTGACGCTGACGTTCTTGATGCCGACGGCGGACCGGTTGGGCACCAGTTCGACGACGCGGTCGATCAGCAGGAACGGATAGCGGTGCGGAATGGCCTCCAGGATGCCGGCGATGTCCACCGTCATCCCGGACTCGCCGGCCGCCTCCTGCGCCTCTGCCACGGTGCTGTCCATCACGTCGCACTCGATCCCGTCGATCCTGTCCGTCCCACGTCGTCGTCGTCCGGCGGCGATGTCTGCTGACGCGCGACGAACCGACGCAACGTCGCCACTTGGCGAAAAAACTCCCGCGACGGCAGGGCCGGGCTGCCGACCACTTCGGCCGCCGCCGCCACATCCGACATCACCCCGGCCTGCGCGCCGACCCGCGCACCGCGGCCGACGCGGATATGGCCGGCCAATCCGGCCTGCCCACCGATCATGACAAAATCCTCCAGCACCGTCGAGCCGGAGATACCCACCTGCGCCACGACCACACAACAGCGCCCGAGCCTGACATTGTGACCGATCTGCACCAGATTGTCGAGCCGACAGCCGGCGCCGATCACCGTGTCGTGGGCGGAGCCGCGGTCGATGGTGGTGTTGGCGCCGACCTCCACATCGTCTTCGATCAGCACCCGGCCGAGTTGCGGCACACTGACGAACCCGGCTTTGGTGGTGGCAAAGCCGAAGCCGTCCTGGCCGACGCGCACGCCCGGATACAGCGTGATGCGGGCACCGAGCAGCGCGTGGCTGATGCTGACATGCGCGCCGATGCGGCAGTCGGCGCCGATCGTCACGCCCTCGCCGATCGCGGCATGGGCGCCGATGCGGCAGCGCGGCCCGATCGCGGCCCGGGCGCCGATCACCGCAAACGGACCGATCTCGGCTGAGGCATCGACCGTCGCCGAAGCATCGACCAGAGCCGTGGCATGCACACCCGGCACCGCCGGCGGCGGCGGATGGAACAGCCCGGCGACGCGGGCCCAGCCGACATAGGGGTCCGCCGTGACCAGCGCCCGCGTGCCGGCAGGCACGCGCGCGGCCATGTCGGGATGCACGATCACCGCGCCGGCGCGCGTCGCCGCCAGCGCCGCGGCGTAGCGGCGGTTGTCGAGGAAGCTGACCTCGCTGGGGCCGGCCAGCTGCAGCGGGGCTACGCCATCCAGCAGCGTCTCCGCCGACCCGTCCGGCGGCATCGCTGCCGCCGGCACCTCCGCCCCGCAGGCGCCCGCCACCTCGGCCAGCGCGTATGGGCCGAGGCGGGCGAAGAAGCGCGGATCGCCGACCGCCACCCGACTACTGCGCCGGCGCGACCGCGGGCTTCGCCGGCGCCGCCGGAGTTGCCTTCGCCGCGTCCTTCTTCATTGCCGCGATCATCGCCGAGGGCGACACGCCGTCCGGCGGGATCACCACCGAGGTCAGCACCTTGTTGAGCTCCTGCGTCACTGCATCGGTGATGTCGAGCGGATTGACGTTCAGCGCCACCTGCGAGCGGTGCAGCACGAGGTTCATGCCACGCGATTCCGCCACCTGACGAATGACGCTGACCAGCGTGCGCTCGATCTGCGCCAGGGCATATTGCGCCGCTTCCTGGATGATCCGGTTGCGCTCGCGGAAGGTGCGCTGCGCCGTGGTGATGCGCTCCTGCAGATCGCGCTCGCGGGCGCGGATCTGCTCGGGGGACAATTTGGCGCGGTCGTTGGCCAGCGATTGCTGCATGTCACGCCAGACCGACTGTTCCTTCTGCGCGTCCTCGTTGAGCTTGGTGCGGCGCTCGCCGATCGCCTTTTCCACCGCCTGTCCGGCGATCGAGGCGCGCATCACCTCCGGCACGCCAAGCACGCCGATCACCGCGGCCGGCGGGGCTTCGCCCTTGGCCAGCGGCGGAAGGTCCGGCGGCGGCGGCAGATCGGAGGGCGCCGGCGGCGGCGGCGGCGTGTCGAGATCGGCCTGCGGCGCCATGCCCGGGGCGCTCTCCGCCGACCGCGGCACGGTGCGCGGCGGCGGCGGGCGCGACGGGGCCGCCGGCTTCGGCTGGCCGGGGATGAAGAAATCCTGCCCCTGCTGCGCCGCGGCCGGCAGGGGCAGATGGAGCAACAGCGCCGCGGCGACAGCCACGGCAGCAAAGGAACGGAACATGCGCACTAGAACCTCGTACCGAAGCCGACGCGGAAAAACTCAGTCTGATCGTAGCGATACCTGATGATCGGCTGAGCCAGGTCGAGATTGATCAGGCCAAACGGCGACCGCCAGGTAACGCCGACACCGGCGGCGACGCGCGGCCCGGCGTAATTGACCAGCGGGTCCCCATAGATCGCCTTCACACCGCTCAACGCGCCGACATCGACAAAGGTCCGGCCGGTCAGCCCAAGATCGGGCGACAGCGGCAGCGGAAAGCGAAGCTCGGTCGATTCGGTCCAGATGAACCGGCCGCCAAGGCTGTCGGCGTAATAATTCTGTCCGGGAGGGGGCGCCGCATGCGGACCGACGCCGCCATCGAGGAAGCCGCGCAGATTGTCGCCGCCGAGGAAGAACCGATCGACGATGCTTTCCGGCCGCCCGATGTCGAACAAGTAGCCGATGCCGCCGGTCAGCGCGATACCCCAGTCCTGATTGCCGCTGATCAGATCGAGCGGGATGTAATAGGCGGTGTCCAGCTTGGCGCGCACGAAGGTTTCCGTGCCGCCGACACCGGCGAAATCGGTGCCGGCGCGGATCACCCAACCGGAATGCGGATCGAGCGTGCTGTCACGATAGTCAACGGTCAATGTCTGGCCGACCTGCGAGACGATGGTGTTGCCGGCCATCGCCGCGACATAGGGGCTGGAGGTGGGCAGGATGCCGTAAACATCACGGCTGACCAGCGAATAGGTCAGCGACTGGCGCAGATGGTCGCTGAAGCTGTAACCTGCGTTCACGCTGAAGCCGTAGCGCCGCTCGTTATACTCCGACACGTACTGAAGGTTGTTATCGACATAGAAGATGTCCGCACCGGCGACGATGTTGCGGCCGAGGAAATACGGGTTGGTCAGCGACAGATCGATCTGACTTTCGAGCTGTGCGATAATCGTGTTGATGCCCGCATCAATACCGCTGCCAAGCAGGTTCTTTTCGTGCAGGCCGATATTGGCCAGGGCGCCGACATCGGTGGAATAGCCGCCACCGAGCGTCAGCTCCCCGGTCGCCTTTTCGTCGATGGTGGTGGTGATGACGGATTTGTCCGGCGTTGAGCCGGGCGACGGGCTGACCGAGACCTTGGTAAAGTAATTCAAATCCTCCAGCGACTGGCGGGAGGTGCGCAGCAGGGCGGAGTTCATCGCGTCGCCCTCGGCGATGCGGAACTCGCGGCGGATCACCTGATCCTCAGTACGTGTGTTGCCGATGATGTCGATACGCTCGACATAGACGCGCGGCGCCTCGCCGACATCGAACACCAGCTCGACGGTGTGCTTTTTGGCATCACGGGCGATGCGCGGCTTGACCTCGACGAAGGCGATGCCCAATGCCTGCACCGCGTCGGTCAGCGACTGCACGTTGCGCTCCACCGCATCGCCGTCGTACCAGTCGCCGGCCTGGATATCGACCACCTTGCGCAGCCTCACCGCATCGACATGCGGCAGCGTCACCTCGACCCCGACTTTTGCAACCTTGTAGCGCTCGCCTTCGTCAAGCGTGAAGGTCAGGAAGAACGCCGAGCGGTCGGGGGCCAGTTCAGAGGTGGCGTTGGTCACCTTGAAATCGGCGTAACCATTGCGCAGATAAAAGCGTCGCAGCAACTCCTTGTCGAAGGTCACCCGCTCAGGGTCGTAGATGTCGGCGCTGGACAGGAAGCGCCACCAACGCTCCTCGCGGCTCTGCACCACCTCCTGCAGCTTGCCTTCACCGAATGCGTGGTTGCCGACGAAAGCGATCCGGCTGACCAGGGTGGCCGCGCCCTCGGTGATCTCGAACACCACATCGACCCGGTTCTGCGCCAGCTTGATGATTTTGGGCGTCACCCGCGCGGCGTAGCGCCCGCGCTGCGCATAGAGATCGAGCAGGCGCTGCCGGTCGGCCTGCGCCAGCGCCGCAGTATAGACCGAGCGTGGCTTGAGCTGCAGCTCGGCGCGCAGCGAGTCGTCGTTGATCTTGCGGTTGCCCTCGAAGGCGACGCGGTTGACGAGCGGGTTCTCCACCACCTTGACGATCAGCGTGTTGCCGCTGCGGCTGATGTTGACGTCGGAAAACAGGCCGGTGGCATAGAGCGTCTTGAGGCTGCGGTCGAGCCGGTCGGGATCGAACGGATCGCCCGGCTGCACCAGCATATACGAGCGGATGGTGCCCGACTCGATGCGGTGAGCGCCTTCGACGCGGATATCGCCGATGATGCCCTGGCCGGATGTCGCCGCGGACGGGCGCAGCGGCTGCACCCTGGCCGGCGCGGCAGCCGCCGGCGCGGCCGGCCGCGGCGTCGCCGGTGCCGGCGCAGCAGGCCCCGGCGCAGCAGGCCCCGGCGCAGCCGGCTCGGGTCCGACAGGCCCCGATGCGGTCTGCGCCGCCAGCGGCAACGGCGCGACTGCGGACACGCCGATCAACGACGCCAACAACGCTGCTCGGGTGCGATCCAAAAGCCGAAAACTCCTGCGGCGGCGCCGCCCACCACAAGACGGCCTCCTCGATACGCCCGGTGGGGACCGGCCGCGCCCCCGCGATCGGGACTCGGCCGGCGGCGGGCGCGCGGACAATAGCCGTGGTCTCGCGGTTCCGCTACCCGTGATGGCGGAACCGGCCGCGTCTATCCGATCAGATGCGCCACCCAACGCACCAGCCCGAGATGTGACAGGTCGTTCCAGGTCGCAAACAGGAACAGGCTGGCCAGCACCGCAAACCCGGCGCGGAAGCCGTACTCAACCGCACGCTGCGGCAGCGGCCGGCCGCGCACCGCCTCGAAGGCGAAAAACACCAGATGGCCGCCATCGAGAATCGGGATCGGGAACAGGTTGATCAGCCCGAGATTGATCGACAGCACGGCGATGAAATCGACCAGACTGCCGAACCCGGCCTGCGCGACCTCGCCCGACAACTGGGCGATGCGCAGCGGTCCGCCGAGATCCTCGGTGCCGCGCCCGGCGGTGACCATCTGCCACAGCCCGGCCAGTGTCTGCGACGCCACGTACCAAGTGTGCCCCACCCCCTGCACCATCGCGCTGCCCGGCGACAGGCGGCGGAACTCGGCGGCATGGGCGGTGACGCCGAGACTGCCGATGCGGCGCCCGGCAACCTCGCGCGCGTCGGTGGTCAGCGCCACCGTCTGCGCCGCGCCATCGCGCAGGATGGCCAGCGTCATCGGCTGCTCCGGCCGGGCGGCGACGATGTGCTGGATGTCCTCGAACTGCGCGACCGGCGTGCCATCGATCGCGGTGATGCGGTCGCCGGTGATCAGCCCGGCATGGGCGGCGGCGCTGCCGGGCAGCACCTCACCCACTTCGGGCAGGATGCGCGGCTCGCCGGCGGTGGCGAACAGCAGCGCAAACAGGATGGCGGCGAGGATGAAATTGGCCACCGGCCCGGCGGCGACGATGATGGCGCGCGAGCCGACGCCCTTTTCATGAAAGGTCCGCCCGGTCTGCCACTGTGCCCGCACTTCGTCGGCCACCTCCTGCGGCCGTTCCTGGCCATGCAGCTTGACGTAGCCGCCGAGCGGGATCCAGCCGATCTTCCATACCGTGCCGCGCCGGTCGGTCCAGGTGGCGAGCGAGCGGCCGAAGCCGATCGAGAACGCCTCGACATGCACGCCGCGCCAGCGCGCCGCGAGATAGTGGCCGAGTTCATGGAAGAACACGAGCACACCGAGGACGATGACGAACGGCACGACGGTCCGCAGCGGCGGCGGCAGAAAATGGAACACGGCGCGGGCTCTCCGTAAAGGGCAGCGTCTTCAGGCGGCGGGGCGCGCCCGCGCGGCGCAGAAGCCGGCCGCGGCGTCACGCGCCCTTGCGTCCAGGTCCAGCACCGCCGCGATACTATCGGCGGCCGACGCATCTGTCTGCTCAAGAACATGGTGCGCCGCGGCGGCGATGTCCAGAAAACCGATGCGCCGCTCGAGATAGGCGGCGACTGCCACCTCGTTGGCCGCGTTCAGGATGCAGGGCGCGCCGCCGCCGGCGAGCAGCGCGGCGCGGGCGAGGCGCAGCGCCGGAAAGCGGGTCTCGTCGGGCGGCTCGAAGGTGATCTGGCCGAGCGCGGCGAAGTCGAGCCGACGGGCGGTGGTGGCGATCCGGCCGGGCCACGCCAGCGCATGCGCAATCGGCACCCGCATGTCCGGGCTGCCGAGCTGGGCCAGGATGCTGCCGTCGCGATAATGCACCATGCCGTGAATGACTGATTGCGGATGCACCAGCACGTCGATCGCGGCACTTGGCAGGGCGAACAGGCGGGCCGCCTCGATCAGTTCCAGGCCCTTGTTCATCATCGTCGCGCTGTCGATGGAGATTTTCGCGCCCATCGACCACACCGGATGGCGCAGCGCCGCCTCCGGCCGCGCCCGCGCCATCTCCTCCAGCGTCGCGGTGCGGAACGGGCCGCCGGACGCGGTCAGCGTGATACGCTCGATGGCGTCGCGATTTTCCTCCTCCCAGGCCTGGAAAATCGCGTTGTGCTCGGAATCGACCGGCAGCAGGGTGGCGCCGTGGGCGCGCACCGCCTGCAGCATCAGCTCGCCGGCGCTGACCAGCGCTTCCTTGTTGGCCAGCGCCACGCAGCGACCGCCGCGGATCGCCGCGAGCGTCGCCGGCAGGCCGGCGACACCGGTGATCGCCGCCATCGTCCAGTCGGCCCCCAGGGCCGCCGCCGCAACCACCGCCTGCGGCCCGGCCTCGCTGCGGATGCCGCTGCCGGCGAGCGCGTCGCGCAGCGCCGGCCACAGCGCAACATCGGCGATCACCGCGGTCTCGGCGCGGTGGCGGCGCGCCTGCTCGGCCAGCAGCGCCACGTTGCGCCCGCCGACCAGCGCGCGCACGGCGTAGCGGTCCGGCGCCTCGGCCAGCAGATCGAGCGTCTGGGTGCCGACGCTGCCGGTACTGCCGAGAACCGTGATGGACCTCACTGCCACAACAGACCTCCACGCCCAAGCGCCAACGCCAGCAGCGCCGCTGCCGGCCCGGCGGCCAGCACCCCGTCCAGCCGATCGAGCAGACCGCCATGACCAGGGATCAGACGGCCCGAATCCTTCACCCCGGCCCGTCGCTTGGCCAGGCTCTCCAACAAATCGCCGGCCTGGGCGGCGAGGCCGAGCAGCACGGCCAGGGCGATGCCGGCCGCGCCGGCAGAGGCCCCGACCAGAGCGGCGGCGAGCAGCCCGCCGGCCGCCCCCGACCATGTCTTGCCCGGCGAGATCTGCGGCGCCAGCCGTGGGCCGCCGACCAGCCGACCAACAAGATAGGCGCCGATGTCGCTCGACCATACCACCAGCAGCACGAACAAAACAGCACCGCGGCCGGCCACCGCATCGCCGCGCAGCCACAGCATCGCCGCCGCGGCCAGCGCCAGATAGGCCCAGCCGCCGGCCACCAGCGCCGGGCGCGGCGGCGCCGTCCACAGGTCCATCCATTCCCGCGCCATCAGCAGCGTCGCCAGCACCACCAGCGCCGCCCAGGCCCAGCCGCCGACCCACAACGCCGCCAGCGCCAGCGGCAGCAGCACCGCGGCGGAGAGCACGCGCAGCCGCAAATCCGACCAGCGGCCACCGTTCGCCGCGCTGCCGCCGGCGTCAGCCAGGGCGCGCACCGAAGCGCCGCTCGCGCCGGGCGAATTCGGCCAACGCCGCAGCGAAATGGCTCTCGCCGAACTCCGGCCACAGCACATCGAGAAACATCAGCTCGGCATAGGCCGCCTGCCACAGCAGGAAGTTCGACAGCCGCTGCTCGCCGCTGGTGCGCAGGATCAGGTCCGGGTCGGGAATGCCGGCGGTCGCCATCGCCGCCGCGAACACCGCCTCGTCGATGGTTGCGGGGTCCAGCCGGCCGGCCTGCACCACCGCGGCGATCCGCCGCGCGGTATCGATGATCTCGGCGCGCGCGCCATAGGACAGCGCAATGACGAGATTGAGCCGGGTGTTGGCCGCGGTCTCGCGCTCGGCCCGCAGCAATTCGGCCTGGATGTCGGCATCGAAGCGGGTCAGTTCGCCGATGAAGCGCAGCCGCACGCCCTGGGCCGCCAGTTCGGCGACCTCATGACGCAGATAATGCCGCAGCAGCCCGGTCAGGTCGCGCACCTCGCCGGCCGGACGGCGCCAGTTTTCGCTGGAGAAGGCATACAGCGTCAGCCATTGCACATCATGACGGATCGCCGCCTCGATGGCGCGGCGCACCGCCTGCGCCCCGGCGCGATGGCCGGCGACGCGCGGCAGACCGCGGGCAGCGGCCCAGCGGCCATTGCCGTCCATGATGATGGCGACATGCACCGGCGCCGGCACGATCTCGCCCGGCTGCTCGCCCCGCACTGCCGCCGTGCGCACCGCGCCCGCCATTGCTGCCATCAGACCTGTTTGATTTCCTTGTCCTTCTCCGCCAGGGCGTCGTCGATGCGCTTGACGTAGGAGTCGGTCAGCTTCTGCACCTCGTCGGACCAGCGGGTCTGCTCGTCCTGGCTGATGGTGCCCTTTTTCTCCAGCGCCTTGATCTGCTCCATGCCGTCGCGACGGACGCCGCGCACCGCCACCTTCGCCCCCTCGGCATAGCGGTGCGCCGCCTTGGACAGTTCGGCGCGGCGCTCGCCGGTGAGCTGCGGGATCGGCACGCGGACCAGTTGCCCGTCATTGCCGGGGTTGAGGCCGAGGCCGGCATCGCGGATCGCGGTGACCACGGCGTTGACCAAGCTGCGGTCCCAGACCTGCACCGTGATCATCCGCGCCTCCGGCACCGCGATGGTGCCGACCTGGGTCAGCGGCATCTCGCTGCCATAGGCATCGACGCGCACCGGCTCCAGCAGCGCCGGGCTGGCGCGGCCGGAGCGCAGGCCGCTGAACTCGCGCCGCAGGGTCTCCAGCGCGGCGTCCATGCGTCGGGTGAGGTCGGTCCTGATGGAGTTCAGATCGGCTGCCATGCGACCTCCGCTGCGCGCGCTTCCTGGTCCGCGATTATGGCGCGACGGGGGCGCTCATTGATACTGCCGGAGCGATCTTTTCAGCCCGGCTCGAAAATCGTCGTGAACTTGCCCTCGCCGCGCATCACCTGGGCGAAGGCGCCGGCGGCGTGAATGTTGAAGATGATGATCGGCAGGCCGTTCTCGCGCGCCAGGCTGATGGCCGCGGCGTCCATCACCGCGAGGTCGCGCGACAGCACCTCCAGATAGGTCAGCCGCTCAAAGCGCGTCGCGTCCGGCACTTTCCGCGGGTCGGCGGAATAGACGCCATCGACCTGGGTGCCCTTGAGCAGCAGGTCGCAGTTCATCTCGTTGGCGCGCAGGGCGGCGGCGGTGTCGGTGGTGAAAAACGGGTTGCCGGTGCCGGCGGCGAAGATCACCACCCGCCCCTTCTCCATGTGCCGCTCCGCCCGGCGGCGGATATAGGGCTCGCAGATGCTCGACATCGGGATCGCCGACTGCACCCGCGTCGGCACCTCGCGCCGCTCCAGCGCATTCTGCATCGCCAGCGCGTTCATCACGGTGGCCAGCATGCCCATGTAGTCGGCCTGCGCCCGGTCCATGCCGGCGGCGGCGGCGCGCACGCCGCGGAAGATGTTGCCGCCGCCGATCACCACGCAGACCTGGGCGCCAAGGGCGACGACATCGGCGATGTCGGCGGCAATGGCGGCGACGACGTCGTTATCGAGGCCGTATTCGCGCCGGCCCATCAACGCCTCGCCGGACAGCTTGAGCAGCACGCGCCGCGGCGGGGTCGCCGCCGCGGCGCCGGCTGCCTTAGCCTGCACGGCGGCGCTCAGGTGGTCAGCCCCGCGGCAGCGGCGACCTCGGCGGCGAAATCGCCGCCGGCCGGACGGTCGATGCCCTCGCCGAGATGGAAGCGGGCGAAGCCGGTCAGCGTGGCGCCGGCCTTCTTCACCACCGCGCGCACCCGGCTTTCCCCGTCATGCACCCAGAGCTGCTCCAGCAGCACCACTTCCTCATAGTATTTGCGGATGCGGCCCTCGACCATCTTGTCGATGATGGCGTCCGGCTTGCCGGAGGCGCGCGCCTGCTCGACCAGCACCGCCCGCTCGCGGTCCAGCGCCGCCGGATCGACGGCGTTGACATCGAGCGCGTCCGGCCGGGCGGCGGCGATGTGCATGCCGATCTGCCGCCCGAGCAGTTCCAGCGCCTCCGCCTCCGACCCGTCGGTGCCGGTGGCACGGCTGACCGCGACCAGCACGCCGATCTTGCCGAGGCCCGGCGCCACCGCATTGTGCATATAGGTGGCAACCACCCCGTCCGGCACCTGGAAGCGGACGGCGCGGCGGATGGTCATGTTCTCGCCCACCGTCGCCACCAGATGCGTCAGCTCCTCGCCGACGCTGCGGCCGGTGCCGGGGTAGGCCGCCGCCTGGATCGCGGCGATGTCGTCGCCGGCGAGCAGCGCGATCTGCGCCACCGCCCGCACGAAGCCCTGGAAGGTCTCGTTGCGGGCGACGAAATCGGTCTCGGCATTGACCTCGACCATCGCCGCGCGGCCGGGCGCCGAGGCGACGCCGACCAGTCCTTCCGCGGCGACGCGGCCGGACTTCTTGGCGGCGGCCGAGAGGCCCTTTTTGCGCAGCCAATCGATCGCCGCTTCCATGTCGCCGCCGGCTTCCGACAGCGCCTTCTTGCAGTCCATCATCCCGGCGCCGGTCCGCTCGCGCAGATCCTTGACCAGGGCGGCCGTGATCTCGGCCATGTCGGCTCTCCTCGTGTCGTGTCGTTACAGGGTCAGGCGGCCGGCTGCTCGGCCGGTTCGGCCAGGGCTTCCGCCGCCGGCTCGACCGTCAGCCGCTCCGCCGGCAGTTCCGGCGCCTCGCCGAGGTCGCGTCCACTGGCCATCATCTCGGCGCTGATGCCGTCCAGCACGGCGGCGGAAATCAGGTCGCAATAGAGCGTGATGGCGCGGATCGCGTCGTCGTTGCCGGGGATCGGGAAGGTGACGCCGGCCGGGTCGGAGTTGCTGTCCAGCACGGCGACGACGGGGATGCCGAGCTTGGTGGCTTCCTCGACCGCCAGCTTCTCCTTGTTCGTGTCGATGATGAACAGGATGTCCGGCAGGCCGCCCATCTCCTTGATGCCGCCGAGCGCACGCTCCAGCTTCTCGCGGTCGCGGGTGATGTCCAGTACCTCTTTCTTGGTCAGGCCCTGGATGTCGCCGGACAGCATCTCGTCGATCTGGCGCAGCCGCTTGATGCTGCCGGTGATGGTCTTCCAGTTGGTCAGCATGCCGCCGAGCCAGCGGTGGTTGACGTAGTACTGGCCGCAGCGCTTGGCGCTGTCGGCGACATAGTCGGCGGCGGCGCGCTTGGTGCCGACGAACAGCACGCGCCCGCCGGCGGCGACCACGTCGCGCACGGCGCGCAGCGCCCGGTCGAGCAAGGGTACGGTCTGCTGCAGGTCGATGATGTGGACCTGATTGCGCACACCGAACAGATACGGCTTCATGCGCGGGTCCCAGCGCCGCGTATGGTGGCCGAAATGCACGCCGGCTTCGAGGAGCTGGCGCAAGGTGAATTCGGGCATCGCCATGATGGGGTCGTCTCCGTGGTCGTCCGGTTGAGCCTCCGCGGGGCCATGCCAAGCGGCACCGGACCTTCCCTGGCGAACCAGGGTCGGGAGGCGCCCCGCGTGTGAATTACCGCCGGGCGGCACGAGGCCGCCGCGGTGGCGGGCGGGGTATGCCGGGAAAGCGGCGCCGGCGCAAGCGCGGGCCGCACGGCGGGCGCGCATCGGCGCCGCGGCCGGACGCGGGAGGTGACGGACGGATCGGCGGCGGCATGGGACGGCGCCGGCGGGGCACGGGCCGAGCGCGGACGGCGGCGCGGGTGCGCGCCAAAAGCCGGCCGGGCCGCGGGTTCGGCAGGAGTACGCGGCGTCGCAGGCGGCTTGCGACGGTCGGACGAGGGGGCGGTTGGCCGCGGCCGCGGCGGCTGTTTTGGCCGGGGGACGCCGAGCATGCGGCAGAACGGGCGCAGCAGGCGCTCGATGCCGGGGGCGGCGTCGAGCAGGGCGACCATGTCCGGCTCGCTCAGCAGATGCTGGAGCTGCGAGGCGTAGGCGCAGGCCGCCGGCACCGGCTGGCACAGCCAGCCGGCGCGCCTCGGCAGGCGGCGCGGCGGGGTGACCGGCGGCCGGCGGGACAGCGGCTGGCGGGGCGCGGCGCGCGGGGTGGTGCGCAACCTGCCGGCGGCGGCGCGGGCGGCGAGGCGGGTGATGCGCAAGGACATCCGTTTCAGCCGCGCCCACAGCAGCAGCAGGACGGGGATGGCGAGAAACCCGCGCGGCGCGCGTGCCGCGGCGGCCTTGCACACATCATCGATGATGCGGGCGAGGCGTTCGGCCGGCGGCAGGGGGGTTTCGGCGTTCACGAACGGAACAAGAACACAGATGCCCCCGCCTGGGCAAGTGCGATCAATCCGGCGGTGCTGTGACAGGTTGAGAAAGTTACCGCATGGGTCAGCGCACCGGCCTGATGTCATGCGCCGATGCCGCCGCCAGCCGCACCACCCGCGCGCCGCCGATCAGCGAGATGCTGACCCGCCGGCTCAGCGCGGTCGCCGGCCGATCGACCCACCGCTCGAACGCCACGGCGGCGGCGGCGCTGACGGCGAGGCCCAAAAGCGACGCCAGCACCACCGCGACGGCATAGGAGACATGGTTGCCGACGGCGACGAAAACCGCCGATGTCACGGTAAACAGCACCGGGAAATGGGTCAAATAGAGGGCAAATGACAGCCGCCCGAGCCGGCGCAACGCCGGCCGGCACAGCGCCGCCTGCAGCGCCGGCAGCATGCCGACACCGGCGAACACCAGCCCCGCGCCGACCATTTTTTTCAGGTCGCCGCCGCCGATGGCGGGACCCAACAGCGGCACCGGCAGCGGAATCTGAAGCAGCAGCCAGCGGGTCAGCTCCGGGGTCGTGGCGAGCAGACCGCCGAGCAGCAGCAGCGCCGTTGCCGCCGCGACATGGCGGCGGCGGATCGCTGGCCGCCGCAGCCACGGCGCCGCCAGATGGCCGACGATGAACAGACTGAGCGGGCTGGCGACAAGGCTGGCCAACAGCATCAGGCAGATGGCGAGGTGGGTTGCCCGTCCGACCAGGGCGCGCATGGCAACCAGGAGGAGGACCAGCAGCGAGCCGAAAAACTCGATGTGCAGCGTCCACAGCGGCGCGTTGAAGGCGCCGGCGCGCAGCGCCAGACCCAGCCGGCCGGCAAGCTGCGGCGGCAGCATCGTGGTGTCGCGGTAGCCGGCCAACATGCCTTCAAAGACGATCTGATGCGCCATCGCGGCGATCGAGATTTGTTCCGGCGCCACCACCGCCAGCCAGCCGTCGGACCGCGACCGCAGACCCGCCGCGACATGCGCGGCAGGCACCAGGGCAAACAGCGCGCCCCCCAGCAGCACGGCCGCCGCCATCGGCAGCCCCAGCCGGACGACGCGGCGGGCGACGCCAGTTGCCAGAGCGAACGGCCGGGCGGCGAACGAACAGGTCAGGGCGACGCCGCTGAGCACGAAGAAGATGAACACGGCAAAATAGCCGTCGAACGGCAGAAAGAGCGGTGTCGCGAAGACCAGATGCTCCCAGCCAAAATGCGCCAGCCGGGGATCGCCGAAGGCAACCGCGGGCAGGAAGGCGCTGACGTAGTGCAGCAACACCACCTGCACGGCGGCGACGCCGCGCAGCCCATCCAGCCAACCGAGGCGCGCTCCGTCATCGACGGGTTCGGCCATGCGTCCCCCCAAGACCATGCGACGACCGCCGCCGCTGCGCGGCTGCATTATGCGATCGCAACTATGTCCGATCAACGCGTCATTGGTTGACGGCCGCACAGACAGGCCGGCCGTGATCGCGTGACGCACGCCCGGATGAGGGATGACCGTGAACCCGCCTCACGCCCCGCATATCACTGAGTGATCGTCCTGAGAGCGGCGTTATGCCCAGCAGCTACACCCTCGGCAGTCATTGCGAAGCCTTGGTGCAGGCCCAGCTTGCCAGCGGACGCTACAACAATGCCAACGAGGTGCTGCGCGACGCCCTGCGGCTGATGGAGGAGCGCGAGCGCCGGTTGAATACCCTCGACAGCGCCATTGCGCGCGGCATGGCCGATATCGAGGCGAGACGGGTCACGAACGCGGACAGCGGTTTTGACTGGTTGGAGGCCAAATACGGCCGGGTGGATGAAGACCATGGGAACCCGTGAGGGTTGTTCTTTCCGACGCCGCCGACGACATCGCCAGGGACAATCCGCCCCGCGCGCCGGCCTGCGTGCGCGATCCGCGGTCGGTCGCCTTGGGTTGGGCGCATCGCCCAACCTTCGGAGGCTGAAATCTGCGATTCACGCAAATTGCGTTTTTTGCATCAATAGCGCAAATTCAAGGGAGACGCAGAGGATCGATGGAGATGGAACACGTCGTCCCCGCTTCCGAATTCACCCGGAATTTCGGGCGCTACCAGATGCTGGCCCAGCGCGAGCCGGTGGCCGTGACCAGTCATGGCCGCACCACGGGGTATTTTATCGCCGCCGAGCACTACGAGGCGTTCAAGCGCTTCAAGGAATACCGTCGCAGCTTTCCCACGGCCGAATTGCCGGAAGCGGAAGCCAAGGCCAGCAGCGCCGCGCGCATGGACGGCCGGCACGCGCATCTCGACGCCATGCTCGACGAGTAGTGAGGCGTATGCCACTCCTCACCCCCGAGGCCGGTCTTGTCATCTCCTACGGCTATTTGTGGCACCACGAGCATCTGGGCGCGCGTGACGAAGGGCACAAAGACCGTCCGGCGGTGATTGTGCTTGCGGTTCACCGGGCGGGCGCAGGGGCCTTCATGGTCACTGTCCTGCCTGTCACCCACACGCCGCCGGAGACCCCCGATTGGGCGGTTGAGATACCCGCGCCGGTCAAGCGCCATCTCGGACTTGACGATGCCCGCTCGTGGATTGTCGTTGCCGAGGGCAAGGAGTTTCGATGGCCCGGCTACGACCTCCGGCCGGTTCCGGGCACGGACCGCTATGACTACGGCTTCCTGCCGCCCCGCTTCTTCAATCAAGTGCTTGCGGCGTTCGACGGCTTACGCGGCGCGGGCAACGCGCGCCTGACCTCACGCACGTAATATGACCGAGACAGAACCGCAAAGCCGCTCCCTCGATCAGATCGCCGCTGGTGACGTGCCGATGGGGACGCGCCTCGGCCGTTCGACCCGCGACCTGCTGAACACGCAGGCCGCAATCACTGAGCGCAAGCCGGGGTTCCGGTCGCTGGCCGACGCATGGGCGGACGCCACCACGGCGCACGGGCGGCTGATGCTGACCGTGCTGGGCGGACTTGCCGAGTTCGAGAGCGAGCCAATCCGCGCCCGGACAGGCGTTTGCTTTGGAGTTCGAGATCGATGCAGTGCGCAGCCTTGGGGCAGTTCCTGTATTCTATGTTCCGCAGACTGGTAATAGCCCGACAGACGTGAGTGGTTCCGGCACCGCCTTTTTAGCTATAGCGATGGATGCTAACGTAGCTATCAGCCGAATGGCGTGTATACATCATATTTTTCATGGGCCGACGCCGGTTACTGAAAACCTAAATTTTTAGCTTGGTTTTGCGCGTAGCCCAGATGGGCAGGGCAATTTCATACATGATCGAGACGAGACCAACAAATTCCTTGCAGCAATCGGTCATGTGGTCACTCCCTGGAGGGAATTGAGTGCAGGAACGTTCGCACTCCTAAATTTTTTCCACGCGACAGACAATGAAAAATCCGGCAGAGTAATGGAGCTTACCGCGAACGCGAATGGCGAATCGCCTGTGGATTCCGCATAGATAAACCGGACAGCTCCGGCACTGACGTGCTACATACCCCAACGCCTAAACAACGTAAGAGATTCCTACAAATCGACGAAGAGTTTTTCAGCCGAACAATTTCAACCGATACGGGAGAAGTACACAGCTTGGATGTCGCACTGGTTCATCCGGGTTTGCCAAACAAATGTCTTATGGAGATGGTGCGGCGTGTCATCGTGCCGCCACAGGCCGTTGCAGACGCACGTGCGATGTTGAGAAGCGTCTGTGATAAGCCACCTCCTGTTGTGGCCAACGATAAGCTAACATGAAGCGGCTCTTCTAACCCCCAAATGATCCGCAACAGGCCGCCACCGGGAAGCCCCCCAACCCCACCGTTGACACCAGCCCCCCACAAGCACACTTTCCCCCCACCGAGGGGAGTCCCGGCAAGGGGCTGAGAGACCGATCGGCGCCCATGGTCACGGGCGCCAGCGCGGAAACCCTGAGAACCTGATCCGGGTCACGCCGGCGTAGGGACGGGATAGCGCCAGATCAGCACTCCCCCGCCCCCGCGAACCGGCCCCGTTCGCGAGAGGTGCGTCCATGAACGTCCAGGCCAAGCCCGCCGCCGTCACCACCGGCCCGATCGCCGGATCGCGCAAAATCTACACCGCCGCCCCCGGCCGGCCGGACATCGCGGTGCCGTTCCGCGAGATCGACCTGCATCCCTCGGCCAACGAGCCGCCGCTGCGGCTGTATGACACCTCCGGCCCCTATACCGATCCGGCCGCGCCGATCGACCTCGATGCCGGGGCCGCCGCGGTGCGCGCGGCCTGGATCGCCGGGCGCGGCCTCGCCGCCGTGCCGCCGCGCGTGGTCCGGCCCGAGGACAACGGCTTCGTGCCCGCCGACAAGCTGGTCGCTCCCTGCCCCGCCGCGCGCACCGTGCGCGCCGCCGGCCCCGGCCAGCCGGTGACGCAGCTCGAATTCGCCCGCGCCGGCATCGTCACCGAGGAAATGATCTACGTCGCCCACCGCGAAAACCTCGGCCGCGCCGAGATGCCGGCGGGCGCGCCGGACCGTCGCGCCGACGGCGAGGATTTCGGCGCCGCCATCCCGGAGTTCGTCACCGCCGAATTCGTCCGCCAGGAAATCGCCGCCGGCCGCGCCATCATCCCGGCCAACATCAACCACCCGGAGCTGGAGCCGACCATCATCGGCCGCAATTTCCTGGTGAAAATCAACGCCAATATCGGCAATTCCGCCGTCACCTCCTCGGCCGCCGAGGAGGTGGAGAAAATGGTCTGGGCGATCCGCTGGGGTGCGGACACGGTGATGGACCTCTCGACCGGGCGCAACATCCACAACATCCGCTCGTGGATTCTGCGCAACGCGCCGGTGCCGATCGGCACCGTGCCGATCTATCAGGCGCTGGAGAAGGTCGGCGGCGACCCCGACAAGCTCGACTGGGCAGTGTTCCGCGACACCCTGATCGAACAGGCCGAGCAGGGCGTGGATTACTTCACCATCCATGCCGGCGTGCGGCTGGCGCATGTGCCGCTGACCGCCAGGCGCGTCACCGGCATCGTCTCGCGCGGCGGCTCGATCATGGCGCGCTGGTGCCTCGCGCATCACCGCGAGAGCTTTCTCTATGAGCGGTTCGACGAGATTTGCGACATCATGCGCAAATACGATGTGTCGTTCTCGCTCGGTGACGGGCTGCGGCCGGGCTGCATCGCCGACGCCAACGACGCCGCCCAGTTCGCCGAGCTGGAGACGCTGGGCGAGCTGACCAAGATCGCCTGGGACAAAGGCTGTCAGGTGATGATCGAAGGGCCGGGTCATGTGCCGATGCACAAGATCAAGGTCAACATGGACAAGCAGTTGCGCGAATGCGGCGAGGCGCCGTTCTACACGCTCGGGCCACTGACGACGGATATCGCGCCCGGCTACGACCACATCACCTCGGCCATCGGGGCGGCGATGATCGGCTGGTTCGGCACCGCGATGCTGTGCTACGTCACGCCTAAGGAGCATCTCGGCCTGCCCAACCGCGACGACGTGAAAACCGGCGTCATCACCTACCGCATTGCCGCCCACGCCGCCGATCTGGCCAAGGGGCATCCGGCGGCGCGGCTGCGCGACGACGCGATCAGCCGGGCGCGGTTCGAGTTCCGCTGGGAGGATCAGTTCAATCTTGGGCTTGATCCCGATACGGCGCGGCAGTTCCACGACGAGACGCTGCCGAAGGAGGCGCACAAGGTGGCGCATTTCTGCTCCATGTGCGGGCCGAAGTTTTGTTCCATGAAGATCACCCAGGACATTCGCGCCGATGCCGCGCGGATGGCGGGCATGGAGCAGATGAGCGAGACGTTCCGCGAGCACGGCTCGGCGCTCTACGTGCCGGAGGCGGCGACCGCGACAGCCGAACCGTGAGCGACCCGCGCGCCGCGCTGGTGGCGATCGGGGCGTTGCCGGACGCCGAAATCGACATCGGCGACGCGGCGCTGCAGCTTGCCCGCGTCGATGCGCCGGGGGCCGACTGGCGCGCGGCGCGGGCGCATCTGTCGCTTCTGGCGCGCCAGGCGGTGCAGGCCGCGGTCGGCATCGACGCCGCGGACATCGGCGCGCAGGCGGCGGCGCTGGCCAAGCTGCTCGGCCGCCGGCATGGCTATGCCGGCGATGCCGAGACCTATGACGACCTCGCCAACGCCAACCTGATCCGGGTGATCGAGCGGCGGCGCGGGCTGCCGGTGGCGCTCGGCATTGTCTGGCTGCACGCCGCGCGGGCGGCCGGCTGGGCGGCGTTCGGCATCGACCATCCGGGGCATTTCCTGATCGGCATTGCCGCCGCCGGGACGGCGGTGGTGGTCGATCCGTTCGGCGGCGGCGGCCATCTGCCGGCCGAGCCGGGCCTGCCGGAGATGCCGGCACGCGCGGTGCTGCTGCGGCTGCAGAACAACATCCGCCTGCGCCGGCTGGCCGCCGGCGACATCGGCGGCGCGCTGGCCTGCGCCGAGGACATGCTGCGCATCGCCCCGGACGCGGCGGCGGCGCACGCGGCGATGGCGGAGTTGCGTTCGCGGTTCAACTGACCCATTTCAGCCTGCCTGCATGGGAGAGCCGCATGACGCTGAGGGTGGCGGTCCAGATGGACCCGATCGAGAGCATCAACATCGACGCGGATTCGACCTTCGCGCTGATGCTGACCGCGCAGGCGCGCGGGCATCGCCTGTGGCACTACGAGGTGCGGCATCTGGCGCTGTCGGAGGGTGAGGCGGCGCCGGGGGGGCAGCGCCGCAACCGGCTGCGCGCCACCGCCCGGCCGGTGACGGTGCAGCGCGTGGCCGGCGCGCATTACCGCTTCGGCCCGGCGGAGACGCTCGATCTCGGCACCATGGATGCGATCCTGATGCGCCAGGACCCGCCCTTCGACATGGCCTACATCACGGCCACGCACATGCTGGAACACGTCCATCGCGACGATGGCAGCGGCCCGCTGGTGGTCAACAACCCGGCCGCGGTGCGCAACGCGCCGGAAAAACTGCTGGTGACGCATTTCCCCGCGCTGATGCCGCCGACGCTGGTGACCTGGGATGTCGCGGCGATCCGCGACTTCCGCGCCCGGCACAAGGACATCGTGGTCAAGCCGCTGTTCGGCAACGGCGGCGCCGGAGTGTTCCTGATCACCGAGCGCGACCCCAACCTGAACGCGCTGCTGGAGATGCATTTCACCAACTCGCGTGAGCCGCTGATGATCCAGCGTTATGAGCCGGCGGTGCGGATCGGCGACAAGCGCATCATCCTGATCGACGGCGAAGCCGCCGGCGCCATCAACCGCGTGCCGGCGGCGGGCGAGGCGCGCAGCAACATGCATGTCGGCGGCCGACCGGAGCCGAGCACACTGACGGCGCGCGACCGCGAGATTTGCGCCGCCATCGGCCCGACCCTGCGCGACCAGGGGCTGATCTTCGTCGGCATCGACGTGATCGGCGACTGGCTGACCGAGATCAACGTCACCTCGCCGACCGGCATTCAGGAAGTGGCGCGCTTCGACGGCACCGATCTGGCGGCGCAGATCTGGGACGCGATCGAGCGGCGGATCGGCCGATAGCGCCGGCTCAGCCGCGCCCGCCGGTCAGCCGCGTCGCCACCGCCGCCACCACCGCGGTCAGCACCACGCCCCAGGCCATGTCAACGACGGTGATCAGCCACGGCCAGCCACGCAACGTCGCGTGGTTGGTCAGGTCGTAGGTGCCATAGGCGATCAGCCCGAGCACCGCACCGAGCCACAACGCCGGCCGCCACTGCCCGGCGGCCGGCTGCACCGCCAGCAGCACGACGCCGAGCGGATACAGCAGGTAGAACAGCACGGCGATGCCCATGCGCGGCTGCTCGGCCAGGAGCGGGCCGAGCTTCGGGCGATACAGCGCCGGAACGGTGGTGGACAGCCAGACGAAATCCAGCGCCCCCATCACCACCAGCGCGGCGACATAGGCGAGCGCGGCTCGGATCATGGCGTCACCGCCGCGTCGGCCGGCACCGGTACCCGGTCGTTGGACAATTGCTGGCGCATCACATCGCGCCAGCGCCGGCCCCATGCCTCCAGTTTCTCGACATAGGCGAGTTTCGCCGGATCGTGCGGCAGGTTGAAGCTGGCCCAGTCGCTGCGGGCGCGCTGCACGGCATGGTCGGGGGTGATCCCGGCGGCATCGGGATTGAGGAAAACGCTCACGGTCAGCAGATGCGTGGGGTCGGCCTCGGCGATCACCACGCCGACCATGATGGCGGGCGGCAGCAGGTTCAGCCCGTCCAGGCCGGCGGCGAGCGAGCGCAGGAAACGCGGCGCGCCGGCATCGCGGAAGCGCGTCGTGTTGATGAAGTTCACCGCCATGCAATCCTGGTCGCCGCGCGGATCGGCCTTGCGGACGTCGCTGCGGATCACGGTATCGCTGCCGCAGATCGCATCCAGCGGCCAGCCGATCGGGCTGGGCTTGCCGTCCGGGTTGCCGAATGCCTCGATCAGCCCGGTCAGCACGCCATTGTCGCGGCGCACCAGCGCGATGTGGTCGCGCGGCGGCTGCACCGGTTTGGTCGGGTCGGGCTGCGGGCGGGCGTAGACCACTTCCCGCACCAGCAGGATCCAATCCCCGTCCGGCAGCGGCAGGTCGCGGCCGAGATAGGGCACGCTGCCGCGATAATGATGGCCGATCTTCGGCACCCGGCCGCCCATCTCGGCATCCGAGGGTGCCGGTGAGGTCGGAAGTGGCGGATGCTGCAAGGCGGCCTGGGTGGCGGGCGCCGGCGGCGGCGGGTGGGCGGCGTTACCCGCGGGCGCGCCGTTCAGGATGACGACGGTATTGGTCTGCGCCGCCGCCGGGTCGCCCGACGCCAGGGCCAGCAGGGCGGCAAGCACGAAGCGGCGGCATGGCATGGCAGGTTCCGGGCGCGATGGCATTTCATATCACCATCGCACCCGTGTCGCCAATGGTCGGATCGGCGCGTGGCGCTCCACCTACGCGGGCGCCATCCGCACCAGCTTGTCATAGTCGTGCAGCAGCGTCTCGGTGATCCGGCCGGGGGTGAAGCTGAGTTCACCGATCTGGCGCACCGGCGTCACCTCGGCGGCGGTGCCGGCGAGGAACACTTCCGAGGCGCCCTGCATCTCCGCCGGCTGGATGGCGCGTTCATGCACCACGATCTGCCGCTCGCGCGCCAGCGCCATCACCGTGCGCCTCGTGATGCCGTCGAGGAAGCAATCGGGCGTCGGCGTGTGCAGCGCGCCGTCGATGACGAAGAACACGTTGGCGCCGGTGGCCTCGGCCACCTGCCCGCGCCAGTCCAGCATCAGCGCGTCGTCGAACCCCGCCGCCTCGGCCGCGTGCTTGGCCAGGGTGCCGATCATGTAGAGCCCGGCGGCCTTCGACGCGGTCGGCGCCGTCTCCGGGTGCGGTCGTTTCCAGTTCGCAACATCCAGGCGCACGCCCTTCATCC
Organism: Pseudomonadota bacterium; assembly: GCA_021845985.1. Classification (GTDB taxonomy): domain Bacteria; phylum Pseudomonadota; class Alphaproteobacteria; order Acetobacterales; family Acetobacteraceae; genus JAFKFJ01. The sequence goes on along the minus strand of JAJZES010000012.1, from coordinate 270,587 downwards.
GGTTGTCGCCGAACAAATTCGGCCACGGCCAGGTGGCGATGGCGAGATGGATGCGCGTCTGCTGCGCCGACACCGACAATTGCTCGGAGCCGCGCCAGGCGAGCGGGCGGACATAGGCATCGCTCAGCCCGTTGGCCGCCACCACCTGGTTGCAGGCGGCGTCGATCTGCTCGGCGCTGAAGGGGATTTCAAAGCCGAGGATGCGGCCGGAGGCGATCAGCCGATCGGTGTGGGTGCGCAGCTTGAAGATGTGGCCGCCATATGCCCTCTCGCCTTCAAAAACGCCGCTGGCATAGTGCAGCCCATGCGACAGAACATGCAGCTTGGCCTCACGCCAGGGCACCATGGCCCCATCGAGCCAGATTTGGCCATCCCGGTCGTCGAAAGGAACCAGCGCCATCGAGACGATCCTCGCAAGATTGTTGCTGTGAACGGGCTGACGCTATAATCCGTGGAAAATTAAGTCAACGAAACTGCCGTAGTTACAGGGAATGCCAGATATGCCCGACCCGAAGGGCGCCGCCCTCGCCGATCCGCGCCTCGCGGAGCGCGGCCATCCGCCGGCCGGCGCCAATCTGCTGTTTCTGCGCGAGGAGGAAATCCGCGCCGCCCAGGACCTGCTGTTCTTCGCCTATCGCGACTTCACCAACGCCGCCGACGTCATCCTCGACGAACTGACGCTCGGCCGGGCGCATCACCGGGCACTACATTTCATCGGCCGCAACCCCGGCATCGCCGTCGGCGACCTGCTGGCGCTGCTGCGCATCACCAAGCAGAGTCTGGCGCGGGTGCTGACAACGCTGGTCGATGACGGCTACGTGGCGCAGGTGCAGGGGCGGGCCGACCGGCGGCAGCGGCTGCTGACGCTGACGCTGACCGGGCAGGCGCTGGAGCGGCGGCTGTTCGAGCGTCAGCGCGAACGGCTGGTCGCCGCCTATCGCGAGGCCGGGGCCGGCGCGGTGGAGGGGTTCCGCCGGGTGATGCGCGGCATCATGGACGCGGAGGCGCGCGCCTATCTCGATCGCGCCGAGGCTGCGACGCACGACAAGCGGGCGCGGCGGGCGTGATGGGCGCGGCGGTAGACGACGCGCTGATCCTGGTGGTCGATGACGATGCGCGGCTGCGCGGGCTGCTGTCGCGCTATCTCGCCGAGACCGGATTTCGCGTCGCGGTGGCCGAGCACGCCGCCGAGGCGCGCGACAAGTTGCGCTTCCTGCAGCCCGACCTGCTGGTGCTGGACGTGATGATGCCGGGCGAGGACGGGCTGGCGCTGACCGAATCGCTGCGGCGCGAGCGCAACGATCTGCCGGTGCTGTTGCTGACCGCGCGCGGCGGCCCGGAAGACCGCATCGCCGGGTTCGAGGCCGGCGCCGACGACTACCTGCCCAAGCCGTTCGACCCGCGCGAACTGGTGTTGCGCATCCGCGCCATGCTGCGCCGGGCGCCGCCGCCGGCGCCGGCCGGCGCGCCGAGCGGGCCGCTGCCGCTCGGCGTGCTGAGCTTCGACCCCGATCGCGGCGAGCTGCGCGGGCCGTCCGGGCCGATCCGGCTGACCGGAGGCGAGGCGGCGCTGCTGACCGCACTCGGCCGGCGGCCCAACGAGGTGCTGTCGCGCGAGGACATCGCCGCCGCGCTCGGCATGGACGAGGCCGGCGAACGCGCGATCGACGTGCAGGTGACCCGGCTGCGCCGAAAGGTCGAGCACGACCCGCGCGAGCCGCGCTTCCTGCATACCGTGCGCGGACGCGGCTATGTGCTGAAACCCGGCACCTGACCCCTTTCGCTGCGGCGGAGTCTGTCGTTATGTTTATCTGAACATAACGAGTCGGAGACCCGCTGATGCGCCGTATGCTTGCCGCCCTTGCCCTGTTCGCCGCCGGACTGAGCGCGGCTCCCGCCCGCGCCGACGATGCCGCCGATCCTGGCGTCGCGACCGACATGGAGTCCTATTTCGCCAACTGGTTCGCCCGTTCCGACGCGGCGAAGGCGAGCCAGCCGCACTGGATGACGCCGCTGGTCACGGTCACCCCGCGGCTGGAGCAGGAAATACGCTATGACCAGTATTTCGAGCATCTCGGCAATGGCGCCAATATCGACCAATTCGATTCCGGCAAGGGTCTCGAACTGATCCCGACGCTGACCGAGGAAGTGCTGATCAACCCGCCGCCCTATCTCGTGCGCACCAACAAGGCGGCGTATTCCGGCTATGGCGACTGGCCGTTCCTGACCGTCAAGCAGCGGCTGCTGAGCGCCAACGAGGAAAACGGCAACTACATCGTCACCGTGTTCATGGGCGTGCAGGCGCCGAGCGGCGCCGCGCCGTTCACCACCCATGCCTGGATCTACACGCCGACCCTGGCCGCCGGCAAAGGCTGGGGAAATTTCGACGTTCAATCGACGCTGTCACTGGCGCTCCCGAGCACCGACCAGAACCTGATCGGCACGGCGCTGATCTGGAACACCACGCTGCAATATCAGGTCGGCACCTATTTCTGGCCCGAGTTTGAAACCAACATGACGCATTGGTACGGCGGTCTGCGCGGCGACAAGACGCAACTGTTCCTGACCCCCGCCCTGATCCTCGGCCGTTTCCAACTGGCCGGCCGGGCGATGGGCAATATCGGCGCCGGCTATCAGTTTGCGGTGACCCCGAAGCTGAGCGAAACCCCGGTGCTGACGCCGATCTACAACCATGCGTGGCTGGTGACGGCGCGGGTGGCGTTCTGAGCCGGCGTTGACGCAGCTCCGGGACAGGACGCTGATCCTGCCCCGGACAGCCTGCCATCCAGCCGGGTGGTGCTTGCTCTGATCGGATTGGCCAACCACGGCTGATCGCCCTACGCTGCGGCGATGCGCCTCCCCATCCCGTCGCAGGGCCGCGTCGTCAAAAAAATGCTGCCGCGCAGCCTGCTCGGCCGCAGCCTGCTGATCATGTCCATCCCGCTGGTGCTGGTGCTCGCGGTGGCGCTGCAAATCTTCTACGGCAGCCATCTCAACATCGTCTCGCGCCGCTTCACCTCCGCCGTCGCCGGCGAGATCGCCGTCACCGCCGACGCCTTCGACCGGTTTGCCGATGCCTCCGACCGCGACTGGATGATGCGCACCGCCTTCGAGGAACTCAGCCTGCAGATGCGCTTCCGCCCCGACCGCGTGCTGCCCGACGCGACCGCGCCGGCCGCCGACGACGACCTCATCGGGGCGCTGCGCGAACGGCTCGGCCGGCCGTTCCGCATCGACCCGACGGAGGACGGTCAGTGGGTGCGCATCCGCGTGCAATTGCCGGACGGGGTGCTGGATGTGCAGGCGCCGCGCAAGCGGCTCTATACCGGCACCCTGTTCCCCTTCCTCGGCTGGGTAGGCGGCATGGCGCTGCTGCTGTTCGGCGTCGCGGCGCTGTTCATGCGCATCCAGGTGCGCGCCATCCGCCGCCTCGCCGTCGCCGCCGAGGCCTTCGGCATGGGGCGCGACCGCGGCCTGATCAAGCCGGAGGGCGCCGCCGAGGTGCGTCAGGCGGCGACCGCCTTCAATCGCATGCAGGAGCGCATCCGCCGCTTCCTCCAGCAGCGCACCGAGATGCTGGCGGGCGTCAGCCATGACCTGCGCACCCCGCTGACCAGGCTGCGGCTGGCGCTGGCCATGCTGCCGGCCAGCCAGGATGTCACTGAAATGGGCGCCGATGTCGATGAGATGGACCGGCTGATCGAAAGCTACCTCGCCTTCGCCCGCGGCGAGGGCACCGAGCAGGCACGCCCGACCGACCTTGCCGCCGTGCTGCAGGAGGTGGCCGCCGGCGCCCGCCGCGCCGGGGCGCAGGTGACGGTGCAGACGCCGGGCGACCTCGTGCTGCCGCTGCGCGCCGAGGCGGTGCGGCGGGCGCTGACCAATCTCGTGGACAATGCCCGCCGCCATGCGCGGCAGGTGGCGCTGGGCGCGGCGCGGTTCGGCGAGCGCAGCATTCAGGTGACGGTCGATGACGACGGGCCGGGCATTCCGCCGGCCGAGCGGGAAAACCTGTTCAAGCCGTTCGCCAGCGGCAGCGCCGGCGGCACCGGACTCGGCCTGACCATCGCGCGCGACATCGTTCGCGCCCATGGTGGCGAAATCCTGCTGGAAGACAGCCCGCTCGGCGGCCTGCGGGCGCGGATCCAGCTTCCTGTCTGATAAAAAAAGTGGCGGCCCCTTGCGAGGCCGCCAAGTTTAGGGAGGAAACGTCCAAGAAGCAGGAAGCGGCGAACCGCTCCGCTGCACTGCAGCAAATGGGCTTGCCGGAGCAAACTGCAAGTCGGATTTTGCATTGCAGCATCGCCCTTGACGCAAGAAGGCGGATTGCCGCGGCAAGCGGGATGCGGCTTCAATGGCGGACATGGACCTGCCGCTGCCGCTTGCCCCCGCCGTCGCCCTGCGTGCCCCGCCGGTTCAGACCGCACCGATCGTCTTCGCCTCGCCGCATTCGGGGCGAGACTACAGCGCCGCCTTCATCGCCGCGGCGCGGCTCGATCCGCAGACGCTGCGCCGCAGCGAGGACTGCTTCGTCGAGGAGTTGTTCGCCGCCGCGCCGTCGCACGGTGCGCCGCTGCTCGCCGCCACCTTCCCGCGCGCCTGGTGCGACGCCAACCGCGAGCAATGGGAACTCGACCCGGCGATGTTCGCCGACCGACTGCCGCAGTGGGTGAACACGGCCAGCGCCCGGGTCGGCGCCGGCCTCGGCACCATCGCCCGCATCGTCGCCTCGGGCGAGACAATCTACCGCGACAAGCTGCGCTTCGCCGAAGCCGAGGCACGGGTGCGCACGTGCTGGCTGCCCTATCACGAAGCGCTGCGCGAGCTGATCACGGCGACCCGGGACCGCTTCGGCGCCTGCCTGCTGATCGATTGCCACTCCATGCCGGCGACCGCGCCGGGACGGGCAGGCGGCGTCGATGTGGTGCTCGGCGACGCCCACGGCACCGCCTGCACGCCGCAGACGGTGCGCTTGGTGCAGGACGCGCTGGAGGGCATGGGCTATCGGGTGCAGCGCAACGATCCCTATGCCGGCGGCTACATCACCCGCCATTACGGCCGGCCGCGCGACGGCGTCGAGGCGCTGCAGCTTGAGTTGTCGCGCAACCTCTATATGGACGAGCGCCGGCTGGAGCGGCTGCCCCGCTTCACCGAGGTGCAGCGCGACATGACCGCGCTGATCGCCACCCTGACCCGCTGAGCGAACAAAAAAAGTGGCGGCCTCTTGCGAGGCCGCCAAGTTTAGGGAGGAAACGTCCAAGAAGCAGGAAAGCGGCATAACCGCCTTGCTGCGGGACCAGACATAACCGTCCGGTCATACGTATGCAAGCGATATTTCGCAGTGCAGCATCGCACGCATTGCGCATTGAAATCCCGTGTTAACCGGCGCGCGCCAGACTCCCGCCATGCGTTCCATCCTGCCCGGCGCCCTGCTCCTCCTGCTCGGCGGCCTCGCCCCCGGATCTGGCCATGCCGAGCCGCCATGCCGCGCCGCGATCAGCGCGGCCGAACAAGCGTTCGCCATCCCGGCCGGATTGCTGGCCGCCATCGGCGCGGTCGAGAGCGGACGGCGCGGGGCGGATGGCGTCACCGCGCCGTGGCCCTGGACGATCAATGCCGAAGGCGCCGGCCAAGCGTTCGACAGCAAGCCGGCGGCCATCGCGGCGGTGCGCGCGTTGCAGGCCGGCGGCATGCGGTCGATCGACGTTGGCTGCCTTCAGGTCAATCTGATGCATCATCCCGACGCCTTCGCCAGCCTTGAGGCGGCGTTCGACCCGGTGACCAACGCGATCTATGCGGCGCGCTTCCTGGCGCAGTTGCATGCCACCACCGGCGACTGGCCGGCGGCGGCGGCGTTGTACCATTCGGCGACACCGGCGCTGGCCGCCGAGTACCGCCGCCGGGTGATGGCGGCATGGCCGGCGGCACAGGCGGCGGCGCTGCCGCTGCAGACGGTGGCAATGCGCCGGCCGGGCGGCATGACACTGACCCCCGGCGGCGGCCTGCCCGGCCATGTGCTGCCCTGGCACAATGCGCCGGCCGCCATCATCCGGCTGCCGGGCGGACAGGGCGGACGCAATTTGACGCAATACCGCGCGGCGCCGATTCCGCTCGCCAACGGCCGATTGCGCGGCTGAAATCGCACCGCGGCGGTTTACTTTCGCATCGGCGCCACATCTCCTATGATCCGCTGTTGCGGTTGGGGGTGGATGGGATGCCGGCTCGGCTGATGGCGTGCCTGCTTGTTGCGGTCGGACTGCTGCTCGCCCCGCGTCCGGCGCCGGCCGAAACGGCGGGCATCCCGGTGCAGACGGTCATCGCGCAGCGTCAGGATGTGCCGGTGCAGTTGCGCAATATCGGCGCGGTGCAGGCGTTCTACGCCGTGCTGATCCGCGCCCGCGTCGATGGCACGCTGAACCGGGTGTTCTTCACCGAAGGGCAGGAGGTCAAGACCGGCGACAAGATCGCCGAGATCGACCCCCGCCCCTACGCCGCCGCCCTGGCCGCGGCGCAGGCGAAGAAGGCCGCCGACCTCGCCCAGCTTGCCAACGCCCGCGCCGACCTGACCCGCTACGCCAATCTCGCGCACAGCGACTTCGCCTCGCACCAGCAGGTGGACACGCAGTCATCTCTGGTCGCCCAGCTGCAGGCGACCATCGCCGGCGACGAGGCGGCGATCCAGACCGCCGCCCTCAACCTGGAGTTCTGCACCATCGTCTCGCCGATCGACGGCCGCACCGGCCTGCGGCTGATCGATCCCGGCAACCTGATCCATGCGACCGACGCGCAGGGCATCGTCACCATCACCCAGCTACACCCGATCGCGGTGATGTTCACCCTGCCGCAGGACGATCTGCCGCGCATTCAGGCGGCTATGGCGGCCGGCACGCCGCAGGTCGGCGCCTTCACCGCCGACGACCATACCCAGCTCGCCAACGGCCGGCTGATGACCATCGACAACACCATCGACGCGACCACCGGGACGATCAAGCTGAAAGCCGAGTTCGACAACGCCGACAACAAGCTGTGGCCGGGCCTGTTCGTCAACGCGCATCTGCGGGTCGGCTTGCTGAAAGACGCGGTGACGCTGCCCTCGGCGGCGGTGCAGCGCGGGCCGAACGGGCTGTATGTCTATCTGGTCAGGCCGGATCAGACGGTGGCGCTGACGCCGGTGACGCTGACGCAGGATGACGGCGCAACCGCGGTGATCGCCGACGGCATCGCCGCCGGCGCCGAAATCGTCGTCCAGGGTCAGATGCGGCTGCAGGACGGCAGCCACGTCGCCGTGTCCAAATCGGGCAGTTGAGGGCCGCGCATGAGTATCTCGACCCCGTTCATCCGCCGCCCGATCGCCACCTCGCTGCTGATGGCGGCGATCCTGCTGGTCGGCATCGCCGCCTATCCGCTGCTGCCGGTGGCACCGCTGCCGCGGGTCGATTTCCCGACCATCCAGGTCAATGCCAGCCTGCCCGGCGGCAGCCCGGAGACGATGGCGGCAACCGTGGCGCAGCCGCTGGAGCGCCAGTTCGCGCAAATCCCAGGAGTGGCGCAGCTTACATCGGTGAGCGTGCTCGGCCGCTCCTCGATCACCGTGCAGTTCGACCTCAACCGCAACATCGACGCCGCGGCGCAGGATGTGCAGTCGGCGATCAACGCCGCCACCGGCCAATTGCCGCGCAATCTGCCCAACCCGCAGACCTACTACAAGGTCAACCCGTCCGATGCGCCGATCATGATCCTGGCGGTGTCGTCGGACGAGTTGCCGATGATCACCGTCGATGATTACGCCGACAACGTGCTGTCGCAGCAGATGTCGCAGATCTCCGGCGTATCGGAGGTGTTCATCGGCGGCGAGCAGAAGCGCGCGGTGCGGGTGCAGGTCGATCCGGCGCGGCTGGCCGCGATGGGGCTGACGCTCGAAGACGTCCGCAACATGCTGGTCAACGCCACGGTCAACGCAGCAAAAGGCTCGATCGACGGGGCGCATCGCGCCTTCACCATCTACGACAATGACCAGTTGACGCAGGCGTCCGAGTATATGAACACCGTCCTGGCCTATCGGCACGGCGCGCCGGTGCGGGTGCGCGACATCGGCACCGCCATCGACGGGCCGGAGAACGATCTCGTCTCCGCCTTCCAGACCGGCCACCGCGCCGTGCTGCTGGTGATCTTCAAGCAGCCGGACGCCAACGTCATCGACACCGTCGATGCGATCAAGGCGCGGCTGCCGGCGCTGCTCGCTGCGATTCCGCCGTCGATCCATGTCAGCATCGTCTCCGACCGCACCCAGACCATCCGCGCCTCGGTCAGCGACGTGCAGTTCACCCTGCTGCTGTCGATCGGCCTGGTGGTGATGGTGATCTTCCTGTTCCTGCGCAATCTGTGGGCGACGGTGATCCCCGGCGCGACGGTGCCGCTGGCGCTGGTCGGCACCTTCGCGGTGATGTATCTGTTCAATTACAGCCTGGACAATCTGTCGCTGATGGCGCTGACCATCGCCGTCGGCTTCGTCGTCGATGATGCCATCGTCATGCTGGAGAACATCTACCGGCATATCGAGGGCGGCATGAAGCCGCTGGATGCGGCGATCAAGGGCGCCGGAGAGATCGGCTTCACCATCGTCTCGATCAGCGCCTCGCTGATCGCCGTGTTCATCCCGCTGCTGCTGATGGGCGGCATCGTCGGCCGGCTGTTCCGCGAGTTCGCCGTCACCGTCGCCATCGCCGTCGCCGTCTCGGCGTTCATCTCGCTGACGCTGACGCCGATGATGTGCGCCCGCTTCCTGCGCGACCATCACGGCGGCCACGGCCTCGTCTATCGCGTCATCGAGGGCTTCTTCAACGCGCTGCTCGACTTTTATCGCCGCACGCTCGATGTCGCGCTGCACTTCCGGCTGATCACGCTGATGGTGTTCTTCGCCACCATGGCGGTCACCGCGGCGCTGTATGTCATCATCCCGAAGGGGTTTTTCCCCGACCAGGACAACGGCATCATCTTCGGCGTCTCCGAGGCGGCGCAGGACGTGTCATTCGCCGAGATGGAACAGCGGCAACTGGCGCTTGGCCGCATCGTCGCCGCCGACCCGGATATTTTCGGCTGGTCCGGGGTGATCGGCGCCGGCCAGGCCGGACAGACCGAGAACAACGGCCGGTTTTTCATCACCCTCAAGCCGTTCAAGGATCGCCACGCCACCGCGCAGCAGATCATCGCCCGGCTGCGGCCGAAGCTCGATCAGGTGCTCGGCGCGCGGCTCTATCTGCAGGCGGCGCAGGATGTCCGCGTCGGCGCGCGCATCAGCCGCACGCTCTATGAATACACCCTCCAGGACGCCGACGTGAACGAGCTATATGCCTGGGCGCCGCGCGTGCTGGCCCGGCTGCGCACCCTGCCCGGCCTGCGCGATGTCGCGACCGATCAGCAGATGAACGGCGCGACGCTGAACATGACCATCGACCGCGACGCCGCGGCACGCTTCGGCATCCTGCCGGCGGTCATCGACCAGACGCTGTACGATGCCTTCGGCCAGCAGCAGATCACCCAGTATTTCACCCAGGTCAATTCCTACCACCTGATCATGGAAGTGCCGCAGGACCAGCGCGGCACGCTCGGCACGCTCGACAAGCTGTTCGTCAAATCCGCCGCCGGCCTGCCGGTGCCGCTGTCCACCTTCGTCAAGATCGACACCGGCGCGGTATCGCCGCTGGCGATCAGCCATCAGAGCCAGTTTCCCGCCGTTACCATCTCGTTCAACCTCGCGCAGGGCGTGGCGCTCGGCCAAGCGGTCGATGAGGTCAACGCGACGATGCGCCAGCTCCAGGCGCCGCTTGCCTTGCAAGGCAGCTTCCAGGGCACCGCCCAGGCGTTCCAGAGTTCGCTTTCGACCCAGCCCTATCTGATCGCCGCGGCGCTGATCGCGGTGTACATCATTCTCGGGATTCTCTATGAAAGCTACATTCTGCCGCTGACCATCCTGTCCACCCTGCCCTCGGCCGGCGTCGGCGCGCTGCTGATGTTGATGGCGTTCGGCTACGACCTGTCGGTGATTGCGCTGATCGGCGTCATCCTGCTGATCGGCATCGTCAAGAAGAACGGCATCATGATGGTCGATTTCGCCATCGGCGCCGAACGCAACGGCGGGCTGACGCCGACCGAAGCGATCCGGCAGGCCTGTCTGCTGCGCTTCCGTCCGATCCTGATGACGACGATGGCGGCGCTGTTGAGCGGGCTGCCGCTGATGCTGAGCCACGGCGCCGGATCGGAGCTACGTCGTCCGCTCGGCTTTGCCATGGTCGGCGGCTTGGCGCTGAGCCAGATCCTGACGCTTTATACGACGCCGGTGGTGTATCTCTATCTCGACAAGCTGCAGCGCTGGCTGGCGCCGCAGCGGCGCCGCAGCCTGCCGCATCTGGCGGAAAAGATGGGGGCGTCGGCGGATTGATCGCCGCCGACGCCGCCGCTCAATCGACGATGCCGGCGTAGGTCAGCACCCGCAACTCGCGGCGGATCGGGTAGGTCGATGACGGCAGCATCTGCGTCAGCATCACCACCGCGAGGTCTTCCGCCGGGTCGCACCAGAACGCCGTGCTGGCCGCGCCGCCCCAGGCATATTCCCCTGCTGTGCCGACGATCTGCGCCCGCGCCGGATCGAGCATGACGGAAAACCCGAGGCCGAAGCCGATGCCGACATAGGACGATTCGCTGAATCGCGCCTGCCCCATCTCGGCCATGTCGCCGCGCAGATGGTTCGCCGTCATCAGCTCGACCGTCTTGCGCCCGAGCAGCCGCACGCCGTCGAGTTCGCCGCGGTTGAGCATGAAGCGGCAGAACCGCAGATAATCGCCCGCCGTTCCGGCCAGCCCGCCGCCGCCCGAGGTGACCAGCGGCGGCGCCGCATAGCGGCTGCTGCGCGGCGCATCGAGCAGATGCGGCCGACCATCCGGGCCGCGCCCGTACAGCGCCGCGAAGCGGTCGATCTTGTCGGCCGGCACATGGAAGTCGGTATCGACCATGCCGAGCGGCGCCAGCACGCGGTGGCGCAGGAAGCTGGCGAACGGCTGGCCGGATATCACCGCGACGAGATGGCCGAGCACGTCGGTCGCAATGCTGTAATTCCACGCCGCACCCGGCTGCGCCAGCAGCGGCAGCGTCGCCGCGTGCTCGACCACCTCGGCCAGACTCTTGGTCGAGGTCTGGAAATCGACGCCCTGCTCGCGATACAGCGCATCCACCGGCGATGCGTCCATGAAGCCGTAGGTCAGCCCGGACGTATGCGTCAGCAGGTCGCGGAAGGTGATGTCGCGCTCGGCCGGCACGCTGCCGTAGAGCAGGCGGCTGCCGCCGGTGAACACGCGCATGTCGCGGAATGCCGGCACGAAGCGGGCGATCGGGTCGTCAAGCTGGAAATGCCCTTCCTCGTACAGCATCATGATCGCGGTCGAGGTCAGCGGCTTGGTCATCGAGTAGATGCGGACGATGGTGTCGTCGGTGAACGGCGCCGATGCCGCGACGTCGGCCATGCCGTACGCGGCGCGATAGGCGATCTCGCCGCGGCGGAACACCAGGGCGCTGAGGCCGGCGAGCCGGCCGCCATCGACCTGCGCCTGCATCCAGCCATCGATGCGCGCCAGCCGCGCCGGCGCGAGACCGGCATCGGCGGCGCGCGGCGTGACGCCGTTGGGCGCGCTCATGCGCGGGCCCGCCGACGCTCGCGCCGACCGCCGCCCCCGGCCGCATCGGCGGCGGCGGGTTCGCGATATTTCCTGATCCAGGCGGCACAGTTCGGATCGTTGCCCATCACCACATCAGCTCCCAGAATGGCCTGGATGTCTTCCGCATGCAGCGGGTTCATGATCGCCGAGGTCATGCCGGCACCAATCATCATCGGCAGGAACCCGGCATTGAGGCCGCGCCGGTTGGGCAGGCCGAACGAGAAGTTCGAGGCGCCGCAGGAAGTGTTGACCTTCAGCTCCTCGCGCAGCCGGCGCAGCAGGCGCATCAACTGCCGCCCGGCATCATTGATCGCGCCGACCGGCATGACCAGCGGATCGACCACCACATTCTCCCGCGCGATGCCGTAATCGGCGGCCCGCTCGACGATCTTCTTGGCCACCGCATAGCGCACGTCGGGATCTTCGGAGATGCCGGTCTCGTCGTTGGAGATGGCGATGACGGCGCAGTTGTATTTTTTCACCAGCGGCAACACCCGCTCCAGCCGCTCCTCTTCGCCGGTGACGGAGTTGAGCAGCGGCTTGCCTTTATAGGCGGCAAGCCCGGCCTCCAGCGCCTCGACAATGGAACTGTCGATCGACAGCGGCACATCGACGGTGTCCTGCACCAGTTTGATACATTCGGCGAGGATGCGCGGCTCGTCGGCCAGCGGAATGCCGGCATTGATGTCGAGCATCTGCGCCCCGGCTTCGACCTGGGCGATGGCATCGGCAACCACGCGGCTATAGTCGCCGCGCGCCATTTCCTCCGCCAGCAGCTTGCGCCCGGTGGGATTGATGCGTTCGCCGATCATGACGAAGCGCCGCTCGAAGCCGATGACGACCTCGCGCTTGTCGGACGTGATCACCGTCTCGGTCATATTTTTGGCCCCTATGCCGCGCCTTGCGTCTCGACCGTGTGCGTCGTCGCCACCAGATCGCGCCGCCACGGCGTGCGCCCGGCCAGCACGCCGCTCTGGTGGACGATTTCGGCAATCGATTCTTCCTGCTTGTAGGCCATCAGATGCACGCCGGCGATACCCGGCATCTGGCGCAACTGCTGGATGATCTCGACACAGATGCGCTTGCCCTCGGCGCGCTGGTCCTTCGCCCCCTCCAGGCGGGTGATCACCGTATCGGGGATGTGCACGCCGGGCACGTTGGCCCTGATCCATTTCGCCGCCTTGGCGGAGGCGAGCGGCCCGCAGCCGGCGAGAATGAAACAGCGCTCGTGCAGGCCGAGGTCGCACACCCGCGCCATGAACCGCGCCATCATCGGCAGATCGTAGCAATACTGCGTCTGGATGAACTGCGCCCCGGCGGCGATCTTCTTGCCCAGCCGGATTGGCCGGAACGCATAGGGCGGCGCGAACGGGTTTTCCGCCGCACCGACGAACACCTGCGGCGGCGCGGTGATCTTGCGCCCCGACAGGAAGCGCCGCTCGTCGCGCATCACCCGGATGGTTTCCAGCAGCGCGATGCTGTCGAGGTCAAACACCGGCTTGGCCTCGGGATGGTCGCCCGCCTGCACGCCGTCGCCGGTCAGACACAGGATATTGGCGACACCGAGCGCCGCGGCGCCGAGCACGTTGCCCTGAATCGCAATCCGGTTGTGGTCGCGGCAGGAAATCTGCGTCACCGGCGAATAGCCGAGCCGGATCAGCAGCGCCGAGACGGCGACGCTGGACATGTGGCAATGCGCGCCCGAGCCATCGGTGGCGTTGATCGCATCGACCCAACCCTCGAACGGCTTGACGCGCTGTTCGATCTCGTCGGGATCGGCGCTGTCCGGCGGGTTGATCTCGGCGGTGACGGCAAACTCGCCGCGCCGCAGCACCCGTTCCAGCCGCCCGCGTGAGACATGGCCGGGCAGCGGGCGCAGCGGCGCCCACGGCGTCGGCCCGACATCGTCAGGGTGCAGCATCGGCCTGCGCCGCTTGCAGCCAGGACGAACGGCCGGTCTTGCGATGGTCGATCGGTGCCTGCGCCTCGCCCAGCCGCGCCACCGCGCCCATCCGCTCGGCACCCTCGAACGCCTTGACCCAGACGCAGGGCATCTGCGGATGCACCTCGCAGGTGCCGTTGTCGCGCACGCCGCCGCACGGCCCGTTGCGCAGCCCCTTCGGGCAGTTCATCGGGCAGGACAGGCCGGTGGCGGAGAGCACGCATTGGCCGCACATGCGGCAATCGAACAGCGCCTGCTTCACCACCCGCTCGACCCCGGCAACCGGCCGCTCCAGCCGCGCATAGCCAATGCGGCGCAACAGCGGCGCGGCGGCACGCAAGCCGCGCTCGAAGCCGCGATAGAACGCCGCCAGCCCGCGCGCATGCCGCACACTCCACAGCCGCAGCGAGCGGCGCGGCAGCGCCGGGCGGGCGACGCCGCGGACCGGAAAGGCGTCCTCCGCGCGCATGTTCAGGCGGTCGCGCGCTGCTGCACCGAGCCTTGCCGGCGCGCCAGCAGCGCCTTGGCCGTCTCCACCGCAACCGCGGCATCGCGGCAATAGGCGTCGGCGCCGATGGCGTTGGCGAACGCCTCATTCAGCGGCGCGCCGCCGACCAGAACGACGTAGTCGTTGCGGATGCCTTTCTCCTTCAGCGTGTCGATCACCACTTTCATGTACGGCATGGTGGTGGTCAGCAGCGCCGACATGCCGATGATGTCCGGCTGATGCTCCTCGATCGCCTTGAGGAAGTTTTCCACCGGATTGTTGATGCCGAGATTGATCACCTCGAAACCGGCGCCTTCCATCATCATGCAGACGAGGTTCTTGCCGATGTCGTGGATGTCGCCCTTGACCGTGCCGATGATCATCTTGCCGACCTTGGGCGCCCCGGTTTCGGCCAACAGCGGACGCAGAATGGCCATGCCGGCCTTCATCGCGTTGGCCGACAGCAGCACTTCCGGCACGAACAGGATGCCGTCGCGGAAATCAACGCCGACGATGCGCATGCCCTCGACCAGCGCCTGGGTCAGGATGTCATAGGGCGTCCATTTGCGCCCCAGCAGCACGTGCACCGCCGCCTCGATCTCCTCCTTCAGCCCGTCATAGAGGTCGTCGTGCATTTGCGCGACGAGGTCCTCGTCGCTCAGGCTGTTCAGGTCGAGATCGTCGGACATCGCTTGGTGTCTCCTGTAGGCGGTCAGACGTTTGAGTCGGCGAAGGCGCCCTTGCGGCGGGTCATGTAGTCGCGCAGCGCCTCGTCGGTGCCCGGGTCGATCGGGGGCGCCTCATACTCGTTGAGCATGCGCTTCCACTGGGCGTTGGCCCGCTGCGACATGTCCAGCCGGCCCTCCGCATCCCATTGCTCATAGCTGTTGTTGTCGGCGAGCGAGGAGGTGTGGAAGGCGCTTTCGAAATTGGCCTGGGTATGGGCGCAGCCGAGGAAGTGCTTGCCCGGCCCGACCTCCCTGATTGCATCCATGGCCTGCCCGTTCTCCGAAAGATCGACGCCGTTGAGCATGGTCTGCAACATGCCGGCCTGGTCCGCGTCCATCACAAATTTCTCATACCCCATTGCAAGCCCGCCTTCGAGCCAGCCGGCGGTATGGAGGATGAAATTGGTCCCGGCGAGGCAGGCCGGCAGCATGGTCATCGCCGACTCATAGGCCGCCTGCGCGTCCGGCACCTTGGCGGCACACAGCGCCCCGCCGGAGCGGAACGGCACGCCGAGCCGCCGCGCCAGCGCCGCCATGGCATACAGAACATGCGCCGGCTCCGGCGTGCCGAAGGTCGGGGCGCCCGATTTCATCGACATCGAGGAGGCGAAGCTGCCCAGGATCACCGGCGCCCCCGGCGCCACGAGCTGGACAAAGGCGATCCCGGCCAGCGCCTCGGCCAGGGTCACGGTGCAGGAGCCGGCCACCGTCACCGGCGCCATGGCGCCGCCGAGGATGAACGGGGTCAGCAGATTGGCCTGATTGGCCCGCGCATAGACCTTCAGCGCCCCCAGCATGGTGGCGTCCCAGGTCAGCGGCGAGTTGGCGTTGATCAGGCTGGTGATGGCGGTGCGCGGCTTGCCGCTCGCCGGGTCGATCCAGGCGTCGCCGAACAGCAGGCGGGCCATCTCGACGCTGTCGGCGGCGCGTTCCGGCGCCGTCACCGAGCCCATGAACGGCTTGTCGCTGTAGCGCATATGCGCGTAGATCATGTCGAAATGCCGCTTGTTGACCGGCAGATCGACCGGCTCGCAAACGGTGCCGCCGGAATGATGCAGCCACGGCGACATGTAGGCGAGCTTCACGAAGTTCTGAAAATCCTCGATGGTGCCATAGCGTCGGCCGCGATCGAGGTCGTGGACGAAGGGCGGGCCATAGGCCGGGGCGAACACCGTGTGCGGCCCGCCCATCACCACGCTGCGCGCCGGGTTGCGGGCGTGCTGGGTGTAGCTGCGCGGCGCCCGCTCCTGAATGATCTGGCGGCACAGGCCGCGCGGCATATGCACCCGTTCCTCGCGCACATCGGCGCCGGCATCGCGCCAGATCGCCAGGGCCTCGGCGTCGCCCTTGAAGTCGATGCCGACTTCCTCCAGCACCGTGTCGGCATTGTGCTCGATGAGCGACAGACCCTCCTCGTTCAGCACCTCGTAGATCGGGATCTTGCGGGTGATGAACGGTACCGTGCTGACCACCGCGGCCATGCGCGAGGCGCGCTTGGCGGCGCGGCCGGCGCCGGCACGGCGGCCGTGGTGTTCGGCGGCCTCAGACATGCGCGGTCTCCCTTGCGGAATGATGGGCCGGGCTGCGCTCGTTGCGCGGCGCATGGCCGAAGCGGGTGCGGAAGGCGGTGCTGAAATGTGACGCCGAATGAAAGCCGCAGGCAATGCCGATATCGGTCACCGGCAGCGCAGTCTGGCGCAACAGCGCGCGCGCCCGATCGAGCCGCAGCGCCGCGGAATAGGCCGCCGGGGAGACGCCGAGATGGGCGCGGAACAGCCGTTCGAGCTGGCGCGTGGAGATGTGTACGGCGCGGGCGATGTCGTTGGTCTGGCGCGGCGTCTCGATGCTGTCTTCCATCAGCCGCATCGCCTCGGCCAGCCGCCGCGGCGTCGCCGGCGTCACCCCGCCCTGGCGCGGCTGCCGCTCATCGGCCTGGCGTCCGCGCTCGACCAGGAACTGCGCCGAGACCTGCCCGGCGACGCGCCGGCCGAACCGCGCCTGGATCACCGCCAGCATCAGATCGAGCGGCGCCACGCCGCCGGTACAGGTGATGCGGTCGCGGTCGATACAGAAAAAATCATCGACGAAGTCGATGGCCGGAAACTCCTCGCGGATCGCCTGGAGGTTTTCCCAGTGGATGGCGCAGCGATAGCCGCCGAGCAGCTTCGCCTCGGCCAGCGCGAAGGCGCCGGTGCACAGCCCACCGAGCGCCACCCCGTCATGCGCCAGCCGGCGCAGCGCCGCGGTGACGTTGCGATCGACCGCGTTGCGCACATTGACGCCGCCGACGACGAAGACGATGTCGAAGCGGTCGGCCGCCGACAGCATGGCGCAGGGGGTCAGCATCAGCCCGTTGCTCGCCGCCGCCGGGTGGCCGTCCAGCGTCACCACCTGCCACGCATAGGCGGCCTGGCCGACGACGCGGTTGGCCATGCGCAGCGCCTCGATCGCGTTGGCGCAGGCGATCATCGAGTAGCTCGGCAGGGTCAGGAAGCCGAAGCGGCGCAACTCTGCTTGGTTCATGGGGGTGGCTCGTTGTCCGGACGTACTCTGCGCCGCCGTGGCGCCGGCCGCTTTCATCGGCACGACGCCGAATTGCGCAGTCACGCCATCTGGCATCACCTTGCGTCGCGCCACGAAAACTCAGCGCCGCCGCCGCTCAGCACTCCGGGAACGCGACCGCCAGCCCGCCCTGCGAGGTTTCCTTGTATTTGGCGTGCATGTCCGCGCCGGTCTGGCGCATCGTCGCAATCACCTGATCGAGCGAGACATAATGCGAGCCGTCGCCGCGCATCGCCAGCGAGGCGGCGTTGATCGCCTTGATGGCGCCAAAGGCGTTGCGCTCGATGCATGGGATCTGCACCAGCCCGCCGACCGGGTCGCAGGTCATGCCGAGATGGTGTTCCATGCCGATCTCGGCGGCGTTCTCGACCTGCGCATTGCTCGCCCCCAGCGCCGCCGCCAGCCCCGCCGCCGCCATCGAACAGGCAACCCCGACCTCGCCCTGACAGCCGACCTCGGCGCCGGAAATCGACGCGTTCATCTTGAACAGGCCGCCGATCGCGGTCGCGGTGAGCAGGAAGATGCGCATGCCGGCGGGCGAGGCGCCGGGGCACGAGTCGCGGAAATAGCGCAGCACCGCCGGCATCACCCCGGCGGCGCCGTTGGTCGGCGCGGTGACGACGCGGCTGCCGGCGGCGTTTTCCTCGTTCACCGCGATGGCGAACAGGCTGACATGATCCATCATCTCGTGCGGGTTGCGCACGTTGCGGAACCGGTCGGCCTCCAGCCGCGCCAGCAGCGCCGCCGCCCGCCGCTTGACCCGCAGCCGTCCGGGCAGCTCGCCCTCGCTGCGCATGCCGCGCTCGATGCAGCTCATCATCGTGTCGAGCACGCGCAGCACATGCGCCTCCACCGCCGCGGCCGGGCGCAGGGCGCACTCATTGGCAAACACGATCTCGGCGAACGACAGCCCGGTGCGCTGGCCGATGCGCAGCAGGTCGGCGGCCGAGGCAAACGGGTGCGGCACCGCCGCGGTCTCCGGCACCACCACGCCGACCGCGTCCTCCCTGACCACGAACCCGCCGCCGACCGAGCACCAGCGTTCGCTGCGCAGCACCTCACCCGCCGCGTCGAATGCGCTGAACGCCAGCGTGTTCGGATGCGCCGGCGTCGGTGTCAGCCGGTCGAACACCACGTCGCGCGCCGGATCGAAGTCGATCGCCAGCCGCCCGCCGAGGTCGAGGGCATGCCCGGCACGCGCCGCCGCAAGGATGCGCTCGGCCCGCTCCGGCGCCACCGTATCCGGCTGCTCACCGGCCAGCCCGAGCATCACGGCGCTGGCGGTGCCGTGCCCTTCCCCGGTCCAGGCGAGCGAGCCGAACAGATCGACGCGCACCCGCGCCACCCGCGCATCGGCCGCGGCGGCGAACGCGGCGGCGGCCTTCATCGGCCCGACCGTGTGCGACGACGACGGCCCGATGCCGATCTTGAACAGATCAAAAACGCTGATCATGCCGGCGCCGTCGGCACTGAGCACATTTGGGTCACCCGAACTCCCGCCCTGCCTCGGCCAGATACTGCCAGACATAGGGCACGAAGGACCGCCCCGCCTCCACCCGGAAGGCCAGCGCGCCGGTGCGCCACAGCACGATTTCCGACTTGGCCAGCACGGTGCGGGTACACATCCCGATCGGAAAGGCGGTGTGATCGAGGTCGAGCGGACAGCCGGCATTGAGCACCGTCGCCGCCGCGCTCCCGGCAATGCTCAGGCCCGACTGGCGGTGCGACACATCGACCAGCGCATGCGCCACCCCGGCCAGCGCCGCCGCCAGTGTTGCCGCCAGCGGATCGTCCGCCGGCGCCAGGATCAGCCACTCATCCGGCCCGAGCCACAGCGCCGCGCGCTCCCCGGTGCGCGCCGAGCGGCAGGCGAGCACCGGCAGACGCATGCCGAGCGCAGGCGCCGCCGCCGCCGCCGCCGCCGCCCGGCCACGCAGGATCAGCCGCATGCAGGGGGCGAGCGGCGTCATCGTCAGCGCCGGGCCAATCAGCGGCGCGATGCCGTCGAGCGGCAACACGCGGGCGGCGTCAGGCATCAAGGCGTGCTCCCTCCGGGTCATAAAACACCGGCGCCGTGACCTGCACCGCAATGGCGCCGCCCGGCATCGGCACAAACAGCCGCGCCCCGTGCCGTGCCCGGCCGCCGGACAGCATCGCCAGCGCGATCGAGTGGCCGAGGCTGGCGCTGTAATAGGACGAGGTGACATGGCCGAGCAGCCGCATCGGCGGCGCCTGCGTCGGATCATCGACCAGTTGCGCGCCTTCCTCCAGCACCAGATTCGGGTCTTCGGTCAGCAGCCCGACCAGTTGCTTGCGCGCCGGCGCCGCCATCGAGGCGCGCGCCAGCGACCGCTTGCCGACGAAATCGCGCTTGGATCTCGCCACCGCCCAGCCGACGCCGGCATCGTCGGGGGTCGCCGTGCCGTCGGTCTCCTGACCGACGATGATATAGCCCTTCTCGGCGCGCAGCAAATGCATCGCCTCGGTTCCGTACGGCGTCACCGCGCCGGTCGCCATCAGCGCCTGCCACACCGCGGGTCCATGATCGGCCGGCACGTTGATCTCAAAGCCCAGCTCGCCGGTGAAGCTGACGCGGAACAGCCGCGCCGGGATGCCGCAGACCTGGCCTTCGACGACGCTCATATGCGGCATGGCGGCGCGGGCCAGGTCGATCCCTGCGACGAAGGGCGCCAGAATGTCGCGCGCCTGCGGTCCCTGCAGCGCGATCACCGCCCATTGCTCGGTGACGCTGGTAAGCCAGACATCCAGGTCCGGCCACTCGGTCTGCAGATAATCCTCCATCAGCGCCAGCACCCGCGCGGCGCCGCCGGTGGTGGTGGTGACATGGAAGCGGTCGGCGGCGATCCGGCCGATCACCCCGTCATCGGCAACGAACCCGTCCTCGCGGCAGAGAATACCGTAGCGGCAGCGCCCGACGCCGAGTTTGGACCACGCATTGACATACATGCGGTTGAGAAACTCCGCCGCATCGGCGCCGACGATCTCGATCTTGCCCAGGGTCGAGCCGTCGAACAGCCCGGCCCGGCTGCGCACGGCGACGCATTCGCGGGCGACGGCGGCGTGCATGTCCTCGCCGGCGCGGGGAAAATAGCGCGCCCGCTTCCACGCCCCGACATCCTCGAACACCGCCCCGGCTGCCACCGCCTGCGCGTGCAGCGGCGTCCGCCGCAGCGGCTCGAACAGGTCGCCGCGCGACAGGGCGGCGAAGCTGCCGAAGGTCACCGGCGTATAGGGCATGCGGAACGTCGTCAGCCCGACCTGCGGCAGCGGCACGTCGAGCGCGGCGGCGACGATGCCGAGCGCGTGCATGTTGGAGGTCTTGCCCTGGTCGGTGGCCATGCCGGTGGTGGTGTAGCGTTTGACATGCTCGATCGAGCGAAAACCCTCGCGCGTCGCCAGCCCGATGTCCTTGGCCGTGACATCGTTCTGGAAATCGACGAAGGCGTGCTTCGCCGCGGTGCCGGCTGCCGGGCCGAGCAGGCCGCCGCCGCCGAAGGCTTTTGCCGTCACCGCCATGCGCGGCGCGCGCGCCCCGCCATGTCCGGCCGCCTTGGCCGCCGCCTCGCCCGCCGCCGCGCCATCGGCCAGCGCGGCGGTCAGGCCGAACACGCCGCGACAGGCGCCGGCGGAGCGTTCACGCTCGACCGACAGATTGGGCAGGAAGGCCTGCGCCTCGGCGTCGAAGCGCAGCTTGCCGCGCGACTGGCTGAACAGATGCACGCTCGGCGTCCAGCCGCCCGACATCAGCAGCGCGTCGCACGGCACCGGCTCGATCGTGCCGCCATCCGGCTGCGCCACCCCGGCCCAGGCGACGCGCCGCCGCCCGCCGGTGGTGGCGATGATGGCGCCGGTGCGCACCCGAATCCCGGCCGCCCGCGCCGCCTCCGGCCAGTCGCCGGTGGCAGTCTGGCGCAGGTCGGCAATCAGCGGCACGGCGATGCCGGCGGCATGCAGATCGAGCGCGGCGCGATAGGCCGCATCATGCGCCGTGGCGATCACCACGCGCCGCCCCGGCACCACGCCGTAGCGCAGCAGATAGGTGCGGCCGGCATCGGCCAGCATCACCCCTGGCCGGTCGTTGTTGGGGAACACCAACGGGCGTTCCAGCGCCCCGGTGGCGATCACCACTTCGGCCGCGCGCACCTGCCACAGCCGCTCGCGCGGCAGATCGGCCGGCGGCGCCGCCAGATGGTCGGTGACCCGCTCGTTCAGGCCGACCATGTTGTGGGCGAAATAGCCAAACGCGGTGGTACGCGGCAGCACGCGCACGCGCGGGTTGGCGGCCAGCGTCGCCAGCGTCGTCGCCACCCAGTCGCCCGCCGGCCAGCCGTCGATCGTCGCCGCCGTCTCGGCCAGCAGCGAGCCGCCGCACTCGGCCTGCTCGTCGCACAGAATGACGCGCGCCCCGGCATCCGCCGCGACCAGCGCCGCCGCCAGCCCGGCCGGCCCGGCGCCGATCACCAGCACGTCGCAATGGGCGAAGCGGCTGATATAGCGATCCGGGTCCGGCAGGGTCGGCGCCCGGCCGAGGCCGGCGGCGGCGCGGATCGCCGGCTCATAAAGCCGCTGCCACGCCCAGGCCGGCCATTTGAACGTCTTGTAGTAGAACCCGGCCGGCAGCAGCGGTGACACGACATCGTTGATGACGCCGATATCGAAGCCGAGCGAGGGAAACCGGTTCTGGCTCTCGGCGCGCAGCTCCGAATACAGCTCCACCTGTGTCGCCCGCAGATTGGGCGTCACCCGCGCCGCATCGCGCGCCACCGCGACGAGTGCGTTCGGCTCGTCCGAGCCGGCCGAGAGAATGCCGCGCGGACGGTGATATTTGAACGACCGGCCAACCAGATGCACGCCGTTGGCGAGCAGCGCCGAGGCCAGCGTATCACCGGCGAAGCCGTCGAAACTGCGGCCGTCGAAGCTGAAACGCAGCTTGCGCGAGCGGTCGATGCGGCCGCCAGTCGGCGTGCGCAACGCGCTCATTCGGCCGCCCTCGGCCACGCCTCGGCCGGCGGCGTCTCGCCGACCTTATAGGTGGTGACGAAAAAGTCGCTCACCGTGTCGCGCACCGCGTTGAAGAAGCGGGCGCAGCCATGGGTATGGCGCCAGCGTTCGGCATGCCGGCCTTTCGGGTTGCTGCGCAGATAGAGATACGCCGCCCAGGCGTCATCGCTCAACGCCTGCGGGTCGGCCGGGCGGGCGACATGCGCCTCCCCGCCATAGGAAAACTCGATCTCCGGGCGCTTGCCGCAATACGGGCAGTCGATCAGCAACATGCCTGTCCGCTCCTCAATGTGCGACCGCCGCGGCGGCGGCCTCGTCGATCATCTGCCCGTCGCGGAAACGCTCCAGCGTGAACGGCGCGTTGATCGGGTGCGGCGCGTCCTGCGCCATCGTATGGGCAAACACATGCGCCGATCCCGGCGTCGCCTTGAACCCGCCGGTGCCCCAGCCGCAATTGACATACAGGCCCGGCACCGGCGTCTTGGCGATGATCGGCGAGCGGTCCGGCGTGGTATCGACGATGCCGCCCCAGTTGCGCAGCATGCGCATGCGCCGGAACATTGGGAACAACTCGCAGATCGCATCCAGCGTGTGCGCCGGAATATGCAGCCCGCCGCGCTGGCTGTAGGAGACGAAGGCGTCGGTGCCGGCGCCGATCACCAGCTCGCCCTTGTCGGACTGGCTGATATAGGCGTGCACCGTATTGGACATGACGACGCAGGGGAACACCGGCTTGACCGGCTCGCTGACCAGCGCCTGCAGCGGAAAACTCTCCAGCGGCACGCGCAGCCCGGCCATGCCCATGACCACGCTGGTATGCCCGGCGGCGACGATGCCGACCTTGGGCGCACGGATGGCGCCGCGCGTCGTTTGCACCCCGGTCACCGCACCATCCGGCCCACGGTCGATGCCGGTCACCTCGCAATTCTGCACGATGTCCACGCCCAGCGCATCGGCCGCCCGCGCATAGCCCCAGGCGACGGCATCATGCCGCGCCGTGCCGCCACGCCGCTGCAGCGCCGCACCGAGCACCGGATAGCGCAGATCGGGCGAGATGTTCAGCGGCGGACAGAACGCCCGCGCCTGCTCGGCCGACAGCCATTCATTATCGACGCCGTTGGCGCGGTTGGCGTGGACATGCCGCTTGAACACCTGAACGTCATGGACATTGTGCGCCAGCATCATCACGCCGCGCGGGCTGTACATGACGTTGTAGTTCAGCGTCCGCGACAGCCCCTCCCACAGCTTCAGCGCGTGGTCATAAAGTGCCGCGCTTTCGTCGAACAGATAGTTGGAGCGGATGATGGTGGTGTTGCGCCCGGTATTGCCGCCGCCGATCCAGCCGCGTTCCAGCACCGCGATATTGCGCATGCCGTATTCGCTGGCGAGGTAGTACGCGGTGCCCAGCCCATGCCCGCCGCCGCCGATGATGACGGCGTCGTACGCCGCTTTCGGTGCCGCATCGCGCCATTGCGGCTGCCAGGAGGCATGCCCGCCAAAGGCACGCCGCAGCAGGGACAGAATTGAAAACGATTGCATGGTCACCCTTACCGCTGCGCCGTTCGCCAGTTCGGCGCATCATAGACCGGCGCGTCGGCCGCCGGCAGCATCTCGCGTCCGCGCACGTGGTCGGCGCCCTTCTCGGCCAGCATGATCGTCGGCGCATTCAGGTTGCCGGTGGTCACGCTCGGCATGATCGAGCTGTCGATCACCCGCAGCCCGGCGACGCCGATCACCCGGCATTCGGGATCGACCACCGCCATCGGGTCATCCGCCCGGCCGATGCGGCACGAGCAGCTCGGATGATAGGCGCTCTCGACCTTGGCGCGGACGAAATCGTCGATCGCGGCGTCGCTTTCGACCGCCGCCCCCGGCTGGAGCTCGCGCCCGCGGAAGCGGTCGAACGCCGGCTGGGCGAAAATCTCCCGCGTCAGCCGCACGCAGGCCCGCATCTCGGTCCAGTCGTCCGGGTGGCTCATGTAGTTGAAGCGGATGCGCGGTCGCGCCAGCGGGTCGGCCGAGGCGAGCGTCACCGTGCCGCGGCTTTTCGAGCGCATCGGCCCGACATGCGCCTGGAACCCGTGGCCGCTGGCCAGCGCGCTGCCGTCATAGGTCACCGCGAGCGGCAGGAAATGATACTGAATGTCCGGGTAGCGCACCCCGGCGCGGCTGCGGATGAAGCCGCAGGATTCAAAGTGGTTGGTCGCCCCCAGCCCGTCATGGCGCAACAGCCAGCGGGCGCCGATCGCCGCTTTGGCCCACGGGTTCATCACCGAATAGAGCGTCACCTTCTCGCGACAGGCGATCTGGAAATAGAACTCCAGGTGATCCTGCAGGTTCTCTCCCACCCCCGGCCGGTCGGCGACCACATCGATGCCGAGCGGGCGCAGCTCCGCCGCCGGCCCGATGCCGGACAGTTTCAGCAGTTGCGGGCTGTTGATCGGGCCGCCGCACAGCAGCACCTCGCGCCGCGCCTGCGCCACCTGCGCCGCGCCGCCGCGCAGATAGGCAACGCCGCTGGCGCGCCGCCCCTCGAACACGATCCGCGTCGCCCGCGCCCCGGTCAGCACCGACAGATTGGCCCGCCCCAGCGCCGGACGCAGATAGGCATTCGCCGTGCTCCACCGCCGCCCGCGATGGACCGACATGCCCATGCGCCCGAATCCCTCCTGCTGATACCCGTTATAGTCGGATGTCGCCGGATAGCCCGCCTGGCGCGCCGCCGCCAGCCATGCGTGATGCAGCGGATTGGCCAGCGTGCCGTAGCGGTTGCGCTGGTTGCCCTCGGCGCTGCGGTACCGAGGGTCGCCCTCATCATGCCCGTCGGCGCGGCGAAAATACGGCAGCACATGGCGATAGCCCCAGCCCCGCGCGCCCTGCGCCTCCCAGTCGTCGAAATCATACGGATTGCCGCGCACCCAGACCATGCCGTTGATCGACGACGAGCCGCCCAGCACCTTGCCGCGCGGCGTATGCAGCCGCCGGCCGCCGAGATGCGGCTCCGGTTCGGTCTCGTACGACCAGTCGTATTTCGCCATGTTCATCGGGATCGACAGCGCGCTCGGCATCTGGATCAGCACTGACCGGTCCGACCCGCCGAATTCGAGCAGCAGCACGCTGGCGCTGCCGTCCTCGCTCAGCCGGTTGGCCAGCACGCAGCCGGCCGAGCCGGCGCCGACGATGACATAGTCGAACGCCGTCATGTCAATACGGCGCCTCGATATCGCGCAGCGCGACATAGACGCTCTTGATCTGCGTGTAATGCTCGATCGCCGCGCGGCTGTTCTCGCGCCCCAGGCCGGACTGCTTCATGCCGCCGAACGGCAGCTCGACCGGCGTGATGTTGTAGTGGTTGATCCAGCAGGTGCCGGCCTGCAGCTTCGCCACCACGCGATGCGCGCGCGCCAGATCACGGGTGAACACGGCGGCGGACAGGCCGAACTCGGTGTCGTTGGCGCGCCCGATCACCTCCGCCTCGTCGGTGAAGTCGAGCAGCGCCATCACCGGGCCGAAAATCTCCTCGCGCACGATCGCCATGTCGTCGCGGCAGCCGTCGAACACCGCCGGGGCGACGAAGCTGCCGCTGCCGACGCGCTGGCCGCCGATCAGCAGCCGCGCCCCCTCGGCCACGCCGCGGGCGATGTAGCCCAGCACCTTCTCAGTGTGCTCGGGCGAGATCAGGGCGCCGATCTGTGTCTCGGGGTCGAGCGGGTCGCCGATGCGCAGCCGGCCGACCCGCGCCAGCAGCCGCTCGGTGAACGCCGCCTTGATGCTGCGGTGGACAAAGACGCGCGTACCGTTCGAGCAGACTTCGCCGGCCGAGTAGAAATTGCCGAGCAGCGCGCCGGACACCGCATTGTCGAGGTCGGCGTCCTCGAACACCAGGATCGGCGATTTGCCGCCCAGTTCCAGCGTCACATGCTTGAGCGTCGGCGCCGCATCGGCCATCACCGCGCGGCCGGTGCCGACTTCCCCGGTCAGCGAGACTTTGGCGATGCCGCGATGGCGCGTCAGCATGCGCCCGGTCTCGGCGGCGCCGTGGACGACGTTGAACAGCCCGTCCGGCAATCCGGCCGCCTGATAGATCTCGGCCATTTTCATCGCCGTCAGCGGCGTCAGCTCCGCCGGCTTGAAGATGATGGCGTTGCCGCAGGCCAGCGCCGGCGCCGATTTCCAGCAGGCGATCTGCAGCGGATAGTTCCACGCGCCGATGCCGCCCACCACGCCGAGCGGCTCGCGCCGCGTATAGCCGAACGCGGCCGGGCCGAGATCGACATGCTCACCGGTCAGGCCGGCGGCCATGGCGGCGAAATACTCCAGGCACTCGACGCCGGAGAGCGCATCGACGACGCGGGTTTCCTGGATCGGCTTGCCGGTGTCGAGCGTTTCCAACCGGGCCATCTCGTCGTTGCGCGCGCGCAGCAGGTCGGCGGCGCACCGCAGAATGCGCGCCCGCTCTGCGCCGGGGGTGATCGCCCATTGCGCCTGCGCCCGCGCCGCCGCCACCACGGCGCGATCGACCTCCGCCTGTCCCGCCGTCTCGACCTCGGCGAGCACCGCGCCGGTGGCCGGGTTGCGCGTCGGGAACACCGGCCCCGAGCCGGCAACATGGCCGCCGTCGATCCAGTTCTGCAGGCGTTCGGCGGCGTGACGTGTCATGACAGGCTCCTTGCCCAGGCGTCGATCGACCAGCGCGGCAACCATCGCCCGCGCCGCCACACTGTCGGCCTCGCGCCACTCCGACAATGCCGCGCCAAGCCATAGCCGATCAATCAGGGCGGCGGCCATGCCGGCCAGATGCCCCGCCGCATCCGGCGGCAGCAGCGCCCGCACGGCGCGGCGCAGATTTGGCCAGCGGACGCCGCTCGGCGGCGGCCAACCCGCGCTGGCCCTGCGGCTGATCGTGCAGCGCAAGCCGCCGCAAGCGGCCGAGGCCACCCGGTTGGCGCTGCACCGCGCCGCCGCCAGGAAGGGCAAGGCGCTCGACCCGCGCAGCCTGATCGCGGCGGACTTCATGATCCTGGCGACATCGCTGCCAAGGAACGGCTATACCGTTCCTGCATGATGCTCAGTGGGATTGTCGGTGGCCATTTTAGACCAGCGAGGTGTTTTTTGGTGGCATGACGAAGAGGTGCCCGACCGACTTTTGGCGCCCGATTCGTGCGTTCCGGGTCGTTGCCAAATTGACGATGACGGGCGCGCGGTCCTCGAATTCGACGGATATTTGCCTAACCCACATGGCTCCATGGCCGCAATGGTTGGTAGTCCTGTCACCAAATGCATTCAAGGGTTGCAGAACAGGCCATTTCGGAAGGGGCTGGCATAGGTAAGCACATAGAGGCTTGATATGTCATATGGAACAGCGTCGTCGCCGCAGCCGACTTCCGATAGGCATCCAACGCGCTCTGATCGGGCAGTTTGTGGCTGGCGTCCCAGCGCGAACGGCAGCCGAACTGATTGGCGTCAATCGCAACACTGCGACCCTATTCTATACCAAGCTGCGCGAAGTGATTGCCGACAAGCTCGCCGCGGAAACGCCTTGTCTCGGTGGCGCCGTTGAAGTGGACGAGAGCTACTTCGGTGGCTACCGCAAGGGCAAGCGCGGGCGCGGAGCTGCCGGCAAGGTGCCGGTCTTCGGGCTCCTCAAGCGTGGCGGAAAGGTGCACGCCGTGATGATCCAAGACACCAAAGCCGCAACGCTTGTCGGTATCATTCGTGATCGCATCCAGCCGGACAGCATCGTCTATACCGACAGCTATCGCTCCTACGACGTGCTCGACGTCTCTGAGTTCCGTCATGTCAGGATCAACCATACTCAGGCCTTCGTCGCTGACCGCCACAACCACATCAACGGCATCGAAAACTTCTGGAACCAGGCCAAGCGTCACCTACGCCGATACAACGGCATACCCCGGCATCACTTCCATCTGTTCCTCAAAGAATGCGAATGGCGCTTCAACTACCGTCCTGTTAGCAATCTTCTCAAGTGCCTGACACGATGGGTGTGGCCGCAATGAAACCCGCTTACCTATGCCAGCCCCTTATAGTCTAAATTTTCCGATGCGCTCATTGAGTGACCCTGTCCCCGCAAGGGAATAGATCGCATCAATGGCCGTGAAGAAAAGATCAGTCGGGGCGCCCTGGCAGGCCCATTTCCGAAATCGTGAAGCCGAACCGAATCGAGATGGCGCGGCAGCCCGCGTCGTGACCAAGCGTTGCCGAACTGGCGCGGCTTACGGGGGCGGCCACCTTGCCGTGGTCACGCCCTACCCCCTAGAATCGCGTCGTGAACGCTTTCCCCAACCTGATCGGTCTCGGCCTCTACTCCATCCCGGAAGCCGCCCGCCTCGCGGAAGTGGCGCCGGCGCGGGTCCGCGGCTGGGTGCATGGCTATGGCCACGGCACCGGCAAGGTGCGGCGGCCGGCGGTAGTCGGCCATCTGCTGCCGGAGGTGGAAGGCAGGACGGCACTGTCCTTTCGCGAGCTGATTGAAGTTCGCTTCATCCGGCACTTCCTGCGCGCCGGGGTATCATGGCGGACCATCCGGCACGCGGCGGCAGAGGCGCGGCGCGACCTGCTGAGCGAAGCCGGACACCGGCTGCGTTTCTCGACTGACGGGGTAACGATCTTCGCCGACACGCTGGCCCGCAGCGGGGACCGGACGGCGCTCGACCTGGTGGCGCACCAGTACGTGATGCTTCATGTGCTGGCCCAAAGCATCCGATCGGAATTCGATCTGGAGGCCGAGGATGTGATCCGGGCTTGGCATCCGCGGCCGGAAATGCCGCTGGTGCTGCTCGACCCGCGGCGATCCTTCGGGCACCCCATCGTGGAACCGGGCGTGCCGACGCAAGCCCTCGCCGACGCCCTGCGTGCGGAGGGCGGGAATGCCGGCCGCGTCGCCGCGCTGTTCGGCACGTCGGAAGATGCAGTGCGGCAGGCGGCTGCCTTCGAGATGACCTTGGCGGCGTGAAGCTTGCGCTCGACGCGAACCTGTCGCCTCACCTTGCCCGTGCTGTCCATGCCCTGCTGACCCCTGAGAACGGGGAGGCAATCAGCATTCCCGAGCGGTTCGGCCCTGGCATCGCGGATCGGGACTGGATCGCCGCCTTGCACGCACAAGGCGGCTGGGCCGTTCTGACGCAGGACCGAAAGCTCCGCACCCGGCCGCATGAACGGCTCGCCTTGGAGCAGTCCGGCTTGGTTGTGTTCATCCTGGCGAGTGGCTGGGCGCCAGAACCCTACTGGCAGACGGCCGCCGGAGTTATCCGCTGGCTACCGAGCATGCTTGATGCTTTCCGTGCAGCCCGGCCGCCGATGCTGTTTGAAATCCCGCATCGCTGGACACCGGCGCCGCTGCGGCCATTCAAGGACCGATGACGCCCGGAACGCGCGCGCCGCGCCAGGGTTCCGGCTGGCTGGCGTTACCCCGATGTTACCCCGCCGCCCGGACCGCACCGGCTCATTCGGCCTTAAGCACTTGAAAAGATTGGCGGACCCGACACGATTCGAACGTGCGACCTTCGCCTTCGGAGGGCGACGCTCTATCCAGCTGAGCTACGGGTCCGTGGGGTTCCGCTTAGCGCAGAACCGGCGGGAAGGAAAGCGTCTCACGCCTCGCGCCGGGCCAGCCACTGCGCCGCCGCCGCGTCGGCGCCGGAGGGCAGCGGTGCCGCCGGGGTCCGCTGCCAGGAGATGATGTCGCCCAGCGGCACCGACCGGTGCAGGTCGCGCAGCATCAGGTGATAATCGTCCGGGTAATAGGCCAGTGCCGCCCCCTCGCCGCGCGGCAGGCGGGCCCACATTGCCGCCATCGCCGCTTTCGGCACCAGTTCGTCGTGGCCGCCATATAAAAACAGTCCCGGTGCGCGGAACTGCGCCGCCGCCACCTGCGCCGTGTCCATCAGATCGACCAGACCGCGCAGCGTGTCGATGCGCGTCGCGTGAATGGTCAGTGGGTCGCGCGACAGGCGCACCAGCGCCGCGTGGTTGTCGCTTGCCGTCACCTGCACCGGCGCGCCGCTCAGCGCCAGCCACGGCACCATCGTCGCGCCGAGCCACAGCGAGCCGCGCAGGAACACGTTCATCTCCGCCCGCCCCCACACCGCCGGCGCCACCAGCACATAGCGCGCACCGACCGGCGCCAGCGGACCCGCGGCAAGGCACATCAGCACCGCGCCGCCCATGCTCTCGCCCATCAGCAGCAGCGGCGCCGCCGGATGCCGGCCCCGCACCTGTCCGGCCAGCTCGGCGGCGTCGGCCACCATGGTCGCGGTGCCGGCCCAGCGCCCACGCCCCGGCGCGGCGCCAAAGCCGCGCTGATCGGGCGCATAGATCGCCAGCCCCGCCGCGGTCAGCTCGACGGCCGGAATCTCCCAGGCATCGCGGCTGTCGTTGAAGCCATGCAGCGCCAACACCACCGCCGCCGGCTCCGCCTCCGGCAGCCAGCGGCGATAGGGCAGGCGGGCGCCGTCGCGCAGGGTGAAGGTGCCATCGGTCACCGACGGCGCGCCCGGCGGCGGCAACGCCAACCCGACGCAGCCGGACACGGCCAGCGCCGCGCCACCGGCCAGAACGGCGCGGCGCGGCAGCGGCGGCGCGGGACAGGGCATGGTTGAAAGCACGGTGGCGACGGGTATCATGGATCGGCCCCGATTGCCGAGAGGTTCCATGCCGGATTCGCAGCCGACCCACGCCGTGACTCCGCCGGTCGGCACCGCCGCGCCGACCGAGATCGTCCATGTCGATGACCGGGTGGTCGCCTGCGACGGCGGCGACGGGCCGCTCGGCCATCCGCGGGTGTTCCTGCGCATCGACGGGCATCAGGTGCTGTGCCCGTACTGCTCGCGCCTCTACGTGCTCAACGCCGGCGCCGGCGTTGAGCACGGCCATTGAGGCGGTGGCACCCGATGGCGCCCCGCCCAATCCGGCGCCGCCGCATCTTGTTCTGATCGACGGCTCGGGCTTCATCTTCCGCGCCTTCCACGCCCTGCCGCCGATGACGCGGCCGGACGGCGTGCCGGTCAATGCCGCGTTCGGCTTCACCAACATGCTCGCCAAGCTCAGGCGCGAGCATGTCGGCACCCATCTCGCGGTGATCTTCGATGCCGGCCGCCACACCTTCCGCAACCGGCTCTATGAGCAATACAAGGCGCAGCGCCCGGAGCCGCCCGAGGAGCTGCGCCCGCAATTCGCCCTGGTGCGTGAGGCGACCCTTGCCTTTGGCGTGGCGTCGATCGAGCTGGCCGACTGGGAGGCCGACGACCTCATCGCCTCCTATGCCCGCGCCGCCGTCGCCGCCGGCGGGCGGGCCACCATCGTCTCCTCCGACAAGGACCTGATGCAGCTTCTGCGGCCCGGCGTGGAGATGCTCGACCCGATCAAAAACAAGCCGATCGGTCCGGCCGAGGTGATGGAAAAATTCGGCGTCGCCCCGGACCGGCTGATCGACGCCCAGGCGCTGATGGGCGACAGCGTCGATAATGTGCCCGGCGTGCCCGGCATCGGCCCGAAGAACGCCGCCCAGCTTCTCGCCGAGTTCGGCGACCTGGACGGGGTGCTCGCCGCCGCCCCGACGATGAAGCCGTCCAAGCGCCGAGACATGCTGATCGCCCATGCCGATGCGGCGCGGCTGTCGCGCCTGCTGGTGACGCTGCGCGACGACGTGCCGCTGCCGCAGCCGATCACGGCGCTGGCGGTGCGCGCGCCGGACCCGGCGCAACTCGCGGCATGGCTGCGCACCCAGGGGTTTCGCACCACCCTGACGCGCCTCGGTCTCGATGGCCACGCAGCAGCCGATGGCGACGCCGCGGACAGCGAGGCCGCGCCGGCGGCGACCGCGCCGGTTGCCGATGCGCCGCCGTTCGGCCCGTATGCGACGGTCAGCAGCCTAGCGGCGCTGACCGCCTGGATCGCCGAAGCGACGCAAGCCGGCCTCGTTGCCCTTGATACCGAGACCGACGGGCTGGACGCCATGCGCGCCAATCTGGTCGGCCTGTCGCTGGCCACCGCAGCCGGCCGCGCCTGCTACGTGCCGCTGCGCCATGCCGGACTGGTCGAGCAGATCCCCGCCGACGCCGCCATCGCCGCGCTCGTGCCGCTGCTGGCCGACGCCTCGGTGCTGAAAATATTCCACAATGCCAAGTTCGATCTGACCATGCTGGCGCGCGCCGGGGCCGCGCAGGCGGCGGCGATCGACGACACCATGCTGATCTCCTACGCGCTCGATGCCGGCGCGCATGGCCACGGCATGGACGAACTGGCGCGGCTGCATCTCGGCCATACGCCAATCGCCTATGACGAGGTGACCGGCACCGGCCGGGCGCGGATCAGCTTCGCCGAGGTGCCGCTCGACCGCGCCACCGCCTATGCCGCCGAGGATGCGGATGTGACCTTGCGGCTGTGGCAAGCGCTGCGCCCGCGGCTGCGCCCGGATCATGCGCTGGCGCTCTATGAACAGATCGAGCGGCGGCTGGTGCCGGTGCTGATGGCGATGGAGCGCGCCGGCATCAGCGTCGATGCCGACGAACTGCGCGCCATGTCGGTGGACTTCGCCAGCCGGATGGCGGTGATCGAGACAGAAATCCAGAGACTGGCCGGCGAGCCGTTCAATGTCGGCAGCGCCAAGCAACTCGGCGAAGTGCTGTTCGACAAAATGGGCCTGCATGGCGGGAAGCGGATGAAAACCGGCGCCTGGGGCACCGACGCCTCGGTGCTGCAGGGACTCGCCGAACAGGGCCACGAGCTGCCGGCGCGGGTGCTCGACTGGCGCCAACTCGCCAAGCTGAAATCGACCTATGCCGATGCGCTGGTCGAACAGATCAACCCCGAGACCGGGCGCGTGCACACCAGCTTCGCCATGGCCATCGCCAGCACCGGGCGGCTGTCGTCCACCGACCCCAATCTGCAGAACATCCCGATCCGCACCGATGAAGGCAGCCGCATTCGCCGCGCCTTCGTCGCCATGCCGGGGCATCTGCTGGTCAGTGCCGATTATTCGCAGATCGAGCTCCGCCTGCTCGCCCATGTCGCCGACCTCCCGGCGCTGCGCGCCAGCTTTGCCGCCGGGGAGGATATTCACGCGCGCACCGCCAGCGAGGTGTTCGGCGTGCCGATGGCGGGCATGGACCCGATGACGCGACGGCGGGCGAAGGCGATCAATTTCGGCATCATCTACGGGATCAGCGCCTTCGGCCTGGCGCGGCAATTGCAAATCCCGCCGGGCGAGGCGCGCGCCTATATCGATGCCTATTTCGCCCGCTATCCCGGTATTCGCACCTATATGGAGCGGGCGCGCGAGGAAGCACGGGCCAACGGCTTCGTGCTGACGCCGTTCGGCCGGCGCTGCTGGATCCCCGGTATTGCCGACAAGAACCCGGCCCGCCGCGGCTATGCCGAGCGGCAGGCGATCAACGCGCCGCTGCAGGGCGGGGCGGCCGACATCATCAAACGGGCGATGGTGCGTCTGCCCGCGGCACTGGCCGCCGCCGGGGTGCCGGCGCGCATGCTGCTGCAGGTGCACGACGAATTGTTGTTCGAGGCGCCGGCGGATACCGCCGAGGCGACCGCAACGGTCGCCCGCACGGCGATGCAGGCGGCGGCGACGCTCAGCGTCCCGCTGGTGGTCGAAACCGGCATCGGACCAAGCTGGGCCACGGCGCATTGATCGGTGCTCAGGCAATGCTCATGTCCGGCATCGCAACCGGACGGGCGACACCTCGATACGCATGGACACGATCTTTCGCGGCGATCTGATGTCCCCGCGGGGGCGGGCACTCGCCTGGGCCGACAGCCTGCTGGTCGATCACGGCCTGCTGCGCCTGGCGTGGAGCAATTTTGCGACCGTGGTGCCGGGGCGGCTCTATCGCTGCAATCATCCGCCGCCATGGCGGCTGGCCGCACTGGTGCGCCGTCACCGGCTGCGCACACTGATCAATCTGCGCGGCGCCTGCGGCAACGGTTCGGACGCGCTGTCGCGGGCGGAGGCGGCACGGCTCGGCCTGACCTTCATTGACGTGGCGATGTCGAGCGGCCGGCCGCCGCAGCGCTGCCAAGTACTGGCGCTGGCCGACGCCTTCGCGACCGCGCCGCCGCCGGTTCTGGTGCATTGCAAATCCGGCGCCGACCGCGCCGGGTTTGCCGCCGCCGTGTTTCTGCTGCTCAACGGCACGACGGTGGCGCAGGCCGCCGAGCAACTGTCACTCCGCTATGGCCACTGGAACCGCTCGCGCGCCGGCGTGCTCGACGCCTTCCTGGCGCGCTACGCGGCCGAGGCGGAGGGGCGCAAGCCGTTTCTCGACTGGCTGCGCGAGGATTATGACGCGGCGGCGCTGGGCGCCGGATTCCGCTCCGGCCATTTCGCCGATTTCGTCACCCATCGGGTGCTGCACCGGGAATAGCGGCCGCCGCGCAGCCAAGCCGCCGGCTTGGCTCGGCCGACGCAGCGCAGCGCTGGGCCAGGTGCCGTTCGGGGCTGCGCAAACGCTCCGGCCCGCGTCACGCCAGACGCAGAGCCCCGGCCCCGGCGGTCGCCAGCGCCTGCCACAGGCTGGCGGCGTAGCTGCGTGAACAGGCAATCTCGTAGCTCGGCGCGGCGTCGATCTGGCGCAGTTGGACGCTGATATGGCCGGCCAGCCTGGCCGCAGCAAGCTGCGGGGCGAAAGCGCGCGGGTGTAGGTCGATCGGCAGCAACCGCGCCAGCATCGCCGGGGCACCCGGCCCGCTGATGCGCAGCGCCGCACGCGCATCGGAAACGTCGATCTGCCCGGCCTCGGCGCCGAGCGCGGCGGCAAGATCGTCCGCCAGCCTGCCGCACCCCTGGCGCTGGATGTGCCAATGTCCGGGTGCGGACCAGATGCAGGCCAGAACATCCGACCCGGTCCACCGCCCGGCCGCCGCCAGGTCGAGGCCAAAACCGGCGTGCAGCGCCGCCGCCAGCGCCGGGATGCGTCCCCGCCATGCCGTGACCGAGACGATCGACAGCATCCCCACCGCCGATGCCACCGCCTGCTGCGGCAATGTCGGGGTCACCGGCGGGCAGCCGGCAAAGGCCGAAACATCAGCCACGCAGCCGCTCCCCCTGCGGATCGATGAAGCATGGCGCGCACACTTCGACGACGCAGTCGCCGCCGCGCAGCGGGTCGAAAGCACGCACCCGTTCGCCCAGCCGGGCCGGGCCACGCGCCAGCATGGCTAGGCCGATCCATTGACCAAGCGTCGGCGAGAACGCAACCGAGGTGATCCAGCCCTCATCATGCGCCGCCTCGGCCGGGGCATCGGGCTTGAGCAGATGGGCGCCGCCGCGCAGCCGGGCGTCGCGCTCAACCGGCCGCAACCCGACCAGTGACGGCCGATCCGCCGCCAGCAGCGCCGGGCGCTGCGCCATCGCCCGGCCGATGAAATCCTTGCGCGACGACATCATCCGCGCAAACCCCAGATCGCCTGCCGTGGTCTGCCCGTTCAACTCGCCGCCGGCCGGATGCCCTTTCTCGATGCGCAACACCGACAGCGCCTCCAGCCCGTACGGCACGATGCCACAGGGTGCGCCCGCCGCCATGATCCGCTCGGCCAGCGTCTCACCGAACCCGGCCGGCACGCCGATTTCGTAGCCGCGCTCGCCGGAGAATGAGATGCGGAACAACCGCCCGCCGAGGCCGCCGAGCAGCCGGACCTCGCCGCATGCCATGTGGCCGAAGGCGGCATCGGACACGTCCTGTCCGGGATCGAGCAGCACAGCGACGACATCGCGCGCGCGCGGGCCGGCGATGGCGTACTGGGCCCAGCGGTCGGTGACGGAGACGAAAGCGACGGCCAGTTCGGGCCGCAGCACCTGGTGCACATACTCCATATGCTGCAGCACGCACGGCGCGTTGGCCGTGGTCGTCGTCATCACCCAGCGTTCGGCGGCGAGTCGGGCCACGGTGCCATCGTCGAAGGCGAAGCCGTCCTCCCGCAGCATCAGCCCGTAGCGCGTGCGCCCGACCGGCAGCGAGGACATCGTATTGATATAGAGAAAGTCGAGAAAACTCCCGACATCCGGCCCGACCAGTTCGATCTTGCCGAGCGTCGAGACATCGCACAGGCCGACGCCGGTGCGCACCGCTTCGGCCTCGCGGTTGACCGAACGCAACCAATCCGTCTCATCGGTCTGAGCGAACTACTGGGCGCGCAGCCACGGCCCGGATTCGACGAAGCTGGCGCCTGCCCGCTCCGCCCAGCGATGACCTGGGGTCCGCCGCACCGGGCGAAAATGCTCCCCGCGATGCGCCCCGGCGAGCGCGCCGATATCCACCGGCGAGGTCGGCGGACGGTGCAGCGTGGTGCCGGTCTCGGCCATGCTGCGCCCGGTCAGCGCCGCCATCGCGGCCATGCCCAGCACGCCGCCGGTGCGGCCCTGATCGGTGGCCATGCCGTGTGTGGTGTAGCGCTTCATATGCTCGACGGCGCGGAAGCCCTCGCGATGCGCCAGGGCGATGTCATCGATGGTCACGTCATGCTGGAGATCGACGAAGGTTTTCTGACGTGCGCCGGACACGATCCAGATCGGCGTTGCCGCCTCCTCCGCGGTCGCGGCGGGCGGCGGCGCCGGCCGCGGCGCATCGAACCCGGCGGCGACAGCCGCGGCGATGCCGGCGGCCTCGCCATCGGCGCATGTGCCGGCGAGGCCGAACCGACCGGCGGCGGCGCCTGCCACCGCCATCCCCGGCGGCGGCGCCGCCGGCGGAAGGAAGGCGGCCAGCGCCTCGTCCCACACCGGCCGGCCACCGAGATGGCAGGCCAGTTGCACCTGCGGGTTCCAGCCACCGGCCACCGCCAGCAGGTCCACGGCGAGACGATGCCGGGCGCCGCCGGCGTCGCAGACGTCGATCCAGCTCAACCCATGCACGCCGCCGGTCGCCGCGCCGCCGCCGCCGGCGCATCGGCGCGGCGGTCAATGATTGCGGCGACCTCGACACCGTGATGGGCGAGATCCTCGGCGGTGCGCCAGCCCTCGGCGCCGCCGGTGAGCACCGCGGCGCGCGGCCCCGGCGCCACTGCGTACCGGTTGAGATAGGTCCGTACCGCCCCGGCCAGCATCACGCCGGGCCGGTCATTGCCGCCGAAGCCGACCAGCCGCTCGACCGCGCCGCTGGCCAACACCACCCGCCGCGCCACGATGCGCCAGACGCGCTGGCGCGGCGTATGCGGCGGCGGCACCGGCAGGTGATCGGCCACCCGCTCCAGCGCCGCATAGGTGCCTTGGTCGTAGGCGGCAAAGACGGTGGTGCGGGTCAGCACGCGCAACTCGGCCATGGCCCGCAGCGCCGCCTCGGTGGCGGCGGCCCAGGTGGCGCCCGGTTGTCCCGCCACCCCGGCACGCTCAGCCAGCAGCCGGCCGCCGAGCCGGGCGTCGCTGTCGCAGAGGACGACGCGCGCGCCGCTGCGCCCGGCCGCCAGCGCCGCGGCGAGGCCGGTCGGACCGGCGCCGATCACCAGCACGTCGCAAAACAAATGTGCCCGCTCATAGGTATCCGGGTCGGGCAGCCCGGCGGCACGGCCGAGGCCAGCGGCGCGGCGGATCGCCGGTTCATACAACCGCTCCCACCACGACGCCGGCCACATGAAGGTCTTGTAGTAGAATCCGGCCGAAAACAGCGGCGCCAGCAGCGATGTCACCGCCATCGCATCGACGCGCAGCGATGGCTAACGGTTCTGGCTCGATGCCTCCAGCCGGTCATACAGTTCGACCGTGGTGGCGGCGAGGTTGGGGGTGCGCCGCGCCCCCTGCCCGATCTCGACCAGCGCGCTCGGCTCCTCCACCCCGGCCGACAGCACCCCGCGCGGGCGATGGTATTTGAACGACCGTCCCAACAGCCGCACGCCGTTGGCCAGCAGCGCCGAGGCCAGGGTGTCGCCGGGATGGCCGGTATAGGCGCGACCGTCGAAGCGAAAGCCGAGCGTGCGCGACCGGTCAATCAGCCCGCCGGCAGCGAGCCGGCTCATGCCAGACCCGCCGCATCGACGCTCTGCGCAATGGCATGGGTGCGCGTGTCGCGTGTCACCACCAGCCAGCGCCGGCAGCCATGCAGATGCTGCCAGTGCTCGCGTAGCATCCCGGCCGGATTGTCGCGCAAATGGACATAGGCGTCCCACGCCGCCGCCGGCGCCGCGGCGGCGGGACGCAGCAACCCGGCCGCCCCAAGGTAGAGAAACTCCTCGCTGCCACGCTCGCCGCAATGGGGACAGGGAATGCGCATCGTTACCCGAATTTCAGTGAAGGTTCGGCGTCGCGCCGACGCCTTTTTCGTCCAGCACGGCGCCGCTGGCGAAGCGGTCGAGGCGGAAGGCAGCATTGCTGGGGTGCGGCTCGTCGCGCGCCATGGTGTACGCAAAGCACCAGCCGGATGCCGGCGTCGCCTTGAACCCGCCATAGCACCAGCCGGCATTGAGATAGAGGCCGGCGACCGGCGTGCGATCAATGATCGGAGAACCGTCCATCGACATGTCCATGATGCCGCCCCACTGGCGCAGCAGCCGCAGCCGGCCGAGCATCGGCAGCAGCGCCATGCCGCCCTCCATCACGTCGTCCACCGTCGGCATGCTGCCGCGCTGGGCATAGGAATTGTAGCCGTCGATGTCGCCGCCAAACACCAGCCCGCCCTTATCGGACTGGCTGATGTAGAAATACCCGGCACCGAAGGTGACGACGCCGTCGATCAGCGGCTTGACACCCTCGCTGACGAAGGCCTGCAGCACGTGGCTTTCGATCGGCAGGCGCAACCCGGCCATGGCGGCGACGCGCGAGGAATTGCCTGCGCAGGCGAGCCCGACCTTGGCGGCGGCGATGTAGCCGCGCGTGGTCTCGACCCCCTGCACCGTGCCGTCGGCGATACGGATGCCGGTGACCTCGCAGTTTTGCACGATATCGACCCCGCGCCGGTCGGCGCCGCGGGCATAGCCCCAGACCACGGCATCGTGGCGCGCGGTGCCGCCGCGCCGCTGCAGCAGCCCGCCCTTGATCGGAAAGCGGGCGCTGGTGAAATCGAAATACGGATGGCGCGCCCGCACCGCATCGGCATCGAGCAACTCGGCATCGGCGCCGTGCAGCCGCATGGCGTTGCCGCGGCGGGCAAAGGCGTCGCGCTGAGCGTCGCTGTGCAACAGGTTCAGCACGCCGCGCTGGCTGACCATGGTGTTGTAGTTGAGGTCCTGCTCCAGCCCCTTCCACAGCCGCAGCGAGTGTTCGTAGAACTGCTCATTGCCGGGCAGCAGATAGTTCGAGCGGATGATGGTGGTGTTGCGCCCGGCATTGCCCGAGCCGATCCAGCCCTTTTCCAGCACCGCCACGCGGTTGATGCCGTGTTCGCGTGCCAAGTAGTAGGCCGTGGCGAGGCCGTGGCCGCCGCCGCCGACGATCACCGCGTCATAGGCGGGCTGCGGCGCCGCGTCGCGCTACGCCGGCCGCCAGCCGACATGACCACGCAACGCCTCGCGCGCCAGGGAGAAGACCGAGTAGCGCATCAGCAATCCAGCGTCGCCTCCCGCTGCCACCGCGACAGATGCCGGGTGTCGGCGTTCCATTCCGGCATCTGCAACCGCACATAAGCCGCGGCAAACGATTCGCCAAGCGACAGCCGCAGCATCGACGACGCATCGGAGGCGCGCAAGGCATCCGGCAGGTTGAGCGCCGCCCGGCCGGCGGGGCAACCCGGGCGAAGCACGCTGCGTTGCTGCACCGTGCCGCCAATCTGCGCGCCAAAAACAGGAACGCACGATGCCGCACGCCAGTCAGTCGAAGGCCGCCGACAAACAGACGTCCGAGGCGCATGCCAGGGGCAGAAATCACGCAAAGGCACGGTGCCGGCAAGCTGTGCAGGTCACAGCCAGCGCCATATGTGTCGCCAACGCGCTCATTTGTCACGGGTAGCCCGCCGTCATGAGGACAGACGTGACCCTGCAGATTGCGACGCGGCGTTGGGATGCGGCGTTCGATACACCAACGCAGGCGGAGGTGCTGACGGCGCTGGAAGATGGTCGGCTGGTGGTGCTGCCGCATCTCGGTTTCGCCCTCGCCGCCGAGGATCTGGCATTGCTGGCACGCGCCGCACCCGACGCGACGCGCAAGAACATTACGCTCGACCCGGCCAGCGGATCGCTGCTCGGCACCGCCCTCGATGACGCCGACAGCGCCCGGCTTGCCATGCTCCTCGACCGTTTCGGCGTGGCTGCGCAATCGTTGCTGCATCGCCTCGTGCCGCGCTACGCCCCGGTGCTCGAGCGCGCCCGCACAAGCTTCCGTCCGACCGAAATCGCCGGGCGACGCTATGCACTGCGCCAGGACGACAGGCGGCTGCATGTCGATGCCTTCCCGACGCGGCCGATGCGGGGGCGCCGCATCCTGCGCGTGTTCAGCAACATCGCGCCCGATCGGCGACCGCGGGTGTGGCGGGTCGGCGAGCCGTTTCCCGAATTCGCCGCGCACTTTCTGCCACGCCTGCGCCCCGGCCTGCCGGGCCAGGGCTGGGCGATGCAGCTTCTCGGTCTCACCCGCGGCCGGCGGGCGCCCTACGACTTCCTGATGCTCGGCCTGCATGACGCGGCCAAGCTGGACGACACGTATCAGCTCAGCGCCCCGACGACAGAGCTGTCGTTTCCCGCCGGCACGACCTGGCTGTGCTTCACCGACGCGGTGCTGCATGCCGCAATCGCCGGCCATTACGCGCTGGAGCAGACTTTTCACGTCCCCGTGACAGCGATGCGGCGCCCCGAACAGGCGCCGTTGCGCGTGCTGGAGCGGCTGGCCGGGCGGGCTTTGGCCTGATCGGCGTGGCGCCTACACCCGCGCCGCGCGCGCCAGCCGGACCAGTTCGCTGCGCGCCTGCCCGGCCGTCGCGACCGGCGCCGCCCAGGCGACCCGAACCACCGCGGCCTCCTGCCCCAGATCGCAGCCGTCAACATCCGCCGCCACCATGCGCCACGACCCGGCAATGCCGCCTGCCCGCGCGCCGATCGCCGCCATCGCATCCGCATGGTCGGTGTTGCAATGCGCCAAAATCTCCGCCTCCGCCGCCGCCAGGGCAGCCACCGCCGCAGGGTCGGGCAGCAGGTCGGCCTGGCGCAGCCGGGTTGCGCGGGCGAAACCGCCGACGAACAGCGCCGCCGTCGGCGCCAGCCGCCACAGGTGGAAATCGCCGAAATCGGCGTAGAGCGCGGCATAGGGATGCACCGCCAGCCAGCGCGCGCGCAACGCCGCGTCATCTACCATCTCCGCCAGCCCCGTCACCGTCACCCGCGGCGCCGTTTGCGGGTTGGCGTCGGCCGCCTCCCCCGCGACCATCACCGCGCAACGCCGCTCGGCGTGCAGATGCCGGGTGTGCTCCGACAGGTCCGACAGCAGCAGCAGCACCGCCCCGTCCGGCGCCACCGCCGGCGTGATCAGGCTGGCGAAGGGCTGGCCATCGGAAGTCGCCGTCGCCAGCGTGCCCGCGCGCGCCGCCCGCAGCAGTTTTCGTACGCTCCAGGCCGGCGCCTCGCCATCCTCGGCGGTCATCGCGGTATCCTCGATCGTCATTGCGCCACAATCCTCCCCATATGAGACAACACGGAACGCGCCTCAGCACGGAGCGGCACGATGAAACAGACCATCGCCCTGGTCGATGACGACCGCAATATCCTGACCAGTGTGTCGATGACACTGGAACAGGAGGGGTTTCAGGTGCGCACCTATACCGATGGCGAGAGCGCGCTGCAGGGCATCATCGCCCGCCCGGTTGATCTCGCCGTACTCGACATCAAAATGCCGCGCATGGACGGCATGGAACTGCTGCAGCGGCTGCGCGCGCGCACCGCCCTGCCGGTGATCTTCCTGACCTCCAAGGACGAGGAGGTGGACGAGGTGATGGGCCTGCGGCTCGGCGCCGACGACTACATCACCAAGCCGTTCAGCCAGCGGCTGCTGATCGAGCGCATCCGCGCCCTGCTGCGCCGCAACGAAACCAGCCGTGCCGAAGGCTCCGGCGCCGCCCCCAGCGGCGTCCTGGTGCGCGGCGACCTCGTGCTCAATGAAACAAAGCACCAGTGCGTCTGGCGCGGCACCGACATCCAGCTCACGGTGACCGAGTTCCTGCTGGTCAAGACGCTGGCCGCGCGGCCGGGCATGGTCAAGTCGCGCGACCAGCTCATCGACGCCGCCTACGGCGAGAACATCTACGTCGATGACCGCACCATCGACAGCCACATCAAGCGGGTGCGCAAGAAGTTCCGCGCCGCCGACGACAGTTTCAACCATATCGAGACGCTTTACGGCATCGGCTACCGTTACAAAGATGCCTGACAGCTTCGCCGCCGCCGATACGCTGGCCGACGCGCCGTCGCGTCCGGCCTCGGCGCGGCGTGTTTCGCCGCTGCTGCGGCGCATTCTGCTGGTCAATCTGGTGC
This sequence comes from Pseudomonadota bacterium, assembly GCA_021845985.1. Taxonomy (GTDB): domain Bacteria; phylum Pseudomonadota; class Alphaproteobacteria; order Acetobacterales; family Acetobacteraceae; genus JAFKFJ01. Next base: position 227,723 of record JAJZES010000012.1, on the reverse strand, counting down.
CGCTCGCCCTGCTGCTGGCCGCCCTGCTGTATCTGGACCAATACCAGAACGGCCTGCTGGCCGCCGAGGTCACGGCGCTGCGCGAGCAGGCGCGCATCTATGCCGGCGCGCTCGGCGAGTCGGCGGTGCGCGACGACGACGCCGGGCATGCGAGGCTACAGCCCGATCTCGCCCGCCCATTGCTGCACAGCCTGACCGAGCCGACGCCGAACGCGCAGGCTCGCGTCTATGACCCCGAAGGCCAGCTCGTTGCCGACAGCCGGGTGCATGAGGGCACCGGCGGCGCCGTCACCACCGAGCCGCTGCCCCCCGCCGCCGCCCGTGGCGAGGTACTGGGTGCCATCGGCCGCGTCTATGACCGAGTGCTGGCGTGGTTCCCGCATGAGGGCGAGGTGCCGGTGCTCGACACCGGCCCTTCGGCCGCCGGCCCCGACTGGCAGCCCGACATGCGCGAGGAGCTGCGGCTCTCCGGCGGCAACAAGGCGCGGCAGATGCAGGCCTATGTCCGCCGCACCCAGGACGACCGGCTGCTGGTGACGGTCTCCGAGCCGGTGGTGCGCGACCGCCGCATGGTCGGCATCGTGCTGCTGACCCGCGAGGCACGCGAGGTCGATAACAGCCTGCTCGCTGTCCGCCTGTCGATCCTCGCCCTGTTCGGGCTGGCGCTCGGGCTGACGGTGCCGCTGTCGTGGTATCTGTCGCTGACCATCGCGCGGCCGATCCTGCGCCTCGCCCGCGTCGCCGAGCAGATGCGCGAGGGCCGCGGGCGCTCCGGTATCGTGCCGCCGCTGCTGCTGGCGCGCCACGACGAGGTCGGCGAACTGGCGCAGGCGCTGGCGCAATCGGCGCGGGCGCTGTGGGACCGCATGGACGCCATCGAGCGGTTCGCCGCCGATGTCGCGCACGAGATCAAAAACCCGCTGACCTCGATCCGCAGCGCTATCGAGACGCTGCGCCGCATTGACGACGCCGACAAGCAGCGCCGGCTGCTTGCCATCATCGCCGAGGATGTCGGCCGGCTTGACCGCCTGATCAGCGACATCAGCGACGCCTCACGCATCGACGCTGAGCTGTCGCGCGTCGCCACCGGGCCGGTCGATGTGGCGCCGATCCTGGCGACGCTGGCGGGCATCAATGCGGCGACGCGCGCCGACGGCGCCCCGCATATCGAGGTGGCGCCGGCCGAGGGCGCGACGGTGGTGCAGGGCGTCGAGGATCGGGTGGTGCAGGTGCTGCGCAACCTGATCGCCAACGCGGTATCATTCTCGCCCGCCAACGGGCGCATCGTGCTGACCACGCGCGAGAGCGGCGGCATGGTGGAAATCTGCGTCGATGACGAAGGGCCGGGTATCCCGCAGGCACGGCTCGAACATATCTTCGACCGATTCTATTCCGAGCGGCCGCGCGGCGAGCAGTTTGGCCAGCATTCCGGGCTTGGCCTGTCGATCAGCCGGCAGATCGTGGCGGCGCTGCGCGGGCGTATCAGTGCCGAGAACCGGCGCGATCCGGGCGGGCGCGTTCTCGGCGCACGCTTCGTGGTGCGCCTGCCGCGGGCCGGATAGCCGGGCGGGACGCCGCCTCTCCCTTGGGAACGCCATCGGCCACCCCACATGCCGCCCGATGGACACACCTGATTCGCTCCCGCCGCCGCAGTCACGGGCACCCGCCAGCGTCGTCGCCCATCGTGATGCCGTCCAGCGAGGCGCCGCGCATCTCAACACCGCCAGCGTTTGCCTGCTGATCCTGACCACGCTGGCGGTGTTCTACTCACTGTATGTCGCCGCCGAGATCCTGCTGCCCCTTCTGCTCGCCGTGGTGCTCACCCTGCTGCTTTCGCCGGTCAAGCGGCTGCTCACCGACCGGCTGCACCTGCCGGCGCTGCTGGCCGCCCTGCTGCTGATCATGGCATTGTTCGCGGTGCTGTCGGCGGCGGCGGCGGTGCTGTCGGTGCCGGCCTCGCACTGGATCGCCAAGGCACCGCAGAGCCTGCCGGAACTGCAACAGCGGCTGGGCTTCCTCGGCGGCCCGATCGCCGCCATGCGCCACGGTCTGGACCAGATCCAGTCCGTCATGCAGCCGCCGCCGCCGCAAGGTCAGCAGACCGTTGCGGTACAGTCGCAATCCAATTTCGGCGGCGTTGGCCTGAGCATTCTGCTCGGCACCCGGGCGGCGCTCGGCGAGGTCTTCACCCTTGCCATCATGCTGTTCTTTCTGCTCTCCGCCGGCGACAGCCTGCTGCGGCGGCTGATCGAAATCCTGCCGACCTTCCAGGAAAAACGCCGGGCGGTGGAAATCGCCATCGAGATAGAGCGCAATATCTCCGGCTATCTGCTGACCATAACCGGCATGAACCTGCTGGTTGGCATCGCCAATGGCGTGTCGATGTGGGTGCAGGGGCTGCCCGACCCGCTGCTCTGGGGAGCAATCGCCTTCTTGCTCAACTATATTCCGATACTTGGCCCGTTTACCGGGGTCGTTATATTTTTCTTTGTTGGATTGTTCAGCACGAGTACCATTTGGCAGGCGGCGTTGCCCGCGCTGATATACCTCGGTGTTCATGTTCTGGAGGGCGAGACGGTCACGCCGATGCTGCTGGCACGGCGTTTCACGCTCAATCCCGTGCTGGTCATCCTGTCGCTGTTCTTCTGGGACTGGTTGTGGGGCGTGCCTGGCGCCTTCCTCTCGGTGCCGCTGCTGGCCATCGTCAAGATCGTCGCCGACCGCATTCCGGTGCTGGCTCCGCTCGGTCACATGCTCGGCGGCCCCCCGCCCAGCAGGACCAATATCACGACAGCGTGAGTGCATCCCGCAAAAGGCACTTCCTTTACGTCTTCGCACGGGCCACAGTCCGCCCTCATGCAGATGCACGGAAGCTGCGCCACCCGCGACGGGGCCGGGGTGTTGCTCCTGGGACCGCCGGGTGCCGGCAAGTCCGACATGCTGCTGCGGCTTCTGGATCACGGGTTCAGCCTGGTGGCAGACGACAGAGTGGAGATTGAGGACGGGTTCGCCCGCCCGCCGGCGGCGCTGGCGGGGCTGCTGGAGGTGCGCGGTCTGGGCATCGTCCGGCTGCCCTGGGTGGCGCCGGTGCGGCTACGTCTCGCGGTCGCGCTGTCCGGGCGGGCCGACCGGCTGCCGGAGCCGGCGCCGCGGCTGGCCGGCACCGACCTTCGGCTCGTCGTCATCGATCCCACCGCGGCCTCCGCCGCCGCCCGCATCGCCATGGCGCTGGCCTGCGCCACCGGCGCCGTGGTTCAGCACGCCGGCGCGTTCGCATGAGCGAGCGGGCCGCACAGCAGGTGGTGCTGGTCAGCGGCCTGTCCGGCGCCGGCAAGGCATCGATCCTGCGTGCGCTGGAAGATGTCGGGTTCGAGGCCATCGACAACCCGCCGCTCGAACTGATCGAGGAACTGGTGGCCCATGACGGCACCGCGCCGCGCCGCCTCGCCGTCGGTGTGGATGCCCGCACCCGCGGCTTTGATGCCGATACCGTGCTGGCGACGCTCGGCCGCCTGCGCGCCAACCCGGCGCTGCGGCCGGAGCTGGTGTTCGCCTGGGCCGATGAGACGGTGCTGTTGCGCCGCTACACCGAAACCCGCCGCCGCCATCCGCTGTCGCCCGACAGCCGGGTGCTCGACGGCATCATTGCGGAGCAGGAACTGACCGCGCCGCTGCAGGCCGCCGCCGACCTGGTGCTCGACACCACCGACCTGCCGCTGCCGGCGCTGCGCCGGCGGATTGAGGCGCGCTATGGCCCGCTGGCGGCTTGCGGCAGTCAGGCCGGGCTGGCGGTGGCGCTGGTATCGTTTTCGTTCGTCGCCGGTCTGCCCCGCGAGGCGGACATGGTTTTCGATGCGCGCTTCCTGCGCAACCCGCACTATGTTCCCGCTCTCAAGCCGCTCACTGGCCGCAACCCCGAGGTTGCGGCCTATGTCGCGGCTGACCCGGACTTCGCGGCATTCCACGCCCGGCTGGTCGATCTGCTGGCGCTGGTCTTGCCGCGCTTCGTCCAGGAGGGCAAGAAATACGCGACGATCGCCGTCGGCTGTACCGGCGGACGGCATCGGTCGGTTTACATCGTTGAAACGCTGGCGTCCGATCTCAGCAATGCAGGGTGGCGCGTGACCAGGACTCATCGAGAACTCGCCCGCGATGACATCGCGGCCGGGATGGCGGCGCAGGGAGCGCGTTCGTACCCATGATCGGCCTTGTTCTCGTCACCCACGGCAGGCTTGCCGAGGAATTGCGCTCGGCGATGGAGCATGTCGTCGGCAGTCAGCGCAATGTCTGCACCGTCTGTATCGGTCCAGACGATGACATGGAGGGGCGACGCGCCGAAATCCATCAATGTATCGACACGGTCGATACCGGTGACGGGGTGGTTCTGCTGACCGACATGTTCGGCGGCACGCCGAGCAACCTGGCAATCTCACAGATGGACCGCAAAGGTGTCGAGGTCATCGCCGGCGTCAACCTGCCGATGCTGGTGAAACTGGCAAAGGTTCGCTCCCACCAACCGCTCGCCGATGCCGTCGATTGCGCCCAGAACGCCGGGCGCAAATATATCGCCGCCGCCTCCCATGTGCTGCCGCATTGCCGCGTGGTGGAGGAGCCGGCCAACCGCACCGGCCCCGCTCTGGCCAATGATTCCGCCAACGGCAACAAGCATTCCGGCGCCGCATGACCGCCGCCCCGACGATGATCCAGCCCTGATGAACCCGGCCTGATGAGTGACAGCGGTGGTTCCGGCCCCCCGGTGCTCTCGCGAAGCGTCGTCATCTGCAATCTGCGCGGCCTGCATGCCCGCGCCGCCGCGCGCTTCGTGGCGCTCGCCGAGCGATTCGGTGCCTCCGTCGATGTCGAGAAAGACGGACAGGCGGTCTCCGCCCGCTCAATCATGGGGCTGATGATGCTCGGCGCCGGTCAGGGTTCGTCGATCGAACTGCGCGCCCAAGGCTGGGACGCCAAGGAGGCGCTGGAGGCGCTGGCGGCGCTGGTCGAGGCCGGCTTCCATGAGCACGAATGAACAGGTCGTGCCGCCGGCCAGACGGCCGCGCAAGGCTGATGCGCCGCGGGCCGAGCGGGTGCTCACCGGCATCGCCATCTCCCCCGGCATCGCCATTGGCCCCGCCTTCGGCGCCGGCGAGTCGCCGACCGATATCGTCCGCCGGAGCATCGCCGCCGAGGATGTGCCGGCACAGACCGCCCGCCTCGACGCCGCCATCGCTCAGTCGCGCAAGCAACTGACCAAGCTGCGGGCGCGCCTCGCGGTGCTGCCCGAAGACAGCCAGGCGGAGATCGCGCCGCTGATCGACGCCTACCTGCAGATGATCGGCGCCTCCCGTCTGGTGCGCGGCATCCGCCGCCGCATTGCCGATTCGCTGGTCGCCGCGGAAACCGCCGTCGCCGATGAGACCGAAACCCAGGCCGCCGCGCTCTATGCCGCCGCCCAGGCCGACGATCCGGCCAGCCGTCGCCGCCGCGCCGACGAGGTGCGCGAAATTGGCCGCCGCCTCGTGCGCAATCTGACCAACGCGCCGTTCCGCAGCTTCGCCGGCCTGCCCGACGGCGCGGTGCTGCTCTGCGAATACCTGCGGCCGGCCGACGCCGCCCTGCTGGATCCGGCGCGGCTCGCCGGGGTCGCCACCGATGAAGGCGGAGCCGAGGGCCATACCGCAATCATGCTGCGGGCGCTCGGCGTGCCGGCGGTGCTCGGCGCCGCCGGGCTGGCGCAGGCGGCGCGGCCGGGCGACCTCGTCATCGTCGATGGCGGCGCCGGCCGCGTCGTCATCAACCCCGAGCCGCCGACGCTGGCGGCGGCGCGGCGCGGCGTCACTGCCTTCGCGCGTGAGCAGCAAAAGCTCGCCCGGCTGCGCCGACTGCCGGCGATCACCGCCGATGGCGAGGCTGTGGAGCTGCAGGCCAACCTGGAAATCCCGCCGGAACTGCCGCTGATCGCGCAATCCGGCGCGGCCGGCATCGGCCTGCTGCGCAGCGAGTTCCTGTTCATGAACCGCGACAGCCTGCCCGACGAGCAGACCCAGCACGACGCCTATCGCGCCATCATCGAGTCGATGGCCGGCGACCCGGTGACGATCCGCGTGCTCGACTGGGGTGGCGAGAAGGATATCGAGGCACTGAGCGGCGAGGGTCTGGTGTCGCCCGCCGCCGACACCAACCCGGCGCTCGGCCTGCGCGGCATCCGACTGCTGCTGCGCGAGCCGGCGCTGCTGGAGGTGCAGCTTGCCGCCATTCTGCGCGCCGCCGCCACCGCCGCAGGGCCGGTGCGGGTATTGCTGCCGATGGTAACGACGGTCAGCGAGGTGCGCGCGGCGCGCGACATCTATGATCGGGTGGCCCGCCGGCTGCGCCGCCGCGGCGAGCGGCTGCCCGACAAACTGCCGCCGATCGGCATCATGATCGAGACACCGGGGGCGGCGCTGTCGGCCGATGCGCTGGCGCTGGAGGCGGATTTCTTTGCCATCGGCACCAATGATCTGACGATGTACACCCTCGCCGTCGATCGGGCGGAAACCGAGGTGTCGCATCTGTACGACCCGCTGCATCCGGCGGTGCTGCGGCTGGTGCAGTTTGCCACCGAAGCGGCGCTGCGCATGCGGATGCCGGTGTCGGTATGTGGGGAGATGGCGGCGAACCCGCGGCTGACGCCGCTGCTGCTCGGCCTCGGGCTGCGCAGCTTCAGCATGAATGCATCGGCGGTGCCGCGGGTGAAGCAGGCGGTGCGCGCCGCCAAGATCGACGATTGCGCCCGCTTCGCCCGCCGCGTCATGGAGCAGGCGGACCCCGCCCGCATTCAGGAGTTGGTGTTAGGGACCGGGGCCGGTCCGTAGCATCGCTTAGTGGCCGACGGCGTTCAGCACGGCGCCCCAGCCGGGGCCGGGGCTGGCGGCGCCGACCGCGGCGGCGGCAGTCAGAAGAACCTGTAGCAGAGTGCGCATGGCACGATGTCCTGTCAGCTTTGGCCGGGCAAGCTTCCCGACCGGTCAGGCTGGCAAGTGTGTCGCCGACGTTAAACAATCAACATGGCTTTCCCTCGCACCGCGCCGGTCAGCCACGCGGCAGGCGCCGGCCTCTGGCGGTCACGGCCCCCGCCACCCCGGCGGAGATGACCGGGCCGACGACGGCGCGCCGTCATTCCTTGACACTCATGCAACACACGGCTACGCGCCGCGCCACACTGTGGCGCCCAACCGGCGCCCGCGGTCTGCGGCTTCATCAGGGGAACCCCCTCATCATGGCGGTCCACGCCTTCATCTTCCCCGGCCAGGGTAGCCAGGCCGTTGGCATGGGACGCGACCTCGCCGCCGCCTTCGCCGCCGCCCGCGAGGTGTTCGGCGAGGTGGACGAAACCCTGCGTCAGAACCTCTCCCGTCTGATGTTCGAGGGGCCGGGCGAGGAACTGACCCTGACCGAGAACGCCCAGCCGGCGTTGATGGCACACTCGCTGGCGGTGCTGCGGGTCATCGAACATGAGGGCGGGCTGCGTCTCGCCGACCGGGCGGCGGTGGTGGCGGGACACTCGCTCGGCGAATACTCGGCGCTCGCTGCCGCTGGCAGTTTTTCGGTCGGCGACGCGGCGCGGCTGCTGCGGCTGCGTGGGCAGGCGATGCAGCGCGCAGTGCCGGCCGGCGCCGGCGCCATGGCCGCCCTGCTCGGCGCCGACCTGGACCTCGCCGCCGCCATCTGTGCCGAAGCGGCGGCGGCGCCCGAGGGCGGAACCGAGGTGATCCAGCCGGCCAACGATAATGGCGGCGGTCAGGTGGTGATCTCAGGTACCGCCGCGGCGGTCGAGCGCGCCATCGAGATCGCCCGCAGCCGCGGCGTCAAGCGGGCGATGAAGCTGCCGGTCTCGGCGCCGTTTCACTGCGCGCTGATGGCGCCGGCCGCGGCGGCGATGGCGGAAGCGCTGGCACACACGCCGCCGCGCGCACTGGCGTTGCCGCTGATCGCCAATGTCAGTGCCGCCAAGGCGACCGACCCGGCCGAGATCACCCGCCTGCTGGTGCAGCAGGTGACGGAAACAGTACGGTGGCGGGAGAGCGTGGTGACGATGGGCGGCCTCGGCATCGACAGCTTCATCGAGCTTGGCGCCGGCCGCGTGCTGGCCGGACTGGTACGCCGCATCCTGCCCGACGCCGCTGCCAGCTCGGCCGGCACGCCGGGCGAGATCGAGCAATTGCTGAAAACGCTCTGAGCAGGACGTGCGATGTTTCGTCTCGACGGCAAGACGGCCCTGATAACGGGCGCGTCAGGTGGCATCGGTGCCGCTATCGCCCGCACGCTGCACGCGCAGGGCGCGGCGGTGGTGCTGTCGGGCACGCGCCGCCCGGCGCTGGAGGCGCTGGCGGCGGACCTGGGCGAGCGGGCGCATGTCTGCCCTGCCGATCTCGCCGATGCGGCAGCGGCGGAGGCCCTGGTCGGACAGGCCGAGGCGGCGGCCGGGCCGCTCGCAATCCTGGTCAACAATGCCGGACTGACCCGCGACATGCTGGCGCTGCGGATGAAGGACGAGGACTGGGCACGGGTGCTGGAAGTCGATCTGACCGCTCCGTTCCGCCTCGCCCGCGCGGCGCTGAAGGGCATGCTGCGGCGGCGCGCCGGGCGGATCATCGGCATCGGCTCGATCGTCGGCGCCACCGGCAATGCCGGACAGGCCAATTATGCCGCGGCCAAGGCCGGCATGGTCGGCATGACCAAGGCGCTGGCGCAGGAAGTGGCGAGCCGCGGAATCACCGTCAACATGGTGGCACCGGGCTTCGTGGCGACGCCGATGACCGACCTGCTGGCGGAGGCGCAGCGGACCAAGCTGACCGAACAGGTGCCGCTCGGCCGGCTCGGCCAGCCAGCGGACGTGGCGGCGGCGGTCGCCTATCTCGCCAGCGACGAGGCGGCATGGGTCACTGGTGCCACGCTGCACGTCAATGGCGGCATGGCAATGCTGTAGGGGGCGGGAAGATTGGCCGCGTCACGAAACCGTGCTAAGCGCGCGCCCGGCCTCGTCCGGGGCAGTTCGGCGGCGACGTGGTTGGCCCGCCGTCGCCTTTCCGCGTTACGCCGGTGGACGATACGTTGAACCAGGACAGGCAGGCAGGAGCAGTCATTTCATGAGCGACATCGCGGACCGTGTGAAGAAAATCGTCGTCGAGCATCTCGGCGTCGAAGAGAGCAAGGTGACGCCGGAGGCGTCCTTCATCGACGATCTGGGCGCCGACAGCCTGGACACGGTGGAACTGGTGATGGCCTTCGAGGAGGCCTTCGGCGTCGAGATCCCGGAGGATGCCGCCGAGAAGATCAGCACGGTGCATGACGCCGTGGATTACATCGAAAAGCAGAAGGCGGTCTGAGCCGACAGGCTGCGTCGGGACTGGGCGGGGCTGGACAGGGATGAACGCGATGCGCCGCGTGGTCGTCACAGGCATGGGGATCGTTTCACCGCTCGGCCTTGGGGTCGAGCGGGTCTGGCAGCGGCTGCTTGGCGGCGAGTCCGGGATCAGCCCCATCCAGTCCTTCGATCTGCAGGATCTGCCATGCAAGATTGCCGGTCAGGTGCCGGCCGGCCGCAAGGCGGAGGGCGGATTCGATCCGACCGAATGGATCATCCCCAAGGACGTCAAGAAGATGGATCGCTTCATCCACTTCGCGATGGCCGCGGCGGGTGAGGCGGTGGCCGATTCCGGCTGGGTGCCGCAGACCGAGGAGGAACGCTGCGCCACCGGGGTCATGATCGGTTCGGGCATCGGTGGCCTCGACTCGATCTACGAGGCGGCGCTGATGGTGCATGAGGGTCGCGCGCGACGGCTGTCGCCGTTCTTCATCCCGTCACTGCTGATCAATCTCGCCTCCGGGCAGGTGTCGATCAAATACGGCTTCAAAGGCCCCAACCATGCCGTCGTCACCGCCTGCGCGACGGGAGTGCATGCGATCGGCGACGCGGCCCGGCTGATCGCGCTGAGTGACGCCGATGTGATGGTGGCCGGCGGCGCCGAGGCGGCGGTCAACCCGATCGGCATTGCCGGATTCTGCGCCAGCCGCGCCCTCTCCACCGGCTTCAACGACACACCGGCGCGCGCCTCCCGCCCTTGGGACAAGGATCGCGACGGCTTCGTCATGGGCGAGGGGGCCGGCGTGCTGGTGCTCGAGGAGTTGGAGCATGCGCGCGCCCGCGGAGCCCGCATCTACGCCGAAATCGGCGGCTATGGCATGTCCGGCGACGCGCATCACATTACCGCGCCGGCCGAGGGCCATGAAGGCGCCTTCCGGGCGATGAAGGCGGCACTGCGCAGCGGCGGTCTCACCCCCGCCGACATCCAATACGTCAACGCCCACGGCACCTCGACACCGGCCGGCGACGATGTGGAGATGGCGGCGGTGGAACGGCTGTTCGGCGACGCGGCGAAGGGGCTGGCGATGTCGTCCACAAAATCGGCCACCGGGCACCTGCTCGGTGCAGCCGGGGCGATCGAGGCGGTGTTTTCCATCCTCGCGGTGCGCGACGGGGTGGCGCCGCCGACGCTCAACCTCGACTCGCCAAGTCAGGCCAGCGTCATCGACCGGGTGGCGCACACGGCGCAGGAGCGACGGATCGACACCGCCCTGTCCAACAGTTTCGGCTTCGGCGGCACCAACGCCTGCATCATCTTCAAGAAGCCCGCCTGACGACGCGGCACGGCCGCATCGTCGGCGCCGCGCTCGCCGCGGCTCTGGCTGTCGCTCTGCTCGGCTGGGGCGGCGCGCGTCTTGAGATGCAGCGTTACATGGCGCCGGGACCACTGGCGGCGACCCGCGCGGTGCTGGTGCCGCGCGCCGGCCTGGCCGAGATTGCCGCAACCCTGGACGCGGCAGGGGTCATCGCCGGGCGCCGCGACTTCCGAATCGCCGCGGTGCTGACCGATCCGGCCGGGCCGCTGCATTCCGGCGAGCTGGCCTTTCCCGCCCATGCCAGCCTCAGCGACGTGCTGGCGGTGCTGCGCAGCGGGCGGCCGGTGCAGCACCGGCTGACCATCCCCGAGGGGCTGACCGCGGCGCAGATCGCCCGGCTGTTCGACCGCGCCGAGGCCTCCAGCGGCGCGACGCCGGTGCCGCCCGAAGGGGCAGTGCTGCCGCAGACCTATCTTTACGATTACGGCACGCCCCGCACCGTACTGCTGGAGCGGGCGGCGACGGCGATGCAGAAGGCGCTGGCCCGCGCCTGGGCCGGGCGTGCCGCCGACCTGCCGTTGACCTCGCCGACGCAGTTGCTGACGCTGGCCAGCATCGTCGAGCGTGAAACGGCGCGGCCGGAGGAACGGGCCCATGTCGCGGCGGTGTTTCTCAATCGGCTGCGTCGCGGCATGCGGCTTCAATCGGACCCGACCGTCGCCTATGCCGCCAGCGGCGGGGCGGCAACCGCCGATCCGGGTCTGACCCGCGCCGAGTTGGAGCTCGACAACCCCTACAACACCTATCGCACCGCCGGCCTGCCGCCGGGGCCGATCGACAGTCCCGGCGTTGCCGCGCTGGCCGCGGTGGCGCAGCCGGATCGCTCGGACGATTTGTATTTTGTCGCCAACGGCAGCGGCGGCCACGTCTTCGCCCGCACGCTGGAGGAGCACCAGCGCAACGTCGCCCGCTGGCGTGAGGCGACAGGCCGACACGGGCCTTAGACCGGCACGAAATGACGACGGCACCGCCCCCGGGTGACGGCGGCGCGCAACGGAGGGTTTTGGCTGTTGGTGGCAATTCTGGCAGGCTGGATCATCACCGCGATCGCGGCCGGCGGCTATGGCGGCGTGGCGCTGCTGATGGCGATCGAATCGGCGTGCATTCCGCTGCCCTCGGAAATCATCATGCCGTTCGCCGGCTATTTGGTCTCGACCGGCCGGTTCGATCTCGGGCTGGCGGCGCTGGCCGGGGCAATCGGCTGCAATCTCGGCTCGACCCTTGCCTACTGGGTGGGGGCGCGGGGCGGCCGGCGCTTCGTCGAGCGGTTCGGGCCGTATCTGCTGCTGGAAGTCCGCGACCTTGACCGGGCGGAGCGCTTTTTCGCCCGCTTCGGCGCCCCGGCGGTGCTGCTGGCGCGGCTGCTGCCGGTGGTGCGCACCTTCATCGCGCTGCCTGCCGGGATGGCGCGGATGCGGCAAATGCCGTTTCAGGTCTATACTTTCATCGGTTCCTACATCTGGTGCTACGCACTGGCCTTCGTCGGGGCGCGGCTGGGCAGCCGCTGGGACGCCGATCCGCGGCTGGCGGCGGTGATGCACCGGTTTGATCTGGTGATCGGTGCGGCGCTGCTGCTGGCGGTGGCGTGGTTCCTGCGCGCGCGGCTGCGGCCGCGGCGGAGCTGACTGGATAGCGGGCGCGCTGCGGCGCTATTGCGGCGGCGGCGGCGCCCCGTTCAGCCGCGCTTCGACCAGCGTGCGCCACGGCGCATCCGGCGCCGCCGCCGCCAGGGCGCGGCGGAACAGATCGGCCGAATCGGCGCTCATATGGCCTTCCAGCCGGGTCTGCGCCTCCGCCGTCAGCGCCGCCAGCGCCGGGTCGAAACGGATCGCCACCGCCTGCCGCCACGCCTGCGCGGCTTGCGGCAAATGACCCATCGCGTCCTCGGCATTGCCGAGCAGCACGTAGCCCTGGCGTGCCGTCTCCGACTGTTGATCCATGGTGGCAAGCTTGGCGCGCAAGGTCGCCACCAGCCCGCCGGCGTCCTGCGCGGTACGATCGGCGGCGGCGAGCCGGCCGGCGAGCGGCGCCGCCGGCAGAAACGGCTGGCCGTCGAGTGCATACAGCGCCACCGCCACCACCGGCACCACCAGCAGTGTCGCCAGCAGCGGCCCGCGCGCGGCGCGCGGCGGTGGCCCCTCCGTCGCCTCGGCGGCGGCCAGCAGCCGGCGCTGCACCTCCAGCACCGCGCTGGCATACTCGGCCGGCGCGATGCGCCCGGCGGCACGATCGCGTTCCAGTTCGGTAAGCTGGGCACGATGGATGGCCAGCGCACTGTCGCGCCGCGAGCGGCCGACGCCGCCGCCGCGCAGCACCAGCGCAAGCGGCAGCAGCGCCACCCCGGCGCAGACCAGCAGAACGAGAAAAATCATGTATCCAACAGCCTGCTCAGCCGCGCCTGCTCGGCGGTCGAGAGCGGCGCCGGCGCAGCGGGACGGCTGCGGCCGAGCAAAGCCGCAACCGCGCCAACCGCAAGCGCAATCACCGGCGATCCCCAGAGCAGCGCCGTGCCCCATTCAAACGGCGGGCGCAATCGAACGAAATTGCCGTAGCGCGCCACCAGCCACGCCGTCACCTGCTGGTCGGTCTTGCCCTCCGCCACCTGCTGACGGACGATGCGGCGCAGGTCGCGCGCCAGATCGGCGCCGGAATCTTCGATGCTTTCATTCTGACAGACGAGGCAGCGCATCTGCTGGCCGATGGCAACGGCGCGCGCCTCCTGCCGCGGGTCGGGCAGCGCCTCGGCCGGGTCGCTGATCGCCAGGGCCGGCCCGATGCCGAGCAACAGCAGCAGCAGCAGCAGCAGCAGCAGCGCCAGCCCGGCCCGTCTCATGCGTATTTCCGCAGCATCGGTTGCAGTTCCGCCGTCACCACCTCCGGCGTCAACGCTCCGGCCCAGCGCCAGCGCACGACGCCGGCGGGGTCGATCAGGTAGGTCTCGGGGACACCGGTGACTCCCCAGTCGATCGCCACCCGCCCCGGCTCGTCACGCGCCAGCCGGGTGAACGGATTGCCGCGGCGTGCCAGGAAGGCGTCGGTCGCCGCCGGCTTGTCCTTGTAGGCGATGCCGATGAGTTTTACCCCGGCGCGGTGCAGATCCATCAGGATCGGCGCCTCCTCGACGCAGGGCGCGCACCAGGAGGCGAAGAAGTTGACCAGCAGCGGGCCGCGCAGATCGGCGTCAGTCAGCCCGTAGAGGGTGAACGCCGGCACGCGCTTGCCGATCAGCATGCTCGGCACCGCGCGCGGGTCGAAGGTTCCCCGCTGTTCGCGTTGGAGCATGGCGAAGAACGCCGTGCCGCCAGCAGCGACGGCGGCAAGCGGGACGAACAGCAGCAGCCGACGGTTCATTCCGCCGGCACCGCCGCCGTGCGCCGCGTCGGCGCGCCGACGCGCAGGCGCCGGTCGGCCAGCGACACGATGCCGCCGGCCGCCATCACCAGCGCGCCGAGCCAGATCCACGGCGCCAGCGGGTTGACATGCAGCCGCAGCACGGCGCCGCCGTCACGCTCCTCGCCGAGCACCGCATAGAGATCGCGCAGCAGATTGGTGCTGATTTTCGCTTCCGTGGTGGTGATCTGCTGCACCGGGAAGCTGCGCCGCTCCGGCGCCAGCGTCACCACGGTCCGGCCGTCGCGGCTGATGCGGATGGTGGCGACACGGGCGGCGTAATTCGGTCCGGCCGCGTCATGCAGGGTTTCAAGCTGCCAGTCATAGCCGTCGAGATGCGTCGTCTCGCCCGGCTTGAGCAGCACGATGCTGGACTGCGCCAGCGACATTCCGGCGATGCCGGCAATGGTGATGCCGAGGCCGGCATGAGCCAGCGTGGTGCCGAACGAGCCGCGCGGCAGCCCGCCGAGCCGGCGCAGACTGGCGCCGAGCGGGATACGGAACAGCCGCACGCGCACGGCGAGATCGGCGGCGGCGCCGAGGATCAGCCACGCCGAGGCGGCAAACACCAGCGCCGGCAGCAGGGACGTCAGCGTCGCGGCGCCGGCGCCGACGAGGGCGGCGACCAGCGCCGCCCACCACAGTTTCTGCAACGCCGGTCCCAGATCGGCGCGCTTCCACGACAGCGCCGGCCCGACCGCCATCGCCGCGAACAGCGGCACCGCCAGCGGAAACACGGTGGCGTTGAAGAACGGCGCACCGACGCTGAGTTTCTCGCCGAGCAGCAGATCGGCGAACAGCGGATACATGGTGCCGGTCAGCACCACCGCGGCGATCGAGCAGAGCAGGATGTTGTTGAGCACAAGTCCGCCCTCGCGCGAGATCGGCGCGAACACGCCGGACGCCGCCAGCACCGGCGCGCGCAGCGCGAACAGCAGCAGCGAACCGCCGATGACCAGTCCGAGCAGCGCCAGGATGAACACGCCGCGCGCCGGATCATTGGCGAAGGAGTGGACGGAGTTGAGAATGCCCGAACGCACCAGGAACGTGCCCGACAGGCTGAGCGAGAACGTGCCGATCGCCAGCAGCACGGTCCAGACTTTCAGCGCCTCGCGCTTTTCCACCACCAGCGCCGAATGCAGCAGCGCCGTGCCAGTCAGCCAGGGAAGCAGCGAAGCATTCTCGACCGGATCCCAGAACCAGAATCCGCCCCAGCCGAGCTCGTAATAGGCCCACCAGGAGCCGAGCGCGATGCCGCCGGTCAGGAAGCACCACGCCGCCAGCGTCCATGGCCGCACCCAGCGGCCCCAGGCGGCGTCGATGCGGCCCTCCAGCAGGGCGGCAACGGCAAAGGCGAAGGGCACGGCGAATCCGACATAGCCGATATAGAGAATCGGCGGATGCATCGCGAGGCCGGGGTCCTGCAGCAGCGGGTTCATGTCCCGCCCGTCGATCGGCGCCGGCATCAGCCGCGCGAACGGGTCGCTTTCCAGCAGCGCGAACAGCTCAAAACCGACCCCGGCGAGACCGAGCACGCCGATGACGCGGGCGCGCAGGCTGGTGGGAAGGGCATCGCCGAACTCGGCAACGGCGGCGCCGCACAGGGTCAGAATCAGGCACCAGAACAGGATGGAGCCTTCATGATTGCCCCAGCTTCCGGTGATCTTGTAGATCAGCGGCTCCAGGCTGTTGGTGTTTTCGGCGACCGTCAGCACCGAGAAATCGCTGGTCACGCCGCTCCAGACGAGGCTGCCGAAGCTGATGCCCAGGGCAAGAAACTGGCCGAGCGCCAGCGCCGGCGCCGCCTGCATCATGCGCAGATCGCGGCGCTGCGCGCCCCACAGCGGCACGATCGCCTGGGCGAAGCCGAGCGCGACGCCGAGGGCAAGGGCGAAATGGCCGAGTTCGGGAATCATCCGCCTGCCTTCCTGACGCTCAAATCGTTCCACGTCGAGGCGGGTGGCGGCGGCCCGGCTTCCGGGCGCCAGCGGCCGGATTTCTTCAGCGCGTCGGCGACCTCCTTGGGCATATAGGTCTCGTCGTGCTTGGCCAGCACCTCCTGGGCGCGGAAGCTGCCGTCCGGCGCCAGCGTGCCGAGGGCGACGATGCCCTGCCCCTCGCGGAACAGGTCGGGCAGGATGCCGACATACCGCACGCTGACCTCGCTGTGGCCGTCGCCGACGCGGAAAGTCGCCGCCGGCCGGCCGTCATCGAGCGTGCGGGCGACGCTGCCGGCGACGACGAGGCCGCCGAGGCGGAAGGTGCGGCCCGGCCCCGGCGCCTTCTGCGCCAGTTCCGAGGGACTGACGAAAAATGCCACGCTGTCGCTGAATGCCGACAGCGTCAGCGCCGCCGCGGTGCCAAGGCCGATGCCACAGGCGAGCACCAGCGCCAGCCGTCGCCGCTTGCGCGTCATCGCCCACCCCGCGGATCGACGGCGGCAAGGCGGCGGCGTGCGCGGCCCATGCGCAGCCACGCACCAGCCGAACTCCACACCGCGACGATGAGGAAAAGGCCGTAAGCGGCAACAATATATGGCAGATGGTTCATGCGACCCCCGCCGGTGACGTTTCGTGCTGCGGCTCATCCCGCGCCCGTGCGGCCAACAGCGCGCGAATGCGCCGCTCCATCACCGCCGCGCGGGTGCGGGCGACGACGATGGCAACGAAGCCGAAGCTCATGCCGAGCGCTGAGAGAAACAGCGGCCACAGCATGCCGAGATACATCGTCGGCGCCCCGGTCAGCGTGATGGTCGCCGGCTGGTGCAGCGTGTTCCACCATTCGACCGAGAACTTGATGATCGGCAGATCGACCGCGCCGACCAGCGCCAGGATCGCCCCGGCGCGGGCGCCGCGCTGCGGATCGTCGAAGGCGCGCACCAGCGCGATATGGCCGAGATAGAGAAAGAACAACACCAGCACCGAGGTCAGTCGCGCATCCCACACCCACCACGCGCCCCACATCGGCTTGCC
This sequence comes from Pseudomonadota bacterium, assembly GCA_021845985.1. Classification (GTDB taxonomy): domain Bacteria; phylum Pseudomonadota; class Alphaproteobacteria; order Acetobacterales; family Acetobacteraceae; genus JAFKFJ01. The sequence continues at coordinate 210,642 of JAJZES010000012.1, read as the reverse complement.
CCACAGGCTGCCGGTGGCGAGACATAGGCCGGTGGCGGCGGCACCGACCGGCCCGATCTCGGCTGCGGCGAGATCGGCGAGCGGATGACGCCACACCAGCGAGGCCAGCGAGCACAGCGCGAGCGCGGCATAGCCGGCCGAGGCCAGCCATGCGGTAGGCACATGGATATACATGATCCGCACCGCGTCGCCCTGCTGCCAATCGGCCGGGGCGAACACCAGCCCCCAGACCAAGCCGGCCGCGGTGAGCAGCACGCCGGCAGCAGCCAGCCACGGCAGCACCTTGCCCGAAAGCCGCAGAAAACGGCCCGGATTAGCGAACCGGTGAAGGTTGCGTCCGCCCCCCGCAGGGGGCGCCACGGCTGCGCTGGCGTCCACACCCCCTCTATAACGAAGGGCGGGCAGGGATTGAAGCCGGCTAGCCATGCCTTAATGTCGCTTCAACGCCGCCGCGCAGGAAAAGCCAATGCTGTTCGCCCTGATCTGCACCGACCGTCCCGGCGGCCTCGACCTGCGGATGGCGACCCGGCCGGCGCATCTGGCGTTTCTGGAAACCCAGGCGGCGAAAATGGTCAGTGCCGGGGCGCTGCTGGATCAGGACGGCAAGCCGTGCGGTTCGCTGTTCGTGCTCGATGTCGCCGACCGGGCGGAGGCCGAAGCCTTTGCCGCGGCCGACCCGTATGCGACGGCCAAGCTGTTCGAGAGCACGAAGATCCGCCCGTTCCGTCAGGTCTATAAGGACGGCGTGAAGATCGCCCCGTAAATGGCCTTCTGGCTGGTCAAGTCCGAGCCGGACGCCTTCGGCTGGGACCAGCAGGTGGCGAACGGCACCGAGCCGTGGACCGGGGTGCGCAATTACATGGCGCGTAACAATCTTCGCGCCATGCGGATCGGCGATCGCGCATTCTTCTACCACTCCAATATCGGCCGCGAGGTGGTCGGCGTGGTCGAGGTGGTGCGCGAGGCCTATCCCGATCCGACGGCGTCGGAGGGCGACTGGGTGTGCGTCGATCTGCGCGCCCTGGCGAAGCTGCCGCGGCCGGTGGCGCTGACGGCGATGAAGGCGGATCCGGCGTTGGAAGGTCTGGCGCTGATCCGGCAAAGTCGGCTCTCGGTGATGCCGGTGAGCGCCGGGCACTGGCACCATATCTGTGCGCTTGGCGGCTGGGGCGGGTGATGGCGGGCGATCTCTGCGCGCAGGATTTCATCGGCTGGACCGAACAGCAGGCCCGTCTGCTGCGCGACGCGGCCGGGCGCGCCACTAGGCTGCCGCTCGACTGGGAGAACTTGGCCGAGGAGGTGACGGATTGGGGCCTCAACCACTATCACGCCGTCGCCAGTCAAGTCCGCCGCGTCATCATCCAATTGCTCAAGCTGGAGTTCTCTGCCGCCCAGAGTCCACGCCGGGGGTGGCGCAATTCGGTGCGTGGCGCACGAACCGAGCTCACCAGTCTGCTGCGGCGCGATCCGGGCCTGAAGCCACGGCTGACGGACCTGCTCGCGGAGGAAGCCGAGCCGTCGGCAAGCGAGGCCGCCGCCGATCTCGCCGATTGCGGTGAGGACGATGCCGCCGCCGCGGTCCGCCGTAACGGCGGGCGCTACACCGAGGCGCAGGTGCTGGGCGACTGGTTCCCCGGATGACGCGCCGGCTCTGCCGGGTGGACGAGATCCCGGACGGCGGCACGCTCGGCGTCGCGCCGGCGCCGGGCGGCTTCATCGGCCTGTTCGCGGTGCGACAGGGCGCGACGGTGCGGGTCTATCTGAACAGTTGCCCGCATCTCGGCGTGCCGCTCGATTGGGCACCCGGGCGGTTTCTCTCGACCGACGGGCGGCGCATCGTCTGCGCCATGCACGGCGCCGAGTTCCGCATCGAGGACGGGCTGTGTCTCTACGGCCCGTGCCTTGGCGAGCGGCTCGAAGCGGTTATGATCCACATTGACGACGGTGAGGTAACGCTGGCCGACGATGCCGGCCGCTGAAACCTGCCGCGAGCACGGGGATGAAACGTCATGGCTGACCCACGCATCGAGGTGAAGCCCGCCATCGCGGCGGCGGCGCATGTGACCGCGGCGCAATATCGCGCGATGACCGAGCAGGCGGCGACCGATCCGGCCGGATTCTGGGCTGGGCAATGCCGCCGCCTCGATTGGATGCGCACGCCGACCCGCACGCTGGAGGGTGATTTCTCCGGCGATGTGCGCGTCACCTGGTTCGCCGATGGCACGCTGAATGCCGCCGCCAACTGCCTCGACCGGCATCTGGCGCAGCGCGGCGAGCAGGTGGCAATTATCTGGGAAGGCGACGACCCGGCGAGCAGCCGCCACATCACCTATCGCGAATTGCACGCCGACGTCTGCCGTCTGGCCAACGTCTTGAAATCCTTCGGTGTCCACAAGGGCGACCGGGTCTGCATCTATTTGCCGATGGTGCCAGAGGCAGCGGCGGCGATGCTGGCCTGCGCGCGTATCGGCGCGGTGCATACCGTGGTGTTCGGCGGTTTCTCCCCCGACAGCCTCGCCAACCGCATCCAGGATGCCGGGGCGCGGGTGTTGATCACCGCCGACGAGGGCCGCCGCGGCGGCCGGCGCGTGGCGCTGAAGACCAATGCCGATATGGCGCTGAAGCAGTGTCCGGGGGTAGAGCATGTGCTGGTCGTCGCCGTCACCGGCGGTGCGGTGCCGATGCAGGCCGGGCGCGACGTGCCCTATGCAGCGGCGCTGGCGGCGGCGCCGGCGGAATGCGCGCCGGAGGAAATGGCGGCCGAGGACCCGCTGTTCATCCTCTACACCTCGGGCAGTACCGGCAAACCGAAAGGCGCGCTGCATACCACGGGCGGCTATATGGTCTGGGCCAGCTATACGCACGAACTTGTGTTCGACTACCAACCCGGCGAAATTTACTGGTGCACCGCCGATGTCGGCTGGGTGACGGGGCATACCTACATCGTCTATGGCCCACTCGCCAACGGCGCGACGACGCTGATGTTCGAGGGGATTCCGACCTGGCCGGATGCCGGACGGTTCTGGCAGGTGATCGACAAGCACAAGGTCAACATCTTCTACACCGCGCCAACCGCGATCCGCAGCCTGATGCGCGAGGGCGAGTCACCGGTGCGGGCGGCGAGCCGCGCCTCCTTGCGCATCCTCGGCAGCGTCGGCGAGCCGATCAACCCTGAGGCGTGGCTCTGGTACTATCGGGTGGTGGGCGACGAACGCTGCCCGGTGGTCGATACCTGGTGGCAGACCGAAACCGGCGGCATCCTGATTTCTCCGCTGCCGGGCGCAATTGCGCAAAAGCCCGGTTCGGCGACGCTGCCGCTGCCCGGCGTTTTCCCGGTGCTGGTCGATGGCGAAGGCATGCTGCTGGAGGGCGCGGCGGCGGGCAATCTGTGCCTCGCCCGGCCATGGCCCGGCATGATGCGCACCGTGTTCGGCGACCATGAGCGGTTCGTGCAGACCTATTTCACTACGTTCAAAGGGTATTATTTCACCGGCGACGGAGCGCGCCGCGATGCCGACGGGTATTGGTGGATCACCGGGCGGGTGGACGACGTGATCAACGTCTCCGGCCACCGCATGGGCACCGCCGAGGTGGAAAGTGCGCTGGTCTCCAACCCCAACGTCGCCGAGGCGGCGGTGGTGGGGTTCCCGCATGAAATCAAGGGCCAGGGCATCTATGCCTATGTCACGCTGAAAACCGGCGTCGAGCCGACCGAAGCGCTGAAGCGGGAACTGGTCGCCTGGGTACGCCAGGAGATCGGGCCGATCGCCAGCCCCGATGCGATCCAGTGGGCACCCGGCCTGCCCAAGACGCGCAGCGGCAAGATCATGCGCCGCATCCTGCGCAAGATCGCCGCCAACGAGACCGAGGGGCTGGGCGACACTTCCACCCTGGCCGATCCGGCAGTGGTAGTCGATCTGGTGGCGAACCGGGCGGGGTGAAGGAACGTGCGACTGCCACCCTGCCGTGCCGGGCGCGGCACCGTCGCGGCTTTGCTCTTTCGGCTGCTCGCCACTCTCCTGCTTGGCTGGACCGCTGCCGTCCCTGCCCGCGCCGCCGACCCGGATGCGCTGTGGAAAATCGTCCATGGCGCCTGCGTGCCGGATGAGGCGGAGCACGCCTATCCGGCCCCCTGCGCCAAGGTATCGCTGGACGCCGGGTGGGCGGTGCTGAAGGACCGGCGGGGGGAGACGCAGTATCTGCTGATCCCGACGGCGCGTGTCACCGGCATCGAAGACCCCGCCGTGCTCGGCGGCGATGCGCCGAACTACTGGGCGGCGGCGTGGGCGGCGCGGCGCTTCGTGTTCGCCAGCGCTGGGCGCGTGCTGCCGCGCGACGCGGTTTCGCTCGCCGTCAACTCGCCGTCCGGGCGCAGTCAGAACCAGTTGCACATTCATGTCGAGTGCCTGCGCCCGGACGTGCGCGACGCGCTGCGTCAGGCGGCGCCGACGCTCGGCGATGCCTGGACCAGGCTGCCGGGCGGCCTGCGCGGGCATGCCTACATGGCGCGGCGGCTCGACGGGGCGACGCTCGGCGAAGCCAACCCGTTCCGCCTGCTCGCCGCGGCGCCGCAGGTCGGGACCTCGGGCATCGGCGACTGGACGCTGGTGGTGGCCGGCGCCCGTTTCGCCGGAGACGCGCCGGGCTTCGTGCTGCTGGCCGACCGGATTGACCGGATGGCGCTCGACCGCGCCGAGGGCGAGGAGCTGCAGGACCACGACTGCGCGCTGGCCGCCAGCCTGCCGAACTGACCGACGGCCGCCCAGTCTCAGACGAACTGGCCGCGCAGAAAGCCGAGGGCCGGCAGCGGCGTCCATTTGCGCGGCAGGTCGGCGCGGCGGATCGGGGTGACGCTGTAATGCGGCACCTTCTGGCCGGCGCCGCGCAGGAACGCCTCGTAGGCGCGCACCTGCTGCTCCCGCCAGGTGCGGTCAGCCAGCGCCGCCACCCGGTTGGCATAGACATCCGCCACGCGATGCGTCTTGCCGACGGAGGCGATCACCGCCCAGAGCGTATCCTCGGTGGAGCGGGGCAGGCAGGTCACCTCCCCCATCAGCGTCCCTCGACACCCATGCAGCGTGCCCCGCGCTGTTCGTCACCGCCCACTATGGCAAGACCTGCCGGCCACGCCAACCTTGACTTGCGGGCGCACTGCGGCCATACGACCGGGCTTCCCCGTCGGTCCGCGAGTGTCGCGCACCGGCGCGCATTCTGTTGAGGAAAAGGCCGCCCCGTGTTCGACTCGCTCTCCGGCAAGCTCTCGGGCGTCTTCGACCGGCTGCGCCGCCGCGGCGCGCTGAACGAAACCGATGTCGCCGAGGCGCTGCGCGAGGTCCGCCTCGCGCTGCTCGACGCCGACGTGGCGCTGCCGGTGGTCAAGGACTTCATCACCAAGGTTCGCGAGCGGGCGGTTGGCGTGGAGGTGCTGGACAGCGTCTCCCCCGGCCAGCAGGTGGTCAAGATCGTCAACGATGTGATGATCGAGGCGCTCGGCGGCGCCGGTGCGGTGCCGCTCAATCTCAATGCACCGGCGCCGATCCCGATTCTGATGGTCGGCCTGCAGGGCTCCGGCAAGACCACCACCGCCGGCAAGCTGGCGCTGCGGCTGAACCAGCGCATGCGGCGAAAAGTGCTGCTGGCCAGCCTGGATACGCAGCGCCCGGCGGCGCAGCTGCAGCTTGCGCAGCTTGCCGAGCGGGCGGGAGTGGCCAGTCTGCCGATCGTCGCCGGCCAGGCGCCGATCGAGATTGCCCGACGGGCGATGGATACCGCCCGGCGCGAAGTGTTCGACATCGTCATCCTCGATACCGCCGGCCGGCTCTCCATCAACGCCGAGCTGATGGAGGAAGTTCGTCAGATTCGCGGCATCGCCGAGCCGGCCGAGACGCTGCTGGTCGTCGATGCGCTGACCGGACAGGACGCGGTGAACACCGCGCGCGCCTTCAACGAGGCGGTGGGCGTCACCGGCATCGTGCTGACCCGCATGGACAGCGATGCCCGCGGCGGCGCGGCGCTGTCGATGCGCGCCATCACCGGCGCGCCGATCAAGCTGATCGGCGCCGGCGAGAAGATCGACGCGCTGGAGGATTTCCACCCCGAGCGCGTCGCCGGCCGCATCCTCGGCATGGGCGACGTGGTCGGGCTGGTCGAGAAAGCGGCGGAGACGCTCGACCAGGAGGAGGCCGAAAAACTCGCCCGCAAGATGGCCAAGGGCAGTTTCGACCTGGAAGACTATGCGGCACAGCTTCGCCAGATCACCAAGATGGGCAGCATTTCCTCGATCCTCGGCATGCTGCCGGGGGCCGGCAAGCTGCAGGCGCAGCTTGAGGCGGCGGGGCAGACCAATCTCGACAAGACCATGCTGGGGCGGCAGGCGGCGATCATCGGCTCAATGACGCGGGCCGAGCGGCGCACCCCCGACATCATCAAGGCGAGCCGCAAGAAGCGCATCGCCGCCGGCTCCGGCACCACGGTACAGGATGTCAACAAGCTGCTCAAACAGTTCGACGACATGTCGTCGATGATGAAGCGGATGAACAAGCTGGGGCAGAAGGGGCTGATGCGGCATGGCCTTTCGGCCCTGATGCCGAAAGGCATGATGGGCGGCCCGCGGCGGCCCTTCTGATCATTTTTTCCTCTCGACGGAGCGACACCCGACCATGAGCCTGAAAATCCGCCTTGCGCGTGCCGGGGCCAAGAAGCGGCCCTATTACCACATCGTGGTGGCGGACAGCCGCTCGCCGCGCGACGGGCGCTTCATCGAGAAGCTCGGCAGCTACAACCCGATGCTGCCGGCCGATCACGCCGAGCGGGTGCGGCTGCAGGACGAGCGCATCCGCCACTGGCTCGATCACGGCGCGGTGGCCACCGACCGGGTGGCGCGCTTCCTCGGCCATGCCGGGCTGGCGCCGATGCCGGTCTGGCGCGAGCAGCCGGTGCAGTCGGCGCCGAAGAAAAAGGCGCAGGAACGCACCCGCGCCGCCGCGGCCGGCTAGTCGCTGTCGTGACGGAACGGCGCATCCTGATGGGCGTGATCGGCAGGCCGCACGGTGTGCGCGGCCTGCTGCATGTCCATTCCTATGCGACCGACCCGACGGACCTGGCCCGCTATGAGCTGTCCGACGAGCGCGGCCGGCGCTTCGCGCTGCGCTGGCGCAGCGAGGGCGTGGCCGAGCTGGCGGAGATCGTCGCCGGCAAGCCGGTGAAGATCGCCGACCGAACCGCCGCCGAGGCGCTGGTGAATGTGCGGCTGTCGGTGCCGCGCACGGCGCTGCCGGCGACCGAGGACGACGAGTTCTACCTCGCCGACCTCGTCGGCATGCAGGCCTGCGCGCCGGATGGCGCGGTGATCGGCGAGGTGCAGGCAGTGCATGACTACGGCGCCGGGGCAAGTTTGGAGATCGGCCGGGTGCTGCTGCCGTTCACCCGCGCCTGCGTGCCCGAGATCGACCTTGCCGCCGGACGGATGACCGTGGTGGCGCCGGCCGAGGTGGATGCGCGATGAGCGTTGGCGCGGCGACATGGCGGGCCAGCGTGCTGACGCTGTTTCCCGAGATGTTTCCGGGGCCGCTCGGCTGCTCGCTGGCCGGGCGGGCGTTGGCCGGCGGCGTCTGGTCGCTGGCGGCGCACGACATCCGCGCGCACGGTATCGGCCGGCATCGCAGCGTCGATGACACGCCTTTTGGCGGCGGCGCCGGCATGGTGATGCGTGCCGACGTGATCGACGCGGCGCTGGCCGAGGTCGCGGATGCGCGGCCGGCGATCTGTCTGTCGCCGCGCGGCGCACCGCTGACCCAGGCGATGGTACGGCGCTGGGCCGCCGGGCCGGGCGTGGTACTGCTGTGCGGGCGCTACGAGGGGCTGGATCAGCGGGTGATCGAGGCGCGCGCGCTGACCGAGATCAGTGTCGGCGACTACGTCCTGTCCGGCGGCGAGCCGGCGGCGCTGGTGCTGCTCGACGCCTGCGTACGGCTGCTGCCCGGCGTGATGGGTGCGGCGGCGAGCGCCGAGGAAGAGAGTTTTTCGACACATCTGCTGGAATATCCGCACTATACGAGGCCGGCCGAGTGGCAGGGGCGGGCGGTGCCGGAGGTGCTGCTGTCGGGCCATCATGCCGAGGTCGCCGCGTGGCGCCGGGCTGCGGCCGAACGCATCACGCGCGCCCGCCGGCCCGATCTGTGGGCGGCGCATCTGGCCGATGTGCGGACATCAGATTTGCAGGCCGGGCGGATTGCCGCCGCGCCGGCCGCCCCATAGACACGATCCCGCGAAAGGACGCCGACATGAACATCCTGCAAACTTATGAGGCCGAGCAGGTGGCCCGCCTCACCGCCGCCCGCGCCGTACCCAGTTTCGCTCCGGGCGACACGCTGCGGGTGATGGTCAAGGTGGTCGAGGGCGAACGCACTCGGCAGCAGGCGTTTGAAGGCGTCTGCATCGCGCGCTCCAACCGCGGGCTGAACTCCAGCTTCACCGTGCGCAAGATCAGTTATGGCGAGGGCGTGGAGCGCGTGTTCCCACTCTATGCGCCGACGATCGCCGAAATCCAGGTGGTGCGGCGCGGCGACGTGCGCCGGGCGAAGCTCTATTACCTGCGCGGCCGGCGCGGCAAGTCGGCCCGCATCGCCGAGCGGGCGCGCGAGGTGGACGCACCGGAGGCCGTGGCGGCGGCGGAATAGGCGACACCCGATGCCCCGGCCCCCTCCCGCGCGGAGGGGCCGAGCGGCGTGACGCAACGAGACAAAGGGAGAGACCGAGGATGTCAGAGAGCCGCCCGCGCACGCTGTTCGACAAAGTGTGGGACAGCCACGTCGTCGAGACGCTCCCGGACGGTACCTGCATCCTTTATATCGACCGCCATCTCGTGCATGAGGTCACCAGCCCGCAGGCCTTCGAGGGCCTGCGCATGGCCGGGCGCAAGGTGCGCCGGCCCGACGCGACCATCGCCGTCGTCGATCACAACGTGCCCACCACCGACCGGCGCCTCGGCATCGCCGAGCCGGAAAGCCGGTTGCAGGTCGAAACGCTGGAACACAACGTCGCCGAGTTCGGCGTGCCCTATGTGCCGCTGCTGAGCGCGCGCCAGGGCATCGTTCACATCATCGGCCCGGAGCTGGGGATTTCGTTGCCCGGCGGCACCATCGTCTGCGGCGACAGCCATACCTCGACGCATGGCGCGCTGGGGGCGCTCGCCTTCGGCATCGGCACCTCCGAGGTCGAGCATGTGCTGGCGACGCAGACGCTGCTGCAAAAGCCGGCGAAGAACATGCTGGTCCGCGTCGATGGCACGCTCGGCGCTGGCTGCACCGCCAAGGACATCGTGCTGGCGATCATCGGGCGGATCGGCACCGCCGGCGGCACCGGGCATGTCATCGAATATGCCGGCGCGGCGATCCGGGCGCTCGACATGGCCGGGCGGATGACGGTGTGCAACATGACCATCGAGGCCGGCGCGCGCGCCGGCATGATCGCGCCCGACGACACCACCTTCGCCTATGTGCGCGGCAAGCCCTACGCGCCGAAGGATGCAGCGTTCGCGCAGGCGGTGGCGTGGTGGCGCACCCTGCCGTCCGATCCCGGCGCCGTCTATGACCGGACGGTGGTGATGGACGCGGCCGACATCGCGCCGCAGGTCACCTGGGGCACCAGCCCGGAGACGGTGGTGCCGATCACCGGCGCGGTGCCCGACCCGGCGGCGGAGCCGGACGCGGCGCGGCGGGCGCAGATGCAGCGGATGCTCGATTACATGGCGCTCAGTCCCGGCCAGCGCATGCAGGACGTGACCATCGACGCCGTATTCATCGGCAGTTGCACCAATGGCCGGATTGAGGATTTGCGCGCCGCCGCCGCCATCGCGCGCGGCCGGCATGTCGCGCCGGGGGTGCGGGCGATGGTGGTGCCCGGCTCGGGGCTGGTGAAGCAGCAGGCCGAGGCGGAAGGGCTGGACCGCATCCTGACGCAAGCCGGTTTCGAGTGGCGGGAGGCGGGATGCTCGATGTGTCTCGGCATGAACCCGGACAAGCTGGCGCCGGGGCAACGCTGCGCCAGCACGTCGAACCGCAATTTCGAGGGGCGGCAGGGGCCGGGCGGGCGGACGCATCTGCTCTCCCCGGCGATGGCCGCCGCCGCCGCCGTGGCGGGGCGGCTGTCCGACGTGCGCGAGATGGCGTGGCGGGAGATGGCATGATGGACAAGTTCACCACGCTCACCGCCGTTGCCGCGCCGCTGCCGCTGGCCAACGTCGATACCGACAAGATCATCCCGGCGCGCTTCCTCAAGACGATCAAGCGGACGGGACTCGGCGTGCATCTGTTCGACACGCTGCGCTATGACGCGGACGGCAAGGAGCGGGCGGAGTTCGTGCTCAACAGCGAACCCTATCGCCACGCTGAAATCCTTGTCGCCTTCGAGAATTTCGGCTGCGGCTCGTCGCGCGAACATGCGCCGTGGGCGCTGCTGGATTTCGGCATACGCTGCGTCATCGCTCCCGACTTCGCCGACATCTTCCACAGCAACTGCTTCAAGAACGGCATCCTGCCGGTCCGCCTGCCGCATGAGGTGTGCGCCATGCTGATGGACGATGCGCGGATGGGCGGCAACGCGCGCCTGACTGTCGATCTGGCGCGGCAGGTGGTGGTGCGGCCGAACGGCGAGGAAATACCGTTCGAGATCGACCCGTTCCGGCGGCATCTGTTGCTGGAAGGCCTCGACGACATCGGGCAGACCCTGCAGCACGCGCAGAATATCGACGGCTACGAGGCGCGCCGGGCGACCGAGCAGTCCTGGCTCCCGGCGATCACTGCACAAGCGTAGGAGACGGCGCATGGCCTCCAACAAGCGGCTGCTGGTGCTGCCGGGCGATGGCATCGGGCCGGAAGTCATGGGCGAGGTGCGCCGCGTCATCGACTGGATGGACCGCCGCCGCAGCGTCAGCTTCGACGTCGCCGAGGATCTGGTGGGCGGTGCGGCCATCGAGGCGCGCGGCACGCCGATCACCGAGGCCACCGTGGCGCGGGCGATGGACGCCGATGCGGTGCTGTTCGGCGCCGTCGGCGGCCCGCAATGGGACAAGCTCGGCTTCGACATGCGGCCGGAACTGGCGATTCTGACGCTGCGGCGCGAGCTCGGGCTGTTCGCCAATCTGCGGCCGGCGATCGTGTTCGACGCGCTGGTGTCGGCCAGCACGCTGAAGCCCGAGGTGGTGCAGGGCCTCGATCTGATGATCGTGCGCGAGAGCACCGGCGGCATCTATTTCGGCGAGCCGCGCGGCATCGAGACGATGCCGGACGGCAGCAGGCGCGGCGTCAACACCGAAGTCTATGCGACGCACGAGATCGAGCGCGTCGCCCGTGTCGCCTTCGAGCTGGCGCGCAAGCGGCAGAGCCGGGTGTGCAGCGTCGAGAAGGCCAACGTGATGGAGAGCGGCCTGCTGTGGCGCCAGACGGTGACGGCGCTGCAGGCGCGCGCCTATCCCGACGTGGCACTGAGCCATATGTATGCCGACAATTGTGCCATGCAGTTGGTGCGCAACCCGCGCCAGTTCGATGTGATCGTCACCACCAACCTGTTCGGCGACCTGTTGTCCGATCTCGCGTCGATGCTGACCGGCAGTCTCGGCATGCTGCCCTCGGCGACGCTGGGCGGGGCGGAGGCGGAGGGGCGGCGCGCGCTCTATGAGCCGATCCACGGCAGCGCGCCGGACATCGCCGGCCAGGGTGTCGCCAATCCGCTGGCGCAGATGCTGAGCTTCGCCATGCTGTTGCGCTATTCCTTCGGGTTGGAAGCGGATGCGGCACTGATCGAGCGCGCCTGTGCCGACGTGCTCGGCGCCGGGCTGCGCACGCCCGACGTGATGGCGCCGGGCTGCACCCGCGTCGGCACCACGGCGATGGGGGATGCGGTGCTGCGCCGGCTGGATGAGCTGGCGGCCTGAGGCCGGCTTGCAACCCGCCGCCGCATCCGCTAGACCCCCGCGCGGCGGCACCCGTAGCTCAATTGGATAGAGCACCAGACTACGGATCTGGGGGTTAGGAGTTCGAATCTCTTCGGGTGCGTCAGCTTTCTTCGGGTGCGCCAGCTTTCTTCGGGTGCGCCAGCTTTCTTCGGGTGCGCCAGCTTTCTTCGGGTGCGCCAGTGTCCGGCTCGTGCGCGGCGGTGCTCTGGGCTTCCCGGCCTTGCCGAGGTCGGATGGCTGCGGCGCGCGGCGCGGGACGGATCATCGTCGCATCATCCGCGGTAATCCGGTATGGTCGCGTCTTCCTCCCCCGCCGGAGCGTCGGTCGTCGTCCGGGATCGCCATGCGATCCGGGCGTTGCTGGCGTTCCCGCCAGCGTGGCCCAGATCGACATGCAGTTCCCGCCGACCCATCCCGCCCTTGAACGCGCCCTGCAGCTGCGCGCCTACAGCGAGCCGACCCCGGTGCAGGCAGCCGTGCTGCAGCCGGAGGCGGCGGAGCGCGACCTGCTGGTCTCGGCACAGACCGGCTCGGGCAAGACCGTGGCCTATGGTCTGGCGTTTGCCAGCAGTGTGCTGGGCGCCGCCGAACGGCTCGACTGGTCGCCGGCGCCGCTGGTTCTGGTGATCGCGCCGACCCGCGAACTGGCCCAGCAGGTCAACACCGAACTTGGCTGGCTCTACGATCAGGCCGGCGCGGTGATCGTCTCCAGTGTCGGCGGCACCGATGCCCGCCTGGAACAGCGCCAACTCGCCCGCGGCTGCCACATGGTGGTCGGCACGCCGGGGCGGCTGCGCGACCATCTGGAGCGCGGACGGCTCGATCTGTCGCGGCTGCGGGTGGTGGTGCTCGACGAGGCCGATGAGATGCTCGATCTCGGTTTCCGCGAGGACCTGGAGTTCATTCTCGACGCCACTCCGCCGGCACGGCGGACGCTGCTGTTCTCGGCCACCATCGCGCGCGACATCGCCGCCCTGGCCCGCCGCTATCAGCGTGACGCGCTGCGCATCGACACGCTGGCACGCGGCGAGGCGCATGCCGACATCGCCTATCGCGCCATCGGCGTCACCGCCGAGACCGCCGAAGGCGCGCTGGTCAACGTGCTGCGCGAGACCGATGCCCGCGCCAGCCTAGTGTTCTGCGCCACCCGCGAGGGGGTGCGGCGGCTGCATGGGGTGTTGCAGACGCGCGGCTTCGGCGCCGTGGCGCTGTCGGGTGAACTGAGCCAAAGCGAGCGCAACGGCGCGCTGGCGGCGCTGCGCGACGGGCGGGCGCGGGTCTGCGTCGCCACCGATGTCGCCGCGCGCGGGCTGGATCTGCCCGATCTCGGCCTCGTGGTGCATGCCGACCTGCCGAGCGACGGCGCCGGGCTGCTGCATCGCAGCGGACGCACCGGCCGGGCCGGCCGCAAAGGCGTCGCAGTGGTGCTGGTGCCGGCGGCGCGGCGACGCCGGGCGGAACAGTTGTTCGCCGCGGCCGGCATCGCCGCGGAGTGGCGCGCGCCACCCGCCGCTGCCGCCATCCGCCGGCTGGATCAACAGCGTCTGGCCGACGACCCGATGCTGGCCGACCCGGCCGATGCCGAGGAACGCGACCTCGCCGCCGCCCTGCTGGGCGGACGCACCGCCGAAGCGGTGGCGGTGGCGCTGATCCGCCTGCACCGCGCCGGACTGCCGGCGCCACAGGAGATCGCCACCCTCGCCATGCCGCCGGCCGGGCCGCGGCCGGCGATGGAGAGCGCGTGGTTCCGCATCAATGTCGGCCGCCGCCGCAACGCCGACCCGAAATGGCTGTTGCCGCTGCTGTGCCGGATCGGCGGCGTCACCCGCGCCGAGATCGGCGCCATCCGCGTCTTCGCCGAGGACACACGCTTTGAGGTGGCGCAAGGAGCAGCGACCCGCTTTGTCGCCGCCGCCACCGCCGCCGCCGAGGAGGGGTTCGCCATCGAGCCGGCAGCACCGGTGCGATCGGAACGGGACTATGCGGCGCGGCCGGCACGGGCACCGGCGCGGCGGACCCCGCGCAGCGACCCGTCGCAGGCAGTGCCGCGCGGCAAATGGGCGAAACGCTGAGCGGGAACGGCTCCACCTCTGACCGGGTGGAGGCATCGCGGCGCAGCCTGTCGGCGCCGCGCCCGGCGGATCGCCTTGACCCTATTGGACCGCTCCGGTAGGGCCGCATGTCACCGCAGAACGAGTGACAGCAGGGAGGCGACCGGTAGCGATGGCGCACACTGAAACGGTTCGCTACAGCGTCGAGGACGGCATCGCGCTGGTCCGCATCGTCAATCCCCCGGTCAATGCGCTGAGCGCCGCAGTGCGCGCCGGGCTGGTCGAGGCGGCGCGGCGGGCGACGGACGACCCGGCGGTGGTGGCAATGGTGATCGCCGCCGAGGGCCGCACCTTCATCGCCGGCGCCGACATCACCGAGTTCGGCAAGCCGCCGGTGCCACCCATACTGCCGCACGCCATCGCCGCGCTGGAGGACGTGCCCAAGCCGGTGGTTGCCGCGATCGGCGGCGCCGCGCTCGGCGGCGGGCTGGAGGTGGCGCTCGGCTGCCACGCTCGGATCGCGGCGCCCGCGGCGAGGCTCGGCCTGCCGGAAATCAAGCTGGGACTGATCCCAGGTGCCGGCGGCACCCAGCGTCTGCCACGGCTGATCGGCGCCGTGGCAGCGCTGCGGCTGATGACCGACGGCAGCCCGATCGACGCCGCCGCGGCACTGGCGCTCGGCATGATCGACGCGATCGCGGAGGGCGATCTGCTGCCGGCCGCCATCGCCAGGGCGCGCGCGCTGGCGGCCTCCGCCGCGGCGCCGCGGCGGAGCCGGGACGCCACTTCCCTCGGCCCGCGTGAGGCGTTCGAAGCGGAGGCGGCGGCACTGCTCGGCCGTCACGCCGATAACCCGAGCGTCGCCGCGGCGATCGAGGCCGTGCGCGCCTGCTATTCGGTGCCCTTTGAGCAGGGCATGGAGCAGGAGCGCGCGGCGTTCCGCCGGCTGCTCGACGATCCGCGGTCGCAGGCGCTGCGCTATGTGTTCTTCGCCGAACGGGCGAGCGCGCGGGTGCCCCGCCTGCCGCCCGGCACAGCGGCGCGGCCGGTGACGCAGGCGGCGGTGATCGGCGCCGGCACCATGGGCGGCGGCATCGCCATGTGCTTCGCCAACGCCGGCATCCCGGTAACGCTGATCGAGACCAGCGCCGAGGCGCTGGCCAGCGGCATCGAGCGCGTCGGAAGCACCTACGACATCTCGGTGCGGCGCGGCAGCCTCGCGCCCGAAGCGCGCGCGGCGCGGATGGCGCTGATCACCGGCAAGGTGGGACTGGACGCCGCCGCCGACGCCGATCTGGTGGTCGAGGCGGTGTTTGAGGAGATGGCGCTGAAACGAGAAGTGTTCGCCGCCCTCGACTGCATCGCCAGGCCCGGCGCGGTACTGGCCACCAACACCTCCTATCTCGACGTCAACGCCATCGCCGCCGCCACCGGCCGGCCGCAGGACGTGCTCGGGATGCATTTCTTCAGCCCGGCCAATGTCATGAAATTGCTGGAAGTGGTGCGCGGTGCGGCGACCTCGGCGGAGGCGCTGGCAACCGCGGTGCAGATCGGCAGCCGGCTGGCCAAGGTACCGGTGGTGGTCGGGGTGTGCCACGGCTTCGTCGGCAACCGCATGCTCGCCGCCCGCTCGGTGCAGGCCGAGCGACTGTTGATCGAGGGCGCCTTGCCGCAGGACGTGGACGCGGCGATCACCGGCTTTGGCTTCCGCATGGGACCGTTCGCGATGAGCGATCTGGCCGGGCTGGACATTGGCTGGCGCATCCGCAAGGCCACCGGCAAGACGGCGCCGGTCGCCGACGCACTGTGCGAGGCCGGACGGTTCGGCCAAAAGACCGGCAAGGGCTATTATCTCTACCAACCGGGCGACCGCACGCCCCGCCCCGACCCGGAGGTAGCGCGGCTGATCGAGGCCGTCTCGGCGCGGCTCGGTATCGCCCGCCGGCCGATCGCCGCGGCGGAGATCGTCGAGCGGCTGATCTATCCGATGATCAACGAGGGCGCGCGTATCCTCGACGAGGGCATCGCCGCGCGCCCCGGCGACATCGATGTGGTGTGGCTGCACGGCTATAACTGGCCGGCGTGGCGCGGCGGACCGATGCACCATGCCGACAGTATCGGACTGGCCGAGGTGGCAGCGCGGCTGGCTGCCTTCGCTGCCCAGTCGGGCGACGCCTCGCTTGCGCCGGCGCCGCTGCTGCAGCGCCTAGCCGCGCGCGGCGAGGGCTTCGCCACGCTGCGCGAGGCGGCGGCGTGAGCGGATCAATCAACCGGCGCGTCACCCGCTACGCGGAGGCCATTGCCGGCATCGGCGACGGCGCCACCATCCTGCTCGGTGGGTTCGGCGGCGCCGGCGTGCCGCTCGGGCTGGTGGCGGCCATCGCCGAGGCCGGCTTGCGCGATCTGACGGTAGTGTCCAACAATGGCGGCAGCGGCGAGCCGGATCTCAGCATCTGGCTCGCCGGCGGGCAGGTGCGCAAACTGATCTGCTCGTACCCGAAATCCAAGGCCAGCTCGACCTCCAGCTTCACCGACCTGTATCGCGCCGGGAAAATCGAACTGGAGCTGGTGCCACAGGGCACGCTGGTCGAGCGGATGCGCTGCGCCGGCGCCGGACTGGGCGGCTTCTACACCCCGGTCGGCGTTGGCACGGCGCTGGCGCAAGGCAAAGAGGTGCGCAACCTCGGCGGGCGCGACTATCTGCTGGAACTGCCGCTGCACGGCGACGTGGCGCTGCTGCGGGCACACCAAGCGGACCGGCTCGGCAACCTGACCTACGACAAGACGGCGCGCAATTTCGGCCCGGTGATGGCGACCGCCGCAGCCCTGGTGGTGGCAGAGGTGGATGCGTTCGTCGCCCTCGGCACGCTCGACCCGGAGGCGGTGGTGACGCCCGGCGTGCTGGTCGATCGCGTCGTCACCGT
Organism: Pseudomonadota bacterium; assembly: GCA_021845985.1. Taxonomy (GTDB): domain Bacteria; phylum Pseudomonadota; class Alphaproteobacteria; order Acetobacterales; family Acetobacteraceae; genus JAFKFJ01. Next base: position 193,714 of record JAJZES010000012.1, on the reverse strand, counting down.
GGGTGCGCCGCGATGACGCCACTGACCCGCGACCAGATCGCCCGGCGGGTGGCCCGCGCCCTGCCAGACGGATCATTCGTCAATCTCGGCATCGGGCTGCCTGATTTGGTGCCCAACCACATCCCCGCCGATCGCGAAATCATCCTGCACAGCGAGAACGGCATCCTGCATCTCGGCCCGCGACCGCCGGCCGGACAGGAGGACTGGAACCTGATCAACGCCGGCAAGCAGCCGGTGACCATCCGGCCCGGCGGCTCCTATTTCGACAGCGCGCTGAGCTTTGCCATCATGCGCGGCGGGCATCTCGATATTTCGGTGCTCGGCGCGTTCCAGGTGTCGGGTGACGGCGACCTCGCCAACTGGTCCACCGGCGCCGCCGACGACATACCGGCGGTAGGTGGGGCAATGGATCTGGCGGTCGGCGCCCGCGAGATCTGGGTGATGATGGAGCACAGCTCCCGACAGGGTCAGCCGCGGATCGTCCGCCGCTGCACCTATCCGTTGACGGCGCGCGCGGTGGTCACCCGCATCTTCACCAACCTCGCTGTGCTGGTGCGCACTGAGGCCGGCCTCGTCGTCGAGGAAATCATCCCCGGCCTGACGCTGGCGGCGCTGCAGCAGCAGACCGACGCGCCGCTGCTGGCAGGCACCCAGGCCGGCCGGGGACTGGCGCCTCTGGAGGGCTGACACACCCCGCATCCTGAACAGGGGACGGACATGACCCAGCACTGGCCCGACGATGTCTTCGAGGCGCTGCGACGGGCGGAGATCCGCCAGGTCGGCTACGTCCCGGACGCCGGCCATGCGCGGCTGATCGAGCGGGCGCATGCTGACGCCGAGATGCGCGCGGTGGTGCTGACCACCGAGGAAGAAGGCATCGCGCTGGCCGCCGGCGCCTGGCTCGGCGGCACGCGGGCGGTGCTGCTGATGCAGTCCTCAGGCGTCGGCAACTGCATCAACATGCTCAGCCTGCCGCTCAATTGCCGCATGCCGCTGCTTGCCTTGGTAACGATGCGCGGCGAGTGGGGCGAGTTCAACCCGTGGCAGGTGCCGATGGGCAGCGCCACGCCTGCCGTGCTGGAGCGCATGGGGGTGCAGGTGCGCCGGGTCGAGCGGGCTGAGGAAGCGGCAGAAACGGTTGCCGCCGCCGCCGCGCTCGCCTTCGACAGCACCGTGCCGGTGGCGGTGTTGCTGTCGCAACGGCTGATTGGCGCGAAGTTGTGGGTGCGATGAGCGGCATCGCCATCGGCATCGACCTTGGCACTTCCGGCGTCCGCGCCGCCCTGGTCGATGCTGCGCGCGAGCCGCTCGCCTTCGCCGCAGCCCCGATCGCCGCGGAGCGGCGGCGCACGCCTGAGTCCTGGTGGCACGCGGTCGGCGTGGTGCTGGAGGCGCTGCGGGCGCAGGCCGATCTCGCCGGTGTCGCCGCACTCGCGGTGGACGGCACCTCCGGGACGCTGCTGGCAACCGATGCCGCCGGACGGCCGCTCGGCCCCGCCAGCCTCTATAACGACATTGCCGATCCAGCCCTGGTCGGGCGCATCGCGGCCGCTGCGCCGGCCGACAGCGCTGCACGGGGCGCAACGTCGCCGGCGGCCAGGCTGCTGGCGCTGCAGCATCGGCCGGGGACCAAGCTGGTCCTGCACGAGGCCGATTGGGTGCTCGGCCAGCTCGGCGGCCGGTTTGGCGTCAGCGATGAGAACAACGCGCTGAAGACCGGCTACGACCCGATCTCCCGATCATGGCCAGACTGGCTGGGCAACGCCGGCGCAGATGTCGCTCTGCTGCCGCGGGTCCATCCGGCGGGAACACCGGCCGGACCCATCCGCCGCGATCTTGCGGCGCGCTTCGGTCTGCCAACCTCGGCACTCATTGCCACCGGCACGACAGATGGTTGCGCCGCCTTCCTGGCGACCGGCGCGGCGGTGGCGGGCGACGGCGTCACCTCGCTCGGCAGCACGCTGACCATCAAGTTGCTGTCCGACGTTGCGGTCAGCGCACCGCAATTCGGCATCTACAGCCATCGTATGGGCGCTCGCTGGCTGCCGGGGGGCGCATCCAACAGCGGCGGCGGCGCACTGGCGCGGCACTTCGACGCGGGCGATCTGGCGCGCCTGTCACAGCGCATCGACCCCGCGTACGATTGTGGTTTGGACTATTATCCCCTGCCCGCCCCCGGCGAGCGATTCCCGATCGCCGATGCAGGTCTGGCGCCCCGCGAGACGCCAAGGCCGGCGGACGATGCCGTGTTTCTGCATGGATTGCTGGAAGGCATCGCGCGCATCGAGGCTCTGGCCTGGCGGCGACTGTCCGAACTGGGGGCGCCACCGCTGCGATCGCTGCGCAGCGTCGGCGGCGGCGCCGGCAATCCGGCCTGGACTGCGCTGCGCGCGCGCATCCTCGGCGTGGCGATGGTTCCCGCCAGATCGGAGGAAGCGGCAGTCGGAACCGCCGGACTGGCCCTGCAGGCGCTGGCATGATCCAGCTCCAGAATGTCGATGCTCTGCTGGCGGCGCACGACGTGTTCTTCGTCGATCAGTTCGGCACGCTGCACAACGGCACCCGGCCCTACCCCGGCGCGGCAGCGGCGCTGCGCCGTTTGCGCGCCGCCGGCGGCCGGGTGGTGCTGCTCTCCAACTCAGGCAAACGTGCCGCCATCAATACACAGCGGCTGATGCGCCTCGACATCATGCCGGACGCCTATGACGTCATGCTGACCTCGGGGGAGGTGGCGTTCAGGATGCTGGCCGCCGGCCAGATTGCCGCGGCGCGTGGCGTCAGCCGTTGCCTGCTGCTCGAACGCGACGGCGACGGCAGCCTGCTCGACGGGCTGAACCTGACCGCGGTATCTGCCGACGCCGCGCAATTGCTGATCATCGCCGGCAGCGAGGGCGATCGGCGCACCCTCGCTTGGTACCGGGACCTGCTGGCACCGCTGGCGCGCCGCGCGGTGCCGGCGCTCTGCATCAACCCCGACAGGACCATGTTGACCCCGAACGGCCTTGCCTTCGGCGCCGCACGCATCGGCGAAACCTATGCGGCGCTGGGCGGCGACGTCACTTGGATCGGCAAGCCCTACCCGGCAATCTATGATGCCGCACGCGCCGCCCTCGGCAATCCGGCGCCGGCGCGCGCCGCCGGCATCGGCGACTCGATCGAGCACGACATCGTCGGCGCCCGCCGCGCCGGCTGCGGCGCGTGGCTGGTGCGTACCGGCATCATTGACGGATGGGACGATGCCGCGATCGCCGCCGAGTGCAGCCGCTATGGCGTCACTCCCGACGGCGTGCTGGAGCGGTTTGCCTGATCGATGGCTGGCGGACGCGCCCATGCCCGATCCACCGCGTCCCGCACTTCAAACGCCGCAATCTCCGCGGCATGCTGCAGCGTCAGGCCGACATCGTCCAGACCTTCGAGCAGGCAGCGGCGGCGAAACGCATCCACCGCAAAGGGCTGCGTCGTGCCGTCGGCTGAGCGGATCGTTTGGGCGAGGAGATCGACCGTCACCTCGTCACCGTCGCGCCAGGTGGCGGCGAACGCCGTCGCCGCCGGGGTGGTGATGGCAAGCAGACCGTTCTGCGCTGCGTTGCCGAGAAAAATATCGCCGAAACTTGGCGCGATGACGCAGCGTATGCCGGCATCGACCAGTGCATAGACCGCTCCTTCGCGCGACGAACCGCAGCCGAAGTTCTCCCCGGCCACCAGCACCGCTGCCTGACTGGCCGCGGCGCGCAAGGATGGCGTGTCGGCAAACAGGAAGTTGTGGTAGCCGGCGCTGCGCGGCTTGCGCAGGAAGCGGGCGGGGATGATCTGATCGGTGTCGATGTTGGCGCGGTCGAGCACGCCGACCGTGCCGCGGACGGTTATGAAGGGCGTCATCATTGCGCGCCCCCGAGGGTGCGGACGTCGGTGATGGCGCCACGCAGCGCCGCCGCCGCCGCCATCGCCGGCGACATCAGGTGCGTGCGCGCGCCCGGCCCCTGCCGACCGGGAAAATTGCGGTTGGACGTGGCGGCGCAGCGCTCGCCGGGCCGCACCAGATCGCCGTTCATGCCGACGCACATCGAGCATCCAGGCTCGCCCCAGGTCAGCCCGGCATCGCGGAAGATGCGGTCCAGGCCTTCCGCCTCCGCGGTGCGCTTGACCGGCACCGAACCGGGCACGACAAGACCGGGAATGGCGGCGCGGTGGCCGCGCAGCACCGCCGCCGCGGCGCGCAGGTCAGACAGTCGCCCGTTGGTGCAACTGCCGATGAACACCCGGTCCACCCGCAGCCCCTCAAGCCGCCCGCCGGGCACCACGCCCATATAGTCAAGCTGCTGACGCAGGCGCTCCCGCCGCCCCGCATCCGGTTCGGCCGCCGGGTCGGGCACGGTGGCGGTGACCGGCAGGGCGGTCTCGGGACTGGTGCCCCAGGTCACGGTGGGCGCGATCGTGGCGGCGTCCAACGCCACCTCGCGGTCGAACCGCGCATCGTCGTCGCTCGGCAGGCGCCGCCATGCGGCGACGGCGGCGTCGAAATCCGCCGGCAGGCGCGGCCGCCCGGCGAGCCAGGCAAAGGTGGTCTCGTCGGGTGCCACCATGCCGGCGCGGGCACCGGCCTCGATCGACATGTTGCAAAGCGTCATCCGTGCCTCCATCCCAAGGGCACGGACGGCCGTGCCGGCATACTCGATGACATGCCCGGCGGCACCGCCGGCACCGATCCGCGCGATGATCGCCAGGATCGCATCTTTCGCCGTGACATGCGCCCCAAGATGGCCGGACAGGCTGATCCGCAGGCTGCGCGGCTGGCGCTGCCAGAGGGTCTGCGTCGCCAGAACATGCGCGACTTCCGACGCGCCGATGCCGAAGGCGAGCGCGCCGAAGGCGCCGTGCGTCGCGGTATGACTGTCACCGCAAACGATCGTCAGGCCGGGCAGGCTCAGCCCTTGCTCCGGCGCCGCGACATGCACGATGCCCTGCCGCGGATCGTCCAGCCCGGCGAAATCAATCCCATGCCGCATGGCATTGTCGTGCAACTGCTGCACCATCCCGGCGACCTCCGGGTCGCCGATCGGCTGGGCGCGGGAGTGGCTCGGTACGTAATGATCGGCGACCGCGAAGGTCAGTTCCGGCCGATGCGGGCCGCGCCCGGCATGATCGAGCATGCCGAAGGCATGAAAACTGCCCTCATGGATCAGGTGCCGGTCAATCCACAGCAGCGTTGCCCCGTCCGGCCGCGTCAGCACGGCGTGGGCCTGCCAGATTTTGTCCAACAATGTTCGCGGTGCGCTCATGTCCGCAGCATAAGACAACCGGCGGCCGGCGCGAAGCGTGAGCGTGAGCGTGAGCGTGAGCGTGAGCGTGAGCGTGAGCGTGAGCGGCGGGGGATTGCGTGGCCCGGCAGCGACGCGGCGGCGGGGCGGGAAACACAATCCATCTGGTTACCGGCCAAACGCCGCTCACCCCGCCAGGTCCGGCATACGGTCGAGCAGGCGCCGGGTCAGTTCCTCGCGCCGCTGCCAAAGATCATGATACCAGCCGACCCGCTCGGCGATCTGGTAGGCCAGCATGCGGCTGCCGGCGACATATCCGCGCGCGGCATCGCCGATTGCACGGGTGATCTCGGGATTGGCCACCAGCCGCAGCAGCCGCTGTTCCAGGTCGTTGGGGGTTTGGAAGATGACCCCGGTGCGGCCGTCCTCGATCGCGTCCGCATACACCACCGGGCTGGCCAGCGCGGTCACCCGATGCGCCGCCGCCTCGATGAATTTCAGGTCCGATTTGCAGCGGTTGAACGGTGTATCCAGCAGCGGCATGAACGATATCTCGCTGCGCGCCAGCAGGGCCTGATAGGTCTCGTAACTGCACAGCGGCACGAAGCTTTTGTGCGGCGTGGTGAGCTGGTCGAACAGTCCCCGATCGTTGATGACCATCACATGCAGCCGCTCGCCGGCCTTGCGCAGCGCGCTGTTCAGCGCGTCCAGATAGGGCGGCCACTCGTTTTCCCGGTTCAGCCCGGCAAACACCATGGTCAGGTGATCCGGCGTGCGATGGTTCACCACCTCCGGCAGTCGCGCGAGGCAGTTGGGGAATACCCGAACCTCATCATTGTCGCGCCGCAGCACCTCGGCCAGCGGCGCGGTCGATGTCTGCACCGCATGCACGGCGCGGAAATTCAGCACATCCACCTGCTGCAGCGCCGGGATGTAGTCGGGATGATCGTCAAACTCGCAGACCACCAGCCAGCCGCGCGCAATCAGGCGGCGCACCCGCGCGATCCCCGTTTTGCCGGCCAGCAAGGGGCGGTGGAAGATGAAAATGCCCGGCTCGTCCGCGCCGTCCGGCGCGGAGTCGGATTGGGTGAGCACCTTCGTCGCCAGCGTCGGTTCGGCGGCCAGAGCCTGCATCGGCTCAACGACGCGGACATGGCTGACGCCGCCGACCGGACTGAGCATGGTCGAGACCAGCGCCAGCCGTTCAGTCGGGCGGTGCCGGGCACGCCACACATGCTGCAAGGCGGCGGCACGGTCGCGATAGGCCGCGGCATTGATGCCGAGCCGGCGCAGCGCCGGCTCCAGGGCATCGACAAAGCCTGCCGACGCGGCAGTGTCGAAAACGCGCGGCGTCCGGTCCACCGGCACCAGACCCGCACCACGCAGCAGCCGCGCGGTGCCCTGCTGGGTGAACCAGCGGATATGGGTGCGGTCGAACAGTCCCTGCACGTCGTAGTCCCAGGTGCCGCGCAGCAGCCGTTCGGCAAAACTCCAATGCTCCATATTCGGCATGCAGACGAGCACGACGCCGTTTTCCGACAGCAACGCCGCATGCGCCAGCAGCACCGCCGCCGGATCGACGAGATGCTCCAGGACATCGCCATAAATGATGCAATCGACGCTGCCCGGCGGCACCTCGGCGGCGAAGGGCAGCGGGTTGGTGTTGAGATCGGCACGGAACACGGCATCAAGCCGGCCGCGCGCCACCTCGGCGGCAGCGGCGTCGGACTCCACACCCAGATAGCGCGCCCGCGGGTTGCGCCGTTTGTATTCGGCGCCGAGCGCGCCGCTGGCGCAGCCGACATCGAGCACGACGCGCGCATCGAGCGGAATGCGGTCGAGCAGATCCGGGTTGGAGAGGTCGGGATAGCTCATGCCGCCGGGCGCCCGACGCCGTGATAGGCAAAGCCGGCCTCGCGCATCGCCACCGGGTCGAAGATGTTGCGCAGATCGACCACCACCCGCCCTCGCATCGCCTGGCTCAGCTTCACCGGCGACATCGCCCGGAACTCGTTCCATTCGGTGATGACGACGATGGCATCGGAGCCGGTCGCCGCGTCCATCACGTCGCGGCAATATTCGACCTGTTGCGGCAGCACTTTGCGCGCCTGCGCGGCGCCCACCGGATCGAAGGCCCGGACCAGCGCGCCGGCGGCGCACAGGTCGGTGACGATCGGGATTGATGGTGCATCGCGCATGTCGTCGGTCTCCGGCTTGAAGGTCAGGCCGAGTACCGCGATCTGTTTGCCCTGCACTGAGCCGCCGCACGCCTGGATGATCCGTTCGGCCATCGCCGCCTTGCGGGCGTCGTTGACGGCGACGACGCTTTCCACCAGCCGGCTGGGCGCCCCGGCGTCCTGGGCCAGATGCATCAGCGCCAGCGTATCCTTGGGAAAGCAGGAGCCTCCGAAGCCCGGCCCCGGATGCAGGAACTTGCGCCCGATCCGTCCGTCCAGACCAATGCCGCGCGCCACGTCGTGCACATCGGCGCCGACCTTCTCGCACAGATCGGCCATCTCGTTGATAAACGTCACCTTCATCGCCAGGAAGGCATTGGCGGCATATTTCGTCAGCTCCGCGGTTTCCAGATCGGTCAGCAGGATTGGTGCCTCGATCAGATACAGCGGGCGATAGAGACGGCGCAAAACCTCCTGCGCCCGAACGCTGCGGGTGCCGATGACGACGCGGTCCGGCCGCATGAAATCGTTGATGGCGCTGCCTTCGCGCAGAAACTCGGGATTGGAGGCGACGTCCAGCGCCAGATCCGGCCGCACCGCGCGCAGCCGCTCGGCAAGGCGGCGCCCGGTGCCCACCGGCACCGTCGATTTCGTCACGATCACGGCATAGCCGGTCAGCGCCTGTGCCACCTGTTCCACCGCCGCGAACACATGCGACAGGTCGGCATGCCCATCGGCGCCGCGCGGCGTGCCGACGGCGATGAACACCGCCTCGACACCGCGCACCGCCTCGGTCAGATCGGCACCGAAGCTCAGCCGACCGGCCGCGACGTTCTCGGCAACCAGATGCTCCAGGCCAGGCTCGTAAATCGGGATACGCCCGGCGTGCAGCGCCGCCAGTCGCGCCGGATCGGCCTCGACGAGTGCCACATCGACGCCGAATTCAGCAAAGCAGGCGCCGGAGACGAGGCCGACATAGCCACCACCGATCATCGCGATACGCACCGATACGCCTCCTGTGCCGCCGGGCGGCGCCGTTGCTGCGATGCTTGGTGGCGCGCGGCAGGCCGTTCGGTCAAGCCTTCTGTTCGCGGCGCTGCGGTACGACATGCGGCCGCAGCGCCGCCTCGTCCAGCGATGCCTGTGCCTGCTGCGCTTCACGCTGCCCGGCGGCGGCGGCGCGGGCCTCGATCAGGGCGGCGACCGCCGCCTCCGCCGTGCGTGCCGTCGCCAGCGTGGCACGCGCCCGGGCGGTTTCGGCCTCGGCCCGCAGCAATGCGGCAGACGCCGCCGCCTCGGTGGCGCGGGCGCGACCCAGCCATGCGGCGAACGTTTCCACCGCCGCATCATCGGCGTCCGGCGCGCTCGCCGCCGCCATCTCGCGCCGGATTGCCGCCTGGGCAGCGGCGAACGCCGCCGCCGCGGCGCGCTCTGCCTCGATCGCCTCGGCCAGGCCGCGCTGTTCGACGGCCACGGCACGGCGGCGCAGGCGTTGCGCCTGCTGCAACGGATCGGCCGGACTGGTCATGCTCCCTCCATTGCGGCACGGAGTGCCGCAAAACTCGCGTCCGTGGCAAAACACGCGTCGCGGCCCTGCGCCAGCACCGCCTCGATACGTGGCGCCAGCGCCAGCGCCGCGTCGGCGGCCGGGTCGGCGCCGGGCCGGTAGGCGCCGAGCCGAACAAGATCAGCCAGTTCGGCGGCCAGGGCCAGCGCCGCCCGCGCCCGCCCGACGAGGGCGGTTTCCTGCTCGGTCCAGCAAGATCCGGCGGAGCGCGACAGCGAGCGCAGCACGTCGATGGCAGGATACCGTCCGCGCGCGGCGACGCCGCGATCGAGCAGCACATGACCGTCGAGAAAGCCGCGCACCGCGTCGGCGACCGGCTCGTTCGGATCGTCGCCTTCCATCAGCACGGTGAACAGTGCGGTGATGCTGCCGCTGCCCTGCCGCCCCGGACCGGCGCGCTCCAGCAGGCGCGGCAGCATGGTGAAAACGCTCGGCGGATAGCCGCGCGTCGCCGGTGGCTCGCCTGCGGCCAGTCCGATTTCGCGCAGCGCCAGGCAGTAGCGCGTCAGACTGTCCATCAGCAGCAGCACGGAGCGGCCCTCGTCGCGGAAATGCTCGGCGATGGTCATTGCCGCATGCGCCGCCTCGCGCCGCAGCAATGGCGACGCATCCGACGTCGCCACCACGGCGACGCTGCGCGCCTGCCCGGCAGCCCCGAGGTCGTCCTCCAGACACTCGCGCACCTCGCGGCCGCGCTCGCCGATCAGCGCCACCACGGCCACATCGCACTGCGTGCCGCGCGCCAGCATGCCCAGCAGCGTCGATTTGCCGACCCCGGCGCCGGCAAACAGGCCCAGCCGCTGCCCCTCGCGACACGGGGTGAACAGATCAAGGGCCCGCACGCCGAAGCTGATGCGCTCGCCAAGCCGGGCGCGGCTGGCCGCGTCGGGCGGCGCAGCGATGACCGGCCGCTGGCATTCACCGGCGGCCAGCGGACCGATGCCGTCCAGCGGCCGGCCGAGCGGATCGACGACCCGCCCGATCCACGCCGCGGACACCGGCAGTGCCGCCGGCCGCGACAGCAGCGGTGCGCAAACGGTGCTTCCCGCCCTGATGCCGGCGAGCGAACCGAAGGCAAGGGCATGGGCGGTGCCGTCGTGGAGCGCAACGATCTCGGCCGGCAGGGCGATTCCGTCTCGATGTTGCAAGGTAATCCGATCACCGACCGCGACATGTCTGGCAATTCCACTGATGGCAACGGCAAGCGTGGCGGCCGAGGTAATCCGCCCCTCGATCCGCTCAGCGGCGAGGCCACGGACTCGCCAGGATGCATCGGCCAAGTCGGCAACTCGATTATGATATGGCATTTAATGCCTTGTGTTGCAGAACCTGGAAAGGATGCCGGCTCGGCTTCAACACAGGATGAATCGAAAGCTGCACAGCCGAAAAAATATCATGGACGCCGCCGCGCAACTTCTGGTAGGCCTTACAACCAAAGGTTGCATTACGGAGGCTTGGATGCGTGTCCTTCTCGTAGAAGACGAGATCACGGCGGCACGGGGAATCGCCCTGATGCTGAAATCAGGTGGCGCGGTGGTCGATACCGCGGATACCGGGGAAGAGGCCCTCGAACTGGTCCGCCATTACGACTACGACGTGGTGGTGCTGGACCTCATGCTGCCCGACATGGACGGCTATGACGTGGTTCGCCGGATGCGCGCGGGCCGGATCGAAGTGCCGGTGCTGATCCTCTCGGGGCTGTCACGGCCGCAGGCCAAGGTGAAGGGTTTCGGCCTCGGGGCTGATGATTTCATCACCAAGCCGTTCGACAAGGCGGAACTTCTGGCCCGCATCCAGGCGGTGGTGCGGCGCAGCAAGGGCTACAGCCAGCCGACCCTGCATATCGGCCCGTTGCGCCTCAATCTCGACAGCCGGGAGGTCATGGTCGGTGGCGCGCCGGTGCACCTGACCGGCAAGGAATACGCCATCCTTGAGCTGCTGGTGCTGCGCAAGGGCATGGTGCTGACCAAGGAAGCCTTCCTGAATCACCTCTACGGCGGCATGGATGAGCCGGAGATGAAGATTATCGATGTCTTCATCTGCAAACTGCGCAAAAAACTGGCGCAGGCGGGGGCCGACAACCTGATCGGCACCGTCTGGGGGCGCGGCTACATGATGCGCGACACGCCGGCCGACCGCGCCTTCGATCCGCCGGGCCTGCTCCCCGCCGAGCCAGCCCTCAGCGCTGCCTGACGCTGATCCGCGCCCGATGACGCCCGTTGTGCGGGAGGCCGGCTGCCGACCTCCCGCGCGCCGCGGCCCGGTGCCTAAACTTTTTCGACCTGCGCGTATTCCAGCTCCACCGGCGTCGAGCGTCCGAAGATCGACACACTGACCTTCACCCGGCCCTTTTCTTCGTCCACATCCTCAACCACGCCGTTGAAGCTGGTGAACGGTCCGTCGGCGACCCGCACCTGCTCGCCAATTTCAAACAGCACCGCCGGACGCGGCCGCTCGACGCCTTCGCGCGTCTGCTTCATGATCCGATCCGCCTCGGCATCGGAGATCGGCGTCGGACGCAGCTTGGTGCCGAGGAAGCCGGTGACCTTCGGCGTGTCTTTGACCAAGTGCCAAGCGTCGTCGCTCAGCTCCATCTTCACCAGCACGTAGCCGGGGAAGAACTTGCGCTCGGCGTTGACCTTCTGGCCGCGGCGCAGCTCGACGACCTCTTCAGAGGGGACGAGCACTTCGTCGATCTGATCGGCAAGCCCCTGCTGTCCGGCCTGCTCCTTGATCTGCTGGGCGATCTTCTTCTCGAAACCAGAATAAACATGGACGACGTACCAGCGCTTGGCCATCTGCTTTCCCGCCTCAGCCCATGCCGCCGAACAGGGCACGCACGGCGACGCCGATCACCTGGTCGGCGACAAAGAAGAACACCGTCGCAAGCGCGGCCATCGCCAGCACCAGCCCGGTCGTCACCAGCGTCTCCTTGCGCGAGGGCCAGGTGACTTTCGCCGCCTCGGCCCGCACCTCGCGGATGAACTTTGCCGGATTCAACGCAACGCCACTCATGCTCCGTGACCACCTTCCGGCATAGAGGAAAGGCCGCGCCGACCAAACTGTCCGGGCGGCAAACTGGTTGGCAGGGGTGGAGGGTCTCGAACCCCCAGCCTCCGGTTTTGGAGACCGGCGCTCTAGCCAATTGAGCTACACCCCTACCGCACGCGCGACGCTGCCAGCAGCAGCGCCGCCTGCCGCGCCGTAGAAAGAATGCGGCGCCGAGAAAGTCAAGGGCACGGCGGCGCCGGGCAGCCTATCGCGGCGTCAGAACCATCACCATCTGCCGGTTCTCCATGCGCGGCATCTGCTCCACCTTGGTCTGGGTGTCCATGTCGGCGCGGATGCGTTCGAGAACCTTGATGCCGATGTCCTGGTGCGCCATCTCGCGACCGCGGAAGCGCAGCGTAACCTTGACCTTGTCGCCCTCCTCGATGAACATCTTCATCGACCGCAGCTTGACCTGATAGTCGTTTTCGTCGATGTTCGGGCGAACCTTGATCTCTTTGATCTCTATGACTTTTTGCCGCTTGCGGGCTTCGTTCTTCTTCTTCTGCTGTTCATATTTGAACTTGCCGAAGTCGAGGATCTTGACTACCGGCGGTTCAGCGTTCGGGCTGATCTCCAGCAGGTCGAGGCCAACGCTGTAGGCGCGCAGCAGCGCATCGCGCGCCGTCATAACGCCCTGCATCTCGCCGTCCTGATCGATCAGTCGTACCTGCGCGGAGCGGATCTCCTCGTTCACGCGCGGCCCGTCGCGGGTGGGCGGCGCGGGCATCGGTCCTCTGGCTATGGGTCTCTCCTGTCAACGTGTCTGAGTAAGCATGGCGGCGGGCCACCGTTGCCGGTCCCCGCGCACCCTGCATTGTCGCCTATTCGGCAGGTCGGGATCAAGAATGATGGTCTGCAAGACCGTGCGACCCAGCCGTGAAATCGGGTGGCCGTGCTTCGGCTGCAAGGCGCGCCACCGCAGCGGCGAGCGGCATCACCTCCTGCGCTTCGCCGCCGAGCCGACGCAGCGCCACCGTGCCCGCCTCCGCCTCCTTGCGGCCGACGACGAGGATCGCCGGCACATGGGCAACGCTGTGCGCGCGCACCTTGGCGTTGATCTTCTCCCGCCCGAGGTCGAGCGCCACCGTCAGCCCGGCCTGCCGCAGCGCCGCCGCCACCTGCTCGGCATAGCCGTCGGCGTCCGACACGATGGTCGCGACCGCCGCCTGCACCGGTGCCAGCCAGAGCGGGAAGCGCCCGGCATGCTGCTCGATCAGGATGCCGAGAAACCGCTCGAAACTGCCGAGGATCGCGCGGTGCAGCATCACCGGCCGATGCCGCACCCCGTCCTCGCCGACATATTCGGCGTCGAGCCGCTCGGGCAGGATGTAGTCCACCTGCAGAGTACCGCACTGCCAGTCGCGCCCGATCGCGTCGCGCAGCACGAACTCCAGCTTCGGGCCATAGAACGCGCCCTCGCCCGGATTGGTCGTGTACTCGACACCGGCCAGCCTGCACGCCTCGATCAGCGCGCCTTCAGCCTTGTCCCAGACCGTGTCGTCGCCGGCCCGCAGCGCCGGGCGGTCACTGAACTTGACGCGAAAATCGGCGAAGCCGAGGTCGCGATAGACCGAGGCGAGCAACGCCACGAACCGCGCCGTCTCCGCCGCCACCTGGTCCTCGGTGCAGAAGATATGCGCGTCATCCTGGGTGAATGCCCGCACCCGCATGATGCCGTGCAGCGCCCCGGACGGCTCGTAGCGGTGACAGGCGCCAAACTCCGCCATCCGCAGCGGCAGCTCGCGATAGCTGCGCACGCCCTGGCGGAAAATCTGCACATGGCACGGGCAGTTCATCGGCTTCAGCGCCAGCACCTTGTTCTCGTCCTCAACCTGGGCGACAAACATGTGCTCGCGGAACTTGTCCCAATGGCCGGACGCCTCCCACAGCGACCGATCGACCAGTTGCGGCGTCCGCACCTCCTGATAATCGGCCGCATCGAGGCGCCGGCGGATATAGGATTCGACGGCGCGATACAGCCGCCACCCCTTCGGATGCCAGAAGATGCTGCCGACCGCTTCCTCCTGCAGATGGAACAGGTCCATCTCGCGGCCGATCCGCCGGTGGTCGCGCCGCTCGGCCTCCTCCAGCATGTGCAGGTAGGCGTCCAGCTCCTTCTGGTCGCGCCACGCGGTGCCATAGATTCGTGACAGCACCGGATTGCGATGGTCGCCGCGCCAATAGGCGCCCGCCACCTTCATCAGTTTGAACGCCGTGCCGACATCGCCGGTCGCGCGCATATGCGGGCCACGGCAGAGGTCGAGCCACGCACCCTGCGAATAGAGCGAAATCGTCTCGCTTTGCGGCAGGTCGCGGATCAATTCGGCCTTGAAGCGCTCACCGCGCGCCTGGAAGAAGGCAATGGCGGCGTCGCGGTCCCATTCCTGGCGCACGAAGGGCGCATTGCGCGCCACGATCTCACGCATCCGCGCCTCGATCGCCGGCAGGTCCTCCGGCGTGAACGGCTCGTTACGATGGAAATCGTAATAAAATCCGGTGTCGATCGCCGGTCCGATGGTCACCTGGGTTCCCGGATAAAGCTCCTGCACCGCCTCGGCCAGCACATGCGCGGCATCGTGGCGAATGAGACTGAGCGCGTCCGGGTCGCGGCGGGTGACGAACACGATCGCGGCATCCTCGGCGATCTCGCTGCTCAGATCGACCAGCTTGCCGTCCCGCTTCATCGCCAGCGCGGCGCGCGCCAGACCGGGGCCGATCTCGGCCGCCAGCGCCGTGCCGGTGACCGGCGCGTCGAAGCGGCGCACGGAACCGTCGGGCAAGGTGATGGCGGGCATGGCATCCTCGGAGCGTCGGAAACGCCGGTCTATGGCGTCAGGGCAGCGCCGCCGCAACCCTCGCCACCGGCAGGTCGGCCAGATCGGCGCTGCGCAGCACCATGGGCCAACTGCCGCCCGGCCCGCGCGGCGCCGTCAGCGCCGGATCACTGGCAGCCGAAAACAACACGACACTGGGGCAGCCGACCGCGGCCAGCATGTGCATCGGCCCGGTATCATTGCCGACTGCCAGCGCCGCCCCTCTTGCCAGCCCCGCCAGATCGGCCAGCGCCGTCTGCCCGGTCAGGTCAATCGTCGCCGGACAGGCCGCGCGGATCGTCTGGGCAAGCCCGGCCTCGCTCGTGCTGCCGAGAACCACCGGCGACAGACCGCGCGCCGCCAGCACCACGGCAAGTTCGGCGAAGCGCTCGACCGGCCACCGTTTCGCCGGCCGCCGCGGCGCGGCGCCGGGCACCAGCAGCGCATAGCGTGCCGGCAGGTCAAAGCTCGCCCCCCTGATCCAGGACAGGTCGGCCGGCGCAAACCTCGTGATCCCAGCCATGCGAAGCTGGTCCTGCTGGCGTTCCAGCGTATGCATCGCGTCGCGCCGCGGATTGGCGTGCGGCAAGGCGCAGCCTGCGGCGATGCCCGACCAGCGCGGGCGGCCGGCGAGCCAGAAATAGCGCGACGAGCGGGTCGATGTCTGCAGGTCGTACACCAGGTCGAAGCCGCGCAGCCGCCGCGCCAGCCGCCACAATCCGGCGAGGTTCCACCACGCTGGCCGCCGGTCCACCATCACGCGATCGAACCATGGCGCGCTCTTGGTCAGCCGCGCATAGGGCCCAGCGGTCAGCAGCGTCACCTCGTCGCCGGCATGATGCGCGCTGATCGCCGCGAATGCCGGGAAGGACAGCACGACATCGCCCAGCGCGCCCAGCCGGATCACCAGGATTCGCTGCATCCCAGCACCTCGCGATAGACGTTCAGCGTCGCCGCCTGCATTGCCGCGACGCTATAATGGGTCAGCACCGCGTGCCGGGCCCGCGCACCCAGCGCCGCCCGCTCGGCCGCGGGCAGGGCGAGCACGTGGTCCAGCGCAGCGGCCAGCGCCGCCGCGTCGCCGGGTGGCACGCGCCAGCCTGTCGCACCGTGCTCGACCGTCTCGACCGCGCCGCCGTGATCGGTCGCGATCACCGGCCGGCCCATTGCCTGCGCCTCGATCACCACCCGCCCGAATGCCTCCGGCTCGATCGAGGCGCTGACCACGACATCGGCGAGGCTCAGCGCCGCCGGCATATCGTCGCAATGGCCAACCATCCGCACCGCCACGCCCAGGCGCCCGGCCAGCGCCGCGACCTCACGCGCATAGCCGGCATGCTGGCGATCACCGCCGACCAGCACGGCGACCACATCCTCCCGCCCGAGCCGTGCCAGCGCCGCGATCAGCACCTCCTGGCCCTTCCAGCGCGCCAACCGTCCCGGCAGCATCACCACATGTCGCCCCGGCGGCAGCCGCCATTCGTCGGCCAGACGCTGCGTCCGATCCGGCATCACCGCCGCCGGATCGAACATGACCGGGTCCGCGCCGCGATGGATCACCCGCAACCGCTCCGGCTCGACGCCATGCCGCTGCTGGATCAGCCGGGCAATGAAATGGCTGATGGCGATGACACGCTCGCCGCGTGCCATGACTGCGTTATAGCGCCGCTTGCCCGGCAGGGTCTCGCCGTAGGCGCCATGATAGGTGGTGACGAAATGTACGCCGGTCCGCCGCGCCGCGATCCAGGCCGACCATGCCGGTGCGCGCGACCGCGCATGCACGAGGCGGACTCCCTCGTCGCGAATTACCCGCTCCAGCCGCGCCGCATTGGCCCAGATGCCCCAGGGAGATTTGACATCGAGCGGCAGCAAGACGTTGCGCCCGCCGGCCGCCGTCACCTGCGGCGCCATTCGGCCGCCGGCGCTGGCCACCAGCGCGACACCACCGGCGGCGGCGATGGCGCCGGCCATCTCCACCGAGCCGCGCTCGACACCGCCGCCGCCAAGCGCCGGCAACACCTGCAGCACCACGGCGCCGCCGAGACTGGTAAGCCCCTTCATGCCGGGCGCTATATCACGCGACCGTGGAGAGGAAAGGATCGCACCATGTCCAGCGTTGCCGAGGCGTCCGGCCGCCTTCCCCGCGGCGGCGGCATTGAGCTGGCCTGGAGCCGCACCCCCGGGTGCGGTCCAACAGTTGTTTTTCTGCCCGGCTTCGCCAGCGACATGACCGGCGCGAAAGCCACCGCGCTCGCCGCCGCCTGCGCCGCCGACGGGACGGCCATGCTCCGCTTCGACTACTCCGGCCACGGCGCCTCTGGCGGCCAGTTCACCGACGGCGGCATCGGCCAGTGGCGCGCCGATGCGCTCGCCGCCATCGACCAGTTGACCCAGGGACCGCTGCTGCTGGTCGGCTCCTCGATGGGCGGCTGGATCGCGCTGCTGGCGGCGCTAGCGCGGCCGTCCCGCGTCGCCGGCCTGGTCGGGGTCGCCGCCGCACCCGATTTTACCGAGCGGCTGATGTGGCAGGCGATGGCGCCGGCCGAGCGCGACGCCCTGCGGCGCGACGGTTATATCGACATCCCGAGCGCCTATGGCGCGCCGACGCGGATCACGCATGCCTTGGTCGCCGAGGGGCGGCGCCATCTGCTGCTGGATGCCCGGATCGCTCTCGCCTGCCCGGTGCGGCTGTTGCACGGCCAGCGCGATCCCGACGTGCCCTGGGAAATGTCGCTGCGGTTGGCCGAGCGGCTGGAGTCCGATGACGTGCAACTGACCTTGATCAAGGATGGCGACCATCGCCTGTCGCGGCCGCAGGATCTCGACCTGCTATGCCGCACCGTCCGCCTGCTCGGCGGCGAGCACCGCGCGTAGGCCCTCGCGATAGCTCGGGTAACGCCAGCGGTAGCCCAGCGCCGCCTGGGTCGCGGCCGAGCCGACGCGCCGGCTCTCCTGCCAGAAGCTGCGGGCCATCGGGCTCATACCTGCCTCGGCCGCGGCGAAGGCGATCGCCTCCGGCGGGGCGACCCCGAGCAGACGGGCCGCTTCCTCCACCACGTCGGCCGAATCGGCCGGCAGGTCGTCGGACAGGTTCAGCACCCGCGCGCCCGCGACGCGGTCCTGCTGCATTGCCGCCAGTACCGCCCCGGCGATGTCGTCGCGATGAATGCGGCAGAACGGATGTCCTGGCCGGATCACCCGTCGCCCCCGCCCCGCCCGCAGTTCCGTCAGCACCGACCGGCCCGGCCCGTAGATTCCCGCCACCCGGAACAGATCGACGGCAAACCGCCCGCCGAAGCCGGCCCAGTCCTGCTCCACCGCCAATCGCCGGCGGCTGCGCGCCTGCACCGGGGCCGGCGGCGTCGTCTCGTCAACCCAGCCGCCGGCGTGATCGCCATAGACGCCCGTGGTGGAGAGATAGCCGAGCCAGCGCAGTCGCGGTGCCGCGGCGATGACCGGCAGCCAGGCGGCCAGCACCGGGTCATCTCCCTCGCCGCTGCCGCCATCACCCGGCGGCGGCACGGTGGACAGAACATGTGTCGCCTGCGCCAGCGCCGCGCCGGCCTGCGCGAACGGCACCAGCGGAATATCGGATCGGACGAAGCGGGACGGATCGCGGCTCGTCGCCGTGACCGAGAGTCCGGCATCGCGCGCCGCCCGCGCCGCTGCGGCACCGGTGTAGCCGAAGCCAAACACCACAAGGTGGCGCCCGCTCATGCGCGAATTGCCGTTACCGGCACGGCCGGATTAAACATCGGATCATGCTCAAGCGCCTCCTCATCGCCGCGGGCGTGGTCGCGGTCCTGCTCGTCGTGGTCGGCCTCGCCCGGCTGCGGCTGCGCCCGGCCGCGGACCCGCCTGCGTTGACGGACGTCGAAACCCTGCCGATTCCCCCGCTGCCGCCCCGGATTGCCCAGGGTGACCAGTACGACCACTGCCTGGCATTGCTGCCGGACGATCCCGAGGGCGCCGAAAGCCTCGCCGAAGCCTGGCAGACCACAGGCGGCGGCGACGCCGCGGGGCATTGTCTCGCCCTCGCCCGCATCGCGCTCGGCGATCCGGCGGAGGGCGCCGCCCTGCTCGACCGGTTGGCCGACAACAGCCATGCACCGGGGGCGGCGCGCGCCATCGCATTCGATCAGGCATCGCAGGCATGGCTGATGGCCGGCGACGCCACACGCGCTTTCGCCTCCGCCTCGGCGGCGATCGGCCTGTCGCCCGACACACCCGACCTGCTGATCGACCACGCGCTCGCCGCCGCGGCACTGGAACGATGGCAGGATGCGGTGGACGATCTCGGCCGTGCCCTCGATGCCGAGCCGCGGCGGGCGGACGCGCTGGTGCTGCGCGGCTCGGCGCAGCGCCATCTCGGCCGGCTCGATCTGGCGCGCGAGGATGTGGATCGCGCCCTCGGCCTCGACCCGGAAAACGCCGAGGCGCTGCTGGAGCGCGGCATTCTGCGTCAGCGCCGCGACGACCGCGCCGGGGCCAGGGCCGACTGGCAGGAAGCCATCGCGCTGGCGCCGGACAGCCAGGCGGCGGACCTGGCGCAGCAGAACCTCGCCTTGCTGGCGGCCGGCCCAGAACGCCGATAGCCGCCGCATGTTCATGCCTCGCGAATGTCGGCGAGCACCGCGCCGGTGATCCGGGCCAGCGTCTCAGCCTCGGTGCGGAATACATGGTGCGGGGTGCCGGCGGCCGCCCAGATCGGGTGCAACGCCAGCAGATCGCGGTCGAACACCAGCAGCGGCGGAGCCAGATGGCCCAGCGGCGAGACCCCGCCGATGGCAAATCCGGTCTGCGCCCGCACCCATTCACCATCGGCACGGCGCAGCGCCACGCCGAGCACCGCCTCGACCTTGCGTGCATCGACCCGGTTGACCCCCGAGGCGATCACCAGCGCCGCGCGCTCGCCAGCCCGGAACACAACCGATTTGGCGATCTGGGCGATGGTGCAGCCGATCGCCTGCGCCGCTTCGGCAGCGGTGCGCGTCGTCGCCGGAAACGCGGCGATGGTGTCGGGGTGGCCGGCCGCGAGCAAGGCCTCCCGCACCCGATCGACAGAGGTTTTCGCGGCCATGCGCTCCCCATATGAGGGGTCATGCAGCTTCCCCTCGCGCTCTATATCCACTGGCCGTTCTGTCTCGCCAAGTGCCCCTACTGCGACTTCAACAGCCATGTGCGCGAGCGCATCGACCAGCGCCGTTTTGCCGCCGCGCTGCGCAGGGAACTGGAATGGGAGGCGGAGCGGCTCGGCCGGCGCCGGCTCGGGTCGATCTTTTTCGGCGGCGGCACGCCCAGCCTGATGGCACCGGAAACCGTCGCGGCGCTGATCGCTGACGCCACACGCCTGTTCGTCGCGCCGCCCGATCTTGAGATCACGCTGGAGGCCAACCCAACCAGCGTTGAGGCAGGCCGGTTCGCGGCGTTCCGCCACGCCGGGGTCAATCGCGTCTCGCTCGGTGTGCAGAGTCTCGACGATGCCGCGCTGCGGCTGCTGGGCCGGGAGCACTCCGCGGCGCAGGCGCTGGCCGCACTCGACATCGCCCGACGCACGTTTCCGCGCCATTCGTTCGATCTGATTTACGCACGGCCGGGACAGGACCTGGCCGGCTGGCGGGCGGAACTGCGTCAGGCCCTCGGCATCGCCGCCGATCACCTGTCGCTTTACCAGCTTACCATCGAGCCGGGCACCGGCTTCGCGGCGCTGCACCGGCGCGGCGCGATCATCCTGCCCGACGACGACACCGGCGCCGCGCTCTACGATGCGACCGCCGAGGAAGCGTCGCGGCACGGGTTGGACGCCTATGAAGTGTCGAATTACGCCCGGCCGGGCGCGGAGAGCCGCCATAATCTCGCCTATTGGCGCTATGCGGATTATGCCGGCATTGGCCCTGGCGCGCATGGCCGCGTCAGCATCGGCAATGCGTTGCTGGCGACACGACGGCATCGGGCACCGGAACCCTGGGCGGAGCGTGTCGAGCGGAACGGCCACGGCAGCACCGATGAAGCGCCAGTCAGCGCGCAGGAGCGGGGGCGGGAAATGCTGCTCATGGGCCTCCGTCTGACCGAGGGGATCGACGAAGACCGCTTTGCCGCCCGCACCGGCCTGTCCCTCGATGCCGCGATCGACCACGACACGCTGGTGCGGGCGCAGGATGCAGGCTATCTGCTGCGCGGCGAAGGCAGGCTGCGCGCGACCGGAGAAGGCCGCAAGCGGCTTGATGCCCTGCTGACGGCACTGGTACTTTAGCCGGCGGGATTCTGCAGGTACAGCTTGAAACGGACACATCGTTCTGGCATCAAACAATGGTGAAATCCGCCGGAGGCTGGCGTGGATACTTTGTATCCCGATACTATTGCCGACCGTGACGGGATGAGCGCGGCAAGCATCGCCGGCCGTGAACTGGCCATTGTGGTGCCGACGCTGAATGAGCGGGCCAATGTTCCCGTCCTGGTGGCGCGGCTGCATACGGTGCTGGCCGGCGTCGCCTGGGAAATCGTGTTCGTGGACGATGACTCGCGCGACGGAACTGCTGACGAGGTGCGCGCGATCGCCCAGCGTGATCCGCAGGTGCGCGTGCTGCAGCGCATCGGCCGCCGCGGCCTGTCGAGCGCCTGCATCGAGGGTATTCTGGCAACGTCGGCGCCGATCGTCGCGGTGATGGATGCCGATTTGCAGCATGACGAGACCTTGCTGCCGCGCATGCTGGCGGCGCTGCGCGGCGGCGAAATTGATGTCGCAATCGCCAGCCGCTACGTCGCTGGCGGCGGCATCGGCCAATGGGACGGGCGGCGCGCCCGCATCAGCGATTTCGCCACCAGGCTGAGCCGGCTGGTGGTCAAGGCCGAGATCGCCGATCCGATGAGCGGCTTTTTCATGTTGCGGCGCCCGGCATTCAACGAGGCGGTGCGCGATCTGTCCGCGCAGGGCTTCAAGATTCTGCTCGATCTGTTTGCCTCGGCGCCGCGTCCGCTGCGCTTCCAGGAGTTTGCCTACGAGTTCCGCGCCCGTCAGTTCGGCGAGAGCAAGCTCGACGCCATGGCGGTGTGGGAATATCTCATGCTGATCGCCGACAAGCTGATCGGCCGCGTGGTGCCCGTGCGCTTCGTGCTGTTCGCGCTGATCGGTGCGTTCGGCGTGCTCGCCAACCTCATCGTGCTGCGGCTGGCGCTCGGTGCCGGCGCCGCGTTTTCGATCGCCGAGACTGGCGCGACGATTGCCGCAATGGTGTTCAACTTTCTGCTCAACAACCAGCTCACCTACCGCGACCGCCGGCTGCGGGGATGGCGGATGCTGCGGGGAATGGCGATATTCTGTCTCGGCTGTGGGGTTGGCGCGGTCGCCAATGTCGGTGTTGCGGCCGAAGCGTTCGGGCGCGGATCGAGCTGGTGGCTGGCTGGGCTGGCCGGCGCGTTGATCGGCGGCGTCTGGAACTACGCCATCGCCTCGACCTACACCTGGGGCGCGAGGCGTCGCGCCGCCTGAGGCACCGGCAGCGTCGCCGCGATCAGCGCTGCGACCTCGCCCGCGCCCTGTGCCTGCAAGGCGTCGATGACGCCCTCGCGGTCGCCGGCGCTGCGGTTTTGGCTCACCTTCCACTGCGCCTCGATCCGCTCCGCCGGCAGCCGGAAGGCGCGAATGCCGCGCATCATCCCGGCCATGAAATCGGCCGGCAGATCATCCATCGCAAAACTGGCATCGGCGGCGGACAGGGCGCGCAGCATCGCCCGCATGGCCCGGTCCTCCTCGACCGGCACCAGCCGGCCGTGGATATGAACGGCGGCATAGTCCCAGGTGGGCACCGCCGGCCGGGTCCGATACCAGCTCGGCGAGATATAGGCGTGCGGACCAGAGAACACCGCCAGCGCCGGCGCACCGGCGGCGATCTGCGCGCATTGCGGGTTGCCGGCGGCCAGATGGCCTTCCAACACAAAGCCGCCCGCCTCACGCCGCAGCACGAACGGCAGCGGCGAGGCATCGAGGCCGCCCTCGGCCGTAACCAGCAGGCCAAACGGATGGCCCTCGATCAGCGCCGCGATCCGGTTCGGATCGGCTTCAGCGAAGGCAGGACGCTGATACATCTAGTGCTCCGCCACTTTCACAAGGTTCATCATCGGTCAGTGCGTCGGGTTGATTTCGTCGGCCGGCTCAGCCGGCGCCCGGAACGGGGCACTGGCATCGGGCCACTAGTCCAACTCGGGCATCAGAAACGGCTGCGCCACTTCCAGCGTGCGGGCGGCCCGCAGCACCAGGTCGTCACGATAGAGCGGCCCGGCGAGCTGCACCGCGCGCGGCAATCCGTTGGTGGCGAACCCCATCGGCACCGTCACCGCCGGCTGACGGGTGAGATTGAAGGCGAAGGTCCAGGGCGCCCAGTCGTTCCACAGCGCCCGCACCGGATCGGCGATCGGCGCCTCGGCCAGCGGCGCCGTGGTCACGACCGTCGGGCACATCACGAGATCGTATTTCTGATGGAACCGCGCCATCGCGTGCGCCGCGGCAACGCGCATCGCCTCGCCGTCGAGGAACTCGATAGCCGAGACATTTCCGGCCGCCCGCGCCACCTCCAGCAATCCCGGATCGAGCATGTGCCGGCGCGTCTCGGGAAAGGAATGCACCAGCCGCGACAACGCGACACCCCAGATGCGGCCGAAAATCTCGCGCGTATCGGGCAGGCCGGGATCGGCCTCCTCGACCTCGGCGCCAGCCTCCATCAGCAGCCGGGCGGCGTCGTCCACTGCCGCCATGCCCTCCCAGTCCACCGGCGCCTCGAATCCCGGCCGGCGCAGCACCGCCACACGCAGCTCGGCGACCCCGTCCTCGATACCGTCGCGCCAGTCGCGCCGGTCGTCCGGCAGGGCGAACGGGTCGCGCAGATCGAAGCGCGCCATGGCGCCGAGCATCAGCGCCGCGTCGCGCACGCTGCGGGTGAGCGGGCCGGCGGCGGCGACATGGCCGAACGCACCGAGCGGCCATTGCGGCACCCGGCCGAAGGTCGGCTTGAGGCCCAGCACGCCGCACCAGGCGGCGGGAATGCGCACCGAGCCGCCGGCATCGGTCCCGATATGCAGCGGCCCGAACCCCCCCGCCGCCGCCGCGGCGGCGCCGGAGGAAGAGCCGCCCGGCGTATGGGCGGTGTTCCACGGGTTGCGGGTGATGCCGTGCAGCGGACAATCCCCCGGCGATTTCCAGCCGAACTCGGTCGTCGTCGTCTTGCCGATGATGACCGCCCCCTCGGCCTTCAGCCCGGCGACGGCAGGCGCGTCGTCCACCACCGGCGTCGGATCGGATAGGCGCGAGCCGCGCCGCGTCGGGTGGCCGGCCAGATCGAGCAGGTCCTTGACCGTGCAGGGCACGCCGTCGAGCGTCCCCATCGGCCGGCCTATACGCCAGCGCGCCTCGCTCTCCCCGGCCGCGGCCAGCGCCTGCGGCGTCATCACCGCGAAGGCGTTGAGCGACGGGTTGTGGCGCGCCACACGCTCGGTCACGGCCTGCAGCACCTCGACCGGGCTGAGACTGCGGCGCGCATAGTGGCCGAGCAGGTCCTCGGCGGTCATCAGGGCGGGGTCGGTGATGGCGGACATGGAAGCTTCCGGGCAGTCGCGTTCAGGGTACAGCATGGAGAAGCCGGGGCGCCGAGGAAACCCCCGGCCAGCGGCACCCCGGTCAGCGCGGAGCGGCGGCGCGACTGAGGCGGTCGTTGATGGCGAGGCCCAGCCCGGCTGACGGCACCGGCATGGCGGCGATGCCGGCCAGCCCCAGCCGTGCCCCGGCGGCATCGAGCGCGCGAAGCCCGTCGAACAGCCGTGCTGCCGCCTCGGCCAGATCTTCGCCCACGCTGAGTTGATATTCCGCCCCGGCTCCCGGCAGCGGCGGCCCGAAGGCGAGCAGCGCCTCGTCCGACGCAACCGAGGTTGCCGCCAGCCGCACCGGCAGCGCCGGCGCGTAGTGCGAGATCAACAGCCCAGGCGAGCGCAGGGTGCGCGCCGCCGACTGCTCCTGGGTAATGCCGCTGTGCAGCGGGCCGACCACCTGCATGATCGCCTCGCGCGTGACACCCCCTGGACGCAGCAAGAATGGCACCGGGCGGCTGAGGTCCAGCACCGTTGATTCGATGCCGACGGCGCATGGCCCACTGTCCAGCACCGCGGCGATGCGACCGTCCAACCCGGCCAGCACATGCGCGGCAGTGGTCGGGCTGATCCGTCCCGAAGGATTGGCGGAGGGAGCGGCCACCGGCCGGCCGACCGCGCGCAGCAGCGCCTGCGCCACCGGATGCGCCGGCACCCGCACCGCAAGCGTATCAAGGCCGGCACTGGCGAGCAGCGCCACCGGACACTGTTTGCGGCGCGGCAGCACCAGCGTCAGCGGTCCGGGCCAGAACGCCGCGGCGAGGCGCAGTGCGGCCGGGTTCGGCTCGACATGGGCGAAGGCCGCATCGACCTCTGGATAATGGCAGATCAGCGGATTGAAATGCGGCCGACCCTTGGCGGCGAACACCGCGGCCACGGCGCGCGCGTCGGTGGCATCGGCGCCGAGGCCGTACACCGTCTCGGTGCCGAAGGCGACCAGGGCGCCGACGCGGAGCAAATCGGCGGCGCGAGCGATGCCGGCAGGGTCGGTGGCGAGGCGTTCGGTCAACTCTGACCCGTGCAGACGAAATGCGGATTGTCCCAGCCCGGTTTGGCGTAGCCGAGCGGCGCTCCGGTTTCGATCACCCGCAGCGCGCCACCCGCCGCCTCCAGCACCGCCTGCGGCGCAGCGGTATCCCACTCCATGGTGCGCCCGAAGCGCGGGTAGAGATCAGCCGCCCCCTCGGCGACACGGCAAATCTTCAGCGCCGAGCCGATGTTGAGCACCGAGTGGACCCGCCGTCCGGCCAGAAAGGCCGACAAGCGCTCGTCATTGGCATGGGCGCGCGAGGCGATGACGTCGAGGCCGTCCGGCGGGACCGGGCGCACTACGATGCGCCGCTCTCCCGCGGCGGTGCGCTTCCAGGCGCCGCGCCCGACAATGCCGCCGAACATCTCCGCCCGCGCCGGAATGCCGACCGCGCCGAGCACCGCCCGCCCGTCCCGCACCAATCCGACATTCACCGCGAAATCATCGCGCAGAGCGGCGAACTCCTTGGTCCCGTCGAGCGGATCAACCAGCCAGAAACTGTCCGCCCGCGCCGGCACATGCCCGGCCGCCATCTCCTCCTCCGCCACCACCGGAATATCCGGCGTGGCGCGACGCAGCCCGGCGACGATCAGCGCTTCGGCGGCGTGGTCCGCCTCCGTCACCGGCGAGGCGTCGGCCTTGCGCAGCGTGTCGAAACCACGCGCGCGGATGGCCAGGATGGTGGCGCCCGCCTGACGGGCAAGATCGGCAGCAAGATTGAGCAGCGCATGATCGTCCATGCCCGTCTGCTTAGCGCATGCCCTGGCACGCCCGCCACCCGCTGCTACAGTGGTCCGTCATCCGCGCTTCGGGAGCCGCTGCCCATGCTCGACGTCACGATCAGCCATTCGACCCTGCCCTCCTCGGGGGCGCTGGTGCTGCCGGTGGAAGAAGGCCGCACCGCCGAGGCCGCTGGCTGGGCGGGCCTTGATGCCGCCACCGGCGGCGCCGTCTCCCGTGCCCTGGAGGCGGCCGAGTTCAAGGGACGCAAAGGCCAGACAGTGACCATCCTGGCGCCCGGCGCCGGCCTGTCGCGGGTCGTCGCCGTCGGTCTCGGCAAGCCGGGCGAGGTCACGCCGCTGATCGCCGAGGAGGCCGGGGGCCACGCCATCGCCGCGCTGCTGCGTGAACCCGCCGTCGCGCTCGCCACATTGCCGCTCGGCCCGATGCTGGCGGCGCACATGGCGATGGGCGCGGTGCTGCGCGGCTACCGCTTCGACCGCTACCGCACCACCGAAAAGCCGGATGAGAAGCCGCGCCTCGCCACGCTGAACCTGCTTGCCGAGGATGCCGGCGCGGCCGAGGCGGCATGGGCGGTGCTCAAGCCGGTCGCCCACGGTGTCTGCCTCGCCCGCGATCTGGTCAGCGAGCCGCCCAATGTGCTGACCCCGGCCGAGATGGCGCAGCGCTGCGAGGGCCTCACCGCCCTTGGGCTGAAGGTCGAAGTGATCGGGCCGGCACGCATGGCCGAACTCGGCTTCGGCGCCTTCCTCGGGGTGGCGCAGGGCAGCGTCAATGAGCCGCGCATGGTGGTGATGCGCTGGGACGGCGCCGGGGGCGCCGGCAAGCCGATCGCCTTCATCGGCAAAGGTGTCACCTTCGACACCGGCGGCATCAGCATCAAGCCGGCTGCCGGTATGGAGGACATGAAATGGGACATGGCCGGCGCCGGTGCGGTGATCGGCCTGATGGCGGCGCTGGCCGGGCGGCGCGCGCGGGCCGATGTGGTCGGGCTGGTCGGGCTGGTGGAGAACATGCCCTCCGGCAGCGCCCAGCGTCCGGGCGACGTGGTGAAGACCTATTCCGGCCAGACCGTCGAGGTGATCAACACCGACGCCGAAGGCCGCCTCGTGCTCGCCGACGTGCTTTGGTACTGCCAGCAGCAGTTCGACCCCCGTTTCATGGTCGATCTGGCGACGCTGACCGGCGCCATGATCATCAGCCTCGGCCATGAGATGGGCGGGTTTTTCAGCAATGATGACGAGCTCGCCCGGCGCCTGTACGCCTCCGGCGAAGCCAGCGGGGAGAAGCTGTGGCGGCTGCCGCTCGGCGAAGCCTATGACAAGCAGATCAAGAGCGACATCGCCGATATGAAGAATGTCGGGGGCCGTCCGGGCGGCGCGATCACCGCGGCGCAGTTCATTCAGCGCTTCGTCAACGGCAAGCCGTGGGCGCATCTCGACATCGCCGGCATGGCCTGGGCCACCAAGGACGCGGCAACGACGCCGAAAGGCGCCACCGCCTATGGCGTGCGCATGCTCGACCGGCTGGTGGCCGACCATTACGAGGGCTGATGGCGGAAATCGGCTTCTACCATCTGCGCACCACGGGACCCGAGCAGGCGCTGCCCAAGCTGCTCGGCCGTACCCTGGCCGCCGGTCAGCGCGCCGCCGTGATGTGCGACAGCGACGAGCGGGTGGCGGCGCTGGACACGGCTTTGTGGCTCTGCGCCGAGCCTGACTGGCTGCCGCACGGCACGCGCGAGGCCGGCGATGCGGCGCTGCAGCCGATCTGGATCGCCACCGACGACGCCGCCCCGAACGGCGCCCGCTTCTTGTTCCTGGTGGACGGCACCGCCAGCACCCGGCTCGCTGCGTTCGACCGGGTGTTCGACCTGTTCGACGGCAATGACACCGCCGCCGTTGCCGCCGCCCGCGACCGCTGGCGCGCGGCGAAGGCGGCGGGGCACGCGCTGACCTACTGGCAGCAGACGCCTGCCGGCGGCTGGGAACGCAACGCGGCGCGCCGGAGCTAGTCGCGCCGCCGGCTGCCGGGGTGAAGCGCCTGGTCGATCTCGAACATCGCCTGCGCCCGGCTGACGCCGATATCGGCCAACATGTGCGAGTCCATCTCCATCACGTATCGGCGCGCCGCCCGCAGTCGCCGCCCCTGCCGCCAGAGCGCGACCAAGGCGGACAGCAACCGACCGAGGCCCTCGCCGTTACGAAGTCGCGGCAGCGTCATCAGCATGCTGGTCATCGCTCATTGCTCCATCTCACGCATGGTCACTCTGGCGTGCGGCAGAGAATCATGGAAACGAATTGACCTTATGTCTGGCATCAATGATATTGATGGCCATGTCCCTCCCTGCCGGCCTCGATCCCGATCTGTTGCGCGCCTTCTCCTACATTGCCGAGGAGGGCAGCTTTACCCGCGCCGCCGAGCGCGTCGGGCGCACGCAGTCTGCCGTCTCGATGCAGGTGCAGCGCCTCGAATCGTTGCTCGGACAGCGGGTGCTGCTGCGCGGCAAGGGCGGCGCCGTGTCGCTGACCCCGCACGGCGAATACCTGCTCGACCGCGCCCGCGAGGTGCTGGCGCTCAACGATGCGATCTGGTCGGCGTTCCGCGCGCCGCAGATGCACGGCACGGTACGGCTGGGCACGCCGGACGACTACGCCCTGCGCTTCCTGCCGGCCGTGCTGAAGCGATTCGCCGATACCCACCCGTCGGTGGAGGTCGAGGTAAGCTGCTCCAATTCATCGACTCTGATCGAACAGTTGCGTGCCGGCGAACTCGACCTGACGCTGTGTTCGGATGGGCACCAACCGGCCCGCTGGCCAGCCGAGGAGCTTTGGGATGGGCCGCTGATGTGGATCACGTCAGAACGCCATGTGCCGCACCGCCGCGACCCGCTGCCATTGGCGGTGGCGAGCGGCGACTGTGTCTGGCGCAGCGCCGCGCTGCGCGCGCTGGAACAGGCGGGGCGGGCATATCGCATCGCCTATTCGGCGCAGACCCACGCCGGCACGCTGACGCCGGTGCTGGCCGGTCTGGCGGTGACCGTGTCGCCGATCACCCGACTGCCCGAGGGGGTGCGCGCGCTGCCCGTCGGAGATCCCCTGCCGAAACTACCCAATACCCGGATATTGCTGTTGAAATCGCGTGAGCCGCGGCAGCCGGTGACGGATGCGCTGGCGGCGCACATCATCGATACGTTCCGCAACGAGACCTTGCGCACCGCATAGCGGCACCGACGACGCCGCTGCGACTGCGGCGCCGTCAGGCCGTTTGCCGTCAGGTTTTGCCGAGCGCCTCGCGGATGCTGTCCTTGGCGCTGCCGACGGTGTTCTGCACCTTGCCGGCGGCCTTCTCAGCCTTGCCGTCGGCCTCAGTCTTGGCATCGCCGGTGATCTTGCCGGCGGCTTCCTTCACCGAACCCTTGGCTTGATTCATGGTCCCTTGCACACGATCCTTGTCCATAGGCGCCCCCTTTCGGCAATACGGAAAGTCAACGGCAGCCCGCCGGCATGGTTCCGCTCAGGATGGCAGCGCCGATAACGGTTCAGCGATGTCTTCGAGCGACCGGCGCTCACTCGCCAGCCCCAGGAACGCTTCCACCAGGCCGGCCGCCACCATCAGCACGCCGCCGAGCAGGTAGCCGTAGAAAATATCCTCTCGCGCCCCGCCTTCGATCAGGGCGCCGAACACCATCGGCCCGGACACCCCGCCGAGCAGCGTGCCGAGGGCGTAGAAGATGGCGATGGCGATGGCCCGCACCTCCAGCGGAAAGCTCTCGCCCACCGTCAGATAGGCGGAACTGGCGGCGGCGGAGGCGACGAAAAAGATGCCGGTCCAGGCGGCGGTCTGCTGCACCGCATTCAGTATGCCGTGCGCAAACATCCAGCCGGTGCCGATCAGCAGCACGCCGGAGAGCAGATAAGTTGCGCTGATCATCGTCTTGCGCCCGAGCGTGTCGAAGAAATGCCCGAGCACCAGCGGCCCGGCGAAATTGCCGGCGGCAAACGGCAGCATGAACCAGCCGATGCGGCCGGAGGGAATGGCGTAAAACTTGGTCAGGATCAGCGCATAGGTGAAAAATACTGCGTTGTAGCAGAACGACTGCGCCGCCATCAGCGCGACGCCGACGCAGGTGCGGCGGCGATAGCGTCCGAGCAGCGAGATGAGGCCGACGACGAACCAGCTCCGCACATCGCAACGCACGCGCAGCCGCTGCGCCGACACCGGCGGCAAAACACGCCCCTCGGCGGCAATTCGCCGCTCGATCTGGCCCACCACCGCCTCCGCCTCACGCGGCCGGCCATGCGTCATCAGCCAGCGCGGGCTTTCGGGGATCCAGCGCCGCATCAGCAGGACCCCAAAACCGATGGCGCCGCCGACGAAGAACGCCAGACGCCAGCCGCGTTCCGGCGCGATGATCGCCGGATCGAGCGCCACCAGCGCGCCCGCCGCACCCAACGCCGCGCCGATCCAAAAGCTGCCGTTGATGACGAGATCGGTGAAACCGCGGTAGCGCGCCGGGATCAGCTCCTGGATGGTGGCGTTGACCGCCGCGTATTCGCCGCCGATGCCGGCCCCGGTGATGGCGCGGAACAGCGCGAAGGACCAGAAATTCCACGACAGACCGGAACAGATCGTCGCCATCAGATAGACCAGCACGGTGATGGTGAACAGCTTCTTGCGGCCAAGCCGATCGGTGAGCCAGCCGAAGAACAACGCCCCGACAACCGAACCGACGAGGTAGGCGCTGGCGGCGGCGCCGATCTGGCCGCTGCTCAGATGCAGGGCGGGGCTGTCGGCGATGGCGCCGGACAGCGAGCCGACCAGCGTGACCTCCAGCCCGTCGAGAATCCAGGTGATCCCGAGAGCGATGACGACGAGCCAGTGAAACCGGCTCCAGGGCAGCCGGTCGAGGCGCGCCGGCACGGCGGTCTCATAGGATGGCGGTGCGGCAATGGCCATCGCGCCACAACGACGCGCGCCCGCTGGCGGTTGCGCGACCGCTGCCTATGCCGCCGCCTGCTCCGCCGGCACGCGCCGCACCCGCAGCCGTCGGATGCGCCGGGCATCGGCATCGAGCACACGGAACTCGCAGCCTGACGGATGGCTCAGCACCTCCCCGCGTGCCGGCACCCGGCCCGCCAAGGTGAACACGAGGCCGCCGACCGTGTCGATGTCGGCCGACCGCTCGTCATCGGTCAGCACGCGGCCCACCCGCGCCTCGAAATCCTCGACCGGCAGCCGCGCATCGACATCCAGCGCACCGTCGCTGCGTTCCGTTACCATCGGCCCCTGCACCTCGTCGTGCTCGTCGGCAATATCGCCGGTGATGGTCTCGACCAGATCTTCGATCGTCACCAACCCGTCGATGCCGCCATATTCATCGACCACCAATGCCAGATGCACCCGCGCCTGACGCATCTGCAGCAGCAGGTCGAGCACCGGGATCTGCGGCGCCACCATCAGCGGGCGGCGCAGAATCGCCTCCAGCGCGAACGCCTCGGGGCGGCCGACATAGGCGAACACGTCCTTGATGTGGACCATGCCGACGATGTCGTCGAGTTGCTCACGATACACCGGCAGGCGCGAATGACCCTCCAGCCGCAGCCGCTCCACCGCCTGATCCAGCGTCACATCGGCGCGCATGGCGATGATGTCAGCGCGCGGCACCATCACGTCGTCCGCGGTGGTGCCGCGCAGCCGCAGTACGTTGGCAATCAGCGCGCGTTCCTGCCGGTCCAGTTCGGGCAACTCACCCGGCCGATGCGGCGCCTCCGCCGCTTCCTGCACCAGCTCGGCGATATGCTCGCGCACGCTGTGTTCCGGGGCGCGGCGATTGAGCAACTGGCGCAGCCGCGTGGCCAGGCCGGGATGGACAACCCAGCTCATCCGTGCCGCCACGGGTTGGGCAGGCCGAGCCGGCGCAGGATGCGCGCCTCGGCCATTTCCATGCGCCGAGCAGCCCCGGGATGATCGTGATCATGCCCGGCCAGATGCAGCACGCCATGCACCACCAGATGCGCCAGATGCACACCCGGCCGTTTGCCCGCCGACGCCGCCTCGCGCCGCACCGTTCCGAGCGCCAGCACGATCTCGCCGGGAAGGCCGGGCGCCGCCGGGTCGAAGGTCAGCACGTTGGTCGGCTTGTTGCGCCCGCGATGGCGCGCATTCAGCCGCTTCACCTCGGCATCGGAGGCGAGCATGACGCTGCACTTCCCGCCCGCCGCCACGGCGGCCCGCCGGGCCAGCGCCTCCGGCCGGCGCACCGTTCGCCGCCATGCCGGCTCCGCCACCATCACCGGGATCCCCGCCGTGGCGGGGATCCGACTTTCGCCGCCATCCATCGCTATTTGCCCGCAGCCTCCGCCGCCGGCGCCGTGCAGCCGCGGCGGGCGTCGCGCGTGTCGCGCTCGGCGGCGGCGCGCTGGTCGTACGCATCGACGATCCGGCCGACCAGCGGATGGCGCACCACGTCGCGGTTGGACAGACGGCAGACGGCGATCCCCGCCACCCCCTCCAGCGTCTCCAGCGCGTCGCGCAGGCCGGAGCGCGTGCCGGTCGGCAGATCGACCTGGGTCAGATCGCCGGTGATGACCATGCGTGTCCCCTCCCCCATGCGGGTGAGGAACATCTTCATTTGTACCGGCGTGGTGTTCTGCGCTTCGTCGAGAATGACGAAGGCGTGGCTGAGGGTCCGCCCGCGCATGAAGGCCAGCGGCGCCACCTCGATCTCGCCGGTGCCCATGCGCCGCACCACCTGTTCGGCCGGCATCATGTCGCCGAGCGCATCGTACAGCGGGCGCAGATAGGGATCGACTTTCTCCTTCAGGTCGCCGGGCAGGAAGCCCAGGCGTTCGCCGGCCTCGACAGCCGGCCGCGACAGTATGATCCGGTCCACCTTGCCCGCCTGCAGCATGGCCACCGCCTGCGCCACCGCCAGATAGGTCTTGCCGGTGCCGGCGGGGCCGAGCCCGAATACCATTTCAGAGCCGGTCAGCAGGTCCATGTAGGTGGCCTGCCCTGGGCTGCGCGGGCTGACCGCGCCGCGCCGGGTGCGGATCGCCGGCAGGTCAGACAGCGGCAGGCGCGGATCGTCCGGCTCGGTCATGCGGATCGCCGTGTCCACGTCGCTGCCACTAACCCCCTCGCCGCGTTCGAGACGTCGCCACAACCCGGTCAGCACCGCCTGCGCCGCCTCCACCCGCGCCGGATCGCCGGCAATATTGACGCGGTTGCCGCGGCACGACAGGCGTACGCCCAGCCCCTGTTCCAGCCGGACCAGGTGGCGGTCATGGTCGCCAAGCAGCAGCGGCAGCAGGGCGTTGTCGCCAAATTGGAGAGTGACGGCCTTGCCGGCCGTACGGTCCAGGGGGATGCGGTCAGCCGAAGACGCGGCGATGTCGCTCAAGCGGGTGCGGGCTCCTCTGCCAGCAGCGTTGCGGAAAGAGAGTTGGCGTGGGCGGCGGTGATCTTCACCGGGGCAATACGGCCGATCAGGGATGCGGAGGCGGTGGGGTGAACCGGCTGCAGCCAGGGCGTGCGACCGGAAACCTGGCCGTCACGGCGGCCCGGGCCGGTGAACAGCACCGGCACGACGCGGCCGACACAATCGGCGTTGAACGCCGCCTGCTGGGCGCGCAGCAGCGCCTGCAGCTCCTGCAGCCGCCGGTCCTTCTCGGACGGCGCCACCGGGTTCGGCGCGGCGGCGGCGGGGGTGCCGGGACGCGGCGAATACATGAAACTGAACGCCTGCGCGAAGCCGACGGCGCGGACGAGGTCGAGCGTGGCGGCGAAATCCGCCGCCGTCTCGCCCGGATGGCCGACGATGAAATCCGACGACAGGGCGATGTCGGGCCTCACCGCCCGCAACCGCTCGATCAGCCGCAGATAGTCGGCGGCGGTATGGCCCCGGTTCATCGCCCGCAGCACCCGGTCCGATCCCGACTGCACCGGCAGATGCAGGAACGGCATCAGTTGCGGCACCTCGGCATGCGCCGCGATCAGCGCCGCATCCATGTCGCGCGGATGGCTGGTGGTGTAGCGGATGCGCGCCAAGTCCGGGATGTCGGCGAGGCGGCGCACCAGCGCGGCCAGCCCGCCGGCATCGCCGTGCCAGGCGTTGACGTTCTGGCCGAGCAAGGTGATCTCGCGCGCCCCGAGCGCCACCAGACGCCGCGCCTCCGCCAGCACAGCGTCGATCGGCCGGCTCTGTTCGGCGCCGCGCGTATAGGGCACGACGCAGAACGAGCAGAACTTGTCGCAGCCTTCCTGGATGGTCAGGAATGCGGTCGGACCGGGCGCCGCCGCGATCTCCGGCAGGTGGTCGAATTTGTCCTCGGCGGGGAAGTCGGTTTCGATCACCGCGCCGGCGGCGCGACTGGCGCGCGCCACCATCTCGGGCAGACGGTGATAGGTCTGCGGCCCCAGCACGATATCGACGTATGGCGCCCGGGCGACGATCTCCTCGCCTTCGGCCTGGGCGACGCAGCCGGCCACGGCCAGCACCATCCGCCCACCTTCCGCCTCGCGCGCCTGCTTGATCACGCGCAGCCGGCCAAGCTCGGAAAACACCTTCTCGGCGGCGCGGTCGCGAATGTGACAGGTGTTGAGGATGACCATGTCGGCCTCCTCCGGCCCGGCGGCCGGCGCGTAGCCGAGCGGCGCCAGCACCCCCTGCATGCGCGCGCTGTCATACACGTTCATCTGGCAGCCCCAGGTGATGACGTGCAGGCGCTTGGTCGCTTCCGTCATGCCGGGCGTTCGACGACGGCGCGGCGGCGGCCGATCCTGCTCAGGAACCGCAGCACTATGCTGTCGCGTTGTTCGGTCAAGCCACACCCTCCTGTCGCAGCCTGCCGCGAGCGGCGGGCCAAGCCCGGTTCAATGGGCATCCGGCGGCGAGGGGTCAAGCGCAAGGATGTTTGCCAGCCTCCATTCTGCATCGCCACTTTCGCAGCACGCATGGTGGCCATGTCAAGCACGATCGGCCACCGTCGCAGGAAGGTCACGCAAACACGGGTGCCGGCGGCGACGCGTCGGCGGTCCCCGTCGGACCAGCGGTGATCGGCCGTGCCGGCCGGTTCTGGCGCAGCGTCGCCGCCCCCGCCGCCACCGCGGTCCAGGTCGCCAGCGCCAGCGCCTTGCGGCTCGGATAGGCAGCGGGGTCGAGCGGGGTATGCAGCAGAATGGTGGCGCGCAGGCCACGATGCTGGGCCAGCCGCCAGAAATGCGAGCTGATATCCATATCGCCGTACCAGGCGAACAGCGGCCGGGTCGCACGCCCCGTCGGCAAATAGGCCAGCCGGTCGTACACAACCGAGACCGGCTGGACCAGCGGCGGCCGGCCATCGGCCGTCACCGTCTGCTCGACGATCGAAAAAAACGCCGAGCGGAAAGGTAGTACCCGCGAGCCATCAGAGGTTGTACCCTCGGGAAACAGAAAAAGATTATCTCCCTCGCTCAACCGCTGGCGCATTGCATCGCGCTCGCGCGCCGTGCTGCTGCGTTGGCGGCGGACATAGACGGTGCGGCCAAGCCGCGCGACCCAGCCGATCACCGGCCAGCGCGCCACCTCCTCCTTGGCGATGAAGCAGGCGTTCAGCCGGCCGCCGAGCACCGGCACATCGACCCAGGACGAGTGGTTCGAGACAAACACCACCGGTCGGTCCGGCGCCGTCGCCTGCACCCCGATCACCCGCACGCGCAGGCCGAGCAGCCGGCACATCGCCGCCCAGTAAAACCGCGCGAACACCACTTTGGCCTGACCCGGCAGCAGCAGCAGCAGCGCCTGCAGCGGCATCGCCAGAAGCGTCCACAGCACGATCACAACGCCCCGACGGATGGCGCGCAGGCGGCGCATCAGCCGCCGGTTGCCCGACCCGGCGAACGCGCTCCATCCCTCGTCCCCGCTCTCGGCGGGCTTACGCGACAGGGGAAGGCGCTTTGCCTTCAGGCGGCGCGGGGCAGGCGGCATGCAGCACCGAATAGCCCGGCGGCGCCGGGACGACAATGAAACCACCGTGACGATTGCCGATCCCGGTGCGACTGTGGCGGGAATTTCCACCTTCCTTGCCAACAAAGCCGCAGGCGCGACGTTCTCTGCCCATGACCGCAAAACCGCAAGGAAGCGCCCGCTGTCACTCCCGCTCCGCCGCATCCCCCTCGTGCTCGCCCTGGTCGTCGCCGCGCCGCGGGGACAGGCAGCGGACCCGGTGCCCTACACCGTTGCCATTGCACCGACCAATACCGCCGCGCTGGACGCCGCGGCGCACGACTCGTCGAGCTTGGTCAGCCTGCAGACCATTGCCCCGGTCGGCCCGTTCGCGCTGGTCGCCCGCGCCCGCGGCGATCTCGATCGGTTCACCTCGGCGCTGCACAGTTTCGGCTATTATGATGGAATCGCTACGATCACGATCGACGGGCGGTCGCTGGACGACCCCGCTCTGCCCGCCTTGCTCGACGCCACGCCGAACGGCACCAAGGTCGCGGTTGCCGTCACGTTGCGTCCAGGCCCGCGCTTCCATCTCGGTCAGGTCACGCTGACCGGCGATCCGGTGCCCGACTCGGCGCGCCAGACACTCGACCTCAAGCCGGGCCAGCCGGCGGTCGCCGCCGACGTCCTGGCGGCGCGTGACCGTCTGCTCAAGGCGCTGCTGGACAGCGGTCATGCACTGGCCAAGGTAGGCATACCGGCAGCCACCCTGGAGCCGGGCGCGCAGGTACTCGATGTCAGCTTTCCGGTCACCGTCGGCCCGCGCGTCGATCTCGGGCCAATCAGCATTGCCGGGCTGAAGCGGGCCCATGCCGACTATCTGCGCCGCCGCCTGCTGATCCATCAGGGAGAGCGCTTCGACCCGGACAGGATTGAAGCGGCGCGCCAGGACCTGTCCAATACCGGCCTGTTCTCGACCGTCCGCATCACCCGGGCCGAGGCGCCGGATGCGGACGGACAACTGCCGCTGCAGGTCCAGGTCGCCGAGCGGCCGCTGCACGTGGTCACGCTCGGAGCCGCCTATTCGACCGATCTCGGCGGCAGCTTGACTGCGAGTTGGACCCATCGGAACCTGTTCGGCAATGGCGAACAGCTCACCCTCAGCGCCGCCGCCACCGAACTCGGCGGCACCGCCGCGCTGCAGCCGGGCTACAACGTCTCTGCCACGCTGAACGTGCCGGACTGGCTGCAGCGCGATCAAACCCTGACGCTGAATGCGCTTGCGGTACGCGAATACTTGATCGCTTATAATCG
The DNA here is from genome assembly GCA_021845985.1 of Pseudomonadota bacterium. GTDB lineage: Bacteria > Pseudomonadota > Alphaproteobacteria > Acetobacterales > Acetobacteraceae > JAFKFJ01. The sequence goes on along the minus strand of JAJZES010000012.1, from coordinate 156,199 downwards.
CACGGCGCTGGTTTCCGGCGGCACGGTGAGCCGCAAGCTCGACCGCGACCTGTCAGTCAGCGTTGGCGTCACCGGGGAGGAGGCGAGCATCTTCCAGGAAGGCGTGACCCGGCTCTACACCCTTCTGCAAACGCCGGTCAGCCTGCAATACGACACCACCCGAGACCTGCTCAATCCGCTCAGCGGCATCCGCGCCGCCCTCTCGGTCACGCCGACCGAGAGCTTCGCCAATCCGAATGCGACGTTCGTGATCGCTCAGGCGTCCGGCTCGACCTATCTCGACCTGCTTGGCAACGGGCGCAGCGTGCTGGCGCTGCATGGGCTGGTCGGCAGCGTGGAGGGTGCCTCAACCTTCGCCATTCCGCCAGATCAGCGATTTTATGGCGGCGGCAGCGGCACCGTGCGCGGCTTCCGCTTCCAGTCGGTCGGCCCGCAATTCCCCGATGGCATCCCGATCGGCGGTACCTCGATCGACGCCGGCTCGCTCGAATTGCGGCAGCGATTCGGCGCCTCCTATGGCGCGGCGGTATTCGTCGATGCCGGCCAGGTCAGCACCAGCGGCGTCCCGTTCCAGGGCACGGTGCAGGTCGGCGTCGGGATCGGTGCGCGTTATTACACCTCGTTCGGCCCGCTGCGGCTCGATTTCGCCGTGCCGGTGACGAACCAGCCAAACAGCGACGCTTTCGAGGTCTATATCGGCATCGGGCAGGCGTTCTGATGCGCCGGACATTCCACATCTTGATCGGGCTGCTGGCCCTGGTCCTGGTGCTGCCGCTGCTGCTGATCGCGTCGTTGAACACCGTACCGGGACAACGCGGGGCGACGGCCCTGGTCAACCGGGTGGCTGGAGGGACGGTGGCGATCAGCGGCCTGTCGGGCCGCTTCCCCGATCGCCTGCGCCTCGCGCATGTTGCGCTGGCTGACGCGGCGGGCACCTATGCCAGCCTCGACGGCATCGCGTTGGACTGGGCACCGCTGGCGTTGCTGCATCGCGCCGCGGTGATCGATCGCCTGGCCGTCGAGCGGATCGCGGTGGCGCGGCGCCCGGCGCCCGCGGCCGGAAGCACGGCGCCCGCCTCCGGCGGCACCTCGTCGCTGCCGCTGCGCGTCGAACTGCGCGCGCTGCATGTCGCACGACTGGACATTGCCGCGCCGGTGGCCGGCATGGCGGCTGCGTTCGCCGCCGACGGCGCGGCGACACTGGCCGACCTGACCACCGGGCAGGCTGAACTCAGTCTGCGCCGACTCGATTCGCCCGGCACCTACCGGGTCGGCGGTCATATCGACCCCGCCGCACTCGCCGCCACCCTGGCCGCCGACGAGCCGGCAGACGGTCTGATCGCCCGCCTCGGCGGGCTGCCCGGCCTCGGCGCGCTGGCCATCTCCGGCACCATCGACGGCCCGTGGACCGGTGCGGCGACGAAACTCGCCATCTCTGCCGGCCCCCTCCGGCTCGCCGCCGCCGGCAGCGTCAACGTCACCGGACAGGCGGCCGATCTCGACCTGACGGCGCGTGCGCCGGTGATGACGCCGCGGCCGGACCTATCGTGGCGGCACATCGCCGTGGATGCCCATGTGCATGGCGCTTTCACCCGCCCGCAGGTGCGCGCCCAACTGCGGCTCGACGATCTCGCCGCCGCGGGCGCCGCGCTGCGTCGCCTGACGGTCGAGGCGCATGGCGATCTCGGTCAGGTGACGCTGAACGCCGCGGTAGACGGGCTGCGCCTGCCCGGCCCGAGGCCCGAGTTGCTGGAAGCCGCGCCGCTGACGCTGGCGGCGCAGGCACAGCTCGATGCACCCGGCCGGCCGGTCAATTTCACCCTGGCGCATCAGCTGCTGCGTCTGACCGGGCGCGCCGAAACCGCGGGCACGCCGCGCGTCACCGCCCATCTCGACCTGCCGGACCTTGCCCCGCTCGCCGCCGCAGGCGGCGCCGACATCGCCGGCCATGCCGCGCTGGACCTGACTGGGGAGATGAACGGTGTCAGCGTCGATGGCACGATCGGGATTACCGGTGGTATGGCGCCGCTGCCGGCGCTGTTGGGTCCGGAAGCCCATATCGGCCTCGCCGCAACCCGGCACGGCGACGACATCGCCCTGTCGCGACTTTCGCTCGATGGCGCGACAGCGTCGTTTGCGGCGCAGGGCGGGATCACCGGCGGCATCGCCGGTCTCGACTGGCGGGCGACGCTCACCGACCTGTCGGTGCTGGCGGCGACGCTGCGCGGCCGCATCGACGGACACGGCCATATCGCCGGCAAGACCGACAATCTGTCGGCACAGGCGACGCTGTCCGGCGACGTAGCGACACCGGGTGACAAGCGCGGGTTGCTCACCCTCTCGCTCGATGCCGAGGGTTTGCCGGCCGCACCGAAAGGGCACCTCAGCGCGCGGGGAACGCTGGACGGCGCCGCGCTGACACTCGACGCCGCGGCAACGCGGGACACCGACGGCACCTTGCGCCTCGCCCTCACCGGCGCCGACTGGAACAGCGCGCATGCGGAGGGCGCGCTCACCCTGGCGCCCGGCGCGACACTGCCGCTGGGCAAAGTGTCGCTGCGCATGCAGCGGCTGAGCGATCTGTCGCGCCTGCTCGGCAAGACGCTATCGGGCAGCATCACTGCCGACGCCGAGACGACGCAGGATGCCGGCCCACCGGTCGCGACGGTGACGCTGGACGCACGCGATGCCGGGCTGCCAAGCACGGCAACGCTCGGCCGTGCCACGCTGCGCGCGCGGGTGCGTGACCCGATGACCGCCCCGGCGCTGTCCGCCACGCTTGATGTCGCCGGGCTGCACGCCGGCGTCATCGGCGGCAGCGCCCGACTTGCCGCCAATGGCAAGCCGGCGGCGCTCGGCATCACGGTCCAGACGGCGGTGCAGGGCCTCGCCGGCTCGGACCTGACCGCAAGTGCCGCGGCGACACTCGATGTGCCGGCCAGCCGCGTCACCCTCGCCACCCTGAGCGCCGACTGGCAGGGACAGACGTTGCGGCTGCTCGCCCCGGCGCATGTTTCCTATGCCGGCGGCGTTACGGTCGATCGGGTGCGGCTTGGGGTGCAACAGGCGCGGCTCGACCTGACCGGCCGGCTGTCGCCGACGCTCGACTTGACCGCTTCGCTGGCCAATGTCTCCGCCGATCTTGCCCGCGCCATCGTGCCGGACCTCAAGGCGTCCGGCGTGCTCAACGCCGAGGCGCGACTGACCGGCCCACCGTCACTGCCCACCGGCACCGCGTATCTCGCTGCGACCGGGCTGCACCTCAACAGCGGCCCGGTCGCCGGACTGCCGCCCGCCAATCTGACGGCAACGGCGAAGCTTGCCGGCACCACTGCCGACATCGACGCCCGCTTTACCGCCGGCGGCAACCGGATCACGCTTTCCGGCAGCGCTCCGCTCGATCCCGCCGCCGCCATGCGGCTGCGTGGCCAGGGTGCGATTGACCTGACGACGCTGAACCCGCTGCTGCAGGCATCGGGGCGACGGGCGCGCGGACTGGTAACGCTCGACGCCACCGTCACCGGTACCCTGGCCGCCCCGCGTGCCGTCGGATCGCTGCTCCTGGCGCACGGCGATGTGCAGGATTTTGTGCTCGGCGCGCACCTCAGCGAACTCGCTGCGCGTATCGAGGGCGACGGCGACACCATCCGCATCGCCAGCCTGACCGGCCGCGCCGGGCAGGGCAGTATCACAGCGCTCGGCTCGGTCGGACTGGCCGGAGCCATGCCGGTCGATCTGCGACTGACGGCGCGGCACGCGCGGCCGCTGGCCAGTGACACGCTGACCGCAACGCTCGACGCCGAGCTGGCCCTGCACGGCGACCTCAAGGGCGCGCTGGCCGCCGACGGCAGCGTGACCATCGACGAGGCCGACATCCGCATCCCCGACCGGTTGCCGGCAAGCGTGCCGGTGCTCGACGTGCAGCGGCCCGGCCAGGAGCCACCGCCGCCGACCGCATCGGGGCCGGACATCGCGCTGGATATCGCGGTGCGTGCCCCTGGTCAGGTGTTCATTCGTGGTCGCGGCCTGTTCGCCGAAGTGGCCGGCCGCATCGAGGTCGGCGGCACCGCCGCCGCGCCGGTGCCGACCGGGGTATTCCGGCTGCGCCGCGGCGATTTCAACCTCGCCGGCTCCGCGCTGACCTTCACCAGCGGCGACATCCGCTTTGAGGGCAGCGGCAAGCTCGATCCGGCGCTGAACCTGATCGCGACCAGCACCAACGGCAGCATCGCCGCCACGCTGACCGTCGGCGGCTTCGCCAGCGCGCCGAAGATCACGCTCAGCTCCTTCCCCCCGCTGCCGCAGGACGAGGTGCTGGCGCAGCTGCTGTTCCACCAAAGCGCCAGCACGCTGACGCCCGTGCAGCTCGCCTCCGCCGCGGCGGCGCTGGCGCAGATCAGCGGCGCCGGCGGCGGGGTGTTCGACCCGTTGAACGCGGTGCGCCAGACGCTCGGCCTGGACCGACTGAATGTCGGCGGCGGACAGAACGGCACCGGAACGTCGGTGGAGGCGGGACGCTATGTCGCCCGCGGCGTCTATGTCGGGGCCCGACAATCGGCCGATGGCAACGGCTCGCAGGCAACGGTGCAGATCGATCTGCTGCGCGGCCTGAAGCTGGAAACCGACGTCGGCACCGGCAGCACCGCCTCGGCCACCGGCGCGGCGGCGACCACCGACCCATATGGCACCAGCGTTGGCCTGACCTATCAGTTCCAGTATTAGGCCCCGCTGTCTCTGCACAGGGAGGCGCCGCCGAGGGCCGCGGTTGTCATCTCGCCCACCCCTGCGCGACGGGGCGCGGGGGAGGCAAAAATCGGCTCAACGACGGGTTCGCGGCCCCCCAGGGGATGGCGGTACCGACGGCGATTTATCGGCTGCGTCGGCCGCCGGCGACTCGTCAGCCGGCCGGTCAAGCCGTCGGCGCGCCCGCCGCACCGAGATCAGTTCGGCCACCGCCAGACCCAGTACCAGCAGTTCGATGACGATCCACTCCCAATGGCCGAGCATGCCAAAAGTCATCGGCCGCGCTGCATCAGATCGCGCCGCTCCAACCGCTCGAACAGCGCGAGCACCCAGGCGGTGCGGGCGCCGATATCATGCCAGCGCGGCGCCGCGGCCCGCACCGGCCAGGGTGTCACCTCGGCCAGCAGTGCCGCCGCTTCGGGCACCGGCGGCGACAGGTCGGCGGCGGCCCGGCGCAGCCCGGCGAGACCGGTCAGCAGCAGCGCCGCCTTGCGCGGTCCGGGCACCACGGCGCGGCCCGATACCGAATCGCCGCCGCGCCGGCGCACCTCCTGCCCGATGCCGGCATAGAGCGCGCGTGCCGCCGCGATGCCGGGGCGGCAGGCCCACGGCAGGCCGGCAATGCCGGGATCGGCCCGCGCATAGAGCCGCGCCGCCTCGTCCAGCAGCCGCGCCACCACGGCGCCGAGCGCCGGGGTGAACACCGGTCGGGCCAGCCACGCCTCGGCGTCGATGCCGGCCTCGGCGAGCCAGTCGAGCGGCAGATAAAGCCGCCCGGCGCGCGCGTCCTCGCCGACATCGCGAGCGATGTTGGAAAACTGCATGGCAATGCCGAGGTCGCAGGCGCGGGCCAGCAACTCGGGACGGCGTACCCCCATCAGCAGCGCCATCATCACGCCGACGGTGCCGGCGACGCGCACCGCATAGCCGGTAAGGTCGGGCAGCGTCGCATAGCGCCGGCCCGCCGCGTCCCAGGCGAACCCCTCCAGCAGCGCTTCCGGCAGCGCCCGCGGCAGGCCGTGCCGCGTGACCAGCAGCGCCAACCCACGATCCACCGGGTCGGGCAGCGGATCACCGGCATAGGCGCGGTCGAGCCGATGCCGCAGCGCCGCCAGCGCCGCCGCCCCACCCGCCGCCGTCGCTCCCTGCCCGTCGATGGCGTCGTCGGCGACGCGGCAGAACGCATAGAGCAGCGTCGCCGGCCGGCGCACCCGCGCCGGCAGCAGCAGAGACGCGGCGGCGAAGCTGCGCGAACCCGAGCGCAGCAGGGCGCGGCAGTCCGCCGCATCAGACAAGCGCATGTGCATCCGGCATCACCCTGTCGAGCACGCGGGCGGAAGAGAGCACGCCCGGCACGCCGGCGCCCGGATGCGTGCCGGCGCCGACGAGGTAGAGGCGATCGACCTCCTCGCTGGCATTGTGCGGGCGGAACCAGGCGCTTTGCAGCAGCGTCGGCTCCAGGCCGAAGCCGGCACCGTGGACGGAGAGCATGGTGTCGCGGAAATGCTGCGGCGTGACCACGCGCGAGGTGACGACATGGCGCTGCAGATCAGGCAGCAGCGTCGCCGCGAGATGCTCGGCGATGCGGTGGCGATAGGGTTCCGCCTGCACCGCCCAGTCGATGCCGGCGCAGAGATTGGGCACCGGCGAGAGCACGTAGAACGTGTCCCCGCCGGGCGGCGCCAGTGACGGGTCGGTCGCCGTCGGGCGATGCAGATAGAGACTGAAATCCTCCGCCAGCACGCCGCGATCGAATATGTCGTGCAGCAGCGGCCGATAGCGCGGGCCGAGCAGGATGGTGTGGTGATCGACCGCCGGATACTGTCGTGATGTGCCGAAATACCAAACGAACAGCCCCATCGAGTAGCGCGCACGGGCAAGCCGCCGGTCGGTCCAGCGGCGGCGGCGCAGCGTCGCCGGCAGCAGCCGACCATAGGTCCAGGCGGCATCGGCGTTCGACACCACCGCATCGGCGGCGATGGTCTCGCCACTGCTCAGCCGCACGCCGGTCGCGGTGCGGCCGGCGACGGTGATGGCGGCGACCTCGGCATTGCAGCGCAGCGTGTTGCCCTGGCCACGGATCAACCCGGCGAGGCCGCCGATCAACCGGCCGGTGCCGCCGATCGCGGCATGCACGCCCCAGCGCCGCTCCAGCGCCGGAATCATGCAGTAGATGGCACTGGCGCGGAACGGGTTGCCGCCGATCAGCAGCGGATGGAAGCTGAACACGGCGCGCAGCCGCGGGTCGCGCAAATGCCGCGCCGCCACCGCATGCACGCTGCGATGGCCGCCGAGGCGCAGCAGGTCGGGCAGCACCCGGGCCATGTCGCGCATCCGGCCGAACGGGGCATGCGCCAGCCCCTCGAAGCCGAGCCGGCAGGTCGCCTCGCTGAGCGCCATGAAGCGGGCATAGCCGGCCTCATCGGCGGGGGCGAGGCGGCGCACCTCGGCGCGCATGGCCACATCGTCGCCGCTGTACAGCAAGCTGCCGCCATCGTCGAAACGGATGCGGTAGAACGGGTCGAGCGGGCGCAGTTCGATGTCGTCGGACAGGCGACGGCCGGCGAGCCGCCACAAATCCTCCAGCAGGAAGGGCGCGGTGATGATGGTCGGACCCGCATCGAACAGAAAGCCGTCCTGACGGAAGGCGGCGGCGCGGCCGCCCGGCTCGGCCAGCCGCTCCAGCACGGTGACACGCCAGCCGCGCGCGCCGAGGCGGATGGCGGCGGCAAGGCCGCCGAAGCCGCTGCCGATGACCACGGCATGCGGGGCGGAATGGCGGACCGGGGCGAGCGCATTCATGCCGGGCACAGTTCCGCCGTGGCGGCGTGGCGGATGAGGAGATCGGCAACCAGATCGGGCCGCTCCTCATGCGCCAGATGGCCGAGGCCGGGCAGCGTGACGATGCCGGCGCCGGGAACCAGCGCCCGCACCCGCACCGCGTCGGCCGGCGCAATGGTGCGGTCGTTGCTGCCGACCACCAGCACGAGCGGCAGCTTCAGGCGCGGCAGGTCGCGCGCCAGACTGCGCAAATCCCAGTTCGCCATCATCGCGAAGGCGGCGGCGATGTGGCCGGGGCGGCGGGCGAGCCGACCGTAGAGTCGCAGCCCCTCGGCGTCGATGGCCGAGCCGGTGCCCTGCATCAGCCGCAGCACCACCGCAGAGTCGGCGGCGCGCCAGGCGAAGATGCGCGGCACGATGCTCAGCCCGGCAACGGCGCGGGCGAGCGGGGCAAAAATATCGGCATGCGCGCCGCCGAGCGGCAGCAGCGCGGCATTCAGCCCGACCAGAGCGTGCGGCGCAATCACCCCATCGAGCACCATCCGGGCAAGCACCGCGGCGCCGGCAGAGTGGCCGGCCACGAGTGCCGGGGTGAGGCCGAGGGTGCGCAACAGCCCGCCCAGCGCCTGAGCCATGCCGGGCAGCGACATGCGCTGCGGCGGCGGCATTTCGCTGAAGCCGTGGCCGGGCAGGTCCGGGGCGACGACGGTGAAGCGGGCGCCCAGCAGCGGCGCCAGCGCCCGCCAGGAATGGGTGGCCGCGCCGGTGCCGTGCGCCAGCAGGATGACCGGGCCGCTGCCCATGATCTGCACATGCCAGCGCAGGCCGGCAGCGGCGACGAAGCGGCTCGCGCCACGGTTCGGCCAGTCGCGGCCGTCCTGCTCCCACACCGGGTGGGCGCTCATCCCGCCCCCGCCTGCACCGCCCGCGACAAAGCGGCGGCATCGGCATAGGGCAGCGGCAGACAGCGCGCGCCCATCGCCGCGGCGAGTTGTCGGGCCGTCGTCTGCGGCCGCGGCGAAGTATCGACCAGCACCGTGGCGAATGCAGCGGCGCGCAGCTTACCGGCGGCCTGCAGCGCCTGCTCGGTGGCCTTAGCCCGGTCAGGGCGGCCGTCGCGGGCGATGTTGGCGCGGCCGTCGGTGAGGAATACCAGCAGGGGCGACTGACCGCGGCGCTGCACCTGCTCGGCCAGCGCCGCGGCGGCGTCGATGGCGGCGGCGAGCGGCGTGCCACCACCGCCGGGCAATCCGGCAAGGCTGCGGCGGGCGCGGGTCAGTGATCCGGTAGGCGGCAGCAAAAGGTCGGCGCCAGCGCCGCGAAACGCCAGCAGCGCCACCTGATCACGCCGCACATAGCACTGCGCCAGCAGCAATTCGACCGCCCCCTTGGCCTCGGCCAGCCGGTTCAGCGCGGTCGAGCCGGAGGCATCGACGACGAAGATCGTCACCGTCTGGGTGCGCTGCTTGAGTCGGTGGACGCGGAAATCCTGCCGCCGCACCGCCACCCCCGCGCCGCCGGCGATGCCGCCGCCGCGCAGGCGCTGCCACGGCGCCGCGGCACGCAGTGTTTCCACCAGCGCCAGCCGCGCCCCGCCCCGCGGATCGCCGGCGCGGGTGCCGGCCGGGCGCCCGCGCAGCCCGGCACGGGTGGCACCACTGCCGCCCTGGCCGCGCGGGTGCGGCGCGGCGGCGGAGGCGAGCGTCGCCAGCAGACCGGGCGGAATGGCTGCTTGCGTGGCCTGAATCAGGCGATCCTCCAGACCGCCGCCGTCTTCCTCCGCCATTTGCTCCGACGGCGGTGGCGGCTCGGCAGCCTGTGGCGGTTCCGGCGGCGCCGGTGGTGCGGGCAGACGGGTGGCGCGCGGGGCGAGCACGAGGCGGGCGGCCAAAGCGGCGTCGGCGTCGGCGACCTCGGTGCGGCCGGCAAGGGCCGCCGCGGCGCGGGCAACGCGCAGCGCCAGCACCGCCGCGCGCAGTGAGCCGACGCCGAGCGCCTGCGCGGTGGCACACAGCGCCTCAAGGACCATTTCCGGCACGACGACACCGGCCAGCCGATGGCGCGCGGCGGCGATATCGGCCAGCGGCGCGGCCGGCTCCGGGTCCGTCAATGTCAGGTGGACCGCCAGCCGCTCGGCCAGCGCCGCCGGGGCAGAGTCGTCGTCCAGCCCCTCATCCAACGCGACGATACCGAACCGCGCGGCGTCGGCATCGAGGGCGGCGCCGAGCAATGCGGCGATGCCGGGGACCATCCGCTCGGCCGAGGCCGCGAGCAGCACGCCGTCAGCCGCAGCGACGAGCAGACCGCGCTCGGCAACCGGCCGGCCGGCGGCCAGAGTGGCGGCGAGATCAAGGCCGCCGAGCAGCCGCCCGGCGGTCGCGTGCAGCGGCATGCGGTGCAGCGCCAGCGACGCGCCCAGCCGGGCGAGCCAGGCATCGCGGGCCGGTCCGGGCCAGGCGCGCAGCACCACACCGCCAATACCGCAGGGGTCCACCGCAAACACATCAGCCGCGGCCAGGTCAGAGGGGGCAGGCTGCGGGGTCACGCCGCGAACACCTCGGCGACGGCACGGCCGACACGGGTGCCGGCCACCGCCTCGTCCAGCGGATTGCGGCGCAGACGGTGACGCAACGCCGCCGGGGCGACCCGGCGCAACTGCGCATCGCCAACCGCCGTATCCTCCTCAAACGCCGCCAGCGCGCGGGCGGCACGAATCAGTGTCAGCTCGCCGCGCAGCCCGTCGGTACCGAGCGCGATGCACAGCCGCGCGGCGCGCTCAATCGCCGCATCCGGTGTCGCCACCTGAGCCAGCCGCTGCCGCGCCGCTGTCAAGCGGCGGCGCAGCGCCTGCTGCTCGCTCTGCCATGTTGCCGAGAACGCCACCGGGTCGCGGTCGAATGCCGCGCGTCGGCGCACCACCTCGATGCGGGTCGGCAGATCCTCGGGCGTGCGCACCTCCACTGCCAGGCCGAAGCGGTCGAGCAGTTGCGGACGCAACTCCCCCTCCTCCGGATTGCCGCTGCCGATCAGCACGAAGCGCGCCGGATGACGGATGCTGAGACCCTCGCGTTCGACGACATTTTCACCCGACGCGGCAACGTCGAGCAGCAGATCGACGAGATGATCCTCCAGCAGGTTGACCTCGTCGATGTAGAGAAAGCCACGATTGGCGCGTGCCAGCAGCCCCGGCTCAAACGCCTTGACGCCCTGCGAAAGGGCACGTTCGAGATCGAGTGCGCCAACCACGCGATCCTCGGTGGCGCCGAGCGGGAGATCAACCACCGGCACACTCACCCGCTCTGTGCAGACTGCGTCGCGCGCTGCGCAGTCGGCACAGAGCCTGCCGGCCGGGTCGCAGCGGTATCGACAGCCGGCGACAGCAAGCATTGGCGGCAGCAGCGCGGCGAGCGCGCGGACCGTGGTGGTTTTTCCAGTGCCGCGATCACCGATCGCCAGTACCCCACCAATACCGGGATCAACAGCAGCAATCAGCAGAGCGAGCTTCAGCTCGTCCTGACCGACAATCGCCGCGAAGGGAAAGGGGGCAGGCGCCGCCGCAGCGGCGCCCGCGCGCACCTTAGCCCTTGGGCGCGAAGGCAGCGCACCATCCATTGGCAACGATAGGTCCTTGCACGATTTTGCAGTTGTTGGGGTCGATATACTGGGCGCACAGGCTGCAGTGCTGACCATTGTTGGGATGGTCCTGATACATGACCATGTTCTGCGCCAGCTTCTCCTGGGCCGCGGCGCGCCGGGCCAAGCCGGCACCGACCCCCGCCGCAGCCACGGCAAGACCCGCCTGCAGCACCTTCCGCCGCCGCGCGTTCTGTTCATCCATCGCGTCGTCTCCCTGTTGCCGCGGCACCCCGCGTGGCACCGCTCCGAATAGCTTTGCCATCGGCGCGTCTTGTCAAGCGGCGCGACGCAGGCTGTGTCGCGCCCACACAACCGAGAGCGCCTCTATGAGTTGGGCAATATCGGCGTCGCTGTGCAGCGGTGACGGCGTGATGCGCAGCCGTTCAGTCCCGCGCTGCACCGTAGGATAGTTGATCGGCTGCACATAGATGGCGTAATGCTCCAGCAACTCGTCACTGATTGCCTTGCAGCGCACCGGATCGCCGACCATCACCGGCACAATATGGCTTGGATTATGCAGATGCGGCAGTCCGGCGCGATCGAGTCCGGCACGCACCCGCGCGACACGATCCAGATGCCGCTCCCGCTCCCTGGTGCTTGATTTCAGATGTCGGATGCTGGCCAGCGCGCCGGCGGCGATGGCGGGCGGCAGCGCGGTGGTGAAGATGAAGCCTGAGGCGAAGCTGCGGATGAAATCGCACAGCGCTGCCGAGCCGGCGATGTAGCCGCCAATGACACCGAACCCCTTGGCAAGTGTGCCCTCAATGACGGTAAGGCGGTGCGCCAGACCCTCGCGTTCGGCGATTCCGCCGCCGCGCGGACCGTAGAGGCCGACCGCATGGACCTCATCGAGATAAGTCATCGCAGGATACCGCTCAGCCACATCGCAAATCTCAGCGATCGGCGCGATGTCGCCATCCATTGAATAGACGCTCTCGAACGCAATGAGCTTCGGTCGCGCCGGATCGAGTGCCGCCAGCTTGCTTTCCAGGTCACCAACATCGTTGTGGGCAAAAATTACCGTCTCCGCCCGGCTGTGCCGCAAACCCTCGATCATTGACGCGTGATTGAGCGCGTCCGACAGCACCACGCAACCAGGCAGTCGCGCCGCCAGCGTGCTCAGCGCCGCCCAATTCGACATGTAGCCGGAATTGAACAGCAGCGCGTCTTCCTTGTCGTGTAAGTCGGCGAGTTCGCGCTCAAGCAACACATGGCTGTGACTCGTGCCGGCGATGTTGCGCGTGCCACCCGCGCCGGCCCCGCTGCGGTCGATCGCCGCATGCATGGCGGCGAGTACCTCCTGGTGCTGACCCATGCCGAGATAGTCATTTGAGCACCACACGGTAACTTCCACCGGCCCGTTCGGCCGGTGATGAACGGCGCGCGGAAAGGCCCCGACGCGGCGTTCAAGATCGGCAAACACGCGATAGCGGCCTTCCCGCCGCAGGCCATCGAGCTGTTTGCGGAAGAAAGCTTCGTAATTCATCGATTCCCCCGTTCTTTGCGGTCAGGCGGCGAGCGGCACAGCGTCACCGGCACAGGCAGCGAACGCCGCATCAAGGCGGCCGGCATCGAAAACACTGCCAATGGCGATGACGCGCGGTTGTTCATCGTCGCCACCGGCGAATGCGGCCATGCCCGGATGGCCACCGGCGACATCGAAGCTGACCCAACCGCCGGCTGCTCGGGCGATACCCTTGACGCGGACGATATTGCCGAACCGGCCAGCGACAATCGCCGACAGCAGTTCGTGCAGCGCCTGCGGATCACACTCCGCCGGCAGTTCGCTGTTCCATGAGGTCAGGCCGAGCGCCGCCTCGTGATCATGGTACTCATGATCGTGGTGCGCATGGTTGTGGTGCTCATGCTGGTGATGGTTGCGCTGCGGTTCGTGTTGATGCTCGTCGTTTGGCGCAACCCGAACCGGCGCGGCATCCGTTTCGGTCACCACGCCAAACGTCGCGTTGACGATCTTTGCCGCCGGATTGAGGCTGCGCAGCGTCCGCTGCACCGTTGCCAGGGTTGCCGGTGCGACCAAATCCGTCTTGTTGACCACCAGCGTCGCCGCCAGCCGTGCCTGCGCCGCGAAGTGGTCGTGGCGTTCCGCATAACCGGGCAGAAAGGCGGCGGCGTCGATGATCGAGACAACACGCAGGCTGCGAACGAGACGCTGCAGATCGGGCCGGTTCAGCACCGCCACCAGCGATGCCAGATCGGCAACCCCGCTCGGCTCGATCAGCACACGCTCAGGCGCCCAGCGGGCGATCATTTCCTGCAGCTGCGTCGCCAGATCGTCGCGCAATGAACAACAAATGCAGCCGTTTGGCAGTTCCACAACGTCCGCCCCGCGCCCGCGCAGCAGCGAGGCATCGATACCCACGGCAGCGAAATCGTTGACCAGAACCACGGTCTTCTGATCCGGCGCAGTCGCTGCCAGGGCATTGCGGACAAAGGTGGTCTTGCCGGCGCCAAGAAATCCGGCGACGATTTCAACGTCGAACGGCGCCTGCCTGCCGCGTGAGTGCAGGCTCCAGTCCCACAGCCGCGCCGCCGGCAGCGGCAGCACCAGGAACCAGTGCTCGAGGATCGCCAGTGCCATCATGGTCCCAACGAAGGTATAGCCGGCCGCATCAAAGGCGCTTGTACCGGCAGCAAAGGCGCGGGCGAACATCAGCACCGCGATTATGGTCGAGACGGTGACCGAGAGCGGAAACAGCAGGTTCATCGGCTCCTTGCGCAAAAAGCTGCTGAGGAACTTCAGATGTTCCGGCAGGAACTGCTCGTTGAGGTTGCGCACGCCAAGAAACACATTCAGCTTGGCACTCTGGTGCATCCACCACAGCACCATGAAAGTCCACATGCCGATCTGATTGGGCTGGTGCCAAGTCGTCGCGACGATGACCACGGCACAGGCGATGATGACCAGTTCGTGCCACAGGCTGGTCTGAATGGCGTGCAGGAAGTGCGCCCAGCCACGGCAGCCCTCCGGGCACGGCGCGCGCCGCGGACCGGTGACGTAGCCCATATAGAAGCTGATCTCCTGCCATCCCCAGGCGAGCAGACCCCAGGTGAAGGCGAGGTAGGCGCCGTGAATGCTGGCATCGGCGCTGCTGCGGGCGAGGCCGTAGAGCGCCGCGACCAGCAACAACGTTGCCCCCAACATGCTCCAGCGGAACGTGCGCTGCGGCAAGCCGTCGAGATAAATTATGACGCCGGTGCTGAACCACCAGACGAACAGCGCAAACAGCGCCGGCAGGACGAAATGCGACATAAGCGGCTCCCCGTTACCAGGCTGGCGCCAGCCGAATCTGCTTCGGCATGACATTGCGGCGCGGCCGCAGCAGGAACAGCCGGCCGAAGGTCAACGCCGCCGCCGCCGTCAATCCGGCGCGACGGAGCCCACCGACGATGCCGCCCTGTGCCTTGGCCGCGGCCATCCGGCGCGAAACATCAAGCAGTCGGTCGAGGCCGGAGCGAAGCGCCGGGTTGTCGAGATCGATGGTGATCGGGAAGACCTGCTTGCAGATTTCCGAGGTGATCCGAAACACCTGAAAATCATACTCGGTTGGGTCGAGACCGAGCGCATCGTGAAAGGCAACCCGTGCGTGGTCGCGGACGTACATGGTGGCGAACACGGCGAGCAGAAAGAAGCGGATCCACAGACGGTTGACGCCCGAGAGCGTATGTGGGTTGGCACGCATCAGCAGCGCGAACGCCTCGCCGTGACGGAACTCGTCGTTGCACCACTGGTCAAACCACTTAAAAATGGGGTGAAACCGCCGCTCCGGATGACGCTCCAACTGACGGAAGATCGAGATGTAACGCGCGTAGCCAATCTTTTCCGACAGGTAAGTGGCGTAGAAGATGAACTTCGGCTGGAAATACGTGTATTTCTTGGCCCGCGTCAGAAAGCCCAGATCGACCCCGACGCCAAAATCCTTGAGTGTGTCGTTGATGAAGCCGGCATGCCGCGCTTCGTCGCGGGTCATGAAGCCAAACAACTCGCGAATGTCTGGATTCTTGATACGCCTCTTGATCTCCGCGTACAATACGCAGCCGGAGAACTCGGCTGTGACGGAGCTGATCAGAAACTCCAAAAATTCACTGCGCAGTTCTGGCGGTAGTGACGACAGGTCCTGAGCGAACTCGTCCGTGCGGACAAAATGCCCTTTGTTGGTGTCGCGCCTCAGCTCGTCCATCAGCATGTCCCACTCGGCGCGCACCGGGGCAATGTCCAGGCGATCCATCTCGGCGAAATTCGTGGTGTAGAAGCGCGGCGTCAGCACGGTATCGCGCTGCGCGAGGCGGGTGGCATCATTGGGGGTTCGATTCATGGCGTTTCCTTCGGCTGGAAACCGACTTCATAAAGATCGGTCAGTTCGAACACGCCAGAGATGCGGGTCCAGATTCGTTCCAACGGGCCGGCGCGATAGACCACGGCACGACAGGAAAACGTGCCGCGATCACCGAAAGCAATATTGGTCGGAGCATTGCGCAAGATGACGGTATCGCCGGGGCGAATCTCGATGTCTTCCGGAATGGCATGGACATGAAAGCTGTCCGCGGTCTGTTCGATCTCGACCGTGCAAGGTACTTCGATTTTGCAGCGGCCGATCATGACGCCGTCCCGCGCAAGGTCAGCAGCCGCGCGAACACCGCCGCGTTGGTCGAGCCGAAGGCGTTCAGCTCAATAACGGCACCAGTGGCAGGATCATCGAGCGTCACCCGACCGTCGGCCCATTCCGTGACACGAAACGGCGCCGCCCGACCGAGACCCGATTGATGGCGGGTGCGTGCCAGACCGCGCATGGTCGCGCGCAGGAAGCCGTTACTTCCGGCCGGCATGACCTCCAGCAACCGTCCATCTTGTGCATCGGTGATGACGACGGCGCCATCGCTGCGATCGGCAAAGCTCAGCGAGCGGCTGTGCAGCGCCGCTGCGGTCATCGCGATATGCGGCCCCACGAGGCGGCCGATGCCAGCGGCGAGCAACGTCAGCACCACGAGACCGGCAGCCCCCAGCAACAGCCAGCGCGGGAGTGTGGGCGGGCGTTCGTCCATGGCTCAGGCCGCCGCAGCGATGCGGGAGGCAGCGACGCGCACCGGCCGGCGTGCGGCCGGTGCGTCCACCGACGCTGCCAGAGCGTCGGCCAGCAGCCCGGCGACATATGACGCATCGGCGATGCCGCGGAGCAGCGGTTGAACACGGGTAACGTGCCAGAGCCGTGCATAGGGAAACAACGCCAGGTAATGGACACGATGCGGCTGCGACAGCTGCAGCATCACCTCGCCGGTGCCATCCGCTGCGGCCCACAGACCCGCCGACTGGATCACCGACAGCGGAATGTTGACGGTCATCGACAGCGCCACGCCACTGCGCACCACAAGGCGGCGATTGGTCAGCGTGAACATGGTGCTGCGCGCGGTCAGCAAACAGAAGGCGGCCGCGGCGACAACACAGAGCGCGGCCAGCCCAACGCCGAGCAATCCAGCCCGCAGCACCACCATCGCCCCGCCACCATCGCGCTGCGCCGTGCCGACGAACCACGCCTCCAGTAACGTGACATAGCTGATCGGCAGCGGCGCCAGCACGGCCCGACGCAACAGGGCGCTCATTCTCGGTGCCCCCTGCCACAATATGCGCTCACCGGGCGGCAGACGCTGCGGCAAGCCTGGGACGGGTTCGATCTCGTGTTCCATCGCCGACACTCCTAGATCAACGGCCCGAACCGCGACGGATCGGCATACAACTGGCCCGATGCGAAATAGGCGCAGATGCGGTCTTCCTCGCGCTGGGTGACGCAATCGGCAGAAGCGGTCAACGGCGCGGTGGCGAAATGGCGTGCCATCAACGACTCCGCCCGTACCGTTGGATTAATCCCGCCAGTGATGCGCGCCAGCGTCATCGGCAGCAACACGCGGCGTTGCTCGCCTTCCATCGCTACAGCGACCTCGAGATAGCGGATGATCGTCTCCGAGCGATCGACCCAGCAATCAACCACGGTGCCGGCGACGGCGCGATCGGCGCCATAGACGGTGAGGCCGCGCGGGTCGGTGTCTTCGGTGGCAACATAGAAGCTTTCATCACGGCGCAGCGGAACAATCTTGTCGGCGCCGTCAAAGGACCGATCAGGAACATCGTGGCGAAGTGCGTAGGCAGCCGGGCCGACACCGTCGATCATCGGGTCGCCGGTCGGCTCCAGCGGCGCGCCGGGGAAGGCACCAGCCGGCTCGGCGGCCAGCGGCGGCTGCGGGTCGCTGGCGCGCGGCACCGCGACAGTGTCGCCGTTCGCCAACAGGAACCGCTTCGGCGACGGAATCGGCGGAAAGCCCTGCACCCGAACCCGATCGCCAAAGCGCTCGGCCTGCAACGGGTAGCCTTCGCGCTTGTCTTCCCGGCGGAGATAAAGGATCAACCCGGCAAAGAAAATCCAGAAGGCGTAGAGGGTGAGTTGGGCGACGTCGATATAGCCCGTGATGGCACCTTGCGGCATGGGATCACCTCGGCGTGCTGAGCGTGAGAGCATGAAGGCGGCGCGGCGCCCTTGCGGCGCCGACGAGCGGACCGATCGCAACCAGCGTCGCGAACAGCAGCCCGATTTCGATGTGATAGACAGCGGCATATCCGGTGGCGGGGTTGTCGAGCACCGGGCCGAGCGCGCCGCTGCCGGCCAGGGCGGCAACCGCATCGCGGGTGATGCCGCCCAGCGCCACCGCCGTCCCGGCGGCAAACGCCTGCACCGCGCCCCAGGTGCCGAGCGCCAGGCCACTGAACCCGCCAACCGCCCCCGCCATCGCCGCGGTGAGTGTGGCAATCAGGAACAAACCGCCGCCCATGCCGATCAGCGCCGTGCCAAGCGCGAACATCGCCGCCGATTGCACCGGGGCGGCGAAGATGACGCAGGCGAAGGCCACCAGACCGGCGAGCACGCCGAGGGCGGCGACGCGATAAGGGTCGGTGCGCCGGCCCAGCGCCCAGGTGGCAACAGCGAAGCCGGCGACGCCACCCAAAGCCAGCAGCGCCGTCAGTCGGGTCGTCACGCCAACCGGCAGATGCAGCACCTGCCCGCCATAGGGTTCCAGCAGCACGTCCTGCATGCTGAACGCGACCGTGCCGAGACCCACCGCCACCAGCCGCCGCGTCGATCTTGCCGCGGCCGAAAGTTCGTGCCACGTATCGCGGAAGGCTGGTCGCGCTGCGGCAGTGCGCGCAGGGTCGCGCGCCTCCTGTTTCCACAGGGCGATGCCGTTGAGCACCAGTGTTGCCAGCGCCGATCCCTGCACCACCTGGATCAACCGCACTTCGCCGAACGGCGTCAGCAGCGCGCCGAATACAACCGCACTGACGGCCATGCCCAGCAGCAACATCATCGACAGCAAGGCCACGACACGCGGGCGCGCCTGCGTCGGCGCCAGATCGGTGGCCAGCGCCAGACCCACCGTCTGCGTGGTATGCAGCCCGGCGCCGACCAGCAGGAAGGCCAGACCAGCGCCCAACTGCCCGAACCAAACCGGCGCGTTGCTGTCGCCGGACAGATTGATCAGCGCAAACGGCATGATCGCCAGCCCGCCAAACTGTACCAGCGTCCCCATCCAGATATACGGCACGCGGCGCCAGCCAAGCACCGAACGATGAGTGTCAGAGCGAAAGCCGATAACCGCGCGCAGCGGCGCGAACACCAGCGGGATTGCCACCATCAGCGCCACCAGCCACGCCGGCACGCCAAGTTCGACGATCATCACCCGGTTGAGCGTGCCGATGAGCAGCACAACGGACATACCAACCGTCACCTGGAACAGCGACAGCCGCAGCAGCCGGCGCACCGGCAGTTCCGGCGTCGCCGCATCGGCGAACGGCAGAAATTGCGGCCCAAGCTTGGCCCATTGCCGCGCCAGTCGGGTGTTCAGAGTGGTCATGCCGCAAGCTCCTGTGCCTGCGACGTATAAAATCCACTCACAATGCGCAGCGTACGGCGCTGTTGCCAGCCGGTCAGCGCCGGATCCTCGGTCAGCAGGCGACGCAGCATCCCCTCCGCCACCGGCTCAATCGCCGGTGCCCGGTCGCCGCGCGGGAACAGCCGGCCGACGGCGTGCATCAACCCCAGCACCGGCGTCCGCGGGGCAAAGGTGAAAAAGACGCTGCTGCGGCTCCGCCCGGCCAGCTTGGCCACAGCGCTCACGGCATCCGCGGAGCGATAATGGATCAGCGAATCCATCGCCACCACATGATCGAATTGCCCGCCTGGGGGATCGAGCATGTCGCCGACGCAAAAGGAAATATCAAGACCCGCCGGGCAACGGGTTCGAGCCAGATCAATCAGGGTCGGCGACAGGTCGATCGCCAGCACACGCGCGCCGCGCCGCGCCGCCAAGACCGCCAGCGCTCCGGTGCCGCACCCTGCATCGAGAAGCGTACGGCCGCTCAAGTCCTGCGGCAGCCAGTCGAGCAGCGTCGTGCGCATCCGCTCACGTCCCGCCCGCACCGTCGCACGAATGCGGCCAAGTGGCGCATCGGATGTCAGACGCGACCATGCCTGTACCGCGGTACGGTCGAAATAGGTCGCGATTTCACCACGGCGATCGAGGTAGCTGACGCTCGGCATCAATCGAATCCTAACAGATCGAAGATGTCACGATCTTTCAGCGGCGCTCCTTCCAGCGGCACCGAACCCTCCCAGAGCAGTGCGGCAAGACGCAGATATTCGCCCTGCACCGCGCGCAGCTCCGGGCTGTCCTCCATCTCGAACAGCGTCGCCTTGCGCAACCGCGAGCGGCGGATAACGTCGAGATCCGGAAACCGCGCCAGCAGACCGAGACCTGTTGCGGCATTGAACCGGTCGATCTGGTCGGTGGCGGCGCTGCGGTTGGCGATCACGCCGCCAAGCCGCACCGGATAGTTGCGCGACTTCGCCTGGATCGCGGCGACAATCCGGTTCATGGCGAAGATGCTGTCGAAATCGTTGGCGGTAACGATCAGCGCTCTGCCGGCATGTTGCAACGGCGCGGCGAATCCGCCGCATACCACGTCGCCGAGTACATCGAAGATGACCACGTCGGCATCTTCGAGCAGATGGTGCTCCTTCAGCAGCTTGACCGTCTGCCCGACAACATAGCCGCCGCAACCGGTACCCGCCGGTGGGCCCCCGGCCTCGACACACATGACGCCGTTATAGCCGGTGAACACGAAGTCTTCGGCGCGCAGCTCCTCGGCATGGAAATCCACCGACTCCAGCACGTCGATCACGGTCGGTACCAGACGCTTGGTCAGAGTGAAGGTGCTGTCATGCTTGGGGTCGCAGCCAATCTGCAGCACCCGCTTACCGAGCTTGCTGAAGGCAACTGAGAGGTTCGACGATGTCGTGCTCTTGCCAATGCCTCCCTTGCCATACACCGCGAAGACCCGCGCGTTGCCGATCTGCAGGTTGGGATCGAGATGTACCTGCACGCTGCCGTTGCCGTCGCCGCGGCCCGGCGGTTTGCGAAGAGCGACGTTCATGCTGCGATCCCCTGTGAGGCGCCTTCGAGACGGTCTTCGAGTTCTTCGCCGGCGCGACGCAGCCCATCCAGCGTCGCCGCGTCCGGTTGCCAGTAGCTGCGCTCATGGGCCTCGATCAGCCGACCGGCGATCTTCGCCGTCGCCGTAGGATTGAGCGTCGCCAGCCGCTGCCGCATCTCGGCATCCAGCACATAGGTTTCGGCGAGATGCTGATAGACCCAGGGCGCAACCTGCCCGGTGGTGGCCGACCAGCCCAGCGTGTTGGTGACATGCACCTCGATCTGCCTCACGCCTTCATAGCCATGCGCGAGCAGCGCCTCGTACCATTTCGGGTTCAAGGCTCGGGCGCGGGTTTCCAGCGCCACCTGCTCCGCCACCGTGCGGACGATTCCGTCGCCGCGGGTCTGGTCGCCAATATAAACCGTCGCCGCGGCTCCCCGCGCCCGCCGTACGGCACGGCTGATGCCGCCGAGCGTGTCGAAGTAATGATCGACGGTCGTGACCCCCATCTCGATCGAGTCGAGATTCTGATAGGCGACATCGACCTGACTGAGCAGATGCGACAGCACGGCGTCCTGGCGCGCCGACTTGCCGTCGACCCCATAGGCGAACCCTTTGCGGCGCACGAAGGCCTCGGCCAGTTCGTCCTCATCGTTCCAGCCGCCATGCTCGAGCAACTGGTTGACATTGGCACCATACGCACCCTCGGCATTGCCAAACACGCGCAGCGCCGCTGCCGCCATGCCGCCGCCATGCGCCGCTTGAAACGCCAGTGCGTGTTTGCGTACGAAGTTCTGCGCCTCCGGTTCATCCGCCGACGCCGCCAGCAGCGCCGCTTCGGCCAACAGCTTCATCTGCAGCGGCAGCAGATCGCGGAAAATCCCGGAGAGGGTGATGACCACATCCACGCGCGGCCGACCGAGCCGCGACAGCGGTACGAGTTGCGCTCCGCTGAGGCGGCCATAGCTGTCTTGCCGCGGCTCGACACCGAGCAGCCACAGCGCCTGCGCGATCGGGCCACCCTCGGTCTTGAGGTTATCGGTGCCCCACAGCACCATCGCCACCGTTTCCGGCAGCGTGCCGCTTTCCGCGCGATGGCGGGCAAGCAGTCGCTCGGCCTGACGCGCACCATCCTGCACCGCAAATGGGCTCGGTATCCGGAACGGATCGAAGCCATGCAGGTTACGTCCGGTCGGCAGAACCTCCGTATTGCGCAGCAAGTCGCCGCCCGGTGCCGGTCGGATATAGCCGCCATCGAGCGCATGCAGGATCGACGGCAGTTCGTTGTCGGTGGCCAGCAGCACATCCAGCGCCGCGCGCTGCGTGGCATCGCTGACGCCAGAGGCATCCAGCATATCCGCACGTTGCGCCGCATCAGGCGGTTCACCGACGACATGCAGCCCATGCGGGATCAAGGTGTATTCGAGTTCAAGCAGGGCGTGCGTCAGTCCGGCGATACGCTCCGCCGGGTCGGCCCATGCCGGCTCTTGCGCGGCAAGATCGAGCGTCGCCGCCTGCGCCTGGATCAGCGCCGCGAGTGAGGCGCATTGGCCGCCATCGGCGTCTGGATCGAGCCCACGCCAGCGGTCGAGCGACGCTTTCAGGTCCGCGAGGCCACGATACAGTCCGGCATTGGCGACTGGCGGGGTCAAATAGCTGATCAGCGTGGCCCCTGCCCGCCGCTTGGCGAGCAGTCCCTCTGACGGATTGTTGGACGCATAAAGGTAGAAGTTTGGCAGAGTCCCGATCAGCCGGTCGGGCCAGCATTCGGCCGACAGGCCGGCCTGCTTGCCAGGCATGAACTCCAGCGCGCCATGCGTGCCGAAATGCAGCACCGCGTGAGCGGCGAAACTCTCGGTGATCCAACGATAGAACGCAGCGAACGCATGCGTCGGCGCGAAGCCGTGCTCGAACAGCAACCGCATCGGGTCGCCCTCGTAACCGAACGCCGGTTGCACACCGACGAAGACCCGGCCGAACTGCGCTCCGAGCACAAAAATGTTGCTGCCATCGCTCTGGTGGCGCCCCGGCGCCGGTCCCCACTGGCGCTCGATTTCATCCAGCCAGGGCTGGCCGCGCACATGCGCATCTGCACTGATGCGGGCGGCGACATTGGCATTGGCGCCATAACGCGCGGCGTTGCCGTCGATGATGGCGCTGCGCAGCGCATCGACACTGGCCGGAAGCTCGACCGTATAGCCGGCACGCTTGAGCGCGCGCAGCGTGTTGAGCAGGGAGGCAAACACCGAAAGATAGGCGGCGGTGCCGGCGGCACCGGCGTTGGGCGGAAAATTGAACAGCACCACCGCGATGTTGCGCTCCGCCCGGCGCGTTCGCCGCAGGGTCACCAAGCGCATTACCCTTGCCGCCAGCGTCGCTGCCCGCTCGGGGTGGACAATCATATCGTGCCGCTCGACCGCCGGCGCGTCGGAACGCCCGCCAAAGGTCATCGGCCAGATCGCGCCGTCGAGTTCGGGAATCGCCACCATCATGGTGGCTTCAACCGGCATCAGGCCGTTGGCGCTGTCCTGCCAGTGCTCGAGGGTCTGGAACTCCAGCGGGTGCGCCGCGACATAGGGCACGTCCAGCGTCGCCAGGAGCTGTTCAGCCGCCCTGGCATCGTTATAGGCGGGACCACCGACCAATGAGAACCCGGTGAGCGAGACCACGGCATCGACCGTGGCCACGCCGTTGCGCAGAAAATATCGCTCGACCGCCGGGCGGGCGTCAAGGCCGCTGGCGAAGGCGGTGATCACGCGCAGCCCGCGTGCCTCCAGCGCTGCGATCACTCCATCGTAATGCGCGGCATTGCCGGCGAGGACGTAGCTGCGCATGACCAGCAGCCCGATCGTCCCGGCGGCGCCAACACCCGGAACCTGTTCGAGGCGCTCGACGATGCGGCCGGCGGCGCGCGGGTGATACAGCCCGACATCCGGATACTGGATCGGCGGCGCCGCCCGCAGCGTCCCCACCAGGATCCGCCGCGCCCCGGTGGCGTAGCGATCGACCAACATGCGTACCAGGTTCGAGAGGTTCTCCTCCGACCCGGCCAGCCAGTACTGAAGACCGAGAAAATAGGCGCGCACATCCTGCGCGGTGCCGGGGATGAAGCGCAGGATGCGCGGCAGCTCGCGCAGCATTTTCATTTGCCCCCGCGCGTTGGAGACCGCGCCGGTGCCGCTGTGTCCGCCACGCAGCCGCTTGAGCAGGCCGAGGGCGCCGCTGGCGTTCTCCGACATGCTGAAGCGGCCGAGCCGCGTCAGCCGAACCACTTCACCCGCCGACAGGCAGCACAGCATGGCGTCGCACGCCTCGCGTCGCGCCGCCAGCGCCGGCAGCACCGCGCGGATATGGTCGTCGAGAAACAGCATCGTTGCGATGATGATGTCGCCGCGTGCGATGTCGGCGTGACAGGCGGCGAGCGCGGCCGCATCGCAGCCCCATTCGTCGGCCGGATGCACAAGAATCTCCAGCCCAGGTAACTCATGGCGCAGCAGATCCCGTGCACGGGCCAGTGCGCCAGTCAAATGACTGTCCATCGTCACCACGACCACCCGCACGGGCGTCGCTTCAGCGTGCGAAATGTGCTTTTGCATCGTACAGCGCTTCAACGGTGATCAGGCTCAGTCCACGCGATTGGGCGAAGGTCTCGGTGTTGCGACGGGCCTTGCCGCGCACAAAGAACGGAATCTTCTTCAATTCCTGCTCGGCCTCGGCCGCCCAGGCGAGGGTGGCCGGAGCGGGAGCGGCGGCGATATGCGATGGCGCCGCGCTGTCATTGAACTCAAAATCGTCGCGGAACATCGACAGCAGATGTTCCTCCAGTCCCATCATCAGCGGATGGACCCAGGTATCGAAGATCACGTCCGCCCCTTCGAACCCCATCTGCGGTGAGAAGCGGGCGGGGAAATCCTGCACATGCACCGGAGCGGAAATCACCGCGCAGGGAATGCCGAGACGCTTGGCGACGTGGCGCTCCATCTGCGAGCCGAGCACCAGTTCCGGCTGCGCCGCAATGATCGCCTTTTCGACGTCGAGATAGTCGTCGGTAATCAGCGGCTCGACGCCATAAGCGTTGGCGGCGGCCCGCACATCGCGGGCAAGCTCGCGGCTGTAGGTGCCGAGGCCGACAAGCGACAGACCCAGTTCCGCGGTGGCGATCCGCGCCGCCGCGATGGCGTGCGTTGCATCGCCGAAGACGAAGACCCGCTTGCCGGTCAGGTACGTCGAGTCGACCGACCGCGCGTACCATGGCGCCCTCGTGCCCGGATCAGCCAGCACCGGCGCCGGGTCAAGTCCGAGCACGCGCGCCACCTCGGCGATGAAATCGCGCGTCGCACTGACGCCGATCGGCGGCAGAGTCACGCAAGGCATGCCGAAGCTGCGGCCGAGCCATTGCGCCGCGGTCGCGGCAATTTCCGGGTAGAGCACGATATTGCAGTCGGCATCGGCAAGTGTCGCCAGATCGGCGGGCGAGGCCCCGAGTGGCGCGGTGACATGGACATCGGCGCCGAGCCGGTCGAGCAGCGCCGTCACCGCCGCGACATCGTCGCGATGGCGGAAGCCGAGCGCCACCGGCCCGAGCAGGTTGCACCGCGGACGCGCCCGCGCCGTGCCCGCCGCCGGCTGCGCCAGCGCGCGCACCAAGCGGTAGAAAGTCTCCGCCGCGCCCCAGTTCTCCTTGCGCTGGTACGACGGCAGTTCGAGCGGGATGACCGGCACCGGCAGCCCGACCGCCGCCGCCAGCCCGCCCGGATCGTCCTGCAGCAGCTCGGCGGTGCAGGAGGCGCCAACCAGCAGCACCTCCGGGCGGAACCGTTCATAGGCGTCGCGGCATGCCTGCTGAAACAGGCCGGCAGTGTCGCCGCCGAGATCGCGCGCCTGGAAGGTCGTATAGGTGACCGGCGGGCGGCGGTCGCGCCGCTCGATCATGGTGAACAGCAGGTCGGCGTAGGTATCGCCCTGCGGCGCGTGCAGCACGTAATGCACGTTGCGCATCGCCGTCGCGACGCGCATCGCCCCGACATGCGGCGGCCCTTCATAGGTCCAGAGGGTGAGCTGCATGGCGCTACACCGCGAGCTTCAGGCGCCGCACCAGCGGACGCGCGAACAGGTCGGCGAGGTCGCCCGCCTGCTCATAGCCCTGAATCGGCGTGAACAGCAGCTCGATCGACCACTTGGTGGCCAGCCCCTCCGCCTCCAGCGGATTGGCGAGGCCAAGGCCGCACACCGTCAGATCGGGGCGCGCGGCGCGGCAGCGGTCGAGCTGACGGTCCACGTCCTGCCCCTCGCTCAGCAGCGGGCCGGCGGGCAGCAGCGCCAGTTCCTCGGCCAGATGGGCGCGGTGCAGATACGGCGTTCCAACCTCGACCGGCCGCATGCCGAGTTCGCGTGCCAGAAAGCGGGCGAGCGGCACTTCAAGCTGCGAGTCGGGAAAGAAGAAGATGCGCTTGCCGGCGAGCATGGCCTTGTGCCGCGCCAGTGCCGTGCGGGCGCGGTGCTCGGCGATGCCGGTCGCTTCGCGCAGCCGCGCCGGTGCGATGCCGAATGCCTCGGCGGCGGCGCGCAGCCACAGCGTCGTGCCCTCGGCGCCGAGCGGAAACGGCGCAGCGATCCGCGTCGCGCCGCGCGACTCCAGCGCCCGCGCAGTATCGGCCAGAAACGGCTGCGCCAGCAGGAACATGGTGCCGGCACCGACCGCCGGCAGGTCGGCGGCGCGGCGCGGCGGCAGGAAATCGACGTCGGCTATGCCGATCGCGGCGAACAGGCGGCGGAACTGGTCCTCCACCACATCGGCCAGCGCCCCGACCACCAGCAGACGACGTGCGCGCGTTGTCGGCAGGTCGGCCACCAGCGCCGCAAGGCAGGCGTCTTCGCCTTGGGTGAAGGTGGTTTCGATGCCGCTGCCGGAATAGCTCAGCACCCGGACCGCCGGGGCAAGGCTGCGCGACAGTCGCTGCGCCGCGCGTGACAGGTCGAGCTTGATTACTTCCGACGGGCAGGAGCCGACCAGGAATAACAGCTTGATTTCGGGACGCCGGGCGATCAGCCGGCCGACGACGCTGTCGAGTTCGTCGTTGGCGTCGGCGAGGCCGGCCAGATCGCGCTCCTCAATGATCGCGGTGGCAAAGCGCGGCTCGGCAAAGATCATCACCCCGGCCGCGGATTGGATCAGATGGGCGCAGGTCCGCGAACCGACCACGAGAAAGAAGGCATCCTGGATCTTGCGGTGCAGCCAGACGATGCCGGTCAGGCCGCAGAACACCTCCCGCTGGCCGCGCTGACGCAGCACCGGCGCGTCGGCGCAGCCCGCCGCGTGCCCGGCCTCCTGAACAGCGCCGACTTCATGCAAAGCACCGTTCACGTCGGCTGCTCCGCCGGCCAAGCGCCTGCCTGTCGTCGCGCCGCCCGCAGCTTGAGCACGAACTGCGTGGCGTTGATGGCGTAGGCGCCATAGGCCGCCAGCGCCAGGGCCATCTGCCCGACCGGATTGAGCGCGCCGGTCAGCAGCGCCGCCAGATAGGCGGTGTGCAGCGCCAGCACCAGCATGCTGAAGGCGTCTTCCCAGAAGAACGCGGGGGCGAACAAATAGCGGCCGAACACCACCCGCTCCCAAATCGCTCCCGTAACCATAATGGTATAGAGAACCAGCGTCTTGACGATGATCGAGGCGGTCGCCGCGGTCAGCCCCTCGCCGGTGGCGAGGAACCGCAACACCAGCGCCAGGCTCATCAAAAACACGGCGAACTGGACCGGCGCCAGCACGCCCTGGACCAGCGTCCACGGTGTCGCGTCACGCCGACGCAACTGGTCGGCTGTGTAAAGTGGCATGCGCCGGGTGGCTTTTGGCATTCCTGGGCGGCCAGAGACCGTGCCCCAAGGACAGCAATCCACGGATTCGACCAGTCGGAAGACGCTACTTGTAAGCATGGCTTGACAAGTCTCCGTGCGAGGCGTCCGATTTCTGGACAAACACGGTCGGGCGATGGTCGTCCGACCGCGGCGCAGGGCTAATCCGAGCGTGTTGCGATCGATGGTGTGCCACCCCGCCTCCCTTTGCGCGATGTCCGCTGGGACGAAGCCTAAGCCGCCGCGAAACCGACTGTCAAGCGCTCCTTACGTCATGATAACTTGACACTCGGGAGCCAAACTGTCCTAAATTGGATGATCGGAGGGGGCCGATGAGCGCGTCAGGTCAGAACGTCGTAGCCGGAGTGCGGTGGGGCGAAGCGGACACAGAGGTCGCCGCCGCCGGGGTGCAGACACGGCTGATCCGCCTTGCCAGTTTACCGGCGCCACGCTTGACGCCGGAGCGGCTGGTACGGTTAGTACGGACGATCGAGACGGACATTGTCCCACGGCTGGTGCTGGCGGTGCGGCCAATGGCCGCATCAGACGACCCTGCAGTGGTGACGCACAGCGTGCATGACCTGAACGATATCGCCGATTTTGCAACTATCGTGCTGACCTGCGAAGTTGCGGTCGTGGCGGCGCGGCTGCGCGAGCGGCTTGAAGCCGGGGCGACACTGGAAGTCCTCTATCTGCGCCTGCTCGCGCCGGTGGCCCGCCGACTCGGTGAAATGTGGGAGCAGGATTCCTGCTCCTTTGCCGATGTCACGGTCGCCGTCGGGCGGCTGCAGCAGGTGGTGCTGGAGTTTGCCGGCCAGGCGCCGCTTTCGCTGTCGCCACCGACGCCGCGCCGCCGGGTGCTGTTCGCCCCGGTGCCGGGCGAGCAGCACACGTTCGGCCTGCTCATGGTCGGCGATTTCTTCCGCCGCGCCGGCTGGGATGTCTGGAGCCAGCCGGCCAGCACCCGTGGCGATCTGGTGGCGCTGGTGCGGCGCGAGTGGTTCGCAGTGGTCGCCCTTTCGGCCAGCAGCGAGACCTCGCTCGGGGCGCTCGCCGCCTCGATCCGCGTCATCCGCCGCGCCTCGGCCAATCATCGCGTTGGCGTGCTCGTTGGCGGGCTGGTGTTCACCACGCGGCCCGACCTCGCCACCCGCGTCGGCGCCGACGCCACTGCGGCCGATGCGCAGGAGGCGACCGCGCAGGCAGAGCGGCTGATGACCGCCCTGGCTGGGCGAAACTGAACTGCGCTAAGCAACGACCCAACGTCACGACATAACATGATGGCAGGCTTGATCGGCGACGCGCACGGACGGGATTGAACGAAGCGTCTGGACGTGACCACTAACGATAGGGAGAAGGACTCGGGCAGAGGAGATGTTGGCACTCGTGAAGGCGTTTCGATCACCGAAAAAGTCGCTCGGCAATCTCGACGCCGAGGCTGCGGCGATGCTGATCATGGCCGCCGCCGACATTGCGCTCATCATCGATGAGGGCGGTGTGATCCGTGATGTTGCCTTCAACAGCGAGGACCTCGCCGGGTCCCTGGAAGGGTATGAGCGCTGGCTCGGCCGCCCCTGGGTGGAAACGGTGGCCGTGGACAGCCGCCCGAAAGTCGAGTCGATGATCCGCGACAGCGCGGCCCATGGCGCCCCGCACTGGCGTCATGTCAACCATCTCGCCAGCGACGGGCTTTCGGTTCCGGTGCTCTACTCTGCCGTCCAGGTCGGTCATCAGGGCCGCGTTGTTGCCATCGGCCGCGATCTGCGGCCGATGTCGGTGCTCCAGCAGCGTCTGGTCGATGCCCAGCATTCGCTGGAGCGCGACTATTCCCGTCTGCGCCATGTCGAGACGCGCTATCGCCTGCTGTTCCAGATCTCAGCCGAGCCGGTGTTGATACTGGACGCGGCGACGCAGAAGGTGCTGGAAGCCAACCCGGCGGCGGCGGCGCTGTTCGGTGCCCGGCCGAACTTCACCACCGCCTTTGCCGCCGACGGTGCGGGCGCGCTGCAGACCCTGTTCGCCACGGTGCGCGCCACCGGGCGGCCCGACGAGGTGCGCGTCCGCCTTGCCGACGAAGACGGGCGGGAGGTGACAGTCTCCGCTTCGCTGTTCCGGCAGGACAACGCCTCCCTGTTCCTGATCCGCATCACCTCGCCGCAGACTGACGCCGGCGCGACCGTCGTGCCGCCGCGCAAGTCGAAGCTGCTGAAGGTGGTGGAACGGGCGCCAGATGCCTTTGTCGTCACTGGTACCGACGGGCATATTCTGACCGCCAATGCCGCCTTCCTGGAGATGGCGCAGCTCGCCAATGAGGATCAGGCGCAGGGCGAGAAGCTGGAACGTTGGCTCGGCCGCTCGGGTGTCGATCTTGACGTGCTGATGATGAATCTGCGCCAGCGCGGCTCGGTGCGGCTGTTTGCCACCGCCATGCGCGGCGAGCACGGGGCGATCAGCGAGGTCGAGATTTCCGCCGTCGCGGTGGCCAATGGCGGGCCGGGCTGCTTCGGCTTCGCCATCCGCAATGTCGGCCGCCGCCTCACCGCCGAGCCACGCAGCGGGCGCGAATTGCCGCGCTCGGTCGAGCAGCTCACCGAACTGATCGGGCGCGTCTCGCTCAAGGAGCTGGTCCGCGAGGCGACCGACGTGATCGAGCGGCTGTGCATCGAGGCGGCGCTCGAACTGACCAATGACAACCGCGCCTCCGCCGCCGAGATGCTCGGCCTCAGCCGGCAGAGCCTCTATGTCAAGCTGCGCCGCTACGGCCTCGGCGATCTCGGCGTCGAAGCCGGCGAGGCCTGATACGATGAGCGCCGCCGGCCTTGGCAGTCTTGCCGCCCGGCCGGCGCCGCGGGCCGTGCTGGAACTGCTCAAGCCGATCACCTGGTTCGCGCCGATGTGGGCCTTCGGCTGCGGCGTCGTCTCGGCGCGCTGGTCGGGCCATATTCTGCCGGTGGTGGCCGGCGTGGTGCTGGCCGGCCCGATGGTCTGCGGCACCAGCCAGGCGGTGAACGACTGGTTCGACCGCCATGTCGATGCGCTCAACGAGCCGGGCCGGCCGATCCCCTCCGGGCGCATCCCTGGCCGCTGGGGTCTCGCCATCGCCATCTTCTGGACGCTGCTGTCGTTGCTGGTAGCGACGCTGCTCGGCCGGGTCGGCTTCGCCGCCGCGGTCGTTGGGCTGGCGCTCGCCTGGGCCTACAGCGCGCCGCCGCTGCGTCTGAAGATGAATGGCTGGTGGGGCAATGCTGCGGTCGCCGTGTGCTATGAAGGGCTGCCGTGGATCACCGGCGCCGCCGTTACCGGCGGCACCACGCCGGGCGCCGAGGTGCTGATCCTGGCCGCGCTCTACAGCGCCGGCGCGCACGGCATCATGACGCTCAACGATTTCAAGTCGGAGGCGGGCGACCGCCGGATGGGCATCCGCTCGCTGCCGGTGCAGCTCGGCGTCGCCTGGGCGGCGGTGGTCGCCTGCGTGGTGATGGCATCGCCGCAGGCGGTGGCGGCGGCGCTGCTCATCGCCTGGGGCGCACCGGGGCACGCCGCGGCGGTGGCGGTGCTGCTGCTGGTGCAACTCGGACTGATGCGGCGGCTGTTGCGCGCGCCGCGCGAGATGGCGCCCTGGTACAATGCCACCGGCACCAGTCTCTATGTGCTCGGCATGCTCGCCTGCGCACTGGCCGTCTGACCGCAGGGGAGCATGGCATGGACGAGAGCTTCGACGTGGTGGTGGTCGGCGGCGGCCCGGCGGGAGCTACCGCGGCGTGCGACCTCGTGGCACGCGGACGCCGTGTGCTGCTGCTCGACCGCGAGGGCCGCATCAAGCCGTGCGGCGGCGCCATTCCGCCGCGGCTGATGCGCGATTTCGAGATTCCCGACCATCTACTGGTGGCGCGCGTCACTGCCGCGCGCATCGTCTCTCCCGCCGACCGGCACGTCGTCATGCCGATCGACGGCGGCTTCGTCGGCATGGTCGATCGCGAGACATTCGACGGCTTTTTGCGCGACCGCGCCGAAGCCGCCGGCGCCGTCCGCCGGCGCGGCAGTTTCCGCCGCCTCGACCGCGATCCCGATGGCGTGGCAGTCGTCGAATACCTCAACGGTACGCAGCAGGTGCGCGTGCGCGTCCGTGCGGTGATCGGCGCCGACGGCGCGCGCTCGGCGGTGGCGCGGCAGAGCGTGGCCGGTGCCGAGCACATGCCATATGTCTATGCCTGTCATGAAATCGTCCGCATCCCGGCGGGCGGCGCGTTCGACGGCAGGCGCTGCGACGTGTTCTATCGCGGCTCGCTGTCACCGGATTTCTACGGCTGGGTGTTTCCGCACGGTGCCACCGCCAGCATCGGCACCGGCACGGCGCAGAAGGGCTTTGCCGTGCGGACGGCGCTTGGCGCCCTGCGCGATGCCGCCGGCCTCAGCGATGCCGAGACCCTGCGGCGGGAGGGCGCGCCGATCCCGCTGCGTCCGCTGCGGCGCTGGGACAATGGGCGCGATGTGGTGCTGGCAGGCGACGCCGCCGGCGTCGTCGCCCCAGCCTCGGGCGAGGGCATCTACTACGCAATGACCGGCGGGCGCCTCGCCGCCGAGGCTGCCGAGGCGTTTCTGGCGAGCGGGGACGCCCGTGCGCTGCGCCAGGCGCGGGCGCGCTTCATGCGCGCGCATGGCCAGGTGTTCTGGGTGCTCGGGATGATGCAGCGCTACTGGTACGCGAGCGACCGGCGCCGCGAACGCTTCGTCGCCATCTGCGGCGACCGCGATGTGCAGCAGATCACATGGGACTCCTACATGAACAAGGCGATGACGCGGACCCGCCCGATGGCACATGCGCGCGTGTTCCTCAAGAACATGGCGCACATCACCGGGCTGGCGAACCTGCAATAGCCGGGCGCTACTTCATCCCCGGCAGCATCTGCGACAGGTCGGTGCCGTTGATGCTGACATGGTGGTCGCCATACGTGATCAGCCACACCGTCGCCGCCCCCTGCGGCTCGCCGATGCCCTTGAGAAAGATCAGCATTGGCAGCGCCTGTTTCAGCATCGGCACGCTGCGCGCATCGCGGATCAGCGCGTCCAGCCCGGTCATGGTGATGCGCGCCTGACCGGAGACGCTGTCCGGCGCGGCGACGCGCAGTTCGCCCGAGCCGGCCAGCGACGCCGGGCCGAAATCCGCCGCCAGATTGTCGATGCCGAGCAGCAGCGGACCATCCTCCAGCATGCGCGTCACCGCCGGCTGCGGATCGGTGCCGGCGGCCATCGCCTGCAGCATGTCGGTCACATCCGCCGTCTTCACCCCGCCGGCGCGCGGCGACAGGGCGATATGGCGCGGCAGATAGGTGTGCAGCGGGCCGGGCGGCAGACTGGGGCTGTCGATGCCGTCAAGCCCCAGATCGAAGCGCAGCGCCAGCCGCCCGTCCGGCGCCGCCATGCGGGCGCCAAACAGCATGCGGTGAAGAACCGCTTCCATCGGCCCCGCGATCATGCGCGCATCGTCGATCTCAGTCACCTCGGCGAAGCCGCCCATCAGGTCGCGCATACCGTCCAGCAGGTTGTTTGCCGCCGCGACGAAGGCCGAGCGGGCCGGCGTGGCGCCGGCGGGTGCCACCTCCCGCAGCGCCTGACCGAGCGGCCCGAGCGCCAGCGCCGCGCGCAGCAGCGGCGGCAGCGAGGTCGGCTTCAACGCGTCCATGTGCGACGACAGGTGCCAGCGCGCAGCGGCGAAGGTCACCGCCCGGCCGTCCGGCAGAACCGAGGCGCCGGCGAGGTCGCGGCCCGAGGACTCGGCCGTCAAATCGACACGCCCCTCCCCCGCCGGCTGCCAGACAACATGCGACACCGCCGGCCCGGCCGAGTTGTGCCGCTGCCGTGCCGGGCTGTGCGACACCAGATCAGATGCGCTGGTCTCGGCATCCCAGGTCGAGGTCGTGGCCAGGCTGGGGTCGATGATCGCATGCGCTTGCTGGCCGGTCAGCGTCACCGTCCAGTCGGCCGTGGCGCCACCCGGCAGTTCGGTGGCGATGTGCAGCGGCGACGGCAGCTTCACCTCATCGAGCGCCCAGCGGCCCGCATCGAGCGGGCGCAGCACCGCGGTCAGCGGCGGGCCGTCCAGCGCCAGCGTGCCGGCATGCATCACCGGCAACTCAAGGGCATAGCGCCCGTCCTCGGCGGAAAGCCGTACCGGCCGCTCGCCCAGTTCGACGCGCGGACCGAGCACGGCGGCGAGCCAGTCGCGAAGCTGGCCCTCCAGCGCAAGCGCGCGTTCCTGTGACACCTGGGCCTGGGCCTGGGCCGGGACGCACCAGAGCAGTGGCAGAACACAAAGACCGGCGATCCATGCACGCATGCGGCGCTCCTCCTCAGAAATGCAGCCCGACGCGGACCCCGACATCGTTCAGACTGTCGCCCTCATGCGCCATCGCGCCGCCGGAGACATGGTCGAACAATACATAAAGGCCGAGCCGCGGCGTTACCTGATAGCCGATTTCGGCGCCGAGACGAAGCTGTGGGCCGCCGTCCAGCCCGCGCGGCACGCCAGGGCCGCCGAGCAGTTCCGGGCCGACGCTGAAACCGATACTCAGCCCATCCTCGCGGTGCAGCAGGCCGGTGGCCAGCGGAACCGTCCAGGTCAGCCCGGCATAGGCCTGTTGCGTCGCACCCGCGGTGTTCAGCGAGCCGCCCAGATTGATCCGCGGCGAGGCCGCCCAGCGCAGCCACGCCGGCAGCGCCGTCCACGGACCGAACAGCGCCGGCGACAGCACCTCGGCGTTGAGGTCCGCCCCCGGCTGGCGACCGACGGGCGGGCCGGCATCCGGCCACAGCACGCCGAGCCGCACCTCCGCCGGCGCGCCATCGGCCCGCGCCGGCACACTGGCCAGCACGGCGATCGGCACGAGCAGCAGGGCGGCGGCGCGACGCATCGGGATGCAGCGAAATTGTTGCGCCACCCCTTTACCAATCCCGAATGCGTGAGCACGCAGATTGTCATACCGGTCCGCCCTGCGATCCCGGCGGTTGACGCCGCGCGCGAGCTGGCGTCCGGTGGCGTCAACATGCAGGAGTCTGCCATGACCCGCCTCGACCAGAAGCTCGCCCGCATCCATGCCGGCACATACCGCCCCAGCGACTTCATCATTGCCGACGCCA
The DNA here is from genome assembly GCA_021845985.1 of Pseudomonadota bacterium. Classification (GTDB taxonomy): domain Bacteria; phylum Pseudomonadota; class Alphaproteobacteria; order Acetobacterales; family Acetobacteraceae; genus JAFKFJ01. Next base: position 121,557 of record JAJZES010000012.1, on the reverse strand, counting down.
AGGACGGTGATATGGGGCCGAGCCTGACCGCCTGCGGGCCGCATCGCGGCGCCGACGGGCAGTGGACCCGCCACCGCACCCGCGCCGAGTTCCTCGATCAGATCCGCGCCATCGTGCGCCAGGACATCGTCGATATCATGCTCGCCTCGGCCAGCAACCTCGAAGTCCTCGGCGCCGAAGGGCTGTTCCATGACAGCGCGGTGAAGCCGGCGATCCGCGCCAACGACACCACCGACATCTGGGTGATGCGCGGCGCCACCTATGTCCGCCGCCCGTCGCACCCGTTCCGCACCGCCGCCCTGCCGCGCATGCGCGCGATCGGCGTCGATCTTGGCCTGTATTCGGTGACGTTCAATAACGATATCGACGCCGACATCGCCAGCCTGACCGCCTTCTCACAGTTCCGCGACGAGGCGGCGGCGCATGGCTTCCGCTATTTCCTCGAAGTGTTCAACCCCAACGTCGATACCGGCATCGACCCGGAGATGCTGCCCTACTACGTCAACGACTGCATCGTCCGTGCCCTGGCCGGCGTGGTCTCGGCCGACCGGCCGATGTTCTTGAAAATCCCCTATAACGGCCCCAAGGCGCTGGAGGAGCTGGCGAGCTTCGACCCTGGCCTCGTCGTCGGCGTGCTCGGCGGCGGCGCCGGCACCACGCGCGACACGTTCGAACTGCTGGCGCAGGCGGAGCGGCATGGCGCGCGGGTGGCGCTGTTCGGGCGCAAGATCAACCTCGCCGAATCGCCGCTCGACATCGTGCGGCTGATGCGGGCGGTGGCCGGCGGCGAGGCGGCGCCGATCGCGGCGGTGCGCGACTACCACGGCGCCCTGTCGGCGAAAGGCATCGCGCCGACGCGCAGCCTGGAGGACGATCTGGCGATCACCGAACCGGTGCTGCGCCACGCCGCCACCGCCTGAGCTATGGCCGGGGGGCTGGCCGGGTTCGTCACCGGCGGGACGTGGTGCGTCGATCGCAACAAGCTGGTGGAGTACTGGCCGGGCGAGGACGGGCTCGTCGCGATTCTGTCGGAGGAGCAGCGCGGCGGCGGCTCGGCCTGCAACTTCGCCGTCGATCTGCGGCGACTCGACCCCGGCGTCGCGGTGGCCACGATCGGGCTGGTCGGCGACGATGCGGACGGGCGCTTCCTGCTGGCCGAGGCGGATGCCGCCGGCATCGACCGCACGCGCCTGCGGATGACGGCGGCGGCGGCGACGCAGTACACCGACGCCTTCGGCTCGCGCGCCAGCGGACGGCGGACGCATTTGTATTTCGAGGGCACGGCGGCGCTGTTGACGCCGGACCATTTCGACTTTTTCGGCCTCGCCGGGCGGGTGTTCCATCTCGGCCTGCCAGGCATTCACCGGGCGATGGAGGCGCCGTGCGACGGGCTGGCCAATGGCTGGGCGGCGACGCTTGCGCGGGCGCGGGCGGCGGGGCTGCTGACCAGTCTGGAACTGGCGAGCATTGCCGGCGAGCGGATCGCCGCGCTGGTGCGGCCGTGCCTGCCGCTGCTCGACTACCTGATCGTCAACGATGCCGAGATCGGCGCGCTGGCCGGCAGCGTCACGGTGCGCGACGGGCGCACCGATGTCGCGGCGGTGGAGCGTGCGGTGCGCAGCGTCGCTGGCGCCGGCCCGATGCGGCTGGTGGCGGCGCATTTCCCGCGCGGCGCGGTCGGGCGGACGGCGGTGGGCGAGATGGTGGTGCAGCCGTCGCTGTCGGTGCCGCCGGCGGAGATCATCGCGGCCAACGGCGCCGGCGACGCTTTCGCCGCCGGCACCCTGTACGGCATGTTCCGCTCCTGGCCGGCGGCCGAGGCGCTGGCGCTCGGCCGCGCCGCGGCGGCGGCCTCGCTGCGCGGGGTTTCCACGACAGGCAGCGTGGAAGGCTGGCGCGCCTGCCTCGCGCTGGCGGAACGCTGGGGCGTGCGGGAGGGGATGTGACGCGGCGGCGCAGCCGTGCTGCACTCAGCATCGTGAGCAAACATTCTGAACCAGCCATGCCCCGATGACCGCACCCGAGAGCCGTGCCGTGGGCGCCTTCCTGGATTCGGTCGCAACGATTCGGGCGACCCGCGCCGGAACGCCCGAGACGGCGCATTATCCCGCCGTCGCCAATCTGCTGGATGCGATCGGCGCCACGCTGCGCCCGCGCGTGCTCTGCGTGCCGCATCCGGCACGGGGCAAATCCGGCATCCCCGATTTCGGTCTGTTCGAGCAGGCGCAGTTCCGTCGCGGCGAACCGCCCGGCTGGGTGCAGGCGGTGACGCCGCAGCGCGGGGTGGTGGAGGTCAAGCCGCCCAACCATGCCATTGCCGCACTGCTCGCCAGCGACCAAGTGCGCCGCGATTACCTGCCGGCCTACGGGCTGGTACTGGCCTGCAATTTATGGCAGTGGCGGTTGCTCGATGCGGCCGGCGGCGTGCGCGAAGCGTTCGATCTGGCGGCGGACGAGGCGGGGTTCCGTGACCTGCTGCACGGCGCCCGGCCGAAGCCGCTTCTGCAACGCTTCGCCGATTTCCTGCAGCGTTGCCTGATGGCGCGGGCGCCGCTCGGCAAGCCCGCCGATGTTGCCTTTTTCCTGGCATCCTATGCGCGTGACGCGCTGGCCCGGCTGACGGAGCGGGCCGACCTGCCGGCGCTGGCGGCTTTGCGCAAAGCGATGGAGACATCGCTCGGCGTCGCCTTCGATGCCGGCGACGGCGAGCATCTGTTTCGTTCGACACTGGTACAGACATTGTTCTACGGGCTGTTCTCGGCCTGGGTCGCGCATGTGCGCGATGGCGCCGGCCGGTTCGAGTGGCGGGCGGCGCAATGGACGCTGCATGTCCCGGTGGCGCAATTCCTGTTCGGACAAGTGGCGAACCCGCGCGCGCTGGCCGGGCTGGATCTGATCCCTCTGCTCGATGCGGCGCAGGGCACGCTGGAGCGGGTGGACCAGACCGCGTTCTTCACCGATTTCGAGGATGCCCACGCAATTCAGTATTTCTACGAACCCTTTCTGGAGTATTTCGACGCCGATCTGCGCCGGCAACTCGGCGTCTGGTACACGCCGCCGGAGATCGTGCGCTACATGGTCGAGCGGGTGGATCGCGTGCTGCGCAGCGAACTCGGCATCGCCGATGGGCTGGCCGATGAGCGTGTATGGGTGCTCGATCCGTGCTGCGGCACCGGATCGTTCCTGGTCGAGGTGCTGGCCCGCATCCGCACGACGCTGCAGAGCAAAGGCCTGGGCGATCTGCTGGCGGAGCGCCTGAAGCGGGCGGCGCAGACGCGCATCGTCGGCTTCGAGATCATGACGGCGCCGTTCATCATCGCCCATTGGCAGGTCGGCGAGGCGCTGCGCCGGGTGCAGGCGCCGTTTGCGAGCGGCGAGCGGGCGGCGGTCTATTTGACCAATGCGCTGACCGGCTGGGACGATACGGCGCAGCCGGCAATCCCCGGATTCGAGGCGCTGACGGCGGAAGCCGGCGCGGCCGGCGCGGTGAAGCGCGAGCGGCCGATTCTCGTGGTGCTCGGCAATCCGCCGTACAACGCTTTTGCCGGGGTCAGCCCGCACAGCGAAGGCGGGTTGGTGGAACCCTACAAGGCGGGGTTGCAGGCCGAGTGGGGCGTGAAGAAGTTCAATCTGGATGATCTTTACGTGCGCTTCTTCCGCATTGCGGAACGGCGCATCGTCGATACGACAGGGCGCGGCGTCGTCAGCTACATCAGCAACCATTCCTGGCTGTCGGGACCGTCCTACACGGTAATGCGTCGTTCCATCGTACAGGGCTTCGATCGCATCTGGATCGAGAACATGCACGGTGATCGCAAGATCACCGAATACGGGCCGGACGGGCGAAGCAGCGAGACGGTGTTTGCGATGCAGGGTTTTTCGCCCGGCATCCGGCAGGGCGTGGCCACCGTGCTGCTTGTCCGCACCGGCAAGGAGGCAAGTCCGCGCTATTTCTTCCGCGACGACATCGATGCGTCCGGGGCGGCGGAACGACGCGCGCACCTGATCGCCTCGCTCGACGATACCGACTTCGATGCGCGCTACATGGCTCTTCACCCGGCGCCGGAAAACCGCTTTTTGCTGCGGCCGGGAACGGCAGGTGCGGAGTACACGAGTTGGCCGGCGCTGCCGGACCTCGCGCGGATTGCGCCGTTGAACGGGTTGATGGAGAAGCGTGGCGGCGCGCTGATGGACAACGACCGCGACGTACTTGAAGCGCGTCTGCGGATTTATCTGGATCGCACGCAGCCGATGGACGCGGTGCGTCGGGTAGCGCCGGGGCTGGCCGACGATCGCGCTGCCTTTGTCGCGAAAACAGCGCGCCGGGTCGCAATTGGCGAAGGTTTCAGACCGGATTTCGTCAAACGGTATTGGATTCGGCCATTTGACAATTGCTGGGCGTACGCAACCCAAGCATCCGCGGTGTGGAACCGATCGCGGCCGGATTTACAACACGTCCTCCCTGACGCTGCCGGCTTCCTCATAAGCCGTGTCCGCGGCGTGGCGGAGCCGGAAGGCTGGCCGGTGTGCTGGACCTCCGTGCTGCCCGACGATCACGGTATGCGGGCCGATGCGTTCGTCTTCCCGGTCCAGGAAAATCTGTCCGGCGCCATAAGGCCGAACCTGTCCGCTGCCGCCGCCGCATGGCTTGAAAGGATCGGCGTTCCGGCGGATGCCGACGCCGCACGCCTCGTCTGGCTGCACGCCCTCGCCACCGGCTACAGCCCCGCCTATGTCGCGGCCAACGCCGACGGCATCCGGCAGGGCTGGCCGCGCGTGCCGCTGCCGGGTTCGGCCGATTTGCTGCACGCCTCGGCGGCCCTCGGCGCGCAGGTGGCGGCGCTGCTCGACCCTGATATGCCGGTGCCCGGCGTCACCACCGGCACCATCCGCGCGGAGCTTGCCGCCATCGCCGTTCCAGCAACCCTGCCCGGCGTGCCGAGGGATTGGCGGCTGACGGCGGGGTGGGGCGCGCGCACCGACAAGGGCGTCACCATGCCCGGCCGCGGCCGGGCCATGCCGCGTGCCTACTCTGCCGCCGAAGCCGCGACCACGGCCGAGTCCGGCCGGCTCGGCGCCCGCACCTTCGATGTTTGGATGAACGGCGCAAGCTGCTGGCGCAACGTGCCGGATACGGTGTGGGAGGTGCATATCGGCGGCTATCAGGTGCTGAAGAAATGGCTCAGCTACCGTGACCATTCCATCCTCGGCCGCCCGTTGAGCGAAGCCGAGGTGGAACACGTTCAGGCAACCGCCCGCCGGCTCGCCGCCCTGCTGTTGCTCGGGCCGGCGCTGGACGCGAGCCATCTTGCCTGTGCCGCCGCGCATCCTGCCCCCGGCGCGTGACGGCGCCGCGGTGACGGACAGGCAGGTCGTCATCCCCGGCGCGGGCATCGTCGGGCTGGCCTGCGCCTGAGAGAAGGCCGGGCAAATTCAGACGGACCTGCAAGGCGAAAGTGGCATTGGCCGCCATCAAGGACGAAAAGACGCTGGCCGGGTTGGCGCAGCAGCACGGATGACCGGCCAGACTCCTGCCGTGCGATCAGCCGCAAATGGTCCGCCACCGACTCATTGCGCCTTTTAAGTTACTGAAATCATTTATGCCGGGTGAGGGATTTGAACCCCCGACCTTCGGTTTACAAAACCGCTGCACTACCGCTGTGCTAACCCGGCATCGCACCTGATTACCGTGCCGCCCGCCGCCGCTCAACCATCCAGCATCGCCGCGATGGCGCCGGCATCGACCTGTTCGACCGTCGCCGGCGTCCAGCGCGGTGCGCGGTCCTTATCGACCACCATCGCCCGCACCCCCTCGGCAAAGTCCGGGTGGCGGGTCACGTGCCGCGTCAGCGCCAGTTCTTTGGTCAGTGCCGTGCGCAGATCCAGGCCGGCGCCGCGGGTCAGCGCCGCGTGCGACCAGCACAGCGCCGCCGGTGACAGGCCGCGCAGCGTCGCCAGGGTGTCGCGCGCAGCCTCGCCCGGTTCGGCCGCCAGACGTGTCAAGATTTCCGCCACCGATCCGGCCGAGAAACAGCGCGCGATCATCGACAGGTGCGGCGCCAGGGTGAACGGCGGCGGCGGCACCGCGTGTCGCGACACCGCCGCGGCGCCCTGCTCGACCAGCGCCGCACGCAGCGCCGGCAAAGCGGCCGCGGGGACGAAATGCGTGGCGAGGCCGGCATGCACCGCATCGCCACCGGCGAGCCTGGTGCCGGTCAGGCCAAGAAACATCCCCAACGCGCCGTGCAGTCGCGGCAGGACAAAAGTGGCCCCGACATCGGGGAACATGCCGATCGCCGTTTCCGGCATGGCAAACAGCCCACGCTCGGTGGTCACCCGCATCGTGCCGTGAACGGAGACGCCGATGCCCCCACCCATGCAGATGCCGTCTATCAGCGCCACATAGGGTTTGGGATATTCGGCGATGGCGGCATTCAGCGCATATTCGGCGGTAAAGAACCGCTCGATGGTCGCGCCGTCGCCCGCCAGCGCGGCGGTGCGGATGGCGCGGATGTCGCCGCCGGCGCAGAAGGCTCGGTCCGAGGTGCTATCGAGCACCACCGCCGCCACCGCCGGATCGTCACGCCAGCCGTCCAGCGCCGCCACCAGCGCCTCGATCATCGCCTGATCGAGCGCGTTCAGCGCCCGCGGCCGGTTCATCAGCAGCCAGCCGAGGCGGCCCTCCCGCCTCGCGATCACGGTCTCTTCGGTCATCTGCGCGCATCCCGCCGGTCACGCCGACCCTATAGCCGGTTCAGCGGCGTCGGCCGAGATAGAGCGCGGTCAGCGCAGCCAGCGCCAGCCCATAAAGTTTGCGCACCCCGAGCAGACGCAGCACCGGCCCGAGGATGATGGTCGCCGCAGCCGCCTCCATCATCTGCGCCTGCGCCGTCTGACGCAGCAGCAGTGCCTCCTGCTCAACCCGGCCGGGCGAGTCGCGCAGTGCCAGCCCACCGAAAATCAGCGCCAGCAGCAGATCGGCGCCGGCGACGATTGCCGCACTGGTCAAAGCGTCCAGCCGGAGCCGCAGCGCGAGGTAGGACACGACGTGCAGGGCGCCGAGGCAGGCGAGCAAAAACACCAGCGCGATGGCGCCGAGCGCCGCCCGCACCGCCTGCCGGCGCAACAGATGCCGCAGACGCAGCAACTCCGCCTGCGCGGCAATGCGGGCCAGCCTGAAGCTGCGCATCGGTCAGTGGTCCGAGGCCAACGCCCGGACCAGGGCCGCGACTGGACCGGCCGGCCCCAACAAGCGGGTGCTCTGACGCATGTCGCATCCTCCGAACGTATCAGGGCGCCGGAGCATGATCGGTTCAGGTTGAACCCATCATGCTCTGCGTCTCCGCTATCGAGGGCGCGTGACGCTTCAGGCTGATGCCACCCTGAAGCGTCACGCTCTAACGGGTCAGCCGGCCGATCAGGTAGCCGGCCGCCGCGGCAATCGCCACCGAGGTAATCGGCATACCCTTGATCCGGCCGGACAGCGCCTCCGCCTGACCTTCGGCCATCCCGCGCGCCTGATGGGCCGCGCCCTGCGCGCGGCTGGCGGCGCCGGACAGCGCCGGCGAGACCCGCTCGCGCATCAGCCGATCGACCTGCTCGCGCAACTGTCGGAGTTGCTCGTGCGCCTCGGTTCCGGCATCCCCGATCCGCTCGCTCATGCCTGTCATTCCATCGCTCTCCTGCTCCGCTGTGTCGGTGTGAACGCGACGCACCGGAGCAGGTTGCCCTTATGGGGACGGGCGGCTCAGGCGGCCTTGCGGCCCGACAGCGCCCGCCAGACGATTTCCGGCGTCGCCGGCATGTCGATATGGGTGACGCCGTCGCCGCTCAGCGCATCGACGATGGCATTGATCACCGCCGGCGGGCTGCCGACCGCGCCGGCCTCGCCGGCCCCCTTGACGCCGAGCGGGTTGGAGGCACACGGCACCTCCACCAGATCGACATCAATCGACGGCAGGTCGTCGGCGCGCGGCAGGGCATAGTCCATGAAACTGCCGGAGAGGAGCTGCCCGCTTTCCTTGTCATAGGCGGTGCGCTCCAGCATCGCCTGACCCAGGCCCTGCGCCACGCCGCCATGCACCTGGCCGCGCACGATCAGCGGATTGACCGCCTTGCCGACATCGTCGGTGACGCTGTAGCGCACCACGCGGACCACCCCGGTTTCGGGGTCCACTTCCACCTCGGCGATGTGGCAGCCATTGGGGAAAGTGTGCGCCTTGATCTCGGCCACTTCGGCGGCATCGAGCGTGGTCACGTCCTCGCCGCGTGCGGCACGGGCGCGCTGCGTCGCGGCCAGGGCGATGATGTCCATGCCGCGGTCGGTGCCGACGATGGAGAAGCGCCCGTCCTCGAACACGATGTCGGCAGGGGCTGCCTCCAGCGCCTCGGAGGCCGCCTTCTTGCCCTTTTCGATCACCGTTGCGGCGGTGGCGAGAATGGCGGTGCCTTCGGAATAGAGGCTGCGCGCGCCGCCGGTGCCACCGCCGGTCGGGATGGTGTCGGTGTCGCCCTGCTTGACCCGCACCTTCTCGCCCGGCACGCCGAGCCGATCGACGGTAAGCTGGACATAGGCCGTCTCATGCCCTTGGCCGGTCGATTGAGTGCCGACATAGACATCGACGTAGCCATCCTCGACGAAGCGGATTTCTGCCCGCTCGGTCGGCGCGCCGCCGGTCGCCTCCAGGTAGTAGGACAGGCCGATGCCACGGCGCTTACCGCGCCTGGCCGCCTCCGCCGCCCGCGCCGGGAAGCCCGCCCAATCGGAATTGTGCAGCGCGGCATCGAGCACGACGCGGAAATCGCCGCTGTCATAGGTCTTGCCCACCGGCGTCTTGTGCGGCATCGCCTCGGGCAGCACCATGTTGCGCCGACGCAGCTCGACGCGGTCGATCTTGAGGTCACGCGCCACCGCGTCGATCAGCCGCTCGACCAGATAGTTCGCCTCCGGCCGGCCGGCGCCGCGATAGGCATCGACCGGGGTGGTGTTGGTGAACACGCCGATGACGTTGGCGTACACCGCCTGGAAGCCATAGACGCTGGCCAGCACGCCGGTACCCGCCGCGGTCGGGATGAACGGCGCGAAGGTCGAGAGATAGGCGCCCATGTTGGCAACATTGCGGGTGCGCAGGGCGAGCAACTTTCCCGCCGCGTCGGTGGCGATCTCGCCCATCGTGATGTTGTCGCGGCCATGCGTGTCGGAGAGGAACGCCTCCGACCGCTCGGACGCCCATTTCACCGGCCGACCCAGCTTGCGCGCGGCGTAGCAGGTGAGGACATGCTCGGCATAGACGAAAATCTTCATGCCGAAGCCGCCGCCGACGTCGGGGGTGATGACGCGGAACTTCGCCGCATCGACATGGAACACCGCGGACGAAAGAATGTCCTTCAGCAGCCAGCCGCCCTGCGTGTTGGTACGCAGCGTCCATTTCTGCTCGGCGGCGTCATAGGCGGCGAGCGCCGCGCGCGCCTCCATCGAGGCGACGACGATGCGGTTGTTGACCACGGTGAGCCGGGTGACATGGGCGGCAGAGCGGAACAACTCCTCGGTTTTGTCCTTCTGGCCGATTTCCCAGTCGAACACCTTGTTGCCGGGCACGCTGTCCCACACCTGCGCCGCGCCGGCATCGAGCGCCGCACCGAGATCGGTGATGGCGGGCAGGATGTCGTATTCGACCATCACCGCCTCGGCGGCGTCGCGCGCCTGTGTGCCGGTCTCGGCGACGATGAAGGCGACCGGGTCGCCGACATGGCGCACCGCCCCCTCGGCCAGCACCGGATGCGGCGGGGCGGCCTGCGGCGAACCGTCGCGGTTCTTCACCTGGGCGGCGCAGGGCAGCGGGCCGATGCCGTCGGCCGTGAGGTCGGCGCTGGTATAGACGGCCAACACGCCGGGCAGGGCGCGCGCCGCGGCGGTGTCGAGCGCGGTGATGCGGGCGGCGGCGTGCGGGCTGCGCAGCACCACGCCGTGGACCGTGCCGGGCAGGGTGATGTCGTCGGTATAGGAACCGCCGCCCCGCAACAGGCGCGGATCCTCGACCCGGCGGACGGGCTGGGCGATGCCGAACTTTGTCATGGGGCGTTCTCCGGGTAACTGGTCATTCGACCCAATCTACGGCATGGCGGGGAAAGGTGAAGGGGGGCAAGGTTATTCCAAGATCGCGGTCAGCTTCGCCACCACCTGCGCCGTGGTGCATGGCGGGCGGCATGGTCGAGGGCACATGGCTGGTCGCAACGGACGATGCCGGGCATCTCCGCGCCAGCGCCCGCAAGGGAAACCGCGCGGCCGGAGACCCGCGCGAGTTTGCCGCCGCTGGTGGCCGGCGCTTCAAGCCACGCCCGATCGTCGGGCGGCTCGGCCGACGGATCGCATTGGGCCAGGAGGTCGGCCAAGCGGTAGCCTCGGCGGGGCTGCGGCTGGATGATCTGCCTGCCATGCTCGACGCAGAGGCCGACTGTCGCGCCGGTGAACAAGTGCAGCGCTTCCAGAATGGAAGGCGGCACCGACAGCATGACCGAACCACCAACCTTGCGCAGCGTGGCTGTCAGCATTGTCACCATCGAGATTATATTTTTGTATAACTGACGCCGGATTATCGCGCAACAGGAACCCGGCGGTTGGCTCGCAAAGATACTCACAATTCACTTCGTGGTGCCGGGATCTCGCCCTTGCGTCTACGCCCCCGCTTGACCCGCTCGCGCATCGTCTGGAACGTCACGTACAGCATCGGGATGATGAACACGCCGATCGTCGTCGCGCCGATCATCCCGGCGAACACCGGCGTGCCGACCGCGTGCCGGCTTAACGCCGCCGCACCATTGGCCCAGACCAGCGGCACGAGGCCAAGGATAAAGGCGATCGAGGTCATCACCACGGCGCGGAAGCGCATGCGCGCGCCCATCGCCGCCGCCTCGCGGATCGGCAGCCCGGCCTCGCGCTGCTCTTTGGCGAACTCGACGATCAAAATGCCGTTCTTCGCCGCCAGCGCGATCAGCACCACCAGACCGATCTGCGCGTAGAGATCGAGCGGCAGGCCGAACAGATAGAGGCCGATGAACGCCCCGAGCACGCCGACACTGACCGACAGCAGCACCGGGATCGGAATCACCCAGCTCTCATACAGCGCCACCAGGAACAGATAGGCGAACAGCACCGCCAGCGCCAGCAGCGTGCCGGTCTTCCCGCTCGCCTGGATTTCCTGATAGGCGGTCCCGGTCCATTCAAAATCATAGCCGGGCGGCAGGGTTTTCGCCGAAACCTGCGCCATGGCGGTGAGCGCGTCGCCCGACGACACGCCCGCCGCCGGCTTGCCGTTGATGGTGATCGAGCGATAGTTATTGTAGCGACTGATGGTCTGCGGCCCGAGCACATAGCGCAGATCGGCCAGCGACCGCAGCGGCACCATCGTACCGCGGCTGTTGCGCACGAAAATGCGCCAGATCGCCGGCACGTCGTTGCGGTCGGCGTCCTCGGCTTCCAGATTGACCTGCCAGGTGCGGCCGAAGAGATTGAAGTCATTGATGTAGTAACCGCCGAGCGTGGCCTGCAGCGCGGTGAATACGTCGGTGAGATTGACGCCGAGCGCCGCCGTCTTGTCGCGGTCGATGTCGAGATAGAGGCTCGGCGTCGCGGCGGTGAAGGTCGAAAACACCTGCGCCAGCCGCTTGTCGGCATTGGCGGCGCCGAGCAGCCCGCCCATCACGCTGCCCATCTCGGCCGGGTCGCGCCCTTCCAGATTGTCGAGCTGGTATTCGAAGCCGCCGCTGGTGGACAGCCCGATGATCGGCGGCAGGTTGAACGGAAACACCATCGCCGAGCGGATCTCCTGCGCCTGCCCGAAGACCCGGCCGATCACCGCCTGTGCCCGGTCGGCTGCCGCGGTGCGGTCAGCAAATGGCTTGAGGCGCACGACGACGAACGCCGCATTGCTCTGCGCCCCGCCGTCGAGCAGGGAAAAGCCGACGATGGAGAGCACGTTTTCCACCTGCGGCATCGTCTGCAGCATGGTTTCCACCCGCTGCGTCACACCGCGCGTGCGCGCCACCGAGGCGCCGTCCGGCAACTGCACGGCGATGAAAAAGGCGCCCTGATCCTCGTCCGGCAGGAAGCCGCTCGGCGTGCTGATGCCGAACCAGGCGATGCCGCCGGCCGCCGCCGCCACCAGCAGCAGCGACAGCGCGGCGACGCGCAGCAGCCGCTGCACGCTCGCCGCGTAGCCGTTGCGCACACCGTCGATGCCGCGCAACACCAGCCCCATGATGCCACGCCGGCGGCCCGAATGGCGCAGGAACAGCGCGCACAGCGCCGGCGACAAGGTCAGCGCGTTGATTGCCGAGATCACCATCGCGACGCTGATCGTCACCGCGAACTGACGGAACAACTGGCCGGAAATGCCGGGAATGAAGCCGATCGGCACGAACACCGAGAGCAGCACCAGCGAGATGGCGATGATCGGCCCGGTGATCTGGCGCATCGCCTCCTTGGTCGCCGCCGCCGGCGACAGGTCGGGATGCTCCTCCATCACCCGCTCGACGTTTTCCACCACGACGATCGCGTCATCGACGACGATGCCGACCGCCAGCACCAGCGCCAGCAGCGACACCGTATTGGCCGAAAAGCCAAGCGCCAGCAGGACGGCAAAGGTGCCGATCAGGCTGACCGGCACGGCAACGGTCGGGATGATGGTTGCGCGCAGGCTGCCGAGAAACAAGAACACGACCACCACCACCAGCACGAATGCTTCGACCAGAGTACGCAGTACCTCGTGGATGGTGTCGGTGACGAAGGTGGAACTGTCGTAGAAGACGATCTGCTTCAGCCCCTCGGGGAAGCGGTGCGCCAGACTGTCGAGCGTCTGTGACACGCGCGTCGCCGTCGCCACGGCATTCGCGCCCGGTGCCAGATAGATGCCTATGGCTATCGCCGGCTTGCCGTTCAGCCGGCTCAGCGTGTCCATCGTCGCGGCGCCGAGATCCACCCGCGCCACATCGGCGACGCGCAGCACCGAGCCATCGGGGTTAGCGCGGATGACGATGCGGCCGAACTCCTCGGCCGTCACCAGCCGGCCCTTGGTCTGCAGGTTGATCTGGAACTGCGTCGCATCCGAGGTGGGGCGGGCGCCGATGCGGCCGATGGCGCTTTGCTGGTTCTGCGCCTGGATGGCGGCGATGATGTCGGAGGGCATCAGGTTCAGGCTGACCAGCCGATTGGTGTCGAACCAGATGCGCATCGAGTAGTCGAGCGCGCCGAACACGAAGGCCTGCCCGACGCCGGGCACGCGGGACAGCTTGTCGAGGATGTTGATGGTGACGTAATTGCTGATGAACAACGGGTCCTGCTTGCCGTTTTCGCTGTAGAACTGGAGGAATTCCAGAATCGCCGAACTGCGCTTCTGCACCGTGACGCCTTCGAGCTGCACCTCCGGCGGCAGTTTCGACAGCGCCGTCTGCACCCGGTTGTTGACGTTGACCACGTCGATGTCGGGGTTGGTGCCGAGCTCGAAGCTGACTGTCAGCGAATAGCTGCCGTCGTTGGCGCTGTTCGACTTCATGTAGATCATGCGATCGACGCCGTTGACCTGCGCCTCCAGCGGCTGGGCGATGGTGGCTTCCACCACGCTGGCCGAGCCGCCGGGATAGCGCGTCGTCACGGTGACCTGCGGCGGCACGATGTCGGGGAACTGCGCCACCGGAATGCGGGTCAGCGCGATCAGTCCGGCCAGCGTCGTCAGGATGGCGATGACCACCGCGAGCCGTGGCCGATCGACGAAAATCGACGAGAACATCAGGATTTTCCCGGTGGCGGCGCGACCGGGGCGGGCGGCGGCGGTCCGGGATTGACGACCGCGCCGGGGCGCACGCGCTGCAACCCGTCGGCGATCACCGTCTCGCCGTCGTGCAGCCCGCTCAGCACGATCGCGGTGGCCGGCGTCGATTGGCCGAGCACGATGCGGCGCTGTTCGGCATGGTTGCCGGGGCCGAGCACATAGACATAGCTGCCCTGCTGGTCGGTCAGCACCGCGGCGCGCGGGATGCCGAGTGCCAGCACCGGCTCGACGCCTTCGAGCTGGACGGTGACGAACTCGCCGTCGATCAGCTCGCGGCTGCCGGGATCGTTGGCTCTGGCATTGGGCCGCAGCGGGTTGGCGATGCGGGCGCGAAAGATCACCGTGTCGGTGCTGGAACTCACCGTCGGCTCGATATAGTCGATGGTGCCGGCCTGGCCGAACAAGCTGCCATCGGGCAGCCGCAACTTCACCGTCACGGCGCGCGGTCCCTTGCCCTCGTAGCGCTTGCGCAGATCGAGCGCGGCGCGCACCGAGACCGGGAACAGCACATACATCGGGTCCTGGCTGTAAATTGTCGCCAGCGGACCAGAGGATGGCGTCACCACGTTGCCGGTGGTGATCAGGATGCGGGATATCTTCCCCGCCACCGGTGCGCGGATTTCGGTGTAGGCGAGGTTGATTTGCGAGGCGCGGAGCTGCGCCTGCGCCGACAGCATCTGGGCGCCGAGGCTCGCCTGCTGCGCCTGCGCGTCATCGACGGCGCTGCGCTGCCCGGCCGGGGTATTGAGCAACGCCTGGGCGCGGCCGAGCGTGATGGTGGCGTTGCGCAGCAGCGCCTGATCCTGCGCCACCGTCGCCTGCCGCACGGCGACATCAGCCTCGAACGGGCCGCGCTCCAGCACGAACAGCAGGTCGCCCTTCTGCACTTCGGCGCCCTCCGACACATGGATTTCATCGAGGAAGGCGGTCACACGCGACACCAGATCGACCTTGTCGATGGCCTGGATGCGGCCGACAAACTCGGTGGTCTCCGTAACCGGCTGCTCATGGGCAGCGACGACGCCGACCGCAGGGGGGCCGGCGCCCATTTGCGCGCGCGCGGCGGCCGCGGGCAGCAGCAGGACCAGCAGCGCGAGGCAACGGTATGCGCGCATCAAGGGCCTCATCAGGGTGCAGCGAATAACTGAAGCCGCGCAGTTAAACCACAATGGGGCCGACTGACAGGTCTTTCATGCGCCCCTGCCGCTTGCCCGGCGCGGCGCCGCGTTCCACCCTCGCGTCCGGTGAGGACGGAGCAGGCATGGACAGCGTCGAATGCATCGTCATCGGCGCCGGCGTGGTCGGCATCGCGGTCGCCCGCGCGCTGGCCCAGGCCGGACACGAGGTGTTGGTGCTGGAAGCGGCGGAGGGGATCGGCACTGAGACCTCCAGCCGTAACAGCGAAGTGATCCATGCCGGCATCTATTATCCGCGCGACAGTCTCATGGCGCGGCTGTGCGTTCGCGGAAAATGGATGTTGTATGATTTTTGCCGCAACCGGGGGGTGCCGTTCCGCAACTGCGGCAAGCTGATCGTCGCCACCGACGCGCCGGAGGAGCAGAAACTCTCCGGCATCGCCGCCGCCGCCGCGGCCAACGGCGTCGATGACCTGCAGCCACTCTCCGGGGCCGAGGCGCGCCTGCTGGAACCCGCCCTCGCCTGCACCGCCGCGCTGCTTTCCCCCTCCACCGGCATCCTCGACAGCCACGCCTATATGCTCGCCCTGCAGGGCGAGGCGGAGGCGGCCGGCGCGGTGTTTGCCTTCCATGCACCGGTGACGGCCGGACGGGCGGATGCGCAGGGCGTGGTGATCGAGGCGGCCGGGGCGGCGCTGCGGGCGCGGCGTTTGGTCAATGCCGCCGGGCTGCATGCGCCCTCGGTGGCGCGCGCCATCGCCGGCATGCCGTCGCAGATGGTGCCGACGCCATATTATGCCCGCGGCAACTATTTCACCCTCTCAGGAAGGTCGCCGTTCGGACGGCTGATCTACCCGGTGCCGGTGGCGGGCGGCCTCGGCGTGCATCTGACACTCGATATGGCCGGACAGGCGCGGTTCGGCCCGGATGTCGAATGGATTGAGCGCATCGACTACCGGGTGAACCCGGCACGGGCGGACGGGTTCTACGCCGCCATCCGCCGCTACTGGCCCGGTCTGCCGGATGCTGCACTGCAGCCCGGTTATGCCGGCATCCGGCCGAAAATTGTGCCGCCCAGCGTCGCGCGGCAGGATTTCGTCGTCCAGGGACCGGCCATGCACGGCGTCGCCGGACTGGTCAACCTGTTCGGCATCGAGTCGCCCGGACTGACCGCCGCGCTCGCGCTGGCGGAGATGGTGCGCGACGTGGCGTAGCTATTCGGTGGGGGCGGCGTCCGCCTGCTCGACATCGGCCGCGCCGGCGCCCAGCTTGACGCTGCCATTGGTCTGCGGGACCGCGACCGGCGCGACGATCACCGGCGCCAAGCCTTCCTTGCCGGTCAGGCCGATCTCCCGCGCCGCGTGCGGCGTCAGATCGACGACCCGGCCGCTGACGAACGGGCCGCGGTCCTCCACCTTCACTTCGGTCGATTTGCCGGTTTCCAGGTTGGTCACCTTGGCGACCGTGCCGAGCGGCAGCGACTTGCTGGCCGCGACGTTGGCGTGCGGGCTGTACACCTTGCCGTCGGCCATTTTGTGCCCGTCGAAGCTGTGCGCGTAGATCGACGCCTTGCCGGCTTCCTTGCGCCCGCTGTGATCGACCACGATGCCGTTACCCTTCGAGGCGACGGGGGGTTCGGCGGCGAGCTTGTTGGCCTCGGCCTGCGCCTGGGGCGGTTGAACGGCCACGTCGCCCGCCAATGCCGCCTGCACCGGAACCGATGCAGCCAAGATCAGTCCGAGTCGAAACCCGAGATGCGTCCAGTCCCGGCCTGCCGAGAGAGCGAACATAATGGTCATCACCTCCTGCGTTGCTGCGCAGGCACTGACGTTTGAGCCAGGCGATGGTTGCCTCTTTCAGCTTGACAGTAGCCCGATCGCCGTTCGTACGATCGGCGACTCGGGGTCGGCAAGAGTGTCCACGATGGTAAAGTGGTTCCGCCCGGCGACTGCCTCCCAGGTGCCACCCCAGGCGGCGGCAATGCCGCTCGATTGGCGCTTGTATTCCGCGCCTTCGTCACCGCCGACCACGGCATGCAGCCGCGCCCCGGCGGGTCGCGGCAGCAGCATCGGCGACAGCCGCCGCGCCTCCGCCTCGTCCAGCCCGAGCGCCGTGTTCACTGTCGTGTGACGCAGCGGAGCAAGATCGAACAGGCCACTGACCGGCAGGGCGGCGGCGACGGTCGCGGCGGGCAGGTTGTGGGCCCCCCAGTCGGTCGCCAGCAGCATCGCCGAGAGATGGCCGCCGGCCGAATGCCCCGTCGCCAGCATCCCGCGTCCGTGCCGACGGGCGAGAAAGGCGGCGGCGGCGCGCACCTGCGCGGTGAGCTGCGCCAGTGACACCTGCGGACAGAGATCATAGGACGGCAGGGCGACGGCGACGCCGTGCGCCAGCAGCCCGGCGGCGACATGGCTGTGCCGCGCCCGGTCGCCGCCCTGCCAGTAGCCGCCGTGGATGAACAGGGCGAGCGGCGCGTCATGTGCCGCCGCCGGCCAGAACAAATCCATCACCTGGCGCGGCGTCGGGCCATAGGCGAGGCCGAGTTCAGCCTCGGTCCAGGCGGCGCGGAAGGCGGCGGCGTCACGCTCCCAGCGGTCGATGATCGCTTGGTGCCCGGGAACCTTGGCGCGGTTGTTGTATTCGGCTTCCAGATTCATGCGAGTTGCTCCAGCGCCGCACGCACCGCCTGCGGTATCGGCACCGGGCGCATGGTGGCGCGATCGACATAGACATGCACGAAATGGCCCTCGGCCGCGGCGGTCTCGGCACCGGCACGAAACGCCGCCGCCTCCCAGCGCACCGAACTGGTGCCGATCCGGGCCACGCGCAGCCCGATGGCAACGTCATCTGGATAGCTGATCGAGGCGCGGTAGCGGCAGCCGGTCTCGGCGACGATGCCGATGGTTGGGCTGGCGGCGATGTCGAGCACGCCCGCCTCGATCAGATAGCGGTTCACCGCCGTATCGAACCACGCATAATAGACGGTGTTGTTGACGTGCCCGTAGGGATCGTTGTCGCTCCAGCGGGTGACGATCGGGTAGAAGGCACGGTAGTCGGCGCGGCGGGATGGCTGGCTCAACGGATCGGTCCCGACAGGTGGTATGCCGCCGGAACCTGCCGCAGCCGCGGCTAAAGCGCCAGGGTGACGAGATTGTCGAGGAACGCCCGCGCGCAGGCACGCCAGGAGAAGCCTTCGGCATGGGCGCGGCAGGCGACGCGGTCGCCCTCCAGTGCGGCGAGTGCGGCGCGGCGAAGGTCGGCATCGACGGCACCGATCGACCCGGCTGCGCCGGCCAGCACGTCAAGCGGCCCGGTCACCGGAAACGCCGCGACCGGCGTGCCGCAGGCGAGCGCTTCCAGCAGCACGAGGCCGAACGTATCGGTCAGACTCGGAAAGACGAACACATTGGCACCAGCATAGGCGCGCGCCAGCTCGGCGCCAAAGCGCGCGCCGGTGAAATGCACCCCCGGATAGTCGCGCCGCAGCGCGGCAAGCTGCGGCCCATCGCCAACCACCACTTTCGACCCCGGCAGATCGAGGTCGAGGAAGCCGCGGATGTTCTTCTCGATGGCGACGCGGCCGACATAGAGAAAGATCGGCCGCGCAATGCCGGCAAACGCCTCGCGCGGCTGCGGGCGGAACAGGTCGAGATCGACGCCGCGGGTCCAGGCGCGGATGGGGGCGAAGCCGCGCGCCGCCAACTCGGCGCGCAGGATCGCCGTCGCCACCATCACGCCGCTGCCGGCATTGTGGAAGCGGCACAGCCAGGCATAGGCCAGGCGCGGCGGAATCCCGGTGCGTGCCTGAAGATATTCGGGAAACTTGGTATGAAACGAGGTGGTGAACTGGCCGCCCCGCCGGCGAACCCAGGCGCGCGCGGCGATGCCGAGCGGCCCTTCGGTGGCGATGTGCAGATGGTCCGGGCGGAACGCCGCGATCAGCCGCCCGAGCTTGCGGCGCGGCAGCACGGCGAGGCGGATGTCGGGATAGGTCGGACAGGGCAGCGTGCGGAACCGGTCCGGCCCGATCACCTCCACCGCATGGCCGAGCATGCGCAGCTCGTCGGCCACCGTCGCCAGCGTGCGCACCACGCCATTGACCTGCGGACGCCACGCATCCGAGACGATCAGGATGCGCCAGCCCGCGCCCGCGCCCGCGGCAGCGGCAGCGGCAGCGGCAGCGGCAGCGGCAGCGGCAGCGGGCACGTCGCCGACACGGGGCAGCGCGTCAGGCAGGGTGTGCCACCGCGGCGGGGCGAACTGCGGCGAAGGAAAAGCGGTTGAGCGCCGCCCAGTCGATCAGCTCCAGCCGGCCGTCCTCGTGCTCGACCAGCGCGGTGCAGCTTTCCACCCAGTCACCGTCATTGACGTAGAGCACGCCGCCGACCTCGCGCATTTCGGCGTGATGGATGTGGCCACAGACGACGCCGTCGAGGCCGCGGCGGCGCGCCTCGCCGGCCAATGCCTGCTCGAAACGGTCAATCGCCTTCACCGCCTCCTTGACCTGGCGCTTCAGCCACGCCGAGAGCGACCAGTATGGATAGCCGAGGCGGCGGCGCACCGCGTTGAAGCTGGTGTTCAGCCGCAGCACGGCGTTGTACGCCCAGTCGCCGAGCAGAGCGAGGAAGCGGGCGTAGCGCACCACGCTGTCGAACTCGTCGCCGTGGATGACCAGCAGCCGCCGCTGATCGGCGGTGACATGCACCGCCTCGGCGCGCAGCCGGATGCCGGCGATCTCCAGCCCGACCGGCAGCCAGGCGCGGAACAACTCGTCATGGTTGCCGGGAATGTAGGTTACATCGGTGCCGGCGCGGGCATGGCGCAGGATCAGCCGCAGCACCTCGTCGCAATCGGCGTCCCAGTACCAGGACTTGCGCATCCGCCAGCCGTCGATGATGTCGCCGACAAGGTAAAGTTGCTCGCAGGTGACTCGGCGGAGGAAGTCGATGAGGAACTCGCTGCGGCAGCCGCGCGTGCCGAGATGCACGTCGGAGATGAACACGCTGCGGTAGCGTGCCCGCAGCGGAGTGGCGGAGGAAGCGGTCATCGTGGCGGCAGGGCCCGTGCGCTGTTGCATCTGCCGCAGCAGATACCCCATGCACCGCGCGGCGCATGTGATGTTTGCATGACCCGCCAGCAACTTCACCCGCGACGGCAAGATCATGCAGATGCCGCGCAAGCGTCATTGCACTGTCATCATCCGGCCGGAGAATAAGCGTTTGCCATCCGCGGGGGCGGCGAGTCGTATTGTGCTGATCGTCTTCAACCCGACCGCCGGGCTGCGCCGCACCGCGCGGCTGTGGCGTGTGCTCGACCTGATGTCGGCCAACGGCATGCGCATCGAACTGGCCGAGACGCGCCATGTCGGCCATGCCACGCTGCTGGCACGGGAGGCAGCCGCGCGCGGCGCCCGGTTGGTCGTCGCCGCCGGCGGCGACGGCACCATCGCCGAGGTGGTCAACGGGCTGAACGGCTCGGAGTGTCGACTCGGCGTCATTCCGCTCGGCACGGCGAACGTGCTGGCGCACGAACTGGCATTGCCGTTCACGCCGCGCGATGTGGCCGGGGCGCTGGCGTTCGGCCGCACCCAGGCGATCTGGCCGGGACTGGCGCATGGGGCGGAAGGTGCGCGGGTGTTTGTGCAGATGCTCGGCGCCGGGTTCGATGCGCGGGTGGTGCAGACGCTGCCGCTGGGGCTGAAGCGTATTCTGGGGCGCGGCGCCTATGTGGTGCAAATGATGCGTGAGTTGGCAGAATACCGGTTCCGGCCGATCCGTCTGACCATCGACGGCGCATCACGCGAGGCCGGCAGCGTCATCGTCAGCAAGGGTCATTTCTATGCCGGGCGATATGTGTTGGCGCCGGGCGCCTCACCGACGGCGCGCGGCTTTACCGTGGCGCTGTTCAACCGCACCGGGCCGGCGGCGGCGCTGCTCAATGGCGCGGCACTGCCGCTCAACCTGCTGCCGCACATGCCCGGCGTGTGCCTGATCCGCGCCGAGCACGTCGCGATCTTGTCGGAAGACGTGCCGACGCAAACCGATGGCGATTTCGCCGGTGCGGTGCCGCTGACCATCTGCGAGTCGGCGACGCCGATCGAGGTGGTGGTGGGCGGATGAGAGGCACCGGGCGGATGGCACTTTCTGCCGCGCAGGCTGACGCCACCAGCGCTTGCCCGCCCGCACCGGCAGCCGGCATGCAAGGATCACGCGCTGACTGAACGCCGGCAACCGTGCGGCGGCGGCCGAACACGTCGCCCGCGTCATCCGCGCCGCGGCACCACCAGCTTTGCCGTCAGCACCTGAACCACATCGCCGCTCTGGATGCGGGTCTCGCTGCGGATCGTCACCATGCCGCGATCGGGGCGCGACTTCGATGGCTTGATGTCGAGAATCTCGCTCTCGACATGCAGCGTGTCGCCGGGCCGGGTCGGCCGCGGCCAGGCGATCTCGCCGCCGGCGCCGATGATGCCACCGGCCACCGGCAGCCCCCCCGTAACGTTGAGCCGCATGGTGATTGATGCGGTGTGCCAGCCGCTGGCGGCAAGGCCGCCGAACAGCGAGGCGCGTGCCGCGGCCTCATTGAGGTGGAATGGCTGCGGATCGAAGCGCGTGGCGAACTCGATGATTTCGGCCAGCGTCACGGTATAGGAGCCGCTGACGAAGCGCTGGCCGACCTGAAGGTCTTCGAGATAATGGATCTTTTCAGCGGACATGTGATGCCTCAGGGAATCTTGCGGGTGCGCAGGCCGAACTGGATCGGCAGCTTCTGCACGCGGCTGGCCTTCTCGGTAATCCCACTGACGCCTTCGCGCCGCGTCAGCTCGGCCCAGACTTCCTCCGTCCGCACCCCGGCAGCCACCCACATGACGATGAGATGATAGAGCGTGTCGGCGCTTTCGGCGATCAGCGCGTCGCGGTTGCCGGCAATCGCCTCGATCAGGCACTCGACCGCTTCCTCGCCAAACTTCTGCGCCACCTTGGCGGTACCGCGCGCGAGCAACCGGGCGGAATGGCTCGTCGTCGGATCGGCATCGCGGCGCTGCGTCACCACGCCCCACAGCCGATCCAGCACCTCGGCGCCGCCGGCACCGCAGGCGGGCGGCGGGATGGGCAGACGTTTCGCCGCGATTCGCTTGCTCAGACCGGCCTTCTTGCCGGCACCGGCCGCCTTGCCCGACGCGGCCTTCTTGCCCGACGCGGCCTTCTTGCCCGAAGCGGCCTTCTTGCCCGAAGCGGCCTTCTTGCCCGAAGCGATCGTCCTCTTCCCCGCCGCTTTCTTGCCCGGCGCGGCCTTCTTTGCCATGTCTTAAGCTGCCTGCATCAGACGCACCGGCAAATCGGCCGCCGCCAGGGCCGCCTTCACCTGCGCCACCGTCAACTGGCCGAAATGGAATACGCTGGCCGCCAGCAGGCCGGTGGCGCCGGCGCGGGCACCGGCGACAAAATCGGCGGCGCTGCCGACGCCGCCCGAGGCCACCACCGGCAGGCGCACGGCGGCGCAGGCGGCGCGCAGCAGGTCGAGATCAAAACCCTGGCCGGTGCCGTCGCGGTCCATGCTGGTCAGCAGGATCTCACCGGCGCCGAGCTCCGCCACCCGCCGGCACCAGGCTATGGCGTCGATGCCGGTGCCGTGCCGCCCGCCATGGGTGAACACCTCCCAGGCGCCTTGCGCCGATTGCTTCACATCGACGGCGACGACGACGCACTGGCTGCCGAATTTCTCCGCCGCTTCGCGCACCAGTTCCGGGCGCGCCACGGCGGCGGAATTGATGCTGCATTTGTCGGCACCGGCGAGCAGCAGCCGGCGCATGTCACCGACGCTGCGGATGCCGCCGCCGACGGTCAGCGGCAGGAACACGCGCGCCGCCGTGCGCGCCACCACGTCCAGGATGGTGTCGCGGTTTTCGTGGCTCGCGGTGATGTCGAGAAAGGTCAGCTCATCGGCGCCGGCCGCGTCATAGACCGCGGCCTGCTCCACCGGATCGCCGGCATCGCGCAGCGCAACGAAGTTAACGCCCTTGACGACGCGGCCGTCCTTGACGTCCAGACACGGGATGACGCGCAGCTTCAGCACCAGATGGCTCCTCTCCCGCCCTCAATGAACCGGCACGCCGTGCCGATGCAAGCGCGAAGGCAGTTTTCAGCCCGCCAACAGCGACAGCGCCGCCCCGAGGTCAATGCGCCCGTCATAGAGCGCCCGGCCGACGATCACGCCCTCGACCAGCGCCCCCGCCATGCCGTCCACCGCGCGCTTGAGCGACGCCAGATCAGCGAGGCTGCCGACTCCCCCGGAGGCAATGACCGGGGTGGAAATCTGGAACGCGAGGTCGAGCGTCTGTTCCAGGTTGAGGCCGCTCAGCATGCCGTCGCGGCTGATGTCGGTGTAGATGATCGCCGCCGCCCCGGCATCCTCGAAGCGCAGCGCGAGATCGAGCGCGCGCATATCGGAGGTCTCGGCCCAGCCGTCGGTCGCGACATAGCCGTCGCGGGCGTCAATGCCGACGGCGATGCGGCCGGGAAAGGCGCGGCAGGCCTCGCGCACCAGCGCCGGATTGCGCGCCGCGATGCTGCCAAGGATGACGCGGCGGACGCCGGCGGCGAGCCATCGCTCGATCGCGTCACGGTCGCGGATGCCGCCGCCGAGCTGCACCGGAATGGTCGCCGCCGCCAGGATCGCCGCCACCGCCTCGCCGTTGACCGATTCGCCGGCGAAGGCGCCATTCAGGTCCACCACATGCAGCCAGCGGCAGCCGGCCGACTGCCACGCCCGCGCCTGCGCGCCGGGATCGTCGGAATAGACCGTCGCCTCGTCCATCGCGCCGCGGCGCAAACGGACGCAGGCGCCGTCCTTGAGGTCGATCGCCGGATACAGCGTCAGGCCGGTCATGCGATGCGGCCGTCCGGCTGAAGGATTTTGAAATAATGGATGCCGCGCACGGTGCGCCCGCCGGCGCGGGCATAGACCGGATGCACGCCCCAGCGAATATAGCCCATCGACTCATAAAGCGCGATCGCCGCCTCCTGCGTCTCTCGGACATCGAGGTTGAGCACATGGTAGCCGAGCGCGCGCGCCGATTCCTCGACCCGCTGCGTCATCATCCGCGCCAGCCCGTGACCGCGCGCATAGGGGGCAATAAAGCTGTGCTGGAGATGTGCCGCGAACGCCTGCGCCTCGTTGTTGCGCGGCGGGCGGACGAGTTGCACCGCGCCAACCACGACACCGTCCAGCCGGACGATGAACAACTGCCGCTCCGGCACCAGCAGCACGCCTTTGAAATAGCTCTCCAGCGAAACCCGGCCCTGCGGATTGATCCAGCCGAAGCCGCCGCCGTCGATAATGGCGGCGTTGGTGGCATCGCACAGCGCAGCGAGGTCGTCGTCGCTCAGTTCGCCGGCGCGATCGACAGCGAGACTGTGGCCGGGCGGGGCACCGTCGTCGGAAAGCGCGTCGATGCTCACGGCGACCAGCGGAGGAAGTTGCCGAGGATGCGCAAGCCCACCTCCTGACTTTTCTCGACGTGGAACTGCGTGCCGGCGCGGTTGCCGGCGGCGACGATCGCGGCGACCGGTCCGCCGTACTCGGTGGTGGCGATGGTCTCCGCCGCACGCCCGCCGCGCAGCGCGTAGCTGTGGACAAAATAGGCATGGTCGCCAGGACGCAGGTTTTCCAGGAGTGGATGCGCGCCGGGCGTAAAAAAAAGCTCGTTCCAGCCCATCTGCGGCAGGCGCAGCGCCTGCGGCACCGCCATCGCGGCGATCTCACCGTCGATCCAGCCAAATCCCGGGGTAACGGCATGTTCCAGGCCGCGTTCGGCCATCAACTGCATGCCGACGCAAATGCCAAGAAACGGGGCGCCGCGATCGGTGGCGGCGACGATGGCGTCGCTGAGACCGGCAATGGCGGCAAGGCCGGCGGCGCAGTCGGCGAAGGCGCCCTGGCCGGGCAGCACGATACGGTCGGCGCGGGCCACCGCGTCGGGATCTGCGGTGATGGCGACCTGCGCGGTGAGACCTTCGCGTTCCGCGGCGACGGCGAGCGCGCGCGAGGCCGAAGCAAGGTTGCCGCTGCCGTAGTCGATGACCGCGACCCTCACGGGATCACCGTCAGATCGCGCGCGAGATCGGGCCGCCGGGCGAACAGACGGGCAAGCGCGGCATCCTGGTCCGCGGCGGCGACGATGTGGGCGAGCAGATACCCCTGCCGCGCCAGCGACCAGCGCCGCAGATCCTGGCCCCACAGGCCAAGCGACCAGTGCAGCGCCAACAGCACAAGCAGCACTTCCGGCACGCTGCCGGCGATCAGCGCGAGCAGCCCCCACAGGACCAGCGCCAGCACGCCGGCGATCCAGGCGCGATGGATCATCAGCCAGAGCGGGCCGAACACCAATGCCGCCACGCTGAACGCCTCCGGCACCAGCACCGGCGCCGCGCGGGGCCGCAGATGGGCGGTATAGACCCTCACAGCGCCCCCTTGGTCGAGGGCACGTCGTCGCCGACGCGCGGGTCGAGGGCCACCGCCATGCGCAGCGCCCGCGCCGTGGCCTTGAAACAGGCCTCGGCAATATGGTGTGCGTTGGTCCCGGCCTTGACCGTGACATGCAGGTTCAGCAGGGCGTTGAAGGCGAAGGCGCGAAAGAACTCCTCGAACAGTTCGGTGTCCATCTCGCCGATCTTGGGCGGGCCGAAGCGCGCGGTCCAGGCGAGAAATGGCCGACCGGAGAGATCCACCGCGGCCTCCGCCAGAGCGTCGTCCATCGGCACGATGGCGTGGCCGAACCGGGTGATGCCGCGTTTGTCGCCCAACGCCTCCGCCAGCGCCCGGCCGAGCACGATACCGACATCCTCCGTGGTATGGTGGAAATCGACATGCAGGTCGCCGCGGGCGGCGACCTGCATGTCGAACAGGGCGTGGCGGGCAAGCGCCGTCAGCATATGGTCGAGAAAGCCGATGCCGGTGGCAATCTGCGCCCGGCCAGTGCCGTCGAGATCGAGCGACAGGGTGATCTCGGTCTCCGAAGTGGTGCGGGCGAGGCTGGCGGTGCGGGGCATGACGCAGGATTAGCCGAGAACGCCCGGTTGCGGCAAACCGGCCTTCGCCGGGCGCCGCCGGCAAGATGCTGGCCATGCCGCGCGCGTCTGCTGCATTGCAGCACCCCGCCCACCGCGTGCGCCTTGTTGAGCGCCTCCCTGCCCGCCATGTAGCGCCACCATGAACACATATCCGCAAATCGTGCATGATCCGGTCGGCTGGCACGGCACGACCATTCTGTGCGTCCGCCGCGGCGCGGCGGTGGCGATGGCCGGCGATGGTCAGGTCAGCCTCGGCCAGACCGTGGTCAAGGGCAATGCCCGCAAGGTCCGCCGCATTGGCGCCGGCGGCAGCGTGCTGGCCGGTTTTGCCGGCGCCACCGCCGATGCCTTCACCCTGCTCGAACGACTGGAGGCCAAGCTCGAACGCTTCCCCAACCAGCTCGAACGCGCCTGTGTCGAACTGGCCAAGGACTGGCGCACGGACCGCTATCTGCGCCGGCTGGAGGCGATGATGGCGGTGGCCGACCGCGACCGCAGCTTCACGCTGACCGGCAACGGCGACGTGCTGGAACCCGAAGACGGTGTCGTCGCCATCGGCTCGGGCGGCAATTTTGCCCTCGCCGCGGCGCGGGCGCTGATCGAGGTTCCGGACCTGACCGCCGAGCAGGTGGCCCGGCGGGCGATGAAGATCGCTGCCGATATCTGTGTCTATACCAACTACAACGTGATCGTCGAGACGATCGCCCCCGGCCTTGGCGCGTAGGAACTGATCATGGACGCTCCGACCTTTTCCCCGCGCGAGATCGTCTCCGAACTCGACCGCTTCATTGTCGGCCAGAACGACGCCAAGCGCGCCGTCGCCATCGCGCTGCGCAACCGCTGGCGCCGCCAGCAACTCCCCGAGGGGCTGCGCGAGGAAGTGGTGCCGAAGAACATCCTGATGATCGGCCCGACCGGCTGCGGCAAGACCGAAATCGCCCGCCGCCTGGCCAAGCTGGCGCAGGCGCCGTTCCTCAAGGTCGAGGCGACGAAGTTCACCGAGGTCGGCTATGTCGGCCGCGATGTCGAGAGCATCGCGCGCGATCTCGTCGAGGTCAGCATCACCATGCTGCGCGAGTCGCGCCGCAAGGAGGTGCAGGCGAAAGCTGAAACCAATGCCGAGGAGCGCTTGATCACCGCGCTGGTCGGCGACAAGGCGGCGGCCGACACACGCTCGAAATTCCGCCGCATGCTGCGCTCGGGCGAAATCGAGCAGCAGGAGGTGGAGGTCAGCGTCGCCGAGACGCCGCAGAACCCGATCGGCCAGATCGACATGCCCGGCATGCCGCCCGGCCAGATGATCAATCTCGGCGAGATGATGAAGGGCATGTTCGGCCGCCCCTCCGTCAGCCGCAAGATGAAGGTGGCCGACGCGCGCACCACGCTGGAGCGCGAGGAAGCCGACAAGCTGCTCGACAACGACCGGCTGACCAAGGACGCGATCATCCACGCCGAGAGCAACGGCATCGTCTTCATCGACGAGATCGACAAGGTCTGCGCCCGCACCACCGAAGGCGGGTTTCGCGGCGGCGACGTCTCGCGCGAGGGGGTGCAGCGCGATCTGCTGCCGCTGATCGAGGGGACGACGGTGAGCACGAAATATGGGCCGGTGAAGACCGACCATGTGCTGTTCATCGCCTCGGGCGCGTTCCATATCGCCAAGCCGGCCGATCTGCTGCCGGAGTTGCAGGGCAGGCTGCCGATCCGGGTGGAACTGGCGCCGCTGTCGCGCGCCGATCTGCGCCGCATCCTGATCGAGCCGGAGCACAACCTGCTCAAGCAGTACGAGGCGCTGATCGGCACCGAGGGGATGGCGCTGCATTTCGATCCGGGAGCGATCGAGGCGGTGGCGGATTTGGCTGCCGACATCAACGACCGCGTCGAGAATATCGGCGCACGCCGGCTGCATACGGTGCTGGAACGCCTGCTGGAGGAAATCAGCTTCACCGCCAGCGACCGCAGCGGCCAGGAAATGCATGTGGACGCTGCTTATGTGCAGGAGAAGGTCGGGCCGATGGCGCAGCGGGGTGATCTGAGCCGGTTTATCCTGTAACGCGGTGACGGGCGGCATGTCATAACTTCCGTAGCCACGGAGGGTTATGAGATGTCCCGACTAAAACTGCGTGCGATCGGCAATTCGGTGGGTGTCGTGCTGCCGCGCGAGGTGTTGGCGCGCCTGAAGGTCAATGAAGGCGACGTGCTGCATCTGATCGAGACAAAGGACGGCGTGATGCTGACCCCGCTCGATCCGAACGTGGCCGAGCAGGTGCGTCTCGGGCGGGACGTGATGCGGCGCTACCGCGACACGCTGCGCGTGCTTGCGCAATGAGCGGCATCGTCTGGCTCGATCGCCTCGCCATCGAACTTCTGCACAGCGAAAATATCGCCGATCATGGCGGGCTGCCGGGGCTGCGCGACGAAGCCTTGCTGGAAGGCGCACTGGCCAGGCCACAGAACCTTCATGCCTATGAAGGGTTAGAGGATGTATTCGCGCTCGGCGCCTGCTACGGCGTGGCGCTGGCGAAGAACCATCCGTTCAACGACGGCAACAAGCGGGCGGCGTTCACCGCCTGCATCCTGATTGTCGAGATGAACGGCTGGCGGGTCGAAGCCGATCAGGCGGAAGCCGCGTCGATCATGCTTGATGTGGCTGCCGGCACCGTCGGGCAGGACGGGCTTGCCGCGTGGTTACGCGACAATGCGATCCCCCGGGGTTGAAGCCCCGGGACTGGCCCCGTACATCGGCCCTATGCCCGACCCCTTCATCCTCCCCCCCGAACCCACCGCCGCCGCCGCCATCGAAGCGATCGGCGAGGAACTCGCGGTGTTCGACGACTGGATGGACCGCTACCAGTACATCATCGACCTGGGCCGCAAGCTGCCCGCCTTCCCCGAGGCGTGGGCCGACGACGCCCACCGGGTTCCAGGCTGTCAAAGCCGGGTGTGGATGGAGACAGCAAACCGTGACGGGCGGGTGCTGTTCGCCGGCGCGTCGGACGCCGCCATCGTCTCCGGCCTCGTTGCCCTGTTGCTGCGCGTCTATTCCGGCCGCACGCCGACCGAGATCGCCGCCACCGATCCGGGGTTCCTCAAAGATCTCGGCCTGATCGAGGCTCTCTCGACCAATCGCGGCAACGGCATTGCCGCGATGGCGCGCAAGGTGCGGGAGGCCGCGGCGCTGCTGCCGGCGGGGTAGCTCAGACGAGTGCCGCCAGCAGGTCGGCCTGCACCCGCGCGTCGCCTGCCGCGGCGATGGTGCCGTCGGATGCCAGGGTCAGCCGCCGCCCGGCCCAGTCGGTGACCAGACCGCCGGCATTGCGAATTATCGCGTCCAGCGCCGCATAATCGTGCAGCGCAAAGCCGCGCGAGGCGATGGCATCGACCCGGCCGGCCGCCAGCAGGCCGAAGACGAAAAAGGAATCGGCCGTCACTACCTCCCGCGCCCGTGCCCGCAACGGGGCCAGCCGGGCGTGCTCGGCGGCGCAGAACGTGTCGTAGCCCATCGTGCTCAGCACCGCCGCGTCAAGCGAAGCACATTGCCGCACCGCGACGGCCGCATTGTTCCAGCGCGTTCCGTGCCCATCGGCCCCCAGCCAGCAATCGTCGGTCAACGGCTGCCGCGCCAGACCCAGCACGATGGCACCGCGACAGGCCAGCGCGATCAGTGTGCCGAACAATGGCAGACCCTGGATATACTCGCGGGTGCCGTCCACCGGATCGATGATCCAGACGAAATCGGCATCTTCGCGCTCGGGCGGAAACTCCTCGCCCAAAATGCCGTGGCCGGGATGGGCGGCGCGAATGGCGGCGCGCAATGCCGCCTCCACCGCGCGATCGGCGTCGGTCACCGGCGTTCCGTCCGGCTTGGTCTCCACCTTCGGCGGCACGCGGGCGAGATCGCGCAGCAGGGCCGCGGCGATGTCGCCCAAATGGGCGGCAAAATCGACCAGCTCCGCCGGGCAGGCCGCATCAGGCACGGGCCAGCATCTCCACCACCCGATCCGCCAACTGCGCCAGCGCCGCACTCATTGCCGCGACATGGTCGCGCGTCGAGGCCGTGGCGGCGGTCGCGGTCAGCCGCAGCGTTTGCGCGTGCGCCGGCGCGCGCACATCGGCCCGGCGCACCGCGACTTGCGCCAGCAGCACCACGGCCCCCGAGGCATCGGCGTCGAACCGCTGCACATCGACCTCCAGCACCAGATCCGGCGCCGTCGAAATCGCCCCCGATTCGGTGAACACCGCCGTTCCCGCCAAGCGCTCCACCAGATCTTCGGTAAACACCCGGTCCAGCATACCGCTCAGCGGTTCGCCCCAGCGTTGATTGGTCGCCACCTGCACCCGGTAATCGGCCTCTGAGCGGACGATTTCCGGCCGGTCGAGATAGCCGGCCAGCCCGATCCGTCGCAGTTCCACGCTGGGCGCGGCGATGCGCACGCCCGCCCCCGGCAAGGCGGCCAGCGTGTACAGTTCGGGCGTCGGCGAGACGCAGCCTGCGGGCAGGGCCAGCAGCAGCAGCAACGCGCCGCGCCGCCTCATGGCGATCCCGCCTGCCCGGTACGGCCGCGCAACAGCGCCTCCGGGTGCTGGTCGAGGTAATCCGTCAGCAGCCGGACGGAGCGCGCGGTGTCGGAAAACTGGTCCATCAGGCGCTCCAGGTCGCGGCGGAACTGCGAGTTGCTGCCGTAGCCGGCGTCCGCCGAACCGACCAGCTTGCCGGCGCGGTCCACCGCCGTTTGCAAATCCTGCGCAATCTGCGGCAGTCGCTGCAGCGCCGGTCCCGCCCCCGCGCCGGCCTGTTTGACCACTTCCTGCACCGCCGCCAGCGTCGCCGTCAGCGTGCGCAGGCTTTGCTTCAGCTCCGGCCCATTGGTGACGGAATCGACACCGGCCAGTGTCGCATTCAGATGCCGCGCAATGTCATCGAGAGGCAACGCCTCGATTTTCTGCAAAATCTGTCCGAGGCTGCTGGTGATGCCCTCCAGCCCGCCGGGCAGAGTCGGCAGCACGATGACACCATTTTCCTCCTTCACCTCGGCAGGCTTCTGGTCGGGGAAGAAGTCCAGCGCGACGAGAAGCTGCCCGGTCAGGTAATTGGCCGAGCGCAATTGCACCCGCAGGCCATGCGCCACCAGCCCGCGGGCGACCGCCAGCGGCTGCTGGTCGGGCACCAGTCCGGCGCCCAGGATCCGCTGCGGCTCCACCTCCAGCCGCACGGCGACGCGGGTGTCGCGGCCGGTCGGGTCGAATTGCAACTGGATCGCGGTGACCGAGCCGATCGGGATGCCGAACAGCTCAACCGGCGAGCCTGCCGCGAGCCCGCGGACCGACCCCCTGAAATAGACCAGGAACGGTGTCCGCTCCTGAAACCGCGCGGAGGTCGCCGATTCCTGATCGTGATACAGGGCAAACGTGCTGTTGACCGGGCTGGACGGGCCGGACTGCCCGTCGGTGGGCGTATCGAAGGCGATGCCGCCCGACAGCAGTGCCTGCATGCTCTGCAACTGCAGCCGAACCCCCTCGGCGCCCAGTTGCACGGAAACGCCGGAGGCATTCCAGAAATAGGTCTGCTGATGGACGAATTTGTCGTATGGGGCACGGATGAAGACATGCACCAGGATGAAACTGTCCTGCGCCCGCTCGGCCGGATGCACTTCATAGCCGAGAACCTCGCCAGCGGCGATATCCCGATAAAAAACCGGCGAGCCACTGGACAACGAGCCGATGCGATCCGCCCGCAGCACGAACGATGTCCCCGGCTCATCCGAACGCACCGCCGGCGGCTCCTCCAGCCCGGTGAACTCGGTGGTTGGCACGCCACCGCCGGGGCCGGGATCCATTTCGATGTACGAGCCGGATACCAGCGTATCGAGGCCCGATATATTGCCCGCGGTCAGTCGCGGGCGCACCACCCAGAACCGCGCCTTGTTGGTCAAATAGCGATCGGCCTCGCGGCGCATGTCGGCCTGCACGACGACGCGGCGCATGTCGTAGGACAGGGTGATGCGCCGCACCGTGCCGAGATCCACCGCCTTGTGGCGGATATGCGTCTGCCCCGCGGTCAACCCGTCAGCGGTGTTGAAGCTGAGGCGGATCGTCTCGCCCTGCTGGCTGATCGCCCGATAGGCCAGGAACGCGGCGATCAGCGCGGCGACGACGGGGATCAGCCAGATGACATGGAACGGGCGCTGCGGCTGCACCCGTGCCTCGGGCAACGGCGCCGCAGAAGGCGCGGGCAGCGGCGGGGCGGGATCGCTCATGCCTCATTGCGCCCGGCGGCATCCCAGATCAGCCGCGGGTCGAAGCTGCCGGCGGCGAGAATTGTGAGGATCACGACACCGCAAAAGGCGATGGCCCCCGGCCCCGGATTGACCGAGGCAAGGAGGCCGACGCGCACCAACGCGGTCAGGATCGAGATCATGAACACGTCGATCATCGACCATTTCCCGACGGCATCGACAATCCGAAACAGCCGCGTCCGCTCTCGCACCCGTGTTCGCGCGCCGAACTGGATGCTGACCAGCAGCCAGGTGAGGCCGCTGAGCTTGAGCATCGGCACCGTGATGCTGGCGAAGAAGACGAGCGCCGCGAGCGGCCACATATCGGCCTGGATCAGCGCGTTGACCCCGCTGAGAATGGTGTCGGCCTCGCCGTGGCCGAAATTGACCACCTGCATCACCGGCAACAGATTGGCCGGAACGTAAAGCACCGCGGCGGCCAGCATCAGCGCCCAGGTGCGGGCAAGGCTGTCGGCCTTGCGCAGCCGGCGGCGGCCGCCGCAGCGCGGGCAGAAGCGGACAGTGCGGGAAACGAGGCCGCACCCGTCGCAGCCGGCGAGCGGCCCGATCTGATCGTGAATGCCGTGGCCATGATCCCCATCGGGTCGCCGCGGCGGAATACCGCGGCTCTCCAGCCCCTGCCAGACGGCTTCGGGGTCGAGCACGCTGTCGGCGGCGGCGGTGGCGAGGGCGAGGGCGCCCAGCGCATAGACCGCGGCACCGACCTCGACCTCAGCGATATCGACGAGGCGGGTATAGGCGACGAACACACCGAGCAGAAATACCTCGGCCATCGACCAAGGATTGAGCCGCTCGACCCAGCGGAACACGGCATAGAGATGCCGCGGCGGACGCGCCTGTTGCTGCCCGAGCAGGACATAGGCGAGCGCCAGCAGGCGCGCCAGCGGCACCGCGATGGTGGTGGCCAGAACCGCCAGCGCGAGCGGCCAGAAGCCGACTTGTTCAAGCGCGATGGGGCCGCTCAGCAATGTGGTGAACCGGGCAATGCCACGCACATGGATGTCGATGAACGGTTCCGCGAGCGCGATGGCGAACAGAAGGATGCCGGTGAGCGCGAGCGCCAGGGCACGCCCGGCCGGATCGACGCGGCGGCGGCGCAGCACGGCATTGCAGCGCGGGCAGCGGGCGACGGAGCCGCGCGGCAGCGGCGGAAGATGCTGGATCAGCCCGCAATCCGCACATTCACGCAGCCGCCCGGCCGGGGGAGCGGTATCGGCGATGGCAGGGGCGTCGGAGGACATGCGGACGGGTCTTGCCGGTGTTTGGTGCGCCGCCGTTGTGCCGCAGCCGGCGACGCAGGGAAACAAGGGATTCGGCCGACGCGGTCATCGGCGCATCAGGCCGGGGCAACACTGCCCCCGCAGATAGCCGATCTGCGCCCGGTCCCACCGTCGATCGCAGACGCCAGCGGCACCGCGGCCGTCGGGCACATCGGCGTACAGTGGCCTGAAATCCGCGGCCAAATGAACCAGGGTTATCGACGGCCGCCATACCGGATTCGGCGGGAAACTCATTCAAACAGTTAAGTTGGCTGGGGGACCTGGATTCGAACCAAGGCTGCCCGGGTCAGAGCCGGGAGTTCTACCGCTAAACTATCCCCCAACGGCGGCGCCGAGGTAGCACGGGCAGCGGTGGGAGGCAAACCCTCTCAGCCGCGCCACATGGCGCGCAACTCCCCGCGCCCGTGCAAATGGTGGCGCAGCGCCATTGCCGCATGCCCCGCCGCCAGCACCACCAGCAGGATCGCTGCGGCGCGATGCACCAGTCGCAACGCCGCGAATGCCGCCGGGTCCGGGCCGACAATGTGCGGTACGTTGACCACCAGCAGGAACAGCGTCGGCACCTGCGCCGGCGCCGTCGCGGCAACGAAATAGCCAAGCACCGGCACCGCCAGCGCCAGCCCGTACAGCGCCGCATGCCCGGCGGCGGCGGCACGGAGCTGCCAGCCCGGCAGTCCTGGCAGCGGCGGCGGCCGGCCGCGCCGCGCCCGCAGCAGCAGCCGCCACAGCATCAACGCCAGCACCAGCAGCCCGATCGTCTTGTGCGCCTGATATAGCAGGAACTTGAGCAGCAACTCGGTCAGCGGCAGCGCCACCATCGGCCAGGCGATGGCAAAGCCGAGCAGAATCAACGCCGCCACCCACCAATGCAGCCGCCGCTGCGCCCGCGACCAGACCGCCGCCACCCTATTGGGCATGCGCCGCCGCCGTCAGAATCACCCTTGCATGGATGATCAGTTCGACCCGATCGGAGATGAAACTCTGGTCGGTGGTCATGCCGAAGGCCGAGCGGCGGATGGCGCCGGTGACGATGAAATCGGCCACATCGCCCTGCGCGTCGTGGTGCCGCCCGGTCAACACCGCATGCAGCATCATCGGCTGTGTCACGCCGCGCAGGTCGAGCGAGCCGGCGACCAGGAAGCGGTTCGGCCCGTCAGCGGCGATGCGCGTGCTGGCAAAGCGGGCCGCCGGGTGCGCTACCACGTCGAAATAGGGCGGTGAGCGCAAGAGATCGACCTCGTTTGCCCATGGCATCTCCACCGACCCGGCGTCGATTTCCACCGCGATGCCGGATTTCTCCGGCGCCGTCGCGTCGATCGTCAGATCGCCATGGAAGCGGGCGAAATGGCCGGTGGTATCGAACAGGCCGAGATGGCTGACGCGAAAATCGATCTCGCCGAAGCGCTGGTCGATGGCGAACACCTCCTGCGCGCAGGCCCGCCCGGCGCCGATCAACAGTAGCAACGCGACCAGCACGCCACGTCCGAAGTTGGGCATGATCACGTCCTCCCGGCTTGACACCCGAGCAAAGCTGATGCCCGGCGGCGACGGTGCAAGGCCGCCGGGTGAGACATGATGCGGAAATGAGGCCTTGCCCCCTCCGCAGGCGGCAGGGATGATACCATGTAAGGAGGCGGGAATTCCGCTGATGGCCGAAAGTTATCTTCATCCACCCGAGGAGAGGGCAAGGTCCGGCCCGCCGGCCTATGCCGCGCTCGATCTCGGCACCAATAACTGCCGGCTGCTGGTGGGCGCGCCGGCGGGCGAGGGTTTTCGCGTACTCGATAGTTTCAGCCGCATGGTGCGGCTCGGCGAGGGGCTGCACGACACCGGGCGGCTCAGCCAGGGCGCGATGGACCGGGCGATCGCGGCGCTGCACGGGTGCGCGGCACGGTTGGCGCGCCGGCCGGTGCTGGCACTGCGGGCGATCGCCACCGAAGCCTGCCGCCGCGCCGCCAACGGCCAGGAGTTTCTGGCCCGCGTACGGCGGGAGACGGGGTTGGCGATCGACGTGATCTCGACCCGCGAGGAAGCCGAACTGGCGCTCGAATCCTGCGCCCCGCTGTTTCGCCTCGGCGGGCGGCGGGCGCTGCTGTTCGACATTGGCGGCGGCTCGACGGAGCTTGCCTGGGTTCGCACCGGGCAATGCCCGTCGCATCCACCGGAGTTGATCGGTTACATCTCGCTGGCGGTCGGGGTGGTGACGCTCGCCGAGCGCTTCGCCGGCGCCCCCTGTGATGCCGGGGCATTCAACGCGATGCTGATCGATGTCAGCGAACGCATCCGCCCGTTTGAGCAAGTGCATCGGATCGCCCAGGAAATTCGCCAGGGCGGGGTGCATCTTCTCGGCACCTCGGGCACCGTGACGACGCTCGCCGGGCTGGCGCTCGATCTGCCGCGATATTCGCGGCAGGCGGTCGATGGCACGGTGCTGACGCGCGAGGCGGCGGCCTCGGCGGTTGGGCAATTGCGGGCCATGGGGCGGGAGGGGCTGGCGCGGCACCCCTGCGTCGGACCCGAGCGTGCCGAGTTCGTGCTGCCCGGCTGCGCCATTTACGCCGCGATCCATCGCATGTGGCCGGCGCCCGAGGTGGTGGTGGCCGATCGCGGACTGCGTGAGGGCATGCTGCTGCGACTGATGCGCGCCGAGCGCGGCCGGGACATGCGCCGGATGCGACCGGCGCCGATGGCGCTGCACGCCTGATGGCCAAACAGCCGCCGGCCGGACCACGGGCGCTCGGCGTCCGCCTGCGCACCGCGCAGGGACGCAGCCCGGCCAGCCAGCGCTGGCTGGAGCGGCAGCTCAATGACCCCTATGTCGCGGCGGCGCGGGCGCAGGGCTGGCGGTCGCGGGCGGCGTTCAAGCTGATCGAGCTGGATGACCGGTTTCACTTGCTGCGCCCCGGCAGCCGGGTGCTCGATCTCGGCGCGGCGCCCGGCGGCTGGAGCCAGGTGGCGGCGCAGCGCGGCGCGGTATCGGTGGTCGGCGTCGATCTGCTGCCGGTCGATCCGGTCTCGGGCGCAAGCTTCCTGCTCGGCGACTTCGCCGATCCGGCGATGCCCGGCCTGTTGCTGGAGCGGCTGGGCGGCAAGCCCGACGTGGTGCTGTCCGACATGGCGCCCAACACCACCGGACACGGCGCGACTGACCATATCCGAATTGTCGCGTTGGCGGAGCGGGCGCTTGACTTCGCCGTGACCGTGCTGGCACCGGGCGGCGCCTTCGTTGCCAAAGTTTTTCAGGGTGGCACCGAGCACGCCATGCTGGCGACGATGAAGCGACGCTTCGCCGCCGTCCGCCACGCCAAACCCCCGGCCAGCCGCAAGCAATCGAGCGAGCTGTACGTGGTGGCGACCGGGTTTCGCACCTAACGCCACCCACCGGTCAGAAGAACAGCGCGTCGCGATCGGCGCGCAGCCGCTCGAAGACGGCGCGGCGGGAGGGCGGGAAGGCCCAGATGTCGAGATAGTGGATGCGCACCGCCGCGGCGGCGTATTGCCGGCGCAGGTAAAACCGCAGGTCCTCCACTGCATCGAACCGGTCTGGCGCGGCGAACAGCATCGGCAGGCCGTGATTGTCATAGACGATCAGCGCATAGCCGCGCGCGCGCAACGTGGCGAAATTGCTGTTCCAGGCGACGGAACCGGCCGGCGCGATGGTGTGCGCCTCGTCGCATTCAAAGAACAGCACCGCATCCGTCAGCGCATGGTCGAGCGCGTCGCGCAGGATGAAAGCGTCGAGACCGTCGGTGTCGGTCTTGAGCAGGGCGACCGGACCGCGCGCCACCAGATCGGCGAGCCCGATCATCGCCGCCGCGGCCGGCTCCGCACCGTGCTCAAACACGCCGGAGCCGCTGTCGGGCCGGTAGCCGAGACCAAACGCGGCGATTTCCGGCACGGCGACGAACGCCGCGATCATCTCCACCCGGCCGGGCAACTGCGCGAGGTTGCGGCGCAGATGGCCGCAGAATGCTGCGTTGCCCTCGACGCAGACGATCGGGTTGGCCGCGTGCTGGCGCAGCATCGCCGCAGTGTCGCCGATATTGGCGCCGATGTCGATGAAGGTCCCGGCCGGATCGGCGGCGGCGATGGCGGCAATGATCCAGCCGCAATGCGCATCATAGGTCGGCACAAGCGCGCGCAGTTGCGGCAGCCGGTGATCCGTTGGCAGCGACAGGCGAAACCCACCGACGCCGAAACTGGCGCCCGCCTCGCTGTCCGCGTCCATCATCATGCTCCGGCGATCATGCGACAAGCTCCAGCAGGCCGGCGGGTGCCGGTTCGCCACACGGCGCGGCGAGGTCGAAGAATTGCAGCCGGCAGAAGGCGCAGGAGATGCGGCGGCCGTCATGCGCCGCGGCGAAACTGCTCGACATGAGGAAGCCAACCTCGTTGTCGGCGTCGTCGCGCAGCATGAAGCGCGGCACCCGCAGCCGCAGCTCGGTTGCGCTATCGTCCGGGCGCAGTTGCTGGACGAAATGCCCGTTGACCAGCACGCCGATGACCAGCGGCGCCGGGTGCTGCGCATGCGCCGTCCAGGCAATACACAGGATGCCGAGATCACCGGCCGGCAGATGTGGCAGGCGGAAAGCGAGCGACGCCCGCAGCCCCTCCACCCAGGTCCAGCCAGCTTCCGGAAAGCTCCAGCCGTGGCGCAGGAACGGCTGCGCGGCGCCCTGCGCGAAGTCGATCGCGCCGAGCTCTGCATCCGCGGCGTGGTGCGGCATCAGCAGCGGCGCGGTGCGCGGCCAGGCGCGGACCGGCGGCGTATCCGGCGCGCCGACATCCGCATCGAGCAGCCGCAATTCGACGAGGCCGGTGACCGCATGCTCATACGCCGTGGCGCCGCGGGCGAAGGCGCGCGGGATCATACGCATGACACGGTCGAGATCGCGCGCCGGCAGCGGCGGCGGCGGTCGCAGCGATTCAAGGTAGCCGGCAATGGTTTCCGACTGTACCAGCCACGCCGCATGACCGTCGCAGGCGCTGCGCCAGCCACGGCGGGCGATGGCGGCGGCCTCGGCGAACCCGGCCGGGCCGGGCGCATGCGTGTTGAACAGCACGCCATTGACCCAGTTGCAGATATATTCGGAGTGCGTCGGCAGGTCGTTGGCCACCACCAGCATGCCGCGGGCCATCGCCTCCAGCATCGCCATGCCGATACCCTCGGCCGGACGTGGGGCGATGAATACGTTGCAGGCATCAAGCTGCGCCAGATAGGCGGCGCGATCGGCAAACCAGGTGCTGGTGGTGATCGGATACGGGTGGTCCGCCGGGTCGATGGCGTCGCGCAGCGCCAGAGCCGGATCGTCGGGCACGTCATGGACATGCAGCGTGGCGAGTTGGGCACCGAACAATGTGCGCACCAGGGGCAGGTCGATGCCCTCCTGCGGCCGGCGCCGCCACAAAAAGCCGCGCAGCGTGTCGAAGCGCGGCAACGCCGCCTCGGCCACCGGCGGGGGGAAATATTTCACCAGCAGCGACGACAGCCCCAGCATGCGCGTGCGCTCATGCAGGGCGCGCGAGAAGTTCAGCAGGCCGGCACCGCGCGCCGCGATCCAATGCTCGTCCGGCAGGTTGGCCGAACCGTCGTACATCGGCACGACCAGGGTGCGCACGCCCTGGGCCAGGAACACCGGCGCCAGATAGTCGAGCTGCCACAGCACCACGGCGAAGACGTCCGGCGCCACGGTCAGCGCTGCCGGGTCCGGTGCGGCCGGATCGACCAGCACGCAGGCAACGTCGAAATGCCGGCGCAGAATATCCTGCATGAAGCGGCTTGAGGCGGTGCGCTCATGGAACCCATGATCGACGAACAGGATGCGCAGCATGTCATCGGATCCAGTTCTGATAGGCGGCATCGGTGTCGATGGCGAAGCGGGCGCGTGCCTGCGCCAGCCGCAGTTCGGCCTCCGCCGCCGGCATCGCCAGCAGCGCCTCGATCGCCGCCAGATACTCCGCCGGGCTGCGGCACACGGCGCCGTTGCCATAGTGGCGCACCTGCGGCGCGAAAGCGGTGCCGTCGCCGGTCAGCACGGAGCGGCCATAGGCGATCGCCTCCATCAGGATCGCCGAGCCGCGCATCCGGTAGATGCCGGCGTCATAGGGCATGATGACGGCGTGGCTGCGCCGGTATTCGTGCTGGATCTCCGCACCGGTCAGGATCGCCGGCAGCAGCGTGACGCCGGGGCAGGCATAGAGCTGCGACGTATAGGTCTGCACGCTGCGCAGGTCCGCATCCGGCAGCATCTGGATGGTGAAGGCGACGCGCTCGGCGAACGGCGCGCAGGCGACGGCGCGGGCGATGTCGAGCAGATCGAGATAGCCCTTGTCGAACCGCGCCGAGCCGGCGGAGTAGATGCGCAAAACCGGATCGGCCGGCAGCTTCATCTGCTCGCCGATCAGCGGATAGGGCACCGTCGCCACCGGCCGGCCGGTGCGCACGCTCAGCAGATCGGCATAGCTCGGCGTCTCGGCGGCAAGTGAGATCGGCAATCCGCCGGCAATGGCGCCGCGCAGGCCGGAGAGCAATTCCTCGAACGGCGCCGCGACACTGCGGCTGGCTCCCTCCATGACGCCGATGAAGCGCAGAAAAAGGCGTGGCCGGTTGACTGGCGCGCGCAGCAGCAATTCGTCGATTAGCGCCCGCACAAGGTAGTAGTCAGCCGACGGGACGAACACCCGGTCTTCGCCGCCGACGCCATGCTCCGCCAGCAGCGTCGCGACATCGCGCCGCGCGCATTGCAGCAACCGGTCCGACGAGTGGCCCGGCCCCTCCGGCAGGGGCGTTTCCGGCGCCGCGATGCGGATGAAGTCGCGGTAGTAGAACTCGAAATGCCGGCGGAATTCGGCCGCGTCCTCCACCTGTTCGGGCAGATGGCGGCAGACGAACGGGCTGACCACGTCGAACCGCGCCGAAAGATAGCGGCGATAATAGTTCAGCGACGGCACGTTGTGCCCGAACGGCAGCACGCAAACCGGATCGAGCAGAAACAGCCGCGGCCTGACCGCTGCCGGGAACGACACGTCATCGGCCACCGCCGCGTCGTCCGCCCCGGTGATGCGCCCGCGGCGGGTCCGCGTGCGCAGCGCGATACTCATGCGGCGAGCCGGTCGTTGGCGTGAACCTGGGCGTCGATCCAGGCATAGGTGTGTTCCAGACCGCGGCGCAGCGGCGCACTCGGCGCCCAGCCGAGCCGGTCGCGGATCAGCCGGTTGTCGGAATTGCGCCCGCGCACGCCGGTCGGCCCCGTGATGTGCCGCTTGTCGATGCGCTTGCCGGCGATGTCGGCGACCAGATCGACCAACTGGTCGATCGTTACCATCTCCTCCGAACCGATATTAACCGGGCCGGCGAAATTGGAGCGCAGCAGGCGCGTGGTGCCCTCCAGGCATTCGTCGATATAGAGGAAGCTGCGCGTCTGCCTGCCGTCGCCCCAGATGTCGATGGCATCGCCGCTGCGGGCCGCCGCCACCTTGCGGCAGATTGCCGCCGGCGCCTTCTCCCGCCCGCCCTGCCAGGTGCCGAGCGGGCCAAAGATGTTGTGATAGCGCGCAACATGCGTCTGCATGCCGTGATTGCGCCGATAGGCCAGGAACAGCCGCTCGCTGAACAGTTTTTCCCAGCCGTATTCGCTGTCCGGCGCGGCCGGATAGGCGCTGTCTTCCGAGCAGCGGGGGTTGTCCGGGTCTTCCTGATTATAGGCCGGATAGGCGCAGGCCGACGATGAATAGAACAGCGTGCGCACGCTGCGCTTGTGGCAGGTGTCGAGCACGTTGAGATTGATCGTCGCCGAGTTGTGCATAATGGTGGCGTCGTTCTCGCCGGTGAAGATGTAGCCGGCGCCGCCCATGTCGGCGGCGAGCTGGTACACCTCATCGAACCGGCGGTCGATCACGGCGCGGCAGAAATACCCATCGCGCAGATCGCCGATGGCAAAATCATCGGCATGCGTCTCGGCATATTCGGGAAACTTCAGGTCGATGCCACGGACCCAGAAGCCTTCCTGCTTCAGCCGCCGCACCAGATGGCCGCCGATGAACCCGCCCGCACCGCAGACCAGAGCCGTCTTCATGCTGAACCCTTCATTTTGCCGGGCCGCGCTCATCACGGCGGCGCGAGCGGCAGAATGAACGGGGAACGCTTAATGAAGTCCTAGCGAGACGTTAACGGCCGAAAAAATCTCAGTCCGCCACCACCGCCGTCGCCTCGATCTCGACCAGCGCCGCCGTCTCGACCAGTCCGCTGACGCCGACCACCGACATGGCCGGGTAGTGCCGCCCCATCACCTCCCGCCACACCGCCCCGAGCGCCGGGCCGGCCGAGCGATAGGCGGCGAGGTCGGTGACGTACCACGTCATGCGGGCGATCTGCGCCGGACCGGCACCGGCCTCCGCCAGCACCGCGAGGACGTTGCGCAAGGCCTGCGCCACCTGG
Source organism: Pseudomonadota bacterium (assembly GCA_021845985.1). Classification (GTDB taxonomy): domain Bacteria; phylum Pseudomonadota; class Alphaproteobacteria; order Acetobacterales; family Acetobacteraceae; genus JAFKFJ01. The sequence goes on along the minus strand of JAJZES010000012.1, from coordinate 79,510 downwards.
GCGGCAAAGCCTTCGGCAAAGCGGCCTTCGGCATCCCAGCCGATCTGCCCGGCGACGAACACGGTGCGCCCGCGCCCGACCATGCCGTTGGCGTAGCCGAGCGGGCGCGGCCAGCCCGGCGGCAGCAGCGTGGTCAGCGTCGGTGCTTCGGTCATCGCGGCTCCTCCCGCGCGGCCACCCCGCGCACGCTGGTTTTCACCCGACCAAGCAGGCGCTGCAACATCTCGACCTCCTCGGCCGACAGATCGCCAAACAACGCGCCGATCCAGCCGGCATGGGCGCGCGCCATGTCGGTGAAGGCGGCGCGTCCCGCCTCGGTCAGCCGCACCAGCGCGACCCGACGATCGACCGGATGCGGCACACGCTGCACATGCCCGCTCTCCACCAGCCGTTCGACCAGCCCGGTGATGTTGCCGTTGGAGACCATCAGCCGGCGCGACAGCGCCCCCAGGGTCAGCCCCTCCGGCGCGCGCTCAAGCTGCGCCATCAGATCGAAGCGCGGCAATGTCAGATCGAAGCCGTTGCGCAGGCGGCGGCGCACTTCCCCCTCGATCAGCGTCGTGCAGGTCAGCATGCGCAGCCACAGCCGCACCTCTCGCCGGTGCGCCGGCAGATCGGCGGCGCGCGTCTCGGCGTCGAGCGGCACGGAGTCCATCACACCTCGCCCCCGGCAACCGCGAGTGCCTGCCCGGTGATCGCCCCGGAATTGGGACCGCAGAGATAGAGCACGCTGGCCGCCACCTCCTCCGGCCGCACCAGGCGTCGCTGCGGGTTGGCGGCGGTGAGCGCCGACAGCGCGTCCTGCGCGCTGCGGCCGGTGCGGGCGACGATGGTGCGCACGCTGTCGGCGACCAGATCGGTGTCGGCGAAGCCGGGGCAGACCGCGTTGACGGTGACGCCGCTCGGCGCCACTTCCCGCGCCCAGGCCCGGGTCAGCCCGACCACACCGTGCTTGGCGGCGACATAGGCGCCGACATAGGGGTAGCCGATCAGCCCGGCGGTGCTGGCAATGCTGATGACGCGGCCGAAGCCGCGCTGCACCATGCCGGGCAGCACCAACCGCGTCGCCTCGAACACCGCGGTCAGATTGACCGCCAACATGCGGTCCCACAGCGCCCGGTCGGTGCGGGCGACCGGCGCGCTCTCTGCAGCACCGGCATTATTGACCAGGATGTCGAGCGGCAGGCATGCGGCAACCGCGGCGGCCAGCGCCGCGGAGTCGGTGACATCGGCGCGGACATAGTTTTCAGCCGGCCCCGCGCCGCGGCCGAGCACCACCACGTCCGCCCCCGCGGCCCGCAGCGCAGCAACGATCGCGGCGCCGATCCCGCGTGAACCGCCGGTGACCAGCGCCCGCCGTCCGGCCGGTTCCATCGCCTCTTCCCTTCCGTTTGCCGCCCTGCATCCCAACATTGCGTCGAAACTCTTTCAAGCCTAAAATATCTGGAAGGACAGGAGGCGGCCATGCGCATCGCGATCCTCGGCGGCGGCCCGGCGGGCCTCTATTTCGCCATCCTGATGAAACAGAGCTGGCCGGCCATGGACATCACCGTCCATGAGCGCAACCGCGCCGACGACACGTTCGGCTTCGGCGTGGTGTTCTCCGACCAGACGTTGGAGACCTTCGCCCGCTACGACAGCGACAGCTACCGCGCCATCACCCGGCAGTTCGCCTATTGGGACGACATCGAAATCCGCTTCAAGGGAACGCTGCACCGGATCGGCGGCAACGGCTTCTGCGGCTGTTCGCGGCGCACCCTGCTGATGCTGCTGCAGGACCGCTGCCGGGCGCTCGGCGTGCAGATGCGTTTCGGCAGCGAGATCACCGGCATCGAAGATGTCGCCGACGCCGACCTGATCGTCGCCGCCGACGGCATCAATTCGGCGGTGCGCACGCGCCATGCCGGGCATTTCGGTCCCGGCATCGACCTGCGCCCCAACCGCTTCGCCTGGATGGGTTCGACGCGTCCGCTCGACGCCTTCACCTTCAGCTTCCGCGACACACCGCACGGCATCTTCATCGCCCACGCCTATCAGTACGAGCCGGGCCATTCGACCTGGGTGCTGGAGACCGATCCGGCGACCTTCGCCCGAGCCGGCCTCGCAGACGTGGACGAGGCAGCGTCGGCGCGCTTCATGGAAGACGTGTTCGCCGAGGATCTCAATGGCCACCGGCTGATCACCAACCGTTCGCTGTGGCGGCAATTCCCGATGATCCGCACCGAACGCTGGGCGATGGGCAACGTCGTGCTGCTCGGCGACGCTAAATCGACGGCGCATTTCTCCATCGGCTCGGGCACCAAGCTGGCGATGGAGGACGCCATCGCGCTGTTCGAGAGTTTTCGCGCCCATGGCAGTGTGCCGGCCTCGCTCGCCGCGTTCGAGACTTCGCGCCGCGAGGAGGTCGAGCGCACCCAGCACGCCGCCGACGTGTCGCTGGTGTGGTTCGAGCATGTCGCGCGCTTTTGGCACATGGACCCGGTGCAGTTCGCCTTCGGGCTGATGACGCGGTCGAAATCGATCACCTACGACAATCTGCGCCTGCGCGCGCCCGAGTTCGTCGATGCCACCGACCACATGTTCGCCGGCAACGCGCCGCCGTCGCCGCCGATGTTCCGCCCCTTCGCGTTGCGCGGCATGCAGCTCGCCAACCGCGTCGTGGTCAGCCCGATGTGCATGTATTCGGCCGAGGACGGCATGCCCGGCGACTTTCATCTGGTGCATTACGGCAGCCGTGCGCAGGGCGGCGCCGGGCTGCTGTACACCGAAATGGTGGTGGTCTCGCCGGAGGGGCGGATCACGCCGGGCTGCGCCGGGCTCTACACCGACGCCCAGGCGGCGGCGTGGCGCCGCATCGTCGCTTTCGCCCATGCCAGCGGTGACACCAAACTCTGCTGCCAGCTCGGCCACAGCGGACGCAAGGGAGCGACACGGCTGATGTGGGATGCGATGGACCGGCCGCTGGCGGAGGGGGCTTGGCCGATCGAGGCGCCGTCTCCGCTGCCCTACTATCCTGACAGTCAGATTCCGCGGGAGATGACGCGCGCCGACATGGACCGCGTGCGGGATGATTTCGTCGCCGCGGCGCGCCGCGCCGACGCCGCCGGCTTCGACATGCTGGAGCTGCACTGCGCCCACGGCTACCTGCTCGGCAGTTTCATCTCGCCGCTGACCAATCACCGGGCCGACGCATACGGCGGCACGCTGGCAAACCGGCTGCGCTATCCGCTGGAGGTGTTCGCGGCGCTGCGCGCGGTCTGGCCGGCCGACAAGCCGATGAGCGTGCGCATCTCGGCCACCGACTGGCAGGACGGCGGCATCACCGGCGACGACGCGGTCGCCATCGCGCACGCCTTCGCCGCCGCCGGCTGCGACCTGATCGACGTGTCCACCGGGCAGACCACGCCGGATGCCGCGCCGGTTTATGGCCGCATGTTCCAGACGCCGTTCGCCGAGGCGATCCGCAACGAGGTCGGCATCGCCACCATGTGCGTCGGCAGCGTCACCAGCGCCGATCAGGTCAATACGGTGCTGGCCGCCGGGCGCGCCGATCTGGTGGCGCTCGGCCGGCCGCATTTGACCGATCCGTATTTCACCCTGCGGGCGGCGGCGCAGTACGGCGTGGCGCTGTCCGGGCCGGTGCAGTACGGGCCGGGCCGCGACCAGTTGATGCGCGTCGCGGCGACGACGGCGGCGGAGCTGCTCGAATTGCGGCGCAAGGCACGGCCGCGGCCGTATGTGCCGGAGGCGCTGGCCGCGCAATAGGCATGGCCGGGCGGCGCCTGCGTCCGGTGGCGCTCCTGCTGCTGGCCACGCTGCTTGCCGGCGCGGCCCCGCTGTCCCCTGGGCTGCTTCCTGGGGTCGGGCCGGACGATGCACGCCGCGTCGTCGCCGCCGATGCCGCGCCGTGGACCGCGCTGGCGCGGCTGCAGGTGGCGGGGGTGGTGCGCTGCACCGCCGTCGTGGTGGCGCCGGATCGTGTGCTGACCGCGGCGCATTGCCTCTACGACCACCGCATGCGCCGATTTGTCGCCGCCGACCGCGTGCATGTGCTGGCGCGCTATGCCGGCGGACGCTACGCGGCGCATGTGCTGGGCGCCTCCTGGCGCATCCTGCCCGGCTATGACCCGGCCCGGCCGGACGCCACGCGCGCCGCCGATGCCGCGCTGGTCATCCTCGCCGCGCCGCTCGGTGCGCCGGCGCTGGCGCTGGCCGCGACACCGGCGGCCGGCGCCGCGACGATGCTCGGCGGCTACAACCAGGACCGCGTCGAGGTGATCGAAGCCGACACCGGATGCCGGATCACCGCCGTCGGCGCCCTCCTGGCGCATGACTGCGCGGCGACGCGCGGCACCAGCGGGGCGCCGCTGCTGGTGCGCGACGCCGCCGGCGGGTGGCGCATCGCCGGCATCCAGACCGGCGCCTATGCCGGGCGCAACGGCGGTGTTGCGGTTCCGGCCGCGGCATTGCAAGCATTGCTCGCCACACCGGAGAGCGGACGATGATCGACCCTGGGCTGTATGCCGGCTTCGTGCTGGCGACCATTCTGCTGATGCTGATCCCCGGCCCGAACGTCGCCCTGATCGTTGCCAACAGCATCGCCCACGGCACCCACTTCGGCCTGCTGACCCTGGCCGGCACACTGTCGGCGATGGTGCTGCAACTGGCCGCCGTGGCGTTCGGGCTGGCGGCGCTGCTCGGCACGTTGGGCGGCTGGATGGAGCTGCTGCGCTGGGCCGGCGTGGCCTATCTGCTGGTGCTCGGCGTGCGGCAGTTCCGTGCCCCGCCAATCGACCTCGCCGCGGTGCCGCCGGCGCGCTCGCGGCGGCGCATTTACCTGCGCGGGCTGCTGGTGTCGCTGACCAACCCCAAGACGCTGCTGTTCTTCGGCGCCTTTTTCCCGCAATTCATCGCCACCGGCCGACCGGTGGCGCCGCAGATGGGGCTGCTCTGCGTCACCTTCCTGATGCTCGCGGCCGGGCTGGACAGTCTGTGGGCGCTGCTCGCCGGGCGGGCGCGGCGTCTGCTGGCGGCGCGCGGGCGCCTGCACAACCGGCTGTCGGGCGGCTTCCTGATCGGCGCCGGAGTCGGGCTGGCACTCGCGCACCGGCGCTGAGCATGGCGATCCAGCCGCATTACAACCGCCTCGCCGGCCGCAGCCTGGAACGCATCGCCGCCCTCAGCGACGGCGTGTTCGCGGTCGCCATGACGCTGATGGTGCTCGACCTGCATGTCCCGAGCATGGCGGCGGTGCAGTCCGCGGCCGATCTCGCCCGCGCCTTACTGGCGCTGGCACCGCGCGTGCTGGTCTATCTGATGAGCTTCCTGACGCTCGGCATCTTCTGGCTCGGCCAGCAGACGCAGCTCTCGAACCTGTCGTCGAGCGACCGCGATCTGGCGTGGCTGCAATTTGCCTTTCTCTGCGCCGCCTCGGTGCTGCCCTTCACCACGGCGCTGATCGCCGAGTTCGTCACCTTCCGACTGGCGCTGCTGGTCTATTGGGCGAACATCCTGCTGCTCGGCGCGATGCTGCTGGCGAGCTGGCGGCATGCGCGGCGCGCCGGGCTGGTGCCCGACGATCAGGCCATCGCCGTCGCCTGCGCCATCGAGCGGCGCATCCTCGTCGCGCAGGCGCTCTACGCCGCCGCTGCCGCGCTTTGCGTCATCAGCACCTGGTGGAGCCTGGGCCTGATCCTGCTGGTCCAGCTCAACTACGCCATCGCGCCGCGGCTGCCGTGGCTGCGGCAGCTGTAGCCCCGATCAGGCGGTCGGTGGGTCGCGTCACAGGGGATTGCGCCGGCCGCCTCGGGCGCAGGCCAGGGCGCCCGCTCCTCCGGCATGCCGCAGCAGCGCGGCAGCCGGAGGGAACCTGCCTTAGGCCGACTTCGCCACGATCTCTTCGGCGATGTTGCGCGGCACCGGGTCGTAATGATGGAACTGCATGGTGAAGGACGCGCGGCCCTTGGTCATGCTGCGCAGGTCGGAGATGTAGCCGAACATCTCCTTGAGCGGCACATGCGCGCGCACCATGATCGTGCTGCCGGCGCTTTCCTGGTTCTGGATCATGCCGCGGCGGCGGTTGAGGTCGCCGACCACGTCGCCGACATGGTCCTGCGGCGTGGTGACTTCCACATCCATGATCGGCTCCAGGATCACCGGGCCGGCCTTCTTCATGCCTTCGCGGAAACACGCCTTGGCGGCGATTTCAAAGGCCAGCGCACTCGAATCGACGTCGTGGTACTTGCCGTCGATCAGAGTGTATTTGAAATCGACCGTCGGGAATCCGGCCAGCACGCCGGTATCGGCCTGCATGCGGATGCCCTTCTCGACCGCGGGAACGTATTCGCGCGGCACCGAGCCGCCGACCACGTCGTTCTCGAACACCACGCCGGCGTTGCGCTCCAGCGGCGCGAAGGTGATCTTCACCTCGGCGTACTGGCCCGACCCGCCGGTCTGCTTCTTGTGGGTGTAGATTTCGGTGTGCGACTTGCTGATGGTCTCGCGATAGGCCACCTGCGGGGCGCCGATATTCGCCTCCACGCCGTATTCGCGGCGCAGCCGGTCGATGATGATCTCCAGATGCAGTTCGCCCATGCCGGAGAGAATCGTCTGCCCGGTCTCCTGGTCGGTCTTCAGCCGCAGGCTCGGGTCCTCGCCGGCCAGCTTCTGCAGCCCGATGGTCATCTTCTCGACCGAGTCCTTGGTGCGCGGCTCGACCGAAATGTCGATCACCGGCACCGGGAAGGCCATCCGCTCCAGCACCACCGGATCATCCGCCGAGGCCAGGGTGTCGCCCGTCACCGTGTCCTTCAGCCCGACGAAAGCAGCGATATCGCCGGCCGAAACCTCCTTGATCTCGGCCCGCTTGTCGGCGTGCATCTGGAACATGCGGCCGACCCGTTCCTTGTGGTCCTTGGTGGTGTTGAGCAGCGTGTCGCCGCTCTTCAGCGTGCCGGCATAGACGCGCACGAAGGTCAGCGTGCCGTATTTGTCGTTGATGATCTTGAACGCCAGACCGGCGAACGGCGCGTGCGGGTCGGCCTTGATGCGGCGGCGGGTGTGCTCGGCCGCATCATCCTCGGCGTGCTCGGCGGCGATGGCGATGCCCGGCACGTCGATCGGCGCCGGCAGGTAATCCAGCACCGCATCGAGCAGCGGCTGCACACCCTTGTTCTTGAACGCGGTGCCGCACAGCACCGGGCGGAACACGCCGCTGATCGCGCCGGCCTTGATGCAGCGCTTCAGCGTCGCGACGGAGACATCGCCCTTGTCGAAATACTCCTCCATCGCCTCGGTATCGACCGACAGCGCGGTATCGAGCAGCAATTGCCGGTACTCGGCGGCACGGTCGGCGAGATCGGCGGGGATTTCCTCGTCGTGGAACTTCGCGCCCAGCTCGCCGCCTTCCCAGATGATCGCCTTCATCTCGACCAGATCGACCACGCCGAGGAACTGATCCTCGATGCCGATGGGCAGCTGCAGCGGCAGCGCCACGATCTCCAGCTTTTCGCGCAGGCTGTCCATCGCACGGTAGAAATCGGCACCGGTGCGGTCGAGCTTGTTGATGAAGATGATGCGCGGCACGTTGTAGCGGTCGGCCAGACGCCAGTTGGTCTCCGACTGCGGCTGCACCCCGGCGACACCCTCGATGATGAACACCGCGCCGTCGAGCACGCGCAGCGACCGGTTCACCTCGATGTTGAAATCGATATGGCCGGGCGTGTCGATGATGTTGATGCGGTGGTCTTTCCACTCGCAGGTAACGGCGGCGGAGGTGATGGTGATGCCGCGCTCGCGCTCCTGCTCCATGTAGTCGGTGGTGGTGTTGCCGTCATGCACCTCGCCGATCTTGTGCGAGACACCAGTGTAATAGAGGATGCGTTCCGTGGTCGTGGTCTTGCCCGCGTCGATGTGGGCGGTGATCCCGATGTTGCGGATCTTCTCAAGCGGCGTCGCGGACACGGTAGCCTCCAGTAGCGCGAAATGGGCGCAGCACAAGCGGGCGCAGCAGCGCCCCTTTGGCCTGCGCACCCCGCTCGCCGACCCGGCCGGCCGGCGTCTTCACCGCAGACATGCCAAGGCGGGCGGCAAAATGCAAGGCCGCCAATCACCGCCGCCGGACATGGCTGCGCTCCGGCGCGTTCGTCACATCGCTTAACACTCGGTGACATTGCTGCGCCGTAGCTTGCCCGCATGGAGTCCCGCACCGCCGTCGCGCTGATCCGCTTTGGCCTCGGCCGCCGGGGCGGCGAGCCGCTGCCGGCCGACCCCGCCGGCTGGCTCGCCGCCCAACTCGACGCCGCCGATCCCGGCTGCGCCAGCGCCAGCGCCGCCGAGGGCCTGGCGGCGCTTTACGCCGACCGGCGCGAGCAGCGCGCCGGCGGCCATCCGACACGCACCCGCGACCTGTTCCGCGCCGATGCCGCCGCCGCCGCGGCGCTGCTGCTGGAGACGCCGACGCCGTTCCGCGAGCGGCTGGTCTGGTTCTGGGCCAATCATTTCACCGTCAGCCGTCGCCATGGCGGGCTGGAGGCGCTGTGCTTCCCCTTCGTGCAACAGGCGATCCGCCCGCACGTCACCGGCCGTTTCAGCGACATGCTGCTGGCGGTGGCGCGCCATCCGGCGATGCTGATCTATCTCGACGCCGCCCGCTCGATCGGCCCGGACAGTCCGGCCGGGCTGCGCACGCATCGCGGACTCAACGAAAACTTTGCCCGCGAGTGTCTGGAACTGCACACGCTCGGGCGCGACGCCGGTTACACCCAGGCCGATGTCACCGCCTTCGCCGCGCTGTTCACCGGCTGGGGGCTGGGACGGGAGGACGCGGCGCCCGGCTTCGCCTATTTCCCCCGCCGTCACCAGCCCGGCGCGGCGACGCTGATGGGCCACACCTGGCCCGACGGAGAGGCGGGCGGCGTCGCCGCGCTGCGTTGGCTCGGCACCCACCCGGCCACCTGTCGCCGGCTGGCGGAGAAACTGGTGCGGCATTTCGTCGCCGACGCGCCGCCGCCCGAGACGGTGGGTCATGTCGCGTCTGCCCTGCGCGCCGGCGGCGGCGACCTGCGGGCGGCGGCGCTGGCGCTGCTCGACCTGCCGCAGGCGTGGCAGACAGACGGCAAGCTGCGAACGCCGTTTGACTACGCGGTCGCCGCGCTGCGGGCGCTCGACCTGCCGGCGGAGCGGCGGCCCGACCTGACGGCGGTGCTCGCGCGCCTCGGCCAGCCCTGGATGGCCGCACCGCTGCCCGATGGCTGGCCGGATACCGCCGCCGACTGGGCCGATGGCGAGATGCTGCTGCGCCGCGCCGACTGGTCCAGCGCCATCGCCGGCCGTGCCGACGGGGTGGACCCGATGGCACTGGCGCAGGCCGCGCTCGGTCCCTGCCTCGGCGCGCCGACCGCACTTGCCCTGGGCCGCGCCGCATCGCGCCGCGAGGCGCTGGCGCTGCTGCTCGCCAGCCCGGAGTTCCAACGGAGATGACACGATGAGGCTCACCCGCCGCACGGCGCTGCTCGGCCTCGCGTCGGCCGTCATGCTCGGCAGGGCGTCACTCGCCGTTGCCGCGGCGCCGACCGCGCGCCGATTGATCGTCGTGCTGCTGCGCGGCGGGTTGGACGGGCTGGCGGTGGTGGTGCCGCGCGGCGATCCCGACCTTGCCGGCTGGCGGGCGCCGCTGGTGCCGGAGGGGCTGCTTGATCTCGGCGGCATCTGGGGCCTGCATCCGGGGCTGGCCGGGCTGCACGGGCTGTATGCGGCGGGCGAGCTTCTGGCGGTACAGGCGGTGGCCAGCCCCGACCGCAGCCGCAGCCATTTCGCGGCACAGGACACGCTGGAACTGGGCGCGGCGCATGGCATCAGCAGCGGCTGGCTGAACCGTGCCGCCGCCCTGGTGCCGGATGACGGCCCCGAGCGGGCGCTTGCCGTCGGCCCGGCAATGCCGCTGCTGCTGCGCGGCCCGACGCCGACCGGGAGCTGGCAGCCGGCCGGCGGGTCGCCGCCGCCGGCGGATTTCTATGCGACGCTGCGCACGCTCTACCGCGACGATCCGCTGGTCGGCCCGGCCCTGGCGCGCGCACTCGATGAGCGCGGTCTCGCCGCGGCCGCGCTGGGCGGCGCCGATCCCGCGCCGCACGGCGGCTTCGCGGCGCTGTGCGCGGCGGCGGGGCGGTTGCTGGCGGCGCCGGCCGGAGCCCGCATCGCGGCGCTGGAACTTGGCGGCTGGGACACGCATGTCAACCAGCCGGCCCGCCTCGCCGCGGCGCTGCGGCCGCTCGATGAGGGACTGATGGCGCTGCGGCGCGGCCTCGGCGATACGTGGCGCGAGACTGCGGTGCTGGTCGTCACCGAGTTTGGCCGCACGGTGCGGATGAACGGCGCGCATGGCACCGACCACGGCACGGCGACGCTGGCGCTGCTGCTCGGCGGCAATGTGGCCGGCGGCCGTGTGTCGGGCGATTGGCCGGGGCTGCGCCGATCCCGCCTGTTCGAGAACCGCGACCTGCAGCCGACCGCCGATGTGCGCTCGCTGGCAAAGGGCGTGCTGGCGCAGCATTTCGGCCTCGATGGCGCGGCGCTCGATCGCGTGTTTCCCGCCAGCCCCCTCGCCCCGCCGCTGCCCGCGCTGCTGCGGGGCTGACGGTCAGCGCCGCCGGCCGCGCGGGAAATCCCGCTCCAATTGTTCGTGGATTTCCTGGAGGTCGTCGCCATCCAGCTTGCACAGCGCCTGCACCGCGAGGCGCAGCGTGTCATGCATGCCGATCTCGATCATGTCGTCGTCCGGCCGGCCGGCCGGACGACGCTCGATCACCGTGCGGCCGGCGCGGCGGCGGAGGAAGAACACCGGCGCATCCGATCCGGGCGGCGTCACCATCACGCATTCCGGCGCCGCCGGGTTGTCGAACGTCACCCGCCAACCGTCGATGCCGGGCGCCCGCGCGCTCCACCCCTGGACGAAGGCGATGTCGGACGCATGGTAAACAGACGAGACCAAAACAATCTTGGCGTAAGCCGGCACCACCCACCTCACCCGACCTTGGGTCTCCCATCTCACTTCACTACAGATTTATATGAGGTGAATCCAGCCCGTTTCGCTCCCGAGCCTCTCACCCCCGCCCCTCGACGACAGGGACATGGCGCGCCATGTTTGCGGCATGCCGCAGGTATTGGCCCGCCCCGCCCCCGTCCTGTTCGCGCCGCAGCGCCAGCCGGCCAAACCGAAGACCCGGCGGCTGCGCGTGGTGTCGGAGTTCGAGCCGAACGGCGACCAGCCCGGCGCCATCCGCGATCTTGTGGCCGGCATCCAGGCGGGCGAGCGTGACCAGGTGCTGCTCGGCGTCACCGGCTCGGGCAAGACCTTCACCATGGCCAAAACCATCGAGGCGGTGCAGCGGCCGGCCCTGATCCTGGCGCCGAACAAGACGCTGGCGGCGCAGCTCTACGGCGAGATGAAGGCGTTCTTCCCGGATAATGCCGTCGAATATTTCGTCAGCTATTACGACTACTACCAGCCGGAAGCCTATGTGCCGCGCACCGACACCTATATCGAAAAGGATGCGCAGATCAACGAGCAGATCGACCGCATGCGCCACGCCGCCACCCAGTCACTGCTGGAGCGCAACGACGTCATCATCGTCGCCTCGGTGTCCTGCATCTACGGCATAGGTTCGGTCGAGACCTATGCGAAAATGGTGGTCAAGCTGGAGACCGGCGGACGCATCGACCGCGACCAGCTTGCCCGCGCGCTGGTCGATCTTCAGTACCGCCGCAACGATGCCGGATTCCAGCGCGGCACCTTCCGCCTGCGCGGCGAGACCGTCGATGTGTTCCCCAGCCATTACGAGGACCGCGCCTGGCGCGTCACCCTGTTCGGCGACGAGATCGAGCAGATCACCGAGTTCGACCCGCTGACCGGCGAGGTCGCGGCAAAGCTCGACGCGGTGACGATCTACGCAAACAGCCACTACGTCACGCCGCGGCCGACGCTCAATCAGGCGATGGGCCAGATCAAGCAGGAGCTGCGCGACCGGCTGGCCGAGTTCTCCGCCGCGGGGAAACTGCTGGAACTCGAACGGCTGCAGCAGCGCACCACCTTCGACATCGAAATGATGGAGACGACCGGATCCTGCAAGGGCATCGAAAACTACTCGCGCTACCTGTCGGGCCGCAACGCCGGCGACCCGCCGCCGACGCTGTTTGAATATTTGCCGGAAAACGCGCTGCTGATCGTCGATGAGAGCCATGTCACGGTGCCGCAGATCGGCGGCATGCAGCGCGGCGATCAGGCGCGCAAATCCATCCTTTCCGAGTTCGGCTTCCGCCTGCCGTCGTGCATCGACAACCGGCCGCTGAAGTTCGAGGAATGGGAGCGTTTCCGCCCACAGACCGTGTTCGTCTCCGCCACCCCCGGCCCGTGGGAGATGGAGCGCACCGCCGGGGTGTTCGCCGAACAAGTGATCCGCCCGACCGGTCTGATCGACCCGGTGACCGAGGTGCGCCCGGTGGGGCGCCAGGTGGACGACCTGCTGGCCGAATGCCGCGCCGTTACCGGGCAAGGGGCGCGCACCCTGGTCACCGTGCTGACCAAGCGCATGGCCGAGGATCTGACCGAGTATCTGGCGGAGAACGGCGTCAAGGTACGCTATCTGCACTCCGACATCGACACGCTGGAGCGCATCGAGATCATCCGCGACCTGCGCCTGGGCGTCATCGACGTGCTGGTTGGCATCAACCTGCTGCGCGAGGGGCTGGACATCCCGGAATGTGCCCTGGTCGCCATCCTGGATGCCGACAAGGAGGGGTTTTTGCGCTCGCAGACCTCGCTGGTGCAGACCATCGGCCGGGCGGCGCGCAACATCGACGGCCGCGTCATCCTCTATGCCGACACGATGACGGCGAGCCTGCGCTTTGCCATCGAGGAGACACAGCGCCGGCGCGACAAGCAGCGCGCCTGGAACGAGGCCCACGGCATCACCCCGCAGAGCGTCAAAAAACAGATCGGCCGGGTGCTGGAGAGCGTGTTCGAGCAGGATTACGTGACCGTGGCGCCGATCGCCGACAGCCGCGCCAGCGAGTTCGTCGGCAAGGATTTGCGCGCCACGATCGCCGAGCTGGAGAAGCGGATGCGCGCCGCCGCCGCCGATCTGGAGTTCGAGGAGGCGGGGCGGCTGCGCGACGAGATCCGCCGGCTGGAGGCGCTCGATCTCGGGCTGGCGCCGCCGCCGGCACCGTCGTCCAGCCTGCGCCCCAAACGCGACCGCACGCCCGAACCGCTCGGGCCGGGCGGCGGCGGCTACGACCCGAGCAAGCGGCGCGGCGGACGGCGCCAGCGGTAGGGTCAGGCGTGGCCGGCGACGAAACCGGCGACGACGGTTTGCGTGCCCCCGGCGAGCGCGGCATCGTCGCCGAGCGCGGCAACCGCCCGCCATGTCACCGCCAGCCGATAGTCACCGCGCGGCAGCGGCGGCAGCGCCAGCATCAGCAACGGCCGCCAGGGCAGGTTCCGCAGCAGATCACGGCCGAGCCGGCGGACGCTGGTGTGCTCGATGGTCAGCCGCAGCACAGCGCCGTCGCGCCGCAGGTGGCCGGCCGCGACCTCGTCCGGCCCGTCGAGCAGCGGACCCAGCGTGGCAAGACAGGCCCCGCCCGGCGCCGCACCCGGCGCCGCGCGATAGGCGGCGACAGCGTCGGCGGGAGTCTCCGGGCAGACCGCCAGCACTGCCACCCCTACCGCGAGGTCGGGCGCCAGATCACGCAGGCGGCACAGCCGGGCGCCGTCCGGCCCGGCCGGCAAACACTGGCCCGGCGGCGCCGCGCCGCCTGTCAGCATGAGCAACGCAACGCCCGCCTGTCCCAGAGTACGGCGGTTCACGGTCTAGCGTCGGGTGCGGCGGGCCATGCCGGCCAGCATCAGCATCCCGCCTGCGAGCAGGGTCATACTGGCGGGTTCGGGAACGCGGGTGGCGAAGCCGGCGATGATGTTCTGATACTGCGCCGCCGTCGGATTGCCGGCCAGCGCCGCAATACCGGTGACGCTGTTGGTCGCCTGCGCCCAGTTCCAGGAGAATCCGCCATCGAACGCCTGAAACGATCCGTTGGCGTTCAGGCTGACCAGCCAGGTGTTGAACGACACGGTACGGCCGGCGGGGCCGCCCGGATAATCGGCAAAGTTCAATGTGCCCGCAGTGGTGTTGTTGGAAAGCTGGTAGGCGGCATCGTAGTTCGGCGTGCCGGCCGTGGGGGCGTACATGTCCCAGTACCAGGGCATGTTGTCGGCCCAGGTGGGATCCTGCGCCACGCTCAGACCGTTCAGCGGCGGATCGATGAAGGGCGGGGTCAGGTTGGCGCCCTGCCGGTTCTGGTAGGCGCCGTTGGTCGCGGTGACGATCTGGTACCAGTTGAACTGCGTCTCGTTACACGCCGCCGCGGCGGCGGCCAGGGTGCCCGGCGGACCGCCGACCGAACTGGTGAAGCCGCCGGAAATGCCGGTTCCATTTGCAGTGACGTTGATTGCGCCGACGACCCGCGAATTGCAACTGACATTGATCGCCACAGCATGCGCCGCGGGCGGGGCGAGCACGACGGCGAGCAACGGAACGACGGCACAGAAGATGCTGCGTACGCGCATTACTCCCTCCTCTGTTGTCTGCCTGCACGGCTTTGCCACCCATGGTCACAGGGTACGGCGAGGCGGCGTTCAGTCCGGGGGGGGTGGCGTCTCGCAGAGAGAATGAATCAAGTGCGTTGCGGCGTCAATAATGAATGCACAGCGATCGTCAAACAGCGCCGCAAACATCCGCCGTGCTCCGCCACCCGCGCCGGTGGCGGAGCACGACGAAGGAGATGTTCAGCGGGCCTTGTTGGCCTGGCTCATCAGCGTCTTGACCTCGTCCATTGCCTCGGTGAAGCGGTGGTTGAGCAGCGACAGCGCCTCACCGTTGCTGCGCTGGATCAGGTCGCTCAGCTCGCGCGTGTTGGTGACGGCGCGTTCATAGGCGAGTTTCAACAACTCGGCCTGCTTCGCCGCCTTGGCCTGCGGTGCCTCGGCGGTGGCCAGGGTGCGCATGGTGTCGGCCAGCTCCGCCATGGTCTGCTGCATGATCTCCATATGGCGCCGTGCCACCGCCTGCGCGCCCTCCATCGCCACCCGGTTGGCCGCCGACAGCGCCTCCATGTTGCGGCGGTGGGCGCCGACCAGCGCCTCCATATCCAGCATCGGCGGCAGCTTCATATCGGCGAACATGCGGGTGAAATCTTCGGCCGCGGCGCGCGCCTGCTGCATCGCCTGCCCCATCGGATTGCCGTACGGCTGATCACTGTGGTCGCTAGCCATATCTCTCTCCCGTGATTTCTGGTTCAGGCGCCCACGGCCGACGGCTCAGCCGGCGGCGGCGGTTCAAACGGCGGCGGCTCGGCGGGCGGGGATTTGCGGCGGTGCAGCCAGCCCTCCACCCGCTCGGCCTGCGACAACGCCCGGTCGAGCGCCGCCATGGTGGCGGACAAATCCTCGCTCATGTCGTACCGCCAGGCGCGCACCCCGCTCAGCCACACCGCCAGCAGGCCCTTCGTCCGCAGCCGGCCGAACGGGCCACGGGCGGAGATATCCGCCCCCTCCAGCAGCCATGCCATGCTGCGCAGGCTGGCGCCGGCCAGCAGTGCCGCGCTGCAGGGATCGCTCGGCAAGGCGCGCAGCAGCGCCAGCACACCGTCGCGATGCTGTTGCAGGACGTCGAAACGGCGCATCAATATATCGAACAGACGGTCGCGGTGCGGCCCCTCCCTGGGGGCCAGGGCCAGCGCCGCCTGATCGGCGACGACGCCGAAGCGCAGCAGGATTGCACCGCGCATCGGAAACCGCGCGCGCGCCCGGTCCAGCGGCAGATCGGCGCGACGCGCCGCCGCCGCCACGCTGACGCCGCTCCAGCCGCGTTCGGCGGCAAGCGAGAAGGCCGCGCCGACCAGGGCGCGATCGAATGCTGCATCATCCATGACCAAGACTTAGGCGCACCGCCGCCGCTTGTCAGCCCGCCAGTTCACATGATCGGCGCGTCGCCGCATCGATCGCGCGCGACAGCAGCGCCGGCCACGCCGGTTCGGCCATCAACACCGCGAGCGCCTGCTCGGTGGTGCCCTTCGGGCTGGTCACGGCGCGGCGCAGCGCCGCCGCATCCTCGTCGCTGGCGGCGAGCAGCGCACCGGCGCCGGCAACGGTGCGGCGGGCCAGCAGACGCGCGAGGTCGGGCCGGATGCCCTGTTCCACCGCCGCCCGCTCCAGCAATTCGGCGAGCAGGAACACATAGGCCGGGCCGCCGCCGGACACCGCCGTCACCGGGTCGAGCAGCGCCTCCTCGGCCACCCAGGCGACATCGCCGACGGCGGACAGCAGCCGGTCGCACAGCGCACGCTGCCCGGCCGAGACCGCCGGCCCGGCCACCGCGACGCTGATGCCCTGGCGAATCGCCGCCGGCGTGTTCGGCATCGCCCGCACCACCGCGGCGCCCTCCCCAAGCAGGGCACGCATACCGGCAATGCTGCGCCCGGCCATGATCGACAGGAACACCGCATCCCCGGCAAAGCGCGCATAAAGCGGCAGCGTCGCCGCCGCGTTCTGCGGCTTGACCGCCAGGACCACCGCGGCGGGACGGAACACGGCGGGAATGGCCGCCGCCTCCGCCACCACCCGAACCTCTGGACCGGGCGCCGGCGGCATCGCCGGATCGACCGCCACCGCTGCCGCGATCCCCTGTTCGCGCCAGCCAGCCAGCATGGCGCTGCCCATCCGGCCGAACCCGGCCAGCAGGACGGGGGGGAGCAAGGTGCTGCTCATGCCTCCCCGGCGCACTCCAGCATCGCCGCCTGCATCGCCTCCACCGGCGACTTGCCGCCCCACAGCACGAACTGAAAGGCGGGGAAGAACCGTTCACACTCGGTGATGGCGATATCCACCATGTCCTCCAGGCTTTCCGATGAGGCGCCGGCGGTGCCGCGCAGCAGCACCGAATGGCGGAACAGCGGCATGCCGTCGTCGCTGTCCATGCCGAAATGGCCGATCCACAGCCGCTCATTGGCCAGCGCCAACAGCTCATACAGCGCCGCCCGGCGCTTCTCCGGCACCTTCAGGTCAAAGGCACAGGTGAAGTGCATCGCCGAGATTTCCGTGGACCAACTGAAATAGAGGCCGTAATCGCACCATTTGCCCGGCGCCTCGGCGGCCATTTCCGAGTCGCTGCGGCGGTCGAAGGCCCAGTCATTGGCGCTGACGATCTGCTCCACCACGTCCAGCGGGTTGGTCGCTCTTTCCGGGATGCTGCTGCTGAGGGCTGACATGCGAGGTCTCCCAACAAAAGGAAGGCCGGACGGCCCGCGGGGCACCGCACCGAAGCGGCTGGCGGCATGCCGTGCCCCACGATCGTTAGCCTACCGGCCGATGTTTGCGCGCCGCAAGAGCGCCGTGGCGCAAACACGCAGTCTTAACACGCCATCTCATGCTGCTTTGCAACAGAAAGTGGATCAGACGATGATTCCCGGTCCGCCGCCGGGCATCGGCCGCGGCTCCAGCGCCGCCACCCGCGCCTCCAGCGCGGCCAGCCGGGACTCGGCCACCTCCTGCGCGGCGCGGGCGTTGGCGGCGAGTTCCTGCACCGCCTCCAGCTCCTCACGCCGCACCAGATCAAGGGCGCGGATTGTTTCCGCGACCCGGGCGCGGACCATCGCCTCGGCCTCCTCGCGCATGCCGGTCAGCGCCGACAGCGCGCCACCGGCCACGCCGGCCAGGTCGTCGAAGAAACGCGGTCGCTCGGCCATGCCACCCTCCAGTTGCTGCGCTGCCGGCTTCCGCGCGGCGGCGTCACCCCGTATATCGTGCAACCATGATCATGGTCACGGGCGGCGCCGGCTTCATCGGCTCAATCCTTCACGGCGCGCTGCAGCGCCGCGGGCTGGAAACGGTCGTCGTGGACCACCTCGGCCACAGCGGCAAATGGCGCAACCTTGCCGCACACCCGCCATCCCGCCTGATCCCGCCCGAGCAGCTCGACGAGTTCCTCGCCGAAGATCCGCCGATCGAGATGATCTTCCATCTCGGCGCGATCAGCGAGACCACCGCGACGGACGGCGACCTGACCTGGGCCACCAATGTCGCGCTGCCGTTACGGTTGTGGTACTGGTGCGCGCGCATGGGCACGCGCTTCGTCTATGCCTCCTCCGCGGCGACCTATGGCGACGGCTCGGCGGGCTTCGACGACGGGCTGGCGGGGCTGGAGCGGCTCCGCCCGCTCAATCTCTATGGCTGGACCAAGCACGCCTTCGACCTCACCGTCGCCCGCCTGCTGGCCAACGCGGAGGCGCGGCCGCCGCAATGGGCCGGTCTGAAGTTCTTCAACGTCTATGGCCCGAACGAGTATCACAAAGGCGCGATGATCTCGGTGGTCAAGGTCAAGCACGACGAGGTCGCCGCCGGCGGCGCGCCGCGGCTGTTCCGCTCCGACCGGCCTGGACTGGCCGACGGGCAGCAGCGGCGGGACTTCATTTGGGTCGATGACGTGGTCGATGTCATGCTGTGGCTGCTCGACAGCCCCGAGGTGGACGGGCTGTTCAACCTCGGCACCGGACGGGCGCGCAGCTATCTCGACCTCGCCCATGCCGTCTGCGATGCCGCCGGGGTGGCGCGGCGGATCGAGTATATCGACATGCCGGCCAAGCTGCGCGGCCAGTATCAGAGCTTTACCGAGGCGCCGATGGAGCGGCTGCGGGCGGCCGGATACGCCGGGCAGTTCACCAAGCTGGAGGAAGGCATCAGGCGCTACGTGCAAGAGAACCTGACACAGGCCGATCCGTACCGCTGATGCTGCCTGTCCTACTGTTTCCACAGTTCGACCCGGTGCTGCTGCGCCTCGGGCCGCTCGCCATTCGCTGGTACGCGCTCGCCTACATCACCGGGCTGCTGGTCGGCATGTGGGTGGTCAAGCGCATGGCGCAGCGCCGGCCGGCGGTGGCGAGCGGCGAGCAGGTGGCGGATTTTCTCACCTGGGCGACGCTCGGCGTGGTGCTCGGCGGACGCCTCGGCTACGTGCTGTTCTATCAGCCGACGCGATTTCTGGCGCATCCGCTGTCGATCCTGGCGGTATGGGGTGGCGGCATGTCGTTTCACGGCGGCATGCTCGGCGTCGCCGTCGCCATCGTGCTGTTCTGCCGCCAGCAGCGCATCCCGGTGCTCGGCTTCGCCGACCGCATCGCGGTCGCCGCGCCGATCGGCTTGTTTCTCGGCCGCATCGCCAATTTCATCAACGGCGAGCTGTGGGGCCGGCCGGCGCCGGACTGGCTGCCCTGGGCGATGATCTTTCCCAGCCCCGAGGCCGGGCCGATCCCGCGCCATCCGAGCCAGCTCTATCAGGCGGGGCTGGAAGGCGTGGTGCTGTTCGGCGTCATGCTGCTGCTGGCGCGCTCGGCGGCGCTGCGGGCGCGGTTCGGCCTGCTCACCGGCGTTTTCCTGTGCGGCTATGCGGTGGCGCGGAGCATCGGCGAGATGTTCCGCCAGCCCGATCCGTTCCTCGGCTTTCTCTACCAGGGGGCGACGATGGGACAGCTTCTGTCGCTGCCGATGCTGCTGGCGGGGATCGGGCTGATCGTGCTGGCCAGGCGGCGGGCCGTTCCGGCGTAATGGAGCGGCTCGACCGGTTCATGGCGCGCGCCAACGCCGCCTATTACGCCACCCGCGACCCGTTCGCCGACTTCACCACCGCGCCCGAGATCGCGCAGGCGTTCGGCGAGGTGCTGGGCGCCTGGGCGGCGGTGGTGTGGCAGATGATGGGGGCGCCCGATCCGGTCATCTTGGCCGAAGCGGGACCGGGGCGCGGCACGCTGATGGCCGACGCACGGCGCGCGCTGCGACGCGTGGCGCCGGATTTCTCCGCCGCCCTGCGGCTGCATCTGATCGAGGCGTCGGCGCGGCTGCGCGCGGTCCAGGCGGCGGCGCTGCCGGAGGCGACGTGGCACGACCGCGCCGAGGATCTGCCGCCGGGGCCGCTGGTGCTGTTGGCCAACGAGTTCTGCGACGCGCTGCCGATCCGCCAGCATGTCCGCCGCGGCGCCGGCTGGACGGAGCGCTTCGTCGGCGACGGCGGCTTCGTCGAGATGCCGGCCGATCCGCCCGACCTGGGTGCGCCCGATCTGGGTACATCATGGCTGGACGCCGCCGAGGGTGCGGTGGTCGAGACGGGGGATGCGGCACGCCGCCTCGCGGCAACGCTTGGCGCCCGCGTCGCGGCGTCCGGCGGGGCGGTGCTGCTGCTGGATTACGGTCCGGCGGCGCGCGCGCCGGGCGACAGCCTGCAGGCGCTGCGCGACGGCCGGCCGGCCGATCCGCTCGCCGATCCGGGCAGCGCCGATCTGACCGCGCATGTCGATTTCGCCGCGCTGGCCGAGGCGGCGCGCGCGGCAGGGGCGGCGGTGCACGGCCCGCTGCCGCAAGGTGTGTTTCTCGCCCGCATCGGCCTGCCGCAACGCAGCCATGCGCTCGCCCGCGCCAACCCGGCGCGCGCCGCGGCGCTGAGCGCAGCGACGCGGCGGCTGACTGAACCAAACCGCATGGGCCGGCTGTTCAAGGCGCTGGCGATCACCCATCCCGCCTTGCCAACGCCGCCAGGATTCGCCGAATGACCGATGCGCTGACCACCCGCCTGCCCGCCCGCCACGGGTTTTTCACCCGCCGCGGCGGCGTCTCGGAAGGGCCGTATGCCAGCCTCAATTGCAGCCTGTCCGGGCAGGACCGGCGCGCGGCGGTGCTGGAGAACCGCGCCCGCGCCGCCCGCGCGGTCGGCGCCGAGCCGGCGCTGCTGCTCGGGCTGACGCAGGTGCATGGCGCGGCGGTGATCACGGTGGCGGCGCCGTGGGCGGCCGGCGCCGGTGGGCAGGCCGACGCGATGGTGACCGACCGGCCCGGCCTCGCGCTCGGTATCGTCACCGCCGATTGCGCACCGGTGCTGTTGGCCGACGCCGCGGCGGGGGTGGTCGGCGCGGCACATGCCGGTTGGCGCGGCGCCGTTGGCGGGATGCTGGAGGCGACGGTCGCGGCGATGCTGCGGCTCGGCGCGCGGCCGGAGCGCATCGTCGCCGCGGTCGGGCCGTGCATCGGCCAGGCTTCGTATGAGGTGGCGGCCGATCTGCGCGATGCGGTGCTGGCGCTGGACGCGGCGGATGCCCGCTGGTTCGCCGATGGCCGGCCCGGACGCTGGCAGTTCGACCTCGGCGGCTATTGCGCGGCACGGCTCGGCGGTTGCGGCGTCGCTGCGGTGGAGCGGGTGGCGGCGGATACGGCGGCGGAACCGGAGCGGTTTTTCAGTCACCGGCGGCGCACCCTGGCCGGCGGCGGCGTGATCGGCCACCAGATCTCGGTGGTGGCCTTATAGATGCGCTGGCTGCTGATGTTGCCGTTGTTGCTCGCCGCCTGCGGCGACCTGCCGCGGCCGTTCCTCGGGCGGCCGGGCGCCACCGCACAAGTGCTGGCGCAGCCGCCGCCGGCCCGCCTCGCCGTGCCAACGCCCGGCAATGCCCTGCTGCCCGACGCCGCCGCCGCCGGCTTTGCCAAGGCGGTCACCGCCACCCTGCTGGCGCGCGAAGTGCCGGCGCAGACCGGGACGGTCCACCCCGGCGACTGGCGGCTCGACATCACCGCCGAACTGCACGGCACACAGGTCGTACCCAGCTTCGCCGTGCTTGACCCCGCCGGCAAGCGGCAGGGCACCACCGATGGCCCGCCGGCGGATGCCGCCGGCTGGGCCGAAGGCACCCCGGCGGTGCTGAAACAGGAGGCGGATGCCGCCGGCCCGGCGATTGCCGAACTGCTGACCCGCATCGAGGCGGTGCGCCGCCGCAGCGACCCGAACAGCCTGGTCAACCGGCCGCCGCGGGTGCTGGTGGCCGATGTCGATGGCGCACCCGGCGACGGCAACCACATGCTGACCCGCGACATGCGCAAGCTGCTGCCGGAGTTGGGCGAGATGGTGCAGGATCAGCCGGCCGGCGCCGACTTCACCGTTGCCGGCCATGTCAAGGTCGATCACGGCACCAACGACCGGGTCGAAATCCGCTGGATCGTCACCGACGCGCAACAGCATGAGGTCGGCCAGGTGGTGCAGCTCAACGACGTGCCGCACGGCACGCTGGACGGGCTGTGGGGCGACGTTGCGCTGGTAGTGGCGCAGGAGGCGGCGGGCGGGGTGCGCTCGGTGATCGACAAGCAGACCGGCCGGGCGCCGTCCGCGGCCGCGCCGCCGCCGCCGACGACACCGCCAACGCCGACCACGCCGGCGGCCACACCATGACAGTTCGTGGACAGCGGCGAGGCCGGTTGCTAGAACGCCGGCGCCCTCGACGGTGCGTTGCGGGACCGATCACCGTGGACCGAACCCGATGAAGATCGTCGCCTGCAACAGCAACCGCCCGCTGGCCGAGGCGGTGGCCACCGCACTGGCCATCCCGATGACCCGCGCCTCCGTCAGACGCTTCGCCGACATGGAGATTTTTGTGGAGATCCACGAAAATATCCGCGGCGAGGACGTGTTCGTCATCCAGTCCACCAGCTACCCGGCGAACGACAACCTGATGGAGCTGCTGATCACGCTGGACGCGCTGCGGCGCGCCTCGGCGCGGCGGGTAACGGCGGTGATCCCGTATTTCGGCTATGCCCGGCAGGACCGCAAAAGCGGCCCGCGCACGCCGATTTCAGCCAAGCTGGTGGCCAACCTGATCGCCGAGGCCGGGGCCCAGCGGGTGCTGACGATGGACCTGCATGCCGGGCAGATTCAGGGCTTCTTCGACATTCCGGTGGACAACATGTTCGCCGCCCCGCTGTTCGCCCGCGACATCCAGGACCGCTACAGCGGCCGCGACCTGATGATCGTCTCGCCCGATGTCGGCGGCGTGGTGCGGGCGCGGGCGCTGGCGACGCGGCTCAACTGCGACCTCGCCATCATCGACAAGCGGCGCGAGCGGGCCGGCGTTTCCGAGGTGATGAACGTCATCGGCGACGTTTCCGGGCGCGACTGCATCCTGGTCGATGACATCGTCGATTCGGGCGGCACGCTGTGCAACGCCGCGGTGGCGCTGATCGCGCAGGGGGCACGCTCGGCCAGCGTCTATGTCACCCATGGCGTGCTGTCGGGCGGCGCGGTGGCGCGCATCGCCTCCTCGCCGATCGAGATGATGACAATCACCGACAGCATCCTGGCGACCGAGGCGGTGCGCGTCGCCAGCAACATCCGCCAGGTGACGATCGCGCCGCTGCTGGCCCAGGCGATGCGGCGGATTTCCGACGAGAGCTCGGTCAGTTCGCTGTTCGACTAAGCGGGAGGGACACGGGCATGGCGATCCTGTCGCGCGGTTGGCGATCCGGGCTGTTGGGCCGGGCCTATCGCAAGATTTTGCATTCCTGGTACGCCAATGATCTGACCATCGACCTGCGGCTGCACGCCAAACGCGAAGCCGTCGCCTATATCATCGACCATATGCAGGCGGCGATGATGCGCCGCGACCGGTTCGACCTGCTGCGGTTCGCGCTGGGGCGCGCGCCACAGGAGGGGCTGGTACTTGAGTTCGGCGTCGAAAAGGGCGCCTCGGTGACCTGTCTCGCGCAGGCGACGCGGCGCACCGTGCACGGCTTCGATTCCTTTGCCGGCCTGCCGGAAGACTGGGTCGGCACCGCGGAAGCCGCCGGCACCTTCGACCGCAAGGGCCGGCTGCCGAAGGTACCGGGCAATGTGCGCCTGCATGTCGGCTGGTTCGACGCGACGCTGCCGGGGTTTCTGGCCGAGACGACGGAGCCGGTGGCGCTGCTGCATGTCGATTGTGACATCTATTCATCGACCCGCGTGGTGTTCGACCTGCTCGGCCCGCGCATCGTCCCCGGCACCGTCATCGTGTTCGACGAGTATTTCAACTATCCCGGGTGGCGGCAGCACGAATACAAGGCGTTCCAGGAGTTTATCGCCGCCGGCAGCCGGCGCTACCGCTATCTTGCCTATGCCGGAGAAAAGGGGCATGTCGCGGTGGTGATCGAATAACTCCGCGGGGAATTAATGAAGCTGTTCTATTCGCCGGGTGCCTGTTCGCTCGGCATTCATGTGGTGCTTGAGGAAATCGGCGCCCCATACGAGCTGGAAAAGGTCGATCTGAGCACCCCGGTCAGCGATCGGGCGCTCACTCAGGTGAACCCGAAAAGCAAGGTGCCGACGCTGCAGCGCGACGACGGCTCGGTGCTGACCGAGTTTCCCGCCATCGCCTATTGGCTTGCCCGCAGCCATCCCGCCGCGAAGCTGTTCCCCGACGATCTGGAGGGGCAGACGCGCACGCTGGAGGCGCTGGATTTCTGCGTCGCCTCGCTGCACATGCAGGGCTTCAGCCGCGTCTTCGGCGCCCGCCGCGCCGCGACCCCGGCGGAAGCCGAGGCGATGAAGGCCACCGGACGCGACATCGCCACGCGCGCCTTCGCGCGGCTCGACGACATGCTGGCCAGGCGTGAGTGGCTGGCCGGCGACTACTCCATCGCCGACGCCTCGCTGTTCTATTGCTGCTGCTGGTCGGGCATGATGGAGGTGCCGATGCCGGCCCACGTCGCCGCCCATTTCGCCCGCATGAAGGCGCGGCCGGCGGTGCAGGCGGCGCTCAAGCAGGAGGGCCTCGCCTGACCGGGACGCTGCCGGCAACCGCGTTCTGGTATCTGCGCCACGGCGAGACCGACTGGAACGCGCAAAACCTGTCGCAAGGCAACGTCGATGTGCCGCTCAATGCCAACGGCATTGAGCAGGCGCAGGCGGCGGCCGCGGTGCTGCGCGACAAGGGCATTGCCACGATCATCGCCTCGCCGTTGTCGCGGGCGCGCGTGACGGCGGAGATCGTCGCCGCTGCGGCCGGCCTCGCGGTGCAGATCGAACCGGCGTTGCGCGAGGTGGCGTTCGGCGCGCAGGAGGGCAAGCCGATGCAGCCGTGGTTCGACGACTGGATCGCCGGCCACTTCACCCCGCCGGGCGCGGAGACATTCGCCGATCTGCGCACCCGCGCGGTCGGCGCGGTCAGCCGTGTGCTGGCGCTGCCAGCACCGGTGCTGGTGGTCGGACACGGCGCATTTTTCCGCGCCCTGCGTGCGGCGATGGGACTGGCGCCGAACGTGCGGCTGCAGAACGCGATACCGCTGCGCTGCGTGCCCGAGAACGCCGGCTGGCGGCTGGAGCCGGCCTGATCGGCGTTACCTGACCGGCGCTACCTGCTGGCGCGGTGGTATTCGCGGTTCGGCATCATGTCGGTGGCCGCGGCCATGCGGTTCGACAGGTTGAACAACCCGACGGTCTCGGCGAGATCGAAAATATCGGCGTTGGACAGACCCACCGCGCGCAATCCGTCGCGGTCATGGTCGTTGACCAGATGCGATTCGGTGGTCAGCTTCCAGGCGAAATCCAGCATCGCCCGCTGCCGCGGCGGCAGCACCGCGACGCGGAAATTGAGCGCCAGCATCTCACCCAGTTCGGCATCGCCCGACAGCACGCGCACCGCCGCGCCATGCGCGACGAGGCAGTAGTAGCAGCGGTTGGCCGAGGAGACGACGACGGCCACCATCTCCCGCTCCAGCTTCGACAGGCCGCAGGGCGACAGCATGATTTCGTTGTACATCGCCATGAAGTTGCGCAACCGCTGCGGGCGCAGGCTGTAGGCGGCATAGACGTTTGGCACGAAGCCGAGCTTTTCCACACATTTCTGCCAGATCGCCTGCAGATCGTGGTCGAGCGTCGCCGCATCGGGCACGCCGAGGACGGAAACATGGTCGGGCTGCGGCATAACAGGTCTCCCTTCAGTCGGCGGTCTGGTGGTCTTCTTCCAGGCTGAATTGCTGCGCCTCCTCGTCGTATTCAAACAATTCGGCATAGCGGCCCCAGGAGATGGCGGTGCGCAGCGTGTCCTCGGCATAGCCGGGGGACATGTGGTCCTCCAGCTCCTCGCGGAACCGCACAGCGGAGGCGCGATGGTTCCAGCGTTCGTCGAGCGTGCGGCGGATCGCCGCGATCAGCGGCACATGCGCCCGCAGCGCATCGGCGAAGATCGCCTTGCGCCGGTCGGTGTCGGCGTGGGCGTATTCGCGCCCGCGTTCGCTCAGCCGCAGATCGCCTTCCTCCAGCACGCCGAGACCGAGCAGTTGCAGCGCCTCGCCGAGCGGCAGCAATTCGTCGGCCTCCAGCTGCAGGCTGCCGGCCAGCGCCGGCAGATCGGCGCGGCCGTCATAGGGCGGCGCCGCCAGCGTCTCCAGCAGGCCGGCCAGCAGATTGGTGGACACCGGATGCAGCGGCGTCGCGAAGGTCACGTCGCCGGCCGGAACCGCCGGCAGCACCGCGGGTCTGGCCCGGCGCGTCATCAGCGCATAGATGTCATCGACCATCTGGCGGAACGCGGCATCGTGGCGGTTGCGCGGATGCGCAAACGGCACCCGGATTTCGCTCTCCACCCGGCCGGGATTGGTGGAGAACACCAGGATGCGGTCGCACATCAGCACCGCCTCCTCGATGTTGTGCGTGACCATCAGGATCGAGCTCACCGGCAGCTTGCCCTCCGACCACAGGTCGATCAGATCGGTGCGCAGCGTCTCGGCGGTCAGCACGTCGAGGGCGCTGAACGGCTCGTCCATCAGCAGCAGGTCGGGATGCACCACCAGCGCCCGCGCCAGACCGACGCGCTGGCGCATGCCGCCGGACAATTCTTTGGGGTAGGCACTCTCGAACCCGCCGAGGCCGATCAGGTCGATCGCCGCCTCGCCGCGCTTCTCCCGCTCGGCGCGCGGCACGCCCTGCGCCTCCAGCCCCAGTTCGACGTTCTGCTGCACGGTCAGCCAGGGGAACAGCGCGAAGCTCTGAAACACCATCGCCACCCCCGGCGCCGGCCCGGTGATCGGCGTGCCGCGCCAGCGCACCTCGCCCGCGGTCGGCTGCAGCAGGCCGGAGACGATGCGCAGCAGCGTCGATTTGCCCGATCCCGAGCGCCCGAGCAGGCCGACAATCTCGCCCCCCAGCAGGGTGACGTTGACATCCTCCAGGACCAGCAGATCGGCGCTGCTGTCCTTGTGGTAGGACTGGCGGCAGGCGCGAACCTCCAGCAGCGGCGCGGTCGTGGCGTCCATGTCCTGGCCTTTCACGCGAGGGTCGTGCGACGGGTGGCATACGCATACATCGGCCGCCACAGCGCGCGGTTGAAGGCGAGCACGAAGATCGACATCACCGCGACGCCGAGCACGATGCGCGGGAAGTCGCCGGCATCGGTGGCATGGGCGATGTAGGCGCCGAGACCGTGGGCGGACAGCTTGTCATCGCCCCACGACGCCACCTCGGACACGATCGCGGCATTCCACGAGCCGCCGGATGCGGTGATGGCGCCGGTGACGAAATAGGGGAAGATGCCGGGCAGGATCACCCGGCGCCACCACAGCCAGCCGCCGACGCGGAAATTGTCCGCCACCTCCCGCAGGTCGCCGGGAAAGGCCGAGGCACCGGCGACCACGTTGAACAGGATGTACCATTGAGTGCCGAGGATCATCAGCGGCGTCAGCGCGATGTCGGCGTTCAGGTGGAAACGGACGATGACCACGACGAAGATCGGGAACAGCAGATTGGCCGGGAACGCGGCGAGGAACTGCGCCGCCACCTGGATGCGCCGCGCCCAGCTTGGCCGCAGCCCGACCCAGACGCCGATCGGCACCCACACCAGCGTCGCCAGCGCGATCAGCACCACCACGCGCGCCAGCGTGGCGAAACCGAGCGCGACCGTGATCCCCAGATCGCGCCAGCCGACATCGTGCGAGGCGATGAAATCCACCACCTTGTAGGCCGCCGCCAGCACGACGATTGCGACCACGGCGAAGAACACGATGTCGCCGAGCCACGACTGCCCGCGCCGCGCCCGCCGGGCCCGCGCCGCCCGGCCGGGTGCGCGGCCGAGCCGCAGCGTGGTGACCCGCCCGACCGCGTCGGCGAGCGCATCGCCGGCCAGCCGCAGGATGCGGGTCCGCCGCATCAGCCTGAGCACCCACGGGTCTTCCGCCACCGCCGCCGCGGTCATCTCGAAGCGGAACTTGGCCGACCACGCCACCAGCGGGCGGAACAGAAGCTGATCGTACAGCACGATGACAATCAGCATCGCCAGGATCGCCCAGCCGACCGCGGCGAGATCGCGCTTGTCGAGTGCCTGGGCGACATAGGAGCCGATGCCCGGCAGCAGCCATGTATGATCGCCCAGCGTGATCGCCTCGGACGCCACCACGAAAAACCAGCCGCCCGACATCGACAGCATGGTGTTCCAGACCAGCCCCGGCATGGCGAACGGCACGTCGAGCCGCCAGAACCGCTGCCACGGCGAGAGCTGGAAACTGCGTGTCGCCTCCTCCAGATCGCCGGGCAGGGTGGTCAGCGACTGGTAGAAGCTGAACGCCATGTTCCACGCCTGACTGGTGAAGATGGCGAAGATCGCCGCCAGCTCCAGCCCGAGCACCCGGCCGGGGAACAGGCCCATGAAAAACACCGTGGTAAACGACAGGAAGCCGAGAATCGGCACCGATTGCAGCACGTCCAGCAGCGGCACCATGACGAGGCCGGCGCGCCGGCTGCGCGCGGCGAGCGGGGCGTAGGTAAATGTGAACAGCAGCGACACCGCGAGGGCGGCGAACATGCGCAGGGTGGTGCGCAGCGCATAGGTCGGCAGGTGCGACGGGTCGAGGCTGACGGTGACGGCGCCGGGCGCGTCGATTGGCTTGTAGGTGTCGGGCGTAACATGCGCCACCGCCACGATCAGCGCGAACACGCCGAGCAGCGCCGCCAGATCCCAGACATTGGGCAGGCGGCGCGCATGGGCCAGGGCCGGGTGGACGGTGCTCGACATGTCGGTTCTCGGCGCAGATGGTGGCGTTTAGCCCGGCCTCCGCACCCGTGTCATCGGCGCGCTCGGTTGCCGTTTGGTGACTCTCCCGGAGGGGAGGATCAGCGTATCCCGGTACTGCCGAAGCCGCCGGCGCCGCGCCGCGTCGGCGGCAGCTCCGCCACCTCCCGCCACGTCGCGCGCACCACCGGCGCCAGCACCGCCTGGGCAATGCGCATGCCTCGCTCGATGGCGAACGGGTGGGCGCCGGCATTCATCACGATCACCAGCAGCTCGCCGCGATAATCCTCATCGACGGTGCCGGGACTGTTGGGCAGCACGATGCCGTGCTTGAGCGCCAGGCCGGAGCGGGGACGCACCTGCAGCTCGTAGCCGGCGGAAAGGGCGACAGCGATGCCGGTCGGCACCAGCACGCGCGCCCCCGGCGCCAGCGTCAGTGTCTCTGCCACCGCCGCCAGCAGGTCCATCCCCGCCGCGCCGTCGGTGGCGTAGGACGGCAGCGGCAGCCCCTCGCTGTGCGGCAGGCGGCGGATTTCGACCGGGATCATGCCGGCTCCTCTCCCGCCAGCGCCGCGGCGATGCGGGCGGCGAGTTTTTGCGCCACCGCATCCTTCGGCGCGCGCGGCCAGTGTTCCGTGCCCTGCGCGGTCAGCAGGTGGATTTCGTTCTCCGTGCCACCCATCACCCCGCCGGCCGCGCTGACATCGTTGGCGACGATCCAGTCGCAGCCCTTGCGGCGGCGCTTGTCCTCGGCATGACGCAGCAGGTCGTCGGTCTCGGCGGCGAAGCCGACGACGAGGCACGGGCGCCGTGGACCGGCGGCCGACAGCGTCGCCAGAATGTCGGGGTTCGGCACCAGCGCGATGGCCGGGGGCGCGCTGCCCGGCGTCTTCTTGATCTTGCGGCCGGCGGCGCCTTCCACCCCCCAGTCGGCGACGGCGGCGGCGCAGACGGCGGCATCGGCCGGCAGCGCCGCCGTGCAGGCGGCCAACATCTCGGCGGCGGTCTCGACATGGCGCAGCGTGACGCCGGCCGGGTCGGGCAGCGCGACCGGCCCGCTGACCAGGGTGACGCGGGCACCGAGTGCCGCCAGCGCCGCGGCGATGGCATGACCCTGACGGCCCGAGCTGCGGTTGGCGATGTAGCGCACCGGATCAATCGGCTCGTGCGTCGGCCCGCTGGTGACGAGCACATGCCGCCCGACCAGCGTGCCGGGCGCCAGCATGGCAGCGATGGCGGCGAGGATCGCCGGCGGCTCGGACAGCCGGCCCGGCCCGTATTCGTTGCACGCCATCGCCCCCTCCTCCGGCCCGACCACGGCGACGCCGCGGGCGGTGAGCGTCGCCATGGCGGCGCGCGTCGCCGGATGCTGCCACATGCGCACGTTCATCGCCGGTGCCACCAGCACCGGCTTATCGGTGGCCAGCAACAGGGTGGTGGCGAGGTCGTCGGCCATCCCCGCCGCCATGCGCGCCAGGATGTCGGCCGAGGCGGGCGCCACGACGACGAGGTCGGCGGCGCGCGAAAGCTGGATATGCCCCATCTCGCTCTCGTCGGTGAGCGAAAACAGATCAGTGTACACCCGGTTCTCGGTCAGTGCCTGCAGCGACAGCGGAGTGACGAACTGTGCCCCGCCCGCGGTGAGCACCGCGGTCACGCCACACTCGGCACGGCGCAGCAGCCGGATCAGCTCCAGCACCTTGAAGGCGGCGATGCCGCCGGCGACGACGAGCAGGACACGCCTGCCGGCGAGGCTCACAGGCGCCAGCCGGAATGGATCGCGGCGATGCCGCCCGACAGGTTTTCCACCTTCACCCGCGACAGCCCGGCCACACGCATCATGCTGGCGAGTGTCTCCTGATCGGGAAAGGTTCGGATGCTCTCGGCGAGATACTGGTAGCTGTCGGCATCGCCGGCGACCAGACGGCCGAGACGCGGCAGCACGGCAAAGCTCCAGGCATCATAGACCGGCACCAGCGCCGCCACCTGCACCCGGCTGAACTCCAGACACAGGAATCGCCCGCCCGGCCGCAGCACGCGCCGCGCCTCGGCCAGCACCGCGGCCTTGTCGGTGCAGTTGCGCAGGCCGAAGGCGATCGACACCACGTCGAAGCTGCGATCGGGCAGCGGCAGACGTTCGGCATCGGCGACCAGGATCGACAGCTCGGCGAGCCGGCCGCGCCCCGTCGCCCGGTCACGGCCGACGGCAAGCATGGCCGGGTTGATGTCCGACAGCAGCGCCGGGCCGCCGCCGCGGGCGAGCCAGCCGAGGCTGATGTCGCCGGTGCCGCCGGCCAGATCGAGCAGCCGCCGGCCCGGCCGCGGGTCGAGCGCGGTGATGAAGATGCGCTTCCAGAGCCGATGCACGCCGAGCGACATCAGATCGTTCATCAGGTCGTATTTCGGCGCCACGCTGGCGAACACGGCGCGCACCATGCCGGACTTCTCGCCTCGCGCGACCTGCCGGAAGCCGAAATCCACGGTCGCATCGGGGTTGTCGCTCATGGGTCCTCTCTATAGCCTGATTCCCTGCCATGCCGGAACTCCCCGAGGTCGAGACGGTGATGCGCGGCCTGCGGGCGCGGCTGGAGGGGCGCGTGCTGCGCCGGGCGGCGATCGGGCGGCCGGACATGCGCCGCGCCTTTCCGCCCGATCTGGTGACGCGACTGACCGGCGCGCGCGTCACCGGCTTTCGCCGCCGCGCCAAATACATCCTGATGCGGCTCGATGGCGGGGCGAGCGTGCTGATCCATCTCGGCATGTCCGGCCGCATGGTGCTGGCGGAGGGGACGGCGCCGGCGGCGCGGCATGAGCATCTGACGCTGGAGACCGACGATGGCGGGCGGGTCGGTTTCGTCGATCCGCGGCGCTTCGGCTCGGTCGATCTGCTGGCGACCGCCGAGGAGGATGCACATGCCCTGCTCGCCGGCCTCGGGCCGGAGCCGCTGGAGGACGGATTCACCCCGGCCGTGCTGTCGGCGGCGCTGACCGGGCGGCGGACGCCGATCAAGGCGGCGCTGCTCGACCAGCGCGTCGTCGCCGGGCTGGGCAACATCTACGTTTGCGAGGCGCTGCACCGGGCGCGGGTCAGCCCCTTGCGCCTCGCGCAGACGGTGCCTGGGGCACGGGCGGCGCGGCTGGTGGCGGCGATCCGTGCC
This sequence comes from Pseudomonadota bacterium, assembly GCA_021845985.1. Taxonomy (GTDB): domain Bacteria; phylum Pseudomonadota; class Alphaproteobacteria; order Acetobacterales; family Acetobacteraceae; genus JAFKFJ01. The sequence continues at coordinate 47,453 of JAJZES010000012.1, read as the reverse complement.
GTGCTGGCCGAGGCGATTGCCGCCGGCGGCTCGTCGCTGCGCGACTACGTGCAGCCGGATGGCGAACTCGGCTATTTCCAGCACGCATGGCAGGTCTATGGCCGGGCCGGGGCGCCCTGCCCGGCCTGCCCTGGCATGCCGGCGTGTGCCGGCGTGCGCCGGGTGGTGCAGTCCGGGCGCAGCAGCTTCTATTGCCCGCGGCTGCAGCGCTAGCTAGACACGCGGACGCTTTCGGGAGGCAGGAATGGCCGACTACGAGACGATCCTGGTCGAGACGCAGGACCGCGTTGGCGTCATCCGGCTGAACCGGCCGCAGGCGCTGAATGCCTTGTGCGACCAACTGATGAACGAGATGGGCGAGCAGCTTCTTGCCTTCGACGCCGATCCGAAGATCGGCGCGATCGTCATCACCGGGTCGGACAAAGCGTTCGCCGCCGGGGCCGACATCAAGGAGATGCGCGAGCGCAGCTATCCGACGATCCTGTTCGACGATTGGATCGGCAAGCGCTGGGAAACCATCCTGCGGCTGCGCAAGCCGGTGATCGCCGCGGTGGCCGGGTTCGCGCTCGGCGGCGGCTGTGAGCTGGCGATGATGTGCGACATCATCCTCGCCGCCGATACGGCGAAGTTCGGCCAGCCGGAGATCAATCTTGGCGTGATTCCCGGTGCCGGCGGCACCCAGCGCATGACGCGCGCCATCGGCAAGGCCAAGACGATGGAGATGGTGCTCAGCGGACGGATGATGGACGCGACCGAGGCGGAACGCTGCAACCTCGTCGCCCGCGTGGTGCCGGCGGCGGAGTTGATGACCGAGGCGCTGAAGCTCGCCGGGCGCATTGCCGGCATGTCCCCGGTCGCGGTGACGCTGGCCAAGCAGGCGGTCAACCGCGCCTTCGACACCACGCTGACGGAGGGGGTGCGGGCCGAGCGGGCGCTGTTCCTGTCGCTGTTCGGCACCGAGGACCAGCGCGAGGGCATGGCCGCGTTCGTCGAAAAGCGGCGGGCGAATTTCCGGCTTGAGTGACTTTTAAGGCGGCAATGACGGGGCGGCGGCGGCGCGGATCACGGTCGGGCGGCGCTCAGCGTGGCTTTGAGGGCCGATCGGCCGACTTGGCTGGTTGCGTCGCCGCCGCCGCTGCCCGAGAACGGCGCTGACCCGAGCCGGAGCCGCGCGTGCCAGAATTACGCCTGCACAACAGCCTGAGCCGCCGGCGCGAGACGTTCGTGCCGCTCGATGCCGGGCATGTGCGCATGTATGTCTGCGGGCCAACCGTCTATGACCTCGCGCATCTGGGCAATGCCCGCCCGGTGGTGGTGTTCGATGTGCTGGCCCGGCTGCTGCGGCGGCTCTATCCGCGCCTCACCTATGTCCGCAACATCACCGACGTCGATGACAAGATCAACGCCCGCGCCGCCGAGAGCGGCGAGCCGATCGGCGCCATCACCGCGCGCACGACGGCCGAGTTCCACGCCGACATGGCCGCCCTCGGCGCCCTGCCGCCGGACATCGAGCCGCGGGCGACGGCGCATGTGCCGGAGATGCTCGACCTCATCGAACGGCTGATCGCCAGCGGCCATGCCTATGCCGCCGAGGGGCATGTGCTGTTCTCGGTCGCCAGTTTCCCGCTCTATGGCGCGCTCTCCGGCCGCTCACCCGACGAGCTGGTGGCCGGCGCGCGGGTCGAGGTGGCGCCGTACAAACGCGATCCGGGCGATTTCGTGCTGTGGAAGCCCTCACCCGCCGAGCTGCCGGGCTGGGACAGTCCGTGGGGACGCGGCCGGCCGGGCTGGCATATCGAATGCTCGGCGATGTCCTGGCGCTATCTCGGCGAGAGCTTCGACATCCACGGCGGCGGGCAGGATCTGCTGTTCCCGCATCACGAGAACGAGCGGGCGCAGTCATGTTGCGCCTTCCCCGGCAGCAGCTTCGCGCGGGTCTGGCTGCATAACGGCATGCTGCTGATCGGCGGCGAGAAGATGTCCAAGAGCCTGGGCAATTTCCGCACCGTGCGCGACATCCTGCGGATTGCGCCGGGCGAGGCGGTGCGGCTGGCGCTGCTGCGGGCGCAGTACCGTGCGACGCTGGATTTTTCCGATGCGCTGCTGGCCGAGGCGCGCAAGGACCTGGACCGCTGGTACCGCGCCCTGGCGGCGACGCCGGCGGCAGCCGCCGAGGTGCCGGAACCGGTGCTGGCGGCGCTGTGCGACGATCTGAACACGCCGCTGGCGATTGCCGAACTGCACCGGCTGGCCGACGCGGCGCTGGCCGGCGACGCGGCGGCGGCGGGCGGGTTGCGCGCGGCGGGGGCGTTGCTCGGCGTGCTGCAGGGCGATCCGGCCGCGTGGTTTCACGCCGGCGCCGATGAAGCCGCGATCGAGGCGGCGATCGTCGAGCGGCTGGCGGCGCGGCAGGCGCGTGACTTCGCCCGCGCCGACGCGATCCGCGCCGAGCTTGCCGCCGCCGGCATCGTGCTGGAGGACAAGCCCGGCGGCACCATCTGGCGCCGGACATGAGGAGCGGCGGATGACCGGACGCGACGGCGGCGCCGCCCTGGTGGCTGTTCCCGGCAGCCCGGTGGTGGTGCTGGTGCGGCCGCAACTGGCCGAAAACATCGGCACGGTGGCCCGCGCGATGGCCAATGGCGGGCTGTTTTATTTGCGTCTGGTGGCGCCACGCGATGGCTGGCCGCAGGAGAAGGCGTGGCGCACCGCCTCCGGCGCCGACGCGATTCTGGAGGCGGCCGAGGTGCATGCCAGCGTCGCCGACGCCACCGCCGACCTGCATCGGGTGTTCGCCACCTGCCCGCGCCCGCGCCATGTCATCAAGCCGGTGCTGACGGCGCGCGGGGCGGCGGGAGAATTGCGCGCGGTGGCGGCGCGCGGGCTGCGCGCCGGCATCCTGTTCGGTCCCGAGCGCGCCGGCCTCGACAACGACGACATGGCGGGGGCGGATGTGCTGGTGCGCTATCCGCTCAATCCGGCCTTCATGAGCCTCAATCTGGCGCAGGCGGTGATGGTGCTGGCCTATGAGTGGTGGCTGGCCGAGGACGCGACGCCACCGCGCGCGCTGATGACCAACGAAACCCGCGTCGCCACCAAGCGCGAGCTGGACAATTTCCTGCGCCATCTGGTCGATCAGCTCGATGCGTGCGGCTTTCTGCGCAACGCGCCGAAGCGGCCGGGCATGGTCCGCAACATCCGCCATCTGTTCCAGCGCGGCGAGGTGACCGAGCAGGAATTGCGCACGTTGCACGGCATGGTCACGGAACTGGCGATCGGCCGGCGGGCGCTCGGGCGACTGGAGAAGGACCGGGACGTCGATTTTCCGGCTGCGCCGCAAACGATCCCGGAGCTGCCCTGAGACGCAAGGGTGCCGGACAATAGGGTACTGCCCGGCGCCGAGACGGCGTCATCGCGGGCGGTGGTCGCGGCGATGGTGACCGTCAGGGTCAGGATCCGGCGGGGTCCGCTTCAGGCAGCGGCAAGCCCATTGGCGCGGTCGGGTCAGCCGCCTCAGCCGCCGGCACATAGGCGCGGCCGGTGTCCATGTCGATGATCTCCGGCTCGTGACCGGGCGTGTCGAACAGCACCTGCCGCACCCGGTCGAGCGCCTGCTCCGCCGTGGCATAGACGCCGATCGAGGCGCCATCGACCCGTACTTCATAGCGCATGCCACGTCTCTCCGCTTGCACCGGGGATAACGCACGGGGCTTGCGCCGGTCGCCTGCTCAGCTAGCCTCCGGCGCATGAGCACTGCCGCGACTGCCCTGGTCCCCGCGCTGCGCGAGGTGGTCGGCCCGCTGGGGCTGCTCGACGACGCCGCCGATACCGCGCCCTATGCCGAGGATTGGCGACGCCTTTATCGCGGGCGGACGCCGGCGGTGGTGCGGCCGGCCAATATCGCCGAACTGGCCGAGGTGGTCCGGCGCTGCGCCGCCGCCGGCGTCGGCATGGTGCCGCAGGGCGGCAACACCTCGATGGTCGCCGGGGCGACGCCGGCGGCGGATGGCAGCCAGATCGTCATCAGTCTCGCCCGCATCAACCGGCTGCGCGACATCGACCCGATCGACATGACCATGACGGTCGAGGCCGGCATGACGCTGAAGGCGGCGCAGGACGCTGCGGCGGCGTGCGGCTGCATGCTGCCGCTGTCGATCGCCGCCGAGGGCACGGCGCAGATCGGCGGCGTGCTGGCGACCAATGCCGGGGGCAACACCACGGTCCGCTTCGGCAACGCCCGCGACCTCGTGCTGGGCATCGAGGCGGTGATGGCCGATGGCGCGGTGCTGTCGGCGCTGCGCCGGCTGCGCAAGGACAATACCGGCTACTGCCTGCGCCAGTTGCTGGTCGGCAGCGAGGGCACGCTCGGCATCATCAGCGCTGCGGTGCTGAAACTCGTGCCGGCGATGGCCGAGCGCGAGGTGGCGCTGTGCACGGTGGCATCGCCGGAGGCGGCGCTGGCGCTGTTCGGGCGGCTGCGGCGGGAAGACCCGGCGGCGCTGATCGCCTTTGAATACATGGCCGGGGAAGGCATGGGCCTGGTGCTGCGCCATATTCCCGGCGCCGTCCTGCCGGTCGCCGCGGCGGCGCACTACGCGCTGATCGAACTGGCGACGCCGCGCCGCGCCGCCGGGCTGCGGGCGGTGCTGGAGGATACGTTGTCGGCGGCGATGGAGGCCGGCGCGGTGCGCGATGCGGTGATCGCCGAGAGCGGCGCACAGCGCGCGGCGCTGTGGAAACTGCGCGAGGAGCACGCCGAGGCGCAGCGCCGCGAAGGCGCCAGCGTCAAAAACGATGTCTCGGTGCCGGTCTCCCGCGTGCCGGAGTTTCTGGCGCGGGCGCGGGCGGCGTGCGAGGCGCTGGTGCCCGGCGTGCGGGTGGTGCCGTTCGGCCATATGGGCGACGGCAACATCCACTTTAACCTGGCTCAGCCGGACGGCGCCGACGGCGCCGCGTTCCTGGCGCAGTCGCACGCCATCATGGCGGCGGTGGGCGCGGTGGTGCGCGCCCTCGACGGCAGTTTTTCCGCCGAGCACGGGGTCGGCCGGCTGAAGCCCTACATGATGGAAAGCTGGCGCGGCGGCACCGAGCTGGCGACGATGCGGCAGATCAAACAGGCGCTCGACCCGCGCGGGGTGATGAACCCCGGCAAGGTGCTGCCCGACGCCGGCGGCGCCTAGCCCCAGCGCAGCATGACCCGCGGCGCCGCCTCCGTGTTGAGGCTGGCGCAGATCAGCACGCCGCTCCAGATCGCCAGCGACAGCGCGGCGGCGATGCGGGTGCGCAGCGGCAGACGCGCCTCGGCCGCCAGCGCGGCGACATAGCCGGCGCGGTGATACAGCGCGGCATTGACGCCGCCGGCCAGGATCAGCGCCAGCTTCGGCACGAAATAGGCGTGCGACCCGACATGCAGCGGGTCATAGAGAAACAGCGCCAGCCCGGTCAGCAGGGTCACCGCGCAGGTGACATGGAGCGCCGGCAGGACGTGCCCGGCAAACGGCCGCAGGCGCAGCGCCTCGCGCCTGCCGAACAGCCGCAGGTCGAGCAGGCGCAGGTCGAGCAGCATGATGCCGCCGAAGAACGCCGCCATCGCCATGAGATGCGCCATGCGCACCAGATGATGCACCGGCTGCATCCAGAAATGCAGCATGCGGCTGTCGAGCGCGATCAGCAGCCCGGGCGGCAGTCGGAGGTAGGCAAGCGGGTGGTCGTGCATCGGTGGCTCCGGCGGATCGGCTCTTGCTAATGCGAATGACTCGCAATATCAAGCCGGGCCAACTCAGGAGACAACCATGCCCATCGCCCGCGCCATCTCGCTTGCCGCCGCCGCCCTGCTGCTGACCGCCCATGCCGAGGCCCGTGAATATCCAATCGGCGGCCCGGTGCAGGCGCATGACATGGAAATCGCCTCCAACTATCTCGTCGGCATCACCATGGACCCGATGCCGGCCGGCATGGCGATGGGGCCGGACGCGATCCACCTGGAAACCGACGTCCACGCCACCGCCGACAACCGCTACGGCTTCGCCGACGGCGCCTGGATTCCCTATCTGACGATCGACTTCACGCTGACCCGCCAGGGATCGGACTGGACGGCGCACGGCCGTCTCGCCGCGATGACGGCGAATGACGGGCCGCATTATGCGGTCAATGTCGCGATGCCCGGCCCCGGCAGCTACACCGTCACCTTCCGCTACGCGCCGCCCGAGACCAACGGGTTCCTGCGCCACACCGACGCCGAGACCGGCGTGCCGGCGTGGTGGCCGCCGTTCAGCGAGAGCTTTACCTTCCGCTATCCGCAGCAGTGACCGGCACCGCCGCGCCGCCGCCGGTTCGCGGTCGATCGCCTGGGGGGCGGAATTACCCCTCCAGCGCGGCGACGCCGGGCAGCGTCTTGCCCTCCAGCCATTCGAGAAACGCGCCGCCGGCCGCCGACACATAGGTCAGCCGGTCGAGCACGCCGGCCTGGCGCAGCGCCGCCACGGTGTCGCCGCCGCCGGCGACGCTGCGCAGCCCACCGGTATCCGTCGCCGCCGCCACCGCATAGGCCAGCGCCAGCGTGGAGCTGTCGAACGGCGGCGTCTCGAAGGCACCGAGCGGGCCGTTCCAGACCAGTGTGCGCAGCCCGACGAGCCGCGCCTGCAGCAGCGCCACCGTCTGCGGCCCGACATCGAGGATCATCTGATCGGCCGGCACTTTCGCCACCGGCACGGTGTGCGTCTCCACCCCCGGCCGCAGCGCCGCCGCCACCACCGCATCGATCGGCAGCATCACCTCGCACCCCGCCGCCTGCGCCCGCGCCAGGATGTCGCGCGCCGTGGCGTGCAGATCGGCCTCCTGCAGCGAGCGGCCGACATCATGGCCCTGCGCGGCCAGGAAGGTGTTGGCCATGGCGCCGCCGATCACCAGCAGATTGACGCGGTCAACCAGATTGCCGAGCAGATCGAGCTTGCTCGACACTTTGCTGCCGCCGACCACCGCCGCCACCGGCCGCTCCGGCGTGGTCAGCGCCGAGGCCAGCGCCTCCAGCTCCGCCTGCATCAGCCGCCCGGCATAACTCGGCAGCAGATGCGCAACACCCTCGGTGCTGGCATGCGCGCGGTGCGCCGCCGAGAACGCATCGTTGACGTAAAGATCGCCGAGCCGCGCCAGATCGGCGGCGAAGCCGGGGTCGTTGGCTTCCTCGCCGGGATAAAAGCGCGTGTTCTCCAGCACCGCGACATCACCATCCGACATCGCCTCGACCGCCTGCTGCGCCGGCAGGCCGATGCAATCCTCGGCGAAGCGGACCTTGCGGCCGAGCACCCCGCCGAGCGCCGTCGCCACTGGTTCGAGCGACATCGACCGCACGCGCTTGCCCTTCGGCCGGTCGAAATGGCTGAGCACGATGACCCGCGCGCCCTTGGCCGACAGTTCGCGGATCGTCGGGCAGAGCCGTTCCAGCCGGGTGATGTCGGAGACTTTGCCGTCATGCATCGGCACGTTCAGGTCGGCGCGCAGCAGCACCCGCCTGCCGGCCACGGCCACGCCGTCGAGGCTGCGGAACGCCATCACCGCCGCCTACAGACTGCCGAACAGCGCAGCGGTGTCGGCCATCCGGTTGGAGAAGCCCCACTCGTTGTCGTACCAGCCCATGACGCGATACAGCGCGCCGTCGATCACCGCCGTCTGCGTCGCGTCGAAGCTGCATGACGCGGCGCAATGGTTGAAATCGCTGCTGACCAGCGGCGCCGTGTTGTAGTCGATGACGCCGCGCAGCTCGCCCTCGGCGGCATGCCGCATCGCCGCGTTGATCTGCTCGCGGCTGGCGCCGCGCTCCAGCACCACGTCGAGCGAGACCATCGACACGTTCGGCGTCGGCACGCGGACCGCGGTGCCGTCGAGTTTGCCCTTCAGCTCGGGCAGCACCAGACCGACCGCCTTGGCCGCGCCGGTGCTGGTCGGGATGATGTTGACCGCGGCGGCGCGGGCGCGGTGCAGATCCTTGTGCAGCGTATCGACCGTGCGCTGATCGCCGGTGTAGGAATGGATGGTCACCATGTAGCCGCGCACGACGCGAAAATTGTCGTGCAGCACCTTGACCATCGGGGCGAGGCAGTTGGTGGTGCAGGAGGCGTTCGACACCACCGTCATCTCGCGCGTCATGACGTGATGGTTGACGCCATAGACGATGGTGGCATCGGCGCCGTCCGCCGGGGCGGAGACCAGCACCTTGCGCGCGCCGGCCTTGAGCAACTGCTCGGCCTGTTCCTTTTTGGTGAAGATGCCGGTGCATTCCATCGCCACATCGACGCCCTGATACGGCACGCGGGTCGGGTCCTTCTCCGCCGAGACGCGGATCGGGCCATAGGTGCGGCCGTTGTGGTGGATGGTGATGGCGTCGCCGGCCACCTCCACCGTGCCGGGGAAGCGGCCATGCACGCTGTCGTAGCGGAACAGATGCGCGTTGGCCTCGACGCTGCCCAGATCGTTGATGGCGACGGGCACAACGTCCTCCCGCCCGCTCTCGACGATGGCGCGCAGCACCAGCCGGCCGATTCGCCCGAACCCGTTGATCGCCACCGTCACCGCCATATCCCTGCTCCCTCTCTCACTCTGCCAGCTCTCACTGCGCCAGTTTGCGCCGCACCGTGGCGGCAATCGCCTCGGGGGTGATTCCTGCCTCACGATACAATATCTCGGCCGGGGCACAGCCGCCGAAACCGTCGAGACCGATGAACACCCCGTCGGCGCCGAGCCAGCGCTCCCAGCCGAAGCCGCATGCCGCCTCGATGCCGAAACGCGCCGCGCCGCCGAGCACGCCGTCACGCCACGCGGCGTCCTGGCGGGCGAACAATTCCCAGCAGGGCAGCGAGGCGACGGCCACGGGAATGCCCTCGGCGGCCAGCCGTTCCCGCGCCGCCAGCGCGATCGACACTTCCGAGCCGGTGGCGAGCAAGGTCGCCTGCCGCGGCCCGTCCGCCTCGGCCAGCACATAGCCGCCGCGCGCCGAGCGGTTTTCCCCGACATCGCCGCGCAGCGCCGGCAGCGCCTGCCGCGACAGCACCAGCAGGCTCGGCCCGTCGGCGCGGCGCAGCGCCAGTTCCCAGCACTCGGCGGTCTCCATCGCATCGGCCGGGCGGAACACACAGAGGCCCGGCATGGCGCGCAGCCCGGCAAGCTGCTCGACCGGCTGCAGCGCCGGCCCGTCGGCGCCGATGCCGATCGAATCATGCGTCAGCACATGGATCACCCGCCGCCGCATCAGCGCCGCCAGCCGCAGCGCCGGGCGCATGTAGTCGCTGAACGCGAGAAAGGTGCCGCCACAGGGGATCAGCCCGCCATGCAGGGCGATGCCGTTCATCGCCGCCGCCATGCCGTGCTCGCGCGCCCCGTACTGGATGAAACGCCCGGCGAAGCTGCCCGGCGCCACCGCCGCCATGCCGCGCACCGGGGTCGGCGTCGCCTGTCCGGCATCGGTCGCGCCGCCGAGCAACTCGGGCATCGCCGGCACCAGCGCCTCCAGCACGCGTAGGCTGGCCGCCCGCGTCGCCAGCGCCGGACGCTGTGCGGCGATCTCGGCACGCAGCGCGGCGATGGTCTCATGGAAGTCGGCCGGCAGCGTGCCCGCGGTGACGCGCTCGAACTCGGCGCGCTGCGGGTGGCGCGCCAGCCGCTTGAGCCAGGCGCGGCGGCGGCGGGCGCCGCGGGCGCCGGCGGCGCGCCAGTGCTCGGCCAGCCCCTCCGGCACCTCGAACGGCGGATGGTTCCAGCCGAGCGCCGCGCGCACCGCTGCCGCCCCCTCCGCCGCGCCACGGCCGATCGCGGTGCGGCAGGCGATCAGCGTCGGTTTTTTGGAACGCAGCGTCATCGACAGCGCGGCGGCGACCTGCGCCGCATCATGGCCATCGACGCGCTTGACCGCCCAGCCGCTGGCGGCGAAGCGGCGCAGCGGATCGTCGGCGGTGGCGGTGGTGGCGGCGGGCGCCGCGTCGTCCCACAGCACGGTCAGCTTGTCCAACCGCAACTGCCCGGCCAGACACGCCGCCTCATGGCTGATGCCCTGCATCAGATCGCCGTCGGCGGCGATGGCCCAGGTGCGGTGATCGACCAGCGAGCGGCCGAACCGCGCCGCCAGCAGCCGTTCGGCCAGCGCCATGCCGACCGCGGCGGCGACGCCCTGGCCGGGCGGGCCGGTGGTCGCCTCGATCGCCGGGTGCTCCGCCGTCTCCGGGTGGCCGGCGGCGGGCGAGTGCAGCCGGCGGAACCGGCGCAGATCGTCCATCGCCATGCCGGCATGGCCGCAGAGATGCAGCAGGGCATAGAGCAGCATCGCCCCGTGCCCGGCCGAGAGCACGAAACGGTCGCGATCCGGCCAGCGCGGGTCGGCGGCGTCGTAGCCGTGAAAGCGGGTCCACAGCACGGTGGCGGCGTCGGCCATGCCGAGTGCCAGCGCCGCATCGCCGGCGCCGGCGCCGTCCACCGCGTCGATCGCCAGCGCCCGCACCGCATCGGCCATGCGTTGCTCAAGCGTCGCCGGGCGATCCAGGATCGCCCACGTCAGCACAGGCGCGGAAGGGTCGATCAAACACTCCGCGACGGACGCCATGCCACCTCCCGCTTGCCGGGCGGTATTAGAATGCGCCCCCGCCCCCCGGCAAGGCAGGTGCGCGCTTGCGCGACAGCCGGCGGCGGCGCTACCTGCCCCGATCGCGCACAACAGCCACGCACAGCAGCCACGCACACCACCCTGGGGGGTTCCGGCCGATGCCCGTGAAGGACGTGAAGAAAGTCGTACTCGCCTATTCCGGCGGCCTCGATACCAGCGTCATTCTGCGCTGGCTGCAGACCACGTACCATTGTGAGGTCGTCACCTTCACCGCCGATCTCGGCCAGGGCGAGGAGCTGGAGCCGGCGCGGCGCAAGGCGGAGCTGTTCGGCGTCAGCCAGATCTTCATCGAAGACCTGCGCGAGACCTTCGTGCGCGACTTCGTGTTCCCGATGTTCCGGGCCAATGCCCTCTACGAAGGCCAGTATCTGCTCGGCACCTCGATCGCCCGGCCGCTGATCGCCCAGCGCCAGATCGAGATCGCCGAGGCGGTCGGCGCCGATGCGGTGGCGCATGGCGCGACCGGCAAGGGCAATGACCAGGTGCGCTTCGAGCTCGCCTATTACGCGCTGAAACCCGACATCAAGATCATCGCCCCGTGGCGCGAATGGGAGCTGACCAGCCGCACCCGGCTGCTGGAGTTCGCCGAGGCCAACCAGATCCCGATCGCGCGGGACAAGCGCGGCGAGGCGCCGTTCAGCGTCGATGCCAATCTGCTGCATTCGTCCTCGGAAGGGAAAATCCTCGAAGACCCGGCGGTCGAGCCGGACGAGATGGTCTATCAGCGCACCATCCGCCCGGAAGATGCGCCCGATGCCGCAACCGTGGTGCGCATCGGCTTCCGCCACGGCGACGCGGTGTCGATCGACGGTGTCGCGCTGTCGCCGGCGGTGCTGCTGACGCGGCTCAACGAACTCGGCCGCGCCAACGGCATCGGCCGGCTCGATCTGGTGGAGAACCGCTTCGTCGGCATGAAGTCGCGCGGGGTCTATGAGACGCCGGGCGGCACCATCCTGCTGGCTGCGCATCGCGGCATCGAGAGCATCACGCTCGACCGCGAGGCGGCGCATCTGAAAGACAGCCTGATGCCGCGCTATGCCGAGCTGATCTATTGCGGCTTCTGGTTCAGCCCGGAGCGGCGCATGCTGCAGGCGGCGATCGACGCCAGCCAGGCCTCGGTGACCGGCGAGGTGCGGCTCAAACTCTACAAGGGCAACGTCAGCGTGATCGGCCGGGAAAGCCCCTACAGCCTGTATTCGATGAAGCATGTCACGTTCGAGGATGACCACGGCGCCTATGATCAGGTCGATGCGCAGGGCTTCATCAAGCTGAACGCGCTGCGGCTGCGGCTGGGTGCGGCGGCGGGACGCCGGGGGGGGGCGCTTTAGTCATGGCGATGTCGATGTATGCGGCGAGCGTGCCGCTGTTTCGCCAGCGCGTCGCGGCGCTGGCGACGGTGCTGGAGAAGGGGGCGGCATTTGCCGTCGAGCGCGGCATCGACCCGGCCACGCTGCTGGAGTCGCGGCTGGCGCCGGACATGATGCCGTTGACGCGGCAGGTGCAATTGACCACCGACCATGCGGTCGGCGGCTCGGCGCGGCTGGCAGGATTGCCGGTGCCGAGCTTCCCCGACACGGAAACGAGTTTCGACGAGTTGGACACCCGACTCGCCCGCTGCATCGCCTTTCTCGACACGCTGACGCCGGAGCAGATCGACGGCTCGGAGGAGCGGCCGATCCTGCTGACGCTGCGCCACGGCAGAGAGTTGCGGTTTACCGGGCAGCAATACCTGATCGGGTTTGTCATCCCCAACCTGCTGTTTCATTGCACGACGGCCTATGATTTGCTGCGGCACGCGGGCGTGCCGCTCGGTAAGCGCGATTTTATCGGCGCCATCTGAGGCCGCAGACCTCATGCCGCTCGACCTCACCCCTCTGGCCAGCGCGGTACGCCGTCTTGGCGAGGGGCTGCGGCGGTATCAGGCGGACATGTCGGACGAGCAGGTCCGCGACGGCCTGATCCAGCGCTTCGAATATACCTATGAGCTGAACCACAAGATGCTGCGGCGCCATCTGAAGGCCATCGCCGCGGCGCCCGACGAGGTCGATCAGATGGCGTTTGCCGACCTGATCCGCAGCGGCAACCGGCACGGGCTGCTGCGCGGCGACTGGCCGGCGTGGCGCGTTTCGCCACCTGCGCAGCCGCACCAGCCATACCTATGATGAAGCCGTCGCCAGGGAAGTGGTGGCGCTGATCCCGGCCTTCCACGACGAAGCCTTGGCCATGTGCGCCGCGCTGGAGCGCGCGGCGGCATGACGCTGCGGGTGCGCAGCGACCAAGATGCCTATCGGATCGCCCACGCTGCCGGCGGGGATGCGGCCGACCGGCGGATGCGGCGTGCCGGGCGGGCGGCGTGGGACGCGGAGGACAGGAACCACGCCGCGGCGACCTGCCTGCGGGTGATGGCGACGCTGCTGCCGGACGCACCGGACGCCGCCGCCCGCCCACGCCGCCGCGTGCCGCGGCAGGCCGGGCTGGATGTCTGACGGCGCACGCCTCGACCTCGCGGCGGAGCACCGCGCCCGCGTCGTCGCCCTGCTGCGGGCGCATCTGCCGCCGGCAACCCGCGTCTGGGTGTTCGGCTCGCGCGCCACCGGCCGCGCCGGCCGCTGGTCCGATCTCGACCTCGCCGTCGATGCCGGCCGCCGGCTCAGCCTTGACGAACAGGCCGCGCTCGCCGAAGCGTTCAGCGAGAGCGACCTACCGTTCACGGTGGACGTCGTCGATTGGCAGGCGGCCGGCGATCGTTTCCGTCAGACCATCGCCGCCGATCGGCTGGCGCTGGACGGCGATCCGCCCCCCGGCGCCGCAGGCCCGCCGATCACCCCTCAGTAGCGATAGAGATCGTGCTTGAACGGACCGCTCACCGTCACGCCGATATACTCGGCCTGCCGCGGTGACATGCGGGTCAGCTTGGCGCCGACCTTGGCCAGATGCAGCGCCGCCACCTTCTCGTCGAGCGCCTTCGGCAGCGTATAGACTTGGTTCTGGTATTTGCCGGCCGGCGCCGTCCACAGCTCGATCTGCGCCAGCACCTGGTTGGAGAAACTGGCGCTCATCACGAAGCTCGGATGGCCGGTGGCGTTGCCGAGATTGACCAGCCGGCCTTCGGACAGCACGATCAGCCGCTTGCCGTCGGGGAACACCACCTCGTCCACCTGCGGCTTGACGTTGTCCCAGCGGAAGTTGCGCAGCGCGTCGATCTGAATCTCGGAATCGAAGTGGCCGATGTTGCAGACGATGGCGCGGTGCTTCATGTCGCGCATGTGGTCGAGCGTGATCACATCGACGTTGCCGGTGGCGGTGACGAAGATGTCGCCCAGCGGCGCGGCATCCGCCATCGTCGTCACCTGATAGCCTTCCATCGCCGCCTGCAGCGCGCAGATCGGATCAACCTCGGTCACCATCACCCGGCAGCCGGCATTGCGCAGCGACGCCGCCGAGCCTTTGCCGACATCGCCGAAGCCGTTCACCACCGCGACCTTGCCGGCCATCATCACGTCGGTACCCCGGCGGATGGCATCGACCAGGCTTTCGCGGCAGCCGTAGAGATTGTCGAACTTGCTCTTGGTGACGCTGTCGTTGACGTTGATCGCCGGCACTTTCAGGGTGCCCGCGCGCGCCATCTCCCACAGCCGGTGAACGCCGGTGGTGGTCTCCTCCGACAGGCCGCGCACCGCCGTCAGCAGGTCGGCGTGCTTGTCGTGCATCAGCACCGTCAGGTCGCCGCCGTCGTCAAGGATCATGTTCGGCGTCCAGCCGTCCGGCCCGCGCACCGTCTGCTCGATGCACCACCAGAATTCTTCCTCGTTCATCCCCTTCCAGGCGAACACCGGCGTCCCCGCCGCGGCGATGGCCGCCGCCGCGTGGTCCTGGGTGGAGAAGATATTGCACGACGACCATCGCACCGTGGCGCCGAGATGCTCCAGCGTCTGGATCAGCACCGCGGTCTGGATGGTCATGTGCAGGCAGCCGGCGATGCGCGCCCCGGCGAGCGGCTTGGCGGCGCCGTATTCGGCGCGGATCGCCATAAGGCCGGGCATCTCGTCCTCGGCCATGGCGATTTCCTTCGCACCCCATTCGGCAAGCGCGATGTCCTTGACCTTGTAGTCCGCCATGCTCGGCTCCTGTCGCTGTCGGGCGGGGTGTATAAGGATATCCTTATGCGGGCAATCGCCGCGTGAGGTGGGCAGCCCCGCTTGAACAGGCGATCCGCGGTCTTCAAAGAAGTGTCCACCAGTCTCTTATCGGCGAAGGACCCTGTCTCATGGCGCGCTGGACCCTCCACGACATGCCCGACCAGTCGGGCCGGCTGGCCGTTGTCACCGGCGCCAGCATCGGCGGCCTCGGCTACGAGACCGCGCTGGCACTGGCGGGCAAGGGCGCCGAGGTGGTGCTCGCCGGGCGCAACCCGGCCAAGGGCGCGGCGGCGCTGGCGGCGATCCAGGCGCAGCATCCGCGCGCCGTGCTGCGGGTCGGCGCCCTCGACCTCGCCAGCCTCGCCTCCGTCGCCGCCTTCGCCGAGACGCTGCGCCGCGAGGGGCGGCCGCTCGACCTGCTGGTCAACAATGCCGGGGTGATGATGCTGCCGCGCCGGCAGACCACCGCGGACGGGTTCGAGATGCAGCTCGGCACCAATTATCTTGGCCATTTTGCCCTGACCGGCCGGCTGCTCGATCTGCTGCGCCGCGGCCGACAGCCCCGCGTGGTCAATCTGGCCAGCCTCGCCCATCGCCGCGGCAGCATCCGCTTCGACGATCTCCAGCGCACCGCCTATGCGCCGTGGTCGGCCTATGAGCAATCCAAGCTCGCCATGCTGATGTTCGCCTTCGAGCTGCAGCGCCGCAGCGACGCCGGCGCCTGGGGCGTGACCAGCATCGCCGCCCATCCCGGCTGGTCGCGCACCGAGCTGTTTGCCAACGGCCGCGGCGCCAGCGGTGGCGGCCTCACGCAAAAACTGTTCGACCTCGCCGCCCGGGTGTTCGCCCAGTCGGTGGCGGCCGGGGCGCTGCCGACGCTGTATGCGGCGACCGCGCCGGCGGCGCAGGGCGGCGCCTATTACGGGCCGGACGGGTTCCAGGAACTCGCCGGCGCCCCGGCAGCGGCCAAAATCGCGCCGCAGGCCACCGATCAGGCGGCGGCGGCGCGGCTGTGGCAGGTGTCCGAGCAGTTGACCGGGGTGAGCTTCGCAGCGGCGGCGGCGCGGGCGGCTTGACCGACTGCGTTGTCAGCGCGGTTGCCCGTGCCTTCCGGCGGGCGCGCCGGCCGGATCGCCATCGCCGCCCACGCGGGTTTACCGGGTCGAACGTCTGTCGCAATTTTGAGCGCCGCGAGGTGGTGCTGCCGACGCTGCGCGCCGAGGCGGCGGCGGCGCAACCGGCGCCGGCCGCCGCGTCGGTACTGGCAATGGACGAGTTCCGCGATATACGCCCCGATGCCGGGCGCGACCTGCGGCGCGGCGTGCGGGTGATCCTGCGCGGCCTGCTGGCCGGTGAATGACGGAGCACGCGAGATGGACAGCACGATCACCGACGGCGAGGCGCACAGCAACCAGATCGCCTACTGGAAC
Source organism: Pseudomonadota bacterium (assembly GCA_021845985.1). GTDB lineage: Bacteria > Pseudomonadota > Alphaproteobacteria > Acetobacterales > Acetobacteraceae > JAFKFJ01. The sequence continues at coordinate 31,236 of JAJZES010000012.1, read as the reverse complement.
GGCCCCGGCGGCGCCGCCTGGGTGGCGCAGCAGGCGCATACCGACGCCATGCTGGCGCCGGTCGCCGCTGCACTCATCGCCCATGCCGCGCCGCAGCCGGGGGAGCGGGTGCTCGACATCGGCTGCGGCTGCGGCGCCACCAGCCTGGCGCTGGCCGAGCGGATCGGCGACGGCCATGTCACCGGCCTCGATGTCTCGGCGCCGATGCTGGCGGTGGCGGCGGGACGCGGCAGCGATCCGGCGCGCCTGACCTGGCTTTGCGCCGACGCCGCCGCGCATGCCTTCCCGAAGGCCGGCTTCGATCTGCTGACCTCGCGCTTCGGCGTGATGTTCTTCGGTGACCCGACGGCGGCCTTTGCCAATCTGCGCCGCGCCGTGCGGCCGGGCGGACGGCTCGCCTTCGCCTGCTGGCGCAGCCCGGCGGAGAATCCGTGGATGGCGGTGCCGCTCGCCGCCGCCGCGCCGCATCTGCCAGAGTCGCCGCCGACCGACCCGACGGCGCCCGGCCCGTTCGCCTTCGCCGACCCGGCGCGGGTGACGCGCATCCTGACTGCGGCCGGCTGGTCGGCGCCGCGGCTGACGCCGGTTGATCTGCTGCTCGACCTCGCCGCCGGTGGCGGGCTGGACTCGGCGGTGGCGCAGATGAAGCAGATCGGCGCCGCCGCCCGCGCCCTGCGCGAACAGCCGCCGGAGGTGGTGCAGGCGGCACTGGACGCGGTGCGTGCCGCGCTGCGCCCGCATGTCGATGGCGCCGCGGTGCGGCTGCGTGGCGGGATCTGGCTGGTTTCCGCCGATGCCTGAGCGGCGTCAGTGCAGGCCGAGGGCGACGTAGAGCCGCTGGCTCGGCGGCCACGCCGCCATGATCGCGACGCGGAAGGCGAAGCCCGCCCAGCCAAGCGCCACCAGCACGACAAGGCTCGCCACCCAGCCGAGCATGACGCCGGAGTCGCGCGGCGGCGGCAGATCGTCGTTGCGCGGCGGCGGGCGCTCATCATCGACGGAATCGACATTGCGCGGCCGGTAGGCGGCGAGCCGCGGCGCGGCAAACAGCTTCGGCTCATCGAGCACCGGCGCCGGCACCTCGGGCGGCAGCGGTGGGGGCGGCGGGACGACGGCTGGCGCGGCGGCCGGCGGGAGAACCGCGGCTTCGGGCACGGCAATGGGCGCCGCGGCAACCGGTGCCCATTCATGGCCGCAACGGGCGCAGCGCACCGCCTTGCCGGGCGCGAGCCGCTGCTCGGGCACTTCGTAGGCGGCGCGGCAATCGGGGCAGACGATGCGCATGCGCACTCTCTCGCGGACGCCGCGATCCTGCGCGAGAGCGCAGGGCCATGCAACCGCCGGCTCTTTCCCGCCGCCCCCGGACGATGGCAGAACAGCGCCGGCATGCGGAAACAGACATGGTTCGACTGGAGGGCGTCGCGCTGCACTATCTCTCCGCCGGCCGGCCGGGGCCGGAGGCGTTGCGCGACCTCAGTTTCAGCATCCCCGAGGGCGGTTTCCGCTGGCTGCTCGGCGCCTCTGGCGCCGGAAAGTCGAGCCTGCTGCGCCTGCTGCACCTCGCGGTGCGGCCGACGCGCGGGCGGCTCGCCGTGTTCGATACCGACGTCGGGCGCGCCCGGCGCGCCGAACTGCCGGCGCTGCGCCGGCGCATCGGCATGGTGTTCCAGGATTTCCGGCTGCTGCCGCATCTTTCCGCCTTCGACAACGTCGCCCTGCCGCTGCGCATCGCCGGCCGGACGGAGCCGCAGGTGCGCGCCGACGCGCAGGAGATGCTGCGCTGGGTCGGCCTCGCCCGGCGCATGGCGGCGCTGCCGTCGCAGCTCTCCGGAGGCGAGCAGCAGCGCGTCGCCATCGCCCGCGCCGTGGTCGGCCGGCCGAGCCTGCTGCTCGCCGACGAACCCACCGGCAACCTCGATGACGGCCAGGCAGAGCGGCTGATGCTGCTGCTGCAGGAGATGAACCGGCTCGGCGCAACGGTGGTGGTGGCGACGCATAATGCGGCGCTCGTCGCCCGCCATCCCGGTCCGGCGCTGCGGCTGGCCGAAGGGCGGCTGCTCGGCGATGACTGAGCACCGCCGCCGCAGGCGGCCGGCCCGGTTCGACGATCTCGGCCTGCGCCGGGCGCTCGGCGACCGCATGCTGCCGCTGCTGGTGGCGGCGATGGCGTTCCTGGCGGCGCTGGCGCTGGCCGGTTCGGCCGGCGCGGCGGCGCTGGCGCGGCACTGGCAGGAGGGCGCCGCGGCGGCGCTGACGGTGCAGGTCCCCGCCGATGGCACGGCCGGCGCGGCGGCGGTGGTGGCGGCGCTGCTGGCGACGCCCGGCATCGCCGCGGCACAGGCGCTGACCGACGCCGACCTCGCCGCCCTGCTGCGGCCATGGCTCGGCGATGCCGGCAGCGCCGCCGGGCTGCATCTGCCGGCGGTGATCGCGGTGCGGTTGGCCGGCGACGGGCCGGATCTGGCGGCGCTGCAGACCCGGCTGGCGGCGCTGGCGCCGGGCACGCTGGTCGAGAGCCACGGCGTCTGGGTGCAGCGGCTGGCGATGCTGGCGCGCAGCCTGGAGGCGTGCGCCTGGCTGGCACTCGGCGTGGTCGCGGCGGTGGCGGCCTCGGTGGTCGCCGTGGCGACGCGCGCCGGGCTGGCGGCGCGTCGCGAGGCGATCGAGATCGTCCATGGCCTCGGCGCCACCGATGGCTACATCGCCCGCCGCTTCGCCGGCCGCGCCACCTGGCTGGCCGGCGCCGGCGGGCTGCTCGGCGCGCTGGCGGCGCTGCCGGTGCTGGCGGCACTGGCCAACCTCGCCGCCCCGTTCGTCGCGACCCAAGGCGCCGCGCCGCTGCCGCCGCTCAAGGCGCTGCCGCTGCTGCTGGTCGGCGGCCTGCCGGCGCTGCCGCTCGGCGCCGCGGCGATCGGCTTCGTCACCGCGCAGGCGACGGTGCGCGCCTGGCTGCGCCGCCTGTCATGACGCGACGCCGCCTGATCGCCGCAACGCTGGCGCTGGCGCTCGCCTGGGGTGGCGGCTTCGCCTGGTTCCTGCTGCATGTCGGCCGTCTCGTGCCGCCGCCGCCGGTGGCCGACGGCATCGTCGCGCTGACCGGCGGGCCGGGCCGGGTGGAAACGGCGCTGCGCCTGCTGGCCGAGGGCCGGGCGCGGGTGGCGCTGGTCTCCGGCGTCGGCGGTGCCGCCGAATTCGCCGCGCTGGCGCGGCGGGCGGGGGTCGATCCGGCGCTCGGCGCCCGCGTCACCCTCGGCCGCGCCGCCCACACCACGCGCGGCAACGCTGCCGAGACCGCCGCCTGGGCGCATGCCAACGCCATCCGCTCGCTGATCGTCGTCACCGCCGCCTATCATATGCCCCGCGCCCTGACCGAGCTGGCGCGCACCCTGCCGGAGGTGGCGCTGCATCCCGCCCCGGTGCAGCCGGAGCATGCCGGCTGGCGACGGCTGGCCGGCGAATACAGCAAATTCCTGGCCGCCACGGTCGGGCTGACGGCGCTGGAGGCGCCCCGCGGATGACATGGCTGCGCTCGGCAGTGTTCAATCTTTGGTTCTTCGTGCTGACCTTCGCGCTGGCACTGGCCGGCGCGGCGGTGCAGGCGCTGGCGCCGCAGCGGATCATGACGGTGCCGCGGCTGTGGGCACGCGGCACGCTGGGCGGGCTGCACTGGCTCTGCGGCATCCGCTTCGAGGTCTCCGGCCTGGAGCATCTGCCGGCGGCCGGGCCAGCCCTGATCGCCTCGATGCACCAATCGGCCTTCGACACGATGATCTGGGCCAGGCTGGCGCCGCGCTTTACCTATGTGCTCAAGCAGGAGCTGACGCGCATTCCGCTGTTCGGCGGCATGCTCCGCGCCACCGGGATGATCGCGATCGACCGCAGCGGCGGACCGGCGGCGATCCGCATCCTGCTGCGCGAGGCCGACCGGGCGGTTGCGGCTCAGCGGCAGATCGTCATTTTCCCCGAGGGCAGCCGCATCGCGCCCGGCACCGCGGCGCCGCTGCAGCCGGGCATCGTGGCGCTGGCGCAGCGCACCCGCCTGCCGGTGATCCCGGTCCTGACCGACTCGGGCAAATGCTGGAGCCGCCGCGCCTTCCGCAAGCTGCCGGGGGTCATTCACGTGGTCCTGCTGCCGCCGCTGCCGGCCGGGCTGAAGCGCGACGAGCTGCTGACACGCCTCGCCGCAATCTATGCCGCCGGGCTGCCTGCGCCTGTGGATAACTCTGTGGGTGAGCCGCTCTGATGGCTGCCAGAATGCGCGAGTTAGAGCAAATATGCCTCTGTAATCAGGCGAGATTTTGCCGTTCGTTCGGCATTTTTCCATTTCGTCGTCCGGCTGGGGATGACCGCCGCGCGGAACCCGGGATATAACCCGTTGATGCGACGTCCGCTGGTTGTTGTCCTCGCTTTGCTGGTGATCCTGGGCGGTGCGTCATTCGCGCTGTGGTGGGTCGCGGTCTCGCGCCTGGAGGCGGGACTCGCCGATTTCGCCGCGCAGGCGCGGGCGCAGGGCTGGACGGTGACGGTGGCGGCAACGCAGGGCGCCGGCTGGCCGCTCGCCGCCGAACTGGTGCTGACCGACATGACGGTGACCGCCGGCGCAGACGTGCTGCCGGGCGGCGCGGTGTGGCGCGCACAGCGGGCGGTGCTGCATGTGTCGCCGCTGGCGCCCGAGGTGCTGGAACTGCGCGTGCCGGGGGTGCAGCATCTGCGCCTGTTCGGCAGCGAAGCGGCGCATTTCGCCGCGGCGCGGTTCACCCTGAGCACGCAGTTGCGCCAGCCCGGCGCGCTGACGCTCGACGCCGCCGACCTGCGCTTCGCGCCACCCTGGGAGGGGATGAAGGTCGGATTGCTGACCGCCCATGCCGACCCTTCGGGCAGCTTCGGCGTCACCACCGAGGCCATCGCCCTGCCGCCGGCGCCGCCCCCGGCGCTCGGCCCGCATATCGCCTCGGCGACGCTGCAGGGCACGCTGCGGGGCGCGCTGCCGCCGCTGTCACCCGCCCCGGCGGAGCGCGCCGCCGCGTGGCAGCGCGAAGGCGGCCGGGTCGAACTGGCGCAGTTGGCGGTCGGCTGGGGGCCGCTCGGGGTGACCGGGAACGCCACGCTTAGTCTGGATTCGGCCTTGCAGCCGGCCGGCACGGCGACGTTGCGCGTGGTCGGCTATGACGAGGCGCTGGCGGCATTAACGGCGGGCGGTGTCGTCTCGGGCCACGCGGCGCAGGCGATCGGGGCGGTGCTCGGCCTGATGGCGCAGGCACCGGAGGGCGGCGGAGCGCCGCAGGTGGCGCTGCCGGTGGCGCTCGATGGCGGCGCGCTGACGGTCGGGCGCATCCCGGTCGGGCGGGTGCCAAAACTGGTCTGGTCAAGCGCCCCATGAGGCGCTATAGGTGCGGCATGACGGCAATGATCCACTGCGCGCGAATTAGCCACCCGGCTGCCTGACGCAGCCGGGCCAGCCAGCGCCTGCCGTGATCCACTCCGACGTCGGAGCCGTCTTTTCATGTCGCACCAGCCATGGACCCTTGCGGGTCTGCACGCGTCCGTCCGTTTCAACCTCGTTGCCGAAGCCACGCCCGGCCTGTTGCCGCAGCTGCTGGCGCCGTTCGCGCGGCGCGACCTGACGCCCGACCGCGTCGAATGCCGGCGCGCCGGCACCGACATGGAGGTCGAAATCGCCATGGCGGCGATGCCGGCGGAAATGGTGCATCTGGTCGAGGGCAATCTGCGGCAGGTGGTCGGGGTGCAAAGCCTCGTCCGCCGGCAGGAGATCACCGGAGTCGCGCGACGGCGCGCGGCATAGGACCCGCGGCGGCGCGCGCAACTGGTCTTGCGGCAGAGGCAACCCGCGCCACTTGTCTGCGTGTAGGCTTCCGGCACGCAGAACAGGATACGCAGGATGACCGATGCCGTATTTCTGGCGCGCGTGCAATTTGCCTTCACCGTCGGGTTTCACATCGTCCTGCCGGCGTTTTCCATCGGCCTGGCAAGCTATCTCGCGGTGCTGGAAGGGCTGTGGCTGCGCACCGGGCGGGCGGTGTATCAGGACCTGTTCCAGTACTGGGTGAAGGCGTTCGCGCTGGTGTTCGCCATGGGAGTCGTCTCCGGCCTCGTCATGTCGTACGAGTTCGGCACCAACTGGAGTCAGTTTGCCGACCGGGTCGGGCCGGTGGTCGGGCCGCTGATGGGCTACGAAGTGCTGACGGCGTTCTTTCTCGAATCCGGCTTTCTCGGCATCATGCTGTTCGGGCTGAAGCGGGTCGGGCCGGGACTGCATTTTTTCGCCACCTGCGTCGTCGCCCTCGGCACGCTGATGAGCGCGTTCTGGATTCTTGCGGTCAATTCCTGGATGCAGACGCCGCAGGGATTTCGCATCGACGCCGCCGGGCGCTTCGTGCCGACCGACTGGTGGGCGGTGATCTTCAACCCGTCGTTCCTGGTGCGGCTGCCGCACATGGTCATCGCCGCCTATCTCTGCGTCGGCTTTTTCGTCGGCGCGGTCGGCGCCTGGCATCTGCTGCGCGACCGCGGCAATGTGGCGGCGCGCACGATGTTTTCGATGGCGATGTGGATGGCGACCATCGTCGCCCCGGCGCAGATCGTCATGGGCGACATCCACGGTCTGAACACGCGCCACTATCAGCCGGCCAAGATCGCCGCACTGGAAGGCGACTGGGAGACCAGCACGGCGGCGCCGCTGATTCTGTTCGGCTGGCCGAACATGCAGCAGGAGCGGACACAATATGAAGTGGCGCTGCCGCATCTCGGCAGCCTGATCCTGACCCATCAGTGGAACGGCAGGGTCGAGGGTCTGAAGGCGTTTCCGGCGGCCGACCGGCCCTATGCGCCGGTGGTGTTCTTTGCCTTCCGCATCATGGTCGGCCTCGGGTTTCTGATGGCCGCGGTCGGCCTCGCCAGCCTCGTGCTGCGGCGCGGCGGGCGGCTGTGGCGCGCGCGCTGGCTGCAGCGCATCGCCGTGGTCATGGCGCCGGCCGGCTTCATCGCCCTGCTGGCAGGGTGGGTGGTGACCGAGGTGGGGCGGCAGCCGTTCACCGTCTATGGCCAGTTGCGCACGGTGGACAGCGTCTCGCCGATCGGCCTGCCCGGCATCGCCACCTCGCTCGCCGCGTTCGCCGTGGTCTATCTGACGGTGTATGGCGCCGGACTGGTCTATCTCCTGGCGCTGGTGCGCCGCCCACCGGTGCCGGCCGAGGCCGGGCCGCCCGCGGGCGTGCCGATCCGCACCGCCGGCATCACGCCGGGGCAGACCTTCGGCCACCCGAGCGCGGCGGAGTAGCCGGCGATGATGACCCTGCCGTGGCTTGATCTGCCGCTGATCTGGGCCGGCCTGCTCGGCTTCGCGGTGCTCGCCTATGTGGTGTTGGACGGCTTCGATCTCGGCACCGGCATCCTGTTTGCCGTCGAGCACCAGCCGGACGACCGCGACGTGATGGTCAACTCCATCGCCCCGGTCTGGGACGGCAACGAGACCTGGCTGGTGCTCGGCGGCGGCGGGCTGTTCGCGGTGTTTCCGCTGGCCTACGCGGTGATCATGCCGGCGCTCTATCCGACCATCATCGCCATGCTGCTGGCGCTGGTGTTCCGCGGCGTCGCCTTCGAGTTCCGGTTCCGCGCGACGACGCGGCGCGGCCGCGCGGCGTGGGATTTCGCCTTCGCCGGCGGCTCCGCGGTGGCGGCGTTCGCCCAGGGGCTGACGCTGGGCGGGCTGCTGCAGGGCATCCGCGTGCAGGGCCGCGCCTATGCCGGCGGCTGGTGGGACTGGCTGACCGGGTTTTCGCTGCTGTGCGGTATCGCCGTCGTCGCAGGGTATGCGCTGCTCGGCGCCTGCTGGCTGATCTGGCGCACCGAGGGGCCGTTGCAGCAGCGCTGCCGGCGCCACGCGGCGCGGCTCGGGGCGGCGATGCTGGTGCTGATCGCGGTGGTCAGCCTGTGGACGCCGCTGCTCAATCCGGTCTTTTCACATCGCTGGTTCGACTGGCCGGGCATCCTGCTGACCAGTCCGGTGCCGGTGCTGGTGCTGCTCCTGGCGGTCGGGTTCTATCGCGGGCTGGCGCTGCGGCATCAACTGACGCCGTTCCTGTGCGCGCTCGGTTGGTTCGTGCTGTGCTACGTCGGTCTCGGGATCAGCCTCTATCCGAACATCGTGCCGCCGGGCATCAGCTTGTGGGATGCGGCGGCGCCCCCGGAAAGCCAGGCGTTTCTGCTGGTCGGCGCGGCGGTGCTGGTGCCGATCATTCTCGTCTATACAGGCTACGCCTATTACGTGTTCCGCGGCAAGGTGCGGCACGGCGAGGGCTATCACTGATGGCGACGCGGCTGTTGTGGTTCGCCGGCCTGTACGTTGCCGGGGTCGCGGTGGTGGGGATTGTGGCGTACGGGCTGCGGGCGGTGTTGATCGGCCATTGACCGGCACATCAGCCGCCCCGCCAGCCGCCCACCACGTCGCCGATGCCGGTGACCAGGATCTGCACCCCAATGCACAGCAGCAGAAATGCCGTCAGCCGGGAGAGGATGTTGCGCGCCGAGCCGCTCATCCATCCCGTCACCCGGTCGGCCCAGCGATAGGCCAGCCAGACCACCGCCGCATTGGCCATCGCCGCGGCGCTGACGCCGAGGAAGAACGCCACCAGCCCGATGCCGCTCGCCGGCCGCTCCGCCCCCAGAGTGATCGCCACCGAGATGGTGCCCGGCCCGGTGGTGAACGGCATGGTCAGCGGAAAGAACGCCGCCTCCATCGGGTCGGCGGCGGCGCCGGGGTCGGCCTGCCGGCGGCGCGTATCCTCGTGGCGGTCATGCGTCATCAGCAGGTGCCAGGCGTTCAGTGCCACCACCGAGCCGCCGGCGATGCGCAGCGCGCCGAGCGAGATGCCAAAGAAGTTGAGCACATAGGCGCCGCCCCACAGCGCCCCCAGCAGCACCAGCAGCGCATAGAGACCGACCCGCCCGGCGACGCGCAGCTTGTCGGCGGGCAGCAGGTCAAACGTCACCTCGCTGAAAATCAGCGCCCCGCCGATCGGGTTGATGATCGAGAACAGCGCCGGAAACGCCAGCAGGAACGCCGCCGCCGCGGTCACGTCAGTCTGCCGCCGCCGTGTCGGGGATCGGCGCGCCGACCAGCATGATATAGACGCCGGCGCCGACCACCGCCACCACCGCGCCGGTCAGCAGCGCCGGCACGAAGGAGCCGGTGAGCCTGACGATATACCCCGTCACCATCGGCGCCAGCGCCCCGCCGAGATAGCCGCCGAAGTTCTGCATCGAGCCGATCGAGGCGGTGCAGTTGGCCGGCGCCGCCACCGAGGCCATCGCCCAGGCGGTGGCGGACGACACATACAGCATGAACAGCGACGCCGAGATCGCCGCCACCGCCACCACATTGCTGGGCGTCAGCGCCGCCAGCACGGTCAGCCCGGCGGTGATGATCAGCGCCGCCGCCATCGGATACTTGCGACTGTTCATCGGCGACACGCCGCGCGTCACCAGCCAGTCGGCCAGCCGGCCGCCGAAAAGGCTGCCAACCACGCCGAACAGATACGGCACCGCCGCCACCCAGCCGGTGTGCGCGATGCTGATATGGCGCTCCATTTCCAGGTAGCCGGGCAGCCATGTGTTGTAGATCCAGGTGACGTAGATGGTGCCGAAGAACCCGGCGATCATGCCCCATGTCGTGCGGTGGCGGAACAGCCGCCGCCAGTCGTCCCAGGTGACGGCGCCGGGCCGCGCCGCGGCGTCGTCCTCCACCAGATAGGCGCGCTCGTCGGCGGTCAGCACGAGGTCGCGCGGGTCGCGGTGCAGCGCGTAGAACAGCACCGCCACGATCAGCCCGGCGGCGCCCATCAGCGCGAACATCCAGCGCCAGCCGAAGGCCAGCATCAGCCCGGTCAGCAGTGGCGCGGCAATCGCCGTGCCGAGGGTCGAGGAACAGTTCCAGATGCCGGTCGCGGTGCCGCGCCGGGCGACGTGGAACCAGTCGCGCACCACCCGCGCGCTGGAGGGGAATTGCGGCGCCTCGCCCAGCCCGAGCAGCACCCGCGCGGCAAAGAACTGGCCGAACCCCTGCACCAGCCCGCCCAGCACCTGCGCCGCCGACCACAGCGCCAGCGCCAGCGGCAGCAGCCGCCGTGCGCCGAGCCGATCGACCAGGGCGCCCGCCGGCAGTTGCGCCACCGCATAGGCCCACAGGAACGCCGACAGCAGCAGTCCCATCTGGAACACCGACAGCCCGAGATCCTGGCGGATCAGCGGGTTGCCGACGGCAAGCGTCGCCCGGTCGATGTAGTTGACGACGCCGCTGGCGACCAGCAGCACCAGCGCCGTCCGCTGGATGCGGCGGACACGGTGCGTGGCAATCGGTTCTGCCATGTTTCCCCCCGGTTGCACGGACCCGGCGCCGGCAGCCGGATCAGGTCATAGCAGCGCCCCGCGCTGCCTTGCACCCTACCCCGGCGGCAGGCTCAGCCGGCGGTAACGTGGCGGCGTGCCTCGGTCCAGTGCCAGACCAGCAGGCCGGGAATGCCGACGGCGAGTTCGCGCGCCCGCTTGACCATCGACAGGGCAATTGCCGCATCCGGCGGCAGGCCGACCAGCCCGCCGGCCAGCACGAACCCGCCCTCCTGTACCCCGAGCGCCCCCGGCACGGCGAACCCGGCGCTGCGCGCCGCCATGCCCAGACTCTCGACGACGAGCGCCGCCACCCCGCCGAGCGGCTGCCCCAGCGCCGCCAGCACGATCCAGGTCTCGGCCACACCAAGCAGCCAAGCCACCAGATGCAGGCCGATGCAGCGGGCAATCCGTGCCTTGTCGCGCTGCAGCCGCATCAGCTCGGCATGCAGGCCGCGCAACGCGTCCGGCGGCAGGGCGGGCAACCGCAGTGCCACCCCCTCCACCAGCCGCAGCAGCCCGGCGCGCTGGGCCAGCATGAACAGCAGCACGCCGAGCGCCATCAGCGCCGCGCCGCCGCCGAGCCAGCGCCCGCCGCCGCCAACCGCGGCGATGCCGACCAGCGTGAACACCGCCTGCGCCAGCGCCTCGGCGGTCATGTCGAACGTGGTGGCGGCGCCGGCCAGCGGCGCCTTCAGGCCACGCTGCATCAGCAGGCGGATGCCGACCAGATTGCCGCCAAGCTGCGCCACCGGCAGCATCGCGTTCACCGCCTCGCGCACCCAGCGGATACGCAACCAGTCGGCCAGCGGCGGCGGCACGTCGCCGGCGGCGTCACGCCAGGCGCGGGCCGAGAGCAGGAGTTGCAGCGCATGCAGCGCCATGGCGACGGGGATCGCCCAGCCGGCGGCGAACACGTCGGCGCCGATGGCACGCGCACCGACATAGCCGATCAGTGCGATTGCCGCGCCGCCGCCCAGGCCGATCAACAGGACGGCAAGACGCTGATTTGCCACGCGGCCGGTTACGGCCGCGCACCGGGAATTGTCAAGTCACGCATCACCACGACGCGCGGCGAAAAAACCCCGTCGAGACTCAACGGCTTCCCGGCTATCATTGGTCCGGCAGACGAACCCGAGCCGGCGGAGACCCTGGAACATGGCCGTAGCCCTGGAGGCCAACCGCCTCGCCTCGCCGGCGCTGCGCGTGACGCTGCGGCGACGCGTCGCCGAGTTCGGCGCCTTCGTGCTGCTGGCCGCCGCCGGCGGGCTGCTGCTGGCGCTGCTGTCGTATCATCCGGGCGACCCGTCGCTGGATACGGCGAGCGCCGCCTCGGTCGGCAATCTGGCCGGGTGGCCGGGCGCCATCGTCGCCGATCTGCTGATTCAGGGGTTCGGCGTCGCCGGCGGTCTGCCGGCGCTGGCGCTGCTCGCCTGGGGCTGGCGCATCGGCTCGCATCGCGGGCTGACCAGCGTGTCGCTGCGCCTCGCCGCGCTGCTGGCGGCGCTGCCCGCCACCGCGTCGGTCCTCGCCGCCATCCCCGACTGGCACGGCCGGCCGCTGCTGTGGCCGGCCGGCGTGGGTCTGGGCGGCGCCGCCGGGCAACTGGTCGGCGCCACCGCCATCGCCGCCGGGCACGACATGATCGGGCCGTTCGGCGCCGCCATCGTCATCGCCCTCTGCACCGCGCTGGCGGCGGCGCTGATCGTGCTGTCGCTCGGCCTGTCGCGCGGCGAGTGGCGGGCCGCCGGGCTGGCGGCGCGGCAATCGGCGCGGCAGGGGCGCGTCGTCGCCGGCTTCGCCGGGCGGATCATGACCCGCCTCGGCGGCGCCGGCGCGGCGCTGCTCGACCGGCTGAACGGCACCACACCGGCGGCGCCGGAGGCGGCGGTTACGGTGACGCTGGTCGAGCCACGCGCCGCGCCGCCGCCGCGCCCGGCCGCCGCCGTCACCCGCCCGCCGCTCAGCGAACCGCCGGCCGCGGCGCCCGCCCGCCCAGCCGCGCGCATCGCCGCACCGGCGCGCAAGCCCGCCCCGGCGCGACAGGAAAGTCTGCCGCTCGACGGGCCATGGCGGCTGCCGCCGCTCTCCCTGCTCGCCCCGGCGCCGTCGCGCGCCACCATCGGCGCGCCCTCGGCCGAGTCGCTGCAGGCCAATGCGCGGCTGCTCGAATCGGTGCTGGCCGATTACGGCGTGCAGGGCCGCATCGTCGAAATCCGCCCCGGCCCGGTGGTGACGCTGTACGAGCTGGAACCCGCCCCCGGCATCCGCAGCGCCCGGGTGATCGGCCTCGCCGACGACGTGGCGCGCAGCCTGTCGGTCTCCGCCGTGCGCATCGCCACCGTCTCCGGGCGCAACGTCATCGGCATCGAGGTGCCCAACGCCAAGCGCGAGACGGTCTTCCTCTCCGAACTGATCGGCAGCGAGGACTGGGCGCGCCAGCAGGGCAAGCTGTCGCTGGCGCTCGGCAAGGACATCAGCGGCGCGCCGATCCTGGCCGACCTCGCCCGCATGCCGCATCTGCTGGTCGCCGGCACCACGGGTTCGGGCAAGTCGGTCGGCATCAACGCGATGATCCTGTCGTTGCTCTACAAGCTCTCGCCCGAACAGTGCCGGCTCATCCTGATCGACCCGAAGATGCTGGAACTGTCGGTGTACGAGGGCATCCCGCATCTGATGGCGCCGGTGGTCACCGAGCCGGCCAAGGCGGTGACGGCGCTGAAATGGACGGTGCGCGAGATGGAGCGGCGCTACCGGGCGATGAGCCAGCTCGGCGTGCGCAATGTCGGCGGCTACAACGAGCGCGTCGCCGAGGCGCGGGCGAACGGCGAGATGGTGACGCGCCGGGTGCAGACCGGCTTCGACCCGGAGACCAACAAGCCGCTGTTCGAGGAACAGCCGCTGGCGCTGGAGACACTGCCGTTCATCGTCGTTGTCATCGACGAGATGGCCGACCTGATGATGGTCGCCGGCAAGGAGATCGAGGCGGCGGTGCAGCGGCTGGCGCAGATGGCGCGCGCCGCCGGGATCCATGTGGTGATGGCGACGCAGCGCCCCTCGGTCGATGTCATCACCGGCACCATCAAGGCCAATTTCCCGACCCGGATGAGCTTTCAGGTGATCAGCAAGTTCGACAGCCGCACCATCCTTGGCGAGCAGGGCGCCGAACAACTGCTCGGCCAGGGCGACATGCTCTACATGGTCGGCGGCGGACGCATCACCCGCGTTCACGGCCCCTTCGTCACCGACCACGAGGTCGAGGAGATCGTTGCCTTCCTCCGCGCCCAGGGCGAGCCGGCCTATGTCGAGGAGGTCACCGAGGCGGCCGAGGAGCCGGACGGCGGCGGCTATTCCGGCATCTCCGGTGCCGGCGACGGCGAGAAAGGGCTGTTCGATCAGGCGGTGGACATCGTCTCGCGCGAGGGCAAGGCGAGCACCAGCTTCATCCAGCGGCATCTGCAGATCGGCTACAACCGCGCCGCCCGGCTGATCGAGCAGATGGAAAAAGAGGGCATCGTCGGCCCGGCCAACCATGTCGGCAAACGCGAAGTGCTGACGCGGCGCACCGGCGGCGACATCGACTGACCGGTCTCAGGTGACGGCGACGTCGGGCTGCACCGCCGGTGGGCTGCTGCCGGTTGGTCGCGTCGGTCATGCTTGCGGCGTATGTCGCGCCGTTCACTGCGTTGGTGGTGGCATGGCCGGCGCCGGGCTAGGCTCACGCAAATGGTCGGGGGGGGCGGCGCGGTGGCACACGAGGCGTATCTGGGCCGCAGCGAGACGCGGCAGGACACGGTCTGGCCGACGCTGGCCGCGGCACTCGCGGCGACGCTCGATCTGCCCGATCCGGGCGAGGTGCTGCCGCCGCTGTGGCACTGGATGCTGTTTCAGGACTGGGCGCCGGCACACGGCCTCGGCCCGGACGGACACCCGCGGCGCGGCGGCTTCATGCCGCCGCTGCATGAGTTGCCGCGGCGCATGTGGGCGGGCGGGCGCGTCAGCTTTCCCGGCACGCTGCGCATCGGCGAGCCGGTCAGCCGCACCCGCACCATCACCGCCATCAGCGACAAAACCGGCGCCAGCGGCCGGCTGGTCTTCGTCAGCCTGCGCCACGAACTCGCCAATGCCGCCGGCGTCGCCATCGTCGAGGAACAGGACATCGTCTATCGCGGCCTGGAAGGCGCCGCGGTGCGCCCGGCGCAAGCGGCGCCGGACGCCGCCGGGGCGCTGGTGCGCAGCCTGCGGCCGGATGCGGTGCTGCTGTTCCGCTACTCGGCGCTGACCGGCAACGCCCATCGCATCCATTACGACCTCGACTACGCGACGCAGGCCGAGGGCTATCCCGGTCTGGTGGTGCATGGCCCGCTGCAGGCGACGCTGCTGGCGCTGCATGCGCAGGCGGCGGCGCCCGGCGCGCGGCTGGCGACGATCCGCTATCGCGGCCGCCGCCCCGCCTTCCATGACCGCGACTTGTCGCTGCTCGCCTGGCGGGACGGGGCGACCGTGCGCCTGGAGACGCGCGACGACACCGGAGCGGTGTGCATGGACGCGGAGGCACTGCTTGCCTGATCTGCTCCGGTCCCGGCTACGCGACAGCGGCCAGGACGCGGTGCGCGGTATCACCATGGTCAATGTCTGCTTCCTGCTGCTGACCATCGGCGACGTGGCGACGGTGTGGGCGCTGCCGGTGATGGGGGTGGTCGGCGCGATGATCGGGCGCGGACTGGCAGGGGGCAGCGTCGTCGCCGTGGTTGCACTCGGACAGGCTGGCGGGTTGTACCGGCTCCGCCCCAGGCGCGTGTCCCTGGTCGCGTTCCGCAGCGTCATTCATGCCGCGGCGTCGCTGACTTGGTATATTGCCTGGAGCTGGTCGCTCGGGCTGGCCGACAGCTATGCGGTCGGCTACGCGGCGCCGCTGATGATGCTGGTGCTGGCCGGGCCGATGCTGAGCGAGCGCATCGGACTGCGGCGCTGGGCGGCGACCGGCATCGGCTTTCTCGGCATGCTGGTGATGCTGCGTCCCGGCGGCGATCTGTGGACCGGGGCGACACTGCTGCTGCTGTGCGGCGTCGCCGCGATGGCGGTCAGCCGCAATCTGACGCGCCTGCTCTCCACCACCGAGACCCCGGAATGCCTTGCCTTCTGGCTGCTGGCGGCGCATGTGCCGGTCGGCGTGGCGATGCTGGCCGGCGGTTTCCCGCTGCCCGGCATCGACACCACCGTCATAGTCTGCCTCACCATCCTCGGCGTCAGCAACGGTCTGGCGCACTGGATCTATTCGCGCGCCTGTGCGCTGGCGCCGATGGGCGCCCTGGCGCCCTATGAGTATGCCGGGCTGATCTGGGCCGGGCTGTTCGGCTATCTCGCCTTCGCGCAGGTGCCGTCGGGGTGGACGATGGGCGGCGCCGGGGTGGTGGTGGCGGCCGGACTGTATAATTTTGTGGGCGAGCAGCGCCGGTCTCGCGCGGAGCGGACGGCGTTCCGAATGGCGGGGGCCGGCGGATGAGCGATCTGGTGTTTCTGACCGAGCCTGAACCGCCGCGCGGCGAAGCCTTCGCCATCGCCGCCGGCATCCGCCGGCTGGTCGCACCCAACCCCGGCCCGATGACCTATCACGGCACCAACACCTATCTGATCGAGGGCATCGGCGGAACGACCGTGCTCGACCCCGGACCGGACAATGCGGCGCATGTCGCGGCGATCCTGGCGGCGGCGGGGAATGTGGCGCGCATCTTTCTCACCCACGGCCATCCCGACCATATCGGCGCGCTGCCGGCGCTGGAACGCGCCACCGGGGCGCCGGTGTTTGCCCACACCCGCGGCACCGCCGACGGCGCCGCCATCGGATTATGGACGGCGCTGCATACCCCCGGCCATGCCGCCGACCATCTGTGCTTCGCCCGCGCCGATGGCGTGGTGTTCACCGGCGATCACGTCATGGGGTTCGCCACCAGTGTCGTGATGCCGCCGGAAGGCGACATGGCCGCCTATATCACCGGGCTGCGCCGACTGCTGGCGCGCCAGGACGCGGTCTTCCTGCCCGGCCACGGGCCGCCGATCGACGACACGCGCGGCTACACCCAGGCGCTGCTCGATCACCGGCTGGCGCGCGAGGCGGCGATCGTCGCCGCCCTGGCAGAGCATCCGCACACGCCAGCGGCGCTGGTGGGAAGGCTCTATCCCGGTCTCGACAAGCGGCTGCGCGGGGCGGCGGAGGCGAGCGTCGGCGCCCACCTGATCAAACTGGCCGCGGAGGGCCGGGCGGAGTCGGCGGTAGGAGTGTGGCGCCCGGCCGCTCGCTAGGCTCCGACACTCCCTCGACGATCCAGCCGCGCTCGACGCGCAGCGGCGTCTGCTGGCGCGCCGCCCGCGCCGCCGCGTCGAGCGCCTGCCACTCGGCCAGCCGCTCCAGCACCCCGCGCGTCACGTCCGCCAGATTGAGCGCCAGCGCCTCGGCAAGCGGATAGTAGCGCACCTGCTCCAATTCGCCGGACCCGCCGAGCGTGCCGCTGACCTCGGCGGCATCGACGACCAGGAAGCGGGCGTCGAAGCGCACCGGCATGGCGGGCGGCGTCACCGCGCGGCACAGATAGTCGAGCCGGGCGAGATGCGGCGGCCTGCCCAGCGTCAGCCCGGTCTCCTCCTCTAGTTCCCGCGCCGCGGCGACGGCCAGCGCCAGCGCCAGCGCGGGGTCGGCCGCCGCCTCCAGCATGCGCCGGACATGCGGGCGCGGCGGCGAGGCATGCGCGGCATCGTGATCCGCCGGATCGACGGCGCCGCCGGGAAACACCAGCCGGTTGGGCATGAAGCGGTGCCCGGCACCGCGCAGCCCCATCAGCACCTCGGCCGCACCGCGCAGCACCAGCAGGCTGGCGGCGGGGCGGGGCGGAACGGGAGCAGAAACCCCGTGACCCTGCGAAATTGTTATCACTCGACCTGTCGCCCGGAACGTAAATGCAGACGATCATAATGCGCTCGAAAGCGCAAACCAGCAAGTTGTAGAAGGTACGGTCGCATGGAACTTAACGTTCTGCTCCGAGGGCAGTCGAACGCCGGCTTGCTGCAGCGCTCGCCCGACTTTGGCACGATTGCCACGGATGCCGAAAAGCTGCTGGGGTTTGATGGCGTCAACAACAAGATCAACCTTTTGGAGAAGGACAGCGACACCGCCGCCAACGACAACACCGTGGTCGGCGGCACCGCCTTCATCGGCGACTGGATCAGCGCGGTCAACGGCAACTGGCGAAACGGCTGGACCAACAACACGCTGGAAACCGGGCTGCTGAATTACATCGACGCCCTGCCCGCCGCCGAGAAGGCGGCCCCGACGGCGATCCTGTGGCTGCAGAACGAAAACGACAGCACCAATGCCAGCCTGTCCACCCAGCAATGGATGAGCGGGGTCAATTTCGAGGCGCAACAGGTGCGTCAGGCGCTCGGCCAGAGCGCGGCGACGACGCCCTATGTATTCGTCAATGCCATCCCCTTTGGCGAAAATCTGATCCCGGCGGTCAACCAGGGCATCAAGCAGGGGATGGAGCTGCTCGCCGCCAATCCGGCCTTTAACGCCACCGTCGGCGCGCAGGCCAACGACGTGAACATGGATTACGGGCAGACCGGCACTTATGGCGGCCCGCATATGGACGTCACCGATTCCAACATGGTCGATCTGCGGCTGGCACGCTCGATCGCCATGGAGTTCAAGCAATACGCCCTGCCCGGCTCGGCGGTCGCCGCCGGCACCGTCGATGCCTACGGGCCGGAGGCGGTTGCCGCGCGGCTGGTCGGCACGACGCAGGTGGAGGTGACGATGGCGCTCAACAACGCCGCGCTCTCCGCCACGCTCAGCAGCGCGGCGGCCAGCGGCGTCGGCTGGTCGATCACCGACAACGGCACGACACTGAACGCCACCGCGGCGACGGTGACCGACAGCGGCCACGTCCTGCTGACCTTCGCCACGGCGGTACCGACGGATGCCGCCGCGACGCTCTACTACACCTACGGCTACGGCAGGCTGGCCACCAGCGATACCAGTCCGGGGCAGAACAATGCCGTCTATGACCAGCAGGGCATGCCGATCTGGGGGCCGGCGAGCGGCCTGCATATCAATGTCGCCGGCATCACCGGCAGCTACAGCGAGCAGAACCTGACCACCGGCGCCAGCGCCACGCTGGCCGGCACGGTGTCGTCGATGCCCAGCTACCAGTCCGAATTCGTCGCCATCGGGCCGGACACGGTGCAGGTCACGGCCAACACCCCCAACGCCTTCATGGTGGCGGGACAGGGCCAGGACGTGCTGATGGCGACCTCCGGCAACAACCTGCTGAATGCCGACCAGAACACCGCCCTGATGATCGGCGGCAGCGGCAGCGACCATTTCGTCATCGACAGCCGCGGTCCGTCCACCTGGGATGCGCTGGCCAATTTCCACAGCGGCGATGCGCTGGTCATCTGGGGGCCGACGCTCGGCGCCTCGCAGCTCACCTGGAGCGAGACCGCCGGCAACCAGGCGGTGCTGACCATCAGCGGCGGCGGCATCAGCTCCGCCGGGGTCGGCTTCGTCAACACGACGGCGGCACAGGCGCAGGCCTTCGCCATCGGCGGCGGCACCGCAGGGGGGATGAACTATCTCACCATCAGCCATGTCTGAACCATCGCGGCCGGGTCCGCGACCGTGGCGGGTAGTGCGGCGCCAAGGCGTCGATGGCCGGCCTGTGCCGACCATGACGATGCGGCAAAACCTGCACCATGTCGGCATTACGCCGGCGGCGCGGCGCCGGTGCGGGCGGTGATCAGGCCGTAATGCTCGCAGCGCCGATGGGCGGCGAAGTTGAAGGTGGTGCGCTTGTTGATCTGGCACAGCGCCGGATCGACCAGCGCGGTAATCACCTCGTCGTCGGCGCTGGCGGCCTGGGCGATGATCTCGCCCGAGGGCGCGACGATGCAGGAGCCGGCGAGCAGGGAGCTGCCCTCCTCCAGCCCCGCCTTGGCGGCGCCGACGACGTAGGTGGCGTTCTGATAGGCACCGGCCTGCATCGACAGATGGTTGTGAAACGCGGCGAGATGGTCGTATTGCGGCGTCATCACCGAGGGCACCGGGGTATTGTAGCCGATCAGCACCAGTTCGACGTCCTGCAGCCCCATGACGCGATAGGTCTCCGGCCAGCGGCGGTCGTTGCAGATCGCCATGCCGACATGGGCGCCGAACGCCCGCCACACCGGAAAGCCGAGATCGCCCGGTTCGAAATACTTCTTTTCGAGATGCTGGTACGGCCGATCCGGCTTGTGGTCGGCATGGCCGGGCAGATGCACTTTGCGATACGTGCCGACGATGCGGCCGGTGCCGTCCACCAGGATCGACGTGTTGAAGCGGCGTCCCTGCGCGGTCAGTTCGGCATAGCCGAGGCTGAAGCCGATGCCGAGTGCGGCGGCGGTCTCGAACAGCGGGCGCGTTTCGGGACCGGGCATCTCACGCTCGAACCAGGCGTCGATCTCCCGCGCGTCCTCCATCCAGTAGCGCGGAAAGAACGTCGTCAGCACCAGTTCGGGAAACGCCACCACCGCGGCGCCGCGGGCATGGGCGGCGCGCAGCAGCGCGATCAGCCGGCGCACCACCGCGGCACGGGTCTCGCCGCGGGCGACCGGCCCGGTCTGCGCGGCGGCAACGATGAAGGGGTCGGACATGGATCCTCCTGTCAGGCTGGCCAGCGGCCAAGCACGCGCCGGGCCACTCAGCCGCGCCGCCAGGCATGGAAGCGGGCGAGCAGCGGCACCGCCCAGGCCGGGGCATGCGCCATGCGCCACGCACCGGCGGCGTTGCGGTTCGCCTCCAGATAGCCGGGATAGGCGCGGATCGGGCCGAACAGCCGCTTGACGCCAAGGCCGGCCGACATCGCCAGCACGATCTCGCCCAGCATCTCGCCGGCGCGCGGGGCGACGATGGTGGCACCGAGGATGCGGTCGCTGCCTGGCCGGGTGAGCAGCTTGACGAAGCCCTGGCGCGCGTCATCGACGATGGCGCGGTCGAGATCGGCGAGGTCGTGGCGCGTCACCTCGCAGCCCGGCGCGTCCTGCGGCGCCGGGCCGACGCGCGCCACTTCCGGCGAGGTGTAGGTAACGGCCGGCATGGCGGCACGGTCGGGACGCAGAAACGGCACGCGGCCGAACAGCGCGCCGAGCGCGGCGGCGGCGCCCTGATGCCCGGCGGCATGGGTGTATTGAAACGGGCCGGCGACATCGCCGCAGACATAGATATTGGGCACCGTCGTCCGCAGCCGCCGGTCGGCGGCGATGGTGCCGTGCGCACCGGGCGCGATGCCGAGTTCGGCCAGCCCGAACCCGGCGCTGCGCGGGCGCCGGCCGGTGGCGGCCAGCACCGTGTCGAAGGCAACGGCGGTGCCGTCGGCAAAGCGCATCCGGCCGTCGCCGGCATCGAGCGCCTGCCGGCCCAGCAGCACCCGCACCCCCTCCGCCGCCAACCTTGCCGCGATCAGCGCGCCGGCCTCCGCGTCCTCACGCGGCAGCAGGCGGGGGCCGCGTTGCGCCAGCGTCACGTCGCTGCCGAGCCGGGCAAACGCCTGCGCCAGTTCACAGCCGATCGGGCCGCCGCCGAGGATCAGCAGGCGGCGCGGCGCCTCCTCCAGCCGCCAGAGGGTTTCGGAGGTCAGGCAGCCGGCCTGTACCAGCCCTGGAATATCCGGCATCACCGGGGCGGCACCGGTGGCGACGACGATGGCACGGGTGGTCAGTGTTTCGCCGTTCACCGCGACGCTCCAGGGCGAGGTGATGCGGGCATCGCCGTGTCGCACATCGACGCCGAGGCCGCGGTAGCGCTCGGCCGAATCATGCGGGGCGATGGCGGCGACGCTGGCGCGGATGTGGCGGAAGGCGGCGCGGCTGTCGATCTGCCCCGGCGGTGCGGTCAGCCCGAGCGCGGCGGCGGCGCGGGCGTCATGGGCGAGGCGCGCGGCGTGGATCAGCGCCTTGGACGGCACGCAGCCGGTGTTGAGACAGTCCCCGCCCATCTCCGCCGCCTCGATCAGCGTCACGCTGGCGCCGAGGCGCGCGGCGACCAGGGCGGCGACCAGCCCGGCCGAGCCGGCGCCGATGACGACGAGGTTGCGGTCGAAGCGGCGCGGTTTCGGCATCATCTCGGGGCAACTTTCGATTGCGCGGCGCGGCGCAGCCGGTTTCTTTGCCCGCCAGGCGCAACTGCGCAACCTGTCGGCAGCCGCCGATTGTAGCGCCGCGCGGTCCTGCATACGATGCGGCGCATGGCCGATCCGGCGCAGCGACCCTGGACGAACGAGGCGTTCTTCCGCTGGCAGGCGGGACAGGTCGATCGCTACGAGCTGGTCGGCGGCGTGCCGGTGTGCATGATAGCCGGCGCACGCAATGTGCATGACGACATCGTCGTCAATCTGCTGGCCGAACTGCGCCGGCAGTTGCGCGGCGGGCCGTGCCGCCCGTTCACCGGCGATGGCGCGGTGGCAACACTGCCGGGTCACATCCGCCGCCCCGATGCCGGCGTCGATTGCGGGCGGCGCGACCCGGACGCCATGCTGGCCGCCCTGCCGCGGCTGGTTGCCGAAGTGCTGTCGCCGTCAAGCCGGGACTTCGATACGTTTGAAAAGCTGGCGGAATACCGCGCGGTCGAGAGCCTTGACCATGTCATGGTGATCGAGCCGAACGCCGCCGAAATCGTGCTGTGGTCGCGTGAGCCGGATCGTGGCGGGGCTGCAGGGCGTCGTCGCGGTGCCGTCGCTCGGCATCACCCTGGCGCTGGCCGAGATCTATGACGGCGCCGCGTTCCCGGCCGGCCCGCGACTCGTGCGGCAGGACGGCGCCGCCGGCTGAGGCCGCGGCACGCCCGTTGCTTATCCCCAGCTTGCCGGGCATGACGCGGCGGCGTGCTGCCGCTATCGTGAGCAGTGACGCATGGCGGGGAGGCAGCGAGGCATCACGATGAACCTGACACCGCGTGAAAAGGACAAGTTGCTGATCGCCATGGCGGCCAATGTCGCCCGCCGGCGGCTCGACCGGGGCGTCAGGCTCAACCACCCCGAGGCCATTGCCCTGATCACCGATTTCGTCGTCGAGGGCGCCCGTGACGGGCGCAGCGTCGCCGACCTGATGCAGGCCGGCGGCCATGTGCTGACCCGCGCGCAGGTCATGGAGGGGGTGGCTGAGATGATCCCCGACGTGCAGGTGGAAGCCACCTTCCCCGACGGCACCAAGCTGGTCACCGTCCACGAACCGATCCGCTGAGCCAGGAGCGCGCCATGATCCCCGGAGAGATCGTCACGCCGGACGGCGACATCGAGCTGAACGTCGGCCTGCCCCGCACCACGCTGACCATCGCCAATACCGGCGACCGGCCGATCCAGGTCGGCAGCCACTACCATTTCGCCGAGACCAATCCGGCGCTGTCGTTCGACCGTGCCGCCGCGCGCGGCCAGCGGCTCGACATCGCCGCCGGGACCGCGGTGCGGTTCGAGCCAGGGCAGACGCGCGAGGTGGTCTTGATCCCCTTCCAGGGCAGAAGGCGGGTCTTCGGCTTCCGCGGCGACGTGATGGGAGATCTGTGATGGCCCGCCTCTCGCGCCGCGCCTATGCTGACATGTTCGGCCCCACCGTCGGCGACGCGGTGCGGCTGGCCGACACCGATCTGTGGGTCGAGGTCGAGCGCGATTTCACCGTCTATGGTGACGAAGTGAAATTCGGCGGCGGCAAGGTGATCCGCGACGGCATGGGGCAAAGCCAGGCATCACGGGCCGAGGGCGCGGTCGATACGGTCATCACCAACGCTGTGATTATCGACCATTGGGGCATCGTCAAGGCCGATATCGGCATCACCGACGGCCGCATCGCCGGCATCGGCAAGGCGGGCAACCCGGATACGCAGCCGGGCGTGACCATCATCATCGGTCCAGGGACGGAGGTGATCGCCGGCGAGGGGAAGATCATCACCGCCGGCGGCATCGACAGCCACATCCATTTCATTTGCCCGCAGCAGGTCGAGGAAGCCGTCGCCGCCGGCATCACCACCATGGTCGGCGGCGGCACCGGCCCGGCGACCGGCACCGCCGCGACCACCTGTACTCCCGGCCCGTGGCACATGGCGCGCATGCTGCAGGCGGCCGAGGGGCTGCCGGTCAATCTCGGTTTCGCCGGCAAGGGCAACGCGGCGCGCCCCGCGGCGCTGGAAGAAATGGTCCTGGCCGGTGCCTGCGCATTGAAATTGCACGAGGATTGGGGCACCACGCCGGCCGCCATCGACTGCTGCCTCGGTGTTGCCGACCGCTTCGATGTGCAGGTGATGATCCACACCGACACGCTCAACGAAAGCGGCTTCGTCGAAGACACCATCGCCGCCTTCAAGGGCCGCACCATCCACGCCTTCCATACCGAGGGCGCCGGCGGCGGCCATGCGCCGGACATCATCAAGGTGGCCGGCCTGCCCAACGTGCTGCCGAGTTCGACCAACCCAACACGGCCCTACACGGTCAACACGCTCGACGAGCATCTCGACATGCTGATGGTCTGCCATCACCTCGACCCCAGCATCGCCGAAGACATTGCCTTCGCCGAAAGCCGCATCCGCCGCGAAACGATCGCCGCCGAGGATATTCTGCACGATCTCGGCGCCATCTCGATGATCTCGTCGGACAGTCAGGCGATGGGGCGGGTCGGCGAGGTGATTACCCGCACCTGGCAGACGGCGCATAAGATGAAGCAGCAGCGCGGTGGTTTGCCGGGCGATGCCGGCCGGCGCGACAATGCGCGGGTCAAGCGGTACGTGGCGAAATACACCATCAACCCGGCCATCGCGCAGGGCATGGCGCGCGAGATCGGCAGCGTGGAGGTCGGCAAGCTGGCCGATCTGGTCGTCTGGTCGCCGGCATTTTTCGGCGTCAAGCCTGATCTGGTGATCAAGGGCGGCAGCATCGCGATGGCGATGATGGGCGACCCCAATGCGTCGATCCCGACGCCGCAGCCAGTGCATGCGCGGCCGATGTTCGCGACCTTCGGCCGGGCGTTGGCGGAAAGCTGCATCACCTTCGTCTCGGGTGCGGCGCTGGACGCCGATATCGGCACGCGGCTCGGCCTGTCGCGACGGCTGGCGCCGGTGGCGGATGTGCGCGGCGGCATCGGCAAGCGCAGCATGATCCACAACGATGCGACGCCGCTGATCGAGGTCGATGCCGAGACCTACGAGGTGCGCGCCGATGGCGTGCTGCTGACCTGCGAGCCGGCGACAGTGCTGCCGATGGCGCAGCGGTATTTCCTGTTCTGATGCGCGCGACGGGCGTGCTGCCGGCCGGCACCTGGAACGCGGCCGAGGCGGTGGACACGGTGCGGCTCGACCATGACGCGCGGCATCGCCGCCGCATCCTGCTGCGCACCGAAGGCGGGCAGGAGGTGCTGCTCGATCTGCTGCGCCCGGTGCGGCTGGCCGAGGGCGACGGGCTGGCGCTGGCCGGCGGCGGCGTGGTGCGGGTGGCGGCGCGGCCCGAGCAACTGACCGAGATCCATGCCCATGACGCCGACGCGCTGGTGCGCATCGCCTGGCATCTCGGCAACCGGCATCTGCCGGTGCAGTTTTGCGGCGACCGCATCCTGATCCGCCGCGACCATGTCATCGAGGAGATGGTGACGCTGCTCGGCGGCCATGTGCTGCCGGTGGTGGCGCCGTTTGACCCGGAATCGGGCGCCTATGCCGGCGGCCACCCGCCACACGGGCCGGGCCATGACCACGACCACGACCATGATCATGACCATGACGGATGAGCGGCGGGCGCTGCTGAGCCTGCTTGCCTGGCTGTCGCCGGCCTTCCCGACCGGCGGCTTTGCCTGGTCGAGCGGGATCGAATGGGCGGTCGAGAGCGGCGACGTGGGCGACGCGGCCAGCCTTGCGGCGTGGCTCGCCGATGTGCTGCGCCACGGCGCCGGGCGCAGCGATGCGGTGCTGCTGCGCCACGCGCATCGCGCGGCGGGCGATCCGGCGGCGCTGTGCGCCATCGCCGAACTGGCGCGGGCCACGGCGCCGTCGCGCGAGCGGCTGGCCGAGAGCATCGGCCAGGGCAACGCCTTCGCCGCCGCCGCCCGCGCCTGGGGCAGCGCGGTGCTGAGCGGGCTGGGCGATGTGCCCTATGCGGTCGCTGTCGGCGCGCTGGCGGGGGCGCACGGGATCGCCGAGGAGGATGCAACGCTCGGCGCCTTGCAGGCATTTGCCGCGAACCTGATTTCGGCGGCGGTGCGGCTGATCCCGCTCGGCCAGTCGGCGGGGCTGGCGGTGCTGGCCGGGCTGGCGCCGGTCATCGTCGCGACCGCCGAGGACAGCCGCGGCGCCGGGCTGGACGATCTGGGCGGCGCCTGCTTTCGCGCCGACCTCACCGCGATGCGCCACGAGACCCAATATACGAGGCTGTTCAGATCATGAGTGAAAGCAACGGACCCTTGCGCGTCGGCGTCGGCGGCCCGGTCGGCACCGGCAAGACGGCGCTGATGGACGCGCTGTGCCGGCATTTCCGCCCGCATTACGACATCGCCGCCATCACCAACGACATCTATACCAAGGAAGACGCCGAGTTCCTCACCCGCGCCGGCTCGCTGCCGCCGGAGCGCATCATGGGCATCGAGACCGGCGGCTGTCCGCACACGGCGATCCGCGAGGACGCCAGCATCAACCTCGCCGGCGTCGCCGAACTGCGGCGGCGGTTCCCGGCGCTCGACCTGATCCTGATTGAAAGCGGCGGCGACAATCTGGCGGCGACGTTCAGCCCGGAACTGGCCGACCTGACGATCTATGTCATCGATGTCTCGGCCGGCGACAAGATCCCGCGCAAGGGCGGGCCGGGCATCACCCGCAGCGATCTGCTGGTGATCAACAAGATCGATCTTGCCCCGTATGTCGGCGCCAGCCTGGAGGTGATGGACCGCGACGCCAAGCGGATGCGCGGGGAGCGGCCGTTCGTGTTTGCCAATGTGCGCGCCGGCAAGGGCGTCGCCGAGATCGCCGGTTTCATCGCCCGACAGGGCGGATTGCGCCCCGCGTAACGTTTTACCAAATCACGAAATGCTGAGCGGCAGGAAACTTTGCCGCCGCCTCTTGACGCAGCGCCTTCAAGGCGAAAAAAAGCGGCGCACAAGGCGCCGCCGAGTTTAGGGAGGAAACGTCCAAGAAAGCAGGACGGGATCACCGTCTTGCTGCGTTGCACAATAAGCGCGCCGTGCCCAGGAATCAAGCCGGATGTAGCGTAACGCGGCGGGCGCCAACGCGCTGCGCCGCAACTGTGGTGTACGCGCCACAGGGCGTGGCGCGGCGGTGGCTTGGTGGCGCCCGATGATCGGCATATGAGCGCGTCATCGCCCGCACGGAGCTGCCGCCCATGCCCGCATCGACCATCGACATCGCCTTCGGCCGCGGCCATCTGCCGGTGCGGCTGCCGGATGCCGCGCGCGCCACCATCATCCGCAAGCGCCCCTTGCCCAAATACGCCGATCCGCAGGCCGAAATACGCGCCGCACTCGCTGCCGGCGGGCTGCGCCGGCTGGCCAAGGGTCGCGACAGCGCCTGCATCCTGATCTGCGACATCACCCGCCCGGTCCCCAACCATCTGTTCCTCCGCCCAATGATCGAGGACATCGCGGCGTCCGGCATTCCGCTCGACCGCATCACCGTGCTCGTCGCCACCGGCCTGCACCGGCCCAACGAAGGCGACGAACTGGCGGAACTGGTCGGCGACCGGTGGGTGCTCGACCATGTCCGGGTGGAGAACCATTTTGCCCGCAACGACGACGACCATGTCGATCTCGGCGTGACGCGCGGCCGCGGCGTTCCCGTCCGGCTCGACCGCCGCTTCGTCGCCGCCGGGCTGCGCATCGCCACCGGGCTGGTCGAGCCGCATTTCATGGCCGGCTGGTCCGGCGGGCGCAAAGTGGTGGCGCCGGGCGTCGCCCACCACACCACCATCCGCACCTTTCATTCCGCCCGCTTCATGGAAGACCCGCTCGCCGTCCAGTGCAACCTGGTCGGCAATCCGCTGCACGAGGAACAGCTTGAGATCGTCGGCATGCTCGGCGAGGTCCATGCGCTGAACACGGTGATCGACGAGGACCGCGATCTGGTCTTTGTCAGTTTCGGCGAGATCATCGCCAGCCATCTGCAGGCGGTGGAGTTCGTCGCCGCCGCCACCGCCATCCCGGTCGGCCGACAATTCGCCACCGTCGTCACCTCGGCCGCCGGCTACCCGCTCGACAAGACCTATTATCAGACGGTCAAGGGCATGGTGACGCCGCTCGACATACTGGCGCCGGGCGGCACGCTGATCATTGCCTCGGAATGCTCGGAGGGGATCGGCTCGCCCGAGTTCGCCGCGGCGCAGGCGCGGCTGGTGGCGCTCGGCCCGGAGCGTTTCCTGGCGACGCTGACGGCGAAATCGCTGGCCGAGGTGGATGAGTGGCAGACCGAGATGCAGTTGAAGCCGATGCGCCTCGGCCGGGTGCAGCTCTACACCACCGGCCTTGACGCCGCCGGCCGAGGAATTACCGCGGTCGAGATGATCGCCGACGTGGGCGCGGCGATTGCCGCCAGCATCGCCCGCCACGCCGACCCCGACGTGGCGGTGATCCCGGAAGGCCCGTATGTCGTGCCGCTGCGCGGCGGCGGCTCAGTGTCCTGAGCTGGCGCCCGAGAAATCGGGCGCCGCCAGCCCCGATTGCGCCAGTTGATCGACCAGCGCCGCCTTCAGCCGCTCCAGCCCGTCATGGCCGCTCGCCTCGGCGCGCGCCACCAGCACCGCCTGGGTGTTGGAGGCGCGCAGCAGCCACCAGCCATCCTCGGTCTGCACCCGCACGCCGTCGATGTCGGACATCCGCGCAGCGGCGGCGCGCAGCCGCCCTGCCACCTCCTCGATGACCGCGAACTTGCGCAGATCGTCGCACGGGAAGCGGAGTTCCGGCGTGTTCACCACCTGCGGCAGCGCCTCGCGCACCGCCGAGAGCTTGCCGTTCATGCGCGCGACGATGCCGAGCAGCCGCACCCCGGCATAGAGCGCATCGTCGAACCCGTACCAGCGATCGGCGAAGAAGATATGCCCCGACATCTCGCCGGCCAGCGGGCAGCCGACCTCGGCCATCTTCGCCTTGATCAGGCTGTGGCCGGTCTTCCACATCAGCGGCTGGCCACCGGCACGGGCGACCTCGTCGAACAGCACCTGGCTCGCCTTGACATCGGCAATGATGGTCGCGCCCGGATGCGTCTTCAGCACGTCGCGCGCCAGCACCACCATCAACTGGTCGCCGAACAGGATCGCCCCGCTGTCATCGACCACGCCGATACGGTCGGCGTCGCCATCGAAGGCGATGCCGACATCGGCGCCGCGGTGGCGCACCTCGGCGACCAACTGTTCGAGGTTCTTCGGCACCGTCGGGTCAGGGTGGTGATTGGGGAAGCGCCCGTCGATCTCGGCAAACAGCACGGTATGGTTGCCGGGCAGCGAGCGCACCAGCCGCGTCAGTACCTCGCCGGCGGCGCCGTTGCCGTTGTCCCAGACGACGTTGAGCAGCCGGTCGCCGCCGTCCCAGTCGGAAATCAGCCGCGCCAGATACTCGGCCGAGATGTCGATGGTCTGGGCGCTGCCCGGCGCGCTTTCGACCACGTCGCCGGCGGCGGCGAGGCGGCCGACCTCCTGGATCTGCGCGCCGAAGAACGGCTTGCCCTGCAGCATGAACTTGAAGCCGTTGTAGTCGGGCGGATTATGGCTGCCCGTCACCATCACCGCGCCGTCGGTCTTGCGCACGGTGGAGGCGTAATACAGCATCGGCGTCGGGCCGCGGCCGATCCGCACCACCTCCATCCCGCTCGCCACCAGCCCTTCGACCAATTGCGGCTCCAGATCGGGCGAGGAGAGCCGTCCGTCGAAGCCGACGGCGACGGTGTGACCGCCGCCGCGCGCCACGATGCTGCCGAAGACGCGACCGATGGCAAAGGCGTCGGCCGGGTGCAGCGTGCGGCCGACGATGCCACGGATGTCATACTCGCGCAGCGAGGTCGGGTCGAAGTCGTGGCGAAACTGCATCGGCGTCGTCTCCCCCTTTTGTGGTGCGCCTAGCCGGCGGGTGTGGCGCACTCGTGCATGTACGTCTTCAAGAACGCCCGCACCGCCGGCGCAAGGTCGGGGCGCTTCAGCGCAAAAGCGATCTGCGCCTCCAGAAAGCCCACCTTGTCGCCACAGTCAAATCGGCGGCCCTCGTAGCGCAGACCGTGGAACGGCACCTGGCCGATGAGCTTGGCCATCGCGTCGGTAAGCTGCACCTCGTTGCCGGCGCCGCGCTCCATGCGCGAGAGATACTCCATCACCTGCGGCATCAGCACATAGCGGCCGATGATCGACAGGTTGGAGGGCGCCACCTCCGGCTTGGGCTTCTCCACCAGCCCGAGCACCTCCACCAGCCGCCCGTCGTCATGGCCGATCGCGAGAATGCCGTAGCGATTGGTCTGCTCGTGCGGCACCTCGGACACCGCCACGACGCAGCCGCCGGTTTCGTAATAGGCGTCGGCGAGCTGCTTGGTGCAGGGGGTATCGGCGAGCACCAGGTCATCGGGCAGCAGGATGGCGAACGGATCGTCGCCGATGAAGGCGCGGGCGCACCAGATGGCATGGCCGAGGCCGAGCGGCTCCTGCTGGCGGACCGTGGCAATGGCGCCGGGCGGCAGGTGGTTCTCGCGCAGGTCGCGCAGTTCGCGGTGCTTGCCGCGCTCTTTCAGCGTCGCCTCGAGTTCATAGGCGATGTCGAAATGCTCGACCAAGGCGGTCTTGCCGCGGCCGGTGACGAGGCAGAACTGCTCGATGCCGGCGGCGCGCGCCTCCTCGACGGCGTATTGGATCAGCGGCTTATCGACGACCGGCAGCATCTCCTTCGCCGTCGCCTTGGTGGCCGGAAGAAAGCGGGTTCCAAGGCCCGCGACGGGGAGAACGGCCTTGCGCAGCTTCTTGATCACGGGAGCATGATCCTTGTTTTGTCCGAACCGATGCCGAACGGCGGCGTACGGCGGATTGATGTGGTGAGTCGTGGCATGTCCTGCGGCTCGCAGGCAAGCATCGCGCGTCCTGCATCGGCG
This sequence comes from Pseudomonadota bacterium, assembly GCA_021845985.1. GTDB lineage: Bacteria > Pseudomonadota > Alphaproteobacteria > Acetobacterales > Acetobacteraceae > JAFKFJ01. The sequence goes on along the minus strand of JAJZES010000012.1, from coordinate 710 downwards.
CCGGGAACGTGAGCGTCGGGCCGAAGTTGCCGCCGCCGCGGCGGCGCCGCGATCAGCCGAGCAGCAGATCGCGCGCCTGGTTGATGCGGGCGGCAAGCCAGTCGGAGCCGCCGGCATCGGGATGCGCGGCGCGCATCAGCCGGCGATGGGCAGCACGGATGTCGGCCTCACTGGCGCCGGCGGCGAGACCGAGCACGGCATAGGCTTCGGCGCGGGACATGGCGCCGCGGCGGGGCGGGGCCGGACGCGGCGCGGCGCGGCGCAGCAGCGCCGAATCGGCGCGCCGCAGCCAGCCCCACACGATCGGCCCGAAGATCACCAATGCACCTATGCCGCCGGACACGCGACCGGTGAGGAACAGCAGGACCACCAGCACCAGCAGCCCGAGTGTCGCCATCCAGGCGCCGAACTGCTTGATGGTCGCCACCTGAGCCTGCGAGAAGGCGCCGAGCGCGGCCATCAGCACACCCAGGGCAAGGCCGCCGAGGAGCAGGAAGATCATCGTCCGCACCGCGCGGCCAGTGCCTGAAAATCGCTCCCGTTCTCTTCCACTCCTGAGGCCCCCTTCTGGCTGGGCATTGTCAGAGTCCATTTCGAATCGGATCATCAACGGGCCAGCCTTTGCAGCAGGATGACGCAAGAGGCGGCGTAGAGGAACGCTTCGACGCTCTCGATCGTGGCCTCAAAGTCCTTTGCGAGGCGCCTGTTCC
>JAJZES010000040.1 GCA_021845985.1 Pseudomonadota bacterium | reverse complement strand
GCGGCAGTTTGGGGCGTGCGACCCCGAGCATGCGGCAGAGCGGGCGCAGCAGCCGGTCGATGCCGGGGGCGGCGTCGAGCAGGGCGATCATGTCCGGCTGGGTCAGCAGATGGTGCAGTTGCGAGGCGTAGCCGCCGGCCGCCGGCACCGGCCCGATCAGCCAGCCGGCGCGCCGGGGCAGGCGGCGAGCGGGTTTTCTCGGCGCCGGGTTTTGTGGCGCGGCGCGCGGGGTGCGGCGGACGATGGGGGGTTTGCCGGCGGCGGCGCGGGCGGCGAGGCGGGCGATGCGCAGGGAGGCCTGTCTGATGCGTGTCCACACCAGCAGCAGCAGCGGGATCGGCAGGAAGCCGCCGGGGCCGCGCGCGGCGACCGCCTTGCACAGGTCGTCGAGGATGCGGGCGAGGCGTTCGGCCGCGGGTGGGGGTACGGGCGTCACGAACGGAACAAGAACATGAATGGGGCTGGCTGGGCAAGTGGATTTTGCTGTTGGTGGGTTTCTTCTCCCCTCCCCTTGCGGGACGGGTCGGGGGAGGGGTTGCCTGGGCTGCAGAAGATTGCGGCGCAATTGGTTTCGTTCGTTTCGTGCAATCGTCGTCGCATCACCCCTCCCCCGACCCTCCCGCAAGGGAAGGGGAAAAGTAAAGACGCTTGACGGTGGGGGGTCTGGCGCTGACGCGTCATGGCGGGCGTCCATGAGTTCGGTGGGCGCGGATGGTGCGGCGCGAAGGCGTGGATGGTCGGCCTTCGCCGACCATGACGGGGGCGGTTGGCCTGGCGGGGCGGCGGGACGATGGGGCTGGCCGGGGGAGACCGTTAAGCGGCTGAAAACAATGGTGGGCGCGACAGGGATTGAACCTGTGACCCCCACCGTGTCAAGGTGGTGCTCTCCCGCTGAGCTACGCGCCCACAAGCCGCGTCGGTGGCGCGTTCCTAAGGTTTTGGGGCGGACGGCGCAACCCCCTTGTGGGGATCGAGTTGCGCCGACTTGTGCGCGGAGGCCGCAGGCGGCGACGTTCACAGCACGGCGCGAATCGCCGGCAGGCGCCGCGCGAGGGCCACCGCCGCCCAGCTTGTCGTCAGCGCGCCGGTGACGACGATCGCGGCCTTGACGCCGGGCGGCCAGTCCTGCCCCAGCAGCGCGTATTGCAGCCACACCACCGGGATGTAGTGGACCATGAAGATGCCATAGGAATTGGCGGTCAGCGCGTCGAGCAGCGCGACATGGCGCCGCGCCCAGCGCATGCAGGCGGCGAGCAGGGCGAAGCTGGTGGCGCCGCAGACCAGCACGAAGCCGACATCGCCGACCACCTCCGCCGCCCGCCCGGCCGGCAGCAGCCCGCGCCGCTGCGCCTCGCTCCAGGCCAAGAAACCGGCATAGCTGAGCAGCGCCAGCCCGGCCCAGGCCGCCCAGCGCTGCGCCAGCACGCAGCGCACCGCCAGCAGCGCGTCGCCGCCCCGCCCGATCACCACCCCGGCGGCGAAATACAGCGCATAGAGCAACACCCGGTTGGCCTGGAGCGGCACCGTGCCGATCATCAGCCAGCGGTCGGGGCCGAAGCGCAGCGCCAGCGGCACATAGGCGACCAGCGAGGCGGCCAGCAGGGCGGCGAACACCACCGCCGGGCGTGTCGCGCGGCCGGCCACCCAGCGCGACGGAGCGCCGCTCCAGCCCGGCAGCAGGCGCTGCATCACCGCCGCCGTGGTGTCGAACATCAGCAGCACGCCGAGGAACCAGATCGGCCCGTTCGGCCGCGGGCCGACGGCGAAACACTGCCACAGATAGGCCGGCAGGCCGGGCGCGCCGCCGCCCTCGCGAAACGAGGGGTAATGGGCCAGCGGCATCAGCAGCAGCAGCCCGACGGCATAGGGCACGCCGAGGCGGATCAGGCGTTGCCGCACGAAGCGGGCGCTGCCGTGGCGCTGCAGGCTGCGCCAGACGAACAGACCGGACAGCAGAAACATCAGCGCCATGAAGAAGGTGTGGTTGAGAATGACCAGCACGTCGAAGCCGAACCAGCGGCGCGCATCGACGATCGGACCCGACGACGCCAGATACGCATGGACGTTGAAATGGCTGTGCAGCGAGTAGGCGATGATCGAATGATGCACGACGACCAGAACGATAATGAACGTTTTCAGATAATCCAGAGAGACTGATCGTTCGTGTCGATCGGCTTCTTTGGTATATTGCGGGAGATCAATCAGCTTTGTGCCGTCCATCATAGGAACGTCTATAACACATTGCCGCACCCGGATTTATCACGAAGGGCGGCGATTGGCCGGACGCCTCGGTGTTTCGCAATGGTGATGCCGGGAGCGGCGTCAGCCGGGGCGCTGCCGCTCGACCGCCGCCGCCATCACCGCGGCCAGCCGCGCCCCCCAGTCCTGCGCCGCCGCGGCGACGGCGATCAGGTCCTGTCGCACCTCGAACAGCGCCGTCGCGATGCCGCGCGCCTCGCCCTGCCAGGGCACGGTGAAATCCCCGGTCGTGGTGACACGGTACGGCTCGTTGTCGCCCACCGTCAGCGTGGTGTCACGGCGCAGCGCGGCGAGCAGGGCGTGCGCCAGCCCGGTCGAATGGCCGTACAGCACGCCGACCTGCCACGGCCGCGCCACCCCGTGATAGACCGGGGTGAAGCTGTGCATGCCGATCAGCAGCGTCGGCCGTCCGGCGGCCAGCCTGGCATCCAGCAGCGCCGCCACGCCGTCGCGGAACGGGGCGAAGAATTGCCGGTCGCGCGCCGCCCGCTCGGCCGGGGAGATGCCGATATTGCCGGGGATGTCGGTGTCCTCGCTGCGCGCGGGGATGCTGCTCGGCGCCGACAGCGGCCGGTTGCAGTCGATCAGCAGCCGCGAAAACCCGGCCAGCACCAGCACCGCATCGAGCCGCCGCGACGCCTCGCGGGCCATTTCGGCGGCGCCGATGTCCCAGGCGATGTGCCGCTCAAGCTCGGCCGGCGGCAGCCCGAGGCGGCCATAGCGGGCGGGAATATGGTTGGAGGCATGCTCGCACAGCAGCACCACCGGCGAACTGCCGCCTTGGTTGACCACGGTGATCGCCGGCGGGTCCGCGTCGCTCAACGCCCTGTCCCCTCATCTGGTCAAACTGGATCATGTCAGAATGCTGCCGATCGGCAGCGGATGCCCGCGTAGGAAGGCGTCCGCCGCCAGCGCCGCGCGCCCCGGCGCCTGCACCCGCAGCAGGCGAAGCGCGCCGGCGCCGGTTGCGATCAGCAATGCGTCGTCGAGCACTGTGCCGGGCGCACCCTGCCCCGGCTCCGGCCGCGCCGCCAGCACTTTCAGCAGCGTGCCGTCGAGCGTGGCGAAGGTGCCCGGCCATGGGTTGAGCGCCCGCACCCGCCGGTCGAGCGCCGCGGCGGCATCGTGCCAGTCGAGCCGGCCATCGCCGCGGGCGAGTTTCGGCGCGTAGCAGACCCCCTGCTGCGGCTGCGCCACCGCCTGCGGCCACTCGGCCAGCACCCGCAGCACGAGATCCGCACCGAGTTCGGACAGCGCATCGTGCAGCGTCGCCGCGGTGGTCTGCGGGGTGATCGGCAGCGCCGCGGACAGCAGCATCGGCCCGGTGTCGAGCCCCGCCTCCATCTGCATGATGGTGATGCCGCTGGCGCTGTCGCCGGCCAGGATCGCCGCCTGAATCGGCGCCGCGCCACGCCAGCGCGGCAGCAGGCTGGCATGGATGTTGAGGCAGCCGCGGCGCGGCGCCGCCAGCATCGCCGGCGGCAGGATCAGCCCGTAGGCGGCGACCACCGCCGCCTCCAGCCCAAGTGCGGCAAACGCCGCCTGCGCCGCCGCATCGCGCCGCAGCCCCGCCGGAGTGCGCACCTCCAGCCCCAGCGCCAGCGCCGCCTCATGCACCGCGCAGCGCCGCACCGCCTGACCCCGCCCGGCCGGACGCGGCGGCTGACAATAGACCGCTTCGATCACATGCCCCGCCGCGTGCAGCGCCCGCAGCGCCGGCACGGCGAATTGCGGGCTGCCCATGAAGGCGAGGCGCATCGGGCTATTTCGGCTTCTGGCGCTGTTCCTTCGCCAGCCGGCGCAGGATCATGTTGCGTTTCAGCGCCGACAGATGATCGACGAACAGCACCCCGTCGAGATGGTCGATTTCGTGCTGCAGGCAGGCGGCGAACAGTCCCTCCGCCTCGATCTCGCGCCGCACCCCGGCGGCATCGAGGTAGCGCACCCGCACCCGGTTCGGCCGGGTCACGTCGGCATACTGGCCGGGCAGCGACAGACACCCCTCCTCGCGCGTCGCCAGCTCGTCGCTGAGCGCGACGATTTCGGGGTTGACCAGGGCGATCGGCGCAGTGTCGTCGAGCTGCAGATCGACCACGGCGACGCGCAGGCCGACACTGACCTGCGGCGCGGCGAGGCCGATGCCGGGCGCCTGGTACATGGTGGCGAACAGCCGCGGCAGCAGCGCCCGCACGGTCTCGCCATCGCCCTCGCGCACCGGGCGGGCGCGCGCCCGCAACTGCGCATGCGGCGCGATCAGAATCGACAACAGGGACGAATCCGGCGCCTCCCGCGGCGCCAGCAGGGCACTGGACATTCCCATCATGTAGCCGCCCTGCCGTGGCCGATCAACGGCTTGTCACCCCTTGCAAGCACGTCGCAGGCTGCCAAAATCAACTGTGTCGGATCGCCGTGAACGGGGTCCGGCGCTGCGGACCCGGATCGCGGGTCCGGCTTCGCTCGCATGAGGAGGCAAGATGACGACGCGCATGTTCACCTCGCCTTTGTTTTTGGGATTCGATCATCTCGAACAGATGCTCGAACGCGCCACCAAATCATCGGCCGACGGCTATCCGCCCTATAATATCGAGCAGACCGGGCCGACCGGGCTGCGCATCACCCTCGCCGTGGCCGGCTTCACCATGGATGACCTGCAGCTGACGCAGGAAGACAACCAGTTGGTCATCCGCGGCCGGCAGGCCGATGACAGTCAGGGGCGGGTGTTTCTGCATCGTGGCATCGCCGCACGGCAGTTCCAGCGCGCCTTCGTGTTGGCCGAGGGGATCGAGGTGCGCGGCGCCTGGCTCGACAACGGGCTGCTGCATATCGACCTCGCCCGCCCGCAGCCGGAGAGCCGGGTCAAGACCATCCGCATAACCAAGACCGGCAACGGCGCCACCCCGATCGTCGATGGCAAGACGGCCGGCTGAACCCTTCACGACACGACGGCGCTGGCCTGCCAGGAGTTCGGCAATCCGGCGGCGCCGCCAGGAGAGCACACATGACCAGCACTGATGCACACACCGACGCCGCCCCGGCCACCGAGGCACTGGACATCCGCCATCTTTCGCCGACGCAGCTTGCCGGCCTCGGTGTGGCGCAGATCGCCTATGTCAAGCCGGTGATGATGAACGGCGCCCCGGCCTTCGCCATCCATGCCGCCGACGGCACGCCGATGGCGGTTGCCGGCGACCGCGACGTGGCGATTGCCGCCATCGTGCAGCACGAGATGCTGCCGAGCTGGGTACACTGACCGGCAGGCCGGCGCCCCCCCCCCGCCGCGGCGGAATCGGCGGCGGGGAGTGTGGCGGCGGCGGGCTAAAGCGCTGACAGCACCGCTTCGGCGCGGCTGACGTCGAAGCCGCCGGGCTGCTCGACCGCCAGATGGGTCACCTTGCCGTCATCGGCGATGAGGGCGAAGCGCTGGCTGCGCACGCCCAGACCGCGCGCGACGAGATCGAGTTCCAGCCCCATCGCGCGGGTGAAGGCGCCGGAGCCATCGGCCAGCATCAGCACCTTGCCATCGACGCCCTGGTCCTTGGCCCAGGCGCCCATGACGAAGGCATCGTTGACCGCCATGCAGGCGATGGTATCGACGCCCTTGGCGCGAATCTGCTCGGCCATCTGCACGAAGCCCGGCAGATGTTTGGCGCTGCAGGTCGGCGTGAAGGCGCCGGGCACCGCGAACAGCACCACTTTCTTGCCCTTGAAGATCTCGTCCGTCCCGATCTCCGTCGGGCCGTCCGAAGACACGGTCATCAGCTTCATCGACGGGACCGTATCGCCAACCTTGATGGTCATGGGTGCTGTTCGTCTCCTCTGCTGGCCGGCCGGGTGGGGCCGCTGAGCGCCTGTCCTACGCCGAAGCGCCGGCGCTGTCACGCCCGCGACCCGGCGCTGTCATGCCGGCGACATGCAACGCTTGCGTTGGCGGCATTTACCGCCAACATACTGCGTATGCCACGCAAAGACTCGTCTCCGAAGAAACCGGCAGCACTTGCCGGGGCGACGCTGCCCCGGCCAAGCTCCGCCGACACGTCGCTGACCGGCCAGATGTTGATCGCCATGCCGGCGATGGCCGATCAGCGTTTCGCCCTCAGCGTCATCTACCTCTGCGCCCATACCGATGACGGGGCGATGGGGATCGTCGTCAACCGCCCGCTCGCCTCGCCCAGCTTCGCCGATCTGCTGCAACAACTGCATGTCGATCCGGTGCCGCCGGCGCGGTCGATCCGGCTGTGCCAGGGTGGGCCGGTCGATCATGCCCGCGGCTTCGTGCTGCACACCGCCGACTGGACCGGCGACGGCAGCCTGCGCGTCGATGACCAGATGGCGCTGACCGCCAGCCTCGACATCCTCAAGGCGATTGCCGCCGGCGGCGGCCCGAAACAGGGCATGCTGGCGCTCGGCTATGCTGGCTGGGGGCCGGGGCAGCTCGATCAGGAGATCGTGCAGAACACTTGGCTGTCGGCGCCGGCCGATCCGGCGTTGCTGTTCGACGACGACCACGACACCAAATGGCGCCGCGCCCTGGCCAGGCTGCGCATCGACCCGCTACTGCTGTCAACCACCGCCGGGCGGGCCTGAGTCGGCAACAGCGGCGCGGCATTGACGTGGCGGCGCGCGGGATCACCTGAAGCAGGTGGCGGGCCGGCCGTGCCGCCGAGGAGAGAAATTGTCATGAGCATCCCCCATCGCGCCCTGGCTCCGTGCTGCGTGCTCGCGGCGCTGCTGCTGGCCGGCTGCGCCGGCGGCACCTTGCCGGTCGAGGCGCACAATACCGCGATCGGCTCCAGCGCGGCCTATAATCGCGACCAGTTGCATCCGGCCATCGCCGCCACCGCCGCGGTGGCGCCGGGCAGCGGACGCTCCGGGCCGGTCGGCGCCTCCTTCGCCAACGGCGCGGCGGGCGCCAGCCATGCCGGCGGCGGCGCTGGCGGTGGCTCCGGCGGACACGGCTGAGCTACCAGCGGAACGCCGGCAGCGTCGCCACCGGCGCCAGACCGGCCGCAGCCGCAGCAGCGGCGGCGGCGGCGGTGTCGGCCAGTTCGGCGCGGTGGATGCCGCCAAGCACCCAGGCCGCATCGACCCCGGCGGCGGCGGCGCCGGCAATGTCGGTGCGCAGCGCATCGCCCACCGCCAGCACCCGCGCCGGGGCGATGCCGAGCAGGTCGAACACCGGGCGATAGATCAGCTTGTCGGGCTTGCCGACCCAGATCACCGCGCCGCCGAGGTCGCTGTAGCGCAGCGCCAGCGCGCCGGCACAGATGACGCGGGCGCCGCCGCGGATCACCTCCAGATCCGGGTTGGCGCAGACCATCGGCAGACCGGCGGCGTGGCAGGCGCCCAACTCCGCCTCCCACAGCGCCACGTCGGTCGGGCTGCGGCTGTCGTCGGGGCCGGTGTTGAGCAGGAAATCGGCCTGCTCCGGGCGCGCCACGGCCACCAGATCGAGACCGTCATAGACGTTGCGGTCACGCTCCGGGCCAAGATGATACAGCCGCCGGCCGAGTGCCGCGAACGCCGCATCGTCGCGGTCGCGCAGCATGCGATGGGTCACCTCGCCGCTGGTGATGATGCCGCCATAGAGCTCGGCGCCGATGCCCATGGCGGCGAGGCCGGCGGCGGCGGCGTGGGCGCGGCGCGGCGCATTGGACAGCATGACGACACGCTTGCCGGCCGCGCGCAGCCGCCGCAGCGTCTCCAGCGCGCCGGGATATGGCGCCACACCGTCATGCACGACGCCCCACAGATCGACGATGAAGCCGTCATAGCGCGCGGCCAGCGGGGCGAACCCGTCGAGATGCAGCATCCATGTTCCTTCGTCGTTGCCGGCGCGGCGCGCCGGCTCAGAGATCCGCCCCGATGGCGTCGGTGATGCCGGCGAGGCCGTCCTCGGCCAACGCCTGGGCCAGCTCGCGCCTCAGCCGCGGCAGCAGCGCCGGACCCTGCAGCGCGAGAGCGGTATAAACCTGCACCAGCGTCGCGCCGGCGCGGATCTTGGTCAGCGCCTGGCGCCCGCTGGCCACCCCGCCGACGCCGATCAGCAGCAGCCGCCCCGCCGCCAGCCGCGCCACCGCGGCCAGCATGGCGGTGGACGGCGCGAACAGCGGCGCGCCGGACAATCCCCCCGCCTGCCCGGCATGGCGCGAGCGCAGGCCGGGCGGTCGCGCCAGGGTGGTGTTGGCGACGATCAGCCCGGCGACGCCGCCATCACAGCAGGCGGCGACGATCGCCGGCAGATCGCCGGGGGCCAGATCGGGCGCCAGCTTGACCAGCAGCGGCGGCGGGCGCGGCACGGCACGAAACACCGCAGCCAGAATGCCGCCCAGCCGCGCCGCCCCCTGCAGATCGCGCAGGCCCGGCGTGTTCGGCGACGACACGTTGATGACGACATACTCCGCCACCCCGGCGACGGCGGCGACCAAGGCCGGATAGTCCCGCTCGGGCAGCGCGCCCTGCTTGTTGAGGCCGAGATTGGCGCCGACCGGAACCGCATGCGGCACGGCGGCGAGGCGTGCGGCGAAGCCGGCAATGCCGGCGTTGTTGAAGCCGAACCGGTTGATCACCGCCGCATCCTCGCTCAGCCGGAACAGCCGCGGCCGGGGGTTGCCCGGCTGCGGGCGCGGGGTGACGGTGCCGACCTCGATGAAGCCGAAGCCGAGCCGCATCAGACCGCGCAGCGCCACCGCGTCCTTGTCGAAACCGGCGGGGAGGCCAATCGGGTTGGCCAGATCGCGGCCGAAGGCGCGCACCGCCAGGCGCGGATCGTCCGGCCCGGCGGCGGCGCCGGCCAGTCCGAGCCGGAGCGCGCCCAGCGCCAGCCGGTGCGCCCGTTCCGGGTCGAGACGGCGGAGCAACGGCATGGCGGCGGCGGCGAATGACATGGCCCGCTTCCTGCCGTGTTTGCCGGCGCGTGGAAAGTGTCGGCGGTCACGTTGTTGTGGTGTTTCCGCCGCGCCTGCAATACGATCCCGCTGCCGCGGCGCGGAGAGTGACTGAATGGACCCCTCCCCCGAGCTGCGGCCGATGATCTGCGCGGCGCTGGTGCAGCCGTGGTACCAAACCCGACTGCCGCAACCGCTGGAAGACGCCTTTAACGCGGCGATGGCGCCGATGCGGCTGCGCACCATGCGGTCCTACATGGTCATCCTGTGCATCCTGTCGGTGGGGATGCTGTGGGCGGATCGGCTGGACGGCGCCGGGGCGTGGCAGATCGGCGCCATCCTGCGGCTGGCGGTCGGCCTGCCGCTCGGCGCGGTCGGCGCCGTGCTGGTCGGCCGGCTGCGCCACCCGGCGGCCCAGGCGACGGCGCATGCCGCCATCATCATCGCCTTCGTCACCGGCCGCGCCGCGTTCGCGCATTATGTCACGGCGCATTTTGCCGACCGCTATCTGATGGTCGGCGGGCTGATGGTGTTCAGCAGCAATGCGGTGGTGCCGCTGCGGCTGCGTCATGCGGTGCCGTTTACCCTGGTGGCGATGCTGTCCTATCTCGGCGCCACGCTGTTGCCGTTCGGCCCGCACGATCCCGGCAATCTCGACGTGATGGTGTTCATGGTGCTGATGATGCTGGTGTCGCTGCGGGTGCGATGGCGCATCGAGCGCAGCCAGATGCAGGCGGTGCTGCTGCACATGCTGGAAGAGCAGCATGTGGCGGAGCTGTCGCGCGCCAATGCGCGGCTGCATGCGTTGTCGAACACCGACCCGCTCACCGGGGTCGCCAACCGCCGCGCCTTCGACGAGGCGCTGCAGGCGGCGTGGCGCGAGGCCGCGGCGAGCCGCCAGCCGCTCGGTCTGGTGATGCTCGATGTCGATCACTTCAAGCGCTTCAACGACACCGCCGGCCATGCCGAGGGCGACAATTGCCTGCGGCTGATCGCCCGCGCGCTGCGCGACCATGTGCGGCAGGGGGTCGATGTGGTGGCCCGCTATGGCGGCGAGGAGTTCGCCGCCCTGCTGCCCGGCACCGCCCCGGCCGAGGCGGCGGAGATCGCCGAGCGGGTGCGTCAGGCGGTCGAGGTGATGTGCCTGCCGCATCCCGGCCATCCGGGGCGGCTGGCCGTGGTCACAGTCAGCATCGGCGTCGCCGCGGCGACGCCGGGCGGCGAAATGACCGACGCGGCGCGGCTGATCACCGCGGCGGACGGGGCGCTGTATGCCGCCAAGCGCGCCGGGCGCAACCGCATCGCCCAGGCCACCGCGGTCGCCGCCGGCTGACGCCTTGCCGCGCCGGCCGGGCGCGCGCACATTTCGGGCATGTGGGACGAACCCTATCTGGAAACCTGCTGCCGCGCCGCACTGCACCGCCTGTCGCTGGCCGGCGCCATCGGCCGGCCGCCGGGGCTGAAGGACGGCCCGTGCCTGGAGCGGCTGCGCCGACTCGGCCTGTCGCAGGCGCGGGCGGACGGACGTTTCGACCTGACCGAGGCTGGTGCCGCACGGCACCAGAGCGAGGTGCTGCGGCGGTAGCGCGCGATTGCCTGCCGCCGGCGTCGCCCGACCGCTCAGAACGCCGACAGGTCGAGCGGCAGCATCGCCCCCATCCAGGCGGCATGCGCCGTGTGGTCGGTCAGATCGTCGCCGGTGTCGGCGTGCAGCAGCACGGCGAGCCCGTCGCGGTGCAGCAGCAGGAAGGGAAACAGCGTCGGCAGCAGGGTGGCGGCGAAGGCCACCTGATACATCGACTGCGGATGCGGCCCGACCGGCACGTCGTGCCAGCGGCCGAGCCGCGCCGCGGGAAAAGCCTCGGCCAGCCGGGCGCGCAGTGCTTCGGCGCGCGGACGGGTCGCCGTATCGTAGTAGATATGGGCGTGATAGCCGGCGATGTCGGTCATGCGATCACCTCCATGGGGGGAACGAGCGTAGTGCTCTGACTCAAACGGAAGCTACAGGCAGTCGGCTGATTTTGGCGAGGATGGTGTCGGCTGGCTTGGTCCACACGAAGGGTTTGGCGTCTTTGCTGTGCTGGCGGATGAAGCGGCGAATGGCGTCCTGGAGATCGGCGACGGAAGTGAACACGCCGCGTCGGATGCGGCGTCGGGTGCTGATGGAGAAGAATCCTTCGGCGGCGTTGATCCATGAGGCAGAGGTGGGGGTGAAGTGGAAGACCCAGCGTGGATGATCGGCCAGCCACTTGCGGACTCTGGGGTGCTTGTGGGTGGCGTAGTTGTCGGCGATGGCATGGATGATCTTGCCTGCCGGGACGGCGCGCTCGACGGCGTTGAGGAACCTGATGAATTCCTGATGGGTATGGCCGGTCATGCACCGCCCGACGACGGTGCCGTCGAAGATATTGAGGGCGGCGAACAGGGTGGTGGTGCCGTGGCGCTTGTAGTCGTGGGTCATGGTACCGCACTTGCCGGGCTTGATCGGCAACCCGGGCTGGGTGCGGTCGAGCGCCTGGATCTGGTTGATCCGCTTCGCGGCTCGACTCTCGTCGATGGACACGACGACGGCGTGGGCGGGCGGGTTCATGTACAGCCCGACGATGTCCTCGACCTTGGCGGCGAACGCCGGGTCGTTGGATTTCTTGAAGGTGCGGATGCGGTGCGGCTGGAGGCGATGGGCCTCCCAGATGCGCTGCACGGCGCGCAGGCTGATGCCGACGGCCTTGGCCACCATGCGGCCGGTCCAGTGTGTCGCGCCCTTCGGCGGCTTGCCGCACGGCAGCGCCAGCACGCGCGCAACCGTTGCCGCTGGCAGCGGGGTGCGGCCCGGCTTGCGCGTCTTGTCCCGCAACAACCCTGCCACGCCTTGTTCGGCGAAGCGCTGTTGCCAGCGCCACACCGAAGGTCGGCTCGCGCCGCTGCCGGCGGCCACGTCGAGCACGGTCAGCCGCTCCGCCGACAGAAGAATGATCCTGGCCCGCTGGACATGCTTCTGCGGGCGGTTGCGATCACCGACGATGCGGCCAAACGCTCGCGGTCTTCGGTGCTGAGAACGATGCTGACGGTTTGTGCCATCCCCTAAGAATCGCACAACCCAACCGCCGTGTGCATCCTACGTTTGTGTCAATGCGCCAGCTTGAGCGGGAACATCTGCGTATGTGCGTCCTGCGCCAAAGGCCATAGCGCTGACCAATCCGGCGGCGGTTGACAGTTTCTCGACCCGACAACCCTATGGATAAGAATACAGCGATGCTGTAGAAACTCGGATGTTTCACGCGGTCCTCGAAACCTCGATCTTCTCCCGCTGTGCGGACGCCTTGCTGTCGCGGGAGGAACGGATGGCGATGATTGACGCCCTGGCCCGCGACCCGCTCGCTGGCGACCTGGTTCCAGGGCTTGGCGGTGTGCGCAAGCTGCGGTTCGCGCCGAAAGGGCGCGGCAAGAGCGGCGCGTTCCGGGTGATCTACTACGTTCTGACCGATGACATGCCGATTCTCGCCCTGCTGATCTACGGGAAAAATGAACAGCCCGATCTTAGCCCGGCGCAGCACAAGGCGGTCGCAGCCCTGGCTGCGGAGATGAAACGGAGACTCCAATGACCGACGACACACAATTCGGCCGCGACCTCATCGCCTCCATGCAGGAGGCTGCGGCGATCCTGCGTGGTGAGGCGGAACCCGCGCGCATCCACCTCCCGCCCGGCAGCGTCGATGTCCGTGCCCTTCGCGCCCGGCTCGGCCTCAGCCGCCCCGCCTTCGCTGCGCGGTTCGGCCTCGCCGTCACCGCCGTCCGCGATTGGGAACAAGGGCTTCGTCGCCCCGATCCGGCCGCCCGCATCCTGCTGCTGGTGATCGCCCGCAGCCCGGACGTGGTGGCCGCGGCCGTCGCTGAGGCCGGTGCCGCCTGACCGCAAACGGGCGGGGTCGATCGGCGCTCAGCCCGCCGCCCTGACCACCGCCTGCACGAACCCCGTCGCCACCTGAAACGCCGCCGGTGGATTGCCGTTGCGGCGCAGCGCGCTCTGTGCCCGCGGAATGCCTGAGCCGAACCGCTGCACGAAGCCCAGATCCTTGGCCGCCGATGCGAGGATGGGGTTGCGGTAATCGGTCGCCTCCGGCCGGCCGAAATTGGCCACCGACACCGCGCCGAATGGGCCGCCGGGATTGCTGATCTCCACCCGGTCGTCGAACCAGGTCAGCCGCACCGGCGCGTTGGTGCCGTCATAGGCGCGGTGGATCACCGCATTGCGGGCGAGTTCCTGCAACGCCAGGAGCGGATAATCCGGGCGCACCACCGTCGCTCCCGACGACAAATCCGTCCGTCGCGCGACGTTGGCGTCCAGCACATCGTCGAGCCGCCGCAGCATGTCCGACAGCGCGCCGCCGATCTCCTTCTGGTCGCGGATGGTCTCCGTCACCGCCACGCCCTCATAGCGGACGAACTGGATATACGCCCCCGGCAGGAAGCCGCGCGGATCGCGCCCCAGCACCAGAATACCGGCGATCGTCGGCACCCCTTGCGGGCCGAGCAGCTTGAGTGCCCGCAACTGATCGACCACCTCCCGGCCATTCTCCGCCAGCACGTCGGGCGCAATCGCCGCCGGCAGGTACTCGGTCTCGAACATCCGCAGGTTGAGATCGCCGAGCGTTGCCCCCGTCGCCGGCTGGGCGTCGAAGGAACGCACGGAGCGCCGGCTGCGCTCGACCAGCCGGCGTTCCTGCTCCGGCGTCGCCAGGGCGCGGGCCGAGCCGAAGCGCACCCAGATGCGTCGCTTGTAGCGCACCGGAGGGCTGTCGGAGGGCATCACCTCGGCCACCGCCATCGTGCAGCCATCCAGCGTCACCTTGCGCACGCTGAGATTCGGCAGCGGCAGAATCTGGCCGTCGCGGCCGAACCCCATCAAGGTCTGCACGACCTGCTCGGTGACCTCCAGGCCGGCGCACGCGCCATCATCCTTCGCGCCGACGAACAGCACCCCCGGCACCCTGCCGTCGGGCAGGTCGTTGGCGAAGGCGCAAACCGCCTCCCCGAGCTTGTCCGGGTTCTTTGCCGACTCGGTGCGTTCGACGTTGAAGGCTTCCAGGTCGTGCAATCGCTGTCGCAGGTCATCATCGGTCAGCATGGGCGGCAACGTCTCGGCTGCTGTGAGCGCTCCGGCGCGAGGCTACCACAGCCGGGGCGTCGCGGCGCTACGGCACCGGCGCATCCGCCCGCAGCAAGCCGGCGTGCTTCAGTTCGGCCCAGAAATCCGCCGGGATGGCGTGGCGGAACGCGGCGACGTTGCGGGCCACCTGCTCCGGCGCCACCGCCCCCGGAATCACCGCCGCGACACTCGGATGGCCGAGCGGAAACTGCAGCGCCGCCGCCGGCAGCGGAACGCCGTGCCGGGCGCACACCGCCTCGATCCGCGCCACCCGCGCCAGCGCCTCCGGCGGCGCGTCGGCGTAGTTCAGCTTGGCCCCCGGCACCGCCCCGGTGGCCAGAATGCCCGACGCGAACACCCCGCCGATGACGATGCCGACGCCCGCCGCGGCACAGCGGGGGAACTCGGTGTCCAGCACCGCCTGTTCCAGCAGCGTGTAGGGCAGCGCCACGAGAAAGAAATCAAGCTCCATCCGGTCAAGCAGGCGCGGGATCATGCCGGGTTCGTTGATCCCGGCGCCGATGCCGCGGATCAGCCCCTGCCGCTTCAGCGCCGACAAGGCCCGCCAGCCGCCGGTGAACAGCTCGGCCAGCAGCGCCTCGACCCGCGGCGTGGTGCGGTGATACTGGAAATCCAGATCGTGGATCAGCAGCAGGTCGATCCGCGGCAGGCCGAGCCGCTGCAGACTGTCCTCGAAGGCGCGCATCACCCCGTCATAGGAATAATCGAAGTGCTCGCGGAACGGCAGCCCGCCCGCCCACATGCCGCGGTCGAACGTCTCCGCCGCATGCACCGGATGCAGCGTGCGGCCGACCTTGGTTGACAGCACGAACCCCGCGCGCGCCTGCTGGCGCAGGAAATGCCCCACCCGGTGCTCGCTCTGGCCGCGGCCATACCAGGGCGCGGTGTCGAAATAGCGCACCCCGGCATCCCACGCCGCCGCCAGCGTCGCCTCCGACTCGCGCTCCGAGAGGCATGCGAACAAATCGCCCAGCCCGGCACTGCCGAAGCCAAGCTGCGTCAGCGCCACGCCGGTGCGCCCCAGCATGCGTTTTGCCGTCGGGTCCATGCCCGTTCCTCCCCCGTTGCCGCAAGCCGGGCGAGACTACGCCATCTCGGCGCCGGCGCACCATCCGGCCTGCCGCCGTCGGTTCAGCGCGGCGCCTGCCCGACCTGGGCATAGAACGCCCGCTTGGCCTGGTACATCTCATGGTCGGCGCGCTTGACCACCGCCTCCAGCCGCTCACCGGGAAGCTGCGTCGCCAGCCCGATCGACAGGCTCAGCGGGGCGTCGCAGTAGAACGAGTTGTTCAGCGCCAGCAGCCGGGCGATGCTGTCCATCAGCACCGCGCCGCCGCGCGCATCGGTGCCCGGCAGCAGCACGGCAAACTCGTCGCCGCCGACGCGCGCGGCATGCCCCGGCTTCTCCACCGCCTTGCCCAGCACCTCGCCGGCGCGCCGCAGCAGCGCATCGCCGGCGGCATGGCCGGCGATGTCGTTGGCCGCCTTCAGCCCGTTGAGGTCGATGATCGCCACCGTCACCGGGAACGGCCCGCGCCGCTCCAGCCGGTTCAGCTCCTCGACATAGGAGGAACGGTTGTGCAGCTTGGTCAGCACGTCGTGCTTGCCGAGGAACTCCAGATACGCCTCGGCCTTCTTGCGCGCGGTGATGTCGGTCAGCGCCACCTGCACCAGCGACCAGTCGTGCTCATGGCCGGGCAGCACCGAGAACTGCAGATGCACATGCAATTCGTCGCCGGTCAGCGCGTAATTGACCACCTCGCGCCGCTGAAACAGCTTGCCGTGCCACAGATCGATGAGCTGCTCGCGGAAATGCGGCTGCATGTTGTCGCGAAACACGTCGTCGAGCCGCGACAGCAGCGACGCCTTGTCCGGCGCGCCGAACATCTCCAGCGTATGGCCGTTGACGTCGAGCACGCGGATTTCGCTCATGCAGCGGCGCACGAACTCCGGGTGGACATCGGTGAAGACGCGGAAATCGGTGATCCCCTGGTCGCGCAGATCGTCCAGCAGCGCCTTGACCCGGCTGAAATCCTCCACCCACAGCGACACCGGCGAATGTTCGAACAGGCCGCGCGCATAGGCTTCGCTGGCCCGCTCGCGGCGGCGCGCCGCCTCGCGCTCGGTGACATCCTCGATCGCCACCAGCACGCGCTGCCAGGTCGCCTCACAGCCGGGCAGCACGCTGCCGCGCAACTGAATGTCGATGCGCCGTCCGCCGAGCGCGTAATTGACGCTGGTGCTGCCGAAGCGGCTGCTGCCGCTCCATAATTGTTCCAGTTCGTCGATGAACGCCGCCATCATGTCGTCGCGAAAGATCAGGCCGAGATTGCCGACCAGCTCGCGCAGGCTGCCGGCCTGATAGAGATCGAGCGTCCGCTGATTGACCCGCAGCACGCGGATGGCATCCGAACAGGCGGTGACGCGCGCCGGGTCCTGATGCAGAAACGGCGCCAGCCGGACCACCCCGTCACGCCGCCATGCCTCGAACAGCGAGCGCAGCGCACTGTAATCCTCAAGCCACAACGAAACCGGTGCCAGATCGAACATTTGCGAATCATCGCACTCGTCGTCAGCGCTGCGCGGCAGGGTGACACTGTCCGATTGATGATTCATCCGCTGTCCGCCGCAATTCCGCGCCTGCTTTGGCCACCGCGCAATACGGCAGCGTCATCATGCGCGATACTGCCATGCGGGTCCGCCGTCCACAGGTTTTATCGCGCCAGCGCATTCTTCCGCTGCGCCGCCGACCGCGCGGTGGCCAAGCGCACCCGCGACCGGCTATAGATCGGCACTTGGCCGCGCGGAGCATGGGGCAGGCTCCGGGGCAGGTGCGGTCCACACGGCCTGCCCCGGAGCCTGTTGCATGCCCCGCGCGGCCAAGTCAAAGCCGACCGCCAGGCCGACGGCGCCACCTGTTGCGGTGGCACCGGCGCTGACGCTGGCGTTCCACGGCACCGAGGCGCTGCTGGCGATCGACCCGCCGCAGCGCGTCGCCACGGTGGCCTGCGACGGGGCGCGCATCGACCCGGCCGAGTGGTCGGTTGCCGATGACGGCCGGCTGCGCGTCGCCTGTTCGCCCGCCGTATTCGACGGCACGCCGCACACGCTGACGCTGAGCTGGGATGCGGCGGCGCTGCCGCCGGCGGCGGTGTCGTTCTGCTCGCGCTATCGCGGCTATATCGACATCGCCGACGAACATTCCATTGCCGGCTGGCTGTTCGATGAATTGCGGCCGGCCTCGCCGCTGACGCTGGAACTGCGCGCCGGCGGGCAGACGCTGCGCGTCGTCTGCAACCTGCACCGCGCCGATCTGCGCGACATTGACGGCGCGATCGTCGGCGGCGGGTTCCACGCCGCGCTGCCGCGCCGCGCCGCCGATGCCGCGCCGGAGCTGGTCAGTTTCACCCTGCGCGGCACCAATGTCGCGCCGTTTCCCCCGGTGCTGCGCGGCGCCACGCTGCCGGCGATGGTGGCCGCCGCGGTCGCCGGGGCGCAGGCGCTGGGCCGCACGCCGGCCGGGCTGCTGTTCGGCGGTCTGCTGCTGCCGCCGCTGCTGCAGGCGTTGAACGGAACCGGGCGGGGGCCGGACCGCAACGCGCCGCGCGGCGCCCTGCCGCTGGCCGGCGGCACGCCCGGCGCCGCGCCGCCGGAGATCGACGTCATCGTGCCGGTCTATCGCGGGCTGGCCGAAACGCTCGACTGCATCGCCAGCCTGCTTGGCGAGGGCGGCGGTGCCGCCGGGCGCATCGCCCACCGCATCATCGTCATCGACGACTGCGCGCCGGAGCCGGAATTATCCACCGCCCTGGCCGCGCTCGGCGCCGCCGGCCGCATCACCTATCTGCGCAATGACCGCAATATCGGCTTCGTCGCCTCGGTCAATCGCGGCATGGCGCAGTCCGCCAGCGCCGATGTGCTGCTGCTCAACGCCGACACGCTCGCCCCGCCGGGCTTCCTCGACCGGCTCTACCGCGCCGCCCATGCCGATGCCGCCATCGCCACGGTGACGCCGCTGTCCAACAACGCCACCATCTACAGCCTGCCGGCCGCCCCCGGCGGCGCCGGCGATCCGTGGGAGATGACCACCGCCGAGATCGACGCGCTGTGCCAGGCGGCCAATCCCGGCGTGCTGCGCGACATCCCGACCGCGCACGGCTTCTGCATGTATATCAAGCGCGCCGCGCTCGACGATGTCGGCCTGTTCGATGCCGTGCGCTTCGGCACCGGCTATGGCGAGGAGAATGATTTTTCGCTGCGCGCGCTCGCCCGCGGCTGGCGCAATGTCTGCGCCGCCGATGTCTATGTCACCCATCTCGGCTCGGTCTCGTTTTCCACCGTCGCCGACTGGAAGCAGCAGATGGCGGCCAATCTGCGCGCGGTGCAGGCGCTGTATCCGTATTACGACGCCTTCGTCGCCGACTTCATCCGCACCGATCCGCTGCACGACCTGCGCAATGCGGTGCAGAAGCGCGTCTGGTCGCGCCATCGCCGCGCCGCGGTGTTCGTCACCCTGGCGCTGGAAGGCGGCGCGGTGCGCCATGCCGAGGACATGATGGCGCATCTCGCCGCCGAGGACTGGCTCGTCCTCGCTCTCGCCGCCGCGGTCAACGATGACGGGCAGCGCACGCTGGTGCTGCGCCGCGGCGGCCTCGCCGACACGGCGCCGGCCGAGGCGCTGCACTATCCGGTCGGCACGCCGCTGGCCGAGGCGCTGGCCGACATTCTCGACATCGCGCCGCGCTTCATCCATGTCCAGCATTTGATCGACCTGCCCGACGGCATCGGCGAATTCGTCCGCGACAGCGGCATCCCCTATGCGGTGACGCTGCATGATTTCTTCTATGCCTGCCCAAAGGTGACGCTGCTCGATGCCGGCGCGCGCTATTGCGGCATGCCGCCGGCGGCCAAATGCACCACCTGCGTCCGGCACGGCCCGATCCATCCACAGATCAACCCCGAGCTGACCGGATATGCCGAGCGCGGCGAGGTCTGGCGTGGCAAGTGGGAGATGCTGCTGCGCGAGGCGATGCAGGTGATCGCCCCGTCGCAGGACACCGCCGACCGCTACGCGCAACTTTTTCCCGGCCTCGCCGCGGTGGTGCGGCCGCATGTCGCGCCGCACCACACGGCGGCGACGGCGCGGCGCCGGCCGCCGCCGGGGGCGCGGCTGCGCGTCGCCATCCCTGGCGCCATCGGGCCGCAGAAGGGCGCGCAGCAGCTCGTCGAACTGGTGCGCCATTGCAGCCTGTGGCACGACGACATCGACTTCGTCGTCGTCGGCTACACCGATCGCACGGAGGAATTGACGCGCTTCGACACCGTACAGGTGCTCGGCGGCTACCGGCCGGAGGCGGCGGTTGCGGCGCTGGCCGCGGCGGGTTGCCATGTCGCGCTGCTGCTGGCGGTGTTCCCGGAGACGTTCTCCTACACGCTGTCGGAAAGCCTGGAGGCCGGGCTGGTGCCGGTGGCCTATGATTTCGGTGCCATCGGCGAGCGCATCCGCGCCCTCGGCCACGGCGTCACCGTGCCGCTGCTGGCACCGCCCGACGCCATCGTCGCGGCGCTGCGCCGGGCCGCGGCGCAGCCGGCGCCCGCCCCCGGTCTGCCGCTCTATGGCAGCTACCGCCGCATGATGGGCGACTATTACGTTCCGGCGCTGGCCGATCTCGCCGCCGCCATCCCGCCGCCCGACCTGCCGCGCCTGCTGCTGCGCCCGGCCGGCCTGCATGACGATGCGTGGTGCGACAGCGCGGTCACGCTGCATTTGTGGAGCGCGCGTCCGCTGGCCCGGGTGGCGCTGAACCTCTGGCTGCCTGAGGCGGGAAGGCATCAGGCGGTGGAGATCACCACCAATGCTGTCCGGCTGGTCCGCCGCTTCCTCGAACCCGGCGCCGCCGAGCGCATCGTGCTGACGCTGCCGGAGGGCACCGGCCCGCGGCTCGACCTCGTCTGCCGCTTCGACTTCGTCTTCCGCCTCGCCGCGCCGGACGTGCGCGCCTGTGCGGCGATGCTGTCCGGGGTGCAGGTCAGCGACGGGCGCGGCTGGCTGCCGCTCGATCTGCCGGGGACGGCGCCGCTGCGGCGGGATGCGGCGGCGTGAGGTGATCCCGCTCGCCGACCGGCTGCGCCCGCAAAGCCTCGTCGATGTGGTCGGGCAGGACCACCTGCTCGGCCCCGCCGGCACCATCACCCGCATGCTGGAGCGCGGCAGCCTCGCCTCGCTGATCCTGTGGGGACCGCCCGGGGTCGGCAAGACCACCATCGCGCGGCTGCTGGCGGCTCGCGCCGGCCTTGTCTTCGTGCAGCTCTCGGCGGTGTTTTCCGGCGTCGCCGATCTGCGCCGCGCCTTCGACGAGGCGGCGCGGCGGCGCGACGGCGGCGGCGGGACGCTGCTGTTCGTCGATGAAATCCACCGCTTCAACCGCGCCCAGCAGGACGGTTTCCTGCCGGTGGTGGAAACCGGCACCATCACCCTGGTCGGCGCGACGACGGAGAACCCCTCCTTCGCGCTCAACGGCGCCCTGCTGTCGCGCTGCCAGGTGCTGGTGCTGCGCCGGCTCGATGACGCGGCGCTCGATCTGCTGCTGAGCCGGGCCGAGACGGCGGCCGGGCGGACGCTGCCGCTGCTGGCGGAGGG
This sequence comes from Pseudomonadota bacterium, assembly GCA_021845985.1. Taxonomy (GTDB): domain Bacteria; phylum Pseudomonadota; class Alphaproteobacteria; order Acetobacterales; family Acetobacteraceae; genus JAFKFJ01. Next base: position 27,507 of record JAJZES010000040.1, on the reverse strand, counting down.
GCGCGCGGCGCTGCGGGCGATGGCCGATGGTGACGGGCGCTATCTGCTCAACATGGTCGAGCAACTGGTCCTGCTGCCGGCGGAGACGCCGCCGCTCGACCCGGCGGGGCTGGCCGAACTGCTCGCGCGCCGCGCCGCGCTGTATGACAAGGATCGGGAGGAGCACTACAATCTGATCTCGGCGCTGCATAAATCGCTGCGCGGGTCGGATGCGGATGCGGCGCTCTACTGGTATGCACGGATGACCGCGGGTGGCGAGGACCCGCGCTTCATCGCCCGCCGGCTGGTGCGCTTCGCGGTCGAGGATATCGGCCTCGCCGATCCGAACGCGCTCGGGCAGGCGCTGGCTGCATGGCAGGCCTATGAGCGGCTCGGCAGCCCGGAGGGGGAGTTGGCGATTGCCCAGTCGGTACTGTATCTCGCCACCGCGCCGAAATCGAACGCGGCCTATGTGGCGTTCGGTGAAGCACAGGCGGCGGCGCGCGCCACGGGGAGCAAGATGCCGCCGGCCCACATCCTGAACGCCCCCACCACGCTGATGAAGCGCCTCGGCTACGGCCAGGGCTACGCCTATGACCACGACACGGCAGATGCGTTTTCCGGCCAGGACTATTTCCCCGAGGGGATGGCGCGGGCGCAGTTCTACCGTCCCGCCGAGCGCGGCTTTGAGCGTGAGATCGTCAAGCGCCTCGCCTATTGGGCGAAGCTGCGGGCCGGGCGGCGGCCATGAGCGGCGTCGCGCTGCGGGAGGTCACGCCCGACGAGGCGGAAATCCGGCTCGACCGCTGGCTGCGCCGGCATTACCCGACGCTGACCCAGGGCGTCATCCAGCGCCTCTGCCGCACCGGACAGGTACGCGTCGATGGCGGCCGGGTGGAGGCGGCGACGCGGCTGGTTGCCGGACAGTCGGTGCGGATACCGCCGATCCCGGCGGCGGCGCGGCCACCGGCGCCGGCGGTCGATCCGCGCATCCTCGCCGAACTCGAACGGATGGTGCTGTATCGCGACGATCAGCTCATCGTGCTCGACAAGCCCGCCGGCCTGCCGACGCAGGGCGGCCCCGGCATCACCCGGCATCTCGACGGCATGCTGGCACAGTGGCCGGAGCGGCCGCGGCTGGTGCATCGGCTCGACCGCGACACCTCGGGCGTGCTGGTGGTGGCGCGCACGCCCGGCGTCGCCGCCCGGCTCGCCGCCGCGTTCCGCAGCCGGGCGGTGGACAAGACCTACTGGGCGGTGGTGGTCGGCCGGCCGGTGCCGGTGGCGGGGCGCATCGAGGTGCCGCTCGCCCGCCACGAGCCGTTTCCGGGCGGCGCCCGCGTCGCCCCGGCGGAGGAGTGGGACACCGATGTCGCCCACGCCATCACCGAGTTCCGCACCCTCGACCATGCCGGACGGCGGCTGGCCTGGCTGGAACTGTCGCCGCTGACCGGGCGGACGCATCAGTTGCGCGTCCACTGCGTCGCCATCGGCGCCCCCATCCTGGGCGACACCGCCTATGGCGAGCCGCGCGAGGGCGGCAACACGGCGCTGATCGAGGGCATGTCGGAACGGCTGCATCTGCATGCCCGCCGGCTCGATCTGCCGCATCCGGCGGGCGGCCGGCTGATCGTCGAAGCGGCGTTGCCGGCGCATATGGCGGAGACGTTCCGCGACCTCGGCTTCGTCGCCCCCCCGCCGGCGCCGCCGCAGCGGCGATGATGCGGCAATGACGCGGACCCGCCGCGGCTGGCGCACGCTGCTCGGCGCGCTGCTGGTGCTGCTGTTGCTGGTCGGCGCGGCGCTGGCGGCGGCGGCGCTGCTGATCGACCCGGCGCGCTTCAAACCCGAGATCGCGGCGGCGGTGCAGCGCGCCACCGGCCATGCGCTGCGGCTCGACGGGCCGGTGCGGCTGCGCCTGTTCCCGCCGCGCGTCACCGTCGCCGACGCGACGCTGGCCGGCGTCGCCCGTGTCGGCAGTCTGGAGGCGCGCATCGCGCCGCTGGCGCTGCTGCACGGCACGCTGGAGGTGGCGCGGCTCGATCTGCACCACCCGGAGATCACCCTGCCGCTGCCGCCGCCCGAACCATCGGCGCCGGCCGCGGCGCCAGCCGCCGCCACCGCGGCGCCGGCGGGGCGGCTGCAGCTCGACATCGCCGCGGTGCATATCAGCGACGGCGTACTGATCTGGCACGGCGCGACGCGGACGCTGAGCCTCGGGGTGCCGACGCTCGACGCCACCGCGTCGGGGCCGTCGCTGCTGTTCAGCGGCACCCTGCGCAGCGCCGGGCGGCTGCTGACGCTGACCGGCGAGACCGGCAACCTCGCCCGGCTGCTCGACCGCAGCGCGACGACGCCGTGGCCGGTGCAACTCGTGGTGCAGGACACGGCGGCGCGGCTGGCGATTCGCGGCACGTTCGCCCGACCGCTGCAGGGGCGCGGCTACATCCTGCAGGTCGATGCCGCGGCGACCGACCTTGCCGCCTTCACCCCGCTGCTGGCGGGGACGCCGCCGACGCTGCATGACGCCTCGGTCTCGGCACGGCTGGCCGACCAGGGCGGCGCGTGGCCGGCCATCGACGGGCTGACGGTGCATGTCGGCGGGCTGGCGATGCCCGAGCTGACCATCGAGCGCGCCGACATCGTCGCCCCCGGCGGCGGCGAGACGGTGCAGGCGGACCTCGACGGCACGCTGCACGGCGCGAAGCTGCGGGTCACGGCGACGCTTGCCGGCACGCTGCGGCCGGGCGGCAGCGCGGCGCTGCGGGCGACGGTGACGGCGCCGATCGCCGAGTTGACCACCGAGTTGACGGTCGGGCTGACGGCGCATCCGCTGCTGCGCGGCACGCTGGCGGCGCAGCGTCTCGATATTGATATGCTGCGGGCGGCGCTGCGCCCGGCCGCCGCCGCCGCACCGCCGCCGGGGCAGCCGCCGCCGCCGCCGCGACGGCTGATCCCGGACCGGGCGTTCGACCTGTCGGCGCTGCATCTGGCCGATGCCGACCTGCTGCTGTCGGCGACGACGCTGATCGCCGGCGGCGCCAGCTATGACAATGCCAGGGGGCATCTGCTGCTGCAGAATGGCCGCCTCGTGCTCGATCCGGCAGCGGCCGATTCGCCGGGCGGCCCGGTCGATGGCCGGTTCGCCATCGACGCCCGCACCGCCACGTCGCCGATGGCGCTGCGGTTGCGCGCGCCGACGCTGGCGCTCGGCCCGCTGGCGGCGGCGCTCGGCCATCCGGGGGCAATCACCGGCGACGGCTTCGTCGATGCCGATCTGCAGGGCGCCGGGGCCTCCCCGGCGGAGTTGGCCGGCAGCCTGACCGGGCATCTTGGCATCGCCGTCGGCGAGGCGACGGCGGACAACGCGGCACTGTCGGCGCTGCTCGGCGGCGTGCTGCATGCCGCCCGGCTGCCGCCCGAGGTGCTCGGGGAGACCGGGCAGACCCGGCTGCGCTGCCTCGCCCTGCGACTGCGGGCCGATGACGGCATCGCCGATGTGACCACGCTGGTTGCCGATACCGGGCGGCTGCTGCTGGAGGGCAGCGGCAGCGTCGCGCTGGCGCCGGAGACGCTCGACCTGCATCTGCGCCCGCTGCTGCGCGTCGGCCCCGGCATCATCGTGCCGGTGCGGCTGGGCGGCACGCTGCTGACCCCGAAAGCGACGGTTGAGGCCGGCCGCGGCGCGGCGACGGCGCTGCTCGGCGCGCTGCTGGGGGCGAAGATGAAGGCCGAGCCGCCGGCCGACCCCTGCCCGGCCGCGCTCGCCGCGGCACGCGGGGAGGTACCGCAATGATCAAGCGTTTCTGGGACCACGCCAGCATCGAACCGGTCGCCGAGGGCTGGGGCATCGCGCTGGATGGCCGGCCGGTGCGGATTCCCGGCGGTGAGCTTCTGGTGGTGCCTAATCTGGCGCTGGCCCAAGCCATCGCCGCCGAGTGGCAGACCGCCGGCGGCGGCAAAGGTGGCGAGACGGCGTTTGACGCCCTGCCGCTGACCCGCATCGCCGGCACCGGGCTGGCGCGCATCGCCCCGAACCCCGAACCGGTGGTGCAGGAACTCGCCCGCTACGGCGGCAGCGACCTGCTGTGCTACCGCGCCGCCGAGCCGCCGCGGCTGGCGGCGCGGCAGGCGGCGGCGTGGCAGCCCTGGCTGGACTGGGCGGCCGAGCGGCACGGCGCGCGGCTGCGGGTGACAACCGGGGTCAGCCATGTCGTGCAGCCGGCCGAGGCGCTGGCGGCGCTTGCCGCCCGGGTCGCCGTGCATCCGCCGCTGGCGCTGGCGGCGCTGGGCGTCGCGGTGCCGGCGCTGGGCAGTCTGGTGCTCGGGCTGGCGCTCGCCGAGGGGATTCTCGATGCCGCCGCGGCGCTGGCGCTGGCGACGCTCGATGAGGCGTTTCAGGAGGAATCGTGGGGCAGCGATGAAGAAGCCCTCGCGCGCCGCCGGCGGATCGGGCAGGACATAGCCGACGCCGCTCATCTGCTGGAGACGTTGCGCGCATGACCGCCAAGCGCCTGATTATCGAGGGTCGGGTGCATGGCGTTGGTTTCCGCGACTGGATGGTGGCGCAGGCGCAGGCGCTCGGACTGTCGGGCTGGGTGCGCAACCGCCGCGACGGGTCGATCGAGGCGCTGATCGACGGCGACACCGCCGCGGTGGAGGAACTGGTGCGCGCCTGCCGCCGCGGCCCGCGGCTGGCCGCGGTGACCGCCATCGAGGAGGAATTGGCCGAGCCGGCCGACACGCCGGGCTTTCGCCGGCTGCCCACGCCATGACGGCGTTCATCCAGGCGCATGCAGCCTGGGTCGTGCCGGCGGCGCTGGTGCTGAGTTTCTTCAAATCGCTCGCCTTCGTCTCGCTGGTGGTGCCGAGCTCGTTCGTCGTCGCCATCATCGTCGCCCTGATGGGCATGAGCGGGGTGTCGGTCTGGCCGGTGCTGCTGGCCATCGCCGTCGGCGCGGCGCTCGGCGACTGGGTGTCGTATGCCATCGGCTGGCGGCTGAAGGACCGGGCGCGGCATGTCTGGCCGTTCACCCGCTACCCGGAGCTGATGCCGCGCGGCGAGCGGTTCTTCCATCGCTGGGGGGCGATGAGCGTGGTGCTGTGCCGCTTCTTCAGCCCGCTGCGCGCCACCGTGCCGCTGCTCTGCGGCATGTTCGAGATGCGCCCCGCGGTGTTCCAGGTGGCCAACTGGCTGTCGGCGTTCCTCTGGGCGGCGGTGGTGCTGCTGATTGGCGAGGGGGTGCTGCGGGCATTCGGATAGACGTGAAGCGATAGACGCGAAACGATCTCGCCAGCCTGACAAAAAGTTGATAAGGTCGTTGCGGGTACGCACACGGGGCGGCGGCGATGACAACGATCACCTGGAAGGGCGGCGCCGATCTCAACTGGTTCTCGCCGCTCAACTGGATCGGCAACAGTGCGCCGCAGGCCGGCGATGACGCCGTCATCGGCGGCAGCGTCACTGTCACCATCGACGCCAGCAGCGCCGCCGCGGCCGGCGTCACCCTCACCGGCGGCGCGGCGCTGCAGGTCGCCTCCAACCTGGCGCTGTCCGGCACGCTGGCCGGCAGCCTGCTGCTGTCGGGCACGCTCACCGGCGGCACGCTGACCACCGCGCCGGTCACCACCGGCGGCACGCTGGTCGGCGTCAGCCTCGCCTATGCCGCGCCGGTGCTGGGCGGCGTGGTGATCGACCCGGCGACCGCCGCCAGCGCCGCCATCGGCGTCGCCGGAACGCTGACGCTGACGCCCGGACTGTATGGCGGCAGCATCACCCTCGACCCGACGCTGGTGCAGGGCGTCGCTGTGCTGCAGGCCGGCATCGGGTCGGGCGCCGTCACCATCGCCCCGGCCGGGACGGTGCTGATCGGCGAGGCCGCCGCCCTGGCCACCACCCTGCCGCCGGCCGAGAGCGTCGGCATCACCGGCGCGCTGCTCAACGAGGGCACGATCAGCGGCAATTTCGGTTACGCCGCCAGTGCCGATGTGACCATCGGCGGCGCCAGTTTCGTCAATCGCGGTCTGGTCAGCCTGGATCCGGTGTCGATCCGGGAGACCCTCAGCAGCGGCCCGGCGCCGCACAGCACCACCACCACCTATACCGAAGCGTTCGGCCCGACGCTCGACATCTCCGCCGCCGATTTCGTCAACCTCGGCACCATCAACCTCGCCGGCGGCACTCTTGAGCTGACCGGCGCGACGGCGAGCAACCAGGGCGTCATCGCGCTGAGCGATGTGCCGACGCAATTTGCCGGCGGCCCCGGCACCCTGACCAACGAGGTGGTGATCGGCACCGCCGGCTTCAGCAACACCGGCACCATCACCGCCGACATGGTGGCCATCGCCGCTGCCCTGTCGCTCGCCGCGCTGGGCAGTATCGACGGGCAGTTGCTGATCTCCGGCACGCTCGATCTCGGCGGCGGCACGCTCGACGCGACGCATTACGGATCGGTGTTCGTCACCGGCACGGTGCGCGACGGCACGCTGAAATCCGGCACCGGCACGCTCACCATCCTCGGCGGCGCGGCGCTGGACGCGGTCACCGTCGATCAGCCCGGCGGCATCACCGTCTATGGCCCGAACACGCTTGAGGGCATTCCGGCCGGGGCGACCGCGGTGACGCTCGACGCCGCCACGGTCAAGCTCGATTTCGCCGCCGCCGCCAGCATCACCGGCGTCGGCATCACCGCCGGCGGCGCCGGGATCGCCGATACGCTGGCGCTCGATGCCGGCACGGTGACGCTGGATGCCGCCTCGACGCTGACCCTGCTCGGCGGCACGCTCACGGTGAGCGGGCCGGGCACGCTGGCCGATGACGGCAGCATCAGCGTCAATGCCGGCACGCTCAGCCTCGGCGCGGCGCTCATCGGCAGCGGGTCGCTGGCGGTTGCCGCGGGTGCGACGCTGCTCGACAGCGGCACCGTCGGCGGGACGCTGACCATCACCCTCGGCGCCAATGCGGCAATGCAGGCGGCGACGCTGGAGGGCGGCGCGGTGACGCTCGGCACCGGCGCCACGCTGTCGGCGACACAGCTCGACGGCGGCGCGGTCAGCGTCGGCCAGAACGCCACGCTGTCGGCCGGCACGCTCGGCGGCACCGCGACGATCACCCTCGATGCCGGATCGGCGGCGACGATCACCGCGCTGAGCGGGTCGCCGACGGTCGATTTCGCCGGCGGCAGCGCGCTGCTGGTGCTGCCCGGCACCGGCGCGGTCGGGGTCACCCTGATCGGGCTGGCGGCGACCGATCTGATCGACTTCACCGGCGTCTCCTCGACCCCGGCGCAGGGCTTCGGCGCCGGCGGCGCCGGCCTCGCCAACGGCGCGCTGCAGGTGACCGGCGCCTCCGGCGACACGGCGCACGCCCCGGTCAGCAATGTCTCCGCCGGGCTGTTATTTTCCACCGGCGGCGACGGCACCGGCGGCACCCTGGTCACGGCGCAGGCCTGCTACGCCGCCGGCACCCGCATCGTCACCGCCCGCGGCGCCATCGCCGTCGAACGGCTGCGGCCGGGCGACTTGGTGCGCACCGTCGCGGGCCAGTGGCGGCCGATCACCCGGCTGACCCGCCAGCGGGTCGATGGCGCGCGCCATCCGCGCCCGGCGGATGCGTGGCCGGTGTGCGTCGCCGCGCATGCGGTGGCGCCGGGGCGGCCGGCGCGCGATTTGTGGTTGTCGCCCGACCATGCGCTGCTGCTGGAGGGGGTGCTGATCCCGGTGCGCTACCTGCTCAACGGCGCCACCGTCAGGCAAATGCCGGCCGGCATGATCGAATACTGGCATGTCGCGCTGCCAACGCATGACGTGCTGCTGGCTGAGAACCTGCCGGCGGAGAGTTTCCTGCCGACCGAGGGGCGCGCGGCGCTGGTGCTGCGGCAGTGGCGGGCGCATGGCGCGGCGCGGCTGGTGACGGCGGGGCCGAAACTGGCGGCGGCGCGGGCACGGCTGCTGGCGCGGGCGGCGGCGCTCGGTCATCGGCAGACCGACGACCCCGATCTCGCCGTGCTGGCGGACGGGCGGCGGCTGCGCCGGCGCGCCGGGGGGTTCGACCTGCCGCGCGGCACCGAGGCAATCCGGCTGCTGTCGCGCAGTTTCGTGCCGGCGGAGTTCGGCGTCGCCGATGGCCGCCGGCTCGGCATCGCGGTGGCGGCGCTGTCGCTCGACGAGGCCGCACTCGCGCTGGCCGATGCGCGGCTGGCCGCGGGCTGGCACGCCGCCGAGCCGCACTGGCGCTGGACCGGCGGCGACGCGCTGATCGCGGCGGGCGGGGCGCGGCGCTTCGCCCTGACGCTGGCGATGAGCGGGCGCTACTGGCGGGCGCCGGGCTGACCGGCTTGCCGTTCAGACGGTTCGGTAGCGCTCCTGCCCGGCCGCGTCGGTCTCGCGGTGCAATTCGCCGGTGGCCAGCATGCGGTTGACATGCGCCAGCACCTCGCCGAAGGCAAATCCGGTCTGGTGCTCGTCGAGCACGCGGTGGAACACCACCGGGATCAGGTCGGCGGCCGAGCGTGGCTCGGTGCGGCAGGCCTCGGCGATGGCGGCGCAGCGTTGCGCATGGTGCAGCACCAGTTCGCCGATGCGCGCATGCAGCCCGCGGAACGGCAGGCCGTGGCCGGGCAGCACCAGCACATCGTCGCGCACCGTCTCGCGGATCGCCGCCAGCGACGACAGATAGGCGCCCAGCGCGTCGGCGCCCGGCTCCATGGCGAACACGCTGACATTGGGCGAGATGCGCGCGATCACCTGATCGGCGGCGAAGAACAGGCGTTCCGGCGCGCTCAGCAGCATCGCCTGTTCCAGCGCATGACCGCCGCCGGTCAGCACCGTTGGCGTGCGTGCGCCGATCGGCAGCACCTGCCCGGCCAGCAGCCGGCGATAGGTGGTCGGAACGCCGGTGGTGTGGTGCAGATATTCGTGCCCGCGCACCAGCACCGCCTCGACCACCGCCGAGGGCAGGCCGTGGCGCAGATAGAAGGCGCGGTTCATCTCCGCGCCGAGATCGCCCGGCGCGAACTGCAGCGCCAGGCTGAACAGGTATTCCGGCCGCGGCATCCACAGCGGCAGGTCGAACCGCTCGGCCAGCCAGCCGGCCAGCCCGACATGGTCGGGATGGAAATGCGTCACCAGCAGCCGCGTCAGTCGCCGCCCGGCGAGCGGGCCGGACAGCGCCGCCTGCCACGCGGCGCGGCAGTCGGGCGTGTCGAGGCCGGTGTCGAGCACGGCATAGCCGTCGCCCTCCTCCAGCAGATAGATGTTCACATGGTCGAGCCGGTACGGCAGCGGCAGCCGCAGCCACAGCACGCCCGGCGCCACCGTCATCGTCTCGCCGAAGCGCGGCGGTTCAGCGAACGGGTAATCGAGAACGGTGTTGTCCACGCGCGGACCTTTCAAAGCAGCGCATGCCGGCTGGCGGCATCGCGGGTCAGTGCAGCGTCATGCCGTCGAGCGGCACTTCGGGCGGGCGGCCGGCGATCAGGTCGCGGGTGATGCGTGCGGCGCCGCAGGACATGGTCCAGCCGACATGGCCATGCCCGGTGTTGAACACCAGATTGCGCTGCCGCCCGGTGCCCAGGATCGGCGTGCCCTCCGGCGTCATCGGCCGCAGCCCGGCCCAATAGGCGGGCCGCGTGTAATCGGCGCCGCCGGGCAGCAGGTCCTGCACCTTGTTCAGCATGACGCGGAAATCGGCCGGGCGGTGGCTCTGGTCATAGCCGGCGAAGGCCGCCGTGGCGGTGACGCGAAGCCGGTCGCCGAGGCGCGAATAGGCGATCAGATTATCCTCATCGACGGCGCCGATGGCCGGCGGCAGGTGGTTGCCGCCGATCGGCAGGGTGAGCGAAAACCCCTTCACCGGATAGACCGGCAGCCAGCGGTCGAGGCCGCGCAGCAGGTGCGGACTCCACACGCCGAGCGCCAGCACGTAGCGGTCGGCGGTGAGCGTGCCCTGATCGGTCTCGACCCCGGTGATGCGCTCGCCATCCGACAGCAGCCGGCGGATGGTGGTGCCGAGACGGAGCGTGCCGCCGCGCTGGCGGACGGTTTCGGCCAGACGCACGGTGAACAGGTGGCAATCGCCGGTGGCATCGGTCGGCGCATAGACGCCCCCGGCCAGCTTGTCGCCGGCCTGGGCCAGCGCCGGATCTAGGGCGGCGAGACCGGCGCGGTCGAGCACCTGCTGCTCCTGCCCCAGCTCGCGCAGGATCGACAGGTTGCGCACCCCCTGCGCGAACGTCGCCGGTGAGCGGTGGAGAAACAGCAGCCCATTGGCGCTGTGGTCGAAATCGATGCCGGTCTCGGCGACGATCTCGTTGAGCACGGCCTGCGAATAGGTACACAGCCGGTGCTTGCGCCGGGTGTTGCGGCGCGCCCGCTCGGCGGTGCACTGGCCGAGGAAGCGGGCGCACCAGCGCCAGAACGCCGGATCGGCCGAGAGCCGGACGCGGAACGCCAGATCGTCGCGCCACAGCGAGCGCAGCAGGATGTTCGGCACTTTCGGCGAGGCCCAGGCGAAGGCGTGGCCGGGCGCGATCATGCCGGCATTGCCGAAACTGGTGCCCTCCGCCACCGACGCCGCGCGCTCGATCAGGGTGACCTCGTGGCCGTCCTTTTGCAGTTCATAGGCGGTGGTGACGCCGATGACGCCGCCGCCGAGCACCATGACGTGCATGGCTCAGCCGCCGGCCTTGCGGGCGGCGGCTTCCTCGGCGCTGGCGATGCCGCCATGCGCCGCCGACCACGCCACCGGGTTTTCCAGGAAGCGCCGCACCTCGGCCAGCGCCGCATCGTCGAAATACGGCCGGTCGCGGCAGGCTTCCAGCACGTCCCACCAAGTGCAGAGATGGTGCAGCGCGATGTCCATGCGCGCCAGCGTCTCGAAACTGCCAGGAAAGACGCCGTAGAAGAACACCACGAAGGCGTGGTTGACGATGGCGCCGGCGTCGCGCAGGGCGTTGGCGAAGCGGATCTTGCTCTGCCCGTCGGTGGTCAGATCCTCGACCAGCAGGGTGCGCCGCCCCTCCGGCACGTCGCCCTCGATCAGCGCGTTGCGGCCGAAGCCTTTCGGCTGCTTGCGGACATAGGCCATCGGCGCGGCCATGCGCTCGGCGATCCAGGCGGCGAACGGGATGCCGGCGGTCTCGCCGCCGGCCACCACGTCGATACTCTCATAGCCGACATGCCGGCCGAGCTTCTCTACCGCCAGCTCGCAGATGCGGGCGCGGGCGCGCGGGAAGTAGATGATGCGGCGGCAGTCGATATAGACCGGCGAGGCCCAGCCCGAGGTGAAGGTGTAGGGTTCGGCCGGGCGGAAATTGACCGCCTTGATCTCCAACAGGATACGCGCCGTGGTCAGTGCGGCATCGCGGTCCCAGTCGGTCGAGTGCAGCTTGGTCATCGGCGGCTCCGTCGCTGACCAACTGTCCTAACCGGCCGCCGCGGCGGCGTCCATCGTCCGGCCACGGCGAGTTGACCGCCGCCGCGATCTGGCCAAGCTTGCGCGGCACCGGCGGCGCCGGGACGGGAGGGCAGTGCATGACGTTCGGCGGCCTGACGCGCCTGCTGGCCCCACGCTCGGTCGCGGTGATCGGCGCCTCGGCCGACCCGGTGCGCATCGGCGGCCGGCCGATCGCCTACATGCTGGCGCAGGGTTTCGCCGGCGAGATCATGCCGGTCAACCCCAATCGGAGCGTGATCCAGGGCCTGCCCGCCTGGCCCAGCATTGCCGCCCTGCCGCGCGTGCCGGATGCGGCGATCGTCGCCGTGCCGGCGGAGGCGGCGCTGGCCGCGGTGGACGACCTCGGCCGCCGCGGCGTCGGCGCGGCGATCGTGTTCAGCGCCGGGTTCGCCGAGATGGACGCCGCCGGCGCCGCGGCGCAGGCGGCGATGGCGGCGCGGGCGCGCCACCACGGCATGCGGCTGCTCGGGCCGAACTGCCTCGGCCTGTTCAACGCGCGCATCGGCTTCTTCCCGATCTTCACCTCCTCGGTGGAGAACGGATTTCCGCTGCCCGGCCGCATCGGCATCGCCAGCCAGTCGGGCGCCTTCGGCACGCATATCTTCGCCAACGCCCGCGACCGCCGCATCGGCACGCCGATCTGCGTCACCACCGGCAACGAAGCCGACGTCACCATCGCCGACATCATCGGCTGGCTGGCCGAAGACCCCGACACCGATGTCATCGCCGCCTATGCCGAGGGCATCCGCGACGCGCCGCAGTTCATCGCGGCGCTGACCGCGGCGCGCGCGGCGCGCAAGCCGGTGGTGATGATGAAGGTCGGGCGCAGCGCCATCGGCGCCGCCGCGGCGCAGTCGCACACAGCCGCCATCGCCGGCGACGACGCGGTGACCGATGCGGTGCTGGCGGAGTTCGCCGTGGTGCGGGCGCGCAGCACCGACGAGATGCTGGACATCGCCATGACGGCGACGCGGCGCATCTATCCCGCGGCCAACACACTTGGCGTCATCACCATCTCCGGCGGTGCCGGGGTGATGATCGCCGATGCGGCGGAGGCGATCGGCCTGGCGATGCCGCCGATGCCCGAGGCGACGCAGGCGCGGCTGCGCGAGCTGCTGCCATTCGCCGCGCCGCGCAACCCGGTCGATTGCACGGCGCAGGCGTTCAACGACATGACGCTGATCGGCCGCTTCACCGAGGCGATGGTGGCGGAGGGCGGCTACAGCTCGGTGCTCGCCTTTTTCTCCCAGGTCGGCGGCGCGGCGTCGATCGCGCCGGGGCTGCGGGCGCAGTTGTGCGAGGTCAAGGCGCGGCATCCCGACCGGCTCTATGCGCTGTCGGTGCTGGCCCCGCCGGCGCGCATCATCGACTATGAAAGCGACGGCTTCGTGGTGTTCGAGGACCCGACGCGCGCGGTGACGGCGCTGCACGCAATGGGACGCTACGGCGCGGCATTGGCGCGCGGTCCGCTGCTGCCGCCGCCGGCGGTGCCGCCGGTGGCGCTGCCCCTGACCACGCCGGACGAGGCGGCGGCGAAGCGGCTGCTGACGGCGGCGGGGATTGTCGCGGTGGCGGAACGCGCCTGCGCCGACGCCACGGCGGCGGTGGCCGCGGCGACGGCGCTCGGCTTTCCGGTGGTGCTGAAAATCCTCTCGCCCGACATTCTGCACAAATCGGAAATCGGCGGCGTGCTGCTCGACATTGCCGATGCCGACGGGGTGCGCAGCGGCGTCGCGACCCTGCTGGAGCGGGCGCGGCGCCACGCCCCGGCGGCGCGGATCGAGGGCGTGCTGGTGGCGCGGCAACTGCGCGGCGGCGTCGAATGCATCCTCGGCGTGCAGCGCGACCCGGTGTTCGGGCCGGTGGCGATGTTCGGGCTGGGCGGGGTGTTCGTCGAGGTGCTGCACGATGTCGTGCTGCGGCGCTGCCCGTTCGGCGTTGATGAAGCCGAACGCATGATCCGCGCGATCCGCGGCGCGCCGCTGCTGCTCGGCGCGCGCGGGCGCCCACCGGCCGACATCGCGGCGCTGGCGGCGATGCTGGCGCGGCTGTCGGTGTTCGCGACGCAGGCCGGGCCGCGGCTGCGGTCGGTGGATTTGAATCCGGTGCTGGCGATGCCGGCGGGCGAGGGCGCATTCTGCGCCGACGCGGTGATCGACCTCGCCCCGCCGGGCGGGTGAAGCAGGAGACGCAGCATGCTCGATATCGACACTCCCGCCGACATGGACGCGCATGTCGGCACATCGCTCGGCACCGGCGACTGGCTCACGGTGACCCAGGAAATGATCGACCTGTTCGCCGATGCGACCGGCGACCATCAGTGGATCCATGTCGATCGCGCGCGCGCGGCGCGCGAGATGCCAGGCGGCACCACCATCGCCCACGGCTATCTGACGCTGTCGCTGCTGCCGCGGCTGTCGGCCGAGGTGTTCGCGATCCGCCACAAATCGCGCGCCATCAACTACGGCTCCAACAAGGTGCGGTTCACCAGCCCGGTGCCGGCCGGGGCGCGGGTGCGGGCACAGCTCACCTTGCGCGCGTCCGAGCCGATCGAGGGCGGACGACGGCTGATTGTCGAGGCGACGGTGGAGATTGAGGGCCAGACGCGCCCGGCGCTGGTCGCCGAGACGATTACGCTGAGCTTCGCGTGAGCGGCGCCGATGACGCGCTGACGCTGCTGCGCGACAGCGCCGGCGCGGTGGCGCCGCGCGGCGGCGATCTGCGCCGCATCCGGGCGTTGCGCTATCACCCGCCGGGATTCGACCGCGCCATGTGGCAGACCATCTGCGATCTCGGCTGGCCGGGACTGCGGCTGGCGGAAACCGATGGCGGTGCCGGCCTCGACATGCGCGCCTACTGCGCACTGGCCGAAGAACTCGGGCGCGGTCTGGTGCCGGAGCCGCTGATCGCCTGCACGACGGCGGCGAGCCTGCTGCGCGGCGCGGCGCTGTCGGCGCTGCTGGCCGGCGAGAGCATCGTCATCCCGGCGTGGCAGGAACGGGCCAACACGCTCGCGGCAACCGGTGACACGCGGTTCAGCAACGGTCGGGTGCAGGGGCGCAAGCTGTTCGTGCCGCTGGCGGCCGGCGCCGATGCGTTCCTGGTGACGACCAACAATGGCTGCGCGCTGGTGCGGCGCGACGCGCCCGGCCTGCGTCTGGAAACGGTGACGACGCAGGATGGCGGGCATTTCGGCACGCTGCTGCTCGACGACGCGGCGGGTGAGCCGGTTGACGGCGATGTCGCGGCGGCGCTGGAGGAGGCGACGCTGGCGACCGCGGCCTATCTGCTCGGGCTGATGGACGGGGTGTTCGCGCTGACCCTGGACTATCTGCGCACGCGCCAGCAATTCGGCGCGGTGATCGGCAGTTTTCAGGCGCTGCAGCACCGCGCGGCGGACCTGAAGCTGCAAATCGAGATGACCCGCGCCAGTATTGCCTCGGCTGCCGCAACCCTCGACGGCGACGCCGCGATGGCGGTGCAGCATGCCGCCGTGTCACGCGCCAAGGCACGCGCCTCCGACGCGGCGCTGGTGGTGACGCGGCAGGCGATTCAGCTGCACGGCGGCATCGGCTATACCGACGAGCACGATGCCGGTCTGTATCTGCGCCGGGCGATGGTGCTGGCCAATCTGCACGGCTCGGCGGCGGTGCACCGCGCCCGCTATGCGGCGCTGGCCGGCGAGGAGGATTGACCGCCCGCCGCTACATCTTGGCGAAATCCACCACCGCGGCGAAGCCACTTTCGGTGCCGAACGCCAGCCGCGTGCCGTCGGCGTTCCACGCCATCGCCGAGACGCTGCCGCGCCCCGGTGCCGCCACCGGCAGGATGCGCTGGCCGGGAATATCAGCCAGTACCACCAGCCCGTCGGAAAACCCCGCCGCCACCGCCTCATGCAGCGGGTGGCAGGCGACGAAGCTGCACAACACGTTGTCGCCGCCGGCAAGTTCGGTCGGTGCCTTGCCCATCGGCCCGCCGCCGGTGAACGGCCACAGCACGATCGACTCCGCCCCCGAGGTGGCCAGCCATTTGCCGCCGCGGGTGAACGACATCGCCTGCGTCTTGCTTGGGTAGCCGCTCATCCGCATGTGCTGCCCGTCGGACAGGCGCCAGCCGTGCAGCGCATTCTCCTGCATCGCGGTGACGACGTTCTCGCCGTCCGGGCTGATGGCGATGCCGAGATGGCTGCCCTTCCAGGCGAGCAGCCGCGGGTTGTCGGATTTGGAGGCGACGAACCACAGGCTGGCACCGTTGTAATGGCTGGCGGCGATGCGCTTGCCTTTGGCGTCGAAGGCAAGGCCGGTGACGGTCGAGGGATGCGCCAGTGTCTTCAGCGTCACCCCGGCGGCATCGAACAGATGGATGGTCTTGCCGACCGAGCAGGCGAGAATCTGGGTTTTGGCATCGGTGAAGCTGGCGACGTGCTCGACCCATTTCTGGCCGAAGCCGGCGAGGGCGGCGATGCTGCCGTCGCCGGCGACGCGCACGAAACGCCCGTCATCGCCACCGCTGACGAAGCCCGCGTGCAGATCGGCGGCGAGCGCGAGGGTCGCGCCGTCATGCGCCTGGACGCTGTTCCAGGCGCCGTCCTGCACCAGCCGCAGCGTGCCGTCGCCAAGCGCGAAGCCCGGCAGGCCGCCACGGTCGAACGCGGCGGCGACGACGAAGGCGTCGAGATCGGCCCGCACGCCGCGCGTGTCGAGCAGATGATCGCGGGAGATGGTCTGGCTCATGCGTCGAAATCTTCCATTGGCATCCGGCCCGTCAGAAGACTCATCAGTCGCTCCAGAACGTGCGCGAGAAAAGCGGCCGGCACCCTGCCGGCCGGTTCGATCTGTCGTGCCCGCCGGTCGATGCTCTTGACCTGATCGGCCAGCACGACGCCGCGCACCGCCAGCCCTTCGGGCAAAGGAATACGGCCGGCTTGCGGATGGAAATTGATCCTTACCAGATCACCCGGATCCGGCGCCGCCACCTACAGTTGCTCCTCCCCGACCGGCGGGTCGTCGAACGTTTCGGTTGGCAGGTTTTCCGGCGTGATCTGGGCCAGCAATTCGTCCAGCGTGTAGCGTGGCCGGCGCAGCCGCAGCACGCCATCGACGATATCCAGCTCTACCGTCGCCCCCTCCCGCAAGCCGGCGGATTCGGCAAACCGGGGCGGCAGACCGACCGCGAGACTATCCCCCCAGCGGGTCAACTGAGCGCGCATTGGTTTCTCCTCCAATCCGGCGGACTCTAAACAGCGCCGCCGGGCGCAGCAATCATTCTGCCGCCACCTGGCACGATTCGAACCCGCGGCGAAGCTGCGGGCGGTTGAGGTTGCGGCCGATGAAGACGAGCCGGCTGTGGCGCGCCTCGCCGTCCTTCCAGCGGCCGACGAAATCGCCGTCCGCCATCATATGCACCGCCTGGAAGGCAAAGCGCCGATCCTCGCCGGGATAGGCCAGGATGCCCTTGGTGCGCAGCAGATCCTGCCCCTTCTCGGCGAGCAGGGCACCGATCCAGGCGTTGAACTTCTCCGGGTCGATCGGCCGCGCCGCCTCGAAGCTCATCGAGGCGACATCCTCGTTGTGCTCATGGCTGTCGTCGGTGAGGAAGTCGGGCGTGTGGCTCAGCACGCGGTCGAGATCGAACGCCTTCTGTTGCAGCAGCGCCGTCACCGGCACGTCGCCGCGGGTGGCATGATGGATGGTCGCATACGGGTTGATCGCGCGAATCCGCGCCTCCACCGCCGCCCGCTCGTCCGCCGTCACCAGATCGAGCTTGTTCAGCACGATCACGTCGGCAAAGGCGATCTGGTCCGCCGCCTCGCGGCTGTCGGACAGGCGCTGCGGCAGGTTTTTGGCGTCAACCACGGTGACGATGGCATCGAGCCGGCTTTTCGCCCGCACCCCCTCATCGACGAAGAAGGTCTGCGCCACCGGCGCGGGGTTGGCGATGCCGGTGGTCTCGATGATGATGCCGTCGAAGCGGTCGCGCCGCTTCATCAGCCCGCCGACGATGCGGATCAGGTCACCGCGCACGGTGCAGCAGATGCAGCCGTTGTTCATCTCGAAGACTTCCTCGTCGCTGTCCACGACAAGGTCGTTGTCCACCCCGAGCTCACCGAACTCGTTGATGACGACGGCGTATTTGCGGCCGTGCTGTTCCGACAGGATGCGGTTCAGCAGCGTCGTCTTGCCGGCACCGAGATAGCCGGTCAGCACGGTGACGGGAACGAGATCGGGCTTGGCGGCGGTATCGGACATGGCGGGACTCCGCGCGGGTTCGGCATGGTCATATAGGGTGCGGCGCCGTCCGCGGCCATGCCGCCAGCGCCTGCCGGCGCAGCGCGTCGAGCCGGGCGCCGACCGGCCCGATGTCGAACTGCGCCGCCCGCGCCCGCCCCGCCGCACCCAGCGCCGCCAGCCGCGGCGGATCGCGGGCCAGACCGATGATCGCCGCGGCCAGCGCCGCCGGGTCGTCCGGGTCGATCGGCAGCGCAGCGTCGCCGGTCACTTCCGGCAGGCCGCCGCGCGGTGAGCAGAGCAGCGCCGCACCGCTGCCCATCGCCTCCAGCGCGGTCAGCCCGAACGGCTCCGGCCAGCGGCTCGGCACGACGACGATGGCGGCGCGCGCCATCGCCGCCAGCACCGCCGCATGCGGCTGCCAGCCCGGCATGGCGATCCCCGCCACCGCCGCCTCGGCGCGCAGGGTGCGCAGGAACGGCGTCTCCGGGCTGGCGGCGCCGAACCGGTCGGCGCCGATCAGCTCCGCCCGCCAGCCCGGCAGCGCCGGCAGCGCGCGCGCGGCGGCGCGGATGAACACGTCCGCCCCCTTGTCGGCAACCACCCGGCCGGCGAACAGCACCACCGGCTCGCGCCGCGCCACCGGCAGGGCGGCGAGGTCGATGCCGTTGGGCAGCACCGCGATCCCCTCGGTCCGCGCGAAGCGCCGGCGCAGATAGTCGGACACGGTGACCACGGCGGCCAGCCGCGACGGCAGCGCCGCGCGTTCGGCGGCGGTGCGGGCGCCACGCATGCCCTGCGGATCATTGTGCAGAAACAGCGTCACCGGCACCGACGGAAACGCCCGCGCCAGCAGCAGGGCAGTGTCCGGGCGGTTATGCACCTCGATCAGGTCGGCGGGCGCGCGGCGCAGCATCCGCGCCACGCTTGCGGCATAGCGGCGCGACTGCATCACCGGCAGCAGCCCCGGACGCACCGCGCGGAACGTCACGTCGCTGAACGGCGCCGCCGTCGCCATGCCGAACACCGTCGCCGGCCACGCCCCGGCCCGCGCCATGAGATGCACCACCAGCCCCACCGCACCGGTCGCCGCCGGCGAGAACACCTCGCGCGGCGGCAGCACGATGGCGACCTGCCTCAAGGTGCTGCGACGCTCTCGTATTTGTCGAGCAGCCACTCCGCCGGCTCACCCGCCGCGCCATCATACCATTCGGCGACCAGCGGAAAGCCGCGCACCGCCGCGCAATAGTCCAGGGTGTCGGGCGCCAGCGCCGGGCGATAGGTCAGCAGCCGCGCCACCACCGGCGCATACATGGCATCGGCGAGGGTGAAATCGGCGCCGAACAGGAACCGGCCGCCCTGTCCGTAGCGCGCCCGCGTGTCGCGCCAGAGCGTCTCGATGCGGGCGATGTCGGCGAGGCTGCCGAGGGTCTGCCCGGCGCCGGCGATGACGCGACCGAGATTCATCGGCATCGCCTGACGCAGCGCCCCAAACCCGGCATGCATCTCGGCGGCGATGGCCCGGGCATGCGCCCGCGCGGCCGCCGCGGCGGGCCACAGATGCGGCGCCAGCTCGGCACAATATTCAGCGATGGCAAGGGTTTCCCAAATGTCGATCCCACCGTGCCGCAGATACGGCACCAGCCCGCTGGGGCTGATCGCCTTGACCTCCGGGGTGCCCTGGCCGGTCAGCGGGATGACCACCTCCAGCACCTGCAGCCCGGCCATGCGCACCGCCAGCCAGCCGCGCAGACTCCACGACGAATAGCGTCGCGTGCCGAGATAAAGCGTCCCGTCAGCCATACTCCCCCCTCGCCTCCCTTGCTCCCGGCCGCAGATAGCGCGAACCTGCCCGGCGTGCTGCCAGGAACCCTGCCATGAACGACATCCCCCCGCGCCCGAACAACCTCGAAGCCTTCTGGATGCCGTTCACCGCCAATCGCGGCTACAAGGCCGCCCCGCGCATGCTCGCCCGCGCCGAGGGCATGCATTACTACACCAACGACAACCGCGAAATCATCGACGGCACTGCGGGGCTGTGGTGCGTCAATGCCGGGCACGGGCGGCGCGAGATCACCGAGGCCATCCAGCGCCAGGCGGCGACGATGGATTTCGCCCCCACCTTCCAGCTCGGCCACCCGATCGCCTTCCAGGCCGCCGCCAAGATCGCCGAGCACACGCCGGCCGGGCTGGACCGCATCTTTTTCACCAACTCCGGCTCGGAGAGCGCTGATACGGCGCTGAAAATCGCCCTCGCCTACCAGCGCGCCCGCGGCCAGAGCCAGCGGGTGCGGCTGGTCGGGCGGGAGCGCGGCTATCACGGCGTCGGCTTTGGCGGCATCTCGGTCGGCGGCATCGGGCCGAACCGCAAGCAGTTCGGTGCCATGCTGCCCTATGTCGATCATCTGCCGCACACCCACGCACCGCAGCACACCGCCTTCAGCCGCGGTGAGCCGCAATGGGGGGCGCATCTCGCCGACCATCTCGACGCGCTGGTGGCGCTGCACGGCGACACCATCGCCGCCGTCATCGTCGAGCCGCTGGCCGGATCGACCGGCGTGCTGGTGCCGCCGGCGGGCTATCTCGCGCGGCTGCGCGAGTTGTGCGACAAGCACGGTATCCTGCTGATCTTCGACGAAGTTATCACCGGCTTCGGCCGCCTCGGCACGTTCTTCGGCAGCGAGCGCGTCGGCGTCACCCCCGACATCCTGACCATGGCCAAGGGGCTGACCAACGCCGCGGTGCCGATGGGCGCGGTGGCGGTGCATGACACGATCTACCGCACCATCGTCGATGGTGCGCCGGCCGGCATCGAATTGTTCCACGGCTATACATATTCGGGCCACCCGCTCGCCGCCGCCGCCGCGGTGGCGGCGGTCGATCTGCATGTCGCCGAAGACCTGCCCGGCCGGGCGCGCGCCATCGAGCCCTATTTCACCGATGCCGCGCACAGTCTGCGCGGGCTGCCCAACGTCATCGACATCCGCAACCTCGGCCTCGTCACCGGCATCGAGCTGCAGGGGCGGGAGGGCAAGCCGACCGACCGGGCGGTGCGCATCTTCCACCGCTGCTTCGACAACGGCCTGCTGATCCGCACCACCGGCGACATCATCGCGCTGTCGCCGCCGCTGATCGTCGAGCGGGCGCATATCGACCGCATCTTCGGGACGCTGGCCGACGCCATCCGGGCAGAGGCGGCGTAAGCTCCTGCGCCGCACGCTTCCCCGACTGGCTGTCGCGTTGCTGCTGGCCGGTGCGGTGGCATGGATCGCCACCCACCGCGCCGCCCTCGGCCCGACCGCGCTTGCCGCCCGGCTGGATGGGCTGGGGGCGTGGGGGCCGGCGGGGTTCCTGGTGGTCTATGCCGTCGGCTCGGTACTGATGTTTCCCGCCGGGCTGCTCAGCGTCGCCGGCGGCGCCGCTTATGGTCCGGTGTGGGGGGCGGTGCTCGACCTGATCGGCGCCACCCTCGGCGCCGGCGGCGCCTTCCTGGTCGCCCGTTATCTCGCCGCCGACTGGGTGGCGGGCCGGCTCCAGCAGGGCCGGCTGGCGCGGCTGGTGGCGGGGGTCGAGGCGGAGGGGTGGCGCTTCGTCGCGATGGTCCGGCTGGTGCCGATCATTCCCTTTGCCTTGCTGAATTATGCGCTGGGGCTGACGCGGATCGGCTTCTGGCCCTATCTCGCCGCCTCCGCCGTCTGCATGGTGCCGGGGTCGATCGCCTACACTTGGCTCGGCTATGCCGGGCGGACCACCGCCGCGGGCGAGAGCGGCGGCCTTCGCTACGGGCTGCTCGGCCTAGGGCTGCTGGCGCTGGCGGCATTCGTGCCGCGCATCGTCAAGCGGATGCGCGCCCCGGCGGGCGGGACGTGAGCGGGGCGATTTTGCCGAAGCCCGGCCGAAGCTCCGGACCTGCACCAGCATTGCGCGCGGCGCGGACATCCTGCTCCGCATGCCGCCAAAATCCGCCCCGCCGGCTGCCGGACGGCACCGACGACACGCTGATCCTCGCCAGAGTCGAGTTCAGCGCGTCGCTCCGCATCCTTTGCCGCACAACCGGCCTTGCCGCCGGGTGAGCGGCGGCGGTCAGTGGCTGGTTGCCCGTTCCTCGACCTGCAGCGGCGCCACGCTGCGCGCCCCGGCGGCCAGCGAGCCGCGGATCTGGCGCAGGAAGTTCCTGCCCACCGCCGTCTGGGTGATCAACACGCTACGACGGTCCTGCAGGTCGGGCTCGCGCCGCGCCAGATCGAACGCCTCCAGCCGGTCGATCGCCCGCACCACCGCCGGCTTCTGCACCCGCAGCCGCTCCGCCAGACCGCGCACCGTATGCGGCCCGCGGGTGGTGTAGCAGACCAGGAAAATCGACATCTGCCGCGCCGTCAGATCGGGGTCGTCGCCACGCACGAGGCCGATCATCGCCTCGCGGAACACGTCAATGGATTCGGATTGCTGGCGCGCGCGCATTCGGGTCTCCTGCCTGCCGGCCGCCCCGTGCGACCTAGCAAGGTCACAATACGAAACCGTTTCTTGTTCGGCAAGACCCGCCGCAGGAGTGCCCAGATATGCACATGATCGCGCCGTTCGGCATCACCGTCTGCGGCATCGAGGAGCTGGACCTGCACGGCACCGCCGGCATCACCCATGTCCTGTCGATCCTCGACCCCGACTATCCGGTGCCCGAGGCCTTCGCCGGCTTCGCCGCGCATGAGAAGCTGGAACTGCGCTTCAACGACGTGATCGAGCCGTCGCCGACCACCCTGCCGCCGAACGAGAGCCATATCCGCCAACTTCTCGATTTCGGCCGTGCCATCGGGCCGGGTGACAACCTGCTGGTTCACTGCCATGCCGGCGTCTCGCGCAGCACGGCGTCGATGGCGCTGATCCTGGCGCAGGCGATGCCGCAGCACAGCGCCGCCGAGGTGCTGGCCGAGGTGCTGCGCATCCGTGGCCGCGCCTGGCCCAACCTGCGCATGGTCGAGATGGGTGACCCCATGCTCGACCGCGGCGGCGCGCTGGTCGCCGCGCTGCATGGCGTCTATCGCAGCCAGATCGTCGAGCGCCCCTGGCTCGCCGCGGAAATGGAGCGGCTCGGCCGGAGCCGTGAACTGGCCGCGGCCGGGGTCGCCGGCGGCTCCGTCAGCTCGTCACCGTGACCCGGATGTCGCCGCTGCGCGACAATACCGTGGCCGACACCGCCTCGCCGTGGCCCTGCATCAGGACGTCGATCTTGCCGCCGCCGACGGCCAGCCCGTGCAGCATGATGCGGTCAGTGAACGGCGGCATCACTGGACGGTCGAAGGTCACGGTGCGGTTTGCCGGATCGAAGCCGATGCCCAGACATGCCTGCAGCAGCGCCAGCGGGGCCGCCGCCGACCATGCCTGCGGCACGCAGGCGACCGGATAGAAGGTCGGCCCCTGACCGCGCCGGCGCGGAAAGCCGCAGACCAGCTCCGGCAGGCGGCGCAGGTCGATATAGGTCGCCGCCTCGAACAGTGCCGTCAGCACCCGCCCCGCCTGGCGCCGCATGCCGTAGCGGCCCATGCCCATCCCGATCATCGCGTTGTCGTGCGGCCACACCGAGCCATTATGGTACGACATCGGGTTGAAGCGGGCCTCGCCGGTGGCGATGGTGCGCACCCCCCAGCCGGAGAAGAACTGGCTGCCCAATAATTGCCGCGCCACCAGCGCGGCACGATCGGGCGCCGCCGCCCCGGCCAGCAGCAGATGCCCGGCATTGGAGCTGCGCACCCGGCAGGGCTTTTTGTTGCCGTCGAGCGCCAGGGCATAGGTGCCGATCTCCTCGCACCAGAACGCCTGCTCGATCCGCACGCGCAGTGTCTCGGCCTGATGCAGCAGGGTCTCGGCGCGCCGCGCACGACCGAGCCGGCTGGCGATCTGCGCCGCGGCGCGACGGGCGCGATAGACATAACCCTGGACCTCGACCAGCGCGATCGGCCCCTGCGCCATGCTGCCATCGGCGTGAAACACCGAATCGTAGCTGTCCTTCCAGCCCTGGTTGGCCAGCCCGCCCTCGGTCATGCGGTGATACTCGACGAAGCCGTCGCCATCGCGGTCGCCGGACGTATCCATCCAGCGCAGCGCCGCCTCGATATTCGGCCACAGCGCCTGCAGCGTGGCGACATCGCCGGTGCGGCGCAGATAGCTGCCGGCCAGCATGACGAACAGCGGCGTCGCATCGACGCTGCCGTAGTAGCGGCGGAACGGCACTTCCTTCAGCTCCGCCATCTCGCCGTGGCGGACCTCGTGCAGAATCTTGCCCGGTTCGGCGTCGGCCGCGGCGTCGGTGCCGGTCGCCTGATTGGCGGCGAGGTAGCGCAGCACCCCGCGCGCCACCGCCGGGTCCACCCACAGCATCATCATCGCGGTGATCAGCGCGTCGCGGCCGAAGGCGGTGCTGTACCAGGGGATGCCGGCATAGGGATAGGAGCCGAGATCGGTCTCGGTCATCAGCATGTAGAGGTCGGCCACCGAGCGACGTATGGCCTCATTGAAAATCTCGTTGCCGGTCTCGATGGCGGTGGCGCGGGCGGAGGTCTGGCGCAGCGCGCGGCGGGCGTCGCGCATGGCGATGAAGAACGCTTCCGGCGCCGGCGCCGCCAGACTGGTGGTACAGCTCGTCTCGACATACAGGTTGGCGCGCTCGCCCGGCGCCAGCGTCAGGACGAAGCTGGCGCGTCCCGGCTCGATCAGGTCGGGAACCGGGCTGAAGCGCAGCCGCGTCTCGCGCCGGCCATTGTCCAGACCGGTATAGGACAGCACCACCCGGTCACGCCCGATGGCCGGCGGATGGATGATGCCACGGCGCAGCCGACGCTGCCCGCGCACCTCGAACAGGTCGGCGAAATCGGCGGAAAAGTGCAGTTCCAGCGTCAGCGTCTGCGCCGCGTCGGCATAGCTGCGCACCGCCAGCCGCTGATGACAGCGGCCCTCGAAGACGAAGGTCGAGCGGCGGATATGCACGAGGTCATGCTCCAGCACCACGCTCCCGGTCGCATCGCGCAGGTCGGGATTGGTCAGGTCGCAGGTCAGCGTGGCGTTGTCCTCGCGCACGTCCGATGACAGCAGCAGCGGTCGGACGCCGTCGATGAACAGGTCGAGGCGCGACAGATGGCGCGTGTCGCGGGCATACAGCCCGCCCGGATTGCCCTCACCGGCGAGAATGTCACCGGTATGGTCGAACACGCCGAACACGTCGCCATGCTTGAGCGTGCGCGGACGCTGCTCCTGGAGGCTGGTGGTGGCCGAAACATAGAACGCATCGACGGACGCGCCCGCCTGCGGTTGGTCATTCATGGCGGCTCTTCCGGTTGCAGGCCGATAGCGCCAAACCGGCGGGATGGGGTGCGGTTCCCATGTCGGGGACGCATGCCCGCACCATCCGGCGGGGGGACGCGGCACGGTTCGCCTTGCACCCCGCCCCGCCTTCCTGTTCAACGGCGCGGATTACGCAGGGAAAGGAACGATCATGACCAGCAAGCACCCCGAAACTCTGGC
Source organism: Pseudomonadota bacterium (assembly GCA_021845985.1). Taxonomy (GTDB): domain Bacteria; phylum Pseudomonadota; class Alphaproteobacteria; order Acetobacterales; family Acetobacteraceae; genus JAFKFJ01. Next base: position 2,334 of record JAJZES010000040.1, on the reverse strand, counting down.
GCTGCATGCCGGATGGCGGCGCGACCCGGCGACGCACGCCGTCGCCGTGCCGATCTACCAGACCACCAGCTTTCAGTTCGACAGCACCGAGAACGCGGCCAACCTGTTCGCCCTCAAGGAAATGGGCAACATCTACACCCGCATCATGAACCCGACCAACGATGCGCTGGAGCAGCGGATTGCCGCGCTGGAGGGCGGGGTGGCGGCGCTGACGGTGGCCTCCGGGCAGGCGGCATCGGCGATGACGCTGCAGACACTCGCCCGCGCCGGTGACAATGTCGTCGCCTCCACCGACATTTACGGCGGCACCTGGAATCTGTTCAACCATACGCTGCGCGATCAGGGCATCGAGGTGCGCTTCGTCGATCCCGGCGACCCGGAGGCGTTCGCCCGCGCCACCGACGACCGCACCCGTGCCTATTACGCCGAGACGCTGCCAAACCCGAAACTGCGCGTCTTCCCGATCGCCGAGGTCGCGGCGATCGGCCGACCGCTCGGCATCCCGCTGATTATGGACAACACCGCCGCCCCGCTGCTCGCCCGCCCGCTCGACCACGGCGCGGCGATCGTGATGTATTCGCTGACCAAATATCTCGGCGGCCACGGCACCTCGATCGGCGGCGTGATTATCGACGGCGGCAAGTTCGACTGGGCAGCGCATGCGGCGCGGCAACCGGCGCTGAACACGCCGGACCCGAGCTATCATGGCGCGGTGTGGGTGGACGCGGTCAAGCCGCTCGGCCCGGTCGCCTACATCATCCGCGCACGCACGGTGATCCTGCGCGACCTCGGCGCCGCGCTCAGCCCGTTCAATGCGTTCCTGATCCTGCAAGGGATCGAGACCCTGGCGTTGCGCATGCGGGCGCACAGCGAAAACGCCACCGCCGTCGCCCGCTTTCTTGGCGGCCGGGCGGATGTGGCGCGGGTGATCCACCCCTCGACGCTCACCGGGCGGGAAGCCGCATGGGCGGCGACATACATGCCGCGCGGATATAGCGGGCTGGTCGGCTTCGAACTGGCCGGCGGCGCCGCGGCCGGGCAACGCTTCATCGATGCCTTGAAGCTGATCTATCACGTCGCCAATATCGGCGATGCGCGCAGCCTCGCCATCCATCCGGCCAGCACCACCCATTCGCAACTGAGCGCGGCGGAGCAGCACGCCAGCGGGGTTTCGCCCGGCTATGTGCGGCTGTCGATCGGCATCGAGCACATCGACGACATCCTGGCCGACCTGACCCAGGCGCTGGACGCCGCGGCCGGCTGACACGGCGGTCATTGCCGGGCGGGCGGGAGGTTTTTTGGCTCCCGCCCGCCGAGCCTTGGCGGTCGCCGCTCTGCCGACCTGCGGATGCTTCACCGAGCGAATGAGATGGCCGATTCAGGTCTGACCCGCTGGCTCGATGCGGACGTGCTGGCATTCATCGACCGCAGCACCGGCCTCGTGCATGGCCGGTTGCGCGGCCGGCACGCGATGCGGCTCGGCCGCGCCGCCTTTGCCGCCGTCATCGCCGCGGTCAGGGCGCCGGCGGAGACGTCAGCGGCCGAATAATTCCACAGGCCCCGCCTCACGCGACTGCGATTCTCCGGCGCCGCGGCGGGCGCGCATGATGGCGCGGCCGGCGCTCGGCGGCTGCGGCGCAACTCCATCGCCAGACAACCGTTGTGGCCGGCGCGGCGGCGGCAGGCCAGACGCGGCGCCGCGCATGAACCTGCGTCCCAGCCGTGACGGCCGGACGGGGCATAACGGGGTGCCATGTTCATCGAGAAGGAAGACCGGCTGTCACAGGCCACGCCCGCCGACCGCGACGAGTGGGATGGCGCGTCGCGGCGACGGGCGCCGCTCAACTGGCAGAAGATCATTCGGCGGACGCTGTATGGCGTGACCGGTCTGCTGGCCAGCCTGGCGGCGCTGGCGGCGGTGGCGTTGCTGATGGACCACGCCAACGCCCCGCCAGGCGAGCTGGCCGCGCTGCGCGCCCCGAGCAGCGCGGCGAAAACGCCCGATCCGCCACCGCCGGCCGAGGCGGCACCGGCACCGGAGCCGGTGCCGGTGGAGACCCAGGCGGTGCGGGCGCTGCAGCAGCAAATCCGCGACGCCAACTCGGCCCTCGCCGGATTGCGCACCGAGGCCGAGCAGCTTCGCGCCAATCTCGCCGAGGCGGCCCGCCAGCATGCCGAGGCCGAGGCCAGCAAGCCGGCGCCAGCGCCAGCGCCGGCGGCAGCGCCGGACACGACGCAGGAGTGGGCAGAGACCGAGCGGGCGATACAGGCGCTGGCGCAGCGGGTGCCGGCGCCGCGGGCGCCGGCCGCACCGCCCGCCGCCGTCGCGCCGCG
>JAJZES010000033.1 GCA_021845985.1 Pseudomonadota bacterium | reverse complement strand
AAGAGCGTCGTGCCATCGCTACCCGCTATGACAAGACCGCCGTGTCCTTCGCCGCCGGCATCGCCATCGCCGCCGCCATCGGCTGGATCAAATGTCTCATCCGGTAATCGATGAAATGCGAACGGACCCTAAGTACAAATGGTTGCTTTTTTCAAGCAAAATAGATCATTACTGCCGATGGCACGGCTTCCGCCACCGCACAACCACGCAATGAACCACGTCCCGAATCAGGTGCCCCACACCCTGAGCCGCGCCGCGCCGTGCGCCCGGTCGGCGAGAGGCTCGCCCAGATCCGGCACCGCCTCATCCCGCCCATGCTCGGCCACGATCAGCGTCCCGGGACCGATCCATCCCGCGTCCGACAGCGCCGCCACCGCCGGCGGCAGCAGACCCGCGCCATAGGGCGGATCGAGAAACACCACCCCGCACGGCCGCCCCGCCGACCCCGGCCGCGTCACATCGCCCGCCAGCACAGTGCAGCGCGCCGCCGCCCCGCAGGCGGCAATGTTGGCGCGCAACGCCGCCAACGCCGCCGGCTCCCGCTCGATGAACACGGCCTGCGCCGCGCCGCGCGACAGCGCCTCCAGCCCGAGCGCGCCGGTGCCGGCGAAGGCGTCGAGCACCGCCGCCCCCTCCACCACCGCCCGCCCGCCCCACGGCGCATGGAGCAGCATGTCGAACAGCGCCTGCCGCGCCCGATCCGCCGTCGGCCGGGTCACCGCGCCGTCTGGCGCCGTCAGCCGCCGGCCGCGCCAAGCGCCGGCGATGATTCTCACCGCGCCTGATCCTCCGCCGGTGGCGGCGTCGCCACCTTGGGCAATTGCTCGCGCAGCACCTTGGCCGGCACCTCCTCGACGGCACCGCGCGGCAGCAGGCCGAGCTGAAACGGGCCGTAGGCGATGCGGATCAGCCGCGACACGTTGAGGCCGAGATGCGCCATCACCCGCCGCACCTCGCGGTTGCGCCCTTCGCGCAGCGCCACCGTCAGCCAGGAATTGTCGCCGCTGCGCGAATCGAGACCGGCCTCGATCGGGCCGTATTTGATCCCCTCGACGGTGACGCCGCGCGCCAGCGCCGCCAGATCCTGCGGCTGCGGACTGCCGAACACGCGCACCCGGTAGCGCCGCAGCCAGCCATTGGCCGGCAGTTCCAGTTGCCGCGCCAGCCCGCCATCATTGGTCAGCAGCAGCAGCCCCTCGCTGTTGAGGTCGAGCCGGCCGATGCTGACGACGCGCGGCAGCCCCGGCGGCAGCCGCTCGAACACGGTCGGCCGGCCCTGCGGGTCGCGATGCGTCGTCACCAGCCCCTCGGGCTTGTGGTAGCGCCACAGCCGCGCCCGGCCGGGCGGCGTCACCACCGCGCCGTTGACCACCACCAGATCGCCCTCGGCAACGAAGCTTGCCGGGTGGGTGACGGTTTCGTTGTTCAGCCGCACCCGCCCCTCGGCGATCATCCGCTCGGCGTCGCGCCGGCTGGCGACGCCGGCATGGGCCAGCCATTTGGCGATGCGCTCGCCCGCCATCACGCACCGGCCGCGATCAGCGCGGCGAAGATGCGCGCATCGCCGGGATCGATGAGGAACTCGGGATGCCATTGCACGCCGAGGCAGAAGCGGAAGCGGGCGTCCTCGACGCCCTCGATGACGCCGTCCGGCGCGGTGGCGTTCACCACCGCGGTCGGGCCGGGGTCGCGCACCGCCTGATGATGCGCCGAGTTCACCGCCATCGCCGTGGCGCCGACGATGCCCGCGAGCATGCTGCCGGGCCGCAGCGCCACCGTATGGCCCGGCTGGTCGCGCGGGTTCGGCTGCTCATGCGCCAGCGCCGCCGGCACCGCGTCGGCAATGTGCTGGATCAGCGTACCTCCGAGCGCCACCGCCAGCAATTGCGCGCCGCCGCAGATGCCGAGCACCGGCAGATCGCGCGCCAGCGCACCACGCAGCAGCGCCAGTTCGGCGGCGGTGCGGCCCTGCTTGAGTGTCACCGTCGCATGCCGGGCGCCGTCGCCATAGAGCGCCGGGTCGATGTCGAAGGCGCCGCCGGTGACCACCAGCGCGTCGATCCGCTCCAGCATCGCCTCGGCCAGATCGGGCAGATGCGGCAGCGCCAGCGGCAGCCCGCCGGCGCCGGCGATGGCCGCGGCATAGTTGGCGCGCAGCGCGTACCAGGGGAAGGCGGAATATCCGCCCGGCGCCTCGGCATCCAGGGTTACACCGATCACGGGGCGAACACTCATCCGGCGTTGCTAGCGCCGCCGGCCCGGTTAGGAAAGATGCGCCGGGCCACCGCCGCCGGGAAAGCCGGCGGGGCGGCGATCGTTGACCGGTTGCCGCGCGTCGTCAGAGCGGTCTGATCCTGCGCCGGCGCTCACTCGCTGTTGGCTTGACGGATTGTTAATGGCCCGTTCATGTTCGGCACTGGAACCGTATCAGGGGCCGCGCCGATGACCATCGTTTCTGCCGGACCGCCGCTCAGCAATGCCGTTGTCAGCAACGGCGCCACGCTCAGCGTGATCGACGGCGGGATCGTCGTCGCCGCCGACGTGCTCTCCGGCGGCACCGAGACCGTCTCCGCCGGCGGCACCGACTCCGCCGGCACGGTGCAGGTCGGCGGCACCTTCAACGTCTCCTCCGGCACCGCCGACAGCACCACCAACGCCGGCGGCACGATGAGTTTCGGCAGCGGCGCCGTTGCCTCGGCGATCACGCTGGTCAGCGGCACCGCCACCGCCATGGCCGGCGCCACGGTCAACTTCGCGGTGGTCAGCTCCGGCGGTTCGCTGAACGTGGCGGCCGGCGGCACCGCGTCCGCCACGGTCGTCCACAGCGGCGGATCGCTCACCAATGGCGGTCTCGCGGTCAGCAGCCTGATCGAGGCCGGCGGGTCGGACGTCATTTACGGCGGGATGTTTGTCGCCAACGGGCTGGACAGTGCCGCGACCATCGCCTCGGGCGGCATGCAGATCGTCGGCGGCATCGCGGTCTCGACCACGCTGCAATCCGGCGGCTTTGCCAACGTGGTGTCGGGCGGCAGCGCCCTGGCGACGATGATTGATGGCGGCGGCGGTCTGGCGGTGTCGGCCGGCGGCACCGCCAGCGGCACGACGATCCTCTCGGGCGGGATCGAGGTGGTGTTGGCCGGCGGCTCCGCCGTCGGCGTGACGGTGGACAGTGGCGGGGTGTTGGCCGTGCTGCCCGGCGGCAGCGCCACCGGGGTCACGCCGGTCGGTGCGGCGATCGTGCCCAGCGTTGTGCTGCTGTCGCCGCAGACGGTCTCGGCCTGGACGGTCCCCGTCAGCGGCGTCGCGGTCGGCAGCGGCGGCAAGCTCGAGGTGCTGTCGGGCGGCGCCGCGTCGGGCGTCACCATCACCTCGTCCGCCACCGAGACGGTGGCGTCCGGCGGCAGCGATGTCGGCGCTCTGATATCCGGCTCCGGCTATTTCACCAGCCTCACCATTGCCGGCAGCGGCTTTGGCGAGACGGTCGCCGGCCAGGGCGTCATCGAGATCGGCAGCGGCGGCACGATCGGCAATGCCACCGTCATCTCCGGCGGCGCGCTTACCATCGGCCAGGGCGGCAGCGCCAGTGGCACCAGCATCGGCAGCGGCGGCTATGTCGTCGCGATCTCGGGCGGCGTGGCCGCCGGCACGCAGGTCGTTGAGGGGGGACTTTACGTCAGTGCGGGCGGCAGCGCGGTGGCGACCACGCTCGGCTTCATGGGTGTGTTGGCGGTCAACAGCGGCGGCAGCGCCGGCGGCGTGACGCTCGGCGGCACCTTCGCCAACATGACGGTCAACAGCGGCGGTACCGCCAGCGGCATCACGCTCAGCGGCAATCTCACCAACCTCAGCATCCAGGCCGGCGCCACCGTCACCGGCGCCATCGACATCGCCCCGCAGAGCTTCGCCAATATCTCCATCTTCGGCAGCGCCATGCCCAGCGCGGTCATCAGCGGCTTCGGCGGCGCGGATACGATCGACCTCAACAACATCGCCTACGATCCGGCCGGCAGCGCCAGCTACAGCGCCGGCACGCTTACCGTCAGCGAGGGCGGGCAGACCTACGCGCTCGCCCTCGGGCCGGCCGCGGACTACGCCGGCGGGCAGTTCATCCTCACCTCCGACGGCTACCAAGGCACCAATATCGCCTTCATCGGCACCTCCAGCCACCTCGTCGCGACCGGCAAAACCAGCAGCTTGCTCGCGCTCCAGGGCGGCGATGTGCTGATCGTCCATTCCGGCGGCACCAACATCTCGGCCACACTCAGCGGCACCGGGCCGCTGATAACCTATGCCGCCAATGCGATCGACGGCGGCACGCTGCAGCTCAACAGTGGCGCGGCGGCATTGGCGCTGGAAGAGAATGCGGGCACCGACAGCGCCACGCAGGTCGGCTTCGGCGGCAATTTCATCAATCAGGGCCGCGTCATCTCCGCCACCGTCAGCAGCGGCGGCCTGCTGTTCACCGCCGGCGGCACCGCGGCCGGCATCGTCGTCGCCAGCAGCGGCATCGTCCTGGAACTGGGGTCCGGCACGGTCGCCAGCAACACCGTGGTCAATGGCGGCATCGACGGTCTGGCCAACGGCGGCAGCACGGTCGGCACCGTGGTCAACAGCGGCGGCGAACAGGTGATCGGCGGCAAGGTGGGGTTCGGTGGCGCGCCGCTGCTGCTGCTGGGCGGCACGACCTCGGCCACCACGGTCAACGCCGGCGGCCGGCAGTTCGTCAACGCCTCCGGCACCGCCAGCGCCACCGCGATCACCGCGGGCGGCGAGATGGTGGTCAATTCGGGCGGCACCGCCGACGCCACGCGGCTCGACGCGGCCGGCACGCTGGTGCTGAACGCCGGCGCGGTGGCCGGCAGCGGCATCGTGTTTGCCGGCGGCGGAGCGCTGCTCGATATCGGCGGCACGCTGCCGCCGGCAACGACGATCTCCGGCTTTGCCGCCACCGACACCATCGACCTGACCGGCATCGCCGCCGGCGCCGCCCCCACCGCCACCATCAACGCCGCAACCGACGTGCTGACCATCAGCGCCGGCGCCACCGCGGCGACGCTGCAGCTCGCCGGCAGTTACGCCGGCGTCGCGGTGCTGGCGCGGAGCGACGGCGCCGCCGGCACGCTGCTCGAGATTCCCTGCTATGCCGCCGGCACCCGCATCGCCACCGATCGCGGCGAAATGCCGGTGGAGGCGCTGGCGCCCGGCGATCTGGTGCGCACCCTGTCTGGCCGGCTGGCGCCGGTGCGCTGGGTCGGCCGCCGGCGGATCGATTGCCGCCGCCATCCCCGGCCCGAGCAGGTGCAGCCGGTGCGCATTCGCCAGGCTGCGTTCGGCCCCGGTCAGCCGCATCGCGACCTGTTGCTGTCGCCCGACCATGCGGTGTTGTGCGGCGGCGTGCTGATCCCGGTGCGCTGTCTGGTCAACGGCGCCACCATCGCGCCGGTCGCGGTCGCCGCCATCGACTACCTGCATGTCGAACTCGACCGCCATGACGTGCTGCTGGCCGAAGGGCTGCCGGCGGAAAGCTATCTCGACACCGGCAACCGCGGCGCCTTTCCCGGCGGCGGCGCGGCGCTCGACCTGCATCCCGATTTCGCCCGCCGCGTCTGGCAGGCCGAGGGCTGCGCCGAACTGGTGATGGCCGGCGCCAGACTGGCCGCGGCGCGGCGGCGGTTGCTGGCGCGCGCCGCCGCGCTCGGCCACCGCATCACCCGCGACCCCGCCCTCGCCGTCATCGCCGACGGCCGCAGGCTCGCGGCCGACCGGCGGGACGGCCACTGGCAAATGCGGCTGCCGGCGGGCGTTGATCGTCTGGAGCTGCGCTCGCTGGTCTGGATTCCGGCCCACACCGACCCCGCCGCCGACGATCCGCGCCGGCTGGGCGTGGCGATCCGGCGGCTGGCGCTGGATGGGCGAATGGTGGCGCTCGACAGCCCGGCCCTGACGGTCGGCTGGCACCGGGCGGAGGCGGCGGACTGGCGCTGGACCGACGGCGCGGCGGCAATCCCGGTCGCCGGCATCCGCGTGGTCACCTTCGAGGTGCCAATGACCGGACGCTATTGGCGCCGCCGGCCGGCGGCGCCGGGCCACCGCTCCGTGCTTGCGCCACAAGCCGCGTGATGAATAAATCGCCGCAGCCGAGGAGGACAATCATGGCGCCGCGCGCGAAAGCCGTGCCCACCGTGCGCATCGATGAGGCGCATGTCCGCGTCACCGAATGGCGCTTCGCCAGCGATGCCGAAACCGGCTGGCATGTGCATGACCACGATTACGTGGTGGTGCCGCTGATGGACGGCGCGCTGCGGCTGGAGGAGGCGGACGGGGTGGCGCGCACCGTGCCGATGCAGGCCCACGCGCCCTACGCCCGCCGCGCCGGCGTCGCCCACAACGTCGTCAACGCCTCCGGCCACGACTATGCGTTTATCGAGGTCGAGTTGCTGCGCTGAGCCGCGGCGGGCGCCGGTGCTGGTCAGAGCACCGGCGCCGCCGCCGGCGCCTCACCCCGTCGTCGGCATGACGAACTGCGTCTCTGCCGACGCAATCAGGCGGCCGGTCGGCGGCGTACTGCGAAGCCAAGCGCGGCCATACCCACCGCAACAAACCCGACGCTGGCCGGTTCCGGCAATTCGGCCGGAGTGAACGATATCAAGATCATAGCAGCACCACTGCCATCATTTGTCGTCAATGTAAAAGGCGATGTTCCATTTGGTGCGCTGGCATTAGCGCTGAAAAAATTGCAATCTCCTTTGGTGCCGATGGGAGTGTCCCAGACTGCACCGCTGGTCGTCTGGCCAACCAGATTCTGCGTAAAGTTGAGCGTCCCGCCGGACAAAACCGCTTGTCGTGAATGTTCCGTCACCGGTTGGATCTCCGGAAACGGTTATGCTGATGCCTTGGACCCAAGGCGCCAAAGCGCCTTTATTCGCATAGGATCCGGGATTCGGAATGGTCGTCAGATTCAGGACGATCTGGCCGGTGGCCGTGGCGCTATTGCTTAGAATAGCGCCAGACCATGTGAGGTCGAACGTCCCGATGACATCCGCCCTCGCATATCCACCGGCGAACGCGGATAGCGTGGCAAGCAGCACGACACGCGAGGCGACATTTATCGGTACCATCTCCACACAATTTTGGCATCGATAAATGCACCAGGCGTCCCTGACCGTCAATATGTGGCGCAATCATCCTTTTCGGAGACGCTATTTTTCATTTTCGATACCGCTATCTTCTAACCCGTCGTCGGCATGACGAACTGCGCCCCGGCGCGGATGCCGGTCGGCCAGCGCGCGGTGATGGTTTTCAGCTTGGTGTAGAACCGCACCCCTTCGCGGCCATAGACGCCGTGATCGCCGAACAGGCTGCGCTTCCAGCCGCCGAAACTGTGATAGGCGACCGGCACCGGGATCGGCACGTTGACCCCCACCATGCCGACCTGCACCCCGGCGGCGAAAGCCCGCGCGGTGTCGCCGTCGCGGGTGAAGACCGCGGTGCCGTTGCCGTATTCGTGGTCGTTGACCAGTTTCAGCGCGTCGTCGAACTTGTCGGCGCGCACCACCGACAGCACCGGGCCGAAAATCTCCTCCCGGTAGATCTTCATCTCCGGCGTCACGTCGTCGAACAGGCAGCCGCCGAGGTAGAATCCGTCCTCGTAGCCCTGCAGCCGCAGATCGCGCCCATCGACCACCAGCCTGGCACCCTCGGCAATGCCGGCATCGACATAGCCGCGCACCTTGGCCAGATGCACACCGGTCACCAGCGGCCCCATCTCGGCATCCGGGTCGGTGCCCGGCCCGACTTTCAGCGCCCGCACCCGCGGCGCCAGCCGCTCGATCAGCGCGTCGCCGACGCCGCCGACCGCCACCGCGACCGAGATCGCCATGCAGCGTTCGCCGGCGGCGCCATAGCCCGCACCCATCAGCGCGTCGGTCACCTGATCGAGGTCGGCATCGGGCATCACCACCATGTGGTTCTTCGCCCCGCCCAGCGCCTGCACCCGCTTTCCGTGCGCGGTGCCGGTGCGATAGATGTATTCGGCGATCGGCGTCGAGCCGACGAAGCTGACCGCGGCGATGCCGGGATGCCCCAGGATCGCATCCACCACCGTCTTGTCGCCCTGCACCACGTTGAAGGCGCCGACCGGCAGGCCGGCCTCGCGCAACAGATCGGCCAGCATCAGCGCCGCCGACGGGTCGCGCTCCGACGGTTTGAGGATGAACGTGTTGCCGCAGGCCAGCGCCACCGGCGCCATCCACAGCGGCACCATCGCCGGGAAGTTGAACGGGGTGATCCCCGCCACCACGCCGAGCGGCTGGCGCATCGAATAGCTATCGACGCCGCGGCCGACCTGCTCGGTGAAATCGCCCTTCAGCAGTTCGGGGATGCCGGTGGCGTATTCCACCACCTCCAGCCCGCGCTGCACCTCGCCCATCGCATCGGACAGCACCTTGCCGTGCTCGGCGGTGATGATCGCCGACAGCTCCTTGGCGTGCGCCTCCAGCAACTCGCGGAACTTGAACATCACCCGGGCGCGGGCGAGCGGCGTGGTGGCGGCCCAGCCGGGGAACGCCGCGGCCGCCGCCGCCACCGCCGCATCGACATCGGCCGCGGTGCCGAGCACGACGCGGCGCGCCACCTGCCCGGTGGCCGGATTGAACACATCGGCAAACCGCTGGCCGCTGCCGCCGCCGCGCCTGCCGCCGATGACGTGCTGGACGATTGCTTCCATCGCTGGTCTCCTCCTGTGGCCGGTCCGCGGTGCAAGCGCGTTGACCCCCGGCACCGCTCCCCCCTACCCTGCCGCCCGCGCGCGCGCCAGTGGCCGCCGCTTCTCGGGAGATATGACCGACCGATGCTGCCGGGTCCCGCGCATCCCCGCCGGCACAGCCTGCTCGACGGCATCGATCTGGCGCGCGACATCGGCCTGGAGGTCGGGCCGCTCGGCTCGCCGGCAATCCCCAGGGCGGGGACGCGGGTGCTCTATGCCGACCATACCGATGCTGCCAGCCTGCGCGCGAAATATGCCGGCCATCCCGGCTTCGACACCGCGCGCATCGTCGATGTCGATGTCATCTGGGCCGATGCGGCGCTGGCCGACTGCCTGCCGCCCGGCCTCGTGCTCGACTATGTCTTCGCCGCCCATGTCATCGAGCATGTCGCCGATCCGATCGGCTGGCTGGGCGAGATCGCCGCCGTGCTGCGGCCCGGCGGGCGGGTCTGCCTCGCCATTCCCGACAAGCGCTTCACCTTCGACTATCTGCGGCAGACGACGCGGCTCGGCGACTGGGTGGCGGCGCATCTGCGCGGCGATCGGCGGCCGGCGGCCGCGGCAATTTTCGACCACCATATCAATGCGGTGATGGTCGATGAGGTAGCCGCCTGGGCGGGACCGCTCGATCCGGCGACGCTGCCGCACTTTGCCACCACCGAGCATGCGCTGGCCAGCTGCCGGGCGGCGATGGCGGGCGACTATATCGACGTGCATTGCAGCGTGGTGACGCCGCGCGCCCTGCTCGAATTGCTCGCCGGGGTGGCGCGCGCCGGCCTGCTGGCGTTCCGCTGCGCCGCGTTCCACGAAACGGTGCCCTGCGCGGTCGAGATGCTGCTGGTGCTGGAGCGGTTGCCCGACGGCGCCGATCCGGCCCTGGCCGAGGCCGGGTTCCTGGCCGAGCTGGCCCGGCTGGAGGCCTCGGAAACCCCGGCCGATCCGCGGCTTGCGGCGCTGGAGCAGGAGCTGCGGGCGCTGCGTGCCTCGACCTCGTGGCGGATCACCGCGCCGCTGCGGCGTCTCGCGGCCGGGGTATTCGCGCCACGGCCAGGAAAGAAAATCGGTACTACCGTCGCTTGACCTTGTATCATCGGATCGCGAAGTTTTACAACGCTCGCACGGGGATGCCGTCGTCTTCCCTGTTTGCGCAGTAGTTTGGCGCGGCATTTTGTGCCGAAGGATGTGCCCGTGTCTGATCGCCTCTCCCACCTCAAGCGCCTGGAAAACGAGAGCATCCGCATCATCCGCGAGGTGGCCGCGGAGTGCCGGGCGCCGGTGTTCCTGTATTCGATCGGCAAGGATTCCTCGGTGCTGCTGCACCTGATCCTCAAGGCGTTCCATCCCGCCCGGCCGCCGTTTCCGCTGCTGCACATCGACACCGGCTGGAAGTTCCGCGAGATGATCACGTTTCGCGACGCGACGGTTCAACGCCTCGGCCTCGACCTCATCGTCCACACCAACGAGGAGGGGCGCCGGCAGAACGTCAACCCGTTCGACCACGGCAGCGCCTTCTACACCCACACGATGAAGACCGAGGCGCTGAAGGCGGCGCTGAAGCTGCACGGCTTTGACGCGGCTTTCGGCGGCGCCCGGCGGGACGAGGAAAAGAGCCGGGCCAAGGAGCGCATCTTCTCCTTCCGCACCGCCAGCCAGCAATGGGACCCGAAGAACCAGCGGCCGGAGTTCTGGAACCTTTACAACGGGCGCATCCATCCCGGCGAGTCGATCCGCGTGTTTCCGCTGTCGAACTGGACCGAACTCGACATCTGGCACTACATCATGCTGGAGGAACTGCCGATCGTGCCGCTGTATTTCGCCGCCCCCCGCCCGGTGGTGGTGCGCGACGGCAGCCTGATCGTCGTGCATGACGCGCGCATGCGGCTGAACGACGGCGAAGTGGCGGAGGAAAAACTGGTCCGCTTCCGCTCGCTAGGCTGCTACCCGCTGACCGCGGCGCATGAGTCGGACGCGACGACGCTGCCGGAGATCGTGGCGGAAATGTTCACCGCCCGCACCTCCGAGCGCGGCGGCCGGCTGATCGACCGCGACGAGAAGGACAGCATGGAAAAGAAGAAGCGCGAGGGATATTTCTGACATGAGCAGCAGCCTCGCCACCACGCCGACCGCGGCATCACTCGACGCCTTCCTGGCGCGACAGGAACAGATCGGCCTGCTGCGCTTCCTCACCTGCGGCAGCGTCGATGACGGCAAATCGACCCTGATCGGCCGGCTGCTCTACGACACCAAGCTGATCTTCGACGACCATCTCGCCGCCCTCAAGCGCGACAGCGCCAGGCATGGCACGGCCGGCGAGCACATTGATTTCGCCCTGCTGGTCGATGGGCTGGAGGCCGAGCGCGAGCAGGGCATCACCATCGACGTGGCGTACCGCTTCTTCACCACCGACAAGCGCCGCTTCATCGTCGCCGACACGCCCGGCCACGAACAGTACACGCGCAACATGGCAACCGGCGCCTCCAACGCCGAGCTTGCCGTGGTGCTGGTCGATGCCCGGCAGGGGGTGCTGACGCAGACCCGGCGGCATTCCTTCATCGCCGCGCTGCTCGGCATCCGCCATGTCGTGCTGGCGGTGAACAAGATCGACCTGGTGGCGTTTTCCCAGGCGCGGTTTGACGAAATCCGCGACGAGTACGCGCGCGCGGTGGCCGGCCTCGGCTTTCGCTCGCTCACCGCGATCCCGATTTCGGCCCGCTTCGGCGACAATGTCATCGCCCGCAGCGCCAACACGCCGTGGTATGCCGGCCCGAGCCTGCTCGAACACCTGGAGACGGTGGATGTCGAGGGCGAGGCGTCGGTGCACCCGTTCCGCATGGCGGTGCAGTGGGTCAACCGGCCGAATCTCGATTTTCGCGGCTATGCCGGCACCGTTGCCGCCGGCACGGTCAGGCCGGGCGACCGCGTCACCGTCGCCGCGTCCGGGCGCAGTTCCACCGTCGCGCGCATCGTCACCATGGATGGCGACCTCGACCGCGCCGGCGCCGGCAGCGCGGTGACGCTGACGCTGGCCGAGCAGATCGACATCTCGCGCGGCGACGTGCTGGCGGCGCCCGGCGCGCCGGTGCCGGTCGCCGACAAGTTCGAGGCGCATCTCGTCTGGCTCAGCGAACACGCGCTGTTTCCCGGCCGCAACTACGTCTTCAAGGTCGGCACGCGCAGCACCTCCGGCAGCATCACCCGCATCCGCCACCGCATCGACGTCAACACCTATGAGCAGGTCGCCGCCGATCGCCTCGGCATCAACGACGTGGCGGTGGTCGGGGTGTCGCTGAGTGCGCCGATGGCGATGGAGCGGTTTGCCGACAACCGCGAACTCGGCGGCTTCATCGTCATCGACCGGCTGACCAACGCCACCGTCGGCGTCGGCATGGTCGATGCCGTCACCCCCGGCTCGACCAACGTCGTCTGGCACGACATGGCGATCGATAAGGAGGCGCGGGCGGAGCTGAAAGGCCAGCGGCCGGCGGCGCTGTGGTTCACCGGCCTGTCGGGCGCCGGCAAATCGACGATCGCCAACCTCGTCGATCGCCGGCTGCATGCCATGGGCCGCCACACCTACATTCTCGACGGCGACAATGTCCGCCACGGCCTCAACCGCGACCTCGGCTTCAGCGAGGCCGACCGGGTGGAGAACATCCGCCGCGCCGCCGAGGCGGCGCGGCTGATGGTCGATGCCGGGCTGATCGTCATCGTCTCCTTTATCTCGCCCTACCGCTCCGATCGTGACGCGGCGCGGGAGCGGTTCGAGGCCGGCGAGTTCATGGAGGTGTTCATCGACACGCCGGTCGATGAATGCCGCCGGCGTGACCCGAAAGGTCTGTATGCCCGCGCCGATGCCGGGCAGATCCGCAACTTCACCGGCGTCTCCGCCCCCTACGAGGCGCCGCTCGCGCCGGAACTGCGGCTGGCGACGACCGAGGCCGAAGCCGAGGTGCTGGCCGACCGCGTCATCGAGGAACTGCGCCATCGCGGCATGATCGCCTGACCACAGATGCGCGCACGGCTGCGGCCGGCGGCGACGCGGGCGATCTTCGCCGGGCTTAGCGGCACCCTGGTCGGCATCGGCCTGGCCCGCTTCGCCTATTCGCCGCTGATCCCGGCGGTGATCGCCGCCGGATGGTTCGGCCCGTCGCAGGCGGTGTATCTCGGTGCCGCCAATCTGCTCGGCTATCTTGCCGGGGCGCTCGGGGCACGGCCACTGGCGCGGCGCCTGCCGCTGCGGCGGCTGCTGCGCGGCGCGATGCTGGCGGCGACGCTGTCGTTTTTCGCCTGCGCCGCGCCGGCGGCGTTCGCCTGGTTCTTCCTGTGGCGCTTCATCGCCGGCGCGGCCGGCGGCGTCATCATGGTGCTGGCGGCGCCCGCGGTGCTGGCGCTGGTGGCGCCGGAGCGGCGCGGGCTGTCGGGCGGGATCATCTTCACCGGCGTCGGCATCGGCATCGCCGCCTCCGGGGTGCTGGTGCCGCCGCTGCTGCTGCTCGGCCTGTCGGCGACTTGGCTCGGGCTGGGCGGCATCGCCGCGGTGATGACGCTGCTGTCCTGGCAGGGCTGGCCGACCGCAGCCCCCGCCGCCGCGGCGGCGGGGGCGCGGCTGCCCGGCGCGGTGCTGGCGCTGATCGCCGTTTATGGGCTGAATGCGCTCGGCCTCGTGCCGCACATGATTTTTCTGGTCGATTTCGTTGCCCGCGGCCTCGGCCGCGGCATGGCGGCCGGGGCGGCATGCTGGGTCGCGTTCGGCATCGGCGCCATGCTCGGCCCGGCCGCGGCCGGCGCGCTGGCCGACCGGATCGGCTTTCGCGCCGCCTTGCGCCTCGTGCTGGTGGCCGAGGCGGTGACGGTGGCGGCGCCGGCGCTGAGCCAGACGATGCCGGTCCTGCTCGCCTCGGCGGCGGCGGCGGGGGCGTTCACGCCGGGGGTGGTGCCGCTGGTGCTCGGCCGGCTGCAGCTGATGCTCAAGCCGGGCGGTGCGGCGGCGCAGGCGGCCTGGAGCGGGGCGACGGTCGCCTGGGCGGTCGGTCAGGCGGGCGGGGCGCAGGCGCTGTCGGCGGTGTTTCACGCCACCGGCGGCTATACGCCGCTGTTCGCCATCGGCGCCGCCGCCTTCGTCGCCGCCCTGGCGCTCGACCTGCTGACGCTGCGCGGCGCCGGATAGGCGCCTCAGGCCGCCGGCTTCAGGCCGCCGGCGCGTGGCGGAACACCGGCGCCACCGCGCGCAAGTCATCGAGCGGAATATGGCAGTGGATGACGTGTCCCGGCGCCGCCCCGCGCAGCGGCGGCGGCGTGTCGTCGCAGATGCGGCCGATCCGGCGCGGGCAGCGGGTGGCGAAGCGGCAGCCGGGCGGGACCGCCAGCGGGCTGGGGATTTCGCCCTCCAGGCGGATACGCTTGGTGCGCACCTCGGGGTCCGGCACCGGCGCCGCCGACAGCAGCGCCTCGGTGTACGGATGATAGGGCGGCTCGAACAGCGCGGCGACCGAGCCGGCCTCCATCACCTGACCGAGATACATCACCACCACCTCGTCGGCGAGATAGCGCACGAGGCCGAGATCGTGGCTGATGAACACCATCGTCGTGCGGTGCTCGGCCTGGATCGCCAGCAGCAGATTGATCACCGCCGCCTGCACCGACACATCGAGCGCCGAGACCGGCTCGTCGGCCACCAGAATCTGGGGATTGCCGGCGAACGCCCGGGCGATGGCGATGCGCTGCTTCTGCCCTCCCGACAATTGCCGCGGCAGGGCGTGGCGCAGCGAGGGCGGCAGGCGCACCATCTCCAGCAATGCGGTGACCCGCGCCTCGACATCCCCCCCGCGGGCGATGCCGAATTTGCGCAGCGCGCGGGCGAGCGGCCAGCCGACCGGGTGCGACGGGTTCAGCGTGCCATCCGGCTGCTGGAACACCATCTGCACCGCCGCCACCAGCTTGGCATCGCGCCGGCGCACCGGCCGGCCGGCGACCTCCTGCCCGAGCACGACGAGGCTGCCCGAGGTCGCCGCGTCCAGCCCCGCCAGCACCTTGGCGAAGGTCGATTTGCCGGAGCCGGACTCGCCGACGATGGCCAGCACATGGCCGCGCTGCGCGGTGATCTCCAGCCGGTCATTGGCCAGCAGCATCCGCCGCCCGACCGGAAAGGCGCGGCTGAGGTCGAGCGCCTGCACCACCGGCGCGTCATCGCTGGCCGGCAGGTTGGCGCGCGCGCCCGCCATCGGCGACCGCACCGGCGGCAGCTCCGCCCAGCGGGCACAGCGCACCGTGTGCTCCGGCGCCGCCGGCAGCAGGCTGATCTCGCCGGCGTCGCAGACCCCGGCCAGCGCATGCGGGCAGCGGGTCAAGAAGCCGCAGCTCGGCGGCGCCCGGCCGGCGGCCGGCACCACGCCGGGGATCGGCACCAGCGGGGCGCTGCGCTTGTCGGCGCCGGGCCGCGGCAGCGAGGCGAGCAGCCCGCGCGTATAGGGATGGCGCGGATTGCGGAACAGCGCCGCCGCCGGTGCCTGCTCGACCATCTTGCCGGCATACATCACGCCGATGCGCTCGCAGACCTGGGCGATGACGCCGAGGTTGTGCGAGATGTAGAGCAGCGCGGTGGCGTATTTCTCGCGCAACTCGTTGAGCAGATCGAGCACCGCCGCCTCGACCGTGACATCGAGGCCGGTGGTCGGCTCGTCGAGCAGCAGCAGCGCCGGGTTGGCGAGCAGCGCCATGGCGATCACCACGCGCTGTTTCTGCCCGCCCGACAATTGATGCGGGTAGCGGCGCATGACGCTGGCCGGGTCGGGCAGATGCACGTCCGCCAACGCCTGCGCCGCGCAGTCGCGCGCCGCGCCGCGGCCGATTTTCGCATCATGGGCGAGCGGCACTTCCATCAATTGCCGGCCGACCGTCATCGACGGGTTCAGCGCGGTGCCCGGCTCCTGATAGACGATGGCGATGCGCGAGCCGCGGATGCGGCGCAGCGGCTCGGCGCCGAGGCGGGCAATATCCTGTCCCTCAAACAGGATCTGCCCGCGCGTCACCGCGCCGTTGCGGCCCATGTAGCCCATGATCGCCATGATCAGCGTCGATTTGCCGCAGCCGGACTCGCCGACGAGGCCAAAACTCTCGCCGGCGTCGATGTCGAGGGAAAACTCCGGGATGGCGGCGACGGTGCCGCGGACCGTGGTGTATTCGACCCGCAGGTCGCGGATGGAGAGCAGCGCCACGCGATCAATCCGCCTGCGAGAGTTCGGTGAGGCCGTCGGCGAGCAGGTTGAAGCCGAGAATCAGGCTGACCAGCGCGATCGTCGGATACAGCGCCATGTGCGGAAACACCGTGATCATCGACGTCGCCTGCTTGACCATGCCGCCCCAGTCGGGGTTCGGCGGCGGCAGGCCGAGGCCGAGAAAGCCGAGCGTGCCGATGGTGATGATGGTGTAGCCGAGCCGCAGGCAGAAATCGGTGATCAGCGGCGCCCGGCAGTTCGGCAGCAATTCGACCAGCATGACGAACACGTCGCTTTCCCGCCGCAGATAGGCGGCGGCGACGAATTCCTGGTGCATCAGCGACATCACCAGCCCGCGCACGATGCGCGAAATGCCGGGGGCCGAGGCGACCACCACGGCGACGACGATGTTCAGCGCCGAAGGGCCGATATTGGCGATCAGGATGACGTAGAGAATAACGATCGGGAACGACAGGATGACATCGCCGGCCCGGCTGATCACCGCATCGACCCAGCCGCGGTAATAGCCCGACAGCAGCCCCATCGTGGCGCCCACCGTATAGGCGGCGACGACGGCCAGCGGCGCCACCGCCAGAACGGTGCGCGCGCCCCAGACGATGCGCGACAGCAGGTCGCGGCCCAGCGGATCGACGCCGAGCCAGTGTTTGGCGGTGCTGCCCGGATGGGCCATCGCCATGTAGTCCTGCGCATTCGGCGGCTGCAGCGGAAGCAACGGCGCGACCAGCGCCACCAGCGCCCAGAACAGCACCAGCGCCAGACCGACCACCGCCACCGGCGAGGACGGCAGCCGGCGCAGCAGGCCGGGCGTCGGCCGGCCGGCGGTTTCGCTCAGGCTGACCGGATCGCTCGCGGTGACCGACATCAGCGGCGCGCCTGCGGGTCGAGCAGCCGGTAGCCGATGTCACTCAGCAACTGCGTCATGGTGGCGACGAACAACGCCACCAGCGTCGCCGCCTCGATCAGGCTGACATCGCCGAACAGCGAGGCATCGAGCAGCATGCGGCCGAAGCCGGGATAGGCAAACACCAGTTCGGTGACGACGACGCCACCGATCAACCAGTTGACCTGCAGCAGGATGACGGTGAACGGCGCGATCATCGCATTGCGCAGCGCATGCCGCAAAATCACCTGCCGCCGCGGCAGGCCCTTGAGGACCGCGGTGCGGACATAGGGTTTGGCCATCACCTCGGCCATCGAGGTGCGCACCATGCGCGCGACATAGCCGGCGTCATAGATCGCCAGCACCGCCACCGGCAGTACCAGTTGCGCCGCGATCGACCAGCCGGAATGCGTATCGAGCGGGCTGGTGCCCGGCAGCACGCCGAGCCAGACGACGAACACCGCGACCAGCAGCACGCCGAGGGCAAACTCGGGGATCGAGGTCATGACGATGGAAACCGTCGAAAGCCCGCGATCCAGCGGGCTGCCAGCGCGCATGCCGGCGAGCACGCCAAGCCCGAGCGACACCGGCACGATCACCGCAAAGGCGAGGCCGGCGAGCAGCGCGGTATTGCCGAGCCGGTCCCACAGCACGTCGTTGACCGGCGCCTTGTACAGCGTCGAATAGCCGAAATTGCCGAAATACCGGTCGCCGCGCGGATCCTTGAAGTCGAGACCGAGTGCCGGGTCCTGCAGCGGGTCGGCCTCCACCCCGGTCAGCACGCCGACCCAGCGCACGTATCGCTCCATCAGCGGATCGTTGAGATGCAGCTTGCGATACAGCAGATCGACCTGCTCCTGCAGCGCGAAGGCGCCGAGCGTCTTGCGCGCGACGTTGCCGGGCGAGAACTCGGTCACCAGGAACACCAGAAACGAGGCGACCAGCAGGGTCGCCAGCATCTCCAGTGCGCGGCGGAGGATGTAGCGCGTCATGCCCGGCGCGGCGCCGGCGGAGCGGACAACGGCAGCATCGCAGCTTCAACTTTCACGGCCAGACTTTAAGCCACAGGGAAACGCGCCCACCCGCCGCCGCACGCGGCAGCTTGTGGGCGCGCAAGCTGCTACGACGCCCGCAGCGCCAGGGTGTTGCCGAAGAAATAGTTGGACGGGTGGATGCTCGCCCCGAGCACCTTCTTGTCGTAGAAGGTGAAGTTGTTGCGCCACAGCGGCTGCGCGATCGGGCCGTCCTCGTGCATGATCTCCTCGATCTGCCCCATCAGATCGCGGCGCTTGTCCAGATCGAGCGTGCCTTCGGCCAGACTCAGCAACTCGTCCAGCTTCGGGTTGGAGTAGCTGCTTTCGTTCCACGGCACGCCGGTCCGGTAGGCGAGGCCGATCACCATCATCGCCAGCGGGCGATGGTACCAGATGGTCGAGCCGAACGGCACTTTCGTCCACACGTCCCAATATTGCGCGCCCGGCATCACGTTGAGCTTGACGGTGATGCCAGCCTGCTTCCACTGCTCCACCGCGGCCTGCGCCTGAGCGACGCCCCAGGGCAGATCGTTCGGCACATACAGCGTGGTTTCCAGACCGTTCGGGTAGCCGGCCTCGGTCAGCAGCTTCTTCGCCTCGTCCGGGTGGAAACCCATCGGCGTGATCGGCTTGCTGTCCGGCTGTGCCGGCGAGCATTGCGTGTTGTCGCCCGGCATGCCGATGCCGCGCAGCGCCACTTCGACGATCGGCGGCGCGTTCAGCGCCAGCTTCATCGCGCGGCGCACGCGCGGGTCGTTGAACGGCTTCTCGTCGGATTTCATGCGCAGCACGATCGTCTCGGCGCATTTCACCTGATAGAGTTCCAGATGCGGCATCGCCTTCAGCGCGTCGTACTGCACCGGATCGGCGAAGATCAGCCCGTGCAACTGCTGCGAGGCCAGCGCCGCGATCGCCGCCGACGGGTCATCGCCGGTATCGACGAACTCGATGGCGTCGAGATGCGCGGCATCACCCCAGTACGACTTCACCTTGCGCACCACCGCCAGCTTGCCGGTGTCGGCGGTGATCAGCTCGAACGGGCCGGTGCCCTGCGATCCCGGCTGGAACACGCCCTTTTCGCCCGGATACAGCATCGCCGCCGGATAGTGGAACAGATGCTCGGGCACCGACACCTGCGGCACTTTGCAGTTCAGCCGCACCGTGTGGCTGTCAACCTTCTCGATCGCGTTGGCGTCCCACAATTCGGTGCTCGGCTTGCCGTCGGCGCCCTTGGTGTCCTTCAGCAGGTAGCCCTTGACCAGCCCGACGAAGGACGAGCCGACCGCCGGATCGGTGAGCTGCTTGAGGTTCCAGACCACGTCGTCGGCGGTGAAATCCTCGCCGTTGCGCCACTTCACGCCCTTGCGGACATTCAGCGTCCAGGTCTTGAGGTCCGGGCTGACCGACCACGCCTCCAGCAGATAGGGGTGGGTGATGTTCTCGGCGTCGGTAAACGTCAGGTATTCGACCACTTGGCGCGACACGTTGCTGTCATAGCCGCCCCAGGAATAGGTATGCGGCGTCTTCAGGTCCTTGACCCGCGTGCCGACACGAAGGGTGCCGCCGCTCGGCATCGTCGCCGCCGCCGCCGGCGTGGCGAGCGGGCTCAGCCCGGCCAGTTTCATCGCCGCCGGCGCGCCGAGCCCGAGCAACGTGGCAAAGCGGACGAAATCGCGCCGGCCGAGCCTGCCGTCGGCAAGATCAGTCTGCAGCTTGTTCAATTGCGGCATTTTGCGTTCATCCGACATGCACAGCCTCTTGTCTGTTGCGCCGCTGCGTTGCGCCCGCGGCATTGCTCGCCAACATCACGGCGATGCTTGTATGCCGTCAAGAGACGATCGGCGGATGGCTACAGAATTGCCAGCGGCTGTTTGCGCTGCGGCGGCGGAAACGCGGCGTCGATCTCGGCGAGATCGGCGGCGTCGAGCGTCAGCGCAGCGGCGGCGGCGTTTTCCTGCACATGGGCGGGCGTCGTCGCCTTGGGGATGGCGATGACCCCGGCATGCCGCACCGCCCAGGCCAGGGCGACCTGCGCCGGGGTGGCGCCACGCCGGTCGGCGACGCGGCGCAGCGCCGGCGCGCGCAGCAGCCGCCCGCCCTGGCCGACCGGCGAATAGGCCATCAGCGGCATCGAGCGTGCCGCCGCCCATGCCAGCAGGTCGAACTCGATGCCGCGCGCCTGCGGGTTGTAGAGCACCTGATTGGTGGCGCAGGCAGCGCCGCCAGGCAGGCCGGTGAGTTCGGCCATGTCGGCCGCGTCGAAATTGGAGACGCCCCAGGCGCCGATCTTGCCGGCCGCGCGCAGCGCCTCGAACGCCGCCACGCTCTCGCCGAGCGGAATGCTGCCGCGCCAGTGCAGCAGATAGAGGTCGATCCGCTCGATGCGCAGGCGCCGCAGGCTGCCCGCGCAGGCCTGCGGCAGCGACTGGCGCCCGGCATTCTGCGGATAGGCCTTGCTGACCACGAACACCTCGTCCCGCCGCCCGGCAATCGCCTCGGCCACCACCGCCTCGCCACCGCCGTCGCCATACATCTCGGCGGTGTCGATCAAGGTCATGCCGAGATCGAGGCCATGACGCAGCGCCGCCACCTCCGCCGCGCGCTGCTCGCGCGCCTCGCCCATGTGCCATGTGCCCTGCCCGAGCACCGGCACCCTGCGCCCGTCCGCCAGCATCAGTCCGCGCATACCCGTCTCCGCCATCGGCTATTGCGCCAGCCGCTCGGCACGCCGCAGCACGCGCAGGAAGTTGCCGCCCCAGAGCGCCGCCAGCTCGTCGGCGCCATAGCCGCGGCGCAGCAGCTCGGCGGTGATCGCTGGGCTGTCGGCGGCATCGCGCCAGCCGTTGAAGCCGCCGCCGCCGTCGAAATCCGACGAGATGCCGACATGGGCGATGCCGATGCGGCGCACCGCATAATCGACATGGTCGGCGAAATCGCCCGGCGTCACCGCCTCGGCCTTGCCGGACGGGCGCAGGAACTGCGGCACCGCGGTAATCTGCACGACGCCGCCGACATCGCGCAACACATCGAGCTGGCCGTCATCGAGGTTGCGCGGATGGTCGCACAGCGCGCGCACGCAGGAATGGGTGGCAACGATCGGACTGCGCGAGGCGGCGGCGGTATCGAGCATGGTCTGACGCGAGACATGCGACACATCGGCGAGCATGCCGAGCCGGTTCAGCTCGGCGATCGCCTGCCGCCCGAGCGCCGACAGGCCGCCATGCTCCTCGGCCGCGTCGCCGAGATCGGCGCGCGGAATGGCCGAGTCGGCGAGCGCGTTGTGGCCGTTATGGGTCAGCGTCAGATAGCGGGCGCCGAGTGCCGCGAAGCGCTGCAGCCGGGCCGGATCGGTGCCGACCGCATAGCCGTTCTCGACCGCCGGGACGACGGCGACGACGGCGTCGCCATGCGCCCGCTCGATCTCCTCGGCGCTGCGGCAGAGCCGGGCGCCGGCGCCGGCCATGGCGTTGATCGCCTGCAGCATGGCCAGCGCCCGCTCGCACGCGGCCTGATGCCCGTCCTGGGTGCGCCGGCCTTGCGGGATGTAGGCGGCAAAGCAGCCGGCGGCGAGATGGCCGCGCCGCATCTTCGGCAGATCGACGCGGCGCGTCGTCTCGGCGGTGAAGGCCGGACCATCCGGCCAGGGGATGTCGATATGGGTATCGAGGGTGAGCAGACTGCGATGCAGCGCGAGCGGGTCGGTCATAGGGGTCACGGTCGGGTCGGCCGGGCCATGCGTCAAGGGCTGGATGACGCCAGCGACGATTCCCGGTATGTCGAAGCCGGCCGTTCCCGTAGCTCAGCCGGATAGAGCACAGGATTCCTAATCCTGGGGCCGTGGGTTCGAATCCCGCCGGGAACGCCAAGCGATTTCAGCATGTTACGCGCCATTTCCGGGATCGGCCGATGCGCCAATCCCGCTCCGGGGCTTCACAGGGGCTTCAATGACGGCGCGACACCCCCGGACGAAGCCGGATCACACCCCCTCTCGCGTGTCCGCTCGCACAGATTTCCGCGTGATGGCGGGCGGCGTTGGGCGATGGCATAGGGACCATAGGGGGCATAGGGGGTAGCCCCTCAAAAAACGGCAGTTTTCAGCCATTTTTCGGGGGCACAAAACCCCTATGCCCAAAAAAGCATCGGGGTAGCATAGGGGGTGCATCGGGGTGGCATAGGGGGTGCCCAGCCGAGGCGTGGCGGCACGCTCCCCCTTGATATTCGGGCAGATATGTCCGAACCTACAGTGATGGACCCCGCACGCCTGCTTGGGCTTCTGCGCCGTCGCGCAACCCGGCTCGGGCTGCGGCATGAGGACGCACCGGGCAAGGGCAGCCATCTGAAGGTGCGACATGGCGCGGGTGCGACCGTGATCCCGATGCACCGGGGCGACATGCCCGCCGGCACCTATCGGGCGATCCTGCGCCAACTTGGCCTGACCGAAGCGGATTTGGAGGAATGACCGATGCGCTACGCCTTTCCTGTGGACGTAGATGAAGCCGCCGATGGTGTGACCGCTCTATGCCCCGACGTGCCCGAGATGGTGACGGGCGGCGCCACGCGGGGCGAAGCGTTGGAACGGGCCGCCGATGCGCTGGTGACGGCACTCTCTCTCTATGTAGAGGATGGGCGGCCCGTGCCGCGCCCCTCAGCGGCGCACGGCCGGCCGGTCGTCAGCGTCACGGTGCTTGAAGCCGCCAAGCTGGCGCTACACGACGCGATGCTCGCGGCGGGGCTTTCCAATGTCGAGTTGGGGCGCAAGCTGGGGCTGGACGAAAAGAGCGTGCGCCGGCTGCGCGACCCGCTGCACCGCAGCCATATCGGCGCCGTGGAAGCCGCTCTCCGCGCGCTCGGCAAGCGGGTAGAGGTCAGCGTGCGGGAAGCCGCGTAGGTGGCGCTACTCCGCCAGCCGCCCCGTGATGATGCGCGGGCGGCGACGAGGGGGCATTAGATCGCTGATGCAGTGGACAGGAACCGCGCGCGCCATTCGCCACCTGCGCCTCTGCGGTAGCCTCGCGTGCGACCGCCATTAGCGCCGATTGGCCGATTGGTTGTCGGAAATGCCTGCCGATACCGACGCCGCCTTCACCGGCTCAGGGAGGGATTCGGCGGCTACGGCGCGGCGGACGGATCGTTCGTCAATGCCAAGTTCCTTGGCTGCTTTGCGGATGCCTTGCTCGGCCGGCTGCGCTGCGTGCTCCCGCGACACGCCGCGATGTGCGGCACCGTGCCGCATCTCGTCCCGCTGCTTCTCACCTGTTTTAGCAGCAACAATCCGCACCCACTCTGCGGTGTACTGCCGCCGCTCCGCCTCGGACAAATCTGCCCGATGCAGGTTCTCCGCAATCTCCCACAACCGGCATTGATTATCGTCCGCGTCCACCTCAACGGCCGGGATGGTTTCCCACCCCAGCATGCGGGCAGCCTCGGCACGGTGATTGCCGACTACCAGGACGGCGGAGGAGATGGCGCTACTGCTCTACCTCGCCCACCATCCATTGCAGCGCCAATTCCTCATCGTCGGCCGTCGCGATGCCGGCTTGCTGCCGCATCATCGCCGCGCGCACCTCGGCCGGCATGGGGCAACTCGGATCGGCCAGCAGCGCCGCCGTGCTGCGGTGGATTTCCGCCCAAAGTTCGGCATCCGTCATGCGCGAAATGTCATCATCGCCCGGCCGCCGCTGTTCTAGCCGCCCGACTCGCCCGGCCAGGGTCATCGCGGGAACCCTCCGAACACCAGCGCCGTCGCGCCCGCCGCCTGCGCTGCGGCTCGGCATCTGGCACGGAACGCCCCGGCATCCTCGCCCGCGTCGCGCGCCCATGCCGGGCCGTTCGGCACCTCGGCGTGCGCCAGCGGGTCCGCGTCGGGCAAGCCGCCCAAGATCACCACCTCGGCCACGTCTCGGCCGCCCATTGCGGTTTCCAGGCGGGTGACGCGATCATGCAGCTTCATCGTGCCTCCAATCGTTCGATGCGCGCGGCGAGGTCGGCAACCTCAATCGCCCGGCGCTGCGCGTCGAGGATCGCGGCCACCGCCTGCCCTTCGTCGGGCGTGATCGTGCCAGCCGCCACCGCCTGCGCGACCGTGCCCAGCGCCGCAACCAGGTCGCTCGCCGTGGTCATGCTGGGCAGGTCGGGCAGCGCCACCGGGCGGCCGTTGCGCGCCGGCCAGACGCGGGACAGCAGCAACTCGGCGGCGCGCATATCACCGCCCTTGGCAGCCATCACAGCGGCTTGCAGCACCTCGGCGGCAGCATCCCCCCCGATCGCATCAAGCGCCATGAGCACCTTGTTGCGGCTGCCAGAAACCCGGCCAGCGGGGTTCCCAGACTGCCCCTTCTGAAAGCCGGGGCGCTGCTTTTGGGTTGCAGGATCAGGCGCAGCCATCGCCGTTCCAGGCCAGCCGCAATCGAACCGCAATTGCAGGATCAGCGGCGAACACATGATCGAGGGCGCGCAGGAAGATGCCGACATGCGCGCGGTCGGCATCGCTCATCGGCGGCGCATCGGTCTGCACCATCCTTTGTATCGTCGCCACGGCGCTGCACACGTCGCCGCTCATCGGGCAGTCACCCGTTCAAGGAAAGCAGCAAGAGCGGCTTCACTCGCCCGCCGCCGCCGGGTGGCAGCGATGGATTGCCGGCGGCGGCGCCAGCAATGCCAGGCGGCGATCATTCGGCATCCCGGCGGTTGAACCGGCCGATGACGTGCGTGCCCATGAACGGCGCCATCCACGCCAGAGGATCGCCCGTGAATCGGGTGATCTGGCGCCCGGCCACGTCGATTTCCTGCACCGGCACGAGCCGGCCAGGAAGATCGTCACCGCGATGGGCGGCCCCACTGGCATCCGAGTAAATCTCGTTCTCAATGCCGGCGAGCGTGGCGCTATCCAAACCATCCAAGCGTGCGCTGGCGAATCTCGGAGAGTGCTTCTGCAACGCTGTGGCGAGGCGCTGGCGATAGCGGAGCGGCGACTCGCCCGGCAGCGGCGGCAATGCCCGCTGCCCGAACAGCCGCGCGACGCCATCGGCGCGCACCTGCGCCTCGGCAAGCTGGTCGCGCTCATCGGCGGTTTGCTCGCGGCGTAACCCGGCAACGCGCCGCTCGGCATCAGCAAGGCGTGCGAGCAAATAGGTGCGTTCCTGCGCAGGCGTGGCGACGGTCATGGTGCGGTCCCTTTCGCGATTGCGGCAATGCGCGCCTGCCGCTGTTGCTCGGCGTCGGCTTTGCCGCGCTGTTGTTCGGCCCGCGTCATCTCGCGTTCCTGAAGGCCCGCTATGGCGCTTTTCAAGCAGCCGGGGCGAGGATCGAAGTGTTCGTTATCCATGCTCGATCTTCCTTGAAAGACCCCCCGCCGACCGCGCGGGCGGAACCGCAGCCCGGCCGGCGGGGGGAGAATCCGCCACGGAATTGAGGGGATGAGGCTCGATTCCGCTCGCGCCGTGCGGCAGCGGCCCTTCCGACAAGGGCGCGGATGGCGTTTGCAGGCTGGCGAACCGCTCGCCCGCAATCCGATGGAGCGCGGCATGATCCGCGAACGCATCGCGCAGGATGCGCCGTATTGTCGCGGAACGGCTGCGATCACCCGCAGCCGCAACCGCGTCGAGTTGCCCGACAAGATCGGGCGTCAGCGAAAACGAAACCGGGATGGTCGCGGCGCTCATACTGGCAAATATACGCTCACAATCTCGCGATTACAAGCGGTTGCGCACCTCCGTTGCTGCGAACACTGTAGAACAACCCCGAACGGTGCCGGATGAATACTGTGCAAGCTGGCGCAGGCGGGCGGCGATTTCTGACTTCTCAACAAAGAACGCTTCGGGGTCGCGGCGATCGGGAATGAGCCGTTGCACGTCACGGGCGAGGTCGTGGAGGACGGCGGCAAGGTCGGGCGGCATCATCGTGTCCCCCCGGTCTGCTTAAGCGCGTAGGTGGCGCTGCCCCACCGTCCAGCCGCCGCCTGCCGCGACAGCACGAATCCGGCCATGCGAGTGCCGGCCAGCCCCTCCAATTTCGATGCGAGGAATTGCCGACCTCGGTTCTGCGGATCGGCCACGGCGCGCACGTCGTCATGCAGCAGCGCCGCGCGCATCGGGAGGTCGTGGTGCCGCTCCCACCATGCGGCGAACAGTTCCCCCACCTCTTGCCGCCGCGTGTCTTTCGCCTTCGCCGCAGCAATGCGTTCGGCCGGATCGGCGCAGCCCAGCGCGAGCAACGGATCGCGGCACCATCGTCCCCATTGTCCGAAGGAATTGAGCGGGCGGCCTTCGGGCAGGCTGGGCGTGATCCTCCCCCAGCGCCAGACCGTCAACGCCGCCGCAAGCAGTTGCGCACGGTCTGCCGTGACTTCGGCCAGCACGTCGCCAACGAACGGTCGCGCCTCGGGATCTTCGGTTTGCGGATCAAACTCGATTGTCAGGAACCGGCGGGCAAGATCTTCCGAGACAGTCAGACCATTGCCGGTCAGCAGAACCAGCGCCGTCGCGTTCAACGGCACCATCTCCGATTTGCCCAGCAAACGCACGCGCGCGGGGCGTTCGGTAATCGCGGAGGCAAGCAGGTCGGACTTGAAGGCTTGCGCGTTCAAATTGTCCAGGAACAGGGACGGGCCGCCGGCCATCAACTCGGCAGCAATTCGCTTTTCCAGTTCCTCGGCCGTGCTACCCCCGGTAACGGCATGCGGCGCGCGCCCGAACGCGATTGCACAGATGCAGCGGGCGAGCAGACCCTTGCCCGACCCGGCACCGCTCATCTTCGGCGCGGTCAGCAGCAGCGCAGGTGCAAGCGTGAGGCTGGGGCGGCATACCCCTGTCAGCAGCCCGGCCAGGAACGCAGATTCGTCGGCACCTGGCGGCCTCGCGAGGTTCACCACCGGCACCGGAGAGTCGGCCGTGTCCACCATCTCCGCATCGGCGAACGCGAACGTGCGGAAGCGCCTGCGAAGCAGCATGAGTGCTGTTGCAGCCTCGGCCTTCGTCGGCGCATCGGGCACCATGCCGGCAAGGTCGGGCGCGGCTTCGCACCACATTCCTGCGGCTTCGTCATAGCCTTCCGTGGCATGGATCGCGCCATCGTCGCGAAGCAGCGGTGCGGAAGCGATGCCGTTCAGAACTCGGAGTTTCCATTCGCCTTTCATGTCGAGATAGAGCCGCGCAACGCGATCAGGCAACGTCGTATCGCACGGCTCAAGCGCATCGCCGGCCTTCACGTATTTCCAGGGCTGCACCACACGATGCGCCTCTCGCACCGTGCCTTCCGTCCCCAGCGGCGACGCCACCATGCCGCGCGCGTGTGCATCGAAGGCGAGCCGCACCGGCACGCCGCGATCAAACAGGCATGGGCGCGTGGCAAGATGGTCGCGCAATTCCTCGGCCGTGCCGGGGAGATTGGCGCTGTTGATGAGCAACTTGATCTTGCCATCGTCCGTTCGCTTCTGGCGTTCGGGATCGGCGGCCTGATAGAGCCGCCCCATCTCGCACCCACCGTTCGCGTCGCCTTTCTCCCGCGCCCAGTCGGCAGTTTCGAGATCGGCGCGCAACGCCTGCGCCATCTGCGCATAATCGGCACCTTGCCGGCGCATCTCGCATGCTTTGCGAAATGCGCTCGCGCTGCGCGACTTGTCGGCGCGCTTGCCGTTGGGATGCGAGCGGGCTTTCGGTTCGGCCGGGCCGGACGGGGCACCCTTCACGAAATCCGGGCCGGCATCCCGGATCAGCCACAGCAACGTGTCCAACGTCACCGGCGCCAGTTCGTCGGGCGTGCCGGCAAGGTGCTGGAAAGTTGTTGCAAAATAGCGGTTGCCCAAATGCAATTCGATAGCAGGCGGGTGTGCGCCATCGCCCGGCCGCTTGAACATCTTGCCGTGCGCGGTGCCCATCGCGTCGCGGAGCGCGGGGAGGTCGGAGAAGGCGAAGGTGAAGAACGCCTTGATGCCGGTCCCCGATGGCGAGACTTCCGCATATGCGCCGAAGCGGTCAATGATCGCCGTAGCCCAGTCTGCGATCACGCCAGCATCGTCGCGGCAGGAATCGAGGTCGATGCCGCCGATTGCGCAACCGTCGCCCATGTCGCCCAGCATTAGGCCAATCCCGCCCGCGCCGTGCGGCTTAGGCAGCGTGGCAGCGCGCGTCTCGGCCTGCGCGCGGGTGCCCCATGTAGCGGGGCGGTTCGCAGCGGCCTTGCCCTTGCCCTTGGGGTTGTAGGGCAGCTTCGTCGGCGCCTCGCCGGGGGCGCGTTCCTCGGTCTGCCAGCTTACCCAGCGCGGCGCGAGGGCAAGGCTGGCGAGCGTCAGGGGGATCGGAATATCGGTCGTGGCGTTCATCGCGGCGCACCCCCGGCAACAGCAGCGGCGACGATGCGGCGGAGGCGGGCGGCCCGGCGGTGCAGCTCCGGGGCGCAACCGCGCAGGCGGCGGCCCGATCCGTCGAGGTGATCAGCGGCCAGCGCGAGGGCAAGCCGCACAAGGGGGGCATCGGCCGCGTTGATCGTCCAGCCGACGCGCATATGGCGCTTTCTCGGAAGGCGGGGAGACTTCATGGGAACCTCGCAACGAAGATTGGCGTTGCGCAGGGACCGGGCGGGGGCTACTTCTCTGTTGTCCAGACAGAGTTTTTGCCGCCTCCGGGCCTCGCGCTTGGGGGCGGTTCTGTTTCAGGCGGCACGGGCAGGCGGCAGCGACTCGACGTAGCGCCGCAGCGAATCGGCGAGGATCATCGTGCGGCGGCCGGACTTGCGGGCGTCGATGGCGCGCGTCGCGATTAACTCGAACATCTTTGTCCGAGACACGGCGCCGCCGGTCGCTTCGACGGCAGCTTTGATCGAAAAGGCGATAGGCACAGGGTGGTCGGAAGGCATTGGCCGGCTCCGTTCAGTCACTGCTGCGAACATCGGTGTATTGCGGGGTCGGAACAAGCTGGCGAAAAATCATGCGATTACTCGCCAGCATTTTCATGGCTTCGGAGTACGCGCGCGACCGTCGCTCGATCGACATTTTCGCCCGTGATGCGGTGGACGATCTTCGAGACTACGTAGGTGCCAACAGCATTGTCGTGACTGACCGATGCGTTTGCCCGCCCGTTGGCGCGCATCACTTTCTGCACGTCCGGCGCGAACATCCGGGCTGTCATATCCCAGTGACGTTCGGGTTGCCCCCGACCGGCCGGCGGGTGTTCCTGCAAAACCTCGCCCGCCGCCTGCAACAGCGCGCGCATCTCGGGGAGCAAGGCGGGCGCCTCGGGATCGGGAATCGCGTCTATGATCGCGAAGGCGGCGGCCAGTTCGGCGTGCGCTTTTTTCAAGTGCGGCAGCGCCGCGCGCACATGGCGGTTTGCCGCAACCAGTTCTGCCGCGTGGCGAACCAGCGGCGGCCCGACAACTATCCGAATGTGAAGGTTCACCGAATCCGCCAAGCCGCGCACGTCGGCTTCGGTCGGAAGCCGCCGCCCCTTCGCACCGGCCTCCCCGAACCAGGCCGCGAGTTCGGCGGGCGAGATGGGCGTAAAGGCCCCGCCCGTGGTAGAACCGCCCTTGTTCCCGTCCATCGTGCTCACTCCATGTCGGCGGGGACCAGCCGGGCGGCGTTCCAGCGCGCGCCCGGCCCCCCATTCCCGGCAACCGGCCGGCGCAGTTAGTAAGTCAAACCCGTCGCAATCCCGCTACGTTCGCCCAGCAAAGGCGGCGCGAGCGGGATTTTGCCTCTTACCCCCCCTATGGTCCCTATGCTCCAAAATGCAACGAACGGGGCATAGGGGGGGTAAAACGCCTCGTAACCAATTGGCACTACTCGGTTCAAAACCTATGCCCCCTATGGTCCCTATGCCTTTTAGCCGTAGAGGGAAATTTCCATAGAATGGTTAGATATACACACAGAGGCATGGCGCTGCGCGGCCTATGCTGGGCGATGCAGGGGGGGGATTTCGGCGCCGCCGGCCGCGATGCCGTCGAGGGCGTCTGCAAGGCGTTGCAGCGCCGCCGCCACGGCTGGGCGATACCGCGCGCGGTTGTAGGTGGCGGCCAGCGCCGAGCGGATGGCAACGTGGTTCAACGCCGCCTCAATGATGTCGGGCAACTCGCCCATCTCGCCCAGCATGGTCGCGCCCGTCCGGCGGAGGTCGTGACGGTGCCAGCCATCCGTGCCGCTCGCGGCCTGGATCGCCTTCGTCTCGCGATCCCAGTTCAGCAGCGCCGCCCCGGTCGCGGTGCAGAAGATCAGGTCAGCCGGCTTGGCGCGTGCCGGGCGGATCGCTTGCAGCAGCGCGACGGCTTGCCGGGGCAGCGGCACAACATGCGGCTCGCCGTTCTTGGTGACGGGGATGGTCCATGTCGCGCCGGTCAGGCTCACGTCGCGCCAGCGCGCGCGCCCGACTTCCTCGCGCCGCGCCAGCGTCATCAGCATGAACAGCATGGCGGCGGCGTAGGGCCGGGTGCTGGCGCGCAGCACGGGCAGGATGGTGGCCAGTTCCTCGCGCGCCAGCACCCGCTTGCGCCGCGTCGCGCCAACTGGGGGCCGGACACTGGCGAGGTCGGCGGGGACGTAGCCTCGCCCTGGCGCCGCCGCCCAGCGCAGCGCCGGCCGGATGGTCCGCACCGCGAACGCCGCCGACATGGCCGAGGGGTAGCCATCGGCGGCCATCTGCATGTCCCCCACCGTCACCGTCGCCACCGGCCGGCGCAGCAGCGCGGCGAACACCAGTTCGACCCGTTTGCGGCTTGCCGGCCAGCTTTTGAGGTTCGCGCCGGCCTTGGCGCCGTATGCGTCCAGAACCGCCGCCAGCGTGCCCACCCCGGCCTTTGCCGCCTCGGCCTCGGCGCGCACCCGGCGCTTGTCCGCAACCGGGTCAGCACCCCCCTGCTTCACTCTATGGAGTAGCGTGCGGGCTTCATCGCGGGCTTCAGCGATGCCCAGCACCGGATACTGCCCCAGCACGAAGCGGCGCATGCGGCCGGCACCGTCACGGCACGCCAGCGCCCATGTCCGGAGGCCGGCCGGGGAGCAGCGGATGCGCAGGCCCGGACACTGGGCATCGGCCATCTCGCGCCGCACCCCGAGGTCGGCGGCTTCACGCGCCGCCTTGGCAATCGCCGTATCAGTCAACCGCACCGGCATCCCGACCTCGGCACCCGCTCGGGGCTTCACTGGGGATGCAGCGGGGCTTCAACACAACCGAACCGACCCGGGCCATCCCGGCCGGTATCCTCGCGGGGATGCGGGCGGAAAGCAAGCGGAATTGCTGGGTTATTCGGACGCTACGGGATGGTTCGGAACGGTGCCGGACTGCCCCGGAAATGCCTGACTACAGGATTCCTAATCCTGGGGCCGTGGGTTCGAATCCCGCCGGGAACGCCAAGCATTTCCAGAAGGAAATGCGGATCGGCGAAAGGCGCGTGCGGCACGTCGGCGGGGATCACCACACCGTCGTCACGCCGTACTGCCGATACAGCCCATCCTCGGTAATCACCGGCATGGCCGCGTTCAACGCCTGTGCGATCAGCATGCGATCCATCGGGTCTTTGTGGATCGGCGGCAGCGCAGTGGCGCGTTCGGTGTCTGCCCATGTCAGCGGTTGAAGGCGGAACCCTTGTTCGGCGAGCCAGCGGGTAAAACTGCCAGCCACGGTCGGCAACGGCGGCAGCTTGCCGATGGACGCTTTTCGGGCCAGTTCCCAGACGGTGATCGGCGAGATTGCCACGTCACGTTGCATGGCGGCGATGCCGGTTTCGGTCATGCTGGCGCCGCCATCGGCGAAGAAGGCGATGATCGCGCAGGCGTCGGCGAGGCAGCCGTCGCTCACAGCCACCCCTCGTCGGCGATCTCCTGATCGCTCAGCGGGGCGAAGACCGCCGGGTCATAGCGGAAGCTCTCCCATCCCGGCAGGCGCCGCAATGCGCCCGGCTGGCGCGGCTGTGCCGGATGATAGCGGCTGAGCCTGGCCACCGGTTCGCCATTGCGCGCGATCACCACCTCCTCGCCCTGTTCGACCAGC
Source organism: Pseudomonadota bacterium (assembly GCA_021845985.1). Taxonomy (GTDB): domain Bacteria; phylum Pseudomonadota; class Alphaproteobacteria; order Acetobacterales; family Acetobacteraceae; genus JAFKFJ01. The sequence goes on along the minus strand of JAJZES010000033.1, from coordinate 120,503 downwards.
GCGAGCAGCGCGGAAAGGGTGGTCTTCGCCTCATGGACGTTGACGGTCTTCACGGCATGCACTCTTAGCTAAGACACTAGACTAAGGCGGATTTAGGGCGGCGTCCAGCCGCGTCGTTCATGGTGGCAACGGCGCCGCCTCAGTCGGCCGCCGGCAGCAGGATCATCACCGCCGCCTGCGCCGCGATCCCCTCCATGCGGCCGGTGAAGCCGAGCCGTTCGGTGGTCGTCGCCTTCACCGACAGGCGCGATTGCGGCACCTGCAGCAGCGTCGCCAGCCGCGCGATCATCGCCGCCGCGTGCGGCGTGATCTTTGGCCGTTCGCAGACCAGCGTCACGTCGGCATTCGCCAGCACCCCGCCGCGGGCGGCGATGCGCGCCGCCGCATGGGCCAGGAACCGCGCCGAATCGGCGTCCTTCCAGGTCATCTCGCTGGGCGGGAAGTGGCGGCCGATATCGCCCTCGGCCAGCGCGCCGTAAATCGCATCGCACAGCGCGTGGATGCCGACATCGGCGTCCGAATGGCCGGCCAGCCCGAACTCGTGCGGCACCTCGACGCCGCACAGCATCAGGCGGCGACCGCGCTCCAGCACATGCACATCAAACCCGGTGCCGACCCGCGGCAGCAGCGCCGCGCCGAGGATACGCTCCAGCCGCACGAAATCCTCCGGGTAAGTGAGCTTGACGTTGTCCTCGCTGCCCGGCACCAGCGCCACTGCATGCCCGGCGGCTTCGAGAATCGCCGCGTCGTCGGTTGCCCCCTGGGCGGCGCTGTGGTGCAACCGGTGCAGCAGCGCGAAATGGAACATCTGCGGCGTCTGCGCCCGGTACAGCCCCTCGCGCGACACCGTGGCGCCGATCCGCCCGTCGCCGCTGCGCTTGAGCGTCTCGGACACCGGCACCGCCGGGATCGCCCCTTCGACCTGTTCGACCGCCCTGCGCAGTTCGGTAATGGTCGTCGCCGGGAAGAACGGGCGGCAGCCGTCATGCACCATGACGAGGTCGGGCGCATAGGGCAGCAGCGCGTCGAGACCGCGGCGCACGCTGTCCTGGCGGGTGGCGCCGCCGGCCACCGGCGGCAGATGCGCGATGCCGGCCAGCGCCGCGGCGATCGGCGCCGCATCGCCGACCGGCAGCAGCAGGTCGCAGCCGGCGGCCAGACGCTCGGCGGCATGGCGCAGCACCGGGCGACCGGCAAGCGGCAGAAACTGCTTGGCGGTGGGCGCGCCAAAGCGACTGCCGGAGCCGGCGGCCATCAGCAGGGCGGCGAGACGAGGGGCGGACATCGAAGCGCACACTTGCCGCACCGCGGCGTCGCGTCAACGTGTTGCGCGGCCACCGGGCAAGGGATAAAGTGCCCAAATCATGGGCAACCCGAATGAAATCAGGCAGCCGCTTTGCGTGCGGCCTCTCGTGCTTGGCAATGGCGTCGTCATCGACCTGCCGGTGATCCTGGCGCCGATGTCGGGCGTCACCGATCTGCCGTTCCGCCGGCTGGCGCGGCGCCTCGGCGCCGGGCTGGTGGTCTCCGAGATGATCGCCTCCTGGGCGATGGTGCGGGAGAACCGCACCACGCTGCGCATGGCCGAGCTGGACGGCGCGCCGTCGGCGATCCAGCTTGCCGGCTGCGACCCGGTGGCGATGGCCGAGGCGGCGCGCATCGCCGTCGGCCGCGGCGCCGACATCATCGACATCAATTTTGGCTGCCCGGTGAAAAAAGTCGCCGTCGGCCAGGAGGCCGGCAGCGCCCTGATGCGCGACGAGGTCGCCGCCGCCCGCATCCTGGAGGCGACGGTGCGCGCGGTCGCGGTGCCGGTGACGCTGAAGATGCGCATGGGCTGGGACCATGCCAGCCTGAACGCGCCGCGCCTCGCCCGCATCGCCGAGGAGGTCGGCATCCGCATGGTGACGGTGCATGGCCGCACCCGGCAGATGTTCTATACCGGCGTCGCCGACTGGGATTTCATCGCCGGGGTCAAGCAGGCGGTGCGCATCCCGGTGATCGTCAACGGCGACATCACCACCGAGGAGGCCGCCGTCGAGGCGCTGCGCCGCTCCGGCGCCGACGGGGTGATGATCGGCCGCGGCTGCTATGGCCGGCCGTGGTTTCCCGCCCAGGTGGCGCATCGGCTGCGCACCGGCAGCAGCCTCGCCGAGCCGGCACTGGCGCAACAGAAAAAGATCATGCTGGAGCATTACCACGCCATGCTGGCGCATTTCGGCACCGATGCGGGGCTGCGGCTGGCCCGCAAGCACTTGGCCTGGTACTCGCGCGGCCTGCCCGGCTCGGCGGAGTTCCGCGCCAGTGTGATGCGGCTCGACGAGGTGGCCGCGGTGCTGCGCCGGATCGACGGGTTCTATGACCCGCTGATCAGCGGCGACGCGCCGGCGGTGGCGGCATGAGGGGGCCGCTGGCGCGCGGCGTGCTGGCGGTGGTCGGGCGCGAGACGGCGCGCGAGCCGGACACCGCGGCGCTGCTGTCGGCGCTGCCGGCGGCGGTGCTGCTGCTCGACCGCGACAACCGCTTCCGCTTCGCCAACCACGCCGCCGAGCAGTTTCTCGGCCTGTCACAGGTGCAACTGGCGCATCTGCGGCTGGCCGATCTGGTGCCGGAGGACAACCCGATTTTCCTGCTGATCGCCCAGGTGCGCGACACCGAGGCGACGATCAGCGAGCACGACATGACGCTCGACAGCCCGCGGCTGCACAAACAGGGCATCACCGTGCAGGGTTCGCCGCTGCCGGAGGAACCCGGCAGCGTGGTGCTGGTGCTGCAGGATGCCTCGGCAGCCCGCGCCCTCGACCGGCAACTGACCTTCCGCAGCGCCGCCCGCTCGGTCACCGGCATGGCGGCGATCCTGGCGCACGAGGTCAAGAACCCGCTCTCCGGCATCCGCGGCGCCGCGCAACTGCTCGAAAGCAGCGTCGCCGAGGCGGACCGCGAACTGACCGTGCTGATCCGTGACGAGGCCGACCGCATCCGCGCCCTGGTCGATCGCATGGAGATTTTCGGCGAGAAGCCGATCGAGCGGGCGCCGTTCAACATCCATCGCGTGCTGGAGCATGTGCGGCGGCTGGCGCAGAGCGGCTTTGCCGCGCATCTGCGCATCCACGAAGTCTATGACCCGTCGCTGCCGCCGGCCTGGGGCAGCCGTGACCAGTTGGTGCAGGTGGTGCTCAATCTGGTCAAGAACGCCGCCGAGGCGATCACCGCGGCGGCGCTGCCGAACGGTGAGATCACCCTGACCACCGGCTTTCAGCATGGCGTCTGGCTGGCGGTTCCCGGCAGCGACCGGCGGCTGCATCTGCCGCTGCTGGTCGCCGTGCGCGACAACGGGCCGGGTATCGCCGAGGACATCCGGCCCAATCTGTTCGATCCGTTCGTCAGCACCAAACCCGCCGGCAGCGGCCTTGGACTGGCGCTGGTGGCCAAGATCGTCGCCGATCACGGCGGCCTGATCGAAGTTGACAGCCGGCCCGGCCGCACCGAATTCCGCCTGCATCTGCCGGTCATCCACGATGACGTGGAAGGGGTCTGACGACGATGACGCCGCCGACAGTGCTGATCGCCGATGACGACCGCTCCATCCGCACCGTGCTGACCCAGGCGCTCGGCCGCTCGGGCTATCAGGTGCGCAGCACCTCCAACGCCGCGACCTTGTGGCGCTGGGTGGAGGAGGGCGAGGGCGACCTGGTGATTACCGATGTGGTGATGCCCGATGAGAACGGCCTCGATCTCATCCCGCGCATCCGCCGCGTCCGCCCCGAACTGCGGGTGGTGGTGATGAGCGCCCAATCGACGCTGATGACCGCGGTGAAGGCGGCGCAGCGCGGCGCCTTCGAGTATTTGCCGAAACCCTTCGACCTGCAGGAATTGCTCGCCGTGGTCGCCCGAGCACTGGCAGCGCCGGCGCCGCCCGCCGCCGCGGTGACGCCGACGCCGCGCGATGCCGACGAAAAACTGCCGCTGATCGGCCGCAGCCCGGCGATGCAGGAAATCTATCGCACCATCGCCCGGCTGACCACCGCCGACCTGACGGTGATGATCAACGGCGAAAGCGGCACCGGCAAGGAGCTGGTCGCCCGCGCCCTGCACGATTACGGGCGGCGGCGGAACGGGCCGTTCGTGCCGATCAACATGGCGGCGATTCCGCGCGAGCTGATCGAGAGCGAGTTGTTTGGCCATGAGCGCGGCGCCTTCACCGGCGCCACCAACCGCAATGTCGGCCGCTTCGAGCAGGCCACCGGCGGCACCCTGTTTCTCGACGAGATCGGCGACATGCCGCCCGAGGCGCAGACCCGGCTGCTGCGCGTGCTGCAGGAGGGCGAGTTCACCACCGTCGGCGGGCGGGCGCCGATCCGCGCCAATGTCCGCATCATCGCCGCCACCCATCGCGATCTGCGCCAGTCGATCCGCCACGGCCTGTTTCGCGAAGACCTTTATTACCGGCTGAACGTGGTGCCGATCCGCCTGCCGCCGCTGCGCGAGCGCAGCGAGGATACCGCCGATCTGGCCCGGCATTTCCTCGAACGCGCGCATGCCGACGGGCTGCCAGCCAAGTCGCTCGATCTGGCCGCGGTAGAGGCGCTGCGGCAGTATCGCTGGCCGGGCAATGTGCGCGAGCTGGAAAACCTGATGCGCCGGCTGGCGGCGCTGTGCCCCGACGAGGTGATTGGCCAGGCGGCGGTGCGCGCCGAGCTGACCGACCCCGAGCCGCCGCCATCGGCCGAGCCGCAGGCGACCGAGGGCGGCGGCAGCGAACCGCTCGGCCGCGCCGTCGAACGGCATATCCGCCAGTTCCTCACCGCCTATCGCGACGGCACCGCCCCGGCCGACATGTACGACCGGGTGCTGGCCGAGGTCGAACGGCCGCTGATCCAGATGACGCTGGCGGCGACGCGCGGCAACCAGATCAAGGCGGCGGCGATGCTCGGGCTGAACCGCAACACGCTGCGCAAGAAAATCCGCGATCTGGAAATCCCCGTGGTCCGGGGGCTCGCCTGATCGGGCGGCAGCGCCCCTGATGAACGCCCCCTTCCTGCCATCGCCGCGGCTGACCCGCGGCGAGCGGCTGCACCGCCTCGCCGATCTTCTGCTCGGCAAGGTGTTCACGCTGATCCTGGCGGCGGTGGCGCTGGCGCTCGGCATCGCCAGTTTCGCCACGCTGGCCGGCGGCATGCCGCAGGTCATGCACCCGAACCGCGCCTTCGCCCTGGTGCTGTCGAATCTCGCCGTGCTGCTGGTGCTGGGCGCCGTGCTGGCCGGGCGGCTGACGCGGGTGTGGGTGGAGCGGCGGCGCGGCTCGGCCGGCTCACGGCTGCATGTGCGGCTGGTGCTGCTGTTCGGCGGCGTCGCGGTCACGCCGGCGATCGTCGTCGCCGTGTTTGCCACGTTCTTCTTCGACCTCGGCATCCAGTCCTGGTTCAACGACCGGGTGCGCACCGCGCTGGCGGAGAGCCTGCAGGCCAGCCGCGGCTATCTGGAGGAGCACCGCAACAACATCCGCGCCGATGCGCTCGGCATGGCCAACGACCTCGCCCGCGCCGGCCGGCTGCTGGCCGACGACCCGAACGCCTTCGGCGAGATCCTGGCCAGTCAGACGGCGCTGCGCGGGCTGACCGAGGCGGTGATCTATGAGCCGGTGACCGGACAGGTGATCGCCTCGGCCGGGCTGATGGCCGGCCTCGGCATCACCGCGCCGCCGGCGGCGGCGACCGAGCAGGCCAAGAGCGGCGATGTCGTCGTGCTCGGCGCCGACGATTCGACGCGGGTGCGCGCGGTGGTCGCACTCGATTCGACGCCGATGCTGATGCTGCTGATCAGCCGGCCGGTCGATCCGGCCATTCTCGATCACATGGCGCGCACCGAGAAGGCGGTCGCCGAATACAACCGGCTGGATCAGAACCGCTCCGGGCTGCAGGTGACGCTGGTGCTGATCTTCGCCCTGGTGGCGCTGCTGGTGCTGCTGGCCGCGGCGCTGATCGGGCTGGTCATCGCCAACCAGATCGCCCGCCCGATCGGCCGCCTGATCATGGCCGCCGAACGGGTGCGCGCCGGCGATCTCGGCGTGCGCGTGCCCGAGGCGGCGACCGGCGACGAGGTTGCCGGCCTGTCGCGCGCCTTCAACCGGATGACCGGGCAACTGGCGGCGCAGCGCAGCGAGCTGATGGACGCCTACAGCCAGATCGACCTGCGCCGGCGCTTCACCGAAACGGTGCTGGCCGGCGTCACCGCCGGGGTCATCGGCCTCGACCATGACGGCCAGATCGAATTGCCCAACCAGGCGGCCAGCGCGCTGCTCGGCCACGACCTGCTGAGCGCCATCGGCCGGCAGCTCGGCGAGGTGGTCGAGGAGTTCGCCGCCCTGATCCAGGCGGCGCGGGAGGCACCGGAGCGGGCGCATACGGCGGAAATCCAGCACGGGCCGGCGAACCGCCGGCGCACCCTGCTGGTGCGCATCGGCGCTGACCGCAGCGGCGGCGATGGAACCCGGCCGGGCTTCGGCTTCGTCGTCACCTTCGACGACATCACCGAGCTGCAGTCGGCCCAGCGCAAGGCCGCCTGGGCCGACGTGGCCCGACGCATCGCCCACGAGATCAAGAATCCGCTGACACCGATCCAGCTTTCCGCCGAACGGCTGAAAAAGCGCTTCGCCAAGGAAATCAAGTCCGACCCCGAGACGTTCGCGCAATGTGCCGACACCATCGTCCGCCATGTCGGCGATATCGGCCGCATGGTCGATGAGTTCTCCGCCTTCGCCCGCATGCCGCAGCCGAACATCCGGCCCGAGGATATCGGCCGGGCGGCGCGCGAGGCGCTGGTGCTGCAGCGCACCGCACACCCGGAAATCAGCTATGTCACGGCGATCCCCGACCGCGGGCCGGTGGCGCCGTGTGACCGCCGGTTGCTCGGTCAGGCGCTGACCAATCTGTTGCAGAATGCCGCCGACGCGGTGGCGGCGCGGCCGCGCGCCGGGCGCATCGTGATCGGCGTCACCGCCGATGAGCAGGAGGTGGCGATCAGCGTCGCCGACGACGGCACCGGGCTGCCGGAGGCGGATCGTGATCGGCTGACCGAGCCGTATGTCACTCATAAGCCCAAGGGCACCGGTCTCGGCCTTGCCATCGTCAAGAAGATCATGGAGGACCATGGCGGCCGGGTGACACTGGCCGACCGGGTGCCGCGCGCGGACTGGGAGGGGCCGGGCACGGTTGCGACGCTGACGCTGCCGCTCGGCCCGCAGGCCGGATCGCAGCAGGGCCACAGGCTGAGGACGCAGCATGGCGCATGAGATCCTGATCGTCGATGACGAACCCGACATCCGCCTGCTGGTCGAGGGCATCCTGCGCGACGAAGGCTATGACACGCGCCAGGCCGGCGATTCCGAACAGGCGCTGGCGGCGTTCCGGCTGCGCCGGCCGAGCCTGATCGTGCTCGACGTGTGGCTGCAAGGCTCGCGTCTGGACGGCATCGGCATCCTGCGCGCACTGCACCGCGAAGAGCCGCAGGTGCCGGTGGTGATGATCTCCGGCCACGGCACCATCGAAATGGCGGTCTCGGCGATCCAGGAGGGCGCCTATGACTTCATCGAAAAGCCGTTCCAGTCCGACCGGCTGCTGCTGGTGGTGCGGCGGGCGCTGGAGGCGGCGCAATTGGCGCGCGAGAACGCCGAATTGCGCCTGCGCGCCGGGCCGGAAACCGAGCTGACCGGCAGCAGCCACGTGATCGCCCAGTTGCGCGCACAGGTCGAAAAAGTCGCCCCGACCGGATCGCGCGTGCTGATCCAGGGACCGGCCGGATCGGGCAAGGAAGTCGTCGCCCGCATCATCCACGCCCGCTCGCGCCGCGCCGAGGGACCGTTCGTGGCGCTCAACTGCGCCACCCTCAACCCCGCCCGCTTCGAGGAGGAGTTGTTCGGTGTCGAGGGCGGGTCGGACCCGGCGGCCCAGCCGCGCCGCGCCGGCGTGCTCGAACGCGCGCATGGCGGCACCCTGCTGCTCGACGAGGTCTCCGACATGCCGCTGGAAACCCAGGGCAAGATCGTCCGCGCGCTGCAGGACCAGGCGTTCGAGCGGCTCGGCGGGTCGAGCCGGGTGAAGGTCGATGTGCGGGTGCTGTCGATCACCAACCGGGATCTGCAGGGCGAGATCGCCGCCGGCCGGTTCCGCGAGGATCTGTTCTACCGGCTGGCGGTGGTGCCGCTGCGGGTGCCGGCGCTGCGCGAGCGGCGCGAGGACATCCCGACGCTGGCGCAACATTTCCTCCGCCGCTCGGCGGAAACTTCGGGCATGCCGGGGCGCGAACTGTCAACCGACGCGCTGACCGCGCTGCAGGCCTATGACTGGCCGGGCAATGTGCGCCAGTTGCGCAACCTGATGGACTGGGTGCTGATCATGGCGCCGGGCGGCACGGCGGACCCGATCCGCGCCGAGATGCTGCCGCCGGAGGTCGGCTCCTCGGCGCCGGCGCTGTTCAACGCCGACCCCTCGGCCGACATCATGGCGCTGCCGCTGCGCGAGGCGCGCGACCTGTTCGAGACGCAATATCTGCAGGCGCAATTGCTGCGTTTCGGCGGCAATATCAGCCGCACCGCGGGCTTCGTCGGCATGGAGCGCAGCGCGCTGCACCGCAAGCTCAAGCAACTGGGGATCGGGGCGGAAGATCGCGGCGGCTAGGACCGCGCATCCGGGGGAGACGAGCCATGAACGAGCCGGGCGCGAGCCGGTCGAAAATTGCCACCGTGCTGCGGGTGACCAGCGGCAATTTCCTGGAGATGTTCGACTTCTTCCTGTTCGGCTTCTACGCGACGTATATCGCCGCCGCGTTCTTTCCCAAGGGTGATGCCTCGGCGTCGCTGTTGCTGACCTTCATGACCTTCGGCGCCGGCTTCCTGATGCGTCCGCTCGGCGCCGTCGTGCTCGGTGCCTATGTCGATCGGATCGGCCGGCGCCAGGGGCTGATCGTCACCCTCGGCATCATGGCGTGCGGCACGCTGCTGATCGCCTTCGTCCCCGGCTATGCCAGCATCGGCCTGCTGGCGCCGCTGCTGGTGCTGATCGGGCGGCTGCTGCAGGGGTTTTCCGCCGGCGTCGAGCTGGGCGGCGTGTCGGTCTATCTGGCCGAGATGGCGCCGCCGGGGCGCCGGGGGGTGTTTGTCGCGTGGCAATCGGCCAGCCAGCAGGTGGCGATCATGGCGGCGGCGGCGCTCGGCTACGCGCTGAACGCGCTGCTGAGCCCGACGGCGCTGGCCGGATGGGGCTGGCGGGTGCCGTTCGTCATCGGCTGCCTGATCGTGCCGTTCCTGTTCTACATCCGCCGCGCGCTGGAGGAGACGCCGGAGTTCCGCCGCCGCCACCACCGGCCGGGGCTTGGCGAGGTGTTCGCGGCACTGGCGCGCGATGCCCGCATCGTCCTGCTCGGCATGCTGCTGGTGGTGACGACCACAGTGTCGTTCTACGCAATCACCGTCTATACGCCGACCTTCGGGCGCAGCGTGCTGCATCTCTCGGCCACCGACAGCCTGATCGTGACGTTCTGCGTCGCGGTGTCGAACTTCTTCTGGCTGCCGGTGATGGGCGCGCTGTCCGACCGCATCGGCCGGCGACCGCTGCTGCTGGTGTTTTCCACGCTGACCGCGCTGACCGCCTATCCGGTGCTGGTCTGGCTGGTGTCGGCGCCGGGCTTCGGGGCGATGCTGGCGGTGCTGCTGTGGCTGTCGTTCCTCTATGCCAGCTATAATGGCGCCATGGTGGTGGCGCTGACCGAGATCGTGCCGCCAGAGGTGCGGACGGCGGGATTTTCGCTGGCCTATGCGCTGGCAACCGCGCTGTTCGGCGGCTTCACCCCGTTGGTGTCAACCTGGCTGATCGGCGCCACCGGCAACCGGGCGGCACCCGGCCTGTGGATGGCCTTCGCCGGGGTGTGCGGTCTGGTGGCGACGCTGCTGCTGTATCGCGCCCCGGCGGCCAGCCTGCGGCGGCAATCGGCATGAGCCGGCGGGCGCTGCTGCGGCTGGCCGCCGGCCTGCTGCTGCTCGCTGCGCCGGCCGCGGCGGCGCGGGCAGATGATCCGCTGCGGGTGGTCAGCTCCGGCGGTTTCGCCGCGGCGTGGCGGTCGCTGGCGCCGGAGTTCGAGCGTCAGACGGGCGACCATCTGCTGCTCGCCTGGGGGCCGTCGATGGGGGCGACGGCGGACGCGATTCCCAACCGGCTGGCGCGCGGCGAGCGCGACGATGTGCTGATCATGGTCGGCGCCGCGCTGGACCGGCTGATCCGTGCCGGCAAGGTGGCGGCCGACAGCCGGGTCGATCTGGCCGATTCGGTGATCGGCGTCGCGGTGCGCCACGGTGCCGCGCATCCCGACATCACCAGCCCGGCGGCGCTGCGCGCGGCGCTGCTGGCGGCAAAATCGGTGGCCTATTCGGACAGCGCCAGCGGCGTCTATGTGCGCGACGTGCTGTTCGTCCGGCTCGGCATTGCCGCGGCGATGCAGGGCCGCGCCCGCATGATCCCGGCCGAGCCGGTCGGCGCCGTGGTGGCGCGCGGCGCGGCGGAGCTTGGCTTTCAGCAGATCAGCGAGTTGCAGCCGGTGGCCGGCATCGACCTGCTCGGGCCGCTGCCGGAGGCGCTGCAAAAGCACACCGTGTTCGCCGCCGGGGTGCCGACCGACGCGCCGCACCCGGATGCCGGGCGGGCGCTGATCCGCTTCCTGGCCTCGCCGGCCGCCCGCCCGGCGATCGTGGCAAGCGGTCTGGTGCCGATGGGGCAATAGCCCTGCGAGGTCGATGCCCGCGCCGGCGGACATCGACCTCGGCTCATTGCGTCACGCGCCGGCGCTTCAGAACGCCACCTTGTCGCCGCCCTTCAGCTCCAGAATCTCCCGCGCCTCGTCCGGCGTCGCCACCTGCAGCCCCAGTCCCTCGATGATCTGACGCACCAGCGTCACCTGCTGCGCGTTCGAGGTCGCCAACTGGCCGGGGCCGGCCCACAGACTGTCCTCCAGCCCGACGCGGACATTGCCGCCCATCGCCGCCGACATCGCCGCCACCGGCAACTGGTTGCGCCCGGCGCCGAGCACCGACCATTTGTACTGCGACCCGAACAGCCGGTCCGCCGTGCGCTTCATGTGCATCACGTCGTCCGGGTGGGCGCCGATGCCGCCGAGGATGCCGAACACCGTCTGCACGAACAGCGGCGCCCGCACCAGGCCGCGATCGAGGAAATGCGCCAGATTGTACAGATGCGCGGTGTCGTAGCACTCGAACTCAAAGCGCGTGCCGGCATCGCCCAGCGTCCGCAACACCGTCTCGATATCCTTGAAGGTGTTGCGGAAGACGATGTCTCGCGAGGCCTCCAGCGCCGCCGGCTCCCAGTCGTGCTGCCATTCCTTGTAGCGGTTGAGCATGGGGAACAGGCCGAAATTCATCGACCCCATGTTGAGCGACGCCACCTCCGGGCGGAACGTGGTCGCCGGCCGCAGCCGCTGCTCCAGCGTCATGCCCGGCGCGCCGCCGGTGGTGATGTTCACCACCGCCGCGGTCTGCTGCTTGATCCGCGGCAGGAAGCGGCCGAACGCCTCGGCCGACTGATCCGGCCGGCCGGTCTCGGGGTCGCGGGCGTGCAGATGGATGATCGCCGCCCCGGCTTGCGCCGCGCCGACCGCCGCCGCCGCGATCTCGTCGGGCGTCACCGGCAGATGCGGCGACATCGTCGGGGTATGGATCGCGCCGGTCACCGCGCAGGTGATGATGACCTTCGATGTTCTCGCCATCGTTCTGAGACTTCCCTGTTAGGCGCCGATGTCGCGCGCCGCGCGGCGCTTGTGCGCCGCCAATGCCATCAGCCGCCGGTCGCGCCAAGCCTGCCGCTCGACCAGCTTGTCGGCCGGCAGCACGTCGCGGCGCGCGCCCTCGATCGCGTCCAGCCCGGCGCCGGACCACGCCGGGCTGCGGGCGAAATCGGCCTCCAGGCGGCGGAAGAACGGCGCATAGCGGGCGATGTAGTCGCGCACCCCGGCCGGGGCGTTGAGGTCGATGGTCTCGAACGGCCCCATGAAGCTCCAGCGCAGCGCCAGCCCCTCGCGCAGCCCGATGTCGATGTCCTCGATCGTCGCATAGCCGTCCTCGACCAGCCGGAAAGCCTCGGCCAGCAGCGCCGCCTGCATCCGGTTCATCACGAAGCCGTCGAGTTCGCGCTTCATCACGATCGGCGCATGGCCGGCGGCGCGCAGGAAGGCGGCGGTGCGCGCGACCACCTCGGGATCGGTCCACGGCGCCGGCACCACCTCGACAGCGGGGATGACATAAGGCGGGTTGATCGGATGGACGACGAGGCAGCGGGCGCGGCCGGCCAGATGGTCGGTGAACAGGCTCGGCAGGATCGCCGAGGTCGAACTGGCCAGCACCGTCGCCGGCGCGGCGAGCCGGTCGAGATCGGCGAAGATCTGCCGCTTGGTCGCCACGTCCTCGAACGTGCTTTCCTGCACATGCGCGGCACCGTCGAGGGCGGCGGCCAGCTCGCCATACGGCGTCATGCGCGCCCGCACCGTCGCCGGCGGCTCATCGAGCAGGCCGTTGGCGGCGAGATCGGGCAGCAGCGCGTCGATATAGCCGAGCGCCGCCTGCGCCGCCTCCGGCCGCGTGTCCCACAACCGGATTTCGTGCCCGGCGCGGGCATAGGTGATCGCCCAGGCGCGGCCGATGAACCCCGCTCCGACGATGGCGATACGGGCCATGCGGTCCTCCCTTCGATGTTGATGGCGTGCAGCCTGCGCCGGCCGCGCCGCCCTGCCAAGCAGGCACCTGCTTGGGCCATGCGCGGCAAGCGGCTACGTCATGTCTGTCGCGAGGGAGTCGCCCGTGCCGTCAGCCGCTGAAACCGAACTGCGCCGCCTGCTCGACATCATGGCGGCGCTGCGCGCGCCCGACACCGGGTGCCCGTGGGACCGTGACCAGGATTTCGCCAGCATCGCGCCCTATACGATCGAGGAAGCGTATGAAGTGGCCGACGCCATCGCCCGGCGGGATTTTGCCGCGCTGCCGGACGAGCTCGGCGATCTGCTGTTTCAGGTCGTCTATCACGCCCGCATGGCCGAGGAGGCGGGGCGCTTCGGCTTCGCCGAGGTGGCCGCCGCCATCGCCGACAAGATGGTGCGCCGCCATCCGCATGTGTTCGGCGCCGCCGCGGCGCGCGATGCCGCGGCGCAGTCGCGCGCCTGGGAGGCGCAGAAACGCGCCGAACGCGCGGCACGGGCGGAGACCGGGACGCTCGCCGGCATTCCACTCGGGCTGCCCGGCCTGACCCGCGCGACGAAGCTGACGGCGCGCGCCGCCCGCGTCGGCTTCGACTGGCCGGACGCCGCCGCGGTGCTGGACAAGCTGGCCGAGGAGGCGGCGGAGCTGCGCGCCGAACTGCCCGGCGCTGACCCGGCGCGGCTGGCAGACGAGATGGGCGACCTGCTGTTCGTGCTGGCCAACCTCGCCCGCAAACTCGGCCTCGACCCGGAAACCTGCCTGCGCGACGCCAACACCAAATTCGCCCGCCGCTTCGGCGCCATCGAGGCGGCGCTGGCGGCCGAGGGACGCACGCCGGCGGAAGCGACGCTGGCGGAAATGGAAACCGAGTGGCAGGCGGCCAAGGCGCGCGAGCGCGGCTGAACCGCTCAGAATTCCAGCAATGCCGCCCGCAGCGCCACGAAACTCGCCTCATCCGGCGTGCAGATCAGGCCGCCGCCGGTCTGCGTCGGGCGGTAGGGCGAGCCGTCGAAGCGCGCCGAATAGCCGCCGGCCTCGCGGTGCAGCAGCCAGCCGGGGGCGTGATCCCACGGCATCAGCCGGTTGAACAGCATGAAATGGCAATGCCCCGCCGCCAGCATGCGGTACTGATGCGCGGCGCAGCGGAAATCGAACGCCGAGCCGACGCGCGGCAGATTGCGCGCCACACGTGCCCGTTGTTCGGGCGGCAGGAAGCGCCACGACGCCGCGCCGGTCATCTCCGCCGTCGGCACCGCGGCGGCGACGTGCAGGTCCTCGCGGCGTCCGTCCGCCGTTTCGATCCAGGCGCCTTCGCCGCGCACCGCGATGGCGCTGTCGTCGCCGAGCGGGTCGTGGATCACCGCCGCAGCGACCTCGCCGCGCACCACCGCCGCCACCATGCAGCCGAACAGCGGCAGGCCGGCGGCGTAGTTGGCGGTGCCGTCCACCGGATCGACGACGAAGGCCAGATCGGCCCCGGCCAGCCGCCCGATCAACCCGGCATCGGCGGCGGCGGCTTCCTCGCCGACCACCACGGCGCCGGGGAACAGCGCGTGCAGCCCGGCGGTGATCATCCGCTCGGCCGCTTCGTCGGCCACCGTGACCAGATCGAGCGGCCCGGATTTGCTGCGCACGTCACCGGCGCCGAGCCGGCGGAAGCGCGGCATGATCTCCGCCCGCGCCGCCGCGCGCAGCAGCCCGGCCAGCGCCGCCGCATCGCCCAGCGTCAGCCCGCTCATGGCCGCTCGAATCGCGCCCGGTCAGCCGGCAGCAGGCGCACCCGCACGTGCACCGCGTCATCGGCATCGTCGCGCGCCAGCACCTCGCCGTGCTCATAGAGCCAGGCCAGCCGCGCCCCGTCGGCATGCGCCAGCGCGTAGTCGGCGACCTCCATGCCCAGCGAGATGCGGGCGTCGATCGCCGCACGCAGGCCGGGCAATCCCTCGCCGGTAACCGCCGACACCGCGACCGCCGCGCCGCGCGGCGGCACCGCGGCGACGCCGCCGAGCAGATCGGCCTTGTTCAGCACCTCGATGCTGCGGTCCTGCCAGTCGGCATCGAGCACGCCGTCCTCGACCATGCCGTCGAGCACCGCCACCACGTCGCCGCGCTGCGCCGCGCTGTCGGGGTGGGAGATGTCGCGGACATGCAGGATTACGTCGGCTTCGGCCACCTCCTCAAGCGTGGCGCGGAAGGCGGCGACCAGTTCGGTCGGCAGTTCGCTGATGAAGCCAACGGTGTCGGAGAGAATGGCGCGCCGGCCGGACGGCAGCCGCAGGCCGCGCATGGTCGGATCGAGCGTGGCGAAAAGCTGGTCGCGCGCCACTACCTCGGCGCCGGTCAGCGCGTTGAACAGCGTCGATTTGCCGGCATTGGTGTAGCCGACCAGCGCCACCACCGGGAACGGCACCCGCCGCCGCGCCGTCCGGTGCAGCGCGCGGGTCCGCCGCACCTGTTCCAGTTCGCGCTTGAGCCGCACGATGCGGTCGCCGATCAACCGCCGATCCGCCTCGATCTGCGTCTCGCCCGGCCCGCCGAGGAAGCCGAAGCCGCCACGCTGGCGTTCGAGATGGGTCCAGGAGCGGACCAGCCGGCTGCGCTGGTATTCCAGATGGGCCAGTTCGACCTGCAGCGTGCCCTCGCTGGTGCGCGCCCGCTCGCCGAAGATTTCCAGAATGAGGCCGGTGCGGTCGATAACCTTGCAGCCCCAGGCGCGCTCAAGGTTGCGCTGCTGCACCGGCCCGAGTTGCGCATCGACAACCGCGACGGTGACCTCCTGCGCCTGCATCGCCACGCCCTGCGCCTCGACCTGGCCGGTGCCGAACAGCGTCGCCGGGCGCATCCCGCGCAACGGCAGGATCGCGGAATGGACCACGACGAGGCCGATCGAGGCGGTCAGCCCGACTGCTTCGGCAAGCCGCGCGCCGGCCGCGCGCGTCGCCTCGCCCGACTGATCCGGGCGTGTCCAGGGCAGCAAGACTGCGGCGCGCGTCGGCGTGCCAGCCGCCTCAGTCACCGCCGGCAGGCGCCGCCTCCCGCTGGCTGCTCTCGCGCAGCCCACTGTCGCGCTGGCCGATGGTCAGCGTGGTCGCCGACCCTTCCGGCCGCGCCGCGTCGAACAACTGGATCGGCGCGCCCGGCATCACCGTGCTGATGGCATGCTTGTAGACGAGCTGGGTATGCCCGTCCCGCCGCAGCAGTACCGAAAAATTGTCGAACCAAGTGATGATGCCCTGGAGCTTGACGCCGTTCACCAAAAACACGGTGACCGGAGTCTTGTTTTTGCGCACATGGTTCAGGAACACGTCCTGAACGTTCTGCGACTTCTCATTCGCCACGAGGTGATTCCTCTTGTTCTGTCTTCTGATCCGCCCTGGCGCCGCGCCCCGTGCCGTCGCCGGCCGAAGCATGTCACCAAATTTAGTCGCCATCCGCTCTTCCGCAAGCACACGAACCCGTGTACCCCGGAGCGGCAGTTAAGCTTGCCATATAATCCGCGGCGGCCGGCTTTTCCAGTCGCCATCGCGGGCGGGCGGCAACCCCGGCGGCCACGTCACTACGACAGAGAATCGGTCGCGATACTGCGACGTTGTCTGCGGGAACTGGACGACTTGCGCCCTGTTTGCCCCACCAGGTACCGGGGGTTGGCCATGGTTGAGACGGCGGGCGACGTGATCGTGCAGACACTCATCAACTGGGGTGTCAGCGTGGTGTTCGGCATTCCGGGTGACGCCATCAACGGCATCATGGAGGCGCTGCGCAAGCGGCGCGACGAGGTCGCCTTCATCCAGACCCGCCATGAGGAGGCGGCGGCGCTGGCCGCCTGCGGCCATGCCCGCTTCACCGGACGGCTCGGCGTCTGCCTCGCCACCGCCGGGCCGGGCGGCATCCGCCTGCTCACCGGCCTCTACGACGCCAGGTTCGATTTCCAGCCGGTGCTGGCAATCACCGGCATGCAGTACCACGACCTGATCGGCACGCATGCCCAGCAGGATGTCGAGCTCGACCATCTGTTCGCCGATGTCGCCGCCTACAGCGTGCGGGTGATGGGGCCGGGCCATGCCGAGCGCGTCGCCGATCTCGCCTGCCGCACCGCCGTCACCCGCCGCGCCGTCGCCCATCTGACGGTGCCGATCGACATTCAGTTGGCGCCGCTCGGCCGCTCGGTGCGCGCCCATCGCGCCGCCGCGCCGCTCGCCCCGCCCGGCCCCGGACCCAGCGCGGCGCTGCCGGCCGAGGCCGACCTCGCCCGCGCCGCTGCCCTGCTCAATGACGGCCGCCGCATCTGCATCCTGGCCGGTCAGGGGGCGCTCGGCGCGCGTGCCGAGATCGCCGAGACCGCCGAGCGCCTCGCCGCCCCGGTGGCCGAGGCGTTGCTCGGCAAGGGCATCCTCGCCGACGACAACCGCTATCTCGTCGGCACCCCCGGCCTGCTCGGCAGCCGCCCGGCGCAGGATGCGATGGAGGGCTGCGACACGTTGCTGATCGTCGGCAGCCTGTTCCCCTATCTCGAATATTACCCGCGCCCCGGCCTCGCCCGCGTGGTGCAGATCGACATCGACCCCGGCCGCATCGGCCTGCGGGTTCCCGCCGAGGTCGGCCTCGCCGGCGACGCCGCCGCGGTGCTGCGCGCCCTGCTGCCGCGGCTGGAGCGGCATGACGATCTGCTGTTCATCGAGCAGGCGCGGACCGGCGTGCTGGAATGGCAGGACGAGCTGGAAAAACAGGCGACGCGCGGCGATACGCCGATGAAGCCGCAACTGGTGCTGCGCGAGCTCGACCGGGTGTTGCCGGCGGATGCGCTGGTCGCCGTCGATAACGGCGCCACCACCACCTGGTCGGCGCGCTATCTGCGCATGCGCGGCGAGATGCGCTTTGCCTGGCCGGGCACCCTGGCGACGATGGGCGCGGCATTGCCGATCGCCATTGCCGGCGCGCTGGCCCATCCCGCCCGCACCACTGTCTGCATCACCGGCGACGGTGCGCTGTCGTCGCTGATCGGCGAACTGGCGACGGTGGCGCGCCACGCGCTCGACCTGAAAATCCTCGTCATCAAGAACAACACCCTGGCGCTGACCAAATGGGAACAGACGGTGTTCCTCGGCAATCCCGACTACGGCGCCGATCTGCAGCCGATTGATTTCGCCGCCGTGGCGCGCGGCTTCGGCCTGTCCGCGGTGACGATCGAGCGGCCGGAGGATTGCGCCGAGGCGATGGCGCAGGCGATGGCAACGCCGGGTCCGGTGCTGATCGAGGCGGTGGTCGATCCGCACGAGCCGCCGCTGCCGCCCAAGGCGACGCTCAACCAGGCGGCGCAGATGGCCGAGGCGATGGCGCACGGCATGCCGGCGCGGCGCCGCATCGCCCTGACGCTCGCCTCCGACACGGTGCGTCAGGTGGTCTGAGACCCCGGCGGCTGGCGCTCCCGGCTGAGCGCCAGCACCACCGGGAGCCAGAAGATGTACCACATCGGGCTGGGTCCCTTGGTCACTTGGCTAAGGTCGGAAACGCCGTTGAGCAGCGTGTTGGCAAGCAGCGCCAGCAGCGTCCAGCGGTCGCCGCCGCGCGCCCGCCACGCCGCCCGCGCCGCGGCGGCGAACAGCAGCAGCAGCAGCAGCAGACCGACCGCGCCGCTGTAGAACAGGGTGGACAGAAAAAGATCGTGGGGGAAGTTATCGACCGCCCGATCCAGCCGCGCCGAGGGGCCGTAGCCGAACAGCGGACGCCGGCCGATCTCGGCCACGGCCAGCCGCCAGATGTCGAGCCGGTTCGACCAGCCGCGCGCCAGCAGCCGCTCCTGCACCAGTTGCGCCGCGCCCGGCACGGCAAACCCGGCCACCAGCAGCAGCGCCGTCAGCCCGCCGGCCGCCGCCAGCAGCCGCCGGTGCTGGCCGAGCAGCAGCACCGCCAGACCGCCGAGCACCGCGAACAGCGGTCCACGACTGCCGGTGGCCAGGATGAAGGCCATGCCGGCCAGCAGCATCGCCCCGCTCATCCACACCTGCCGCCGCTGCAGCAGCCGCGCCGCGGCGAGGATGACGCACAGGCCGATCATCGCCGCGCCGAGGATCGGGTGGCGGGTCTCCGCCCAACCGTTCATGCGCAGCTCCGCCACTCCGCCGACCACCAGCAGATGCAGCACGGCACTGGCGATATTGAGCAGACCGAAGCCGATCAGCAGGTCCGTCAGCCGCTCGCGGCTGGCCGGGGCGCGCAGCACCGCCGCGGCGACGAGAAAGAACGCGAGCGTGTTGAGACCGTTCCACAGCCAGATCAGATGCGCGCCGAGCTGCGGCCCGGCAGCGTGATCCCACAGCGTCGTCAGGGTGAACCAGCCGATCAAGGCGACGCCGGCCAGTTCGCCGGGGCCGGCCATGCTCAGCCGCGGCGGCTGGTGCCGGCGCGCGACGCTGTGCCACAGCCAGGGCAGCAGCACGCCGAGGTAAAACAGCATCGCCCACAGCGGCTCCGGGGTGACCACGAAGCCGGCGGCGATCACCGCCAGCAGCATCACTGCCACGGCAGCGCGTCCTGGTCCGCGGCGCCGGTCAGAATCGCCAGCAGCCGGGCGGCGACCGCCCGCTCGTTGAACAGCGCGAGGTAGCGCGCCCGCCCCGCCGCCGCCACCGCCCGCCGCCGCGCCGGGTCGCCGATCAGCCGCGCGACGACATCGACCAGTTCGTCGAACGACGAAAAAAATCCCATCTCGTCCTCGCCGAAAATCTCGCCATAGCCGGTCGTCCGCTCCATCAGCACGACCAGCCCGTTGCCGGCGAGCTGCGCGATCCGGTCCGAGCTGTAGAGGAAATGATCCGGCCGGCGGCTGACGTTCAGCCCGAGGGCGCAGCTTTCCAGCGCCGTCTGATAGGCCGCGCCGGCGATGCGCGGCTGCCCGAGCAGCCCGCCGAGCAGCGCCCGCGCCCCCGGCAGCCGCGCCAGCAGGCGGCGCCAGAAATCCTCCATGTCCCAGTCGCGCCCGCAAATATGTCGCAACGGCCGCGACGGATGGCCGCAGGCATAGAACACGTCGTACGGCAGCACATCGGCACAATCGGCGCGCCCGCGCTCGATCGAGATGTCGGCCGGGTTGGGCAGGAAGGCGACGCGCCGCCCGCCGGCGCGCAGCGCCATCATCGGCGCCCCGGCGGTGGACACGAAGGTCGCATCGACAACCGCCATCTTGCTTTCGATCCGCCGCAGATTGTCCGGCTCGAACAGCGGATCGACGTTCCACTGCGCCACCTTCAGCCCCGGCAGCGCCGCGCGGATGCCCGCCACCGTCTCGGCGGCGATCACATCTGCGTGGCCAAGCAGCAGCACCTCCGGGCGGTGATGGCGGCAGAACGCGATCAGCGCCGCATTGGCCGGCGCCCGCCCGAGCTTGCGCGCGCCGAACGGGGCGACCGCGCGGGCGATATCGCGGTCGGAAAAGTTCAGCACCAGATGCCCGTTGCGGATCAAACCGTTCGACAGCTTGACGGCGACGCCGTGCTGAAAGCCGGGCTTCAGCCCGAACGGGAAGTTGCCGACATGGACGATGCTCAGCGGGCGGGACGGAGGCGGCACGGCAGGCTTCTACACGCCGCGCCGACGGTGGACAATTCGCCATGCTTGCCCGCAGGATCGGCGCAAGGAGATGCCCCATGGCCCTGGCGACCCGTGGCTTTCCGTTGCTGCTGACCTTCGAGCTCGACGCCGAGACGATCTGGACAGCGCGCGATCCCGCCTATGCGGCGCGGCCGGTGCTGATGTCACAGGGGGCGTATGGCTGGAAGATCGGCATCTGGCGGGTCATTGACCTGCTGCGCCGCTACGCCCTGCAGGCGACTTTCTTCGTTCCCGGCATCGTCGTCGAGCAGCGCCCGCAGGTGATCGAGGCGCTGCTGCGCGACGGCCACGAAATCGCCCATCACGGCCACACCCACGCCGCCGTCGAGACGCTGACCGAGGCGGCCGAGCGCGCCGAGATGGAGCACGGCATCGCCGCAATCCGCCGCGCCACCGGCGCGCCGCCGCGCGGCTACCGCTCGCCGTCCGGCGAACTCAGCCGCCGCACGCCGGCGCTGCTGCGCGACTACGGCTTCGGCTATGCGTCCAATTTCCGCGACGACGACTCGGCCTATCTGCTGGAAGTGGCCGGCGCGCCCACCGACATCGTCGAACTGCCGTGCCGGGCGGTGATGGACGACGCCACCTTCTTCGAGCATGCGCCGGTGCTGCCCGACCGGGTGATGCAGCCGCCGGCCGCGGTGCTCGACGTCTGGACGAGCGAACTCGACACGCTGGAGGCGGAGGACCGGTTGATGGTACTGACGCTGCATCCGGCGCTGATCGGCCAGCCGTCGCGGCTGCCGGTGCTCGACGGCATCATCCAGCATGCGCTGTCCACCGGCGATGTGT
This sequence comes from Pseudomonadota bacterium, assembly GCA_021845985.1. GTDB lineage: Bacteria > Pseudomonadota > Alphaproteobacteria > Acetobacterales > Acetobacteraceae > JAFKFJ01. Next base: position 99,352 of record JAJZES010000033.1, on the reverse strand, counting down.
GGATCGGCCGCTGCGACGAGATCAGCGACGATCTGCGCCCGCGCCTGCTGGCCGGCGGCTGAGCCGCGGCGGTGCCGCCGGGCGGTGTCAGCCGCCCCGCAGCAGCCGCAGCTTGCGCTCGAAATGCACCCCCGACAGCACCGGCGCATGCCGCACGCCGCCCGCCTCGCAGCCCGGCAGGCAGGCGATTTCGGCGTGCCAGTTCGGCTGGTGGAAAAAGGCGATCGACTGGCGCGGCAGATGCGCCCGCCCGGCCGGCGGATTGAGCACGCGGTGCAGGGTGGAGACCCAGCGGTCGTTGCTCCATTGCGCCAACAGATCGCCGATATTGACCACGAACATGTCGGCCGGCGCCGTCACATCCTGCCACGCCCCGTCGCGGCCCATCACCTGCAGCCCGCCCGGATTGTCGCCGGTGTGCAAAATGGTCAGGCTGCCGAAATCGGTATGCGCGCCCGCCCGCACCTGCCCCGGCGCCGGCGCGGTCGGCTGCGGCGGATAGAACTGCGCCGACAGTCCGGTGATATGCCGGTCGAAGCGCGATGCGAAATACCCCTCCGGCAGACCGAGCGCGGTGGCGAACGCCGCCATCAGCGTCGCCGCCAGTTGCTCCATTGCCCTAAAATAGTCGGTCCACACCGCGGCGAACCCGGCCGGCCGATCCGGCCAGCGGGTCGGCATGAAATATCGCCGTTCCTGATCGGTCATCCCGGCCGGAGCCGCCGGCGGGCCGATCGAGAACCCTTCCTTCCAGTCCGCCGCCGGCGCCGCCCCCGCCGTCAGCGTCTCGGCGAGATAGGACTGGCGCGGCCCGGTCCAGCCGTGGATGTACCCTTCGGTCACCGCCAGCGCCCGCTTGTCCGCCTCCGGCCTGGCGAAGAACGCCGCCGACACGTCATGCATGCGGCGGATCAGCCCCGCATCGACGCCGTGCCCGGTCAGCACGACGAAGCCGATGTCGCGGCACGCCTGATCGAGCGCGCGGGCGAAGCCGGCGCCGCCGCCGTGCCGGACGGGCGCGACATCCAGCACGGCAACCGGCGCCGCCATCGGCTTCAGCCGGCCAGCACGTAGGCGGTCTTGACCTGGGTATAAAACTCCGCGGCATAGCGCCCCTGCTCGCGCGGACCGTAGCTCGATCCTTTCCGCCCGCCGAACGGCACATGGTAATCGACGCCGGCGGTCGGCAGGTTGACCATCACCATCCCGCTCTCAGAATTGCGCCGGAAATGCGCCGCATGTTTCAGCGACGTGGTGACGATGCCCGAGCACAGTCCGAAGCCGGTGTCGTTGGCCGTCGCCAGCGCCTCGTCGTAGTTCTTCACCGCGATCACCGCGGCCACCGGGCCGAAAATCTCCTCGCGGTTGATGCGCATGTCGTTGCGCGTGTCGGCGAACAATGCCGGCGACAGATAATATCCGCTCTTGTCGCGGTTCAGCCGCTCGCCGCCCACCACCAGCCGCGCCCCCTCCTGCGTGCCGATGTCGATGTAGCGCATGTCCTGGTCGAGCTGGCTCTGATCAACCACCGGGCCGATGGTCGAACCCGGCTTGCGCGCGTCATCGACCACCTGCTTCTTCAGCGCCTCGGCCAGCGCGGCGACGAAGCGGTCGGCCACCGGCTGCTCGACGATCAGCCGCGAGGACGCGGTGCAGCGCTGGCCGGTGGCGAAGAACGAGCCATCCAGCGCGCAGCGCACCGCCACCTCGATGTCGGCATCGGCCAGCACGACCAGCGGGTTCTTGCCGCCCATCTCAAGCTGCACCTTGGCCGCCCGCCGCGCCGCCTTCTCCAGAATGCCGCGCCCGGTCGGCACCGAGCCGGTGAAGCTGATGGCGTCTACGCGCGGATCATTGACCAGCGCCTCGCCGACCACCGAGCCGCGCCCCATCACCAGATTGAACACGCCGGCCGGCGCGCCGGCGCGATGGATGATGTCGGCGAGCGCCCAGGCCGAGCCGGGCACCAGCTCGGCCGGCTTCATCACCACGCAATTGCCATAGGCCAGCGCCGGCGCGATCTTCCAGGCCGGAATGGCGATCGGGAAGTTCCACGGCGTGATCAGCCCGATCACCCCCATCGGCTCGCGGGTGATCTCGACCTCGACCCCCGGCCGCACCGAGGCGACCCGCTCACCCTGCTGGCGCAGCGTCTCCTGGGCGAAGAACTTGAAAATCTGCCCGGCACGGCCGACCTCGCCGGCCGCCTCGGGCAGCGTCTTACCCTCCTCGCGCGCCAGCAGATCGGCCAGCTCGGCGCGGCGGGCGAGGATTTCGCTGCCGATTTTGTCGAGCATATCGGCCCGCACCTGCGGCGTCGTGCGTGCCCAGGCGGGGGCGGCGGCGCGCGCCGCAGCGATCGCGTCATCGACCTGCGCCGCGCTGGCGCGGTCGTATTGGCCGATGATGTCGCTGATGTCGGAGGGGTTGACGTTGGCCACGGCATCGCTGCCGTGCACGAAAGCGCCGGCGATCAGGTTGGCGTAGGTCATCTTGCGATCCTTTGTCTCAGAGCGGCGCGACATGGGCGAAGGGCTGGGCCACGACATCGAGCGTGTTACGCAACGGCAGCCGGAACGGCGCCGCCTCGATCTCGAACACATCGTGCGGCGCCGTCCTGAACCCGTCGGAGAACGACAGGGTTGCCGTGCCGAAGAAATGCACATGCACATCGCCGGGGCGGCGGAACAAGCCGTATTTGAAGTGGTGCGCCTCAAGATTGGCGATGCTGTGGGACATGTTGTCCTCGCCGGAGAGGAACGGCTTTTCCCAGGCGACGGCGCCGTTGCGGCGGATGCGCGCCACCCCGCGCACGTCGCCGGGCAAGGTGCCGGTCAGAATCTCGCCGCCCAGCGCACAGGCGCGCAGCTTGGAATGCGCCAGATACAGATAGTTCTGCCGCTCCGTCACATGGTCGGAAAACTCGTTGCCGAGCGCGAAGCCGAGCCGGCATGGCGTGCCGTCGGGCGCGATGACGTAAATCCCGACAAGCTCCGGCTCCTCGCCGCCGTCCAGCGCGAAATCCGGCGACGGCAGCCGCGCCTCGGGTCCGACGACGATCGAGCCGTCGCCCTTGTAGAACCATTCGGGCTGCACGCCACGCTCGCCCGCCACCGGCTTGCCGTCCTCCAGCCCCATGCGGAACATCTTCATGCTGTCGGAGAGTTTCGCCGGATCGGCGAGGTCCTTGTGCATCTTGTCGCGGCCCTCGGCGCTGCCGAGATGCGACAGGCCGGTGCCGGTGACCAGCATATGCGCCGGGTCGCGATGGTCGATCGGCGCCAGGATGCGCCCCTCGGCCAGCGCCGCGTCGAGATCGACGCCGCCGCCGGTGCCGCGCGCCACGACCTCGGCCAACAGGCTGCGCCCGGCGCCGATCGCCGCCATCGCCAGATCATAGGTGGTGGCGACGCCGCGGACGAGCTTCGCACCACCCCCGGTCAGAGCGACGACGGCGCGGCTGCCGTCTGGATGACGAAGCTGGAGCAGAGTCAGCATGCGGTCCCTCCCATGTTGGTCCGGGGTCTTGCCGGTGTCGGCGGGACCATGACACAGAGCACGGGTCCGCCGGGAGACCCCTGATGAGCAGTTCACCCATTCCGACCGGTGCCGCCTATCCGCGCGACATGCACGGCTACGGCCGCACCCCGCCCGATCCGCGCTGGCCGGGCGGCGCGAGGATCGCGCTGCAGGTGGTGGTCAATTACGAGGAAGGCGGCGAGAACAACATCCTGCACGGCGACGCCGCCTCGGAGGCGTTCCTGTCGGAGATCGTCGGCGCCGCGCCGTGGCCCGGCCAGCGCCACATGAACATGGAAAGCATCTACGAATACGGCGCCCGCGCCGGCTTCTGGCGGCTGTGGCGGCTGCTGACCGCGCGACACATTCCGGTGACGGTCTATGGCGTGGCGACGGCGCTGGCGCGGGCGCCCGAGCAGGTCGCCGCGATGCAGCAGGCGGGCTGGGAAATCGCCAGCCACGGGCTGAAATGGATCGACTACCGCGACCATACGCGCGCCGCCGAGTGGGCCGACATGCAGGCGGCGATCGAGCTGCATACGCAGATCACCGGGGCGCGACCGCTCGGCTGGTACACCGGCCGCTCCTCGGCGCACACGCTTGAGCTGACCGCGGCGGAGGGCGGGTTCCTCTACACCGCCGACGCCTATGCCGACGATCTGCCGTACTGGATGGCGGCACCGGACGGGCGGCGGCAACTGGTGGTGCCGTACACGCTGGACACCAACGACATGCGCTTCGCCACCCCGCAGGGCTTCAACAGCGGCGAGCAGTTCTTCGCCTATCTGCGCGACAGTTTCGACGTGCTGTACGCCGAGGGTGTCGCCGGCGCGGCGAAGATGCTGTCGGTCGGGCTGCATTGCCGCCTCGCCGGCCGGCCGGGCCGGGCGGCGGCACTGATGCGCTTCCTGGATTATGTCCAGGGGCATGACCGTGTGTGGCTGGCGACGCGGCTGGACATCGCCCGCCACTGGCACGCCGAGCATCCGGCGCCGTAGCGCGGCGGCGACGCGCCCGTTGGCATCGCACGGCTAGCGCCGGCCGCCGACCTCATCGAGATGCCGCAGCAACTCCGCCGGGTCGTCATAGACCCGCGCCGCGCCGCCGCGCTCCAGCTCGTCCGCGCCATAGCCGCCGGACAGCAGCCCGACCCCAAGCGCCCGGCAGCGCCGCGCCGCCAGCATGTCCCAGATCGCATCGCCGACCACCACCGCCTGCTCGATCGGCGCGCCCAGCCGCTCGGCGGCGGCGAGGAACAGGTCGGGGTCGGGCTTGGCGTATTTCACCTGATCGCGCGTCACCACCACCACCTTGGCCGGATCGACGCCGAGCAGCTGCAAGTTGGGCAGCGCCGTCTCCATCCGCCCGCTGGTGGCAATCGCCCAGGGGATGGCGGCATCGGTCAGCGTCGCCAGCAATTCGACCGCGCCGGGTAGCGGGCGGACCTGGGCGAGGTGCCGCCGATAGGCCTCGGCATGCAGCCGGCGCAGCCGCTCAAGCCGCTCGGCGGTCATCGCCGGCCCGGTCTCGCGCAGCAGCATATTGGCGAACAGGCCGCCGCTCATGCCGATCTTGCGGTGGATGCGCCAGACCGACAGGGCGATGCCCTCGGCGTCCAGCGCTTCCTTCCAGGCCAGCACATGCTGATACACCGAATCGACCAGGGTGCCGTCCAGGTCGAACAGAAACACCGGCTCTAATCGGGTCATCGCATCACATCCAATGCGCCGGCAGCCAGCTCCAGGTGCCGTTCTGGTTGCTCCAGTAGCCGTCCTGCCATTGGCTGCCGTGGCCGGCGCGCGGCACCCATTCACCCTCGCGCCAGGAATATCCGGTCCCGGCCCAGTCCCAGTGCCCCGGCTCCCAGATCAGCGGCGCCTCGGAGACCGGTGGCTTGGGGATCACTTCGGTCCGCACCGGGGGGGGTGGCGGGTTTGGATTGCCCGCGACCGGCAGCGGCCCTTGCGGCGTACACGCCATCAGGCCGAACAGCAGCAGCGAACCCACGGCAACCGCGACGCGCATGGTGGGCGTTTCTCCCTCGCAATCCGTCCGCCCAGCCTACGCGATCGGCCCCGTTCCGACCAGCGCGGCGCTCGGCGTCGCGAGCGCGTGAGCGAGGAAGTGAACACGCGGCAGCACCTGTTCGACGAACACGCTCGCCGCGCTGCGCGCCGCCGCTGGCGCATCGGCCTGCGCGATGACCCGGCAGCACAGCCAGCCGGCGGTCAGCGTGCCGAGCAGCGCCAGGAACGGCGTCGCCCCCGCCTCGCCGGCGCGCGGCTCGGCCTGGCGCAGCCAGCCGGCGCTGTCGCGCGCCAGTGCGGCGGCATGCAGCAGGGCCGGCGTCGCCGCCGGATCGGCGGTGATCTGCGCCAGCAGCGCGGCGCAGCCGGCGCCCTGGTCGCGCAGCAGGCCGCGGCGCAGCAGGGTCAGCGCCTGGATGCCGTTGGTGCCCTCATAGATCGGCGGAATCCGCGCATCGCGCAGATGCTGCGCCGCACCGGTCGGCTCGATGAAGCCGGCGCCGCCATGCACCTGCACGCCCAGACTCGCCGCCTCCAGCCCGGCATCGGTGGCCCACGCCTTGGCCACCGGGATCAGCAGCGCGCCGACCGGCTCGGCCGCCAGCGCCGCATGCAGCGTCAGCAGCCGCCCGCCCAGCGCCAGCGCCCGCATCGTCCACAGCATGCGCCGCACATCGGGATGGCCGATGATCGGGCCGCCGCCCTGCACCCGATCGGCGGCGAAATCGACGGCGCGGCGGAACGCCCGCTCGGCCAGCGCGACGCCCTGCATCGCCACCCCCAGCCGCGCCGCGTTCATCATCGCGAACATGCAGGCGAGGCCCTGATGCGGCGGCCCGACCAGCTCGCCCGCCGCCGCCTCGAAGCCGATGACGCAGGTCGGGCTGGCATGGATGCCGAGTTTTTCCTCGATCGCCCGGCAGACCACCCCGTTGGCCGCGCCGTCGCGCCGCTTCGGCACCGCGAACAGCGAGATGCCGGCGCTGCCCGGCGGCGCATCCGGCATCCGGGCGAGCACCATGTGCAGGATGTTCTCGGTCATCCCGTGCTCGCCGAAACTGATGTAGATTTTTTCGCCGCTGATCCGCCAGCCATCGCCATCCGGCACCGCGCGGCTGCGGATGGTGGACAGGTCGGAGCCGGATTGCGGCTCGGTCAGGCACATGGTGCCGCTCCAGGTGCCGCCGATCAGCCGCGGGATGAGGCGCGCCCGCTGCTCGGCGGTGCCGTGCGCCTGCAGCAGCGCAATGGCGTCCTGGGTCAGCATCGGGCACAGGCTGAGCGCCAGATTGGCGCTCGCCACCGCCTCCTGTGCGGCATAGGCGAGCACCGGCGGCAGCCCCTGCCCGCCATGCTCGGTGGCGGCGGCAAGCCCGATCCAGCCGCCCTCGGCATAGGCGCGATGCGCCTCGGCGAAGCCGTCGGGCAGGGTCACGCTGCCGTCATGCCAGCGCGCGCCGATGCTGTCGCCGGCCCGGTCGAGCGGCGCGAACACCCCCTCGGCGATGCGCGCCGCCTCGCTCAGCACCGCCTCGGTATCGGCCGGCTCCAGCTCGCTGAAGCCGAGCACGCGGTGCAGCAACCAAGCGGTCTCAGCCGGCGGCGCGGTGATGGGCATGGACGGGTCCTCCTGCAATCAGCCGGTTTCCCGCCAGCATAGCGCACCACCACGCCGCGTCGAACCGCGCCCGGACGCGGGCGGCGGCAGGATACAGCAGATGATCATGCCCCCGCGTTGTCCCGCCGGCCCGCCTCGGCATAGACCCGCGCGGTGAACCTCACCCTGCGCATCCCCGACGACATGGCGACGTTTGCCCTGGCCGATTACCAGGCCGGCCGCCGCACCGGCTTCGACCTCGACGGCTTGCTCAAGCCGCGCGGCATCAACGACGCCATGACGCTGACGGAGTGGGAGCGCGAACAGCAGACGCTCGACCGTCGCGGCCTTTGACGCGTGCGCCGCGTCGTCTTCGTCACCCGACTTTCCGGGCGTCCCCGCGGACGGACGTAACTTCGCAGACAGCTTATGGCAACGGCGACCACCCTTTGGCTGTTGGGTATGGCAAGCGGCATCTTTATCGTGCCGATCCTGACGCTGCTGTTCGGCGTAGATATTCATGTTGGTAAGCGTCGCCGGCGCACCACGGTGACGTTGATTTACCCCGTATCGGCCATATCGGCCTCTTTGACGTGGCGCAACGTTCCCGCATCCACCGCGCCGTTGATCCGCACCACGGTCCGGTCCGGCAGCGCGATCTCGATCAGGCCACCCGTCTGGGTCGGTGCGGCGGTCAGTTCAACACGTGCGAAACGGACGCCTTGGCTGCGACGCGAACGCAACAACTGATGCCGCCAAGTATAGAGCTGGCCGGTGCCGATCCCGTGCTTGCGTGCGACCATGGTTGGTGTCGCATGCCCCGACAGGCTCTCCTCGACAATCGCCTGCTTCTGCTCCAGCGTCCACCGCCGGCGGCGGTCCACGCCGGTGATCACCTCGATCCGCCGAAGCCGAGTGCTCATAGGAGCGCTCGTATGAGCACTCCGATCGGGTGAAGGCCCCGCATCGCCCGGGGTGGATTAGGTGTCGATCATCATGGACGTAGGGGACCACAGGCCAGGGACGAAAGGCTATGTGGGGTCCGGGCGACGCTTACAGGATGGGGCTTCATGCTGCTGATGCGGGGTGAGCTCGGGCTTGCGTCCGAGCCTCACGCCACGCGCCACGGCGCGGGCGCGGAGGGTGACGCGGGCATGGCCGCAGATCACAAGCCAAGCTCGCTATGTGAGCCAAGGCGGACAAGCCGCAAAGTGGTGTCGTCTGGCTTTTCGTCGATCAGGACCAGATCGGGCCTGATCCGGCGCTGATTTTATTCGCTCTGCTCAGCGGCGTTTGGCGGAGCGTTGGATGCGCGGACGGGATCGGCAGAGCGCTCAAAATTCAAGCTTGCCCAGTCAGGGGCATTCGTGTTCTTGTTCCGTTCGTGAGCGCCGAAACCACCCTCCCCCCGGCCGAGCGTCTCGCCCGCATCATCGATGATGTGTGCAAGGCCGCGGCGGCACGCGCGCCGCGCGGGTTTCTCGCCATCCCGATCCTGATGCTGCTGTGGGCGCGGCTGAAACGGATGTCCTTTCGCATCACCCGCCTCGCCGCCCGCGCCGCCGCCGGGACTTTGCGCACCCCCCCGCGCGCTGCTCCCCGCCAGCCGCTGTCCCGCCGACCGCCGGCCACCCCGCCGCGCCGCCTGCCCAGGCGCACCGGCTGGCTGTGCCAGCCGGTGCCGGCGGCCTGCGCCTACGCCTCGCAATTGCAGCATTTGCTGAACGAGCCGGACATGCGCGCCCTGCTCGACGCGGCGCCGGGCATCGAGCGGCTGCTGCGCCCGTTCTGCCGCATGCTCGGCGTCGCCCGGCCAAAACTGCCGCCGCGGCCGCGGCCAACCTCCCCCTCATCCGACCGCCGCAATCCGCCTCCGGCGCCGCGCCACCCTGCCGAACCCGCGGCCCGGCCGGCTTTCGGGGCGCACCCGCGCCGCCCGCCGCGCTCGGCCCGCGCCCCGCCGGCGCCGCCGCATGCCGCCGCCGATCCGTCCGTCACCGCCCGCGCCCGGCCGCGGCCCCGACGCGCGCCCGATGACGCTGCGCTGCAGCCACGCTCACCGCCGGTCCGCCGGCAGCCCGAGCACCGCCCGCGCCGACCGGGCGACATCCGCCGCCGGCCCGGCGGCGTCGATCACCTGCCATCCCGCCCTTTGCCCCCCCGGCCCCCACTCCCCTGGCAGCACGCCGCCCTGTCGCGCCACCTGGGCGCGGACCACCGCGGCGGTCGCATCGGAGGCGTCGGCGCGACGGGCCGCGACGCGCTCGATCAGCACCTCCTGCGGCGCCACCAGCCACAGACCGATGAACGCCACCCCGGCCGCCGCCGCCAGCGCCGCGATCGCCTGCTGCTCGGCGGCGCTGGAAAATACCGCATCGGCGATAACCGCGACGCCACCGCCGAGGCAGCGGCGCGCCTCATCGGCGAGGCCGGCATACACCGCGGCGTGTGCCGCCGGGGCGTAGGCCGCGTCCGGCAGCCGGACCTCCGGCGCGACGCCCGCGGCACGCTTGCGCAGCACGTCCGAGCGCAGCAGCCGCGCCCCCGGCGGCGGGCCGAGCGCCGGGGCCAGATCGCCGGCCAGCGTTGACTTGCCGCTGCCGCTCAGCCCGCCAACGGCAATCAGCCGCGGCGGCGGCGGCGGGTCGAGCAGGGCGCGGGCGAGCGCCAGATAGCGCACCGCCTCGGCGGCGGCGGCCGTTGCCCCGGCCGCATCGGCGCTGCGCCGTCCGGCGGCGGCGGTCACCTGGGCGCGGATCGCCGCGCGCAGCGACAGTAACAACGGCAGCGCGGCCAGACCGTCGCTCTCATCGGTCTGGTCGAGATAGCGGTTGAACAGCAGATTGCCGAGCCGATCGAGGCCACGACCATGCAGGTCCATCAACAGAAAAGCGAGATCGAACAGCAGGTCGATCGAGCCGATATCAGGATTGAACTCGATGGCGTCGAACGGCGTCGGCTGGCCCTCGAACAGGCAGATGTTGCGCAAATGCAGGTCGCCGTGACAGGCGCGGACCTTGCCGGCGGCGCGCCGCCGGTCGAGTCCGGCGGCGACCCGCGCCAGCCCCGCGCGTGCGCGCAAGGTCCAGTCCTGCACATCATCGGCGGCAAACCACCGGCCGCTCTCCGGGCGCAGATTGTCAACCGTGATGGTGATTGCCCGGTCGATGCCGGCGGCGCCGCCATAGTCGGGCCGCGGCTCGGCCAGCGCATGCAGCCGGGCGATGCGGTCGGCCAGCGCGCTGATCAGCGCCGGCGTCAGCGCGCCGCGCCCGGCCATCTGGTCGAACTGCGCCGACTGCTCGAAGCGCCGCATGACCACGACCCAATCGACGGTGTCGCCGGCGCCGCCGATCGCCAGCCGCCCATCGGCGGCACGGGTGATCGGCGACACGCCGAGATAAAGCCCGGGCGCGAACCGCCGATTGATCGCCAGTTCCTGCGCGCAGGCGGCGCCGCGCCGCTCGACGCTGCCATAGTCGAGATAGCTGTAGCGCAGCGCGCGCTTGAGCTTGTAGGCCCGCTCGCCGGCCAGGAAGACGACGGAGGCGTGCGTTGCCACCCGCTCCACCGTGGCGACGCCGTAGGTCGCCGGATCGGCGAGCAGCGCCATCACCTGCTGCTGGTCATCGCTGGTCGGCATCGCTGTGTTGCTCCTCCGCCTGCGCGCGCGCCTGCCGCCGTCGATCCGGCAGGCGCATCGCGCGCCGCCACGCCGCTGGCCAGTTCGACCACCTCGGCGGTGATCTCATCGTGCCGCAGGCCGCGCACCAGCGCCTGCAGATCGCTGCCCATCTGCTCAAGATTGCTGCGCGCCGCCATCATCGCCGCGACGCGCGCATCGTTCTCGGCGGCGAACGCCGCCAGCGCCGCCGCGCATAATTCGGCAAACACGTATTCCTCGGCCAGCCCGGCGAGAAGCTGGCGCGGCGGCAGGGTGAGCAGCGGCGGCTGAAGCTGGCCGGAGCCGGCGAAGCGCGCGAAATCGAACGGCAGCATGGCGCGCCGCTCGGCGGCGATGCCGCTGGTGGCGGACCAGCGCGGCACCACCAGCTCGACCCGCCGCGCCGAGGTTTCGCCCAGCCAAGCATACAGCGCCTGGGCAATCCGCTCGGCCAGCACCGGCACCAGCGTCGCCTGCGGCACCATCGCCGCATGCCATGCCAGCCTGACCCCCCGCTCGCCGGCCCGCAGCGCGCCGCGCGTGCCGACCAGAAACAGGTCGCTGCCGTGGCGATCATGCGCAACGGCGGCCAGCATGCGGTCGCTGAGCGCGCCGGCAAACCCCTGCTCGGCGCAGAACACCACCACCGCCTGCAGCTGCTGGAGGTTCTCCAGCCGCTGCTTCGTCTCGGCCAGCCGCTCGGTCATGGCGGCGGCGGTGGTGGTGGTGTAGCGCAGCGCGCCGCCAGCGCGGCCACCAGCGGCGCGTGCTGCGCCGGCTGTCGCGGAAATGCTCGGCGATGGTCAGCGCCCGGAAGCCGACCCGCCAGCGGGCGCCCGGCGGCTCGTTCATCTGGCCGAACACCAGCGCGGTATGGTCGAGTACGCCCGAGCCGCGCATGTCGTGCAGCAGTTCATGGCCTTCGCGCCAGCGTTCGCCGATCCCGGCGAACACCGAAATGCAGTGGTAGTTTTCCACCATGGCGTGGATCGGCTCCATCACCAGCACGGTCTTGCCGACGCCGGCGCCGCCGAACATCGCCGCCTTGCCGCCCTGGGCGAGCGGCATCAGCAGGTCGATCACCTTGATCCCGGTCTCGAAGATCGTCGTCGCCGCGGCGCCACCGTCGCGCACCTCCCCCATCACATCGAGCAACCGCCCCAGCACCGCGTCGCCCACCGGCATGGTCACCGGGCCACCCAGCGGGCGAACCAAAGTGCCGCGCCGCAACCCCGCCGTCGGCGGCAAGGCGACGGCGCGCAGCGTCGTCGGGTCGAGATGGCTCTGCACCTCGACGACCAGCGCCCCCGGCCGATCCCATTCGACGCGCAGCGCTTCGTTGATCGGCGGCAGCGGTCCGCTGTCGAAAGCAATCTCCACCACCGGCCCCTGCAGCGCCACGATGCGGCCAAGGCCGGCGATGGACGGCGGCGGCGCCATCGCCTCCGGCCTAAGCCGGGTCGGCGAAGACTCGCGGCTTGGTGGCCAGGGTGCGCACCAGATCGGCGCGGCTGACGATGCCGACGACCTTGCCGTCGCGCAGCACCGGCACCCGCTTGATACGATGCTGCGCCAGCAGATCGGCGAGGTCGGACAGGCTGGTCGCCTCGCTCGCCGTGATCACCGGCGCCACCATGACATCGCGGGCGCGATGCGTGTCGGCACGCACATAGTCGAGGAACGCCGGGGCCAGTTCGGTGCCCTCGGCCAGCAGATGCAGCCACCAGTCGCGGGCGAGGCTGCGCTGCGTGCCGAACGGACGCATCAGATCGCCCTCGCTGACCATGCCGAGCAGCTTGCCCGACCGGTCACAGACCGGTGCGGCACTGATCTTGTGCGCGCTCAGCACCTGCGCCACCTGCATCACACTGTCATCGGGCTGTACGGTCACGACATTTCTGGTCATGACGCTGGCGGCGCTCAGCGACATCACTGCCTCCGTTGTTCATCTGCGTGACAAAGCCGATCATGCCACCGCGGCAACGTCATTGACCTGCATCAATCATCACAATGCCGCGCCACCGCCCTGCGCCGCGGCGGCGCTGGGTGGAAATGCGGCGCCCAGGTCTGCCGCGCCGACCGGCGGCCGCCACACGCCAACCAGTTGCCCCGACAGCACGGCGTCATCATCGAGCGCCGGATCGTCGCAGTTCAGCGTGCCGACGAGACGCGCCGACGCTTGCGGCGTCAACGCATCGCGCAGCAGCCGGCCGACCGCGGCCGGCGCCACCAGCAGAAATTCCTGGCAGTCGCCATCTGCCACCGCCGCATTAAGCCGGCCGGCGACATCAACCGCGAATTGCAGCTCGGGCCGCCGCACCGCCATGCGTGGCGAAGGCGGCGGCAGATGCGGCCATTCGGCGACGCCGAGCGAATGAATCGTCGAAAACCGCCCATTGCTCGGAGTCGGCACAACGACATGGGCGCGATGCCCGTCCGTCACCAGAATCCAAATCATGGCTCACTCCACGCGGCGCATTCTGCGCCCGACTGGCAGCATGTGGGTATCAAGACGGACACAATCTGCCCCGGCGTGGCCTTCGCGCCGTTGATTCAGATCAACGATTTGCGAGCATCCGCCGGCTCCGCTGAGCGGCAGACAAACCACACGCCGGACGGCAAACCGTCCGGCGTGTGGTGCAGTTTACCGGCCCGACGCCGGCAGATCGGCCGCCGTCAGGTAACGTTGTGGCGTGGGTTGACGTTCGACTGCTGACAGGGGCGCGTTATTCGCACGCACCGGCCAGTTGCGAGTCCGGCGGCGCACCGCTGTCGTTGCCACGCGACGCCTGCTGGGCGTCTGGCGGCGCACCGCTGGCGTTGCCACGCGACGCCTGCTGCGAGTCGGGCGGCGCACCACTGTCGTTGCCACGCGACGCCTGCTGCGAATCGGGCGGCGCGCCGTTGTCGTTGCCGCGTGACGCCTGCTGCGAATCGGGCGGCGCGCCGTTGTTGCTGCCGCGTGACGCCTGATCGGCCTTGACGCACGGCTGCGCCGCATTGGCGCTTTGGCTGCCGACGCCCGCTGCAAGAAATACCGCGGCGGCAACGCCGGCGGCGAGAATAAGGCGGTTCATGATCGAAACTCCGTGATCTGCGAGTGGTACTCAGGCAGGCTTGATCGCAACCCTGGCGAAGGTATTCCGCCGTCGCCGGGCCTTTCGGCCACGTCCCGGTCAGCAGCGCCCGGCAGCGCATCCGGCGCTGATCCGGTGGCGCCAGATGGGCAATGCTGGTCTCCCTGCTGCCGGGCCACCTTGATTCACCTCAAACCCTGCCTGGCCGCGTCAGTGGCGGCCCGCGTTCGGTGCGTCGCCTCACCGCCCCGGCGCTGAAACATCCAGCACAGATGGGCAGCAAACGGCGCCGCAAGACGCGCTGCACCGGCCATAGCGCGGCGCGGGCAGTGTGGTTCCCCATCAAGCCACCCTGACCGGGCGGGCCAGCCATACCGCCGGGGCCGGGTCCAAGCGGGCGACATCGCCGGGTGGTGCGGTCAGGTCGCCCGCGCCGCGGCGGCCTGCCGCGCCTCATCGTCCGGCCCGAAAATCAGCATGCCGGTGGTCGGTTCGACGCAGATGATGCGGTTCTCCACACGCAGCACGCCCGCCGTGTTCTCCGCCGCGACGCGAAAGGCGTCCCGTTCGCGCGCGTCAAACACCACGCCATCCAGCCCGACCACGCCGCCGGCCACGCCAACAGTGACCGACCGGTGCGCGCCCCACGGCTGACGCGCGAGTTCTGCCAGGATCGTCGTCTGAATCGCCGCATCCGCCGCCGTCGCCGGCGGCGAGTCGAGCTTGCCGGCCAGGGCGCGGACCAGATCGGCCCGACTGACGATGCCGACGATGACGCCGTTGAGCGCCACCGGCACGCGGCGGATGCGCCGCCGGCGCATCAGGCTGACCACCTCATCAAGCGGCGTATCCGTCGTCACGCTGACGACGTCAGCGGTCATCAGGTCGGCGACCCGGCGGGTATGCGTCTGCACGTAGTCGCCGGCGGCCCGGCCGGATGCGAACAGCGCGCCGAGCCAGCCGGGCGGGCCGCCATCCGTCTCGGTCTCGACCCGCCGAAGCAGATCGCCCTCGGTGATGATGCCGACCGCGTGGCCGCCCTCATCGAGCACCGGCAGACCGCTGACACGATGTTCGATCATCAGTCGCACCACCTGCGCCAGCGGTGCATCCGGGTGCACCGCGACAACCACGGGGGACATTACATCAGCAGCATTCATTACGGCCTCCTGGTGGTGTGCCGGCCTGACGGCGGGGTCATCGCCGGCTCAGGAGATACGCGGCAAGGTCACAGTCCCGGCGCGGCGCAACGGCACCTCGGGCATTCGGCCCGATTGCCGGCACGCCGCGGGCCGGTTGCGCCTGCCATCAGTAACGTCTCCGGTCTTGGTCAACCTGACCTTCAGCAGTCTCAATAACATTGATCCTGATCAATGTGCCTTCGTGGCAACCGGAGCTTGTTCTCCCCGCACCTGTCGCATCCCGGCGGCGGGGCAGGAAGTTTGGAGGGTTGCCGTGAACGCCCGCGCCGTGTCGGAGATCATCCGCAACCGCCGACCGATCACCCTGCCGGCCGGCGCGACCGTGCGGCAGGCCTGCCATCTGATGCATCAGCACCGTATCGGCGCCGTTCTGGTGGTGGCCGCCGACGGGGCGCTGGAGGGCATCTTTACCGGGCGCGATGCGGTCAGGCTGCTGGCCGAGGGCAAGAGTCCGGCGAGCCTGCCGCTCGGCAGCGTGATGACGCAGCGGCCCGAGACGATGGCCCCGCACTGCAAGGCGCTCGACGCGCTGCGGCTGATGCACGATGGCGGCTTCCGCCACATTCCGCTGGTCGATAACGGCAAGGTTGTCGGCATTGCCTCGGCCGGCGACTTCCACGCGCTCGAACACGCCCGGCTTGATGACGAGACGGGATACTGGGAACGCCTCTGAGGCTCCGCCAGCGTCGGATGATGCGGCATCGGGCGGCGGCGCCAGTTTCACGGCGACGGCCGCGCCCCCGCGCAGACGTGACGATCCACACCAACGCCCTTCATCTGGCCGGTCCGGTCAGACCAGCTCCGGAGATGCACATGACGCCGGTCAATCTTCGCGCGTTTCGCGACATTCTGGTCTATCTCAGCGCCGGCGACAACGCCGGCGCCCGGCTCGACGCGGCGATCACGCTGGCGCAGCAGCACGGCGCCCGGCTGATCGGCGTGGACGTGACCAATCCGGCGGTGTTTGAAACCGACCGGGCGCCCACCGCAGCCATGCTGGAGGAAACGTTCACCGCCCTGGCGCGCGAGGCGCGGGTGGAATATCAGTTCCACGCTGCCGACCGCCATGACGCGGTGCCGTGGAAGTCGCTTTATGCGCACTACGCCGACATCGTCATCGCCCCCACGGGCGGCGAAGCGCAGGCGCGTGTGGTGCTGCGTGAAGTGCCGCAGGACGTGCTGCTGAACGCCGGTGTTCCGGTGCTGGTGATTCCCGATCTGTGGACCGCGCAGCCGCTCGGGCGGCGCGTTGTGGTTGCCTGGAACGCCAGCCGCGAGGCGACCCGCGCGGTGCACGACACGTTGCCGATCCTCAGCCGGGCGGATCACGTCACCATTTTCGCCTTCGATGCGCGTCCCAACGTGCTGCGCGAGGAGACGCGACTGCTGATCAGCCATCTCGACGCCCACGGCATCACCGCGCATCCGTTCACCTGGCCGGATGCCGGCGACATCGACGCGATCGACGCGCTGTATTCCTGCCTCAGCGAGGAAGGCGCCGACCTGATCGTGGCTGGCGGCTACGGCCACACGCCGCTGATGGAGCGCATGCTTGGCGGCGCCACCCGCAGCCTGATGCGGACGCTGACGGTGCCGGTGGTGATGTCGCACTGACCGACGCCAGCGTGCCGGGTGCCGCCGCCGGGTGAGCGCGCCCGGCGGCCTGCCCCGCCACGATCGCCGCAGCCGGGTCACGTCGCCGAGAGCGGCGGTTTGACGTGGATCAATGTCGGCATCGGCAAGCATATCTAAACCCAGTCGGGATCGCGAGGCCGGCAGGCGCGACGTGCCGGCTGGCCGGCCGCATGCCTGCGTCTGGTCTGGCGGCGGTCCGGGCCGACCCCCAGACAGGCGATGAGGCAGCTTCGATGGAACTCAAGCGCGAGCACCATATCAATTTCTGGTACATCATCGCGGCTATGTGGGGGATATTTCTGATCCAGGGTCTGCTGGCCCATCCCTCGCATCAGAAAACCATCGCGTACAGCGAGTTTCTGCGTCTGGTGAAGGACAACAAGATCACCGATCTGGTGGTCGGGCCAACCGAAGTGACCGGGAATTACCGCCAGCCGCAAGGCGACATCCAGCAGTTCACCACGGTTCGCGTGGACCCGAAGCTGGCCGCCGACCTCGCCGGCGAAGGCATCGGCTTTTCCGGCGAACCGCCGCCCGGATTGCTGCAGACGCTGCTGACCTGGTTCGCCCCGACGCTCGGCTTCATCCTGCTGTGGATGTTCCTGATCCGGCCGATGGCCGGCGGCATGGGGGGCATGGGCGGGATGATGGCGATCGGCAAAAGCAAAGCCAAAGTGTACATGGAGAAGGACACCAAGGTTTCGTTTGCCGATGTCGCCGGCGTCGATGAGGCGAAGGAGGAGCTGCAGGAAATCGTCAATTTCCTCAAACAGCCGCAAAACTACGGCCGGCTTGGCGCGCGGATGCCCAAAGGCGTGCTGCTGGTCGGCCCGCCCGGCACCGGCAAGACGCTGCTGGCGCGTGCCGTCGCCGGCGAGGCGGGGGTGACGTTCTTTTCCATCTCCGGCTCCGAATTCGTCGAGATGTTCGTCGGCGTCGGCGCCGCCCGGGTGCGGGACATGTTCATCCAGGCGCGCCAGCATGCGCCCTGCATCATCTTCATCGACGAACTCGACGCGCTCGGCCGCGCCCGTGGCAGCAATCTGCTCGGCGGCGGTCATGACGAGAAGGAGCAGACGCTCAACCAGTTGCTGACCGAACTCGACGGCTTCGACCCGAGCGTCGGCATCGTCCTGCTCGGCGCCACCAACCGCCCGGAAATCCTCGATCCCGCCCTGCTGCGGGCCGGCCGCTTCGACCGCCAGGTGCTGGTCGATCGGCCCGACAAGAAGGGACGCATCGACATCCTGCGCGTGCATCTGCGGCGCATCACCATCCCGGCGGCGTTTAAGATCGAGGATGTGGCGGCGCTGACGCCGGGGTTCACCGGCGCCGACCTCGCCAATCTCGTCAACGAGGCGGCGCTGCTGGCGACGCGGCGGGCCGGCGATGTCGTCGAGATGATCGATTTCGTCCAGGCGATCGAACGCATCGTCGCCGGGCTGGAAAAGAAGAACCGCATTCTCAACGCGCATGAGCGCGACATCGTGGCGCATCACGAAATGGGGCATGCCCTGGTCGCCATGGCCATCGCCGGATCGGACCCGGTGCAAAAAGTCTCCATCATCCCGCGCGGCATCGGCGCCCTCGGCTACACCCTGCAACGGCCGCTGGAAGACCGCTTCGTGATGGATCGCTCGGAGCTGGTGAACCGCATGACCGTGCTGATGGGCGGCCGCGCCGCCGAGAGCCTGATCTTCCCCGAGGTCTCGACCGGCGCCGGCGACGACCTCAACAAGGCGACCGACATCGCCCGCGGCATGGTGGTGCGCTTCGGCATGGCGCCGGATCTCGGCCAGGTCGCCTATGAGCCGGAGGGCGCCAGCTTCATCGGCGGCGGCAATGCGCCATGGCAGCAGCGGCGCTATGGCGAGGCGACCGCCGACGCCATCGACGGCGCGGTGCGGTCGCTGATCGCGGCGGCCTTCGCCCGGGCGACGGCGATCCTGTCGGCCAACTGCGAGCTGCTGCACCGCACCGCGCAGCATCTGCTGGCGCAGGAAACCCTGGGTGAAGCGGAACTGGCGGCGCTGCGCCCCTCGGTGATCGCCGCCGCCGCCGAGGCGCCGGCGGCCGGACCTGGCATCGGCCTCGCCGCCGCGACCACCGCCTGAACGCCGCCGCGCGTCACAAACCCCCTTGACCTTCCAGCGCTGGCAACCCCCACCTTGCCAGTACTGGAAGCCCATGGAGCCGCCAATGACCGCAGCAGATCAGACCACCGCCGCCGGCCACACCACGCTCGCGATCACCGGCATGACCTGCGCCGGCTGCGTCAACGCAGTGCAGCGGGTGCTGTCGCGGGTCCCCGGCGTCAGCACCGTTGCCGTGGACCTCGCCGCCGGGCGGGCGTCGGTGGGCGGCAGCGCCAGCCCGGCGTCCCTCGTCGCCGCCGTCGAGAAAGCCGGATACGGCGCCGCGTCGGCCTGACGCGGGCGCCGCGGAGCACAGCATCATGGACACAAGCGTTGCGCTCACCGACCAGCGGGCGCGGGTCAGCCTGCCGATCGAGGGCATGACCTGCGCCACCTGCGCCGGACGGGTCGAGGCGGCGCTGACCCGGCTGCCGGGGGTGGCGGCAAGCGTCAATCTGGCCACCCAGACGGCCGAGGTGCGCTACGACCCGGCCACGCTCGGCCTTGACCGGCTGGTCGGCGCGGTCGCCGATGCCGGCTATGAGGTGCCGCCGGACCGCTGGGAGCTGGCGATCGAGGGCATGACCTGCGCCACCTGCGCCGGCCGGGTGGAGCGCGCGCTGGCGCAGGTTCCCGGCACGACGCGGGCCGAGGTCAATCTGGCCACCGAGCGCGCGGTGGTCGAGGGCGTCGGGCTGTCGCCGGCGGCGCTGATCGGCGCGGTGCGTGAAGCCGGCTATGATGCCGAGCTGCAGACCGGCGATGTCGAACGCGAGCGGGCGCGCGACGCCGCCGAGGCGGCCCGCGCCCGGCGCGAACTGGCGCAGGTGGCGGCCGCGGCGCTGCTGACCGCCCCGCTGGTGCTGACCATGGCCGGGCTGGCGCTGCCCGGCTGGCTGGCGCTGGTGCTGTCGGCACCGGTGCAGTTCGTCATCGGCGCCCGTTTCTACATCGCCGCCTTCAAGGCGCTGCGCGCGGGCACCGGCAACATGGACCTGCTGGTCGCGCTGGGGACCTCGGCGGCGTGGCTGTACAGCGCCTGGCTGGTCGCCAGCGGCGCCGGCGGCCACACCTATTTCGAGGCCGCCACCGTCGTCATCACCCTGGTCCTGCTCGGCAAGTGGCTGGAGGCCCGTGCCCGGCGCTCGACCGGCTCGGCGATCCGCGCGCTGATGTCGCTGCGTCCGCAGACCGCGCGCGTCGAGCGCAACGGCGGCGAAATCGAGCTGCCGGCGGCGGCGCTGGTGGTCGGCGACGTGGTGGTGGTGCGGCCGGGCGAGCGGCTGCCAAGTGACGGGCTGCTGCTGAGCGGCATCAGCCAGGTGGACGAAAGCCTGCTCACCGGCGAGAGCCTGCCGATCGACAAGCAGCCGGGCGATGCCGTCGTCGGCGGCGCGATCAACGGCAGCGGGCTGCTGCGCATCGAAACCACGGCGATCGGCGAGCACTCGCTGCTGGCGCGCATCATCGCCCTGGTCGGCAATGCGCAGGCCAAAAAGGCGCCGGTGCAGCGGCTGGTGGATCGCGTCGCGGCGGTGTTCGTGCCGGTGGTTCTGGCCTGTGCGCTGCTGACCTTGCTCGGCTGGACGTTGCTCGCCGGCAATTTCCCGGCCGGCCTCGTCGCCGCCGTCGCGGTGCTGGTGATCGCCTGCCCATGCGCCCTCGGCCTCGCCACTCCCACCGCCTTGATGGCCGGCACCGGCGCCGCGGCGCGCGCCGGCATCCTGATCCGCGATGTCGAGGCGCTGGAGCGGGCGCACCGGATCGACACCGTCATCCTCGACAAGACCGGCACGCTGACCGAAGGCCGCCCGGTGGTGACCGACATCGTGCCGCAGGGGATCAGCGAGGACGCCCTGCTGGCGCTGGCCGCGGCAGCGCAGACCGGCAGCGAGCATCCGCTGGCGCGCGCCGTGCTGGCGCGGGCGGCCGGGCTGACGCTGCCGCCGCTCGGCGCGTTTCAAAGCCAGCCGGGACGCGGCCTGACCGCGCAGGTCGGCGGCCGGCGCGTCGCCATCGGCAATCGCGCGTTGATGGCGGCGCATGGCGTGGCGCCGTCGCTGGCGGCGGCGGCCGAACGTCTGGAGGTGCAGGGGCG
Organism: Pseudomonadota bacterium; assembly: GCA_021845985.1. GTDB lineage: Bacteria > Pseudomonadota > Alphaproteobacteria > Acetobacterales > Acetobacteraceae > JAFKFJ01. The sequence goes on along the minus strand of JAJZES010000033.1, from coordinate 78,398 downwards.
CACGGTGACCTGGATCGCGGCGCTGGAGCCGGCGCCGGTGCTGCTCGGCCTGATCGCGATGATGGATCAGATCCGGCCGACCGCCGCCGCGGCGGTGCGGCGGCTGCAGGCGGCGGGGATCGAAACGGTGCTGCTGACCGGCGACAACGCCCGCACCGCACAGGCGGTGGCGGCCGAGCTGGGCATCGTCCGGGTGCTGGCCGAGGTGCTGCCGGAGGGCAAGGCGGCCGAGGTGGGGCGGTTGCAGCAAGCCGGGCGCCGCGTCGCCATGGTCGGCGACGGGGTCAACGATGCGCCGGCGCTGGCGCTGGCCGATGTCGGCATCGCCATGGGCGGCGGCGCCGACGTGGCGATGGAGACGGCCGGGATCACGCTGATGCGCAGCGACCCGCTGCTCATCGCCGATGCCCTGGCGATCAGCCGGGCGACGTGGCGCAAGATCCGGCAGAATCTGTTCTGGGCGTTTTTCTACAACGTGCTCGGCATCCCGTTGGCCGGGCTGGGCCTGCTCAACCCGATGATTGCCGGCGCGGCGATGGCGTTCTCCTCGGTGACGGTGGTGTCGAATGCGCTGCTGCTGCGGCGCTGGCGGCCGGCGGCGGGAGGACGGCAATGAGCCTGAGCATCGGCGAGGCGGCCGCCCGCTCCGGCGTGCCGGCCAAGACGATCCGCTATTACGAGCAGATCGGCCTGATCGGCGAGGCGGCGCGCGCGGCCAACCAGTACCGCAGCTACAGCGAGCGCGATGTCGCCATGCTGCGCTTCATCGGCCGCGCCCGGCGGCTGGGGTTTTCCATCGTCGATTTGCGCACTCTGGTCGCCCTGTTCGGTGACCGCGCCCGCGCCAGCCGCGACGTCAAGCGGCTGGCGACCCAGCATCTGGCGCAGATCGAGCGCAAACTGGCCGAACTGCACTCGCTGCGCGACGCGCTGGCCGATCTGGTGGACCGCTGCAACGGCGACCACCGCCCGGACTGCCCGATCATCGACGAGCTGGCCGAGCCGGCGCCGGCCGCGGCGCGGGCGGCCTGAGCGCCGGTTTCAGGAGCTGAAGACATGCCGCACCCGATCAGCCGACGCGATCTGCTGACCCTCACCGCCGCCGGGGCGCTCGGCGCCGCCGCCGGCGGAGCGCCGCCGGCCGCCGCAGCCGCCGCGGCGCCGGTCGTGCTGACGGTCGGGCGCAGGACGCTGGAGGTCGATGGCCGGGCCGCCAGCGTGTTCGCGATCCGCCAGCCGGACGGGCAGCAGGGACTGGTGACCAGTATCGCCACGCCGTTCCGCGTCGATCTGCGCAACGACTGCGGCGAGCCGACGCTGATCCATTGGCACGGCCTGACCCCGCCCTCTCGACAGGATGGCGTGCCGGGCCTCTCGGCGCCGGCGCTGCCGCCCGGCGCCAGCGCCTCCTACGATTTCCCGCTGGCCTTCTCCGGCACCTTATGGATGCACTCGCATCAGGGATTGCAGGAGCAATCGCTGATGTCGGCGCCGCTCATCATCCATGACGCCGCCGCACCGCGCGACGAACAGGAGGTCGTGCTGATGCTGCACGATTTCGCGTTCCGCAGCCCGCAGGAGATTTTCGCCGGGCTGCGCGGCAAGGCCGGGATGCCGAACGACGATAGCGGCGGCGGCGGCGGTCGGATGATGATGACGATGGACCTCAATGATGTGGCCTTCGACGCTTTTCTGGCCAACGACCGCACCCTCGCCGACCCCGAGGTGGTGCGGGTCGCGCCGGGCGGCCGGGTGCGGCTGCGCATCATCAACGCTGCTGCGGCCAGCGGCTTCTCCATCACGCTTGGCGGCATGAGGGCGACGCTGGTTGCGGTGGACGGGCACCCGGTGCAGCCGATGACCGGGTCGCGTTTTCCCCTGGCGATGGCGCAGCGCCTCGATCTGCTGATCGACCTGCCGCGCGGCAGAGCGGCGGTGCCGGTGCTGGCGGTGCTGGAAGGCGCGCGGGAGCAGACCGGGATCATCCTGGCGACCGCCGGCGCCAGGGTGGAAAAGCGCGCCGCCCAGGCGGCGACGGCGGCGCCGCCGCTCGACTTCGCCGCGGAGGCGGCATTGCGCGCCGCCCGGCCGCTGGCGCCGCGCGCGCCCGATCGGGTGCTGCGGGTCGATCTCACCGGATCAATGCACCCCTACGTCTGGAGCCTCAACGGGCGCACCTACGGCCAGGACACCGGGCTGAAGGTGTCGCAGGGCGAGCGGGTCGAGCTGGTGATGACCAACCGCACCATGATGTCGCACCCGATGCATCTGCACGGCCATGTGTTCCAGGTGGTGGCAGGCAACGACAAGCGGTTTTCCGGCGCGATCCGCGACACGGTGCTGGTGCCGCCGATGATGTCGGTCACCGTCGCCTTTGATGCCGACAATCCCGGCCGGTGGGCGTTCCACTGTCACAACCTGTACCACATGCACGCCGGCATGATGACGACGCTCGACTATTCAGCCGCCTGATCGCCGGGCGGAGCGCCGGCGCCCGGCAAACGGCTCAACGCGGCGGCGGCCAGCAGCTTTCATGTACCACCATCGTCGTGCCATGGCGCAGGAAGGTCTCGCACGGCCGCATGCCGATGGCGCCGAGCAGGGTGCGGCTGGCCAGATTATCCTCGCGCGCCACCGCGACGATGCGCCGCAGCCCGGCCCGGCCATGGCCGAAGCGCAGCGCCGCCGCCGCCGCCTCGCTGGCCAGACCGGCGCCGCGCGCCTGCGGGCGCAGCGCGAAGCGCAGCGAAATGCCGCGTCCGTCCGGCCGCTCCATCAACCCGGCAATGCCGCGGAAGCCATCGTCGGCGGCGCCGCGCACCGCCCACATACCGAACCCGTTGCGGCCCCAGCAGGCGATGTCGGCGGCGAGGTCCTCGGCCGTCTGCAGCGCGCTGCGCACCCCGCCCAGCATCACCGCGAACACCAGCGGATCAGCCTTCAGCGCCACCAGATCAGCGAGATCGCCGCCCCACACCGGCCGCAACACCAGCCGCCCGGTGACGATGCACCATGCCGGGTTCACGCGCGGGCTCCATCGCCGCGGCCCGGCTAGCGCACCAGCGGGCGATACTTGATCCGGTGCGGCTCGGTCGAGTCGGCGCCGAGGCGCCGCCGCTTGTCTTCCTCATAGGCCTGGAAGTTGCCCTCGAACCACTCGACATGGCTGTCGCCCTCGAACGCCAGGATATGCGTCGCCAGCCGGTCGAGGAACCAGCGGTCATGGCTGATGATGACGGCGCAGCCGGGAAACTCGGCGAGCGACTCCTCGAGCGCGCGCAGCGTATCGACATCGAGATCGTTGGTCGGCTCGTCGAGCAGGATGACGTTGGCCTCGGTGCGCAGCATCTTCGCCAGATGCACCCGGTTGCGCTCGCCGCCGGAGAGGATGCCGACTTTCTTCTGCTGATCGGCGCCCTTGAAGTTGAAGGCGCCGACATAGGCGCGCGACTGCACCGCACGCTTGCCGAGATAGATCACGTCGGTGCCGCCGCTGATCTCCTGCCAGACGGTGTTGTTCGGGTCGAGGCTCTCGCGGCTTTGATCGACATAGCCGAGCTTGACCGTGTCGCCGATGCGCAGCACCCCGGCGTCGGGCTGTTCCTGGCCGGTGATCATGCGGAACAGCGTCGTCTTGCCCGCCCCGTTCGGCCCGATCACGCCGACGATGCCGCCCGGCGGCAGCTTGAAATCCAGCTCGTCGATGAGCAGCGCATTGCCGTAGCCTTTGCGCAGATGCTCGGCCTCGATCACCGTGCCGCCCAGGCGCGGGCCGGGCGGAATGACGATTTCCGCCACCCCGGCCTGCTGCTCCTGGCTCTGGCGCAGCATCTCCTCATAGCGCTGGATGCGCGACTTGCTCTTGGCCTGGCGGGCGCGCGGCGAGGAGCCGATCCATTCCGCCTCGGCGGCCAGCGCGCGCGAGCGGGCCGATTCCTCTTTTTCCTCCTGCTGGAGCCGCTTGCGCTTCTGCTCGAGCCACGAGGAATAATTGCCCTGGAACGGATAGCCGCGCCCGCGCTCCAGCTCCAGAATCCAGTTGGTGACGTTCTCCAGGAAGTAGCGGTCATGGGTGACCACCAGCACCGTGCCGGGGAAGTCGCGCAGCGTCTTTTCCAGCCAGGCGACGCTTTCGGCGTCGAGGTGGTTGGTCGGTTCATCGAGCAGCAGCAGATCGGGCTTTTCCAGCAGCAGGCGGCACAACGCGACGCGCCGCCGCTCGCCGCCCGACAGCCGCGTCACCGGCGTATCGGGCGGCGGGCAGCGCAGCGCGTCGAGCGCGATTTCGATGCGGCGGTCGAGTTCCCAGCCTTCCTCGGCGTCGATCTTCTCCTGCAGGTCGGCCTGCTCGAGCAGCAGCGCGTCCATCTCCTCGGGTTCCATCGGCTCGGCGAAGCGGGCGGCGATGTCGTTGAAGCGGTCCATGGCGCCCTTCAGCGCCGCGAATGCCTGCTGGACGTTTTCGGCCACTGTCTTGGTCGGATCGAGCTGCGGCTCCTGCGCCAGATAGCCGACGCGCACGCCCTCGGCGGCCCACGCCTCGCCGCCATACTCGGTCTCGATGCCGGCCATGATCTTCAGCAGCGTCGATTTGCCGGCGCCGTTGACCCCGAGCACGCCGATCTTCACACCCGGCAGGAACGACAGCGTGACGCCCTTGAACACCTCGCGCCCGCCGGCGAAGGCTTTGGTCAGGTCCTTCATCACATAGACGTACTGATAGGCTGGCATGGCGCGTCCCCGGCTGCGAGTGGGCGGCGTGTTCTACGGGAGCGACCGGCGCGGGCGCAAATCTTGCGCGGTCACGCGCCCGGCAGGGCGTCGCCGCCGAGCCATGTCACCTGGCCGATCCGATCGGCGCCGGCGGCAATCATCGCCAGCCGGTCAAAGCCAAGCGCGATGCCGGCGGAGGGCGGCATACCGTGCTCCAGCGCCGCCAGCAACGCCTCGTCCAGCGGCCAGTCGGGCGCGCCGGTCAGCGCATGCCGCCGCGCCCGATCGGCGACGAAGCGGGCGCGCTGTTCGGCGGCGTCGGTCAGCTCGACGAAGGCGTTGGCCAGCTCGATGCCGCAGACGAACAGCTCGAACCGTTCGGCGACGCGCGGGTCGGCCGGATCGCGCCGCGCCAGCGCCGCCTGCGCCGCCGGCCAGTGGGTCAGGAAAGTGGGATGCGCCCGTCCGATGGCCGGCTCGACCCGCTCCAGCAGCAGCCGGAAGAACAGATCCTCCCAGGTCTCGCCGGGACGCAGCCGCGCCCCCGCCTGCGCCGCCAGCGCCGCTGCGTCGTCGGCGGTGGCCAGCAGGTCGGCGCCGACATGGCGGGCGAAGGCCGCGGCGAGCGTCACCGTCTCGACCCGCGACAGATCCGTGGTGACGCCGCGGCAGGTCACCACCGGCGGCAGCACGGCGCGCAGCAGCGCGACGGTCTCGGCGATCAGATCGGCCATGCCGGCACCCGGCCGGTACCATTCCAGCAGGGTGAACTCGGGCGCATGTAGGTCGCTGCCCTCGCCGTTGCGCCACACCCGCGCCAGTTGGAAAATCGGCCCGGCGCCGCCGGCCAGCAGCTTCTTCATGGCGAATTCGGGGCTGGTGTGCAGCCACAAGGTCTCGCGCTCGCCGCGCGGCGAGCACCGCTCGGTGCGCAACGCCGACAGATGCACCTCCTCGCCCGGCGTCGGCACGGCGTATGGCGTTTCCACCTCCAGGTAGCCGCGGGCGGTGAAGAAGCCGCGCACCGCCTGCGTCAGCAGCGCCCGACGGCGCAGGAACGGCAGGCGGGCGGCGAGTTGCTCGGGGTGCCAGTTCGGCTGCAGGGTGGGTTGCGGCATGATGGCGGCGAGACTACACGCGCCGCCATGCCGGATGGCACCCTGCGTTCCGCACATGACCTGATCGCCGCCGGCATGCTGCCCGATACCCGGCGCGCGGCGATCGAGGCGGTGGCGGCGCGCTATGCCATCGCCATCCCGCCGGCGCTGCGCGCCCTGATCGATGCCGCCGATGACCCGATCGGCCGGCAATTCATCCCCGACCCGGCCGAATTGCACACCGCGGCGCATGAACTGGCCGATCCGATCGCCGATCAGGCGCTGTCGCCGCTGAAGGGCATCGTCCATCGCTACCCCGACCGCGCCTTGCTCAAGCCGCTGCTGGCCTGCCCGGTCTATTGCCGCTTCTGCTTCCGCCGCGAGCAGGTCGGGCCGGAGGGCGGCGTGCTGACCGAGGCGGAGCTTGCCGCCTGCTATGACTGGCTCGCGGCGCGGCCGGCGATCGGCGAGGTGATCATCACCGGCGGCGACCCGCTGATGCTGGCGCCGCGCCGGATCGGCGCCATCCTGCGCGCCCTCGCCGCCATCACGCACGTCCATACGCTGCGCATCCATACCCGCGTGCCGGTGGCGGTGCCGGACAGCATGACCGAGGCGCTGGCGGCGGCACTGACCATCGACACGCCGCTGTGGCTGGTGCTGCATGCCAACCATGCGCGCGAGTTCACCCCGGCGGTGCGGGCGGGGCTGCGCCGGGTGCAGATGCGCGGCATTCCGCTGCTCGGCCAGTCGGTGCTGCTGCGCGGGGTGAACGACAGCGCGCAGGCGCTGGAAGACCTGTTCCGCGCCATGCTGGCGGCGCGGGTCAAACCCTATTACCTGCATCAGCTCGACCCCGCACCCGGCACGGCGCGGTTTCATGTGCCGATCGAGGAAGGGCGCCGGCTGCTCGCCGCGCTGCGCGGGCGGGTGACCGGGCTGGCCTGGCCGACCTACGTGCTCGACCTGCCAGGCGGGCGCGGGAAGGTGCCGCTGGGTCCGGTCCAGCAGGCGGCGGACGCCGCGCTCTCGGCGTAGCCATGGCAACGGTCGATGATTCCGTCAAAGCAGCCGGCGCCAGCGGGGACAAGGCGGCCGAAATGCTGGCCAACTGCGACCGTGCGTTCGCCGATATCCGCAGCGACCTCAAGCTGCTCAAATGGATGCAAGGGGCGACCTTGGTGGGGATCGTCGCGCTGATCCTGCGGGTGTTCCTGAACTGACCATGACGTTGGCTGCGCAACCGGCCGGGTGCCGCGGACATTGCGGATTTCGACATTGCCAAGGACCTGCCCGAAGCCGGGCGCGGCTAAATTTCCTTTTTCTTGCCCGGCCGGTCGGCGCGCCTACGGTCCTGCCCGTCACCAATGGCGACGGCCATGGTCGCCGGAACCCGGACGTTGGAGGTATCTTCGTGCAGCTTCGTGATCCGCACCGCGCCAATCTGCGGCTGATGCTCAAGGGCATGGCAATGCTCGTCATGCTGGGAGCACTTGCCGGCTGCGTCGCTTATCCGGGCGGGGACGGCGGCGGCTATGCGCCCGCCGGCGGCTATGGCTACGCGCCGGGTGGATTTGGCGGCGGCGGCGACGGGGACGGCGACGGCGACTGATCGCCTGGCGGGGAGCGGCCGGCTGAGCGCCGTGCTTGCCCCTCGGGCCGCTTCGGTCTAAGCAGCCGCCTCCCCGCCAGATCGCGAGACAGCATTCGATGAAGCAGCAGGCGAACCTGATCCGGGCCGGACAGGTCATCGAGCATGATGGCCGGCGCTGGACCGTGCTGAAACAGCAGATCATCTCGCCCGGCAAAGGCGGCGCCTTTATCCAGGTGGATATGCGCGACCTGAAAACCGGCAACAAGACCAACGAACGCTGGCGTACCGCCGATACCGTCGAACGCCTGCTGACCGAGGAGAAGGACGCCACCTACTCCTACACCGAGGGCGACAACATTGTCCTGATGGACCCGGAAACCTTCGAGCAAATCCATATCCCGCTGGCCTTGCTTGGCGATCAGGCGCCGTTTTTGCAGGACAACATGGCCCTGACCATCGACCTCGTCGAAGGCGACCCGGTCGCGGTGCATCTGCCGCAGACCGTGGTGCTGGAGATCGTCGAGGCCGATCCGGTGGTGAAGGGGCAGACCGCGGCCAGTTCCTACAAGCCGGCGCGACTGTCCAACGGCGTCAAGACCAGCGTGCCGCCGTTCATCGAAACCGGTGAAAAAGTCGTCGTCCGCACGGAGGACGCCAGCTACGTGGAGCGGTTCAAGGGCTGATCCGGGATGGCCCCCAATCTCTCCGCCCACATGACGGTGATGCAGAACGCGGTGCAGCGCGCCTCCAAGCGGCTGCTGCGCGACTTCGCCGAGGTCGAGCAGCTGCAGGTCAGCATCAAGGGGCCGGGCGATTTCGTCAGCCAGGCCGATCTGCGCGCCGAGCAATCCTTGCGCGACGATCTGACCAAGGCGCGACCGGGCTATGCCTTCCTGATGGAGGAATCGGGCGCCCACGGCTCGGACAACTGGGCCTGGCGCTGGGTGGTCGATCCGCTCGACGGAACGTCGAACTTCCTGCACGGCATCCCGCACTGGTCGATCAGCGTCGGGCTGGAGCGGCGGCTGCCGGACGGCGGCTCGGAACCGGTGGCGGGCGTGGTCTATGCGCCGGCGGTGGACGAGATGTTCTGGGCCGAGAAGGGCAGCGGCGCCTTCGTCAACGAGCGGCGCCTGCGCGTCTCGGCGCGGCGCGACATGCAGCAGGCGATGTTCGGCACCGGCATCCCGTTCGCCGCCTCCTCGGCGACGCTGCGCGGACGCTTCGCGCGCACCCTTGATGTGCTGATGCCGCAGACCGCGGGGGTGCGGCGGTTCGGCTCGGCGGCGCTCGATCTCGCCTGGGTGGCGGCGGGGCGGTTCGACGGGTTCTGGGAGCTGCAGTTGCGGCCGTGGGACATCGCCGCCGGAATGGTCATCGTGCGCGAGGCCGGCGGCTATGCCACCGATCCAGAGGGCGGCGACCCGCGCACCCGCGGCGATGTGGTGGCGGCCAATCCGCATCTGCACCCGCTGCTCTGCGCCGCGGTGCGTGAGGGCCTCGCCGCCGCCTGAGCCCACAGACCCCTGACGACGGCGCGTTGAGCGGCAGGCAACCCTCGGTTAGGGTGCGCCACTCATGCGCATCCCGCTCCTCCTCCTCGCGTCGGCTCTGATCTGCCTCGCGTCCGCCGCTGCGCGGGCGCAGACGGTGGATCAGCGGGCGCTCGATCTGCTCGGCCCGTCGCCAAACCAGCCTCCCGCCGTTGCCCCGCCCGCCACCGCGCCGCCCGCCGGCGCGCCGCCCGTCGCCGGACATGCGGCGACCGCGCCGAAGCCGCGCGAGGCCGCCCGCCCGGCGCCGCCGGCCGATCCCCACGCGCATCCGAACGGGCCGCATCAGCGCCTCAAACCGCCGCGGCCGGCGCCGAGCACGGTGCCGCCGACCGTGCCGCTCGCCCCGCCGCTGCCGCCGGTGCTGCCGCCGCCGATCATCGTGCCGATGCGGCCGGTCGAGCCGCCGGCGCCGCCGACCGTGGCGCCGGATGCCGTCGGCACCGCCGAGGCGGCGGCCAACGCGCTGCGCGTGACCTTCGGCAACGGCTCGGCCGATCTGAACCCGGACACCGAAGCGGCGTTGCGCCACGCCGCCCAGGCGCCCGACGGCAGCACCTTCACCGTCACCGCCTATGCCACCGGCACCCCGGAAGACCCCTCGACGGCGCGCCGCCTCGCGCTGGCCCGCGCCCTCGCGGTGCGCAGCGTGCTGATCCTGCGCGGAGTGCCGTCGGCACGCATCTATCTGCGCGCCCTCGGCAGCACCGGCCCGCTGTTTTCCGCCGGACCGCCGGACCGCGCCGACCTCGACATCACCCCGCCGCCGCCGCCGGCCGCGACCACCGCCCCGGCGCCCACTCCTGCGCCCGCTCCTGCCCAAACGCCCGCCGTTCCACCCGCGCCAGCCCCGAAGGCCGCCCCGCCATGACGCGCCCGACCACCTTCCTGATCCGCATGCTGGTGTTTCTCGCCGCCGTCGCCCTGGTGGCGGGGCTGCTGTCCGGCGCGCTGCTCACCGCCTTTGACAACAACAAGCTGCTCAACAGCCTCATTCTGCTGGTGCTGGCGCTCGGCATCGTGTGGAACATCCGTCAGGTGATCCGGCTGACCCCGGAGGTGACGTGGCTGGAGACCTTCCAGCGGGCGCGGCCACAGCTCGCCGCGGCGCCGTCGCCCAGGCTGCTGGCGCCGATGGCCTCGATGCTGGCGGCGCGCACCGCCAAGGGACGCGACGGGCAGGAACGCTTCACCCTCTCGGCGCCGGCGATGCGCACGCTGCTCGACGGCATCGACAGCCGGCTGGACGAGAGCCGCGAATTGTCGCGTTACATGGTCGGGCTGCTGATCTTTCTCGGCCTGCTCGGCACCTTCTGGGGCCTGCTGCTGACGGTGCAGTCGGTCGGCGACGTGATCGGCGGCATGTCGGTCGGCTCGGGCGACATCAATGCGCTGTTTGAACAATTGAAGGCCGGGCTGGCGCGGCCGTTGCGCGGCATGGGCACGGCGTTTTCCTCCTCCATGCTGGGCCTCGCCGGGGCGCTGGTGCTCGGCTTCCTCGACCTGACCGCCGGACAGGCGCAAAACCGCTTCTATAACGAGCTGGAGGAATGGCTCGCCGGCATCACCCGGCTGTCCTCGGGCGTGCTCGGCGGCGAGGGCGAAAGCTCGGTGCCGGTCTATGTGCAGGCGCTGCTGGAACAGACGGCGGAGAACATGGAGAATCTGCAGCGCATCCTGGTGCGCGGCGAGGATGGCCGGCGCGAGGCCAATGCCGCGGTGATCGGGCTGACCGAGCGCGTCGGCACCCTCTCCGACACCATGCGCGCCAACCAGCAACTGATGCTGCGCATCGCCGAGACGCAGCAGGCGCTGGCGCCGATGCTGCAGCGGCTGGGCGAGCGGCGGCCCGACAGCGGCGCCGATGATGCGGCGCGCGGCCATCTGCGCAACATCGAGATGTATCTGCAACGGCTGCTGAGCGAGAGCGAGCAGGGGCGGACCCAGACCACGGCGGAAATCCGCAGCGACATCCGCATCCTCACCCGCACCATCGCGGCGCTGGCCGAGGAACAGCCGCGATGAGCGGGGGCTGAGCCGTGGCACGCCGGCGCGGCAGCACGCAGGAGGGGCTGAATGCCTGGCCGGGCTATGTGGACGCGCTGTCCACGCTGCTCATGGTCATCATCTTCGTGCTGCTGGTGTTCGTGCTGGCGCAGGCGTTCCTGTCGGTGGCGCTGTCCGGGCGCGACCGCGCGCTCGACCGGCTGAACCGGCAGATGGCCGAACTGTCCGACATGCTGTCGCTGGAACGCGGCCGCTCGGCCGATCTGCGCAGCTCGATCGCCCAGCTCAACCGCGACCTCGCCGCGGCGAGCGGCACCCGTGACACGCTGTCGCAGCAACTGGCGACGCTGCGGGCGCAGCAGGAGGCGCTGACGGCGGATCGCGATGCGCTGAAATCCGAGCGTGACCGCCTGTCAGCGCGGCTCGCCGATGCCGGGCTGCAGCTCAATGCCGCGCAGGCGCGCGGCGCGCAGGTGCAGTCGCAGCTCGCCGACACCGCGCGACGCGGCGACAGCGCGGCGCAGGACGCGGCGACGGCGGCGGCCCGGCTGGCCGCGACGCAGCGCCAGCTTGACGCCGCCGAAGCCAATCTGGCCGAGATGAAGCGCCAGCAGGCGGCGCTCGATCAGACGGTGCAGACCGACCGGGCGACGCTGGCGGCGCGGCTGTCCGATCTGGCGCGGCTGGCCGATCAGGTGCGCAGCCTGTCGGCGCTGCGCGACGAGCTGGAACGTCAGGCGCAGGACGCCGCGGTGCGGGCGACGACGGAGGCGGAGCGGCGCGCCGCGGTGGCGGCGCAACTCGTCGAGGAGAAGAAGCTCGGCGACTCGGCGCGCGCCCAGATCGCCGAGATGAACGCCCAGCTTGCCCAATTGCGCGACCAGCTTGCCGCGGTCAGCCACGCGCTCGATGTGTCGCAGGCCGCCGACAAGGACAAGGACGTGCAGATCGCCAGCCTGAGTTCGCGGCTGAACACCGCGCTGGCCCAGAAGGTCGAGGAGTTGCAGCGCTATCGCAGCGACTTCTTCGGCCGGCTGCGCGAGGTGCTGGCCAACCGGCCGGGCATTCAGATCGTCGGCGACCGCTTCGTGTTTCAGAGCGAGGTGCTGTTCCCGGTCGGCAGCGCCGATCTGACGCCGGCCGGCCAGGAGGAGATCAACAAGCTGGCGGCGACGCTCAAGGACATCGCGCGGGAGATTCCGCCCGACGTCAACTGGCTGTTGCGCGTCGATGGCCATGCCGACAAGCAGCCGATCAGCGGCGGCGCCTTCGCCAGCAACTGGGAACTCTCCGCCCAGCGCGCCATCACCGTGGTCAAGCTGTTGACGGCGAATGGCATCCCGCCCAACCGTCTGGCGGCGACCGGGTTCGCCGATTTTCAGCCGCTCGACCCCGCCGATACGCCGGAGGCCTATGCCAAGAACCGGCGGATCGAGATCCGGCTGACCGACCGCTGATCCGCGGCGGCTCTCAATAGGCCGGATAGCTGCGCGGAAAGGTCACCTGATCCGGCGGTCCAGGCGGCGCCGGCGCGTTTCGTTTGCCGCAACCGGCAAGCCCGAGCAGCAGCACGCCGAGTAGCAGCAGCCTCATCCCAACACCTCCAGCCAGCGCGCCGCCGCCGCCGCCACGTTGTCCGGCGCGGTGCCCCCGGCGCTGCGCCGCGACGCCACCGAGGCGGCGACATCCAGCACCGAAAACACCGCCGCGGTGATCCCCGGCTCCTCGGCCTGCATCTCGGCCAGCGTCAGCCCGGCGAGATCGACGCCGCGCGCCTCGGCCCGCGCCACCAGCCGCCCGGTGACATGATGGGCGCTGCGGAACGGCAGCCGCAGGGTGCGCACCAGCCAGTCGGCAAGGTCGGTCGCGGTGGCAAACCCCGCCCCCGCCGCGGCGCGCATCCGCGCCGTGTCCGGCTGCATGTCGCGCACCATCCCGGCGGTCGCGGCGAGCGACAGCGCCCAGGCATCGGCGGCCTCGAACACCGGCGGCTTGTCTTCCTGCATGTCCTTGCCATAGGCCAGCGGCAGCCCCTTCATCACCGTCAGCAGCGCCACCAGCGAGCCGAGCATGCGCCCGCTCTTGGCGCGCACCAGCTCGGCGGCATCCGGGTTGCGCTTCTGCGGCATGATCGAGCTGCCGGTGGTGAACGCATCCGACAGGGCGACGAAGCGGAACGGGGCGCTGCACCAGATCACCATTTCCTCGGCGAAGCGCGACAGGTGCATCGCCGAGATCGCGCCGGCGGCGAGAAACTCGATGGCGAAATCACGGTCTGAGACCGCATCGAGCGAATTGCCCATCGGCCGGTCGAAGCCGAGCGCCGCCGCGGTCATCGCCGGGTCGATCGGAAACGACGTGCCGGCCAGCGCCGCCGCCCCGAGTGGGCTTTCATTGAGCCGCCGCCGCGCATCTTCCAGCCGGCCGCGATCGCGCGAGACCATCGCCACATAGGCCAGCAGATGATGCCCGAACGTCACCGGCTGCGCCGTCTGCAGATGGGTGAAGCCGGGCATCGGGTCGGCGGCGTGCTCGGCGGCGCGCCCGGCCAGCGCGCGCATCAGGTCGGCAAGCTGGGCGTCCAGCCCGTCGATGGCGTCGCGCACCCAGAGGCGGAAATCCACCGCCACCTGATCGTTGCGGCTGCGCGCGGTGTGCAGCCGGCGGCCGGCATCGCCGATCCGCTCGGTCAGCCGCGCCTCGATATTCATGTGGATGTCTTCCAGCGCCGCGCTGAACGGGAAGCGCCCGGACTCGATCTCGGCGGCAATCGCCTCTAGACCTTGGCGTATGTCAGCCTCATCTGCCGGCTCAATGATGCCGCATCGTGCCAGCATCGCCGCATGGGCGAGTGAACCGCGTATGTCCTGTCGCCACAGCCGCCGGTCGAAGTCGATCGAGGCGTTGATCTCCTGCATCACCGCGGCGGGGCCGGCGGCGAAGCGCCCGCCCCAGGACGCGTTGGCAGCGGTATCTGGATCGGACAAGGCGGAGGGCCCATCATGGTGGTGATCGCGCGGCGGGCGCTGCTCGCCGGCGCCGGGGCAATCGCCGCAGGCAGCCTAGCCGCGACGCTGACGCTGCGCAAACCGCCGCCGCATATCTACACCCTCGCCGATGCGCCGGAGCCCAAGCCGTTCGACATGTCGGCGCTGGTGGCGACCCTGCCGCCGGCGCCGCGCGGCGACCTCGGCTTCACCGATCAGAGCGGGGCGCAGCACCGCCTGGCCGAATTCGCCGGCAAGGGCGTGGTGCTCAACCTGTGGGCCACCTGGTGCGGTCCCTGCGTGGAGGAATTGCCCTCGCTGGCGCGGCTGGCGCGGCTGGTGGCGGGTGAGGGCATCGTCGTCGTGGCGCTGTCCACCGACCGCGGCGGCGCGGCCACCGTGCAGCGCTTCTTCGCCGACCATGCGATCACCGGGCTGGAGGTGCGGCTCGACCCGAAATCCGCCACCGCCGAGGCGCTCGGGCTGCGCGGTCTGCCGACCACCCTGCTGCTCGACCCGCAGGGCCGCGAGCGGGCGCGGCTGGAGGGCGGCGCGGACTGGAGCACGCCGGATGCGCTCGCCGCGGTGCGCCGCCATACTCTGCAGGCCGGCGCCTGAAGCTCGCCCGCGAACCGCCGGTCGGCCCCGGCCTGCGCGAACTGGTCGCGCTGGGGGCGCATGTCGGCCATCTGCCGGTGGCGCCGCCGGCGCGCATCGACCGGCCGCTGCCCTTCCTCGCCGATCTGGCGAAGCTGCCGCGCTCGTCGCAGGAGCAGGCGCTGCGCAGCCCCGATATGCGCTTCTATCATGCCGCCGCCGCCGAGGCCTTCGCCTTCGACGACGTGCAGGTGCTCAACAGCGACGGCGTGGTGTTCGTCGGCGGCACGGCGCTGCGCGACACGGTCGATTTCATCCACCCCGACCACCCCGACGCCGCCATCGCCTGGGCGCGGCCCTATGAATATCTCAAGCTGCGGGAGGAGACCGAGGCGGTGCCGGTGACCGGCCCGGTGTTTCTCGGCCACGCCGCCGGCTGGCGCAATTACGGCCATTTCCTGCTGCAGGTGGTGCCCAAGCTGCTGGCCTTTCTGAGCCTGCGCGAGCATGTGCCGGGCCTGCGGCTGGCGTTGCCGACGCTGCCGGCGAACGCCGCCTGCACCGCCTGCCTCGCCGCCCTCGGCATCGCCCCGGCCGAGGTGCTGATGCTGCCGCCGGGCGGAGCGAGCCACTTCGCGCAGGCGTGGCTGATGGAGAATCCGTCGATCTGGGACGTGCTGCCGCTCGCCGCCAGCGCCGCCGAGCGGATGGCGGCGGCGCTCGACGATGGCGCCGCCGGCGCCGAGCGGGTCTATCTGCATCGCGGCAGCGGCACCCGGCAGGTGAGCAATTTCGCCGAACTCGGCCCGATCATCGCCGCCGCCGGTTTCGCGGTGCACGACTTCGCCGCCGCCAGCCTGGCCGAGCAGATCCGCTGTCTGCGCCGCGCCCGCTTCGTCATCGCCGAGCATGGCGCCGCCACCACCAACATCCTGTTCTGCCGCCCCGGCGCGCGGGTGCTGCAACTGTTCAGCCCGTTCTTCGTCGAGCCGGCGTTCTGGTCGGTGGCGGCGGTGTGCGAGCTGGACTACGGCATGCTGGCCGGCACCAGCACGGCCGCCACCGGCGACACCAACAGCACCTATGCCGTGCCGCCCGACCGGCTGGAGGCGGCGATCCGCCTGCTGCTGCGCGACACTGATGCGCCGCATCCGGCGACGGTGCGCGGCGATGCCGCGCCGCACTTCGCCACGGTGACGGACGCCGCCATGTTCGGCCGCAGCGGCGGCGACCAACGCATTCTGGTGCATGCCGCCGTCGCCGCGCCGCCGGCGCCGCCGATCGTCAACGCCGCCGCGCTGCCGCCCGACTTCGTCGCCGAACATGCCGCCGCGACGCCGCCGGGGCCGGTCTTCGCCTATGCCGCCGCCGGCGCGTCGCTCTACGCCACCGGCCTGATCGTGCGCGACGGTCGCTTCATCGCCCCGGCGGAGTGTTTCCCCGCCTATCTGCGCGCCGACATGCTGGCCGAGCCGCACCGACTGGCGCCGATCCATCGCGGCTCGCTGGCGCGCGCCGATGTGCGGATGGTGGATTGCGACGCGCCGGTGCTGAGCGCGCTGCATCCGAACCTGCTCTATGGCTATTTCCTGTTGGAGATGCTGCCGCGCCTGTTCGTCGCCGCCGAGTTGCGCCATGCCGGCGTGGACTTCCTGCTGGCCCTGCCGACGACGCTGCCGCGCTATGTCACCGGCTTCGCCCGGCTGCTCGGCCTGGCGGACGGCACCATCAGCTATGACGCCGACACCACCGGCCTGCGCGCGCCGGCGATCCTGCTGCCCGGCATGATGCAGCAGGACTACCAGATGCATCCGGCGTTCAACCGCGCCATCGCCGCGATCACCGAGCGGGCCGGGCGGCACGGGCCGCCGACGCGGCTGTTCCTGCTGCGCGGCGAGGATGAGGCGGCGCAGGTCGACGACATCGCCGGGTTGGCGGCGGGGCTGGCCGATCTCGGCGTGGTCGCTATCGACCCGCGGCAGATGCCGCTGGAGCAGCGCCTGTCGCTGCTGGCGCGGGCCGAGCTGGTGATCGGCGAGGCCGGGCTGAATGATGCCTTGTTCGCCCCGATCGGCGCGCAGGTGGTGGCGTTGAACTTCCCCAGCCATTTGCAGAGCGCCATCGCCCGGCTGCGCGGCCAGCACATGACCTTCGTGCTGCCGCGCGATGGCCGCTTTCGCCACTGGCGGCTGAGCGCGGATGCGCCGCGCGGCTTTTCCACCGACGCCGCGGCGCTGCGCCAGGCCGTGCTCGGCGCGCTGGAGCGGCGGCGCGGCTGAACCGCGGCGGTTGTCAGCCGGGAAATCCACCGGCTACGATCATGCCATGGACGATGCGCCGCGCCATTTCCCGTTCGACACCGATGCCGGAATCGCCGCCCGCGCGGCGATCGGCATGATCGTGCTGGCCTCCGACCAGACGCTCGAACACGAGTTGCGCATCATGACCACGGCGCCGGGGGTCGGCGTCTATCACAGCCGCATCTACAACGACAACGCCATCACCCCGCAGACCCTGCGCGCCATGGAGCCGCTCATTGCGCCGGCGGCGGCGCTGATCCTGCCCGGCATGCCGCTCGACGTGATCGGCTTCGGCTGCACCTCGGCGACGATGGTGCTGGGCGAGGCGACGATCGCGGCGCGGGTGCGCGAGGCGCGGCCGGGCATCGCCGTGACCAATCCGGTGAGCGGCGCCTTCGCCGCGTTCCGCGCCCTCGGCGCCACGCGCATCGCCGTGCTGACGCCCTATTCGGCCGAGGTCAATGCCGGCATCCGCCGCTATATCGAGCAGCGCGGCGTCACCGTCACGGCGATCGGCTCGTTCGGCGAGGAGGATGACCGGCGGGTGGCGCGCATCAGCCCGGCGGCGATCCTGGCGGCGGCGGAGGCGCTGGCGGCGGGCAGCGGGGCAGAGGCGCTGTTCGTCTCCTGCACCTCGCTGCGGCTGGTCGCGCATGTCGCCGCCCTGGAGGCGCGCATCGGCATCCCGGCGACCTCCAGCAACCATGCGATGGGCTGGCACGCCCTGCGGCTGGCCGGCATCGCCGAGGCGCGGCCGGAACTCGGGCGACTGTTCACCCGGCCGGGATAGCGGACGCCTATCTGTCGATATACGGGTGCTGCAGCGCTTCGCTGATATAGGTCTGCGCTTCGCGCCAGTGGCGGTACATGATCGCCTCGCGCGCCCGCGCGATCTGGCGGATCACCGGCGGGTCTTGCGGCACGCCGAACGGCGCCGGCGGCGGTGCAGTGTCGAGCAACAGCGTTTCCGCCCGGTCGAGTGCCGCGGTGGCGCGCTGCGGCTGCTCGGCGCTGACCGCGGCGCCGGCCGCCTGCAGATAGGTGATGGTGGTTGCCGGCTGGCCAGCCGGCAGCACCGCCAGGTCCGGCTGAGCCGAGCCGGCGGTGTCGATCCGCACGCAGCCGGCGGCGGCGAGCGCCACGCCGAACAGGGCGGCGGCAAGACCTGTCGAACGCATCTTGTCGCGCCTGCCGGCGTGGCGCCGGCCGGTCCGGCCGGCAAGGGCGAGGATGCGCCGCCGCCGCGTGACGATCAGCGACCTGCGCATCCTCTCCCCCCTGGTCTCACTCGGTCTTCTGCGGCTGGCTGCCGACCGCCGGCTTGCCCGCCCCGCTGTCGCTGCCACTGACGCTCGGATGTCCCATCGCCTGCATGATATAGTCATCGGCCTGCGCCCACTGCCGGTTTTGCAGCGCCTCACGCGCCCGCGCGATCTGCCGCACCGATTCCGGTTCCTCGCTGGCGACGTCGCGCGGTGAGCGCTGTTCCATCGACGCGCCGCTCTCCAGCAGCGCCGCCTCGGCACGGTCGAGTGCCTGGATGGCGCGCAGCGGATGATGCTGCCCGGCCTCCTGCTGCGCCATCGACAGATTCTGTTCCGGTGTCGCGGTCGTCTGGGCAAAACCGGCAGGGGCCGCGAGCACGACGCCGAGCACGGCAGCCGAGGCCACAATGATGGTTCGCATGGTCGTCTCCTGTATGTTTCTGGCGGCACGCGCGGCGTGCCCGTCCGTAACGAACGCAGCACAACCGCGATGGTTGCGCGGCTGTTTATGGAGCCGCCATGAAGTTGTGGACATCTGCCGGCCCGCAGCGGCGCGAGGCCGGGGTGAGGTGATCGCGCTCTATTGCGGGGTGCTGCCGCCGGTGGCCGGGGCGGCCGGGGTCGCCGCGCCGGCTGGCGGCTGCTGGCCCATGCTGCCCATCGTGCCGTTGCCCATCGTGCCGTTGCCCATCATCGGGGTGCCGGACATGCCGGCGGCGGTCGAACCGGCGGGCATCGTGCCGCCGCCCATCGCCGGGGCGGCGCCGCTGTCGGCCTGCGCCGTCTTCATGGCATCCGCGATATGCGTCCCGGCGGCCTGCCAGTCCTGCTTCTGTACCGCCGCCAGCGCCTCGGAGATATGCTGCACCGCCGGCGTGCTGTTCGGCTCGCTGGCGCTGGCCGGCATCACCGAACGATCGAGCATGCGGGTCTCGGCACGCTCAAGCGCCTCGCGCGCCGCCATCGCGCGATGATGCTGCACCGCCGTCTGCGCCGCCTGCAAATAGGGCGCCGCGCCGCCATCCGACTGGCTCGGCCCGGTCGCATCAGGCATCGCGGCGGGCGGCGCCGCTGGCGTGTTTTGCGCCAGCGCGGGAACACCGAGCGGGGCGGTCAGAACAAGGCCAAGCACGGCCGCCGGGGCGAGCAGGGATTTGCGCATGTGTCGTTTCCTTTGATGACGGTGTCGGCCGGCACGCCCGCAGGCGTGCCCCGACACAGGAAACGGATCGGCCGCGGGGCAGTTCGCCGACGCGCCCGACAAACCTGCGATCAGTCGAGCGCCGCCGCCGCCGCGCGCAGGTCGCGGGTCAGCCGCGCGCCGTAATGCCCGATCACCTCGGCGGCGGCGAGACTGCCGAGCCGGCCGCAGGCGGCAAGGCCGCGCCCGGCGGTATAGGCGGCGAGGAAGCCGGCGGCATAGGCATCGCCTGCCCCGGTGGTATCGACGACCTGCGCCGGTGCCGCCGCCACCGCCACCCGCTCCGTCCCGCGCAGCACGATGCTGCCCGCCTCGCTCATCGTCACCGCGGCGATGCCGACCTCGCGCGCCACCGCGGCGAGCGCGTCCTCCAGATCATTGGCTTCATACAGGCTGGCGAGTTCGCCCTCGTTGGCGAACAGGATGTCGATGTCCTCGCGCACCAGGGCGCGGAAAGCGGCGCGGTGGCGATCGACGCAGAACGTGTCCGACAGGGTCAGCGCCACCTGCCGCCCCGCCGCATGCGCCAGCGCCGCCGCCCTGCGGAACGCCGCCTGCGCCGCCGGCTCGTCGAACAGATAGCCCTCCATGTAGGTCACCGCGGCATCCCGCACCACCTCGGCATCGACCTCGGCCTCGCCGAAGGCGACGCAGGCGCCGAGGAAGGTGTTCATGGTGCGCTGGCCGTCCGGGGTGACCAGGATCAGGCAACGTGCGGTGGGTGCGCCGCCGACCAGCGGCGGCGTCGGGAAATGCACCCCGGCGGCGGCGATGTCGTGGCGGAACACCGCGCCGAGCTGATCCTGCGCCACCCGGCCGAGATAGGCGACGCGGGCGCCGAGGCCGGCGGCGACGGCACAGGTATTGGCCGCCGAGCCGCCGCTGACTTCCTGGCCCGGCGGCATCTCGGCATAAATGCGTTCGGCGGCGTCGGCGTCGATCAGCGTCATGCTGCCCTTGCGCATCGCCAGCCGGGAGACCAGGGATTCGGCAACCGGCGCGACGACATCGACGATGGCGTTGCCGATGCCGAGAATGTCGAAGCGTGCCGGCGTGCCCTGTGTCATCGCGTTACTCCTGTCGTGCCGCCCGCCTAACAC
Organism: Pseudomonadota bacterium; assembly: GCA_021845985.1. GTDB lineage: Bacteria > Pseudomonadota > Alphaproteobacteria > Acetobacterales > Acetobacteraceae > JAFKFJ01. The sequence continues at coordinate 57,984 of JAJZES010000033.1, read as the reverse complement.
CCGCCCCCGACCACCGCAACCGCAGGACCCTTGGCATGCCCCTGTTCACGCCCATGCTCCGCGCCCTGGCGCAACTCGACGACCCGGCCTTCCTTGGCGTGGTGCTGCGCAGCCTGCTGTGGACGCTGGCGGGGGGCATCGGCGCGGCGCTGCTGCTGCTGTGGGTGTTGGCGGCGGCGGCGCACGGGCATGACTGGATCGGCTGGATCGCCGCGGCGGCGACCGGCGCCGGGGCGATGCTGCTGGCGTTTTATTTCTTCCTGCCGGTGGCGGCGGTGATCGCGCTGCTATTCGTCGATCGGGTGGCGGCGGCGGTGGAGCGCCGCTGCTATCCCGGCCTGCCGCCGGCGCGCCCGGCGCCGCTGGCGCCGCAGCTTTGGGACGGCATGGTGCTCGGGGTGCAGGTCTTGTTGCTGCAGCTGTTGACGCTGGCCGTGGCGCTGATCCCGCTGCTGGCGCCGGTGGCGCCGCCGCTCGGCTGGGCGGTTGCCGCCTGGGCGGTCGGGCGCGGCCTGTTCGTCGCCGTCGCCATGCGGCGGATGCCGCGCAGCGCGGCCATCGCACTGTATCGGACCCGGCGCGCCCCGACGCTGACCCAGGGCGGGCTGATGGCGCTGGGCAGCATCGTGCCGCTGTTCAACCTGCTGGTGCCGGTGCTCGGCACCGCGGCGATGGTGCATGTGCTGCACGCCGACGACCGCTTTATGAGCTAATCGAAACAACCCCGGGCGGCGGGTTGTTCCGTCACACTGGCCTGTGATACGCCAAACACGACGTGTTCGCCTGATTGCAACGGAGGGGCCGTGTTCAAGCGTCGCAAGCCCGACGACCTGCCGGCTGGCGAGCCGGCCGGGTCTGCTCTGCCGACCCCGGCGCCGGGTGCGGCCTATCCCGGTGCGGTCAGATCGGACACACCTGCCGGAGGGACGGCCCGGCCGTTCGATCCCGGCCTTGGCGTGCCGCCGTTTCGTCCTGTTCCCTTGAAGGAGGCACCCGCCATGGGTCGCGCCCCGTTTGCCCCTGCCCCGCTGCCGCCGAGTTCGGCGCAGACAACCGCCATTCCCCGGCCCGTCATGGCCCAGGCCGGGCGGCCCGGCCGCGATGCGGCGGAGCGCCGCACCCTGGTCGTCGGCCGCGGCATCAGCCTGCAGGGCACGGTGACCGATGCCGAGCGGCTGGTGGTCGAAGGCACCGTTGAGGCGTCGATGATCCACGCCTCGGAACTGTCGATTGCGCCCGGCGGCATTTTCAAGGGCGAGGTCGAGGTCGAGGAAGCGGAGGTCGCCGGCACCATCGACGGCACGCTGACCGCGCGCGGCAGCCTGCAGGTGCGGGCGAGTGGCAAGGTGCTCGGCACCGCGCGATGCCGGCGGCTGCAGGTCGAAGACGGCGGGCAGATCACCGGACGCATCGAGATGCTGACCGATGCGACTCCGTCCCGCCCGACCGAGCCGCGGCCGACGGAACTGCGCCCGACCGAGCCGGTCGGCGGCTGATTGCACACGCCGCGTTGACAGCGGCGGGGGATGGCGATACCCCGCGCTCCGACCGCAGGCCCGGAGGGGTGCCCGAGTGGCTAAAGGGGACGGACTGTAAATCCGTTGGCGCACGCCTACGTTGGTTCGAATCCAACCCCCTCCACCAGCGGCCGCGCGGCTGACCGCGCCGGCCGCGGCGTTATCGCTGGTGACCGGCGACGCTGAGTCGGCGGCAGAGGTCAGCGTGCCGCGGCTGGAGCGGGCGAAGGGAATCGAACCCTCGTCTTCAGAGTGGAAATCTGTGGCTCTGCCATTGAGCTACGCCCGCGCCGCGGCCGCCAAGCGCTTGACCGGCCGGCAGGCCATGGATAATGCGACCGCCGCGGCGGTGCAAGAGACAGGTCGCCCACAGCCTCGGACAGCGACATGCTCGGTCCCGCATCTGCTGAACTGGCCGACAGCTTCGATCTCGCGGCGCTGACCGAGGCGTTCTACCGCGACCCCTATCCGACCTATCATGCGCTGCGCCGGCACGCGCCGTTGAAGCGGCTGGCCAACGGCGGGTATTTCCTGACCCGCTATGCCGAGGTGATGCAGGTCTATCGCGACAGCGACCGTTTCAGCTCCGACAAGCAGGCCGAGTTCGCGCCGAAATTCGGCGCCACCCCGCTCTATGACCACCACACCAGCAGCCTCGTGTTCAACGATCCGCCGCGGCACAGCCGCGTCCGCCGGCTGATTGCCGGCGCGCTGACCCCACGCGCCATCGCCGCGATGGAACCGGCGCTGACGGCGCTGGTCGATCGGCTGCTCGACCGCATGGCCGCGCGCGGCAGCGTCGATCTGATCGAGGATTTCGCCGCCGCCATCCCGGTCGAGGTGATCGGCACCCTGCTCGGCGTGCCGGTGGCGGAGCGGGCGCCGTTGCGCGGCTGGTCGCTCGCCATCCTCGGCGCGCTGGAGCCGACCCTCTCGCCCGCGATGCACGCCCGCGGCAACCGCGCGGTCAGCCAGTTTCTCAGCTATCTTGAGGATCTGGTGGCGCGCCGCCGCGCCGCCCCCGGCGACCCCGAGCAGGACGTGCTGACCCGGCTGATCGCCGGCGAGGCGGATGGCACCAGGCTGAGCGCGGCGGAATTGCTGCATAACTGCATTTTCCTGCTCAATGCCGGGCACGAGACCACCACCAACTTGATCGGCAATGCGCTCGCCGCCCTGCTCGACCATCCGGCGGAGCGCGCCCGGCTGGTTGCCTTGCCAGAGCTGATGCGCAGCGCGGTCGAGGAGTTTCTGCGCTTTGAAAGCTCCAACCAGCTCGGCAACCGCATCACCACCCGCCCGGTGACGCTGGGCGGGGTGGACCTGCCGGCTGGGACGCCGGTGACGCTGTGCATCGGCGCCGCCAATCGCGACCCGGCGCAGTTCCCCGATCCCGACCGGCTCGATGTGGCGCGCAGCCCCAACCGACATGTCGCCTTCGGCGCCGGCATCCATGCCTGCGCCGGCCTCAGCCTCGCCCGGCTGGAGGGGACGGTGGCGATCGGCCGGTTCCTGGCGCGTTTCCCCGACTATGCGGCGGCAGGCGCGCCGGTGCGCGGCATGCGGGCGCGGTTTCGCGGCTTTCTCAGCCTGCCTTGCCAGATCGCGCCAGCGCGGGTGCAATGACCCGGCGGCGGGGGGAGAGCACAATGCCTAACGGGTTCGGACGGCGCGCCTTGCTCGGCGGCGCGGCGCTGCTGGCAGCGACGCGCGCACGGGCGCAGGATGCGCCGGTGCGCATCGGCGTGCTGACCGACGAGGCCGGCCCCTATGCCGACAGCGGCGGCGCCGGCTCGGTGGCGGCGGCGCGCATGGCGGTGCAGGATCACGGCGGCACGGTGCTCGGCCGGCCGGTCGAGGTGCTGCATGCCGACACGCTGAACAAACCCGACGTCGCCGCCATCCAGGCGCGGCACTGGTACGACGCGGGCGTCGATGCCATCACCGACCTGCCGGTGACGCCGGTGGCCGCGGTGGTGCAGCAGGTGGCGGCCGAGAAGCAGCGCACGGTGATGATCACCGCCGCCGCGGTTACCGCCTTCACCGCCAAGACCTGCGCGCCGATCAGCAGCCACTGGGCCGACGACACGCACGCGCTGACCACCGCGATCGGCAAGACGCTGACCGCAGAGGGCCGGCCGGACTGGTTTTTCATCACCGTCGATTTCAGCTTCGGCGCGGCGCTGCAGGCGGCGGCGACGCAGGTGATCGAGGCCAATGGCGGCCGGGTCATCGGCAGCGCCCGGTTTCCCATCGGCAACGGCGATTTCTCGGCACAGGTGGTGCAGGCACAGAGCTCGCGGGCGAAGGTGATCGGGCTGGCCGCGGTCGGTGGCGATCAGGTCACCCTGATCAAACAGGCGGCCGAGTTCGGCCTCGGCACCGGCGGGGCGCAGACACTGGCCGGGTTCCTGATCTATATTACCGATATTCATGCGCTCGGGCTGAAAGTGGCGCAGGGTCTGACGGTCTCCACCGGGTTTTATTGGGACCAGGACGACGGCACCCGCGCCTTTGCCCGCCGCTTCTTCGCCGGGCGGCACGCCATGCCGACCAAGAACCAGGCAATGGTCTATGCCAGCACCCGGCATTTCCTGCGCGCCATGGCGCAGGCCGGGACGCGCGACGCAATGGCGGTGAACGCGGCGATGCGGGCGATGCCGGTCGATCTGTTCGGCACCCCGGCGACGCTGCGCGCCGATGGCCGGGTGCTGTACGACCTCGGCATCTGGCGGGTGAAGCGGCCGGAGGAAAGCCGGGCGGCGTGGGACTATTACGCCCCGATCGGCAGGCTGGCGGCGGCCGAGGCGTTCCTGCCGATCAACCCGGCCTGCCGGAGTTAGCGCTCAAAGCGCCGCCATCGCGCACCACAGGCCAAGCCCGCAGGTGGCGGCGCAGAGCGCGCCCGCCGCCCACAGCCCGCCGCCGCGCAGCCGCGCCGGCGGCGGCAGCGCGCCCGCCGCCAGCACCACCAGCGGCGCGATCACCAGCGGCAGCAGCAGCGCATTCATCACCTGCACGCCGAGATTGAGCGCCACCAGATCGGGCGCCACCCCCGCCAGTAGCGAAGCCCCGGCGACGCAGAGCACATAGACGCCAGCCGCCGGGCGACTGCCCCGCGCCTGACGGTCGCGGCCGGTGACCTCGGCGAGGCCCCAGAACAGCGCCTGCGAGGCGACGATCGCCGCCACCAGCGCCGCCCCCAGCACGCCGGCGCCGAACACGACGCGGCCGACGCCGACGCCGAGCAACGGGGACAGCGCCGCACTCAGCGCGCCAACCGTATCGAGCCGACCCGGCAGCGTCGCCCCGCCGAGCGTCGCCGCCGCGGCGACCAGTACCGCGGCCATGACGAGCTGCGTCACCACCGCGCCGATGGCGGTGTCCCAGCGCGCGGCGGCGAGATAGGCCGGGCCGAGGCGTTTGCCGGCGATGGCCGATTGCTGGTAAAATACCATCCACGGCGACACCAGCGCGCCGACATTGGCGGCGACGAGGGCGCGATAGTCGGGATCGCCCAGCGGCAGCTGCAGCGACTGCGAAGCGAGCGTCGGCAGATCGGGATGCGCCGCCCAGGCGACGCCGAAAAACGCCAGCTCGAACAGCCCGACCGCGATTGCCACCCGCTCGACCCGGCGCCAGGCGTTGGTGCCGACCACCGCCAGCAGCGCCGCCGCGGCCAGCGGCAGGGTGACGGCACGCGGCACGCCGAACAACGCGCCGACCCCGGCGACGCCGGAAAACTCGGTCAGCAGCGCCCCCGCCGTCGCCACCACCAGCCCGGCCGCGGCGACACCGGCGAGACCCGGACCGAGCCGGGCGCGCACCAGCTCGCCATAGCCGCGGCCGGTGAACAGGGCGAGCCGCACCGCCAGTTCCTGCACGATGTAGAGCACCGGCATCAGCGCGAACTGCAGCAGCAGCAGCCGGTAGCCCCATTGCCGACCGCTCTGCCCGGCGGTGATGATGCTGCCGACATCGCTGTCGGCCAGCATGACCACGAGGCCGGGCCCGAACACGGTGCGGAAGCGCGAACGGCCGGCGGCAGGCTGAGACACGTTTCCCCCGGTTGCGCGCCGTGAGCCAATTGCGCGCCGTGAGAAGGTGGCGCCTACCGTGCGCCGCCGGGCCGGTCAAACGCCGCCGCCAACCGACCGGCGACCGACGACGACGCTTGCTTGACTCATCGGCCGGCGCTGCCTATCACAGCGCCCTTGATCCTTACTCCGCTTCGCTGCGGCCGCCGATACGTTGTGTCGGGCTGCGCTGAACCTTATGGCATTTCTCGTGATCGAAGAGAGACATGGCTAACAACGCATCGGCGCGCAAGCGCATCCGCCAGACCGAACGCCGCACCGAACGCAACCAGGCGCGTACCTCGCGCATGCGCACCTTCGTCAAGAAGGTCGAGACGGCCATCGCCAGCGGCGACCGCGCCGCGGCGGCCGAAGCGCTGCGGGTGGCACAGCCGGAAATGCAGCGCGCCGTGACCAAGGGCGTGTCGCATCTGAATACGGTATCACGCAAATTGTCCCGCCTGTCGGCGCGGATCAAGGCGCTGCCGACCACCTGACCGACGACGGCTGGTTCGGGCGCCGGAGCGCCGGCGCCCGAATTGTGACGACAGCACAGCCGAACCCGGGACGCAGCGCGGCAGCAAGCCGACGCCTCTTTGACCTGTGTTGTACATGAGATTGTCTTGAGCCTGCCGCTGCTGCCCAGTTTTCTATTGCCAGCGACCAGCTTTAGGCTTACTCATTACTTCACGGGCCGCGGGTATTCCCTGGGCGACAAATGATCCGGTTTGTTGGCGATTTGTTGTTTGCGCACCGTTTGGTGGCGACAAGTTGCGCCCGCGACGCCAATCGTCGGCATGGCATTGGCCGGCGGCGGCAATGAGGAGTGGGGATTGCGATGTCAGCGGGGAGGGACGGCGGCAACGTGATCGAACACCCAGCCCGCGGCGACGCATCGCACCCGACGCAACACAGCGAGCGACAGCTTGCCGACCAGTGGGCGCGGGTGCGCGGCCGGCTGCAAAGCGAAGTCGGCGATGTCGAGTACCGCACTTGGCTGCGTCAGATGTCGCTCGGCAGCCTCGACGGCGATGAACTGACGGTGCGCCTGCCGACGCGCTTTCTGCGCGATTGGGTGCGCAGCCATTACGCCGACCGGCTCAGCGCCCTGTGGCAGATGGAGAACCGGCGCGTCCGCCGTGTCGATATCCGTGTCGCCGATGCGGCGGGCGATACCCGCGCGGCCGACGGCGCTGCACCGGGCGAGCCGACCGCCGGCGAACCAGTCGCCGTCGCGCCCGTTGCATCCGCCATGCAGCCCGCTGCCGCACATCGACCCGACTTTTCGCGACCAGACGGGTCGCGCGGCGACCCGCCGCGGGCCGACGACCGCGGCGGCGAGGCACCGCTCGATCCGCGCTTCACCTTCGACAGCTTCATCGTCGGCAAGCCGAACGAATTCGCCTATGCCTGCGCCCGCCGCGTCGCCGCGCAACCGGCCTCGGTCGGGTTCAACCCGCTGTTCCTCTATGGCGGCGTCGGGCTGGGCAAAACCCATCTGATGCACGCCATCGCCTGGGAACTGGCCGGCGGGGCGCGGCCGGCGACCGTCGCCTATATGTCGGCCGAGCGGTTCATGTACCGCTTCATCGCCGCCATCCGCAGCCAGGCGACGATGGAGTTCAAGGAGCAGTTGCGCAGCGTCGATGTGCTGATGATCGACGATCTGCAATTCCTCATCGGCAAGGACGCGACGCAGGAAGAATTCTTCCACACCTTCAATGCGCTGGTCGATGCCGGCAAGCAGATCGTGGTGTCGGCCGACAAATCGCCCTCCGACCTGTCGGGCCTGGAGGACCGTGTCCGCACCCGGCTCGGCTGCGGCATGGTGGCCGATCTGCATGCCACCACCTACGAGCTGCGCATCTCCATCCTCGGCGCCAAGGCGGCGCGCGCCGGCATCGACGTCTCGGCCAAGGTCATCGAGTTCCTGGCGCACAAGATCACCTCCAATGTGCGCGAGCTGGAGGGGGCGCTGAACCGGCTGATCGCGCACGCCAATCTGTTCGGCCGCGCCATCACCCTGGAGACCACCCAGGAGGTGCTGCACGACATCCTCAAGGCGCATGACCGGCGCATCAGCATCGAGGAAATCCAGAAGCGTGTCGCCGAGCACTGGAACATCCGGCTGACCGACATGTCCTCGGCCCGCCGCGCCCGCGCCGTCGCCCGGCCGCGGCAGGTGGCGATGTTCCTGGCCAAGCAGCTCACCAGCCGCTCGCTGCCCGAGATCGGCCGCAAGTTCGGCAACCGCGACCATACCACGGTGATGCACGCGGTGCAGCGCGTCACCGAACTGATGGAGCGCGACGCCACCTTCGCCGAGGACGTGGACCTGCTGCGGCGCATGCTGGAGAGCTGACAAACGCGGCGGCTTTGCAGCGCCGCGCGCGGCGGCTAGACTGCCCGGCCACAAATCCACGCGCCGTGAGGATGCCGCAATGAAGATCAAGGCCGACCGCGCGGCGCTGCTCAAGGCGCTGGCCCATGTCCAGAGCGTCGTCGAGAAGCGCAACACCATCCCCATCCTGGCCAATGTCAAGATCGAGGCCAAGGATGTCCGGCTGACGCTGACCGCGACCGACATGGAAATCGCCGTGGTCGAGGAAGTGCCTGCGACCAGCATGACCGACGGCGCCTGCACCGCCCCCGCCGCCACCCTCTATGAGATCGTCCGCAAGCTGCCCGAGGGCGCCGAGATCCAGCTCGACCATGCCGGCGGCGACGCTCAGCTCGGGCTGCGCGCCGGACGCTACGCCACGACGCTGGTGGTGCTGCCGACCGATGATTTCCCGTCGATGACGGCGGGGACGCTGTCGTATCGCTTCGCCCTGTCGGCGCACGACCTGCGCAACCTCATCGACCGCACCCGCTTCGCCATCTCGACCGAGGAAACGCGCTACTATCTCAACGGCATCTATCTGCATGCGGCGGACAGCGACGGGGTGCCGGTGCTGCGCGCGGTGGCCACCGACGGCCACCGGCTGGCGCGCTTTCAGGTGGCGCTGCCGGAGGGGGCGGGCAAAATCCCCGGCGTCATCGTGCCGCGCAAAACCGTCGTCGAATTGCGCAAGCTGCTCGACGAGACCACCGCCGAGGTTGACGTCGCCCTGTCGGAGACGCGCATCCAGTTCAAGGCCGGTCCGGTGACGCTGACCAGCAAGCTGATCGACGGCACCTTCCCCGAATACGAGCGGGTCATCCCGCGCGATAACGACAAGGTGCTGCGCGTCGGAAAGAAGGATTTTTCCGACGCCGTCGGCCGCGTCGCGGCGATCTCGGCCGAGCGGTCGCGCCCGGTGAAACTGGCCATCGAGCGCAATCTACTGACCCTTTCGGCGTCCTCGCCCGACCAGGGCGCGGCCAAGGAGGAGCTCGACGGGGAGCGGGTGAAATACGATTCGACGCCGCTCGAAATCGGCTTTCAGGCGCGCTACCTGACCGACATCACCGACCAGATCGACCGCGAGATCGAGTTCCGCTTCTCCGACGGCGCCGCGCCGACCGTGGTGCAGGACGCCGCCGATCCGAGCGCCCTTTACGTGCTCATGCCGATGCGGGTGTGAGCGCGCCGGCGCTGCGGCTGACGAGGCTTACCCTCTCGCATTTTCGCAATTACCCGACGCTTACATGGCGGCCGGGCGCCCGCATCCTGGTGCTGTCGGGCGCCAATGGCAGCGGCAAGACCAATCTGCTGGAGGCGGTGTCGCTGCTGGTGCCCGGCCGCGGCCTGCGCGGCGCCCGCATTGCTGATCTGGCGGCGCACGGCAGCGCCGAATGGGCCGTCGCCGGCCGCTTCGCCACACCGGGCGGGGAAATCGACATCGGCACCGGCACGCCGCCCGGCGGCCCGCCCGACCGGCGGGTGTTCCGCCTCGACGGCGCCGCGCCGCGCAGCCAGGCGGCGCTGAGCGCGCATGTCGCCGCGGTCTGGCTGACCCCGCAGATGGACCGGCTGTTTCAGGAGGGGGCCGCCGGCCGCCGGCGCTTTCTCGACCGGCTGGTGTTCGCCCTGGAACCCGGCCACGCCGGCGAGGTCGCCGCCCATGACACGGCGATGGCCAGCCGCAACCGCCTGCTCGGCGGCGGCGGCGCCGATGCGGCGTGGCTGGCCGGGCTGGAGGATGCGATGGCCCGGCACGGCGTGGCGGTGACCGCGGCGCGCCTCGCTTTGGCACGGCGGCTCAACGCCGCGCTGGCCACCGGCGCCGCCGCGCCGTTCCCGGTGGCGCTGCTCGGCCTGCGCTGCCCGATCGCCGAGCGGCTCGGCGCCGGGCCGGCGCTCGACGCCGAGGAGTGGCTGCGCCGCAGCCTCGCCGCCGGGCGGACGCGCGACGCCGCCGCCGGCTCGGCCGCCACCGGCGCCCATCGCGCCGACATGACGCTGGCCGATGCCGCCAGCCTCCAGCCCGCCGGGCAGGCCAGCACCGGCCAGCAGAAGGCGCTGCTGATCGGCGTCGTGCTCGGCCATGCCGCCCTGCTGGCCGAGGCGCGCGGCTTCGCGCCGCTGCTGCTGCTCGACGAACCGGCGGTGCATCTGGACGCCGCGCGGCGGGCGGCGCTGTTCGCCGCGCTGGCCCGGCTGCCGGCGCAGGCGCTGCTGACCGGCACCGATGCCGAGGTGTTCCAGCCGCTCGCCGGGCGTGCCGAGTTCTGGCAGGTCGCCGACAACACGCTCGCGAGGGCGGCCGAAGCCGCGCCGGAATAGCCGGCGGCCAGTGGCAAAATCCGCCGCCAGCCTGTATGTTTCGGCATGACCGACAGCGCCGCGACCCAGCCCGACCCCGACCCCTATGACGCCGCCTCGATCTCCGTCTTGCGCGGGCTGGATGCGGTGCGCAAGCGCCCCGGCATGTATATCGGCGACACCGACGACGGCTCCGGCCTGCACCACATGGCCTTTGAAATCATCGACAACGCCGTCGATGAGGCGCAGGCCGGCTTCGCCAGCCATGTCGAGATGACGCTGAACGGCGACGGCAGCGTCACCGTGCGTGATGACGGCCGCGGCATCCCGACCGAAATCCACCCCGAGGAAGGCGTCTCCGCCACCGAGGTCGTGCTGACCCGCCTGCATGCCGGCGGCAAGTTCAACCAGAACAGCTACAAGGTCTCCGGCGGGCTGCACGGCGTCGGCGCCGCGGTGGTCAATGCCCTCTCGGAATGGATGGACGTGCGCATCTGGCGCAACGGCAATCTGCACCACGTCCGCTTTCGTCACGGCGACGCCGAGGCGCCGCTGGCGGTCATCGGCCCGGCCGACCGGCCGCACGGCACCGAGGTAACGTTCAAGCCGAGCGCAGGAACCTTCACCCATACCGAGTTCGACTTCGCGCTGCTGGAGCGGCGGCTGCGCGAGCTGGCGTTCCTCAACTCCGGCCTCGCCATCGTGCTGCGCGACGAGCGCCACCCGGCGGTGCAGGAGGCGATGTTCCGCTACGACGGCGGCCTCGTCGCCTTCGCCGAATGGCTCGATCGCGCCAAAGTGCCGGTGTTCACGCCGCCGATCAATGTCACCTCGGCGGAGGGTGCGCACGGCATCCGCGTCGAGTTCGCGCTGTCGTGGAACGACAGTTTCCACGAGACCATGCTCTGCTTCACCAACAACATTCCGCAGCGCGACGGCGGCACGCATCTCGCCGGATTCCGTCAGGCGCTGACCCGCGTGGTGACCAAATACGCCGAGGGCATGGGCAAGAAAGAGGGCCTCGCCCTGGTCGGCGACGACATGCGCGAGGGCATGACGGCGGTGCTGTCGGTCAAGGTGCCGGACCCCAAGTTTTCCTCGCAGACCAAGGAAAAACTGGTCAGCAGCGAAGTCTCGCCGGTGGTCCAGGCGGTGGCGGCGGACGCCATTGCGCACTGGTTCGAGACGCATCCGAAGGAAGCCCGCGCGATCATCCAGAAAGTGATGGACGCCGCGGCGGCACGCGAGGCGGCGCGCAAGGCGCGCGAACTGACCCGGCGCAAGGGCGTGCTGGATGTCTCGACGCTGCCCGGCAAGCTTGCCGACTGCCAGGAGCGCGACCCGGCGAAAAGCGAACTGTTCATCGTCGAGGGCGACAGCGCCGGCGGCTCCGCCAAGCAGGGCCGCGACCGGCGGTTCCAGGCGATCCTGCCGCTGAAAGGCAAAATCCTCAACGTCGAGCGGGCGCGCTTCGACCGCATGCTGGGCAGCGCCGAAATCGGCACGCTGATCACCGCGCTCGGCACCGGCATCGGCCGCGGCGAACCCGAGCAGGGCGGCTTCGACATCGCCAAGCTGCGCTATCACCGCATCGTCATCATGACCGACGCGGATGTGGACGGCTCGCATATCCGCACCCTGCTGCTGACCTTCTTCTTCCGCCAGATGCCGCAACTGATCGACCGCGGCTTTCTCTACATCGCCCAGCCGCCGCTCTATCGCGCCAAGCGCGGCAACGACGAACGCTACCTCAAGGATGATCCGGCGCTGGAGCGCTATCTGCTCGGCAAAGCGCTGTCGGAGGCACGGCTCGCCTATGCCGGCGGGGAAATGCTGGCCGGCGAGGAGCTGCGCACCGAAGCCGTGTGGCTGCGCGAGGCGACTTTGCGACTGCGCCGGCTCGCGGTGACGGCGCCGATCGCCGCGGTCGAACAGGCGGCCATCGCCGGCGCGCTGACCACCGATGCGGTGCAGGCGCCGGCGGCGGCGCAATTGCTGGTGCAGCGGCTGGACGCCATCTCGTTGCCGGCGGAGCGAAGCTGGAAGGCGACCAGCGATGGCGCCACGCTGACCATGGCGCGCACCGTGCGCGGCGTCGCCGAGCGCTACACCCTCGATGCCGCGACGCTGCGCAGCGCCGAGGCGCGCTGGCTGGCCGAGCGGCATGCGGCGCTGCTGGAGCGGTTCGCCAACCCGGCGACGCTGCGGCTGGATGCGCAGGAGGTGGCGGTGGCCGGCCCGGCGGCGGCGTTCGATCGCATCCTCGGCCAGGGTCGGCGCGGCCTGTCGGTGCAGCGGTTCAAGGGGCTGGGCGAGATGAACCCGGACCAGTTGTGGAAAACCACGCTCGACCCGGCGGTGCGCACGCTGCTGCAGGTCAAGGTCGGCGATATCGAAGATGCCGGGCAGGTGTTCGCCACGCTGATGGGCGACGTGGTCGAGCCGCGGCGCGAGTTCATCGTCGGCAACGCGCTGAAAGTCGCCAATCTGGACGTGTGAGACGCGGCGGCGCCGGGACCGCTCCCGACGCCCACGGTGCGGGCGTCGGGCAGCACGGCGCTGTCGTCAGCCTTGGCCGTTATGCCGAAACATTCGCCCGCCAGTTGTGCTGCTCCTTGAAGCCGAGCACCTCGCGCACCTTGCGATTGGAGAACAGCGGCTCAAACTCGCCCAGTTCGCGCGTCACCTTCACATCGGGGTAGAAACGGCGCAGCAGCTCGGCCGTCGGCAGATTGCTTGAGCAATCGTTCTGGCCGGCGTTGAAGATCTGAAAGCCGAGGCCGGGTTTCTCGATCGCCAGACGGGTGATCTGACCGAGATCGCGGGCGTCGATATAGCTCCAGGTGATCCGCTTGCGGCCCGCCGGATCGGCGAAGAATTTCGGGAAATTGGTATATTCGTGCGGCTCGATCACGTTGCCAATGCGCAGCGCATAGATGTCGATGCCAAAGCGCTGGGCGAAGGCATGCGCCGTCCGCTCGTTGCAGATTTTCGACAGCGCGTAGGAATCCATCGGATCGACCGGATATTCCTCGTCGAGCGGCAGATATTTCGGGTCGCGCGGCTGATTGGCGAAGACCACTCCGTATGTCGTCTCCGATGAGGCGATGACGATCTTCGGGATGCCGAGCTTCGCCGCCGCCTCGATCACGTTGTAGGTGCCCATGGTGTTGATGCGGAACACCTCGTTGTCGGGCACGATCATGATGCGCGGAATGGCGGCGAAATGCACCACCGCGTCGATCTTCGGCGCCCGCAGGTCGGGCGCGAACTCGTGCAGTTCGAGCGTGCTCGACATGGCGTTGAACACCTGCCCGCTGTCGGTGATGTCGGTGATCAGCGTGCGGACATGCGGGTTGTCGAGCGGTTTGGTGTCGAGATTGAGCACCTGGTAGCCGTGCTCCACCAGATGCTGCACGGCATATTTGCCGGCCTTACCGCTGCCGCCAGTGAAGATGACACGCTTGGTCATGATCTGCTCTCCTGTCTGAATCTAAGTACTGCGGCTGCCGACGCCCGCGTCCGCTCAGCCGGTGGCCGCCTGCATGACGCGCTCCTGCGAGGCATCGGCGCGGGTCAGGATACCACTGATGCGGCCCTCCTTGACCACGGCGACACGATCGCTGATCGCCAGAACCTCCGGCAGATCAGACGATATGACGATGATGCCGATGCCCTCCCGCGCCAGGCGGGCCAGCAGCGCATGGACCTCAGCCTTGGCGCCGATGTCAATGCCCCGGGTCGGCTCATCGACGATCAGGATGCGCGGCCGGCGGGCCACCCATTTGGCGATCACCACTTTCTGCTGATTGCCGCCGCTCAGGTTGACCGCCCGTTGCTCGATGGTCGGCGTCTTGATGCCGAGCGTCGCGACAAATGCGCGGCAGCGCGCCCCCTCGGCGGCGCGGTCGATGAACTGCAGCGGCGAATATTCCTCAAGATGAGTCAGGCTGAAGTTCTCGCGCACCGTCATGCCGAGAACCAGCCCCTGACTCTTGCGGTCTTCGGTGACAAAGCCGATGCCGTGCGCGATGGCATCCGCCGGGGAGCGGATTTGCACCAGCTCGCCGCCAATGTGGATTTCGCCCTGGCAAGGGCGGATGCCGAAGATCATTTCCATGATCTCGGTCCGGCCGGCGCCGATCAGGCCGAAAAACCCCAGCACCTCGCCCTGATGCAGCGCAAAGCTGACGTCGCGGACCTTGGCGCCATGCGGCGTCGGATGGCGCAGCGTCAGCCCCGCCGCCGCCAGCACCACCGTCTCGGTGGCATAGGACTCGTGCGTGCCGTAGAGCTGGCTCAACTCGCGATCGACCATCTTGCGCACCAGAAGATCGCGCGTGACGCTGGCGATGGGCAGCGAATCGATGGTGGTGCCGTCGCGCAGAATGGTGACGCGGTCGGCGATCTCGAAGATTTCGTCGAGCCGGTGGGTGATATAGACGATGCCGACATTGCGCTCGCGCAGCGTGCGAACGATCCGCAGCAAGGTCAGCGTCTCGTGCTGGCTGAGCGCCGCGGTAGGCTCGTCCATGACGATGATCTTGCTGTTGTAAGAAATCGCCTTGGCGATCTCGATCATCTGCTTCTGACCGATCGACAACCGGGCCACCGGCGCCGTCGCCGGGATGTCCATTTCCAGCATGTCGAGGATGGTCCCGGCGTCGCGGTTCATCCGCCGTGTGTCGATGAGACCCGAGCGCCCGACCGGCTCGCGCGCAAGGAACAGATTCTCGGCGACGGTGAGATTCTCGACCACCGAGAGTTCCTGATAAATGATGCTGATGCCGAGCTGGCGCGCATGCACCGGGTCGCCAATATCGACCGGCTGACCCTCGATCAGGATTGTGCCGCCGGGATCGGCCCGGCTCACCCCGGTCATAATCTTCATCAGCGTGCTTTTGCCGGCGCCGTTCTCTCCGGCCAGGGCATGCACCTCGCCCCGGCGCACCCGCAGATCGACGTGATTGAGCGCGCGAACTCCGGGAAATGTCTTGGAAATCGCCCGCATTTCCAGGAAGTCTGTCATCGCCGCGGTCTTTCCGGTGCAGCCGCTCCGGCCGCGCGGCACCACGCCTCGCGACCGGATGGCCATGGCCTGAGCGGCTACTTCGTGTAGTCGTTGAGGTTGGAGGCATCGACAACGGTCACGCCGGTGTCGATGTCGTGCGGGTGGGTTTCCGTGCCGTTGATCTGCGCCACCAGATGTTCGACCGACAATTTGCCCATCGTCACCGGCCGCTGCACCATGATGCCCTGAATGAAGCCTTCCTTGACGCCCTTGACGGTGTCGGGAAGATCGTCGAACGCAAACACCTTCACCGTGCCCTTCTTGGCGCCGAATTCCTTGGTCGCCATCACCTTGGCGATCGACGGACCGCCGACCTGGCTGACCCCGAAGATGCCCTTGAGGGCCGGATGGGCGCGGAACAGCGCTTCATCCACCGAGACCGCCTTGGCCAGATCGTCTTCGGTGCCTTCGGTGGCGACGATCTTGATGCCGGGGGTCTTGGCCAGCGCCTTCTTGATGCCGGCGATGCGCTCATTGAGATTGGCGGCGCCGAGCTGGCCGGTGACGATCGCCACCTCACCCGAGCCGCCGATCGCCTTGGCCATCGATTCGCCCATCGTCTCGCCGGCCGCCTCGTTGCTGGTGCCGATATACATGCTGCGTCCGCTCTTGGCCGAATCGGAGTCGAACGTCAGCACCTTGATGCCGCTGTCCATCGCCTTCTTGATGATGCGCTCGACCGATTTCGGCTCGTTGACGGAGATGGCGATGCCATCGACTTTCTTGGAGATCAGATCCTCGATGATCTGAACCTGGGTGGAGCCCTGGGTGTTCTGCGGCACCACCCACTCATACTGCACGCCGGCGGCGGTGGCGGCGGTGCGGGCGCCGTTGTTGCAGTCGTCGAAGAACGGCACCGCAACCTTCGGGATCACGGCGATGACGATATCCTTGGCGTCCTTGGCATGGGCGCCGGCGCTGACCAGCAGCGGCATAGCCAGCAGCAGTGCCTTGAGGGCAACATTCTTGATCATGGATCGTATCCTCTGGAGGTGTTGCGTTGGATGGGTCAGGCTTGCGGCTCGGTTTGGGGTTGGTTCAATCTCCCCCTGATCTGCTGCGCCACATGTCCAGACTGACGGCGATCAAGATCACCGCCCCGGTGATGGCCTGTTGCGCATAGGTGTTGATGTTCATCAGCACGACACCGTTGGAGATGATCCCCGCCAGTGCCGCGCCGATGATCGCGCCTTCGACGCTGCCGACGCCGCCGGAGAGGCTGGCGCCACCGATCGCGGCGGCGGCGATGACATCGAGTTCGGCGCCGAAGCCCGATGCCGGCTCGGCCGACAGATAGCGCGAGAAGCTGATCACCCCGGCCACCGCCGCGATCACCCCGGACAGCATGTAAACCAGCAGCTTGATCCGGTTGGTCTTGACCCCGCTCAGCCGCGCCGCGGTCTCGTTGCCGCCGGTCGCGTAAACGTGCCGCCCGAACCGGGTGCGCCGCATGATGATCGAAAACACCACCATCATGACCAGCATGATGACCACCGGAACCGGCACCACGCCGACATAGCCCTGGCCAAAGATCGCGAACACGTCTGGCGTGTCGGGGGTCAGCGGCACGCCATGGGTGACGATGTACATCAGCCCGCGGCCGATGCTCAGCGAGCCGAGCGTGGCGATGAACGGCGGCAGATGGATGCGCGTCACCAGCAGCCCGTTGAACAGCCCGAAGACGAGGCCCACCAGCAGACCGCCGGCGACGCACAGTGCCGTCGGCAGGCCGTTGGCGAAACCGATCGCCGTGGTCAGCGACGACAGCCCCATCACCGAGCCGACCGACAGGTCAATGCCCCCGGTGATGATCACCATCACCATGCCGATCGACATGATCGCCACCAGCGAGAACGAGCGGAACACGCCCATCAGATTGTCGGTGGTAAGAAAATACGGCGTCGCCACGCTGATCAGCGCGCCGACCACGAGCAGCGCGCTGAGCACGTTGAGTTCGCGGATGCGCAGCACGGCACGCCAACCCGCCCGCCGGCCGGCCTGCCGCGCCGCCGCCGACGCGCCGGCGTGCGTCTCGCCGCTCATGCCGGCCGCTCGACGCCCGGCAGATCGAGGCCGGTGATCTGGGCGATCAGGCGGGCCACCGAGGAGTCGTCGTCGCGGCCCATGCCGGCGGCGGACGCCATCAGGAACATCTGCAGCGCGCCGGCGGCGATCGGCAGCGGAAACCGCCGCTCACGGCCGATTTCGCTGACGATGCCGAGATCCTTGGCGAAAATGTCGATGGCGCTGTGCGCCGTATAATCGCCGGCCAGCACATGCGGCATGCGGTTCTCGAACATCCACGAATTGCCGGCCGAGGCGGTGATCACCTCGTACACCTTGGCAATATCCAGATCGAGCCGCCTGGCCAGGGTGATCGCCTCGCAGGCGGCGGCGATGTGTACGCCGGCGAGCAGTTGATTGATGATCTTGAACGCCGCGCCGATGCCCGGCGCGGCGCCGAGGCGATAGACCTTCTGCGCCAGCGCCGCCAGCGCGGGGGCGGCGCGATCGAACGCCGCCTCGCTGCCGGAGGCCATCACCGTCAGCCCGCCGGTGGCGGCGCGCGCCGCACCGCCGCTGATCGGGGCATCGAGATAGTGCAGGTTGCGGGCGTCCGCCTGCGCCGCCAGGCGGCCGGCCTCGGCCGGCGACATCGTCGCCGAGGACAGGATCACCCCCTGCGGCAGCATGCTGGCCGCGGCACCGTCCGCGCCGAACAGCACCGCCTCGGTCTGCGCCGCGGTCACCACCACCACGACCACCACGCCGGCGCCCTGCGCCGCGGCGGCGGGGCTGGCGGCAAGGGCACCGCCGGCCGCGGCCAGACGCGCCGTCGCCTGCGCGTCGATGTCGTAACCGGTGACCGTAAAGCCGGCCCGCAGCAGTGACTGGGCAATCCCCTGGCCCATCGACCCGAGGCCGATCACCGCGACCGTCTGTTCGGCACCAGCCACCATCTTTCCCCCCTGCGTCCGGGCTTTGGCCGGACAATTCGCCGTTCACTGGCGCCGTGGGCGGAGGTTCACCACAAAATGGTAGCGCTGTCATCCGAAAAATGGTAGCGCTGCCATTTATGGGAACGGGACGTTACAAGCACGATCAGATCGCCCGGCTGGCGGCCTGCGCGGGGGGCACAGCTCGGCGCCGCCGGCCGCGCCGCCGCGCGGTCTTGCCGGCATGTGAGCAACGCCGCCGAATAGCGGTAAGAGTGGCTCGCAGCAGGTGGGGATCGACCGTGAACGATGAGGCGACCGGGCCGGGCAGGCGGCGAACGACCGAGCAGCGCGCCGCAGTGACGCTGGCCGATGTCGCCCGGGTGGCCGGGGTCAGCGAGATCACCGTCTCGCGCATCCTGCGCAACACCGGCCCGATTTCCGAACGCACCCGCGCCCGCGTCATGGCCGCGGTGGAGCAGGTCGGCTACGTCCCCAACCGGATCGCCGGCACCCTCGCCTCGGCCACCTCCAACCTGATGGGCGTGATCATCCCGTCGCTCTCCAACATCGTTTTCCCCGAAGTGCTGCAGGGCATCCACGCCGCCCTCGCCACCTCCGGCTTTCAGCCGGTGGTCGGCGTCACCGACTACAACCTTGACGTCGAGGAACGCCTCGTTCGGGCGCTGCTGGCGTGGAAGCCATCGGCGATGATCATCGCCGGCTTCGACCACACCGAGACGACGCGCCGCATTCTCCAGCAGAGCCGGACCCGCATCGCCGAGCTGATGGACATCGACGCGGTGCCGATCGACATCGCCGTCGGGCTGTCGCACCGCTCGGCCGGCTATGACACCGGGCGCTATCTGATCGGGCGCGGCTATCGGCGGTTCGGCTATGTCGGGCATGACTGGAACGCCGACCGCCGCGCCCGCCGCCGCTGGGATGGATTATGCGCCGCCCTCGGCGATGCCGGTCTGGCGCTGGTCGATCAGGCGCTGTTCGACGGGCCGAGTTCAACCCAGGCCGGGCGCGCCATGTGCGACACGTTGCTGCGCCGCACGCCATCACTGGATGTCGTGGTGTTCTCCAACGATGACATGGCGGTCGGCGGCGTCTTTCATTGCTACGGCCGCGGCCTCGTGCCGAAACGCGATGTCGCGCTGTTTGGCTTCAACGGACTGGACATCGGCCAGGCCCTGCCGGTGCCGCTCTCGACCGTACGCTCGAAGCGCTACCAGATCGGCAAAATCGCCGTCGAGACCATCCTGCAACACCCCGAGCGTCAGTCCGGCCCGATCATCATTGACACCGGCTACGAGATTCTCGAGGGCGGCACCGCCTAGCGTGGTTGCCGCACGCTCACCCACCCACAGGATCAAGAGAGGAGCACGCAGTGCCCAACGACACGCCCACACAGGAACGGATTGGCTTCATCGGTGTCGGCCTGATGGGTCATGGCATGGCCAAGAACATCGTCGAAAAGGGCTATCCGCTGGTGGTCATGGGGCGGCGCAACCGCGCCCCGGTGGAAGACCTGCTGGCCCGCGGCGCCGAGGAGGCGACCTCGCCGCTTCAGATCGCGCAGCGTTCGACCATCGTGTTCCTGTGCGTCACCGGCTCGTCCGACGTCGAGGCGCTGATCCGCGGCGCGGATGGGCTGAGCGCCGGGCTGCGGCCGGGCGCGATCGTGGTTGATTGCTCGACCTCGGACCCGACCTCGACGGCGACGCTGGCGGCGGAGCTGGCCAGCGTCGGCGCCACGCTGGTCGATGCGCCGCTCGGCCGCACGCCGAAGGAAGCCTGGGCCGGCACGCTCGACACCATGGTCGGCGCGACCGATGCGGTGTTCGCCCGGCTGCGCCCGGTGCTGGAGACCTGGGCGGGACGGGTGGTCCATGTCGGCGGCCCTGGCGACGGGCACCGCATGAAGCTGATCAACAATTTCCTCTCGCTCGGCTACGCCGCGCTGTATGCGGAAGCGCTGGCGCTGTCGCAGAAGGTCGGCATCAGCCCGGCACGCTTCGACAGCGTCATCCGCAACGGGCGGATGGATTGCGGGTTCTATCAGACCTTCATGCGCTGGACGCTGGATGGCGACCGCGACGCCCACAAATTCACCCTCAGCAATGCGTTCAAGGATGTCCGCTATCTCGAATCGATGGCGGACTCGGTGCATCTCGCCAATCCGATGGGCAATGCGGTGAAGAACGCCTTTGCCCTGGCGGTGGCCGCCGGCGGCGCCGATGATTTCGTGCCGATGCTGCCGACCTATACCGGCAACCTCAACGGCGTCGATCTGCGACCGAAAAGCGCGACCTAGCCCGCCGACGGATCGGCGATCATCCGACTCTCTGTGTGTTGGTCAGCAAGCTTGCGAAGCAGGATGATCCCGTGACGGACTTCCTCATCGCCGATGCAGCGCAACAGTGCTGCGGCATGCCGGCAAGCTTGCTGACCCGACGCGCGGAGTATGCGTCAACGACGTGTATCAGGAGACGCCCAGCCGGGCTGCACAGCGGGGTGGCGCCCCGATGGCAAAGCCGTACCTGACGATCTTAATGAGGAATACGTCCATGACGCCAACAAGGCTCGTTCTGTTCGCCGCCGCCGCGCTCGCCGCCGCGCCGGCCGCCGCCTTTGCCGATGACGTGGTGCTGACCCCGCGCGAGGCGCCAGCCAAGAGCCTGCCGGTTCCCACCGCCGATGTCAGCGAGGGGATGCAGAAATTCATCGCCGCACCGCTCAATCCCGACTGGAATCAGCTGTGGAAGACCGGCGAGGAAGCCCGCATCTACGCCAACGCCCAGGCGGCCCGCACGGTCCAGGGCATTCCGGCGATGCGCGAGCGGCTGCATGTTTCGGTGCAACCGTCCACCATGGGCGGCGTCAAGGTGTTCGTCGTCACGCCAGAGACGATTCCGCCGGAGAACGCCGACAAGGTGCTGATCCATGTGCATGGCGGCTGCTATGTGCTGTTTCCCGGCGAGGCCGGCACCACCGAGGCGATCATGATGGCCGGCTTCGGGCATTATAAGGTGATCTCGGTCGATTACCGGATGCCGCCGGAGGCCTATTTCCCTGCCGCGCTCGACGACGCCGTCGATGTGTACCAGGCGGTGCTGCAAACCACGCCGGCACACAACGTCGCCTTCTTCGGCACCTCGGCCGGCGGCGCGCTGACGCTGGAGATGGTGCTGCGCGCGCGGGAGCGGGGTCTGCCGGTGCCGGGGGCGATTGCGCCAGGCACGCCGATGTCCGATGTCACCAAGACCGGAGACAGCTTCTACACCAACGAGAAAGTGGACAACGTCCTGGTATCGCGCGACGGGTTCTGCGATGCGGCAACGCTGATCTACGCCAAAGGGCATGACCTGAAGGATCCGCTGCTGTCGCCGGTCTATGGCGACATGCACGGCTTCCCGCCGGCGATCCTGACCACCGGGACGCGCGACCTGCTGCTGAGCAACACGGTGCGCGTGCACCGCAATCTGCGCCGCGCCGGCGTGCCGGCGACGCTGCAGGTGTTCGAGGGCGAGTCGCACGCGCAATACCAGTTCGACGACCGCGTGCCGGAAACCAAGGAAGCCTTCGACGAAATCGCCGCCTTCTTCGCCGCCCATCTCGGCCACTGAACCACCCGGCCTGACCTCGCCGGCCCCACCTCGCCGACCGGCCGTGCGCCGGCCGGCGAGATGGGTCTTGTACCCGCCCGCCACTCCTGGCACAGTGCGCCCTGGCGACATGGGGTGCGACGGTGGAGTGGCAGCAGCGGATCAGCAATTACGCCGAGGCGACTGGCTTCCCGCAGAGTCTGTTTGTCGCCGCCGACGGGCGCGTCGTCGGCACCTGGATCATGGGCAACGATTACCGGGTGAAGACCGGCTATTATGGCGGCTATCCGGCCGGCTATCTGCGCCGCATCCGGGCCTTGTTCCCCGACAAGTGCCGGGTGCTGCATCTGTTCAGCGGCCGGGTCGATCTGGCCGCGCTGCCCGGCGACACCGTCGATCTCAACGCCGCGCTGGCACCAACCTATGTCGATGACGCACAAACGCTGACCGGGGTGCCGCTCGATCGCTACGATCTGGTGCTGGCCGACCCGCCCTACAGCGTCGAGGACGCCGAACGCTACCAGACCACCATGATCAAGCGCAATCTGGTGATGCGGGCGTTGCGGCGGCTGTCGCCCGGCGCGCATGTCGTCTGGCTCGATCAGGTGCTGCCGATGTACCGCAAGGACTCGTTCGGCCTGGACGCGGTGATCGGCATGGTCAAATCGACCAACCACCGCTTCCGCGTCATCACTGTGTTCCGCCGCATTGGGCTTGACGGGCGCGGCGATTCGCCCTGACCTCGCGGCGCCAGAGGGAGAAACCGCCATGCCGCGCCGGCTGCATCTCGCCGCCCTTGCCTTGTTGCTGCCGTTCGCCGCCCCGGCCGAGGCGCGCATCCTGCGGCTCGAAGTGCTGCGCAGCGAGCCGGCCTTCGCCGGCCAGTCGTTCGGCACCACCGGCACCTACGAGCACATCTTCGCCCGCGCCTATGGCGAGATCGACCCGGCCGATCCGCGCAACGCCATCCAGGACATCGAACTGGCGCCGCGCACCGCCGCCGGCATGGTCACCTACAGCACCGATGTCGAACTGCTCCGGCCCACCGATATGAGCCGCGGCAACGACATGCTGCTGATGGAGGTCAACAACCGCGGCAACAAGCTCGCCCTCGGTCTGTTCAACGGCGATGCCGGCGCCAGCGTCGCGGCGCGCAACGCGCTGGCCGCGCCGGGCGACGGCTTCCTGATGCGGCAGGGCTACACGCTGGCTTGGTTCGGCTGGGAGATGGATGTGCGGCCCGGCCTGAACCGGCTGCTGATGCCCCCGGTGATCGCCCATGCGCATGACGGCGGCCCGATCACCGGCATCGTGCGCAGCGAGATCATCGCCCCGGCCGCCACACCGACGCTGCCGATCGGCATGAGCCAGCAGGTGCAGTGGTATCCGCCGGACAGCTACGACAGCTACCCGGCGGCCAGCCTCGCCACCGATGCCGATGCCGACGGGTTCCGCCCGATGCTGACCGTGCGCGCCCGCGAGCATGATCCGCGTGTGGTCATCCCGGCCGGCGCGTGGCGCTTCGCCATCTGCGCCAAGGACCAGCCGGAGCAGCCCGATGCTCGGCATCTCTGCTATCCCGCCGGGTTTCAGCCCGGCCAGATCTATGAGCTGATCTACAAGGCGCGCGACCCGATGGTGCTCGGCCTCGGCTTCGCCGCCACGCGCGACCTCGGCGCCTTCCTGCGCCGTGCGCCGCGCGACGATGCCGGCACGCCCAACCCGGTGTTCCGCGCCGGGCAGCACGCCATCATCGAAGGCTCGTCGCAGTCCGGGCGGATGATCCGCAGCATGATCGCGCTCGGCTTCAACCAGGACGACCAGAGCGGCGCGGCGGTGTTCGACGGCGCCCTGCCGCATATCGGCGGCGGGCTGATGCCGCTCAACGTCCGCTTCGGCCAGCCGCTGCGGGCCTGGGGCGAGCAGGTCGATCACCTTTATCCGGCCTATGATTTCCCCTTCACCTATGGCCCGCTGCACGACCCGCTGACCGGGCGAATGCAGGGTCTGCTCGACCGCTGCACGGCGAGCGCGACCTGCCCGAGGATCGTCCACGCGGCGACGGCGCTGGAGATGTGGGAGGGGCGGCAATCGCTCGGCCTGACCGACCCGCTCGGCCGGCATGACGTGGCGCAGCCGGACAACGTGCGGGTCTATATCATGGCCAGCACCCAGCACGGCGCGGCGCCGCTGCCGCTGCCGACGGCGGCGCCGTTCGGCCTGTGCGCGCAGCAGCCCAACCCTAACCCGCAGCTATGGACCATGCGGGCGCTGCTGACCGACCTGACGGCCTGGGTGCGCGACGGCATCGCGCCGCCGCCGAGTGCGGTGCCGCAGATTGCCGATGGTACGCTGGTGGCGCCGGACCGGGTGGACTTCCCGCCGATCCCGGCCAACACCTATGGCGGGGTGGCGCGGCCGGCGCTGTCCACCGCGCGGGTCTATGACTCGCTGCATGTGCTCGATTTCGGACCACTGTTCCGCCCCGCCGACAGCAGCGGCATCATCACCGTCGAGCCGCCGCGGGTCGGCGCCGCCAGCTATGGCGTGCTGGTGCCGCAGGTCGATGCCGACGGCAACGATCTGGCCGGCGTGCGCTCGGTGTTTCTGCGCGTGCCGGTGGGCACCTATACCGGCTGGAATCTCGGCCGGGCGGATCGCTTCCCCGATGGCATGTGCAACCTGCAGGGCAGTTTCGTGCCGTTTGCCGCCACCCGCGCCGAGCGGACGGCGATCGGCGATCCGCGCCCCTCGCTCGCCGAGCGCTACCCCGGCACGGCAGGCTATGTCGCCGCCATCCGCGCCGCCGCGGCCGATCTGGTGGCGCAACGCTTCCTGCTGCCCGATGACGCCGCCGCGCTGATCGCCCAGGCCGAGCATGACGGCATCCGCAGCGGACCATGACGCCGGCTATTGCTGCAGAAAACCCCAGCGCGGCACCGCCGGTTCGGCAACCGCCCAGTGCCAGCCATCCGCCGCGCGGCAGATGCTGGTCGAGTACCACGCCGCGGCGTGCGGCGGATCGACCACCGAGAACAACAGTTCGCGGCACTGGGTGAGCGGCGAGTCGACGACGCGCAGCACCCGCACCTCACCGGCCTCGTTGCCGAGCGGAATGAGATGGCGGATGCGCCAGGGCGCGGCGCGGCCGGCATCAAGCGGCGCGGCGGCATCGGCGATGGCCTGTTGTTCGGCGTGTTCGCGGGTGCGGCCGACCCATTTATACGCCTCATCGGCGGCGACCGCGGTGCCGATGGCAACGGCATAGCCGAGCGCCGGATTGGCCGTCGCCGTCCCGGCGACGCCGCCCGCGGCGAGGCCGGTCAATTGCGCGCCGGACTGGCAGCCGGCGAGCAGCGCCACCACGGCAGCGGCCAGCGCCAGCCGCCTCACTGCAGCGCTCCCCACCGCTCCGTCGCCGGCTCGGCCGTCGCCCAATGCCATTCGGTGCCGTCCTGACAGACGATGGCGGTGAAGAAGCCGCGCCTGAGCCTGGCGCCCTGCCCGCTGTCGACCGAAAAGACGATCTCCTTGCAGGCGAAATCCGGGCCGGCGATCACCCGTGTCACCGCCACTTGGCCGTGCTGGGCGCGTTCGATCGGAATCTCGTGATTGGCGTTCCAGGTGGCGACCCCGCCCTCCGGCAGCGTGGCGGCGGCGGCGGCGATGCTGTCCTGCTGATGGTGATGCACGTCGCGTTCGACAAGCAGCAATCCGGCATTGGCCGCCGAGGCGACGCCGAGGCCGATGGCGGCGCCGGCCGTGGCGTCGCGCGTCAGCGCGCCGGCAATGCCGGCGCCGGCGACACCGGCGGCATCAGCGGTGCCCTCGGTGAGGAACGAGCCGCAGCCGGCGAGCAGCAGGACGGCCAGCAGAAGCAGAACAAGAACGGCACGGAACGGAAGATCGGATCGCATACGCCTTCAAGCGCGGCGGGCGCCTGCGGTTTCCACCGCCAGCTCCGCAAGGAACGGATTGCTGCGCCGCTCATGCCCGATGGTCGAGCTGACGCCGTGACCGCACAGGAAGCGCACGTCGTCACCGAGCGGCAATATCCGCGTGGCGATGGCACGCATCAGGGCGGCATGATCGCCATACGAAAAATCGGTGCGCCCGACGCTGCCGCGGAACAGCACGTCGCCCACCACGGCGAGGCGCAGCGTCGGCGCGGCATAGACGAGGTGGCCCGGCGTGTGGCCCGGACAGTGCAGCACATCGAACGCCACGCCGCCGATGGCGATCTGTTCGCCCTCGCTGAGCCAGCGGTCGGGGGTGCAGTTCTCCAGCCCGGCAATGCCATAGGCCTCGGCCTGCGCGGCAATATCATCGAGCAGGAAGCGGTCGCGCCGGTCCGGGCCGAAAATCGGCACCTCCTGCCGGTCGGCGGCGAGCAGACGCTTGAGATCGGCGGCGCCGCCGGCATGGTCGAGATGCCCATGCGTGAGCAGGATGGTCTCGACCGTCATGCGATGATCGCGAATTGCCTGGCGGATGCGCAAGGCATCGCCGCCGGGGTCGATGACGGCACCGCGGCGGCTGGTTTCCTCCCACAACAGCGTGCAATTCTGCTCGAACGGCGTCACCGGGACGACAACAGCCTTCAGCTTCGCCACCCGATGCACTCCCCGTCCAGCCGATCGACCCACGCGCGCATCGACCGAACCATTGCGATGCCGCGCGATCAGTCTGCGGTCGGCGCCGGCGGTGTGCAAGCAGAAGTAGATATTAACAAATGCTTTACCCGCCCCTGTGCCCGATCACCCGACCCACCCCGCCGGCGCGGTGGCGCGTTGGCTGCGGCAAGGTCGCTGGTGCTGCTGGAGGGGATTGAACTCTCGACCTCTCCCTTACCAAGGGAGTGCTCTACCACTGAGCTACAGCAGCGCCGTGCCTGGACGGCGGCTGTTCCTAGACGGGTCTCGGCCGGGGTGCAAGCCCGCTGTGTTGGTGCATCGCGGCTATTGCGCCTGGGCGCTGGCCTCGCTGCGGGTTGCCCCGGCGCGCGCCGCCAGTGCCGCGGCCATGAACGCATCGAGGTCGCCATCAAGCACCGCGTCCGGGTTGCCGCGTTCGGTGCCGGTGCGCAGATCCTTCACCAACTGGTATGGCGCCAGCACGTAATTGCGGATCTGGTGGCCCCAGCCAATGTCGGTCTTGGCGTCCTCCTGGGCGCTCGCCGCCACTTCCCGCCGCTGCAGCTCGGCCTCGTACAGCCGCGAACGCAGCATGCCCATGGCGGTCGCCCGGTTGCGGTGCTGGCTGCGGTCGGTCTGACAGGCGACGACGATGCCGCTCGGCACATGGGTGATGCGGATGGCGCTTTCGGTCTTGTTGAC
Source organism: Pseudomonadota bacterium (assembly GCA_021845985.1). Lineage (GTDB taxonomy): Bacteria > Pseudomonadota > Alphaproteobacteria > Acetobacterales > Acetobacteraceae > JAFKFJ01. The sequence continues at coordinate 30,747 of JAJZES010000033.1, read as the reverse complement.
ATGCTGGCCGCCGGCGCCGGAGGCACGGTAGGTATCGACCTTGAGGTCGGCGTCGTTGATCTCGATCTCGATGCGGTCATCGACCACCGGATAGACCCAGACGCTGGCAAAACTGGTCTGCCGCCGCGCCGCCGCGTCGAACGGGCTGATGCGCACCAGACGGTGCACCCCGGCCTCGGTCTTCAGCCAGCCATAGGCGTTGCTGCCGGCCACCTGCAGCGTCGCCGATTTGATGCCGGCCTGCTCGCCCTCGCTGCTTTCCAGCAACTGCACCTTGTAGCCGTGCTGCTCGGCCCAGCGGGCGTACATGCGCATCAGCATCTCGGCCCAGTCCTGCGCCTCGGTGCCGCCGGCGCCGGCGTTGATCTCGACGAAACAGTCATTGGCATCGGCCTCGCCGGACAGCAGGCTTTCGATCTCGCGGCGCTTGGCCTCCTCGGCCAGACGTTTCAGCGTGGCGATGCCATCCGCGACCATGCCGGCATCGCCCTCGCCCTCGGCCATGCCGATCAGTTCGGCGGTGTCGGCGACCTCGCGCTCCAGCATGCGCACGCCTTCGACGGCGCCGGCGATGCGGTTGCGCTCGCGCATGACGCCCTGCGCCAGCGCGGCGTCATTCCACAGGGTTGGATCTTCGGCGCGGGCGTTCAGTTCTTCGAGACGGGCGAGCGCGACATCCCAGTCAAAGATGCCTCCTCAGCAGCGCCACGGACTGCTTGATCTGGCTGTTGAGCGCGTCGGATTCGGCGGACATGCCGGCTTAATATAAGCCCGGCATGCTGCTGTCCACCGTCGCCGCGGGGGTGCCCGGCGGCGGCGTTGGCGGCGTGCCATCGGCGGTGGCGGCGCCGGGCACCGCGGCGGCCGGCGGCGGGGCGCCGATCGGCCCCGAGCCGCCGGGGTCCTGACCGGGCTTGAAGGCATCGGTGACGCTGCCGAAGCGGCTGTCGTAGGAGGCGATGGTCAGCCCGTCGGGGGCGGCGAATTTCAGGCTCGGCCGGGATCTCAGCGCCGCCGCCATGAAATCATGCCACACCGGGGCGGCGACGGCGCCGCCGGTCTCGTTGTCGCCGAGGCTCGATGGCGTGTCGAAGCCGATCCAGACCACGGTGACGAGGTCCGGGGTGAAGCCGGCGAACCAGGCGTCCTGGAAATCCTGCGTGGTGCCGGTTTTGCCGGCGATCTGCCGGTTCAGACCGGCGCCGGCGGCGGTGCCGGTGCCGCGGGTGACGACGCCCTGCATCATCAGATTGAGCTGATAGATGCTGGCCGGGTCGGCGATCTGCCGGCGCTGGTCGGCGACCGTCGGCGGCTGCGCCGGGTCCTGGCAGGTGTCGCAGGCAAGGCCGGGCGCGCGCCAGACGACATGGCCGTCCCGGTCCTGCACCGTGTCGATGAAGCTCGGCACCACCTCGCGCCCGCCGGCGGCCAGCGCGGCATAGGCGCCGGCCTCGCGCAGCACCGTGGTATCAACCGCGCCGAGCGCCGCGGGCAGCACTTTCGGCATGCTGTCCACCAGATGAAAGGCAATCGCGGTATCGGCCACCGCCGGCATGCCGACCCGATCGGCGACGCGCACGGTGACCAAATTGAGCGATTGTTCGAGCGCCACATGCAGCGGCACCGGGCCGTTGAAATCGCGCTCGTAGTTGTTCGGCCGCCATTTGCCGTTGGCGCCGAGATCGACCACGAACGGCGCATCCATGAATTTCTGCGACGGCGAGATGCCGGCCTCCAGCGCCGTCAGATAGACGAACGGCTTGAAGCTGGAGCCGGGCTGGCGGTTGGCCTGGGTGGCGCGGTCGAACTGGCTCATCTCGAACGACCAGCCGCCCGACAGCGCCAGCACCCGCCCGGTCGCCGGGTCGATCGCCACCAGCGCCCCCTGCACCTGCGGAATCTGACGCAACGCCAGCCGCTCCGGCCGCGCCGGGCTGCGGCCGCGCGCCGGCTCGGCGGGCAGCGATTCGACCATCACCACATCGCCCGGCCGGAGCACCTCGGTTGTGCGCTTCGGCGCCGGCCCGACGCCGCCGCCCGGCAGCGGCGGCCGCGCCCAGGCGAGATCGGCGAGCGCCAGCGGCAGCACATGCGGCAGATCGGCAACGGCGCCGGCCGGGCGGTCGAGCACGCCGAGCTGGGCTTGCGCGTCCGCCGCCTCCAGCACCACCGCGAGGCGCCAGCCCGGCGCCAGCCCCGGCGGCCGGGCGACAGCGGCCAGCGCGGCGGCCCATTGCGTGCGCAGCGCCGGCCCGGCGTCCAGATGCGTCAGCGGCCCGCGCCAGCCGCCGCGCCGCTGGTCGTAGCGCAGCAACCCGTCGCGCAGGACATGGTCGGCCACCGCCTGCAGCGCCGGGTCGAGCGTGGTGCGCACCACCAGACCGCCCTGCGTCGTCTCATCGGCGCCGAAACGGCTGACCAGTTCCTGCCGCGCCGCCTCGGTAAAATAATCGGCGCCCGGCAGCGGCTCGGGCTTGCGGAAGGCGGCGGTCTCGATCGGCGTCGCCTTGCCGGCGGCGGCCTCGGCGGCGGTGATGGCGCCGGTTTCCGTCATCCGGTCGAGCACCCAGTCGCGCCGCGCCCGTGCCGCCTCGGGGAAGCGGAACGGATTGTAGTTGTTCGGCGCCTTCGGCAGCGCCGCCAGGAAGGCGGCCTGCGGGATGGTCAGTTCATCGAGCGAAGTATTGAAATACGCTTCCGCCGCCGCGGCCACGCCGTAGGATGACAGTCCGAGGTAAATCTCGTTGAGATAGAGTTCAAGGATACGCTCCTTGCTCAGCGAGTCCTCGATGCGCAGGGCGAGCAGCACTTCCTTGGCTTTGCGGTTGAACGACACCTCGTTGCCCAGCAGCATGTTCTTGGCCACCTGCTGGGTGATGGTGGAGGCGCCGATCGGCCGGCGGCCCTGCCCCATATGCGCCACATCGGTCGCCGCGGCGCGCAGCATGGCCAGCGGGTCGATGCCGTGGTGCTGGAAGAACTTCTGGTCCTCGGCGGCGAGAAAGGCCCGCTTGACGATGTCCGGGATCGCCGAATAGGGCACGAAGATGCGCCGCTCCGTCGCCAGCTCAGCCAGCAGCCGCGAATCGCCGGCATAAAGCCGGCTCATCACCGGCGGCTGATAGTCGCGCAACCCCTTCACATCGGGCAGGCCGGCGGCGAAATGGCTGTAGACGACCCAGCCGGCGGCAGCGCCGACGCCGAGCGCCAGCACCAGCAGGCCGAGCAGCGCGCCGATGATCCGGCGCAGCCAGCGCAGCGGCCAGCGCGGCGGCGCCGGCGGCGCGCGGCGGCGCGGCGGCGTCCGTGGGGTCAGCCGCGGTCCGGCGGTCAGGGGCTCGGTCATGCGGCAAGTTTACACCTTTTCGTCGGCTCGGCGTAGGCACCGCCAGCTTTCCAGCGATGTCGCCGCGGTCAGCCGGCCATGCGCGTCGGGGCGGACGGCGCGGCGGTGGCGAAATACGTGTCGATCGCCCGCCGCATCCCGGTCGCCACCAGGGCGCGATGCCCGGCCTGGCGCAACGCCGCCTCGTCGTCGCGGTTCGACATGAACCCCATCTCGACCAGCACGCTGGGGATATCCGCCGCCTTGAGCACGACGAAGCCGGCATGGCGCGCCGGATGGTCGAGCAGCCTGACCTCGGCGCCCAGCGTGCCGACCACCTCGCGCGCCAGCCGTGCCGAGCCGGCGCGGGTTTCCTGGCGCACCAGACTGGCGAGGATTTTCGCCACCTCCGGCGGCGTGTCGCGGAAGGCGGGACCGGCGAACCGGTCGGCGGCATTCTCGCGCTGCGCCAGCGCCGCAGTTTGCGCGTCCGAGGCGTTGGTCGCCAGGGTATAGACGCTGGCGCCGCGCACCGAATGGTCCAACAGCGCGTCGGCGTGCATGGAGACGAACAGCGCGGCGCCGCGCCGTTGCGCCGCGGCGACCCGCCCCTCCAGCGGGATGAACACGTCGCGCCCGCGCGTCAGTTCGACATGATAGCGGCCGGTGGCCAGCAATTGCCGGCGCAGTTCCTGCGCCGCGGCCAGTGCGATGTGTTTTTCATAGGTGCCGGAAACGCCGATCGCGCCGGGGTCCTTGCCGCCATGGCCGGGGTCGAGCATGACCAGCGGCAGCGTCGCCGCCGCGGCAGACGGACGTTTGGGACGCATCGCCGCGGCGGGCGTGACGAAGCTCGCGACCGCACCGCCGGCCAGCAGCACGCGACGGGTGACCACCTTCATCGCTCCAATACGAAAGGACTGCGCCACGTGTTTAACGTGGTGGCTGCGGCTGTGCATCTATCTTGTTGGCGGGCATGCGATCGGCCGGCGGGCGTGACGTTGCGGCCACAGGAAGGTGGCTGGTCAAGTTTTCGTGCCCTCATCGGTCGCGTGGCGTCGCCACGGCGGGCGGCCCGTGCGCCGGGCGCGGCCGGAAGCGCGGGATGGCGCGCGCGGTTGCTGCGGCGAAGGGCTTTTTTGGTGGATGGCGCGGGATGGGGCGCGGCGTCGTGGGGCGCGGCGTGGTGGGGCGCGGCGTGGTGGGCCGCGGCGGCAGCTTCGGGCGTGCGACCCCGAGCATGCGGCAGAGCGGGCGCAGCAGCCGGTCGATGCCGGGGGCGGCGTCGAGCAGGGCGACCATGTCCGGCTGGGTCAGCAGATACTGCAGTTGCGAGGCATAGCCGCCGGCCGCCGGCACCGGCCCGATCAGCCAGCCGGCGCGCCGGGGCAGGCGGCGTGCGGGTTTTCGTGGTGCGGGGTTTGTCGGTGCGGCGCGCGGGGCGCGGCGGACGATGGGGGGTTTGCCGCTGGCGGCGCGGGCGGCGAGGCGGGCGATGCGCAGGGAGGCCTGTCTTATGCGTGTCCAGACCAGCATCAGCAGCGGGATCGGCAGGAAGCCGCCGGGGCCGCGCGCGGCGACCGCCTTGCACAGGTCGTCGAGGATGCGGGCGAGGCGTTCGGCCGGGGGTTGTTCGGCGATGGGTGTCACGAACGGAACAAGAACATGGAGGGGGCTGGCTGGGCAAGTGGATTTTGCTGTTGGTGGGTTTTGCCGGTGACGGCGGGGGTTTCGGTCGTCTGATGCCGACGTTTCAGCCGTCATGCCCGGCGCAGGCCGGGCAGCCACGACTTCGGTTGGCGCGGATGGTGTGGCCGGTGTTGGCTGGCGTGGGGGCGGCGCGAACTGTCATGCTTGCGGCGCGGCGCGGTTTGCGTCATCGTGCGGCAATGACCGGCGGCGCGCCGGTGCGACTCGCTTGGTCGCGCCGTGGCCGCAGCGACGCCGGCATGGACAAGAGGGCCGTTCCGTCCGAACGACGATGTCGGGCGACGGGATATGTGCCCGCAGACAAGGTTTCCATGGCCGACGCCACTCCCGCCGCCATCTTCCCCGACCCGCGACGCCGCCCCATCCGGGCAGCGCAGGCTGTCGGAGGAGGCAGGAGCGTCGCTTTCGCCGTGCTGTCGCTGCGGACACATCAGCCCTCCTCCGAGCTTAAATCCTGTCGCCCTGGATGCGCGCACGCGCGACACCGGGCGGCGCACCGGAGTTCATCGCTGAATGACCAAGCGCATGCTGATCGACGCCACGCACGCGGAAGAGACCCGCGTGGTGGTGCTGGACGGTAATCGCCTAGACGATTTCGACGTCGAGACATCGACCAAGAAACAGCTCAAAGGCAATATCTACCTTGCCAAGGTAATCCGCGTGGAGCCGAGCCTCCAGGCGGCGTTTGTGGAATATGGCGGCGGCCGTCACGGCTTCCTCGCGTTCAGCGAAATCCATCCCGATTACTACCAGATCCCGGTCGCCGACCGGCAGCGGCTGCTGGAGATGCAGGCGCAGGAAGCGCGCGAGGAAGAAGAGGCCGAGGAGCGCGCCGCCTCGCGCCACGCCGCGGCGCCGGCGGCAGCCGCGGCGGCCAGAATGGCGCCGGAGGAGGTGATCCCGGATCACGCGGCCCAGGATCATGGGGCGCCGGAGGGCGACCCGGCGGCGGCGGAGCAGCCGTGGATGGCGCCGCAGCCGGCCGTTGACGCCGAAGCGGCCGAGCCGCCGCAGGCCGAGACCGCCGCGGCGCCGCACCAAGCGGCGCCCGAGATGGCGCCCGAACTGCCGCCCGAGCGGCTGGCGCAGGCCGAGGCGACGTCGCCGGACGACGACGCGGCGGATGCCGCCGACCGCCCGGCCCAGGCGATGGCCATCGAGCCCGAGGAACGCTACGGCGCCGCCGACGCCGAGCTGCCCGATCTCGACACGCATGAGATGGACGTGCCGGCGTCCGACATGCCGCCGCCGGAGACCATCGGCGGCGAGACCGATGGCGGCGACGGCGGCGATGAGGCCCGCGCCCGCCGCTCCTCGCGGTTTCTGCGCAACTACCGCATCCAGGAGGTGATCAAGCGCCGGCAGATCATGCTGGTGCAGGTGGTCAAGGAGGAGCGCGGCACCAAGGGCGCGGCGCTGACCAGCTATATCTCGCTGGCCGGCCGGTTCTGCGTGCTGATGCCCAATTCGCCGCGCGGCGGCGGCATCTCGCGCAAGATCACCTCGGCCGCCGATCGCCGCCGGCTGAAGGAGATCACCGCCGAGCTGGAGATCCCGCAGGGCATGGGGCTGATCGTGCGCACCGCCGGCGCCAACCGGCCGAAGCCCGAGATCCGCCGCGACTGCGAATATCTGATGAGGCTGTGGGACGACATCCGCGAACACACCATGCGCTCGGTGGCGCCGGCGCTGATCTACGAGGAAGCCTCGCTGATCAAGCGCGCCATCCGCGATGTCTATTCGCGCGATGTTGATGAGATCATCGTCGATGGCGAGGACGGCTGGCGCGGCGCGCACGAGTTCATGCGCATGCTGATGCCGAGCCACGCCAAGAAGGTGCAGCTCTGGCGCGGCGACGGCGGCGGACCACCGCAGCCGCTGTTCGCCCGCTTTCAGGTCGAGGCGCAGCTCGACGCCATGCTGGCGCCGACGGTGCAATTGCGCTCCGGCGGCTATCTGGTGATCAACCAGACCGAGGCGCTGGTGGCGATCGACGTCAACTCGGGCCGCTCGACGCGCGAGCGCGGCATCGAGGAGACGGCGCTGCGCACCAACATGGAAGCCGCCGAGGAAGTGGCGCGCCAGTTGCGGCTGCGCGATCTCGCCGGGCTGATCGTCATCGACTTCATCGACATGGAGGCGCGCAAGCACAACGCCATGGTCGAGCGGCGGCTCAAGGACGCGCTGAAGATCGATCGGGCGCGCATCCAGGTCGGCCATATCAGCCATTTCGGCCTGCTGGAGATGAGCCGCCAGCGGCTGCGCCCGAGCCTCGCCGAGACCAGCTTCATCACCTGCCCGCATTGCGCCGGGCTGGGCCAGGTGCGCAGCACCGAAAGCGGCGCCATCCATGTCATGCGCGAAATCGAGGAGGAGGGCGCCAAGGGCCGCGCCGCGCTGATCCGCGTGCAGGCGGCGGCGTCGATCGTGCTCTATCTGCTCAACCACAAGCGCGACCGGCTGGGCGCGATCGAGGCGCGCTATGGCATGCGCGTGCATTTCGAGCCCGACGACACGCTGGTCCCGCCGCAAATCCGCATCGAGCGGATCAAGCCGCAAAACCCGGACGCGGTGCGCGCGGTGATCGCCCCGGTCGCCCCGGCGGCCCCGGCCTTCACCGCCGAGGAAGAGGACGTGCCCGATCTGCTGGCCGAGGAGGAAGCCGAGGCCAACCCGACGGCGAACGTCGAGGCGGTTGCCGCAGCCAGACCGGCCGCCGCACCGGCGGCAGGTCAGGCCGCCGGCGGGGGCGCGGCGGAGGCGCGGACGCCGGGCGAGGAAGCCGAGCATCGCCGCCGGCGGCGGCGGCGGCGGCGCGGCGGGCGGCGCGACGGCAGCCCCGAGAATGGCCCCGAGAACGGCAGCGCCGAGAACGGCGGCCCGGAGCTGGCCGGTGACGCGGCGGGTGATGATGAGACCGGCAGCGACAGCGGCGAGGACGGCGGCGGCGCGGCATTGGTGCAGGTCGCGCCGGCGGAGGCCATCGACGATGGCGCGGTGACGCCGGCGGAGGCGCCGCCGCCGCTCGATCCGTCACAGGCGGAGCAGCCGGAGATCATCACCGCGGCGAGCACCGACGAGGAGGAACGCGGACGCCGGCGCGGACGCCGCGGCGGGCGGCGGCGGCGGCGCGACGAGCCGGAGACCGAAGCCGCCACACCGCCGGCGGCGCCGGTGCTGCCGGTGCAGCCGGTTTACTCCGGCCCGACACCGGCCGATCCGTTCGGCGGCGCCTTCGACATCTTCGACCTGATGGATCAGGAGCCGCCGCCCGCGCCGCCGCCGCCACCGCGCCGCCAGCCGGCAGCGATCCAGCAAGCGGTCGCCCTGCCGGTGGCCGAGCCGGCGCCCGAGCCGGTGGCCGTCGCAGCACCGGTTGATGACGCCGCCGTTGCTCACGCGCCGGTTGTCGAAACCCCGGTTGTCGAGACGCCGGTTGCCGAGACGCCGGTTGTCGCGGCGGCTGAGCCGGAAGCGGCGATCAAGCCGATCCTGGTCGGTGAGGATGACGCCCCGGCGCAGCCCAAGCGGGGCTGGTGGCGATAACGCTCTGCTCCCGACGCCCGCTTGCCGGGCGTCGGGGCAAGGGGCGGCCGCCGGGTGGCTATTTGCGGACCAGCGCGATCGACGCCTGCGACAGCACCTCGCTGCCCGCTTCGCCGACCAGCGAGGTGCGGCCGAGCGTCATCGCCAGCCCGCGTTCGGCGTCGAAGACGATGATGTGGATGAAAAATACCATCCCCGGCTGCGCCGGCACCGACTGACCGGCGAACAGCATCGGCCAGTCCATCCAGTTCGGCGCGAAGGTGGTGCCGAGCGAATAGCCGCAGGCGTTCAGCCGGTGCGCCCTGAGACCGCGCGCATCCAGCACCCGCGCATGGGCGTCGAACACCGCCCCCAGCCGCTCCCCCGGCCGCAACGCCGCCTCGGCCGCCAGCAACGCCTCGGCGCAGGCGGCGTGCATGTCGAGCAGCCGCGGATCGGCCTCGCCGATCAGCAGCGTGCGCATCAGGCAGGCGTGGTAGTGGCGGTAGGCGCCGGCGAATTCCAGCGTCAGTTGGTCGTCGCCGTCGAGCCGCCGCCGCCCGGAATAATAGCGGCACATCTGCGCCCCGGCGCCGGAGCCGATGATGTATTCGTTGGCCGGATCGTCGCCGCCGCCGCGGAACACCGCGCCCTGCATCTCGGCCAGGATGTCGCCCTCGAAGGCGCCGGGCGCCGCCAGCCGCTCGGCCGCCGCCAGCGCCGCATCGGCCAGCGTCGCCGCCTGCCGCACATAGCCGATCTCGGCGGCGCTCTTGACCAGCCGCAACCGGGAAATCACGTCGGAGGCATCGACCAGGGCGGCGAAGCCGCCGAGCGCCGTGGTCAGCGCCTGGCCGTTGCGCGCGGTCAGGCCATAGGCGTCCCACTCGACGCCGAGCGTGCCGCCGCCGCAGCCGAGTTCCTGCAGCAGCAGGCGCAGGTCGCGCGCCGGCTGCGCCTGCTCGCCATCGACCCAGATGCGCACATCGGCGACGATCGAGGTGAAGCGCACCTGCAGCCGGTCCGGGGCACGGGTCAGCAGTGCCATCCGGCCGTCATCGGTCAGCACGAGGCACTGGAAATAGACATAGCCGAAGCTGTCGTAGCCGCTCAGCCAGTACATGCTTTCCTGGCGGAACATCAGCAGGGCGCGCAGACCGCGGCGCTGCAGCTCGGCGACGGCGCGGGCGCGGCGGTCATCCAGCTCGGCGTGGCTGAAATGGATGTGCTCGCCCTGGGTGATGCGCGGCATGCGGCCCTCCGTTCGGTCGCCGCCAGCATGGCATGCCGTGCCGCCGCCGGCCAACGCAGACCCAGTGCTGGAGCAAAGCAGGTCTGTGCAGAGCGGTCCTGCGCCGGGGTCCGCTTGTTCGCCGCGGCGGCCCGCCGCAGCATGCGGCGCGCCACGGGTGGGGAACGATGCAGCGTCACGAGCGGCTGGATGCCACGGCGATTGCCGCGGTTGCGGTGCTGTGCGCGCTGTGGGGCGGCCAGCAGGTGGCGGTCAAGCTGGCCGTCGCCGACGGGTTTCCGCCGCTGCTGCAATGCGCCCTGCGCTCGGCCGGCGGGGCGGCGCTGTGTGCGCTGTGGATGGCCGCACGCGGCGGGCTGCGGCGCAAGCCCAGCGCCGCCGAGCTACTGTCGGGGAACATCATCGCGGTGCTGTTCGCCGCCGAGTTCGTCGCCGTCTATCTCGGGCTGACGCGGACCACCGCGTCGCGCTCGGTGCTGTTTTTCTACACCGCGCCGTTTTTCACCGCGCTGTTTGCCACCCTGTTCCTCCCCGGCGAGCAGCTACTGGCCAGCCAGGCGGTGGGGCTGGCGGTGGCCTTTGCCGGGCTTGCCGCGGCGTTTGCCGAGGGATTGCTGCGCGGCGGCGGCAGTTTGAGCGGCGATCTGCTGTGCGCGCTGGCGGCGGCGCTGTGGGCGGCGACCAGTGTGGTGATCAAGGCGATGCCCGCGCTGCGCCAGGTCAGCCCGGCGACGCTGCTGCTGTATCAGCTCGGCGGCTCGGCGCCGCTGCTGCTGGCGGGCGCGGCGCTGCTCGGCGAGACGGCGGCGGCGCCGCATCCCGGCCTGCTGGCCTGGGCCAGCGTCGCCTATCAGACGGTGATCGTCGCCTTCGCCAGCTATCTGGTGTGGTTCCGGCTGCTGCAGACCTATCCGGCGACGCGGCTGTCCGGGTTCACCTTCCTGACCCCGGTGTTCGGCATCCTGGCCGGCGGGGTGGTGCTGCACGAGCCGCTGTCGGCCGGGCTGGTCGCCGGGCTGGTGGCGATCAGTCTCGGCCTGCGGCTGCTCAACCGCCCCGCGCCGGCATAGCGCCGCTCAGGACTGCGCGTCCGGCGCGACCACGAGGCAGCCGCCGTGATGACCGAGCTTCTCGCAGGCGGCCAGCGCGGCGTCGCGCGACAGGCCGGTCAGCCGCGCCCGATACAGCGTGCCATGGGCCTGATGCACCGGGCCGACGAACACCCGCGACGACGCCAGCAGCGCGCCGACCCGCTCGCGCGCCGCGCCGGCGGCGGCATGCGCCTGACCTTCGTTGCCGAAGGCGCCGACCTGAATCGCCCAGCCACCGCTGATCGGCCCGCCGCTGTGCGTCGGCAAGGTATCGGCGTAGGCGCGCGGCACCAGCGAGAAACTGTGTCCGGCATGGGCGGCGATGCCCGGCGGCGGCGGCGCCGGCGGTGGTGGCGACGGCAGCGCGGCCATCTGCACCTCCTGGCGCGCCCAACCGGAGCGGTCGGTCGTGCCGGCGGCCAGCGCCACCGGCGGCGCCCCGTTATTGTGGCGGCGCGGCACGCGCGGGCCGGGCGGAATGTTCACCGGCAGTTGCAGCATGGCGTATTGCGGCGACGCCGACGGCCGCAGCGGGGTGATGCCGGCGATGTTCGGGCCGATGCTGGCGACATAGTGCCGCGTCTCGTCGGGCAGCGGCCGGTTGCGGGTCAGGTAGTCATCGAGCCGGCGCGGGCCGGCGTTGTAGGCGGCGAGGAAGCCGGGGGTGCCATAGACGTCGTACAATTCGCGGATATAGGCGACACCGGCCATGATATTGTCATGCGGGTCATAGGGATCGGGGCCGAGCGCGTAGCGCGCGCGCAATTCGTCATAGGTCACCGGCATCACCTGCATCAGCCCCATGGCGCCGGCATCGGAGGTGATGGGCTGGCCGTGTTCATACAGCCGGCCGCCGGATTCCTGGCGCATCACCTCGCGGATCCAGCGCTCGGGCACGTCGTAGCGGCGTGCCGCCTCGGTCACAAAAGGTCCCCACGGATCGCCCGGCGGACCGGGGGCCTGATAGTCGCGGCGGGCATTGGCGGCGTAGCGGGCGGCCTCCTGCGGCGCGCTGACCTGCACCCGATGCCCGGCACAGCCGGCCAGTAACGCCAACAGAACCACCCCACCGACGAGACGCAACAGGCTTCTCATGCAGCACGGGCCTCCGTCGTGACGCGGCCGAACCCGGCCGGAGGGCACGACGGCTTGCTCGCCGTCGTTCAGCGGTTTGATCAGGAACCCGCGCTAAGTGCTTATCCCGATGCAGGCTTCCCGACAAGACCGAATCGACGGCAGGGCACGCGAATGGCTGACAGGGTGGTTCGCGCCGTGGTAGAGAACGGCGGTGCGCGGCGCCATCCTCCCTGCCCTGTTGTTGCTGTCCGGCTGCGCCGGGCAGGCGCCGCCGCCGGCCGTGGCGTTGGCAGCGTCGTCCGCTGCGGTGCGTGGCGTCGTCGTCGAGGAACGCCCGGCGCTGACGGGTGGCGCGGCGGCGGCGATCCTCGCCGCGTTGAGGGTGCCGGCAGCGGCGGATCAGCCGGTGGCCGCCGCGCAGGATGTCGAGTTCATTGTCCGCACCGACGACGGCCGCACCCTCTCGGTAGTGCAGCCGAACCGCGCCGCGCTGCGCGCCGGGGAGCCGGTGATCCTGCTTCAGGATGGGCGTACAAGCCTCGTCCGGCCGGCACAGGCCGGGGCCGCGTCCGGCGGCGGCTGAACGCGGTTGCCTGCGGCGGCGCGATCCTGTATCGCCCCGCTCGCGATGAGCCTTGCTCTCCACTCCGAAGCTCGCGGCACCGATATGCTGGAGCTTTCCCCCGATCCGACGCTCGCGGCGCGCCAGCGCCTCGCCGCGGCCGATCTGCGCGGCGCGGCGCGGCTGTGGCGGCTGTGCTGGACGCTGGCCTGGCTCGACATCAAGCTGCGCTATCGCGGCTCGCTGCTCGGCCCGTTCTGGCTGACCCTGTCAACCGCGATCATGGTGGCGGCGATGGGCGGCATTTACGCCGCGCTGTTCCACATGAACCTGCACGAATACCTGCCGTTTCTGGCGCTGTCGCTGGTGCTGTGGAACTTCTTCGGCGGGCTGGTGGCCGAGGCCTGTCAGGCGTTCACCGTCGCCGAGAGCATGATCCGCTCGGTGCGCATGCCGTTCACCCTTTATGCGGCGCGCATCGTGGTGCGCAACGTGCTGATCCTGGCGCACAACGTCGTCGTCATCGTGGCGGTGTTCGCGATCTATGGGGTGTGGCCGGGGATGACCGGGCTGTTGGCGGTGCCGGCGTTCGCGTTGTGGCTGGTCAATTGTTTCGCGCTGTCGATCCTGCTCGGCGCGCTCTGCGCCCGCTTCCGCGACATTCCGCCGATCGTCGGCAACGTCGTGCAGATGGCGTTCTTCGTTACCCCGGTGATCTGGCGGGCCGACCTCGTCGGCCCGGCGCGGCAATGGCTGCTGCCGTTCAACCCGTTCTTCTCGGCGCTCGAATCGGTGCGCGCGCCGCTGATGGGCACGCTGCCGTCGCTCGCCGTCTATGCCTCGGTGGTGCTGTATTCGCTGCTGCTGCTCGGCATGACCTGGCTGCTGTTCGCGCGGGTGCGCGGCCGCATCGCCTTCTGGGTGTAACGGTGATGACCGCCGAGATCGACGTGCGTGGGGTCAGCCTCGATTTCCCGCTGTATCATGGCAACGCCCGCAGCCTGAAGCGGACGGTGTTTTCCACCGTCTCCGGCCGCATGGGCAGCGACCGCAAGCAGCGCGTGGTGGTGCAGGCGCTGCGCGACATCAGCTTCAATCTCGGCAGCGGCGACCGGCTCGGTCTGATCGGCACCAACGGCGCCGGCAAGACGACGCTGCTGCGCCTGCTCGCCGGCATCTATGAGCCGGTGATGGGCAGGGTGCGGGTGCGCGGCAGCCTCAATGCGCTGCTCGACCCGCAGCTCGGCATGAACGTGGACATGACCGGGCGCGAGAACATCATGCTGCGCGGCCTTTATAACGGCCTCAGCCACCCCGCCATCCTGCGGCTGGCCGACGACGTGTGCGCCTTTGCCGAGCTGGAGCAGTTCATCGACCTGCCGGTGCGCATCTACAGTTCCGGCATGGTGGTGCGGCTCGGCTTCGCGCTGGCGACGGCGATCCGCCCGCAGGTGCTGCTGATGGACGAGTGGTTCCTCGCCGGCGACACCGCCTTCATGGAGAAGGCGCGCGGACGGCTGGAGGACATGGTACGCGGGGCGGAAATCCTGGTGCTGTCGTCCCATTCCAGCGCCGCGGTGCTCGACTGGTGTACGCGGGTGATCTGGATGGATCAGGGCCGCATCCGCGACGACGGGCCGGCCCACGAGGTGATGCAGCATTACGCCGACGCGGCCGGCGTAGCGCTGCCCCCGCCGGCGCCGGCGGCGGCTGCGGCGGCCTGACGCCGCCGCAGCCTTCTGCCGCAAGCGCGGCCAGGGATCAGGCCAGCGCCTTGACGATCTCCTCGGTCACCTTCTTGGCGTCGCCGAACAGCATCATCGTGTTCGGACGGAAGAACAGCTCGTTGTCCACGCCGGCATAGCCCGAGGCCATCGAGCGCTTGACGAACAGCACGGTGCGCGCCTTGTCCACTTCCAGGATCGGCATGCCGTAGATCGGGCTGGTCTTGTCGGTCTTGGCCGCCGGGTTGGTCACGTCGTTGGCGCCGATGACATAGACCACGTCGGCGGTGCTGAACTCGTGGTTGATCTCTTCGAGTTCAAACACCTCGTCGTACGGCACATTGGCCTCGGCCAGCAGCACGTTCATGTGGCCGGGCATGCGGCCGGCGACCGGGTGGATGGCGTATTTGACCTGCACGCCTTCCCTTTTCAGCGTGTCGGCCATCTCGCGCAGCGCATGCTGCGCCTGCGCCACCGCCATGCCGTAGCCGGGCACGACGATCACTTTCGAGGCATTCTTCATGATGAATGCGGCATCCTCGGCGGCACCGCTCTTGACCGTGCGGTCGCCGCCGCCGCCGCCGCCGCCGCCGGCCGCCGCGCCGGAGCCGCTCTCGGACCCGAAGCCGCCGAGCAGCACGTTGATGATGCTGCGGTTCATGCCCTTGCACATGATGTAGGACAGAATCGCACCGGAGGCGCCGACCAGCGCGCCGGTGATGATCAGCGCGAGGTTCTGGATGGTGAAGCCGATGCCGCAGGCCGCCCAGCCGGAATAGCTGTTCAGCATCGACACCACGACCGGCATGTCCGCCCCGCCGATCGGGATGATCAGCAGGAAGCCGAGGGCGATCGACAGCAGCGCGATCAGCCAGAACACCACCTGACTGCCGGTGGCGACGAAGACGATGATCAGCACCAGCAGCAGCGCGCCGAGCGCGGCATTCAGCGGATGCTGCAGCGGGAAGCTGATCGGCGCGCCGCGCATCAGCGCCTGCAGCTTGGCGAAGGCGATCACCGAGCCGGAAAAGGTGATGGCGCCGATCGCCAGCCCGAGCGACATCTCGATCAGGCTCTGCGTGTGGATATGCGCCGCGGTGCCGATGCCGAAGGCTTCCGGCGCATTCATTGCCGCCGCCGCGACGAACACCGCGGCCAGGCCGACCAGCGAGTGGAACGCGGCGACGAGCTGCGGCAGCGCCGTCATCTGGATGCGCCGGGCGATGAAGGCGCCGGCCCCGCCGCCGATGGCGATGCCGAGCAGGATCAGCAGATAGCCGGCGCCCGACATGTTGGCGTGGGCGAGCGTCGCCAGGATGGCGATGGTCATCCCGGCCATGCCGAGCTGATTGCCGCGCTGCGAGGTTTCGGGATGCGACAGGCCGCGCAGCGCCAGGATGAACAGCACCGCGGCGACGAGATAGGCGAGCGAGGTGAGGGACGGGGACATCGCTCAGTGCCTCACTGTTTCTTCTTGAACATGGACAGCATCCGCTGGGTCACCAGAAACCCGCCGAAGATGTTGACGCTGGCGAGCATCACCGCGATGAAGCCGAAGCCCATCGCCCAGCCCGACACGGCAAGCCCGGTGGCCAGCATGGCGCCGACGACGATGACCGAGGAAATCGCGTTGGTCACCGCCATCAGCGGCGAATGCAGCGCCGGGGTGACGTTCCACACCACGTAGTAGCCGACGAAACAGGCCATCAGGAACACGGCGAACAGAAAGACGAACGGCTGGACCGCTTCGGCGGCCGGACCGATGGCGGTGGACATCGCCCGCGCCTGCTCGGCGAGATGCGCGGCCTCGGCGGACATCGCCGAGAGTTGGTCGGCGAGCGTGGACGGGGTCATGGGTCGGTCTCCCGGTCAGGCGGCCTGGGTGGGCTGGAACTGGGCATGCACGATGGCGCCGCCCCGCGTCAGCAGCGTGCCTTTGACGATGTCATCGGCCTCCGGCAGCTTCGCCGAGCCGGACTCCTTGTCCCAGAAATTGGTCAGGAAGGTCAGCAGGTTGCGCGCGTAGAGCTGGCTCGCGGCGACGGCGATGCGGCCGGGCCAGTTGCGCCAGCCAAGCACCCGCACGCCGTTTGGCGTCAGCACGCTCGACCCCGGCTCGGTGGCGGCGCAATTGCCGCCGGCATCGGCGGCGAGATCGACGATGACGCTGCCGGCGCGCATGCTGGCGACCATCGGCGCGGTGACGATCACCGGGGCGCGGCGGCCGATGACCAGCGCGGTGCAGATCACCAGATCATTCTTGGCCACCGTCGTCGCCATCAGCTCGGCCTGCTTCTGGCGGAAAGCGTCGCTCATTTCCTTGGCATAGGCGCCGGTCTGCTGCGCCGTCTCGGCATCCTCGACGCCGACGAAGGTGGCGCCGAGCGACCTGATCTCGTCCTTGGCCGCCGGGCGCACATCGGTCGCCGAGACGATGGCGCCGAGGCGGCGGGCGGTGGCGATGGCCTGCAGCCCGGCGACACCGGCACCGATGACGAACACCCGCGCCGGCGGCACCGTGCCGGCCGCCGTCATCATCATCGGAAAGCCACGCTCGAACGCCCCGGCCCCCTCGATCACGGCGCGGTAGCCGGCGAGGTTGGCCTGGCTGGACAGCACATCCATCGACTGGGCGCGGGTGATGCGCGGCAACAGCTCCATCGCCGCACAGTCGATGCCGCGCCCGGCCAGCGCCGGCACCAGCGTCGGCTCGGCGAAGGCGTTGGCGATGCAGACCAGCAGGGCGCCGCGCGGCACCGCGTCGAGCTGTTCGGCGGTCGGCGCCTGCACCGCGAAGACGATGCCGGCGCCGGCCAGGGCGGCGGCGCTGCCGACGGCGATTTCGGCGCCGGCGGCCTGATAATCGGCATCGGCGATGGCAGCGGCCACGCCGGCCCCGCTCTCGACCGCGACACTCAGACCAAGCGCGATCAGCTTCTTGACCGTATCCGGGGTGGCGGCAACGCGCGTCTCGAACGCGCCCCGTTCCTTCAGCACCGCAAGGCGCATCCGACGCTTCCTTTCAGGCTGGCAGGGGGCGGCAGGGAGTGCGCCACCCCAAACGTGGCGCCGCACCATGCCTGTCGCGCACGCAGGCGGCAAGGGGTGACGCCGCGGTTGCCGGGACCGCCGGCGGGTATAGACTGTCGGCCATGTCCACCACGCCGCTCGACGAGGTACTGCCCCGGCAGCCGCCCCTGCCGCAGTTCGACGTGCGGCTGTCGCCGCCCGACCTCGCCGCGTGGCGGGCCGGCAACAGCGGCGTGCCAGGGTTCACCACCCGCGCCGGCGCCGTCGCGGGGCCGCATTTGGTGCTGGTCGCGCTGCTGCACGGCAACGAGCTGGCCGGCGCCATCGTGCTCGACCGGCTGCTGCGCGCCGGGCTGCGGCCGGTGCGCGGGCGGATCACCTTCGGCTTTGCCAATCTCGCCGCCTTCGACCGCTTCGACCCGACGCAGCCGACCGCCTCGCGCTTCCTCGACGAGGACATGAACCGGCTGTGGGAGCCGGCGGTGCTGGACGGGCCGCGCCGCTCGATCGAGCTTGACCGGGCGCGGGCGCTGCGCCCGCTGATCGACACCGCGGACGTGCTGCTCGACCTGCACTCGATGCTGTGGACCTCCGAGCCGCTGCTGCTGTGCGGCGCCACCGCCAAGGGACGGCATCTGGCGCAGGCGATCGGCCAGCCGGCGCTGGTGGTGGCCGATGCCGGGCATGTCAGCGGCCGGCGGCTGATCGACTACGGACGCTTCGCCGATCCGGCGGCGGCGGCGACGGCGGTGCTGACCGAGGCCGGGCAGCACTGGGACCCGCCGACGGTGACGATGACACTGGCCAGCGTCGCCGGGGTGCTGCGGCATCTGGGCATGGTGGACGAACACCCGGCGCTGCCGCCGGCGCCGCCACCCTGCCGGCCGCGCTTCGCCGAGGTGACGCGGGTGGTGACGGCGGCGACGGCGGCGTTCAATTTCGTCCGGCCGTTCCGCGGCGGCGACGTGATCGCCGCCGGCGGCACCCTGCTGGCGACCGACGGCGATGAGGAGATCCGCACCCCGCACGACGATTGTTTGCTGATCATGCCGAGCCTGCGGCCGAGTCGGGGGCATACGGCGGTGCGGCTGGCGCGGCTGGCGGAGGGCTACTCCTCCGCCACATGATCGGCGGCGAAGGCGCCGCGTTCGCCGATCGGCCGCGGGTCGCCATGCGTCGTGTCCTCGGCGGTCTGCAGCTCCAGCTCGGCGTTCAGCTCGGCGCCCAGCAGCACGACATAGGCCGTCACCCAGAACCACATCATGATGCCGGCGACCGCGCCGAGCGGGCCGTAGGTGGCGTCGTAGGTCGCCAGATACTGCACATAGACGCTGAACAGCAGCGAGGCGACCAGCCATAAGGCGGTCGCCAGCAGCGAGCCGGGGGTGATCCAGCGCCATTGCGCCGCCCGCCGCGACGGGCCGAAGCGATACAGCAGCGACAGCGCCAGCAACACGAACACCATCAGCACGACGAAGGAGCCGCCGCGCAGCAGCCCCTTGGCATGCGCCGACAGGCCGACGAACGCCACCACCGCCGGCAGCAGCACCAGACTGGCGAGGCCCAGGGTGACGCCCAGAATGCCGCCCAGCGTCATCAGCAGGCCGATCGCTTGGAAGCGGAAATAATTCCGCCGCTCCACTTCCTCATACGCGAGATTCAGCGCCGAGAGCAGCGACTTGGTCCCGGTCGAGGCGCTCCACAGGGCAAACGCGGTGCTGATGACCAGCGACACGCCGAGCTGGGTGCCGCCATGCGCGACCAGCGTGCGCACCCGCTCGGCGATCAGCGCGAAGGCCGGGCCGGGCAGCAGGCGGCGGATGTTGTCGAGCTGCGGCTCGACCGTCTGGGGGTCGAACACCAGCCCGTACAGTGACACCACCATGCTGATCGCCGGAAACAGCGACAGCGTCGCCCAGAAGGCGCAGCCGGCGGCGCTCAGTGCGACGCGGTCGGAACTCCCCTCCCGCCAGGTCCGCCGCAGCACCTGCTGCCAGCCGCGCCAGGGAATGTGCGCGGGCATGCGCGCGGCGCGGCCCAGCCGGCCGCCGTCGGGTTCCGTCGGACGGAACCCGCGGCGGCGGGTCGGGTCGGTGCGCGGCGGGCGGGCTGCCTCGTCCATACCGGGGCGAACGTAGCGCGGCAGCACCGGTTGCGCGGCGAAAAAACCGCTTGCGCCGGGGGGGCCTGGGTCCTATGTGCGCCTTCACGCAGCAACGCACGTGCCTCTGGCCCCTGGGGTTACGCAACGACGTCAAGCGTTCTGGCAATCCGGGTTCCGGCGCTCCGCGTCGGGATACTTCGTTTGGTCGCTGGTTCGTTCGACCGTTTCGCAACTTCGCCCGTCGCCTTCACAGGCGGGCGTTCTATAGGGGAGAGCGCGAGCGATGACTCCTAAAGTCGCCCGGTTTCTTGCTGACCATCAGCCGGCCACGCCGTGTCTGGTGCTGGACATAGACCGTGTGGAGGCCAATTTCCGCGCGCTGCGCGCGGCGTTGCCGCTGGCGCGCGTCTATTACGCGGTCAAGGCCAATCCGGCGCCGCAGGTGCTCGGGCGGCTGGTCGCGCTCGGCAGCAGCTTTGATGCCGCCGGGGCCGAGGAAATCGATATGTGCCTCGCCGCCGGCGCGGCGCCCGCGGCGATCAGCTTCGGCAACACGATCAAGAAGGTCTCCGCCATCGCCGGCGCGCACGCCGCCGGGGTGTCGCTGTTCGCCTTCGACTGCGAGGAGGAGCTGGCCAAGCTCGCCCGCCATGCGCCGGGCGCGCGGGTCTATTGCCGCATCGCCGTCGAGAACGCGGGCGCCGACTGGCCGCTGTCGAAGAAGTTCGGCACCACGGTCGAGCGGGCGCGCGAGCTGATGCAAATGGCCGGCGATCTCGGCCTCGATCCGTACGGCCTGTCGTTCCATGTCGGCAGCCAGCAGACCGACCCCACCTCCTATGAGGCGGCGATCGGCCGCGTCGCCATGCTGTTCACCGATCTGCGCGACGCCGGCGTCCGGCTGCGCATGGTCAATCTGGGCGGCGGCTTCCCGGTGCGCTACCGCGACGAGGTGCCGACGGTGGACATGTTTGGCCACGCCATCATGCGGGCGATGACGCGCGCCTTCGGCAACGACCTGCCGGAGATGCTGATCGAGCCGGGCCGCTTCATCGTCGGCGATGCCGGGGTGGTCAGCGCCGAAGTGGTGCTGGTCAGCCGGCGCACCACGAATGATCCGCTGCGCTGGGTCTATCTCGACATCGGCCGGTTCGGCGGGCTGGCCGAGACCGAGGGTGAGGCGATCCGCTACAGCATCGCCACCCCGCATGATGGCGGCCCGACCGGCCCGGTGGCGATTGCCGGCCCGACCTGCGA
The DNA here is from genome assembly GCA_021845985.1 of Pseudomonadota bacterium. Lineage (GTDB taxonomy): Bacteria > Pseudomonadota > Alphaproteobacteria > Acetobacterales > Acetobacteraceae > JAFKFJ01. Next base: position 10,090 of record JAJZES010000033.1, on the reverse strand, counting down.
CGGGGCGGACGTGATGTACCACCACAGCAATTACCGGCTGCCGACGGCGCTGACGTGCGGCGATCGGGTCGAGCTGCTGGCCACCGGCGCCTATGTCACCACCTATGCCAGCCAGCGGTTCAACGGCTTCGCGCCGCTGGCCGAGCACTATATCTGATCGCCGCCCTTTCTCACCGCCGCCGGTCCCGGCCGCTCAGGCCGGGCCGGCGGCCTTCATGAAGGCGGCAAACGCCTCGGCATAGTCGGGATGCCAGCGTGACAGCGCCGGGCGGTTGTGGATGATGTCGCCGGCCGACCACGCCATGCGCCGCTCATCCGTCGCCCGCGTGGTCTCGTTGTCCTGACAGAACAGGTAGAAGTCGCCGCGGCTGACGCCGGCGATCATCACCTCGACCACCTGATCGGCGCTCCAGGCGCCGGCCGGCTGTTCGGCGCAGCCGGTCAGGCCGGTGAAGGTGAAGCCGGGGATCAGCAGATGGGCGCTCACTCGCCCGCCGGCTTGCCGCAACTCATGCGCCAGCAACTCGCTGAACGCCTTCACCGCCGCCTTGGCGACGTTGTAGGCGCTGTTGCCGGGCGGCAGGCTGATGCCCTGTTTGGAGCCGGTGTTGATCACCACGGCAGGGGCGTCCTGCGCCAGCATCGCCGGCACGAATGCCTGCACGCCGGCGATCACGCCGCACAGGTTGATGTCGAGCAGCTCGCGCCAGCCGGCCTGGCCTTCCCACGGCTTGCCGGGATTGGCGCCGATGGCGGCGTTGTTCATCAGCACATGGACGGCGCCGAACCGCGCCGTCACCGCCTGCTGAACCCGCGCCAGCGCCTCCGGGCGGGACACGTCGGCGACCTCCGTGTGCAGGGTGCCACCGCCGATCTCCGCCGCCGCCCGCGCCAGCGCATCGGCGGCGCGGTCGATCAGGCAGACATTCAGCCCCATCCCGGCGAACCGCCGCGCGGCGGCCAGCCCGATGCCGCTGGCGGCCCCGGTGATGACGGCCGTGCGACCGGCGGCGAAAGCGGGATGGGTCATCGGAGCCTCCGGGAGCGTGCGCCGCAAGCCGTCAGGCGCCAGCCTGGGACAAAACATCGCGGGCGATGATGAGCTTCTGCACCTCCGACGCGCCCTCGTAGATGCGCAGTGCCCGCACCTCGCGGTACAGCGCCTCCACCGTCGCGCCGCTGGCGACGCCGAGGCCGCCGAAAATCTGCACCGCCTCGTCGATCACCCGCTGCGCCGCCTCGGTGGCGAACAGCTTGGCCATCGCCGCCTCGCGGGTGATCCGCCGGCCGAGCACGTCGCGCGTCCAGGCGGCGCGATAGACCAGCAGCGCGCTGGCATCGACCGCCACCGCCATGTCGGCGAGCTTGGCCTGCGTCAGTTGCAGATCGGCGAGCACGCCGCCGAACATCCGCCGCACCCGCGCCCGCGCCACCGCCTCATCCATCGCCCGCCGCGCGAGGCCGAGTGCCGCCGCGCCGACGCTGGGGCGGAAAATATCCAGCGTCCGCATCGCCACCTTGAACCCCTCGCCCGGCGCACCGAGCAGGTTGACGTCGGGCACCACGCAGCCGTCGAAGCGCAGCGTCGCCAGCGGGTGCGGCGCGATGGTCGCGATCCGCCCGGCGACCGAAAACCCCGGCGCATCGGCCTCGACGACGAAGGCCGACAGGCCGCGCGCGCCCGCCGCCTCGCCGGTGCGGGCGAACACGACATACTGCGCGGCGATGCCGCCGTTGCTGATCCAGGTCTTTTCCCCGTCGATGCGCCAGCCGCCGGCGACACGACGGGCCGTCGTGGTCATCGCCGCCACGTCCGAGCCGGCCTCGCTCTCGCTGAGCGCGAAGGCGGCGATGCGCTCGCCACGCCGCGCGCCCGGCAGCACCCGCGCCTGCAGCGCCGGCGAACCGGCCAGCGCGATCGAGGCGGTGCCCAGCCCCTGCATGGCGAAGGCGAAATCGGCCAGCGCCGCATGCCGCGCCAGGATGTCGCGGGCGAGGCAGATCATGCGCGCATCCAGCGCCGCCGCCCCGCCCTCCGGCACCGCCGCGGCGAGCCAGCCGGCGGCGCCGAGCCGCGCCACCAGATCGCGGCAGGCGGCATCGACATCGGCATGATCGACATGGCCGAGCGCGCCGGCTGCCCAGTCCTCCAGCCGGCGGGCGAAATCGCGATGACGGTCGTCGAAGAACGGCCAGTCGAGAAAAGCCGGGTCAGCCATCAGTCACCCTCGAACACCGGCCGTTGCCGGGCCACGAACGCCTCATAGGCGCGGGCGAAGTCGCGCGTCTGCATGCAGATCGCCTGCGCCTGCGCCTCCGCCTCGATCGCGGTCCCCAGCGGCATGTCCCATTCCTGGTGCAGACAGGTCTTGGTCATGGCGTGCGCGAAAGTCGGGCCGGCGGCCAGTTCGGCGGCCAGCGCCTGCGCCTCGGCCAGCACCGCCTCGGGCGGGCACAGCCGGTTGTAGAAGCCGAACCGCTCCGCCTCCTCCCCGGCCATGCTGCGGCCGGTGTAGAGCAGCTCGGCGGCGCGGCCGGCGCCGATCAGCCGCGGCAGAATGGCGCAGGCGCCCATATCCGCCCCCGACAGGCCGACGCGGGTGAACAGGAAGGCGACCTTGCTGCGCGCGGTGCCAAGCCGCAGGTCGGAGGCCATCGCCAGGATCGCCCCGGCGCCGGCGCAGACACCGTCGATGGCGGCGATGATCGGCTGCGGACAGGCGCGCATCGCCTTGACCAGATCGCCGGTCATGCGGGTGAAGGCGAGCAGCCCCGGCGTATCGCCGGCACGCTGCATCGCCACCAGCGGGCCGATGATCTCGTGCACATCGCCGCCCGAGCAGAAATTGCCGCCCGCCCCGGTCAGCACCACCGCCCGCACCTCGCGCGCGGCGGCGAGAGCGCGGAACAGGTCGCGCAGTTCGGCGTAGCTGGCGAAGGTCAGCGGGTTCTTGCGCTCCGGCCGGTCGAGCGTGACGGTGGCCACCCGATCGGCCAGCACGAAGCCGAAATGGCGCGGCACATAGGCCGAAAAATCGCTTCGCCCACCATCCTGCGCCGGTTCCATCCTGCCTCCCGCTGGCCCGTCCCGAGGTGATGCTGACGCCGAATCGCCGGCGCGATCAACCGTCAGGAGCCGGGCGGCTGGTAATAAACCGGCTGCGACGCCTGCGGCGGCGGCTGCGGCGGACGCGGGGTGGTCAGCGCACCGCCGGCGGCCCCTGCGGCGCCGCCGATCAGCGCGCCCGCCGCGGCGCCCTCGCCACCGCCGAACAAGCCGCCCAGCGCCGCGCCGCCGCCGGCGCCGAGCAGCCCGCCGTCGATCGCCCGGCCGTTCGGGTCATAGGGGTTGGTGCAGGCGCCAAGCCCCAGGACCAGCATCAGGCTACCGAATCGTACCGCCTTCCCCATGTCGATCTCCTTCTCTGCCCGAAACGCCAATTAAGTAGAGTGTGGGAGCAGATAGGGCAATCGGCAGGCGAACGGCGCGGCTGGGTGCTCACTTTGACGTGAGCAGCCCGACCCCGATGCCGCCATGCCGGGTACGCTTTCGCCTCCCCCCGGCGACGGCTAACACCGGACGATGTCCGACCTGCCCGACCCGTTCGCCGGCTGGTTTGCCGCCCAGGGCTGGCAACTGCGCGCCCACCAGCGCGCCGTCATGGCGGCGGCGCAGGCCGGCGACAGCGTGCTGCTGATCGCGCCGACCGGCGGCGGCAAGACTCTGGGCGGTTTCCTGCCCAGCCTGATAGACCTTGCCGCCCATCCGCGGGCCGGGTTGCACACGCTCTATGTCAGCCCGCTGAAGGCGCTGGCCGCCGATATTGCCCGCAATCTGCTGCGCCCGGTGGAGGCGATGCGGCTGGCGGTCAGCATCGCCACGCGCAGCGGCGACACCCCGGCGGCCGAACGCCGCCGGCAGCGCGCGGCGCCGCCGAACCTGCTGCTGACCACGCCGGAAAGCCTCGCCCTGCTGATCACGCTGCCGGAGGCGGCGGCGATGTTCGCCCCGCTCGCCGCCATCGTCATCGACGAGGTGCATGCCCTGGCCGGCAGCAAGCGCGGCGATCAGCTTGCGCTGGCGCTCGCCCGGCTGGCCGCGCTGGCGCCGGCGGCGCGGCGCATCGGCCTGTCGGCAACCGTCGCCCACCGCGCCCCGCTCGCCGCCTATGTCGCGCCGGATGGCCGCGCCGACAGCGTCCGCGTCATCGACGCCGAACCGGGCGCGGCGCCACAGATCGGCATGCTGCTGCCGCGCGGCCGGCTGCCCTGGGCCGGCCATATGGGCCTGTTCAGCGCCCCGGAGATTCTGCGCTGCATCGCCGCGGCGGCGATGACGATCGTGTTCGTCAACACCCGCGCCCAGGCCGAACTGCTGTTTCAGGAACTGTGGAAGCTGAACGCCGCGACGCTGCCGATCGCCATCCACCATGGCAGCCTGGAACCCGAACAGCGCCACAAGGTCGAAGCGGCGATGGCCGCCGGGCGGCTGCGCGCGGTGGTCGCGACGTCCTCGCTCGATCTCGGCATCGACTGGGGCGGCGTGGACCAGGTGCTGCAGGTCGGCGCGCCGAAAGGCGTGTCGCGGCTGCTGCAGCGGGTCGGGCGGGCCAATCACCGCATGGACGAAGCCTCGCGCGCCATCCTGGTCCCCGCCAACCGCTTCGAGGTGCTGGAATGCGAGGCGGCGATCCTCGGCGCCGCGGCCGGCGAACTGGACGGCGAGGCGCCGCGGCCGGGCGGGCTGGATGTGCTGGCGCAGCATGTGCTCGGCGTCGCCTGCGCCGCGCCGTTCCTGCCCGACGCGCTGTTTGCCGAGGTGCGGCGTGCCGCACCCTATGCCGCGCTGACGCGCCGCGACTTCGACGATGTGCTGGGCTTCGTGCAGGACGGCGGCTATGCCCTTGCCGCCTATGAGCGGCACCACAAGCTGTTTCGCGACGCCGAGGCACGGGTGCATGTCCGCACCGAGCGCATCGCCCGGCAGCACCGCATGAACATCGGCACCATCGTCGAGGAACCGCTGTTGAAGGTGCGGCTGGGGCCGCGCGGTGCGGCGCTCGGCGAGGTCGAAGAATATTTCGCCAACATGCTGACGCCGGGCGACACGTTCATCTTTGCCGGGCGGCTGCTGCGTTTCCTGCGGCTGCGCGAAACCACCGTCGAGGTGGCCGAGGGCGGCGCGGGCGAGGCGAAAGTGCCCGCCTATGCCGGCGGGCGGATGCCGATGACGACCAATCTGGCCGACCGGGTGCGCGGGATGCTGGCCGACGCGGCAAGCTGGGGCGGCTTTCCCGCACCCGTGCAGGAATGGCTGATGATGCAGCGCGCGGTGTCGCGCCTGCCCGGCCGCGGCGATCTGCTGGTCGAGACGTTTCCGCGCGGCGACCGCTGGTATCTGGTCGCCTATTGTTTCGAGGGCCGCAACGCGCACCAGACGCTCGGCCTGCTGCTGACGCGGCGGATGGAGCGGTTTGGTTTCGCGCCGCTCGGTTTCGTCGCCACCGATTACGTGCTGGCGGCCTGGAGCGCCCACCCGCCGACCGACATCGCGCGGCTGTTCGAGGCGGATATGCTGGGCGACGATCTGGAGGCGTGGCTCGCCGAAAGCTCCATGCTGCGGCGGACGTTCCGCAATGTCGCGGTGATCGCCGGCCTGATCGAGCGGCAGGCGCCGGGGGCGGAGAAATCGCGCCGGCAGGTGACGGTGAACTCCGACCTGATCTACGACGTGCTGCGCCGGCATCAGCCGGACCATGTGCTGCTGCGGGCGACGCGGGCGGATGCGGCGGGCGGCCTGACCGATCTCGGGCGCATCGCGGCGATGCTGGCGCGCATCAAGGGGCGGGTGCGGCACATGGTCCTGTCGCGCGTCTCGCCGCTCGCCGTGCCGGTGCTGCTGGAGATCGGGCGGGAAAGCGTGCGTAACAGCGGCGGCGACGATGCGCTGCTGGAGGAAGCGGCGCTGGTCGCCGAAGCGATGGGCGAGGTGGCGCCGGCGCCCCGGCGATCGCCACGGCAGGCTTTGCCGGACGTGCCCGGACAGGGCAGATTGCCGCTGTGACCGATCGACCGGACCCTGCGCAAGACCCGGTACTGCGCCGCTTTCGCGACGCGGTGAGAGCGGCGTATGGCGATCGGCTGGACCAGTTGATCTTGTATGGCTCGCGGGCGCGCGGCGATTTCCGGGCGGATTCGGATTACGACGTGGCGGTGTTTCTGCACGGGATCGAGAATACCTGGCACGAAATGGGCGTGCTGGCGAACATCACGACCGATATTCTGTATGATACCGGCGAGCTGATCAGCCCGGTGACCCTGGCGGACGACGACTATGACAGACGAACTGCTTTATTGAGGGAAGTCCGACGTGACGGGATCCGCCTTGACACCTGAGGCCGATGACCTGATCGCCCGAGGACGCGACATTCTCGCTGGCGTGGCAGAGGTGGCGGAGGCCACGAAACTCTACGCTCTCGCCGCACGGGAGACATATACTGCGGTTTTGAATGCCGCGCATGCCATAATACGAGTGCGCACCGGCCTGGTCATTAAGAACCACAGCGGCACGCACAGCGAAATCAGCCGGCTGGCCCATGAGGATTCGCGCATCGACTCGACAATGGTTGGCTTTCTCGCCCACGGTTTCGAGCTGCGATCGAGGTTTGACTATGGCGGCAAGCCGCCACCCAAGTATTCGCAGGCCGACGCTCTCGCGACGGTCGCGGAAGCACGCCGCCTGATCGACCACGCTGCGGCGTACCTCGCCATTTGCGATCTGTCTCCGCCGCAATGACCCCCGCCCCGATCCACCTCGCCGGCGAGCGGTTGATGCTCGACCCGGAGGGGGCGCTGTTCTGGCCGGCGCAACGCCTGCTCGCGGTCGCCGATCTGCACTTGGAAAAAGGCTCCGCCGCCGCCGCGCGCGGTGCCCTGCTGCCGCCCTGGGACACCCGCGCCACGCTCGACCGGCTTGCCGCCCTACTGCGCCGCTGGCAGCCGGAAACGCTGGTCGCGCTGGGCGACTCGTTTCACGATGCCGGCGGCAGCGCCCGGCTGGCGCCGGCCGACCGCGCCCGACTGCGCGCCATGGCCGCGGCGCATCGCGTCGTCTGGGTGCTCGGCAACCACGATCCGACGCCGCCCGAGGGCATCGACGGCGCGGCGGTGGACGAATTGCGGCTCGGCCGGCTCCGCTTCTGCCATCAGGCGCGGCCCGGACCGGCAGCCGGCGAACTCTGCGGCCACCATCACCCGAAAGCCCGCGTCGAGGTGCGTGGCGCCAGCGTCAGCCGGCCATGCTTCGTCTGCGACGGGCGGCGGCTGATGCTGCCGGCGCTCGGCGCCTATACCGGCGGGCTGGACGTGCGCGACGCCGCCATCGCGGCGCTGTTTCCTCGCGGCGGGCGGGTGTTCCTGCTCGGCCGCGAGCGGTTGTTCAGTTTCCCCTACGCCGCCCGGCGCGCGGCATAGGCAATCCACCCGCCACCAGTATATCGGGGCGATGGATCAAGCCCCCGCCCTGCTCTGGCTGCGCCGCGAGCTGCGCCTGCACGACAATGCCGCCCTCGAAGCGGCGCTGCGTTCCGGCCGGCCGCTGCTGCCGGTGTTCATTCTCGACGAAATCACCCCCGGCCGCTGGCTGCCCGGCGGCGCCACCCGCTGGTGGCTGCATCACAGCCTGACGGCGCTGGCCGACGATCTGCGGCGGCGCGGCGCCCCCCTGGTGCTGCGGCGCGGCCGGATCGCCGAGGAATTGCCGCGTCTGGTCGGCGAAACCGGCGCCGCCGAGGTGCATGCCGGGCTGCCGAGCGAACCCTGGGCGCGCGCCGCGATCAGCCGGCTCGATCTGCCGCTGCAGCTGCACCGCACCACGACGCTGTACCCGCCCGGCAGCATCCGCACCCAGCAAGGCGGCCCCTATGGCGTGTTCACCCCGTTCGCCCGCGCCTGCCGCGCCCAGGGGGCGCCGCCGCGCGCCCTGCCGGCGCCCGCGCATATCGCCGCCGCCGCCGCGCCGCGCTCCGACCGGCTGGAGGCGTGGCAGCTCCTGCCGCGCGACCCCGACTGGGCCGGCGGGCTGCGCGCCGCCTGGCAGCCGGGCGAGCACGGCGCCCGCGCGCGCCTCGCGCAGTTCGCCGGGCAGGCACTGACCACCTACGACAGCAGCCGCAATCTGCCCGGCATCGACGGCACCGCGAGGCTGTCGCCGGCGCTGCGGTTCGGCGAGATTTCGCCCGACGAGGCATGGCGGGCGGCGGCGCAGGCCGGCGATGGCACAGGCGTCGCGGCGTGGCAGAATGAGCTGTTGTGGCGCGAGTTCTCCGCCCATCTGCTGTGGCACCATGCCGACCTGCCGGAGCTGCCGCTGCGCCGCGACTATGCGCGCATGCCCTGGCGCTCCGACCCCGCCGCGCTGCGCGCCTGGCAGCGCGGGCAGACCGGCATCCCGATCGTCGATGCCGGAATGCGCCAGCTCTGGCAGACCGGCTGGATGCACAACCGGGTGCGGATGATCGTCGCCAGCCTGCTGGTCAAGCATCTGCTGCTGCCCTGGCAGGACGGCGCGGCGTGGTTCTGGGACACGCTGGTCGATGCCGACCTCGCCAGCAACAGCGCGCAATGGCAGTGGGTGGCGGGCAGCGGCGCCGATGCGGCGCCCTATTTCCGCATCTTCAATCCGGTGCTGCAGGGTCGCCGCTTCGACCCCGACGGCCGCTATGTCCGCCGCTTCGTGCCCGAACTGGCCCGCCTGCCAGACCACGCCCTGCATGCCCCATGGATGGCGGCGCCGCTGGAGCTGGCCGAGGCCGGCATCGTGCTCGGCCGCAGCTATCCGCAGCCGGTGGTCGATCTGGCGGCCGGACGGGCGCGGGCGCTGGCGGCGCTGGCGCAGATCAGCGGCCGGCACGGATGATCACCCTGCCGCACGGCCAGCCGATCCGCGTCGTCGGTGACGTGCATGGCGATGCCCGCGGCTTCGCCCATGCCGCGGCAACCGACCGCTTCGTCGTTCAGCTCGGCGATCTGACCGATGGCGGCCCGGACGCCGCCGGCGTGCTGCGCCAGATGTTCGCGCTGATCGACGCCGGGCGCGGCCTGTTCCTGCTCGGCAACCACGACCACAAGCTGGCGCGGGCGCTGGCCGGGCGGCCGGTGCGGATGCTGCCCGAGCTGGCGGCGACGCTGGCGCAGCTCGACCGGCCGCTGGCCGACCGCGCCGCGGCCGAGATCGCCAGCGCCCCGGCCTGGATCGTCCGCCGGCGCAGCGTCTTCGTCCATGGCGGCTTTCATACCGCGATGCTGCATGAGCCGCCGCCGGCAGCGCCGCTTACCGCCCGGCCGGAGGGGCCGCTGGCCCGCGCGCTGTTTGGCGAGCCGACCGGCACGACGCTGGCCGACGGGCTGCCCGAGCGCAGCCTGCGCTGGGTCGATCGGGTGCCCGCCGGCCTGACCGTCTATTGTGGCCATGACCGGCGCAGCCGCGACGGACGGCCCTATGTGCAGACCGGCGCGGCCGGCGGGCGGGCGGTGTTTCTCGACACCGGCGCCGGCAAGGGCGGGCATCTGTCGTGGATCGACCTGCCGGCGCCGTGACCGCACGGCCGGCGCACGGTCAGTCGGCGGCGGTGCCCGGCGCGTCGTACCGGAGCCGCAGCACCTGCTCGGGCGACGCCAGCCCGGCGTGGTGCAGCGACGCGGCGGCGCTCGGCCACGCCTCCGGGCCGACCGAGGTGTCCACGTTGCGGCCGACATGCGGGCTGCACCGCGCCAGCGCGGCGCCGCCCATCAGCGGCAGGACAATGGCGGCGATCACGATCTTGCGCATCATCTCATCCTCGCCCACGCGGCCGCGATGCCGGGCGATGCCGGCGGACGCCGCATGACCGCAGATAGTAACCGCGCGCCGGCAAATGATGTCGAGAATCGCAGCGCGGAGCTGCGCCGGCCGCGTGCCTCAGATGCGGCCGGCGAGCCAGGCGGCGAGCACCGCGGCGCGGTCGCCGAGGCGCCGCGGGCCGGGCGCGGCATCGGGCCGGCGCAGATCGCGCCGCGCCAGCAGCGCCGGCAGCGCCGCGGCGATGACCGG